>NZ_LRTK01000024.1 GCF_001636565.1 Frankia sp. EI5c
GGAGACACGAACAGCCCTTCAGTCGCGGGATCGGCACTGCCGCGCCCGCGCTCGAAATGCTGACCATCGTCGTCAGATCACCGAATGCACCCGACGAGCACCCGACCGCGTCGAGCATCCGCACGAATCAAGATCGATGGAATCGGCCTAGTTGCGCCACCCCGCACCAGCGCCCACGGTGGTTCCGCGGAACCGTCTCCACCTGACCGTCAGCGGTCAGCGCGGATGACGGGGCGGCTGGCGCGCCGCCTCGCTGGATCAACGGGAGAAGGTGCGGGCAGCGCCATAGCCCGGGCCGGTCTCCGGGCGGCCGGTGCGCGACGTCCACCGCCACTGGACTGAGATCCGCCCGCCCACACCGCCCGCGACCCGGGGAACCGCGTGCAACCAGTCGGCCTGCGCTCGCCCGCCGAGCACGAGCAGGTCGCCACCGGCGGGGGAGAAGTCGCGACCCGACCGGTCGTGCGGATCGTTGAGCATCCGGCGGCCGGCCGGGAGTTGCAGTGACCTGAGCAGGAAGGGCCGTTGCGCGCCCAGGGTGAGGATCGCGGTCACGGTGTTCTCGAGCCAGCGCAGCTCGCGGTCGCGGTGGAAGGCGACGGCGTCGTTGCCGTCCCGGTACCAGGACATCCCGTAGCCGTCGAAGTCGACGCCGTACCGCTGCCGCAGGGCGCGGTAGGCGGCCAGCAGCGGAGGGAAGGGGATCGGCGCTCCGCCGCGGACGAAGGCGCTCAGCCGCGGCGCGGTGACGAAGCGCTCGTATCGCCACATCGTGCCCTGCCGCCAGGCCGCTCCGTCGCGGATCGCCGCGTAGAGCGCGTCCGGCTCGGTCATCCAGCCGCGGGCGATGTCGATCCATGAACTGGCGTCGAGATGCACCCGCTCGAACTGCACGGTGGGGTCCACCCCGGGGCCGCCTGCCGGGGTGCCGCTGTTCGCCGCCTGCCCCGCTGGCGTCCGCACCGGTGCGCCCGCCCTCAGGACCTGACGAGGCGGGCGATGGCGGCGGTCGCCTCGCGGAGCTTCTCGTCGGCGGCGGGCCCGCCCTCCGCGACGGCCTGCGCCACACAGTGCGCAAGATGATCGTTGAGCAGGCCGAGCGCGACGGACTGCAGAGCCCGGGTCGCGGCGGAGACCTGGGTGAGAATGTCGATGCAGTACTTGTCCTCGGCGACCATGCGCTGCAGGCCACGCACCTGGCCTTCGATGCGGCGCAACCGTGCGGTGTACTCGTCCTTCGCGGGTGAGTAGCCGTGCTGTGACTCCGAGTGCTGTGACTCCGAGCGCTGAGGTTGGCTGTGCTGGGACGGCTCCTGCCCCTGCCCCTGACCCTGTGCCGTGCCGTCGGCCTCGGCCTTCACCCGCATCGCCCGCCCCGCGCCGTGGTCGCGAAATACCCCCCAACGGTACGTGCGAACCGGGGCGGCCGTCGAGGTCAGCCGGTCGGTTCCAGGAGTTCGACGTGGACGCCGCGCTCCTCCAGCGCCCGCCGGACGCGCCGACCGGCGTTACGCAGACGCAGCCGGCACCCGTGGCGAGCCGCGTGCCGGCTCATCGCCCCGAGGAGGACCGCTCCGAGCGGGTCCGCGTCCCACACGTCGGTGAGATCGACGAGGATCTCCGGTGACCCCAGCGAGGCCGCCTGTTCCACCGCGATTCGCGCGGATCTGACCGCACTGGAGACCAGCAGCCCGCTCAGATGGATCACGGCGCCCTCCGGCCGCGGCTCGATCCGCGTCGCCAGGGGGCGGGCGGGCTGCCACGGCCCGGTGGCCACCGGGCCGGCACCGGCGAGGCCGGGAGGTGCGGGCGTCAGCCGCGGGCCCGCTGCGGGCGGCACCGACGGCGACCTGCCCGGAGTGAGGGCTGGCACCGGTAGCACCGCGGGCACCGCCACCGGGGTCGGGATCGGGGTCGGGATCGACGCAGCCGGTGGCAGCGGCGTTCGAACCAGTGCCGAGGCCGCGAGGCCTGGTCGCGGGGGTGCCGCCGAACCGGCGGAATCAGTGTCGGCTTCCTTGCCGATGGTGAGCGTCACGTCGTCTCCGGGGGGAGCGCTGTCGCGGTAGACGCACGAGGGTTACCTCGGATGCAGGGGCTGGAACAGTATGGCGCCCTCTCGTGACGGAAGACAATGCCAAAGGTCACCTTGCGTTCCAATCCGCCGGGGTGTATCGCTGGTCACACTCGACATTACCGGGCGCAAGGTTCCCGGTAATGTCGTCCGCCCGTCTGGACCGGCGTTTCAGGTGGGGGCGAGCGGGTGCGGGCCGGCGCCCGCCGTCAGCCCGCCGCGGCGGTGCAGGAAGCTGGCCGGCCCGGCGAGCGCTGCGTCCTGACCCGCCGGCGCCAGGAGAGTCAGGCCGAACGGGAGGCCCGCGGCGAACCCGACCGGAACCGCCACCGCCGCGAGATCCAGCAGATTGGCGAACGTCGTGTACAGGCCCAGCCGCGCGTTGAGTCGGATCGGGTCGGCCAGCATCACGTCGATCGGATAGGTCGTCGCGACGGTCGGGACCGCCAGCAGATCGGCGGCCTCCCACACCGGCTCGGCGCGTCGGCGCAGCGCGCGCAGCCGGGTGAGGCCCCGGAAGACCTCCGCGCCGCTGATCCCGGCGCCCGGGCTGAGGACCCGCCGCACCACGGGATGGACCGGGTCGGGCGCGCCGGCCTCGGACAGTCCGCCCGGCCGCAGGAAGCCCTCCAGAGCCGCGTACCGCTCGGCCAGCCACGGGCCGTCATAGAGCAGCCTGCCGGCCAGCAGGAACGGTTCCAGGTCGATCTCCACGAGCTCGGCCCCGCCGGCTGCCAACAGCGCCACCCCGGCTTCGAACACGGCGGCGCTGCCGGTGTCGCCGAAGAAGTCGAGCTGGTCCGGGCGGGGCACAGCGAGCCTGACCCGGCCGGGCTGGCCCGTCCCGCCCGTCCCGCCCGTCCCGCCCGTGCCGTCCATCCGGGCGGTCTCGGCCGGCCAGGTCTGCCAGCTGGTCGGGGACTGGAGCCCGGGAAACCTGCNGGCGTAGGGGTCAAGATCGTCGTAGCCGCTCATGACAGAGAGCACGAGGTAGGCGTCGCGGACGGACAGCGCGAACACGCTCGGGCAGTCCAGCGAGCGGCAGGCGGGCACCACCCCGCGGGTGCTGAGCAGCCCGCGGGAGGGCTTGAGTCCCACGATGTTCGTCAGCGCGGCCGGCACCCGGCCCGAACCGGCGGTGTCGGTGCCCACCGCGAAGGTGACCAGCCCGTCGGCGACGGCCACCCCGGAACCCGAGCTCGACCCGCCGGCGATCATGCGGGAGTCGAACGGCGAGTGCGGAATCCCGTAGGGCGACCGGGTACCGGAGAGACCGGTGGCGAACTGGTCGAGGTTCGTCTTGCCGACGCAGACCGCTCCGGCGACCAGCAGCCGGTCCACCGCGGGGGCGCTGTCCGACGGCACGCGGCTGACGGCGGGGCAGCCGGCGGTCGTCGGCAGACCGGCCACGTCGATGTTGTCCTTGACCGCGAACGGCAGGCCGAAAAGAGGGGGAAGAGCCGCGTCCGCGTCCGTCCCCGTCCCGGTGCCCGTGCCCGTGCCCGCCGCGTGAAGTACGTCCGCCAGCAGGTCGTCAAGCTCCGCCGCGCGGCGCAGCGCCTCCGCCCGTGGGACGGTGTTGATCCACACGCCGTCCGCCCCGCGGGTGGCGATCCGGTCGAGCGCGGCGCCGACGACGTCGACGACCCGCAGCCGGCCGGAGAGATAGCCCGCGCGCAGCACGGCGGCCTGCAGGTCCGGCACCGCCGCCGGGCTCGTCGTCAACGGCCGGTCAGGCCGCGGCGAGCGCGGTGGTGACCGCGTCCCGCACCGCCGCCGAGGTCGCCACCGCGCCGAACACGCCACCCTGCATGGTGACCATGCGCAGGGCCGCGCGATGGTTCTCGGGGTCCGTCGCCCCGGTGCAGTCGGACAGGATCAGGCACTCGTACCCGCGGTCGTTGGCATCCCGCATCGTCGTGTGGACGCAGACGTCCGTGGTGATCCCGGTCAGGATGATGTGCGTGATGCCGCGTCGGCGCAGGACCAGATCGAGGTCGGTGGCGTAGAAGGAGCCCTTGCCCGGCTTGTCGATGATCACCTCGCCGGGAAGAGGTGCCACCTCCGGGACGATCTCCCAGCCGGGCTCGCCGCGGGTGAGGATGCGCCCCCGCGGGCCGCGATCACCGATGCCCGCGCCGATCCGCCGGGACCGCCACAGCTTGTTCGGCGGGCAGTCCGACAGGTCCGGGCGGTGCCCCTCCCGGGTGTGGACAATCATGAAACCCAGTGGCCGCAGGACCGCCAGCAGCGCGGCGGTCGGGGCCAGCCCTGCCTGGGTGAGCGCCAGGTCGTAGCCCATCGTGTCCACATAGCCCCCGGCGCCGCAGAAGTCGACCTGCCAGTCGATGTTGATGACCGCGGTGGTCGCGGGGCTGAAGGAGCCGTCGTAGGGCCAGTCGTAGGGGTCCGCGGTGACGGGACCGACCGTGAGCCCACCCCCCGCGGGGGCCACGGTGCCGGTGGTGACAGTCAACTGTTACTCCTCCTGCGGTCGGTTGCGCTCGCGGCGGTCGGGCCGCCGGGGGCGATGACCGGTGCCGGCCACCGCGTCAGGCGGGGGAGCGCGGGGCTCGTCCCCGGTTGAGAACCATCTGTGTGATGGCCCGGGCGGCCCGCTTCTCGACGATCTCCATCGACTCGCCGACATGGCCGCGCAGCGCCAGCACACCCGCCTCGACCTCGCCGCCGAGCACCTTCTCGACGATGTCGAGGTGCTGGCTGATCGTCAGCGTGATCCGGTCGGCGGTGAGGAAGTCGTACATCCGCACGGCGCGGATCCGGGCGTTCACCGCGGCCAGCATGTTCGCCAGCTCGCTGTTGCCGGCCGCTCGGCTGAGCGTGATGTGGAAGTTCTCGTCCAGGGCCACGAAGGCCGGGTCCGGCGGGGGTGGGTCGCGGCGCAGTGCCAGCCACTCGTCGCGCAGCGGTTCGAGCAGGGCCGGGTCGTGCGTCCCGTCGGACTCCAGGGCGCGCTGCAGGCCGCGCAGTTCCAGGGTGACCCGGATCTCGTAGAGATCCCGCAGCCCGGCGAGGTCCGGTTCCGCCGGGTAGTACCCGCCGTCCGGCCGCTTCTCGACCAGGCCGTCCCCGGCCAGCCGGGTGAGGGCCTCGCGGACCGGGGTTCTCGACACACCCAGCAGCCCGGCGACCCGCTCCTCGCCCAGCCGGTCCCGGAAGGAGAACTCCCCGGACATGAGGCGTTGCCGCAGCGCGACGTAGACCTGCTCCCGCAGGTTCCCCGCGCCGGATGTCCGAGTTGTGGGCGACGATGTCATGAACCCGAGCATCCGTCATGACCGGTGTCGTCGTGTGACCCGGCCGGCCAGCCGCGGCGGAGGACCGGCCTGGCTCCGCACGATGTTCTGCATACAGAGCTGTATACAGTGATGTGTACATGGATGCGAAGGTACCGGTCGAAAAGTTTCTGATCAGCACACGTCAGGTTTCGATCTGGCGTCGGAGGCAGGGCCGGTGTCAGCGCGCCGGGCACCGGCGATGGCCGCGGTGCCGGTCCCGCAGGACGGAGGACGGTCGGATGGCGGCGCGGAGCCCGCACTTCGTACTTCTGCACGGCACCGCCACCACCGGGGCGATCTGGTCGGACGTGCGGGCGGCGCTCGGCCCCGGGGAGGTGCGGGCGCCTGACCGGCCATCGACAGGCGACCTCGACGCCGAGATCAGAACGCTTGCCCCCGCCGTCGCCGGTGGGATCCTCGGCGGTGTCAGTGGGGGAGCGACCCTCGGCCTCGCCATGCTCGCCGCGGGTGTCCCGATGGCCGCCGCCGTGCTGCACGAGCCCGCGGTCGGCTCGCTCGTGCCCGGCCTGCTCGCCCCGATGGCCGAGGCGTTCGAGACCGGCGGTGTCGCCGCGTTCGGACGTCGTCTCTACGGCCCGAGCTGGCGGCCGGCGCACGCCTCGGCCGACCCGGGCATGGTCCGGCGTGACCTGGCGATGTTTCTCGGCTTCGAGCCGGGGCCGCCACCCGCCGGCGCGCCCCCGGTTCTGATCACCGTCGGCGAGCTGTCGCCGCCGGTGCGGCATCGCGCGGCGGCAGCGCTCGGTGAACGTTTCGGGCTCGCCGTCGAGGTGCTGCCCGGGTGCGGCCACGCGGCGCATCTGGACGCGCCCGAGCGGTTCGCGCGTCTGCTGTCGCGGGCCGCGGAGCGGTTCTCGCGCCGGTCCTGACGGCCACCCGCGGCACGCAGCGCTCGAGCGGCACTCAGCGCTCGATGTGATGCGGCGGCAGGTCCTCCAGGAGCCGGGCGAGGTTGGTGTCGGCCTCCTCCTCGATCAGCCCGTCCTCACCCCAGCCGATCTCCCGCTCGTCGCTTGAGCGCTCATCGCTCGGGATCTCGTCGCCTGGCAGCGGCAGGTTCCCCATGATGATCTCCTCCGATCGCCGTGCGGCCCGCTGCCCGGTGGCAGTCGATCGGGGGCCGTCCGTCGGTTCATCCAGCGGGTCGAGCCACCGGCCGGTTGCTTCGCGCGTCGCGCCCGGAGCCGGCGCGGTCAATCTACCGGCCGCCTCCCGCCGCGCACGGGTGGCGACACGGGGGGCGGCGCCGGCGGGCCGGACGCCGGCGCCGTTCGCCCGGCAGCGCCCGGCAACTCCTCATTTCCGGTGAGCGTCAGCAGTTCCGGTGAGCGTCAGGGCCCGCCAGCGCGTCGGCCACGGCGCCGACGACCGCCTGGAGGGTGGCGCGTCCGCCGGCCAGGTAGGCGTCCCGCTCCTGACGGGTCCAGGCACGTGACCCCGCGCCCGGCCAGGTGGGTTCCGCGGTGCCGGCGCGGTTCGCCGGTGCCGCGGAACCGGTGTGGTTGTCGGGTTCCGCGGAACGGGCGGTCCTGGCAGCCCCGGTGGCCTGCGCGGATCCGTCCGGTCCGGTGGGCCCGGTGGGCCCGGTGGGCTCGGCCGGTCGGGCGGCCAGCACCGCGCGCAGCGAGGCGCGGTACCTCGCCACCAGGAGCGGGGGGTCGCCGCACGGGTCGGTGTCGTACGCCTCGTCGCGGTCAATCAGCTCGCTGATGTCGTTCCGGCTGACGGGTGTCATGGGCATGGTTTCCTCCGCGGACATTATTTGTCGTCAAGCAAAAACGACCCTAGCGAGGTTCTTGGGCAAGAGCAAAGTGGTTACGATGTTGCCGTGGACGACGGTGAGCAGTTGGTTGGCATCGGGGACATCGCGTTCCAACTCAAGATCACACGGCAGGCCGTGGACTACTGGACTCGCAAGGACTCCAAGTTTCCGGAGCCGCTCCAGGTCATCAACGCGCCGGCCGGCAGCGGAGCCAAAGGAACCCGGGTTTGGCGTAAGCGCGAGGTCGACGCCTGGATCGTGGAGCACTATCGACGGCGTAAGCAGTAGGAGCGTCCGCGCGCTCCGCCCGTCCCGCTCGGATCGCCCTGGCGGGCTGGTCACGTGCGGGATGCGCTGCGGCTACAGGCATCCCGGTGCGCCGGGCCGGATCCCTAAATCGGGCAATGTGTCCGATAGTTCGCAGGCGGCACTGTGATGGCGGCACCGCCTGGGCGGGTACTGGCAGCGCCGATTCCGGTTGTGGCATNGGCCACCCGCTGATCTCGTCGATTGACGGTATTCGGGATCGGGTTCCGCCGCCTCCCGTCTTCGCGTGCCCGAACATGTGCCCGGCGGCCGGAGCGGTGGTGGGCCTGAGTGTGGTCCCGGCTGGCCGANGGGGGCTACGTTCCCGGCGGTCATCTTCAAAATGCGGGGCGGTCTCTCGCAACGAGTCGATTAATTCAGTCAATTGACTTCGCCGGGCGCCGGCGGACGTCGGAATACCGGCTGGGCCCATTGCGCCGTGAACGATTCGATGCTCGGGAAGATGCAATTGCACGGCGCTGAGTCGCGTGGGCGGGGGCGTGTCCGTTCGGCGGCCCCACGCCCGGGAGAAGGTGGTGGGCGGCGGGATCCGCAGGTCAGATGCCGCTCGCCGGTCGCCCGTCGCGGTTGGCCGGGCCGGCGCCGCCCCGCACGCAGCCGGCGCTCCCGGCGCCGCCACCGACGTCCAGGTGGGCGTTCATTGGTGTCTCGGTGGCCTTCTCGTGATGGTCGCGTTGCGGGTACCGGCGAGCCGGTGGGCGCCGGATCGGTGGGCGGGCGAGGGCGAAGGCCCGCGCTCCGGGGCTCCGAACGCGAACCAGCCCCCGGCGGTGGAGCGAAAGCCGGGGGCTGGTTCGGCGGAACGGTGCCGCGAGCGGGTCGGTCAGGCGGCAGCGGTGCCGGAGGCCGTGCTGGTGGACGAGCTGCTACCGGTCGACGACGCCGTCGACGAGCTTGCCGTGGCGCTGGAGCCGCTCTCCGCCGCCGCGGTGCTCTTGGCGGACGAATCACCGTCGGAGGAGCCGGCCGAGGCGTCCTTCGGTCGGGCCGGGACCCCGGAGGAGGAACCCGAACGGCTGTCGGTCTTGTAGAAACCGCTGCCCTTGAAGACGAGGCCTACGGAGCTGAACACCTTCCGAAGCTGGCCCGTGCAAGCAGGACACTCGGTCAGCGCCGCGTCACTGAAGCTCTGCACGGCTTCAAGATCATGCCCGCAGGCGGTGCAGCGGTACTGGTAGGTCGGCACGGACTCCTCCCGAAGTTGGCACTCGGTGGTAGGGACTGCCAACTCTAACGCCTCGGAGCGGCCGATGGCTTCCCGAATGTGGACCTGAGCCTCACCGGGAGCCCGGACGGAGGGTTCTGGAGGGCGTGACGATGATCGTCACCGGCCTGTCGTGGGCCTCGGCCGGAACGTCGCTGAGGATCTCCCGATCGTGCACCAACGCTATCACCGGCACCGTGGGCGCGATCCTGGCCAGCGCGCGGTCGTAGGAGCCGCCGCCGCGCCCCAGCCGGTTCCCCGCCCCGTCGACGGCGAGGGCGGGCACGATGACGGCGTCGGCCCGGGTGAGGTCGACCAGCCGGGCGCTCGGCGGTGGTTCGCGGGTGCCCATGGCGCCGGGCACGAGCGTGCCGCCGAACTCGCGGAAGTCGAGATCGAGGTCCGCGCGTACGACCGGCAGCAGGATCCGCACCCCGCGGGAGCGCAGCCGCGTCAGCAGTTCGGCGGTGTCCGGCTCGTCCGCCATGCCGACGTAGGCCGCCACACAGGTGGCCCGGGAGATCTCGGGCACAGCCAGCACCCGCTCGGTCAGGACAGCCGAGTCCGGCGTCACGCCCGCGCGCCGGAGTGCCCGCAGCCGACGGCGGATCTCGCCCTTGGTGCCCCGCCACTCCGCGGACGGGGAGGTGACCGGGGACCGGGCGCCGACCGGGGTCGTCGCGGAGGCCGGGGTCGTCGCGGAGGCCGGGGACGTTGCGGAGGCCGGGGACGTCGCCGGCGGCGGAGCGGGCGGGGGTGACGCCGGCTCGGAGGCGGCGGCGGATGATTCGGCGGCGGGAGGGCCGGCGGTGGCCGGGCTCCCCCCGGCGGAGTCCGGCGTGCCCTGGTCCAGGCCGGACCGGCCCACCACATCACTGCCGGTGACGGTTCCTCCGGTCAAAGCCATCCCCACCCTCACCGCGCTCGGGCCCGCTGCCCCGAGGCCGGCCGGCTTGCGACCGGACCGTTCGGACTTCCCGCGCCCGCGCCTGTTCATGCTGCCGATGATGGTCCGACGGGCAACATCGGCATGACATCCCTCTGGCGAAGGCCACACGGTACCGTGATCGACCCGCACGTGGAGACCTGCCCGAGGCCGACCCGCCGGGGCCGCACGTGTTCCGTCGCGGGTTGTTCGAGGGTGACGAGTCGGGCGCGGATGGTCGGCAGACGTGGCGGAATGTAGCGCTGTGTAGCGGCTGGATGCTTGCCTGCCGCCGCGCCGGCCGCGCCCTGAGGCGTTGGTCGCCGCCGCCGGAGTGGCGGGGTTGCCTGCCGGTGTCGGCGGGGTCGCCGGTCGGTACGGACCGAGTCGCCGGTCGGTACGGAGGGCGGTGGCACCCGGGCGCGGGCGCCGCCCGCGCCGGCGACCCGGGCGGGGTGTGGCGGCACGGGGCCGGCCCGGCACCCCGGCGCCGTGTTGTGAATGTCCTGTGTATCGGTGCGGTCGTGCTCCGGGACCGCCCGCCGGACTAAGGTTTCGCCCATGCTGGTGACGAAGGCGGTCATTCCCGCCGCGGGTCTGGGAACCCGGTTCCTGCCTGCGACGAAGTCGGTTCCCAAAGAGATGCTACCTGTCGTCGACAGACCGGCGATCGAATACGTAGTCGAAGAAGCCTCCCAGGCGGGCCTGCGGGACGTGCTGCTGGTGACCAGCCGATCCAAGAAGGCCATCGAGGACCACTTCGACCGGGAGGCGGAGGTTGAGGCCGCGCTTGAGCGCAAGGGGGACAAAACCCGGCTCGAGCGGGTCCGCGCCTCCGCGGAGCTGGCGGAGGTCCACTCCGTCCGGCAGTCGTCACCGCGCGGCCTTGGGCACGCCGTGCTGTGCGCGGCCGCGCACGTCGGCTCGGAGTCGTTCGCGGTGCTGCTCGGGGACGACCTCATCGACGAGCGTGACCCGCTGCTCGTCGAGATGATCGCGTTGCAGGCCCGCCATGGTGGCGCGGTCGTGGCGCTCATGGAGGTGCCCGAGGAGTCGGTCTCGATGTACGGGGTGGCCACCATCGCCCCGGGGCCCCCGGCCGGCGCTGCGGCGGAACCGGCGGGCGGTGCGGCGGCTCTGACCACACCAACCGGCCGTTACCGGGCCGTCCGGGTCACCGACCTGGTCGAGAAGCCGCCGGTGGACGAGGCGCCGAGCAACCTCGCGGTCATCGGGCGTTACGTATTGCCTCCGGAGATCTTCGACATCCTGCGGTCGACCCCGCCGGGCAGGGGTGGCGAGATCCAGCTCACCGACGCGCTGCGGACGCTGGCGGAGCGGGCCGGTGACGATCCGGCGGCGGCGTTGCCGGTGCACGGCATCGTGTTCACCGGCCGCCGGTACGACACCGGGGACCGGGTGGACTATCTGAAGGCGATCGTGCGGCTGGCCAGCGAGCGCCCGGACCTCGGCCCGGAGTTCTACCCGTGGCTTGAGGAGTACGTGGCGTCCGGCGGTCCCAAGGCCGAGGCCTGAGATTGTCCGGCGCCCGGCCTTTCCGGCCGCGGGTGCCCGCGGCCGGTGGCCGCCTTGCCGGCTGGCCGCGAATGGGTCGCACCGTGCGCTGACGGCATGTGACCGCACACTTCGGGATATGCGACTGGGTGCCGGATTCCCGGACCCTTGGCAGGAGTGATTGCCGGGCAGCAGGCAGAATGGTCGGACATCTTCGTGTGCAATTGTGCGGGGCGTCGGAGGTGCGGCCGGATGACGCCCCTACCAGGGCCAGGAATTGACCCTCGGGTGACGGTTGTCGGAGTCCGCCCCGGCGACCTCTCACCGCTGCCCCCTCACCGCTGACGCGAAGGACGAACGGTCAGAACAGAAGTGTAAAGAACGGACGGGGAACGTGAAAACGGTAGACCAGCACGCATCGGACATTCTGTCATCAATCGGACCAATGTCTCCCCGTCGGACCGCTTTGCGGGAGGCACACGGGTGTGTGCTGGCGGCCAACGTCCGGGCCACGGTCGCCGTCCCCGGGTTCGACAACTCGGCGATGGACGGCTACGCGGCCCGGGCCGCGGAGGTGGCGGCGGCGAGCGAGGCAAACCCGGTCACTCTGCCGGTCTCCGGCGAGATCATGGCCGGCCCCGTGCGCCCCGAACCGCTGGTGGCGGGCACCGTCGCTCGGATCATGACCGGTGCGCCGCTGCCGGTGGGTGCCGACACGATCGTCCAGCTCGAATGGACCGACGGCGGCACCGAGACGGTGCGGATCAACCGTGCGCCCCGGCGCGGGCTGCACATCCGCCGGGCCGGCGAGGACATCGCCCCCGGCAACCTGGTGCTCGCCGCGGGCACCGTGCTGGGTGCCGCCCAGATCGGCCTGCTGGCCGCCGTGAACGTCGCGCGTCCGGCCGTCCACCCGCGGCCGCGGGTGGCGGTGCTGTCCACCGGGAACGAGCTCGTCGAGGCCGGCACGCCGCTCGGGCCGGGGCAGATCGTCGACTCGAACAGCCACGCCATCGCCGCGGCTGCCCATGAGGCCGGAGCGGTTGTCCGCAGAGTGGCCGGTGTCTCCGACGATCCGGAGGCATTCGCCGAGGTGTTCGAGGAGCTGTTGAAGAACACCGATGTCATCGTGACCACCGGCGGGATCAGCGTGGGGGACCGGGACGTCGTCAAGCAGGTGCTGAGCAAATCCTCCGACGTCCGGTTCGAGCGCATAGCGATGCAGCCCGGTAAACCGCAGGGTTTCGGGGTCGTGGACGGTGTGCCGGTCTTCACGCTGCCGGGTAACCCGGTCAGCGCCCTGGTGTCGTTCGAGCTCTTCGTCCGGCCCGCGCTGCGGCGGATGCGCGGGCTGCCGCCGCGGGTGACACCGCTGGCCACCCAGGTGCCCTGGCAGGATGGCTCCGCCGGCCTGGACCCGAGTTCCGGAGCTGTCACCGTGGTGGTGGGGGAGACGCTCCTCTCCCAGTCCGGAAAGCGTACGTTTCCCCGGGTCCGCCTTGAGCGGGACGCCGCCGGGGAACTGGTCGCGACGTCCGCCGGCGGGCANGGCGCCCACCAGATGTCCGGGCTGGCCTCGGCCCACGCGTTACTCGTCGTCCCTGAGGAGGTCACCGAGGTGTCCCCTGGTACCAGACTGTCCGCGCTGCTGCTGCCGGACCCCGAATGGGCCGGGCCGGTGGCCCCGGCCACGGAGGCGCCCGGGGCCGGTGGGGAAAACGGTGGCTGATCGGCTCACCCACGTCGACGACCGAGGCGCGGCGCGGATGGTCGACGTCTCCGCCAAGGACGTGACCACCCGGACGGCCACGGCCGCCGGTCGTCTGCTGACCTCGCCCGCGGTCGTCGCGCTGCTGCGCGGCGAGGGAGTACCGAAGGGCGACGCCCTCGCCGTCGCGCGCATCGCCGGGATCATGGGGGCCAAGCGGACCCCGGACCTCGTGCCGCTGTGCCATCCGATCGCGATCTCGGGGGTGAAGGTCGAGCTCACCGTGGTCGACGACGGCGTGGACATCACGGCGACGGTGCGCACCGCCGACCGGACCGGAGTGGAGATGGAGGCGCTCACCGCGGTCGCCGTCGCGGGGCTGACGCTGCACGACATGGTCAAGGCCGTCGACCCGGAGGCCGAGCTCACCGGTGTGCGGGTCCTGTCCAAGACCGGCGGGAAGTCCGGGGACTGGCGGCGGGACGGAAGCGGGCGCGGGTGAGCGAGCTGCCCAGCCCGCCCGCGGGTGCCCGGGCACTGGTGGTCACCGTGTCCGACCGGGCGCACCGCGGGATCTACCCCGACCGCTCCGGCCCGCTGCTGGTCGAGGCGCTCGCCGGGCTCGGGTTCGACGTGCCGGCGCCGGTCGTGGTCCCGGACGAGCGGGGCGAGATCGCCGCGGCCATCCGCACCGCCGCCGCCGGCGGCGTCGACCTGGTGGTGACGACGGGCGGCACCGGCCTCGGCCCGCGGGACGTCACCCCCGAAGCCACCCGGGACCTGCTCGACCGGGAGCTGCCCGGGCTCGCCGAGGCGCTGCGGGCCGCCGGCCGGGACAAGGTTCCGACCGCGGTCCTCTCCCGAGGCCTGGCCGGCACCGTGGGCGCCACCCTCGTGGTGAACCTGCCCGGTTCGACCGGCGGGGTCCGCGACGGCGCCCGGGTCCTCGGCCCGGTCGCCGCACACGCGATCGCCCAGCTCCGGGGAGACACCGATCACCCGGCCGCGGGCGGTGGCGGGTGAGCGCTCCCGGCTGGCCGGTCGTCCTGCGCCACGGCGACATCGTGGTACGCCCGATGAAACTGCGGGACGCGGGGACCTGGGTCGAGGTCCGCAACCGCAACGCGGACTGGCTCGCGCCGTGGGAGGCGACCCGGCCGGGGACGCCGCCCGTGCGGGAGAACTGGTCCGAGCGCCAGACCGTCGGCGTCTACACCCAGATGATGCACCGCCTGCGGGCACAGTCCAGGGCGGGTACCGCACTCGCCTTCGTCATCGCCTACGACGGGCGGCTGGTGGGCCAGCTCACGGTGTCGACGATTGTGCGGGGAGCCTTCAACAGCGGGCACGTCGGCTACTGGGTCGACGGCGCCCGCGCCGGGCAGGGCATCACCCCGACGGCGCTGGCGCTGGTGACCGACCACTGCTTCGGGCCCGTGGGCCTGCACCGGCTGGAGGCGAACGTCCGCCCGGAGAACGCGGCGAGCCGCCGGATGCTGGTGAAGCTGGGCTTCCGCGAGGAGGGCCTGCACCGCCGATATCTCTCGATCGACGGCCACTACCGCGACCATATCTGCTACGCGCTGACCACCGAGGACGTCCCCGGTGGATTGCTGGCCCGCTGGCGGGAGACCCGTTCCGCCCACTCCTGAAGGGAGCGCGCGCCGGGAGCCGACGCCCCCTTCCCGGGGTCTCCGGACCGCCCGCTCGGGGCTGGGGAGGGCATCCTCAGTGGGCCCCGGAGACCCTTCTGCGCACTGCCCGGAAACAGCCGCGAACAGGCCGCGCCGGGGCGCGGTGACACCTGAGGCAACCCCCTTCGGGGCTGCCGTGATGTGCCGCCGACAGCCCTCCGCGCCCCCAACTGATGACCGGGAAGAGTGCCCACACGGGGCGTCCGGCGTTGCGTGTTCGTCGCCCTACCCGCGGGTCGGTGGCGGCTGTATCGCCTGGCCCACATCTGTTCCCCCGTGTATTGCCGGTGGACGGCCACCCGGTGAACCACGCCGACGTGTGCGACACGCGGGGTTCCGGTCGGTGACCGCGCGCATTCCGCTCACTAGCGTCGAGCACGAAATCGTAAACGACGACATCGAGAAGAGGCATCGGCGATGGCCTGCTCGCTCGCGCATCCCGCGCCTGGCGCATCGGTTCCGCGCCCGGCTCGCGGCGGGCGGGCGGGGAGCGGTTCCCCCCTCGCNGGTCGCCACCCAGGACACCCCGCCCACGGCGAGAACCATCCGCGCCGGCCACTCGGCAGCGGGTCGCGCGACCACATCCCGGAGCCGTTGCGGGGCGTGATCGTGTGAGTGCGTTGATCTGGCTCGCGATCGTCGCGGTATGGGGCTTCGTGCTCATCCCCATGTGGTTGCGTCACCATGACTCCGCGGTGGAGAACCGGTCCGCGGACCGGTTCTCCACCGCCATGCGGGTGCTCGCCCGGCGCGGTCCGCAGCGCGTCGGGACGGACCCGCTGACCCGGGTCCCGTCCGAGGGCCCGGCGACGGGGGCACAGGAGGCTACAGGGATGGCGCATTCGCGCTCCGGTGAACCAACGGCCGCCGGGCCGGGCGGAGCCGACAGCCCGGCGGATTCCCATGGCCGGCCGGAAACGGCGGACCCCGCGTCAGCATCAGGCGCGTCAGCAGCAGGCGCGGCGACACCGGGGACGGGAACAGGCTCCGGCACGGCGGTTTCCGCGGATTCCCCGGCGGCGTTTCCGTCGCCTCCGCCGACCCTGGACGCCGCGGCCGCCATGGACGCTCCCCAGGCCCTGTCGGCCGACCGCGCCGTCCGCGCTGTCCGCGCCGTGCAGGCCGATCACGCCGCGCTCGTGCGGCTGCGCAGGCAGCGGTTGCTCGTGCTGCTCGTCGCCCTGCCGGTGAGCGTCGTCCTCGCCGCCACGCTGGGCGGGATGTGGATCGTCGTCCAGCTCATCGTCGACTCCGGGACCGCCGGCTACGTGATCCACCTGCGTCGGTCCGCGCAGGCGCATCGGCGCCTGGTGCGGGCCAGGGCCGCCCTGGACCGCCGGATCGCCGCGGACCGGGCCGCCCGCGCCCGCGGCGGCATCCGAGGCTGGTCCGGCGGCGCGAGCGCGCCCGCGGCGGCCGGCAGGTCCCGGCCGGTGGGCACCACCCCCGGCGCGGACTACGCGCCGATCCGGCTGTCCGCGGACGGCACCGACGAGCGCTTCGCCGCCGAGGACCACGATCATCGGCACACCGACGGCCACACCGACAACGAGCGGCTCGGCGAGGCCGCGGGCCGCTCGCACGCCGGTGACCGCACCCGGCACACCGACACGGCGGACGGCGACGACGCGGACGACGACCTGGCGGACGACGAGTACCCGGCCGACGAGTACGCCGCGCGGGACTACCCGGCCGGCGGCTACGCCCCCGAGGCGCACGCGGCCGACTACCCCGCGGCCGACTACCCCGCGGCCGACTACCCCGCGGAGGGCTACGCCGAGGGATACGCGGCCGACGACGGCGCGGCAGCGGGGTACGGGACGCGGCATTACGAGGCTGACGGCTCGATGGCCGGCCCCGACCAGTCGCCGGCATCGCCTCCGTCGACCGGTGTCGGCTACACCGGCCGGATGGTCACCCGCACGGCCTACGCGCACTACGGGGAGCACCCGGGCCACGGCGACCACCTGGGCCCGGTCGAATACGTCGAGTACGTGCAGGCCCAGCCGGAAGCCCAGTACCCGGCAGCCGAGTACGCGGGGCAGGCCCAGTACGCCGCCGAGGTCGAGTACGCCGCCGATCCCGAGTACACGGAGCGGGGTGGCCACCCGGCGGACCACCCGGAGCAGGCCTACTACGGGTACGCCGACGACACCGTCCAGACCGGTCAGGTCGAGGACGACGCGCGGGTTTACGACAGCGAGCCCCAGTACGCCGACCAGCCTCAGTACGCCGACCAGCCTCAGTACGNCGACCAGCCTCAGTACGNCGACCAGCCTCAGTACGNCGACCAGCCTCAGTACGTCGACCAGCCTCAGTACGCCGACCAGCCTCAGTACGCCGACACCGCCGCGGATGGCGTCGAGGCCCCCGGGAGCGGCGCCGGTGCCGCCCCCGCGGCGCCCGCCTACCGCACCGGGGCCGCGCAGCGCCCCGTCCCGCGGCCGGGGGCGCGCCCGAACACCTCGCGCCCGGGGCGCGTCCAGGTGCACCCGCCGGGCACCCACGGTGGGCTGATTCCGCCCGCCGCGCCGGCGGCGGAGCCCGTCACTCCGGAGGCCACCGGGCCGGCGGCCCAGAGCCAGGACCCGGACGAGCTGGAGACCCTGCTCCGGCGGCACGCCGTCGGCAGCTGAGCGGATGTGGGGGAAGGCACGTCCCCCAGCGGGCGGTGTCCGTGTGCATAATGGCCTGGTGACACTCCGCTCGCGGTCCGCTGCTGTCGCCGGTTTCCGGCGCCTGGAGCTTTCGACTGCCTGTTCGCGGTGTTGTCTCTGCCCTCGCGCCCACTGACGCCGCGTCCAGGCCTCGAACGGCCACCCGGCGTCGCCCCGACAGGCTCCGCCTGACGGGCCAGGGCGTGAGGGGCCTCCGGATCACGTTCAGCGCCGGGCCCGCCTCCCGGGCGCGACCCGCACGGTGAAGACCGTCGGGTACGGCCGGCCAGGTACGTGATCACGCGCCAACCGGAGCCCGCGGCGCTCGCCGCCGTCCGCTCCCAGCCTGACCTGTATCCCTCCATGTTCGGTCACTGGTGTGTCTCGATGTCGTGCCGTCGGACCCGCCTGCCGGCCACTGGCGCCCAGCGCTCGTCCACCTGCCGCCGCCCTGGTTCGCGCGGTCCCCACGGACCGGGACCGACCGGGAGCCGGCCGCCGGGACGGGTCTGGCCGGCCTGGCCCGGGCAGGTGCGCGGTGCTTCGCGGCAGGAGGAGTTCCGTCTTGACGTTCGAATCATGGCTCGCCCGGCTGCGGCACCGGGGATTCGTCACGTGCCCGACGAGCAGTGCCATACCCGTGGACCTGAAGGCCGTCACCGTGGACGGAACCGGCCTGCATTTCCGCTGCCGTGGGGTCCGGGTCTTCCTCCGTGTCTACCGGCCGGGGCGGGCCGCCTGGCAGACTCCGCTGCGGGACGATGCCTGGAGCCCGGAGGAAACCCTCGAACTGTGGGAGCACCGCCCGCTGCGGGGCGGCGCCGTGCCCGACGGCGGGCGCCTGGTCTTCGTCGGCGACGGCCCCAGCGGGCAGCCGGACGCGGAGATCGTGCTCGACGGGGCCCGCTCCCGCGGCTGGCGTGGGCACGAGGCCGGCCTGCTCCGGGCGGCGGAAGCCGCCGCCATCTTCGAGACCATGCTGGTGGTCGCGGGCCTCGTCACGAAACCGGGTGTCGTGCGGCCAGGCCCGGCCCAGCTGCCGCACCAGCCCCTCGGCCAGCCCGGGTCCGCCCGAACGGTTCCACCCCACCCCCTGCCCGCACCCGTCCCGGCGCGNTCCTACGCCACGCACGCCGCCACGACCGGGGTCGGTCAGACCGGCCGGTCGGCGTCGGAAAGCCAGGCGCCACCGACCGGTAGGCAGTCGGAGGGGGGTGGTCACCCGCTTGCCGCCAGCGTCCTGTAAGCTTCAGTTGCTTCCAGGGGGTGTAGCTCAGCCTGGTAGAGCGCCTCCCTCGCACGGAGGAGGCCAGGGGTTCGAGTCCCCTCACCTCCACCAGAGTTGCCATGTTCGAAACCTGACCATGGTTCCTCTGTCCCTCGGCAAGCAACACGCCGTCCGGTGAAGTCCCGGGCGGCGTTTTCATTTGTCCGCTATGGGCCCTGACGTCGCTGTGGACGAGCGCGATGGTCGGTCCTGTNGGGGAGTGTGGGTCGAGGGTCTCGGAGGCCTCTGGGGTCCGCTGGGCGTTGATCAGGTTCTTGGTCTCGGTGGCGAGCCGCTGGTCAAGATCCTTCCCGAGGAGCTGTGCCAGCGGCGGGTGCAGGTCCGCCGTACGGATGCCACGGTCGAAAATCCAGAATCGGTGGAACACCGCCTGGTTGAGGTGCCGTTTCACCATGGCGGGTGCCGTGCGGTAGAGGGTGTGGCTGTCCTCGCAGAGCGCGAGAATCTGGTCCAGGACGCGATCGAGGTTGCGCCATTCACCCTCACACACGGCGAGGGTCTCGCGGGCCCGGGTAAGTGCCCGGTCGATACGGTCCTGTTCCTCCTTGAGGAATTCCTCGCTGATCGCGCCGTTGTAGTAGGCGCGCATGCACGCGCGGCGTTCGTGTTCGAGGTCGGTGATGGTCTTCTTCTGGCGGGTGGCCTGTGCGGCGCCGTGGGTGGTGAGGGACTGCGCGCTGGCGACGACGAGTTCCCGGATGCGTGCCCTGTGTCGGGGGGNGATCTCGACGCGGCGCCACTGTTCTTCGACGAGCTGTTCCACGGTGCTGATGAGAACGTAGGGCTGTCGGCATTTTCCGCGCTGGCGGCCGAGGCAGTAGAAGTACGGGTAGGTGCCGCCGTGCCGGCCGGTGGCGTTGGTGATCCCGAACCGTGAGCCGCAGTGCCCGCAGAACAGGCTGCCNTTGAGCGGGTGGAAGTGGTGTTGCGGTTTCTCTCCGGCGACGTCGCGGGCACGCAGTATCGCGTTGACGCGGTCGAAGATCGCGGGGGTGACGAAGGTGNGGTGTCTGCCGTTCGGGTATTCGACACCGGAGAAGGTGACGACACCGACGTAGTACTTGTTGGTGAGCATCTTGTGGACGTGGGACTTGTTGAGCGGCCGTTCGGGCCGCTTTCCGGCGGCCCGGTTTGTAAGGCCACGGTGGATGAGTTCCTCGGTGATGGTCGCGACCGTCCATTTCCCGGTGGCGAACTCCTCGAAAGCCCACTGGACGAGCCGCCACCGGTCGGGGTCGAGTGCGACGTCCGCGATGTTGCGCCCGTCGGTCCTGATCCGGACGTTGCGGTAGCCGATCGGGGCGAGACCGGGAGTTCCGCCGTTGCTGGCCTTCTGCATCATCTTGTAGGCGATGTCCTTGCCACTCGCGGCCGACTGGTACTGGTTGATCGCGGCCATGATTCCGTGGAGAAGCTCCCCGGACGGGGTCTCGTCGATGTTCTCGGTGGCGGAGACGAGCAGGACGCCGAGATTACGCAGCCGCATCGTGAAGTCGGCGTCCTCGTACCTGTCCCGCGCGAACCGGTTCAACTGGTAGACGATCACGATGTCGACGTCCCGTTGCGCCTCGATACGGGAGATCATCGAAAGGAACGCCTGTCGCTTGTTCAGGTCCTTGTAGGCGGAGGCGCCCGGTTCCACGTACTCGTCGACGACATCGACATTGATGCTCTCGGCTTTCTCGCCGCACTTCGTCCGCTGCGCGGGGAGCGAGATTCCCTCCGGGTTGTAGTCGGTGCGTACCTGCGACTTGGAGGAAACCCGAAGATAGAACACGGCGCGCAGTCGGCGGATGGATTCAGTGGACGGTGGAATGTCGGTATCGGTGGCAGTGGCAGGGTGCATGGAAGACCCTTTCTTCCGATGATCGGCGACGACATGGTAACACCCTTCCTGTTAGCATTTACTTTCCTTTTGAGTTCTCTCCATGCCGGTAATGGCGACCGGAGAACTGTCGGTCCGGGTGTCGCCCGGACCCTCTACCTCTTCGCGGGAAATCATGCTCGCCCAGCTGACGAGCGCGGCCGCGAACCCGCCGCAGTCGATATCGGAATGAGGTTGTGCGATGACGGAGACATGCTGGCGGCGTGCCGCATTCAACGAATCAGACCCGATTCTCTCGCGCGGTTGGAAGAATCGTGGACAAGGGGATTCGCCCGGTCGGGTAGCGGTAGCGGCCGCACAGGGCAGGGCACCCGCCGCCACGCGCGTGCGCGCGCGATCGGCGGTGCCGTCCGCTACTCGCTACCCGGCGGTCCGGGCGCAGGTCAGGACCGGCGGGACAGGTAGCGCCCCGGGTAGCACAGCCGCTACCCGTAGCGCTCCGCCCGCTACCCGATACCGAACGTAAAGATCCGCTTGTCTAGGTTGATCCACGACACGATGTGGAGCCCTGTCTCCGGGGGTTGACCGTGAATCCTCCGAGGACTGCGGCTCTCATCGGGAGAACGCCTGTCCTCGTCGTGGTGGCCGGATGTGGGAACCAGCTGTCGAAGTCCTGTGAACGGCCAGACCGAACCACGAAGATCCACAATGATGTCAAGCGCACCCTCTCCCAGACGACGGGACCGATGATCGGGCGTGCGAGCCACGGCGCGGAACACCATGCCTCCCCTGTAGTTATTCCCCGTGAGGGCATCCGGCATTCACGGCGGAAGCGGGGCAGAAAGTCCTGACCTTCGTGAGAGAAGTCATTCTGAATCGGCCCTGTCGCGGATCATGTCCGGCTGTGCTCGTGGCGTGGTCCCGAGCGTGCCGCACCNGCCCCGCGACGCCGCCGCCCGGCGGCCGAGATCGTCACGGAAAGTAGCAGTATCCGGCGAGGGAGAGCCGCTAACGTTAGCGGCCTGCCCGCTAACGTTAGCACCTGTGTTAGCAGCCAAAACGGCCCTTGACCTGGGCGTTATGTGGTTAGCGCCCAGGAGCGCCAAACCCCGAAAACGCCGGAGAACCGGCCTGTGAGACCCTCCGGCGGACTGCTAACCCCTCCGCCCGTCGCCCCGACGGTCGTCACCTTGCGTAGTCATCGCGGGGTCGGTGCCCTGCCTGCCCGGTCGGGTGCCCACCGGCCTTCCACGGACGCGACCGGTGACGCCGCCGACGCGGCTCCACCGGCTCTCCGGAGACGCGCTGTCGGTCCGGTGGACCACCGGGGCGAGATACCGGCATCCGTGGTGCGGTGGCGCGTCGCTGTCATCGCGGCGCCGTACTCTGGTAAGTGGCTGCGCGCGTATGCGGGAAGAGGGTCGCGATGACAGACGAGCCGGCACCGGGAACCCATCTCCAGAACCTCCGCCGCCGACGCGGCCTGTCTCAGGAGGGGCTGGCCGAGAGAGCCGGGCTGAGCGTTTCCACAATCCGAAAAATCGAACAGGGAGGAAACGCCCGGCTGGAAACGTTCCACATCCTTGCTCGTGCGCTCGATGTGGAGACCTCGTCGCTGTTCGAGTCGGGCTCACCGGCACCGGTCGCAGAGCACGAGGAAAGTAACAAGCTGAATCTTCTCCCGCTGCGGCAGGCGCTCACCCCGATGATCGGTCTCGCGGGTGCGGTCACGTTCGGCGCGGAACCGGCCGCCGAAGCGCCAGAGGCCACCCTCCGGGCGGCACTGTCCGAAGCAGTGGGCCGGTATCGTGCCGACGATTTCGAAGCCGTCGCCGCGATGCTCCCGAGAATGATCCGGCAGAGCCACGCACTCGTGGACCGCGCAGCCGACGAGGAAAGAGCGACACTGGTCCGGCTGCGAGCCGAGATCTTCCAACTCGCCGGACTTTTCCTCACTCAGGTGAGGCAATACGACCTTGCCTATGCGGCGATTCGTGACGCGATCGGCGACGCCACGACCGTCGGGGACAACCTGACAGCGGCGTTCGCTGCCATCTCGCAGGCATGGCTGTTCATCCGGCAGGGCCGTTTCGTGGACGCCGAATCACTGGCAGGCGACATCGCGACGAAGATAGAACCGCGCATGTCCACGGCGACGGATGAGGATCTATCGGCGTGGGGATGGCTCCTGCTGCGCGGCTCCGCCGCCGCGATCCGCAACAACCGGCAGGACTCCTCGGACGATTTCCTGTCGCTGGCGGACGTCGCCGCGTCCCGGATTTCCGCCGCACGGGCGCCCGATCACCACAACCAGTACCTGACGACCTTCGGGCCCGCCGTGGTCGCCATGAAACGCGCGGAATCCATGATGGTAATGGGCGACGCGCGCGGCGTGCTGCGGCTGGCGGAGAGCATCCCGTACCCCCGGTCCCGCCGGTACCGGTCGGACAACCTCAGCCGTCATCTGCTCGACGTCGCCACCGCGCATACCGTGTTGCGCGACTACAAGGACGCGACGGATGTCCTCGTCCACCTGAGGAAGAACGCGCCGGAATGGCTGCGGCACCAGCGCAAGGGGAAAGACGTCCTGATCACCCTGCTGCACAGCCGCAAGCGTTCCCTGAACGAGGAACTCCGGGGTCTCGCGGACTTCCTTGACGTCTCTGCGTAGCAGCAATCAGGGACTACCACGTTGCGTGGTAGTCCCACCGACACGATCGGGAACTACCATGATCCGTCGCTCGTGGCCCTCGGCTACGAGCGGCTAGATTTCTGTTCCAGGCACCCGGGCTCGGTCGCAGCGGAGAGCACCCCACGCTTTTCGACTCCCGGGCCCGGGTAGCCGCCATCGGCGAGAAAGAACTGTCGATCGGGCCCGCATGGCGCGGGCGGAACGGGAGGTCGGGCGTGGGAAACGAGACCGTCTACGCGATCGTCTGGTATCAGGGTGGGCCGGAGCCCTGTATCGGCGGAATCCTGCTTCCCTACGAATCGGTCGCCGCTGCCGAGAGGTCAGCCCGGCTGCGGCGGCTCGACGGATANGATGTCGCCCCCATCGAATTCGATGTCTCGCCCGACATTCGTCCCGCCGGATCGGGGCTGGTGATCCGGTGATACTCGAAGTCGGCGGGGAAAAAGTCATCACCCTGTATCGAGAATATGTGATGAACCTCCTCGANCTCGACACCGAAAGCGAGGACGGGNCGCCGCTCAGGAAATCGGACTACCGTCGGGCGCTGTTCGCCATCCTCGGCGCCGACCCGAAGCCACTGCTGACGGCCGGCCGTCAGGTCACCGAGGACGAAGCCGCCGCCTACGAGTACGGCCAGAGAGCGATGCTGGACACGGTCATCGTCACGCTCGGAGAACTGTGGAGACCACAGACTCTCGCCGCACCCGCCAACAATCCGACGAATGCGATCAGGAGGGGTCGCCGGTGATGGCGCGTGGCGAGTACGCGCCCCACCCGTCCACCGACTGCTAGCTATTGCTAGCAGTCTGGCTAGCGCCCGACCTGATCGTGGAACGCAGAGGGCCCGCCCGGAGTGCTCCTCCCGGGCGGGCCCTCTGCTCTGCGGAGTTCCGTGACTACGTTCTGACTTCGCCTGTGGTGGGCGTACCGCGTTCCCGCAGGTAGCGGGCGAGATCAGGGTTCAAGTTCCATCCCCTCAGCTCCACCCTTGGATTCCGCCTGCGCTCCAACAGTTTTTGGAGCGCACGGCATTTTTATGCTTGATCTTTTCGAAGGTCGTATGCCCACGGCGTGCCCACTTAGAAAAGGATCAGCCGACGCGGCGGAACTGGATCACCTGAGCGTCGGGTGTCTGGGCCTGCCTCCGCAGTGCGGTACCGTCGGTCCTTCCGAGATTCGACCAGCCCGAAGGAACGACGGTGCTCGACCTGCGGGATGCTCCCGTGCCCGATGTGATTGCCCGCTGTGCGGCAACCCTCGCCACCGATCTCGACATCGAGCACCCGGCCTTCGGGTGGGGTGGCAAGTCGATGGGGTTCGGGACGAGCCGGGGGACTTGGGTCAAGATCCTGTTCCGCCCCGCCTCGCAGATCAACGAACGCATCTGGACCGNGGAGGAATGTGCCTCCGTCCTCACAGGCGTGTCGAAGCCGCAGCTTCTCGGCTCGGTGCGTTGGCGCGACGACACGCGGGGCCTGGTGTGGCGGGCGGACGAGACGACCCGCGTCGAGGCGCCTGCCGTCAGCTCGACGCCGGAGATCCGGGAGGAACCGCAGAGCCTGACTGGCGATTGGTGGGAGTCCCTCCGTGGCTCGCTCACCACACTTGCCGGGGCGAAGACGACCCGCGTTGCCGTCCGACAGGATCTGATCAGTCGGCGGATCTCCGAGTACGCCGGCCCGGCGGTGGACCCCACGGTGGACGAGTGGCTACCAGCTCACGCCGATGTGCACTGGGCGAACCTGACCGCCCCGCGCATGGTGCTCTTGGACTGGGAAGGGTGGGGCCAGGGGCCCCGTGGGCTCGACGGCGCCACTCTGTGGGCGTTCTTGCTCCTCGTTCCCGCCGTTGCCGGGCGGGTGGCCGACCTGTTCGCCGATGACCTGGCATGCCGGTCCGGGGCCGTGGCCCGGCTGTTCATGTGCGTCGAGTTGCTGAGGATGTGCCGTAACTTCGGCGATCATCCGGACCTGGCCGGGCCGCTGGCCCGCGAAGCTGACCGGCTCGTGATCGAGCTGTCAGGAGCGGCGTAGCGCGCTGTGCTCTGGCCGCTGGCGATCCCGTAGGAGGGACCGGTACCGGTCGACCGCGCCGCGGTCGACATCGAGGCGCGTTGCTTCGACCAGTTCGCGCAGATGGTCCGGGTCGTTGGCGCTGACCGCGATCAGATGCTGGCCACTCGCCGCTGACGCTTTCGCCCGCGACGGCCCGGCATGTGTACACAGGTCAAAGGGCGGCTGGTCGGTTTTCCGCGGTGGCGGGTGTGGTGGGCCAGACGGCGGTGTCGTCGCGGGTGATCGACTGGCCGGTGACCGCGAAGCGGTGTCCGTCGAGGTAGGTGATCGTGGCTTCGACGGGGCGTCCGCTGGTGCCGCTGATCGAGATGCGGGTGAGGACGAGCAGCGGGGTGCCGCGGGAGACGCCGAGGTCGCGGGCCTGGTCGGGGGTGGCCGCGGCGGCGCCGATGCGGGGGTGCCAGGTGAGGGGGCCGTGGCCGAAGTCGTGTTCGAGCCGGTCGTAGATGCCTCCGGGGCCGGTGGAGGCGGCTTCGAGGATGGTGCCGCGGGCGAGGTCGGCGGGCAGGTAGGAGTCGGCGATCTGGGCGGGGTGGCCGTCGGGGCCGACGATCCGGTGGCGTTCCAGCACGTCACTGGCGATGGGGACGTCGAGGAGGCGGGCGATGTGTGGAGGAGCCGGAAGCCAGCGGCGGGTGGGTGGCACAGTGAGCCGCCAGTGGCCAGCGGCGGCGTTGAAGATGTAGCCGAGTTCGTTGCGGCGAACCTGTCCGCCGACGTCGACGGGTTGCGGGGGTGCGGCGGGGTCGAGGACGAGTGCGCCGGAGCGGTCGGTGATGCGGATGCGGCCTTCCAGTGCCAGCAGGCCGAGGGCTTCGGTCAGGACCCCGCGGCCCACGGAGAACTCCGCGGTCAGCTGGCTGTGGCCGGGCAGGCGGCTACCCACCGGGTAGGGGGTGGGGTCGGCGTCGAGGCGTCGGCGTAGCTCGGCGGCGATCTCCTCGTATCTGGTCATACCGGCACTCCTCGTCACTCAAGCTGTACCAGTACTGTTTTCGATCACTCGATGCGGCCACCCTGTCTGTACCGGTACAGCCGACGTTACCAGCGTGTAACGCCACGACNGGCGAGGTGCTCGATGGCAGCTGATCACTGCCAGGAGTCGACGTACGGCGACCTGCTGTATGTGCTGGCGCCCGACTCGACTCTTGGCTTCGAGATCGTCGACCTCCGAGATGATCTGGAGGAGATCGCCGATCGTAACGTCGACCTGGTGCCAAGTCCCGGTTGAAGTGGGTCATGTGGCGGTCCGGCACAGGCCAGCCAACTCGACCAGCCGCACTGACNACGGGTACCTCGCCCCGGGAACGGACGTCCTGGCCGTCATCCTCGGAGGCGTGCGCTGCCGGCGCGAGGGGATCTACCCTCGGCGAGCGCTGGAATGCGGTGCCGCGAGCAGCCCGACGACAGCGTCGACAAGATCATTAGCGAACATCGTGGGAGTCAGCCCGTCGTCTTCGCCGTCGACCGTCCTCGACTGGCGGTTGGCGATCGTGTGCACCGTGAGCTCCAGCGCCATCAGAACGCGGCGGTCCCGCAGATGTGGTGGCACATGGCCGAGGACGGCCTTGATGTTCTCGGCCACCAGTCCGACGCTGGGGGGGCCGACCGGATCGACCGCGAGGGCGGCAGTTCTCAGTTCGCTCCGGTTGTCCATGAGGCGGGCGAGGAACGCCACGTAGTGCATCCCCAGGTTCAGCTCGAGAAGCGGGAGGACCATCGCCTCGACGAGAGCTCGAAGATCTCCTTGCCGCCCTTCGTGCTGAAGAGCTTCGAGTATCTCGGAACGTCGGGCGTTGATCGCGGGTAGTCGGTGCTCGAGGATCGCCTGGAGCNGCGCCGACTTCGACCCGAAGTGGTACTGCACCGCAGCCGAGTTCCGGTGGCCGGCGGCACTGCCGATCTGGCGCAGCGATACTCCGTCGATACCGTGGATCGCGAACAGCCGTTCCGCGGTCTCGAGTAGTTGTATGGGAGCCCGTTCACGGATCGAGGGCGGTCGAGCTACTGCTGCCATCGCTGTGCGCCTTCCGTACCCGACCAGGACGGGTCTACCACCGGCTGCCGGACTCACGCCCGGTCCCCATTAAACATCTGCGCTTCGACCGAAGTCGGGTTCGCGGCGGGGGCGGCCACCTCGCGCCGACCGCGCCTCGCGCCGACCGCACCTCGCGCCGACCGCACCTCGCGCTGATCGGTCGCGGCAGGACGCGGTGATCACCTGGCGGCTGCCAGCGAGGCGATGTGACACCGGCAGGGCTCCCCGACTCGCAGGTGACGTAGCCCGCCGGCCGCGCGTGCCGTCCGCTCCGTTGACACCTTGATAAAACAAGTGTATTAATTTCAAACACATGATGTAACAGGTGGCAAGCCGCCTGCGGCCTGCCCCGCGCCCGTCGGCATCGCCTTGTGCCGCGGTCACCTGAATGTCCAGGATCCTTCCCGGATGGCGAACCGGCGGTCGGTGGCGGCGCCCGAGAAATCGCACAGTCCGGGCTGATCGGAATCAGTGAAGAGAANGGCGCACAGTATGGGAAACCGCTCCAACGGGGGAGTTCGGCTGACGGCAGGTCGGGCGGCGGTCGCGGTGCTCGCCGGCTCGTTCGTGATCGGAGTCGTGGGGTGTTCGAGTGATGAGAGTTCCTCGCCGACGCCCACGTCGTCCAACGCGCGAACACCGACCTCCTCAGCCGCCCCGGCATTACGTGACGGCGATCTCTATGTTGCGCTGGGCAGCTCGATCGCTTCTGGATTCGGGATCAGTGAGCAGTCGGAGTGTGGACGTTCGAGCCGCGACTACCCCCAACTGGTGGCCGCCGAACTCGGGCTGCGGCTCGTGGATGTGAGCTGTGGAGCGGCCTCGGTGCCACATGTCGTCGATACGAACCAGGGCGAGAACCCGCCACAGATCGACGCTGTGACCGCCGATACGAAACTCATCACCGTAACCGTCGGAGGGAATGACATCGCCTTCAACGGAACCGCCCTGGGCTGCGGTGACCCGGCCAGACTGTGCACCGAGCCGGTCGACCTCGAGGCCAATTTGCGGGCACTTCCCGGCCAGCTGGTATCCATGGTGGAGAAACTTCAGGCAAAGGCACCTTCGGCCCGGATCGTGTTCGTCACCTATCCGCGGGAAATGCCTGACACGAACTGCCCGGCAATGTCGTTGGAAGACAGCGAACTGGCGATGCTCCGCTCGATGGGCGAGAAGCTCGAGGCGGCATTCGTCGAGGCGTTCGCCACGTCGGACGCTCTCCTGGTCGATCCCTACGCCGTCGCGGGCGACCACACTGCCTGCGGTCCCGAGTCGGCACGTTGGACGAACGGGTACACCGTTCCGGAGGGTGATGGATTCGCGTACCACCCCACGGCTGTCGGGCACCGGGCGATGGCGGATCTCATCAAGGAAGCCCTCACCGACAGGCGTTCGTGAGGTGCGCCGGTCGGCCCGCCGCGAGGGTCGCGGCTGGCGAGCGGTAGTTCCCAATTGTGCCGGCACGCACATCATCCGGCCGCGGAGTGGCACCACATGGCAGCTACCGCCAAGGGCTTCCGCCGCACCGGTCGGACCGGATTTGGCCGCCATCGGTTTGGGATTGGTCCCGCGGGACGACCGCGGCACGCCATATGCCCGTGCGGCCTGACGCGTCGGGAGGCGCGTGGCCCGGTTCCGCGTCGCTGCGTAAGGATTTCCCTCGTACGAATCGAACCGATCTCCCCTGTCCCAAGGAGGCTTCCCTTGACCGACACGAACACCTACGCGTACGTCGACGCCGACACCCGCGACGTCCGGATCATCCGGGGTGAGGCTGACACGGTGGGCACCGTCGTCGGCCGGCTCGACGAAGCCGACCTCCCCGCCCTCGGCGAGGCCGCCGGCAAGCTGCTCGCGACCCTCGGCGTCCGCCCCGTCAGTGACTGGCGCGAGGTCGAGGGTGGCCTGTTCACCGTCGTCGAGGAGACCGCGGCGGTGCCGACGGCCGGCTGACCGGCTACCACGAGCGCCCCGGCCTGGGTCCAGGCCGGGGTTTCTCTTTGCCCGGGAAAAGACGGACAAGACGGACAAGACGGTGGGGGCGGCGCGCGTGCTCAGGCCGCGCGTCTGCTGCTCAGGTGGCGCGCGTGCTCAGGTGGTGCGCGGATGGGCGGAGACGAACGCGGCCCGGCCCGGCAGCGGACGCGCGGGTCGCTGCCGGGCCGGGCCGGCCGGCCGGCCGGTGGGGGGTGTCCCGCCGTCAGGCGAAGAGCTTCTCCTGCTCCTCGCGGAGCGTGTCGATCAGCCGTCCGGGCGGAAGCGTCACGTCCGCGTAGGTGAGCACGTCGTCCTTGGCGACATCCCGGGTGAGGATGCAGCCCTCGGCGACACCCATCGGCAGCAGGGCGCCGGCCCGGGTGGCGGCCGAGGCCTCGGCCACGCCGTAGGTGTCGTAGCCGCCGAGCCCGTCGAGGGTGTGCCCGGCCTTCAGGTCCTGTTTGGCGGTGGCGACCACATCGACCCTGGGGCCGGCCGGCGGGGCGAGTGCCGCGTCGGCGAAGTCGACCGCTCGGGCGACCGTGTTCGGCACCTCGAAGTGGCACAGGTGGTAGGGCGTGTAGAAGCTGTACAGCGGGCCCGTGCCCAGCTTGTAGAGCTCCAGGTAGTGACGCTGCTTCGGGTCGTCGTGGGTGCCGAGCACGAACACGCCGGGCCCGGGCTTCGACTTCACCACGTAGTCGACGATGCCGCCGAGCTCGCGCAGCTCGTCGACGTCGTACCGGCTGGTCAGCTCGTCGACGTGGCCCTCGTGGTCCCAGCCGTTCATACCCCGCTTCGGCACGGTGAGCCCGAAGGCGTTGGCCACGATCGCCTGCTCGAACGAGATCTTCGTGCCGTCGGCGAAGCTGGTGACCATGTACGGGTCCTGGCCCCAGCGCTCGGCGAAGGACTTCTGCGTGGTCGGGGTGCGGTACTCGTCCTGCAGGCCCTTGATGTTGCCGGCGACGAGCGGGGTGACGCCCAGCCCGATGACGAAGCGCATCAGGTTGCCCTGCACGCCGGGCTGGTCACCGTCGGCGCCGGTGAGCACGACCCCGGCCTCGCGGGCGCGGTGAGCGAGCAGCGGGCCGACCGTGCCGTCGAGCTCGGCGTTCATCGTGACGATCGGCAGGCCGCGCTCGATCGCGGCCACGGTCACCCGGGCGCCGAACTCGACCGCGCCGGTGACGTCCACGATGCAGTCGAGGTTCTCGGCCTTGAGCAGCTCGAAGGCGTCCTCGAGCACGGCGGGGGTGCCGGCGGCGATCGCGGCGTCCAGCGCGGCGGCGTTCTCGACCCGGACCGGCTCGACGCCGGCCTCGGCGTAGGCGCGCTCGGCGTTCGCGAGGGTGCGGTTGGCGACCGCGACCAGGCGCATCCCGGGCTTGGAGTTGACGATCTGGTTGGCCAGGCCGCGGCCCATGAACCCGGCGCCGATCATGCCGACCCGGATCGGGCGGCCCTGGGCCTCGCGCTTGGCCAGCGCGGTGTCAATGATGATCATCGGGCTTCCACCGAGACCTCGGAGAGCAGCGGCCAGGCGGCGTCCTTCGGCGAGATGACCACCGGCTGGATCGGCCACTCGACGGCGAGCTGCGGGTCGTCCCAGCGCAGGCCGCGCTCGGCGCCCGGGGTGTACGAGGTGCTTACCTGGTACAGCACCTCGGCCTTGTCGGTCAGCGTGAGGTAGGCGTGCGCGAAGTTGCGCGGGACGTACATCGCGGTTCGGTTGTCCTCGTTGAGCTCGGCGCCGAACGACTGGAGGTACGTGGGTGACTCGGGCCGCAGGTCGATGATGACGTCGTAGATCGCGCCGCGGTAGCAGCGGACGAACTTCGTCTCGGCGTTCGGCTCCAGCTGGTAGTGGAAGCCGCGCAGGGTGCCGGCCTTGTGGTTGAACGAGATGTTGGCCTGCTCGACCAGCGGTTCGAGCCCGGCGTCGATGAACTCCTGCTGGCAGAACGCACGGGCGAAGAAGCCGCGCTCATCTTCGAGGAGCTTCAGATCGACCAGCGCCGCGCCGGCGAGCGGGGTGGTATTGATCAGCATGTCGGGAGGCTCGTCCTATCCGCTTGGTCTAACTCAATACTGCGAGTGACCTTCGGCATCGTAGTAGAAGCATGTAACGGCCTCTGCGCGTCACTGTCCCGTGCTGCGGAGGGTGGCCACCCGGATGACCCGCCAGCGTGACATTCGCGGTGGAGACGCCTCCTGTCGCATGGCACGGTCGCTCGGAGCGAACAGAAGTCCGCTTGATCGCACCGATGTCACGCAGGGCAACTTTTCCGTTGACCTATGTGCGGGTTTTCCGGGCCGCCGCGGCGCGGCCGTCCCGGGACGAGCGCTGAGGGGCCGGCCTACCGGACGACGACCCGGACGCGGGCGAGGTTCTGGACCAGGCCGTAAGGGGTGCCGCCGTCCGCGCCCCCGAGGTCGTCGCCGGGCCGTCGGGAGGTGACCCGCACGACCGGGAAGTAGGTCCCCGGCCTGGTGAAGGTGTGGTTGATGGTCAGCCGCGTCTCCCGGGCCGGCTTGTCGAGCTCGGAATGCTCCGGGTATTCGCCGCTGCCGTCGAAGTCCCATTCGACGCTGACGAGGTCGCCGGCGTCCGGTGGCACCTGCGCGGTGACGGTGAGGGCGACGGGCTGGCCGGTGGAGACCTCGGCGCGTCCGGCTGCCGGGATCCCGCGGCCCGCGACGGCGGTGACGGCCAGGTCGACGACCGGCTGGACGCCGTGCCGCTCGGCGGAGCTGGCCGGCACCCGCACCTGCGTGTCGCCGTCCACCTGGTAGGTGGTGCTGGCCGGCGGGGCGGTCCCGTCGCGGACCCAGGCGTCCAGGTAGAGCAGTGCCTGCTGGAGTTCGGCCAGGTATCTGACGACGTGTGTTCCGGCCGCCGCGTCCCGCGGGGGAATGTGGTCGGCGTTGTCCATGAACCACAGGCGGTAGTGGTCGGCCAGTTTCGGGCCGAGGTGAGCTCGGGCGCGCCCGTGGTACCAGTCGGCCGGCCAGGGGAACGACTGGGTGTCCAGCAGGGACGCGAGCATGATCATTTTTCCGTGGAAGGTGCCGGTGGGAATGGCGCCGCTGGCGGCCTGGGCGAACGTGGGCCCGGCGAGAACCGGCCGCTGCGGATAGCGGGGTGTGCCGTCGGCGCCGCGGAACTGGTCCCAGGCGTACTCGTCGGTCGGCGGGACCTGGTGGCGGTGGTAGTACTGCAGGGCGATGATCCAGGAGTTGTCGAGGCGGAGCCGGTCACCCGGGCGCAGCGCGGCGGTGATCGCGGGGTCGGCGCCCGTCCCGTAGGTGATGGTGTTTCCCCGCACCTCCCCGAGCGGGATGGTGCTGCCGGCCGCGGCCCCACTCAGGACGACGATGTCCGCCCCGGCCAGGTCGCCCGCCGGGCCGGTCGGAACACTGGACAGGGTCAGCCCGCCGGGCGGCGCGGCGGGAATCGTCGGCGTGCCCTGGACGTCGGCCAGAGCTGGTCTGGCGGGTGTTCCCGGGTCGCTGACCAGCGCGGTGACCTCGGCCTCGTGCTGGATGCGGGCGGCCGCGGCCGACGACGCCGGGTCGGTGCCGGCATAGCCCGGCAGGCTCCAGAAATCGTCGACATACGTCGGGTCGAGAATCCGCACCCCGCCGCCGACCGCGAAGAAGGCGCCCCCGCTCATGTCCCGGTAGTCCCACCAGCCGCGGATCGGCAGGCCGAGGCGGGTCACCTCGCGCAGTACGTCCCGCTGCTCGCCGGTCAGGCCGGCGTACGGGTCACCGCTGCCGCCGGGCTCCAGCGCGTCGACGATCCGGGGGAACGCGTCCCGCAGCACCCGCAGTGCCAGCAGCTGCACGGTCATGCTGCTCGGAATGGCGTTCGGCGTGCCGGGGACCATCGGCACCCCGCCATCCCACACGCCTTCGGTGTTCTCCAGCGCGCCGATCGTCTGGTAGGCGCCGCCGCTCGCGCCGTAGATGAATCCGCGCGGGCGGGCGGTGTCGCCGTAGACCTGCGCCGCGACCGTGCGGGAGAACTTCGCCGCCGCCGCGTTGACCCGGTAGCCGGCGATGTCGCCGGCGCCGGGCAGGCCACCGGCGTTGTTCGTGGAGACGACGTACGCGCCGTTGGTGGCGGCGAACGCCACCGTGTTCGGCGCCGCCTCCTCCGTCGACAATGTGGGATAGGTGGATTCGAAGAATCGGCCCTGATACCGCTCGGGGAAGTAGAAGGAGAACTTCGCCTTCGTCCCGCTGAAGCCACCGTGGACGTGGCGGACGTCCACCGTCACCTTCGCCGCCGAGTCCGTGATCGTCCGCTTCTCGTCGATGTCGACATACGGCTGGTTCAGGTCCGGATCGACGCAGCTCTCGGTCACGCGGATCGCGCCGCCTTCGGCGGCGGGCTCGCAGGGTGGGCCCGCGGACGGCTTCCGGTCGATCTGTAACGGGCGCCCGAGATCGGTCTTCGCCGCAGGTAAGGGGGGCTCGGAGTCGTCGGAGCAGGCGACCAACATGCCCGCGGTGACGAGGGTGGCGGCCAGCAGGCCGGTGAACCTGACCGGGCGGGACCAGGCACCCCGCCGCGCGACACGCTCACCGGATCGACCGCCGAGATCATCCGGCCGCCGCCGACTTTCGGCGCCGCCGTCGCGCGTGTGCGTGTCTCGCGTCAATGCGACCTCACCAGTGTCACCTGTGCGCCGGAGCCGCCCGTGAACGCCGAGTCCAACATGTGACGCGCCGGCGGACAAGCCCTCGAAATACCTGGTGCGTACGCCCCAGGCCGAGAATCCGGTCCCGGTCCCGGTCCCGGTCCCGGTCCCGTTCTCGTTCTCGTTCTCGGCGCCGGCCCGGGGTCGGCGCCGGGCCGGGGTCGGCGCCGGGCCGGGGTCGCACCCGCACCGGCCGCGAAAGCCGCGGTGCGCGGGTGTCGCGGCAGCGCGTCCACGCCGGTGGGTGTGCGGTAGATTGGCCGCGAGTCGTGAATTCGGGGGATAGTGAGTATTCAGGTGGGTGCGGCTACTTCCGCGGCGGACGCCGACTGGTTCGTGCGGCAGCATCGGCTGTTGGCGGCCAACGTCACCCAGTTCTTCCGGGGTAACAGCGCCGTCGTCGAACTCGCGCTGACCTGCCTGTACGCGGAGGGGCACCTGCTTCTCGACGACGTCCCGGGAACCGGCAAGACGTCGCTCGCGAAGGCTGTCGCGCAGTCCGCCGGCGGGTCGGTGCGGCGGGTGCAGTTCACCCCGGACCTTCTCCCGTCGGACGTCACCGGTGTGCAGATCTGGGATGAGCGGTCGCGGACCTTCGAGTTCCACCACGGCCCGGTGTTCGCGAACGTCGTGCTGATCGACGAGATCAACCGGGCGTCACCGAAGACGCAGGCGGCCCTGCTTGAGGTCATGCAGGAGCGGCAGGTCACCGTCGACTCGGTGACGCATCCGGTGCCGCGGCCGTTCGTGGTGATCGCAACGCAGAACCCGGTGGAGCACGGCGGGACCTACGAGCTTCCCGAAGCGCAGATCGACCGTTTCATGGCCCGCGGGTCGGTGGGTTATCCGGGCCACGAGGCGGAGGTTGAGATCCTCACGGCGGGGACCCGCGGCGCCTCGCCGGCGGACCTTTCGCCGGTGGTGTCCACCGCGGATCTCGTCCGGATGACCGATCTGGTCCGCGGTGTGTACATCTCCCGCGAGGTGTTCGACTACATCGTCATGATCGTGGCCGACACGCGCCGGCGGCCGGAGCGGATCCGGCTCGGGGTGAGCCCGCGCGGAGGCCTGGCCCTGGCCCGCGCGGCGCAGGCCAGGGCGGCGCTGAACGGGCGGCCGTTCGTGACACCGGACGACGTGAAGGCGCTGGTGCCCGAGGTGCTCGGGCATCGGATCATCCTGCGCCCGGAGGCCGCGCTCGACGGCGTCACCGCGGAGGGCATCCTCGCCCAGATCACCGCCTCGGTGCCCGTCCCGGAGCGCCGCGTCGCCCCGGGATGATCACCCGGTCGGGCTGGGGGGTGCTGGCGGGCTCGGCCGTGCTGCTCGCCGGGGGGCTGGCTCTGGGCTATCCGGCGCTGGTGGCGCTCGCCGTCGCCGGCGCGGTCGCGCTCGTGGCCGCGGCCGGGTGGATGACCGCCCGTCCGCGGGTGCGGATCACGCGGCGGATCGAACCCGCGCGGATCACCGAGGGCGGGGAGGCCCGCGGCCTGCTGGCGGTGACCAACCTCGGGCCTCGCCGCTGCCCGCCCTTTCTCGCCGTCGAGCTCGTCGGGGGCCGGCGGGTGCGGGTGGCGGTGCCGAGCCTCGCACCGGCGGAGACGCGCGAGGTCGCCTACCTGCTGCCGACGGACCGCCGCGGCGTCTTCCCGGTCGGGCCGCTGACCATCGGGCACAGTGATCCGCTCGGGCTGTTCCACGCCGCCCGCTCGTATCCGTCGCGGTCGCAGCTGGTCGTCCAGCCCAGGCCGGAGCGCGTTCTCCCACCGCCCACGGGCCGCTCGCGGGAGACCGACGGCCGGACCTCGGCCGCCGCGCCCAGTGGCGGCGTGGCGTTCCACAGCCTGCGGGAATACGTCCGCGGCGACGACCTGCGACTCGTCCACTGGCCGTCGTCGGCGCGGACGGGAACGCTGATGATCCGGCACAACGTGGTGCCACACGAGCCGAGGGTGGTCGTCGTCCTCGACACCAGCGCCGAGCCGTACACCGACGACTCCTTCGAGGAGGCGGTGCGGGTCGCCGCGTCGCTGACGGTCGCCGCGTTCGACGGCGGCTTCCCCGTCGAGGTGCGGACCACCGCGGGTGCGCACCTGGTGGCGGAGCGGGGCCGGTCGCAACGCGGCGAGCTGCTGGACCTGTTCGCCGCCGCGCACCGCGGCGCGGGGGACCCGGGCCTGCCGGTGCTGGTGGGTCTCGGACTGGCCAACGACGGGGCCGCGCTCGGTGTGGTCACCGGGGTTCCGGCACCGGCGGCGCTGCGGGCGATCACGACGGTTCGCCAGCGGTTCGCGATGGTCAGTGTGGCCGTGCTCGCAGCCGACTCCGGCGGTGCGACCGCGTCGCACGGTGTCCCGGGTGGGAACGGTGTCCCGGGTGGGCGGCGGCCCGCGGCGGTGCCCGCGGGAGTGTTCGCAGTGAGCGCCGACACGAGCGGGGCGTTCGCCGTCGCCTGGAACCGGGCGGTGTCCACCCGATGAGCGCTGCGGGCCGGCTCTCCGCTCCGGGCGGCCGCCGGCGGCCGCGGGCCGATCTGGGGTTTCTCCTCGTGGGCCCGCTCGCCGTCGCCTGGACGACGAGCACGCTGTTCACCGGCTACGGCGCCCTCGCGGAGCTGGCCGGGGCGGTGCTGGCGGCAGCGGCGGTCGTCCTGGCGGTGGCCGCGCGCACGCGGCGGCTCGACCTGCTGGCGGTCGCCTCCGTGGCCGGGTTCGCCGGCTACGCGCTGGTGACACTGTTCGGGCCGCTGAGCACCCATGGCCCGTTCGGTGTCCGGGCGTTCACCGTCGCCCTGCGGAGCGGCTGGTCGGCGCTGTTGTCGACGGGCATCCCGGCCGACCCGGAAGCGGCCCTGCTGACCGCGCCCGTGATGTTGGTGTGGCTGACGACGGCTGTCGCGGTCGCGCTCGCGGTGACCAGCCGGTCGGCTTTGCCGGCGCTGGTGCCGGTGCTGGCCGGGTTCGCCGCGGCCCTCGCGCTCGCCGCGGTCCGCGGCGGCACACACCTGCCCGCCGCCGCGGTGCTCGGGCTGTCCGCCCTGGGCTTCGCGCTGGTCAGGTCCGAACAGGCCGGTCCGGCCGGTCCGGCCGGCGCGGACACCCCCCGGACGCGCGGCGGCGCGACGGCTGGAGAGTCGCCGCCCGGGCGGGCGTTGCGGGGCCGCCTGCTGCTGGGCCTGCCGGTCGTGATCATCGCGGTGGCGCTGGGGACGGCGGCGGCGGCGGTCGTGCCGACCCGTGACCCGGCGGACCCGCGGGCGCTGCGCCAGCCGCCGGTGTCGATCAGCCAGGAGCTCAACCCCCTCGTCGAGGTGCGGGGCCAGCTCACCGCCACACCGGCCCGCCGGCTCGGAACCGTCCGGCTGGCGTCGTCCACCGGCCAGCTGCCCGTGGACCGGGTGACGACCGCGATCCTCGGGGACTTCGACGGCGCGCGCTGGCGCAACACCAATGTCTTCGTGCGGGCGGGCGCCGTCCCGCCCGCGGGCGGTCTCGCCCCCGTCGACCCCGCCGTCACGGTGCGGGCGGAGATCACCGTCGAGGCGCTCGGCTCGCCGCTGCTGCCCGTCGTGGGCTGGCCCACCCGCCTCACCGGCGCCGCGCTGGCGATCGATCCCGAGACCGGCACGCTGCTGGCCGCCGGGACTCCCGCGAACGCCTACCGCTACCAGCTCACCGCGGCGGTTCCGGCGCCGGACCGGACCAGGCTCGCCGCCGCCCTCCCCGGATCGGGGGAGGGCCTGGCGGAGTACCTCACCGTGCCCACCGGCCTGCCACCGGACCTCGTCGCCGTCGCCGCCGCCGCGACCGCCGCCGCGGGCACCCCCTACGAGCAGCTCACCGCGCTGGAGCGGTTCCTCCGCGACCCGGCCAGGTTCCCCTACGACCTGAGCGGACGTCCCGGCCAGTCCTACGGCTCGCTGAACCGGATGCTGACCAGCCTCGACCCGCGGGAGCAGCGCGGGTACGCCGAGCAGCACGCCGCCGCGTTCGCGCTGCTCGCCCGGGTCAGGGGCTTCCCGTCCCGGATCGCCGTGGGCTATCTCCTCGGCCCCGACCGGGCCGGCGGGCCGGGCGTCTACGAGATCAGCCAGACGCGGGCGCACGCCTGGCCCGAGGTCTACCTCGACGGCATCGGATGGCTGCCCTTCGAGCCGACGGACACCACGGATCTGGCCCGACAGGACCAGGTCGACGCCGCGAGCGCGGAAGGTGACGGTGCCGCGCCGCCGGAGCCGGCGGAAAGCGAGCCGCCGCTGCCCCGGGTGGATCCGATTCCGCTTCTCGCCCCGCCGTCGTCCGGGGGCGGCGGCCCCGTCCGCTCCGCTCTGCTGGCGTTCCTCATCCTGCTGATCCTCCTGCTGGTCGTGCTGCCCGCCGCGATCGTCGGCGAGAAACGGCGGCGGCGGTGGCGGCGGCGGGTCGGCGGGCCGCCGGCGCAGCGGATCGCGGGCGCCTGGCAGGAGGCCCGTGACCGGCTGTGGGACTGGGGTGTCCCACCCGATCGGTCACGGACGGCGACCGAAGTGGTCGAGGACGCGCGTGCCCTGGGAGATCCGGTGGCCGATGTGCTGGCGCGCCTGGCGGCGCTGATGGCCGCCACCATGTTCGCCCGGCCGCAACCGGCCCTCGCCGCCCGCGCCGTGCCGGACGTCCACGCCGCCGGAGTCGGGGGCGGGGTCGCGGCCGGGGCCGGCGCCGAGGTCGAGGTCGAGGTCGAGGTCGAGGTCGCCTGGGCGCTCGTCGCCGACCTGCGTGGCCAGCTGCGTGCGGGCCGCCCGATCACCCGCCGGTCGCGGGCCGCGCTCAACGCGCGCCCGCTGCTGGGCCGGAACGCTCGCCGCCGGCGGTCCGCGGTTCACCCGGACAGCCCACCGGCGGACTACGCCGGAACCAGCCGCGCCGGCCTGCCCGGGGCACCGTCCGCACACGGGCAAGGGGGCCTGACATGACAGGCGGAGCCAGCCGGTCGCGGCGTTTCCCGGCGCGGTGGGCGGAGATCGCGGCCGCGGTGCTGCTGGTGCTCGGTGGACTGGTCGTCGCCGGCACCGCCACCGGGCCCGGCCAGCAGACGGTCAGCTTCACCGACGGCAAGGCCTGGCTGGTCTCGGACGCCGTCGGGCAGGTCGCGCTGGTCGACGGCAGTTCGGAGAAGGTGGTGACCCAGGTGACGGTGGGGCGCCCTGGCCTGGCGCCCGGGACGCTGACCGCCACCCAGGCCGACCTCGACGCCTACGTCACCGACAGCTCCACCGGGACCGTCGGCCGGATCAGCGGCGCCACCTACGCCTGGAACAGCCGGGACGGCGTGACCGGGCCGGGCAGCCCGGATCAGATCTTCGCCGGCGCCGGCGCGGTCTACCTGGTCAACGGCCGCTCGGGCATCGTCACGATCCTCGACCCGGAAACCATGCGGGTGCGGGGCAGTCAGTCCCTGGCCGCCCGGATCGGATCGGACGGCGGAGTCGTCGACAGCCGCGGCTGGCTGTGGGTGATCGACGCGCTCACCGGCGACCTGGTCTGGTTCGACGGGACGACCCGGCACGACCGCCGCGCCGCCGTCGATCCCGAGCACACCCGGTTGGTGCTCGTCGACGGGCGCCCCACGCTGGTGGACCTCAGCGGCCGCCGGGTGGCGCCGATCTCCGCCGACGGAGCCCTCGGGACGTCCACCTGCCTGGATCTCGCGTCCGGCGACGCGACGGCCCGGGTCGCCGGGGACCCGCACGAGCCCCGGGTGTTCGCCGCCGTCGGCAGCCGGGGCGTGCTGATGATCATTGATCTGGAGGGGCGGCAGTGCCAGTCGGTCGTCGACCTCGGCGCGGCGAGCCACGACCTGGGGCCGCCCCTGGCCGCGGCCGGCCGGGTCTTCGTCCCCGACCACACCTCGGGCCAGGTGCACATCGTGGACCTGGCCGCGGCAGAGCTCCTCGCCGCGCCCCGGGTGCTGCCCGAGCACCGTCCGTTCACCCTCGCCTCGCAGGGTGGGTTCGTCTTCTTCAACGATCCCGCCAGTGAGCAGGCCGGCCTGATCCGCCCGGACGGGTCGACGGCGCTCGTGCGCAAGTACATCGCCGAGGGCGCGGTGGATGCCGCCGGTCCCGCCGGACCGGACAGCGCCCCGGGCGGCACGGGCGAAGGCACGGGCGGCGGCGGGGAAGGCGACGGAGCCGGCACCGGCACCGGCACCGGGAACGGCGAGACGCCCCCGCCGACGGTGCCCTCGGAACCGCCCTCGGAACCGCCCTCGACACCGCCTTCCAGGTCGCCGTCGAGGCCGCCCGGCCCACCGCCGAGCCGCGCCCCGGCCGACCGCACGCCGCCCACCGGCCCGCTCACCGGGCCGCAGACAACGCGGACCCCCCCGCGGGACGAGCCGACGAACACCCCGCCCGCCACCGGCGGCCCGTCCCGGGACGATCCCGCCACTGCGCTGAGAATCGCCGCCAGCGACCCGACCCCCTCGGTCGGCGAGGCCGTCACCTACCAGGTCACCACCACCGCCCCCGGTGCGCCCGGGGTGGTCGACGTGGCGTGGAACTTCGGGGACGGCTCGAACGCCACCGGAACCAGGGCGCCGCACACCTGGGCGGCGGCGGGCACCTTCACCGTGACGGCCAACGTCTTCCTCGCCGACGGGCAGTCGGCCACACTCTCGGCCACCGTCACGGTGAGCAGGAACGATCCGCCGCCTACCGATGATCCCGGCACGCTCCCCGTGCCGCGTCTCGTAGTCACCCCGACCGGCGGCCCCGCGCCGCTGACCGTGACAGCGGATGCCTCGTCCTCCACCGCGGCGAACGGACCGGTCGCCCGCTATCTGATCGACTTCGGTGACGGGACGACGGCGGGACAGGCCCGCGCGACGCACACCTACACCCGGTCCGGCACCTTCCGGGTCTCCGTCACGGTGACCGACGGCGCCGGCCGCACCGCCGTGGACAGCCGCAACGTCCAGGTCGACACGGTCACCGCCACCGGCCCGACCGCGCGTCTCGGGGTGAGCGCCGCCGGTTCCGCGGCACCCACCGAGGTCGTCGCCGACGCGTCCGGGTCCACCGCGGGTTCCACCGCGATCGCCGACTACACCTTCCGGTTCAGCACCGGTGCGGTCGTCGGCCCGCAGGCGTCCCCGACGGCGCGGCTCGCCGTGACCGCCGGTGGCACCTACTCCGTGACGGTCACGGTTCGTGACGCCGGGGGCCGGGAGTCGACCGCGAACGGCAACGTGACCGTGTCGGCCGCGGCCGTCGGGCCGAGAGCGGCGGTGAGCGTGGTCACACCCCCGGCCGGTGGCCAGGGCGGCACCTACAGCCGTGCGCTCGACGCGTCGGCCTCGACGCCCGGCTCCTCGCCGATCGTGTCGTACACCTTCGACTTCGGTGACGGAACGGTGATGGGTCCACAGTCCGATCCGGTTTCCGCCTACACCATGTACGGCGAGGGCGGCGACTTCGTCGGCACGGTCACCGTGATCGACCAGAACGGGCTGCGGTCCACCGCCAGCGTCGACATGCTGATCCGTGATCGGGACGCCGAGATGACGCTGTCGAAGACCGTGATCTCCGCCTCGCCGGGCGGGACGGAGTACCAGGTGACGATCATGGGTGGTCAGGACCCGATCGTCATCAGTTCGATCAGCGGCCCGGTCGACGGGAGTTGCGTGGGCACGCGGCTCCTTCCCTACGGCACCTGCACCCTCAGCGCGACGGTGGGCGGTGGCACGACGTCCACCGTCGTCACCGTCCGCAGTGACGCCACGAACAGCCCGGTCTCCATCGACCTCGCGTCGTAGCCGATGGTGCTGGTCGAACGCGCGCAGATCCAGGCCGCGCTGCCCGGGTACGAGATCGGGGAGGTGCTCGGGCGGGGCTCCAGCGGCCTGGTGCTGGCCGGGCGGCACCGGCACATCAGCCGGCTCGCGGCGGTCAAGGTCCTGACCGTCTCCGAGCACGCCGACCGGGCGGGTTTCCGGCGTGAAGCCGACGTCCTCGCGGGCCTGGACCATCCGCACATCGTGCGGATCTACGACTACGTCGAGCGGGACGAGTTCTCCCTGCTGGTCATGGAATCCCTGCCCGGCGGCACCCTGGCTGCCCGGCTCCCCGCAGCCCGGCCGGTACCCGGGTCGGAATCGGAAACCGCGTCGGGGTCGGCGTCTCCGGACCCTGCCCTGGCCTGCGCACTCGTCCTGGCGGCGGCCGACGCGCTGGCCGCCGCCCACCGCGGCGACGTGCTGCACCGGGACGTCAAGCCGACCAACATGATGTTCGCCGCGGACGGTGCGCTGAAACTCGTCGACTTCGGGATCAGCAAGTTCCTGCGGGCACCCGGAGCCTCGGTGACGACGATCGCGGGCACCCCCGGCTACATGGCGCCGGAGCAGCTCGGCGGCGGCCGGATCGGCCCGGGAACCGACCTGTACGCGCTCGGCGTGGTGCTGTACCGGCTGCTGGTGGGCCGCCCGCCGTTCGACCCGTCACTGCCGCCGCTGCACCTGTGGCGGCTGCAGCTGACCACGCCGGCGGAGCTGCCCGCCGAGGTCGCGCCCGAGCTGGCCGCGTTCCTCCACCGAGCACTGGAGCCCAGCCTGGAGGACCGGTTCGCGCACGCCCGGGACTTCGCCGCGGCGCTGGTCGGCGTCGCGCGCGCCCTGTTCGGCCCGGACTGGTTGGAGCGGTCCGGGGCCGTGGTGCGGGTCGACCGCGCGATCCTGGACGCGGCGCGTGGCCAGGGTCCCGTGACCTCGGCCGCGGCCACCGGCTTCCCCTCCCCGCCGGACGCCGCCTCTTCACCGGACGCCGCCACTCCGCTCGGGAACCTCGAACCAACCGCGCCGACCTGGCTGCCGGAAGCAGCTCAGAAGCCCGGCGGCACGACCCGGCGGATCGGCCCGCCGCCGGCGCCCCGCCCGCCGGCCGAGAACACGCCCACACCGGCATCCCGCGGATCCCGGCCCCCGGAACCGGTCACCGCGGTCACAGTCGTTCTTCCGGAACACGAGGACGCCCCGGTAACACCCGCCCCGCCGCCATCCCCGGAACCGGTTCTGGTCGTCGAGCTGGGCGGGAGCGCCCGGGCGCCATCACCGCGGGCGGCCCGGCGGCCCGCCGGGCTGGTGCTCGTCGCCGTGCTCGCCGCCGCAGCCGTGGCAGGTGCGCTGTGGACACTCGTCCCGCGAACGGGCGGCGCAGCGGCAGTCCTGGATGCCACCGCGAGCCTCCCAGCGGGCGGTGCAGCCAGCTCGGCGGCGGACATCCCGCGCGTGGTTCAGCTTCATGAGCAGCGACTCGAAGGCGGCACGGGTGCCCGCGCCGAGGATGTCGCGACCTCGCCGGCCGGGATCCGGGTGGTCGTGGGGCGGCGGTCCGCCGACGGTGCCACCGGCACCGGCACCGGCACCGGAACCGGCGGCGGCACTGGCGGCGGCACCGAGCCGGCCGCCTGGCGTTCGGTCGGCGGTGGGCCCTGGGTGCCTGCCGCCCCGCCCGCTGGCGCGGGTGGCGGTATGACGGCGGTGACGTTCCTGCCCGGGAGCGGGTTCGTGGCCGTCGGCTCGGCCCCGGCGCCGGGAGCCGCTCAGGCGGCCGCCGTGTGGAGCTCTGCCGACGGCGCGCGGTGGGAGGCTGTGTCGGCGACGTGGTCCGCGTCGGTCGGCGGCCCGGTGGGTGAGCTGAGCGAGGTCGTCGTCTCCGGCGGGCGGTTGCTCGCCGTCGGGCGCGGTGCGGGTTCGCTGGAGACCGAACGGCTGTGGCGGTCCGCCGACGGCGGCGTCAGCTGGGAGGAGCTGGCTGTGACCGGGCTCGGTGGCCCCGGCGAGCAGCATGTCACCCGGGTTGTCGAGCTGGCCGACGGCCGCCTGCTCGGCGCCGGGGCGCAGCCGGAGGCGGGCACGAGTGTCACCCGCCTGCGGTGGTCGGACGACGGGGCCGACTGGCGCCCGGCCACCTCCGAACGCCCGGCCGCCTCCGGACAGCCGGCCACCTCCGCGCCGTCGGCCGCCTTCGAACTGCCGGGGGGTGCGCTCGTGCGCGGCCTCGGCGTCCTGGCCGACGGGCGGGTGCTCGCCGTCGGCGGCCTCGGCTCCGGTGAGGGGCGGCACGTGCCGCTGATCGCTGTCGGGGACGCGATCGCGGACGCGGTGCGGTGGGAGCACTACACGACGGACCCGGGTGTGGCCTCGGGAGCGCCGGAACTGCTCAGCGGCGCTGATGCGGGGAGTGACGAGCTGTTGGTCGTCGGCGACGTCTCGGACGGGTCGGCGGACGCGCGGCGGGCCGCGGTCTGGCGCGTCGACCTGCCGGAAAGGCCGGCGTCCCCAGGCAACTGACCGCCCGAAACCCACCCGCGCGGCCGGATTGCCGAAACGTTCGGGGCCGGAGATCCGGAGTAGCGTGACGCCAGCGGGATCAGGCCGGCGACGCCACGGGCGGAGGACAGGATGGTCAGAAATGTCGTCTCCTTCCCGCCGCTCGATGTGGACGCGGTCCGGGCGGCGATAGCGGGCGGCGAGACGCTGACGGTCGAGTTCAAGGGCGAGGAGCGGCAGAAGCTCGGTGACCGTGAGCTGATCGAGGCGGTTGTCTGTCTCGCCAACGGTCGCGGCGGTCTGCTGCTCGTCGGCGTCGAGGATTCCGGCATGGTCACCGGTGCTCGACCGCGGCACGGCGACAGCACTGATCCCCCGCGGTTGCAGGCGCTCATCGCGAACTCGACACAACCTCCCGTACAGTCCGTGGCCTGCACCGTTGAGATTGACGGCCAGCCGGTGCTCTGTGTCCAGGTGGAGAACAGCCCGCGGGTCGTCGGCAGCACCCGTGGGATGTACCAGCGGCGGGCTGTCGGTGGTGATGGAAAGCCGATGTGCGTACCGATCCACGCGCACGAGATGCTCGCGCATGAGATCGACCGGGGTGCGGTGGACTACTCGGCGCTCCCGGTGCCCGACGCGACCTGGGGCGATCTGGACCCGTTGGAGTTCGAACGCTTCCGCCGCCTGGTCCGGGAGTCAGCCGGCTACGGTGACCGCGTGCTCGCCGAGCTCGACGACCAGGATCTCGCGCGCGCGCTCGGCCTGCTCGAACATCATGGCGGCACGGTCGTGATCTGTGCCGGCGCGTTGCTTCTGTTCGGCCGGGAGGAGGCGATCCGACGCCACTGCCCGACCCACGAAGCGGCATTCCAGGCCATGCGGGGCCTGGCCGTGCAGGTCAACGACTTCTTCACCTGGCCGCTGTTCCGGCTCGCCGACGAGTTCCTCGCCCGGTTCCGGGCCCGCAACACCGAGGAGGAGATTCAGTTCGGCCTCTTGCGGATCAGCGTGCCCGCATATTCGGAGACGGCCTACCGAGAGGCCCTCGCCAACGCGCTGATCCACCGGGACTACACCGCCCGAGGGGCGGTCCATGTCCAGTGGCAGGACGATCAGCTGGAGATATCGAACCCCGGCGGCTTCCCGGGGGATATCACCGTCGACAATTTTCTCATCGCGCCACCGCGCCCGCGTAACCCGCGGATCGCGGATGCCTTCAAGCGTGCGGGCATTGTCGAGCGGACCGGCCGCGGGATCAACCGCATCTTCGCCGAGCAGCTGCGTTTCGGCCACAGCCCGCCGGACTACGCCCGTTCGACCCAGGAATCGGTCGTGGTGGTGCTCCCCGGCGGCGAGGCTGACCTGCCGCTGATCCGCTATGTGGTCGAGCAGGAGCGTCAAGGCCAGCCGCTGACTCTTCCCGACCTGCAGATCGTCACCGAGTTGCTGCACCAGGGCCGGCTGCGGACCGGCGAGGTCGCCGCCGTACTGCAGGTCGGTGAGGCGGAGGCCCGGCGGCAGCTGGCACGGATGGTCACCCGGGGCCTGGTGGCGGAACGCGGTGGCGGGAAGGGCCGTACCTGGCATCTCGCCGCCGCCGTCTACCGCGAGCTGCGCGAGCCCGCCGCCTACGTCAGGGTGCGCGGGTTCGATCAGGCCCAGCAGGAGCAGATGGTGGTCAGCTACGTGGCGGCTCACGGCCAGATCACGCGAGGTGAGGCGGCGGACCTCTGCTCGCTGTCCCCTGACCAGGCATCGAGGCTGCTGCGCCGGCTCGCGGGGGAAGGTGGGCCGCTGGTGGCGGTCGGCGATCGTCGTTCCCGGGTTTACACGCGCCGCGCGTGATGCCATCACGCGCACCGGCCTGACCATCACGCGCGCGTGAAAAATTTACACGCGCGCGTGATGCCCCATGCCCCGCGCGGCGGACGTCAGCCTCCTCGCGCCTACCCTCCCGACGCCGGGATCGCCGCCGCCGTCGCCGCCGTGGTGGTCTCGGCCTGATCAGTCGGGTGGTCGCTTTCCCGGACCGGCTCACCGCGGTGCCGATCTCGGACGTGCTCACACCCGCGGTGCTCTCGCTGGTCTGGCGGAGCCAGCCGGGCGCTGTGGTCCAGAAGCTGCTCGAACACTGCCGGCAGTCGTTCACCGGGGCCGGTCCCGGTGGCGGGAGCAGCCTCGGCGTCGCCGCCGGTGCCGGTGAATGACTGCCTGCTGACAGTCAGCGGCTGACGGTCAGCAGTTGTTCGCCTGCAGCCGGATGTCGATGGGCTGTGACGTGATCTGGTCGGTACCGGGGGCCGGGGACTGCGTGATGACCGCCCCGATCTGAGCCGAGCCCAGGCAGGCGTACAGGTACGGGATGTTGGTGAAACCGCGCTGCTTGAGGGCACTGGCAGCGGCGTCGAGGGATTTGCCGCGCACATCCGGCACGATCGCGCAGTTGTTCGCCTCAAGCGAGAGATGGACGGGGTCGGTGCGCGTCAGGCGCGTACCGGCCGCCGGTTCCTGCCGCACGACCCTGCCGTTGTTGGACGAGCCGTAGCAGTTGTACAGGTAGGGCAGGTTGTAAAAGCCAGCCTGCTTCAGGACGGCCGCCGCGTCGTCGAGCGTCCGGTTCAGCACACCCGGCACGGTGGCGCGCCCGTCGTCGGCGGGTGGCACCGCCACCGCCGGCTGGGTTGCCGCCGGCTGGACCGCCGCCGGGGCGGTCGTCCGGCCGCCGGGCTGGGCGTTGGTGGCCCTGGCCGGCTCCGGACCGGCGGCCACGGCTTCGGTCGTGGTCTGCGCCCCCGCGGGCGGGTCTGTGGCCTCGGGCGTGCCCGTATCGGCCGGGGTGGCTGACGCGGCCGCTGACGCCGAGGGCGACGCCGAGGTGCCGCCTCCCGGCAGGCCGGACCTCGCCTGAGCCACGGGCGCGACGGTGTCACCGGTGTCATCGTTCCCGCCCCCGGTCGAGGCCAGTGCCCAGGAGCCGGCGGCGATGACGACCGCCGCCGCCACGGCGACCCCCACCCACACCGGCCCACCGGGCCGCTTCCGGGCCGTCCGCGCCGGGGTGGCGGCTGCCAGGCTGCCCGCGTCCGCGGTCGGCGGTTGTTCCCGGGGCACACCGCCGGCCACGATCAATGTCGGCTCAGGATTTGACGCCACCGGAAGGGGTTCCGCCACCGGAAGGGAATCCACCACCGGAAGGGAATCCGCCGCGGCTCCCGCCGCGGGAGCGGGCGCCGACGTGGCGACAGGTACTGGTTCCGGTCTGGTTCCCGGCCCCGGCAGGGGAGCGACGGCCGCCCCCGAAACCGGAGAGAGGATGGTGTCGAGCGTCGGCTCACCGGCGACTGGCAGGGGAGTGGTCAGCCGCGGGGAGATGACCGTCTCATCAGGCACACCACCGCCGGCGCGGGCACCGCCGTCGCTGTCGGTCGGGGTGACGACGAGGGTGAGATCCGGCCCCGCGTCGGCGGGGTCGGCTCCGGGCAGCGCGGCCAGGAGTTCGGCCCGCGCCTCCTCGGCGGTGGCGGGCCGGTCGGCCGGGGACTTGGCGAGCAGGCGAGCGAGCGTGGGCCAGAGCGTTCCGGGGAGTCCGTCGAGCGGGGCGGGCGGCTGTTCCAGATGCGCCCGCAGCATCGCGATCGGATGCTCCGCCTCGAACGGTGCCCGGCCGTTCAGCAGTTCGTAGAGGACGACCCCGAGGCTGTAGAGATCGGCCGCGGTGGTGGCCGGGGTGCCGTCCGAAAGCTCCGGCGCCATGTACCGCGGTGTGCCGATCAGGCCGGTGAGCCGGGTCATCGCCGGGCCGTGGGTGAGCCGGGCGATCCCGAAGTCGGTCAGCATCGCCCGGGGGTGGTCCTGATCGGTGGTGTCGACCAGGATGTTCTCGGGCTTCACGTCCCGGTGCACCACTCCTTCGCGGTGCACCGTGGCCAGTGCGTCGAGCGCCTGGCAGAGCAGGGCGACCGCCTCGCGCGGTTCCAGGGGCCCCTGCCTGCGCAGATGCCCGCGCAGGTCGACTCCGTCCACAAGGTCCATGACGATCGCCAGCGTCCCGCTTTCGGCGACCAGATCGCGGACCTTCACCAGATGCGGGTGGTCGAACCGGAGCAGGACCCGGCGTTCCCGCAGGAAGCGGTCGACGACATCGTGGTCGTCCGCGAGTTCGGCACGCAGAATCTTGACGGCCACGGGACTGCCGTCCGACTCCCGTTCGCCNCGCCACACCTCACCGGTCGCGCCGCGCCCGAGCCGTGCGTGCAGGACGTAATGCGATCCGAGCCGGCGCATAGCCGACACCCCCCCCGCCGTCTACCCCCGTTGGCGAAAAACAAGTCTATGCCGCTGTTGTGCAGGTCAGATAGTGCACCGGGCAAGAGCGGCTTGACCCGCCGGCGGCACCGATCCCCAGCCGCGCGCTCAGACCAGCCGCGCTTTGTCGGGACGGACCGCGCCGCCAGGGCCAGATCGCGGCGGGCCGGGTGGCCGCTCCGGGTGGGCTGGCGTTCGGGTATCTGACATGGCTGGGCATTGTTCGGTGACGGGTTCGGGTGCCGCGTCCTCGCGACTGAAGAGCTCTGTGTGACTCTGCCCGAACGGGTCTTGACGACAGCTGCGATGGGTGTCCTGCAATCCCTCGGGGCCGGGAGACCACAAGCAGCCCTATAGTCGCCACTGCCGATAGGTCCGGCGGCCGTCACCGACTCCGTCGAAGTCGGCCAGCCGGCGGAGAAGCGCTGGTGGGCGGCCTACTGAGGCCCTCGGCCACCCCCGGGCGCCACTGCTGAGGGCGGGGGGCCGCGGCCGGCGGGCCGGCGCTGGCGCACCGTCGCCGCCGACCTTCAGCCGGGCGGGGTACCCGCGCCCGGATGCCGTCCCAGCCTGGCGGCCGTGGCGTCGACTGGTCCGCCCGCGGGCGGCGGGATCGCACGTTCCGACACCAATGTCACGCCGCCCTCCCGCCCCGTGGCCGCTGGCCGCTGGCCGCTGGCCGCCGGGCGGCGGAGCCCCCGAACACCCGAACACCCGAACACCGCTCCGGTCGGGTTGCCAGACCTGGCGGCTGGCAACCCGACCGGTGGGCGCGCGCTTCCACGGACTACCGGCTACCAGGTGCTGTTGATCAGCCCGGTGCCCAGATAGATCTGGTCGAATCCGTTGCCGTCGTGGTCGTCGGTGTAGGCGATCACGAGCTGGCCCCAGGGGTTGACGCCGAGCGCGGGCTCATCCTGCCGGCCGGTGACGGTGGTGTGCACCCGCAGCTGCGGCAGCCGTCCCGCGGTCGTGCCGTCCGCGTTGAGGCCCTGCGCGTAGACGTCGGTGGACTGGGCCCAGGCCACCACCGCGCGCCGCTGGTCGTCGAGCCCGGCCTGCGGGTCCGTGCCGGGCACGATCACCTCCGGGCCGGCGACGTTCGCCGCGCTGAACGAGCGGGTGCCGACCTGCGCGCCGCCGTTCTGGTCGGTCTCCCAGGCGACGAACTGGTCGCCGTTGAAGTTCGCCGCCACCGACGGATGCACCTGGTCACCGCCGGTCGCCACGTTGGCGATGGCCTGGGCGACCTTGACTCCGCCGGTGGCGGTGTACACCTTGCGGCCGATGTTGTACGCCCCGTTGCCGTCACCGTCCTCGTCCCAGACGACGACGGCGTTGCCCGCGGCGTCCATGGCCACATCGGGCCGGCGGTGCGTGCCGCCCGCGGTGTTCACCTGGGCCTCGTAGGTCTTCGAGGTGATCGACGCGTATCCCGACAGCCGTATCGTCGGCGCCGCGGTGCCCTGGACGTCCTCGAAGGCGACCGCGAACCCGGGACCGTCCGGGTCGGCCGCGACGTGGGCGTTGAGCTGCTGCCCGTCGGCGTCGGCGTTCGCGCGGGCGGTGCCGGTGACGGTGCCCGCGGTGTTCACCGCGCGCACGGCGATGTTGTAGTAGCCGTTGCCGTCGGGGTCCTCCGCCCAGATGACGACCGCCGTGCCGTCCTCGTGCAGCGCGACGTCGGGCTGCACGTGCCGCCAGTCGCCGCTGCCGCCCGCCGACAGCCTCGTCTCGTACAGGGACGTCCCGTCGCGGTAGAGGCGCAGGTACACCTCGGTGTGCAGGGTGTTCTCGGGCGCCGTCGCGTCCCGGTCGTCCTCCCAGACGACGGCCGTGTACCCGTTGCGGGTCGCGGAGACCTCGGCGTTGTCCTGGTCGCCGGCCGCGGTGGTGTTGGCGACCGTCCAGGTGACGTCGGCCGTGGTGGTGCCGTCCGCCGCCGCGGTGCCGACGAGGGCGGTGAGGGTGACAGCCGCCGCCGTTACCCCGACCACCGCGATGCGTGTGCTGTGTGTGCTGCGCCTGCGCATGCCTGCCCCGTTCAGGCCGTCTGGAGACCGGGACTGCCGGCCTGGATCACGTAGCTGCGCACCGTGGTGGCGGCGCTGCCGCGCACGGTGACCTGGTTGAGCGCGCGGAAGTCCACCGTCATCTGGGTGGGTGTGGTCACGGTGCGGACGTAGCCGCGCTTGTTCCAGTTGAACTTCACGTGCGGGTTGAGGCTGGACAGGCCGGTGCCCGCTCCGCTGCCGTCGCCCCCGGAGGTGATCGAGGTGGTCACCAGCTCGGTGCCGATCACCTGGTTCTGGGTCGTGTAGTTGTCCATGATGTTCGAGGCCCAGTGCTGGTGGACGTCACCGGTGAGCACGACCGTGCTGGTGTTGCCGCGGGCCTGCCAGCCGGCCTGGATGCGGCCGCGGCTGGCGGTGTAGCCGTCCCAGGAGTCCATGCTCCTCGACCCGTCCGCGGCGGCGAGCCGCTGGGCGAAGAACACCTGCTGGCCGATGATGTCCCAGGTGCCGAGGTGCTGGCCGAGCCCGTCGAGCAGCCACGCCTCCTGGGCCGCGCCGGTCAGCGTGCGGCTCGCGAGGTCGGCGTCCGCGCAGACCTTCGTGCCGTCGCCGCAGGCCTGGTCGTCCCGGTACTGCCGGGTGTCGAGCAGGTGGAAGGTGGCCAGGCTCCCCCAGCGCAGGCGCCGGTAGAGCTGCATGTTGTGGCTCGCGGGAAGCTGCGCGGACCGCAGCGGCATGTGCTCGTAGTACGCCTTGTAGGCGGCCGCGCGGCGGGCGGTGAAGTCCCCGGCGGGGCTTGAGTCGTTGCGGACGAGGTTGGCGTAGTTGTTCTCGACCTCGTGGTCGTCCCACACCGGGATCCACGGCGCGGCGCCGTGCGCGGCCTGCAGGTCGACGTCGGTCTTGTAGAGCGCGTGCCGCACCCGGTAGTTCGCCAGCGAGCTGATCTCGGCGCTGGGCACGTGGGTGCGCACGGCGGAACCGGCCGCGCCCTCGTAGATGTAGTCGCCGAGGTGCAGGATCAGGTCCGGGGCCTCCTCGGCCATCCGCCGGTAGGCGGTGAAGTAGCCGGCCTCGTAGTGCGAGCAGGAGGCGAACAGCATCTTCAGCGCCGGGCTGGTGCCGGCGGCGGGGGCGGTGCGGGCCCGGCCGACCGGGGATATCTGGCCCGACGCGCGGAAGCGGTACCAGTACTCCCGGTTCGCCTGCAGGCCCGCGACCTCGACGTGGACGCTGTGCGCCCACGCCTGGACCGCGGTCGTCGAGCCGCTGGCGGCGAGCTGGGTGAAGTTCTGGTCGGTCGCCACCTGCCATTCCACGGTGACGTTCGCGCTCGACATGCCGCCGAGTCCGTCCGCGTTGAGCGGGCTGGGCGCGAGGCGGGTCCACAGGACGAATCCGTCCGCGGTGGGCTCACCTGACGCGACTCCGAGGGTGAAGGGATAGGCGGCGGCGCGGGCCACCGCCGCACCTGCCAGGGCGGTTCCCACTCCCGCAATCCCACCGAGGAGGACGGTCCGCCGGTTCAGTTGGGTCATGGGGGCTTTCCTACGACCTGCCGGGAAATGGGCGAGGGCGGTCGCCGGACTGTTCACGCAACGTTGGCCCGGATGATCTGATTCCCGGTCACCGCGGGCTGATCCGTCATCTGTCCGATGCCTGGAAAGGCTGTTCACAGAGCACGATCCATGCTTGCGAACGCGTCCGGTCGGCGGTGGGGCGGCCGGCCCCGCCGAGTGTCCGGGCCGCCGCCGATTCCGGTGACGGCCGGCCGGCGGCGGCACGTAGGGCGTCCTCTGGGTCACGTACCGCGCTGGCGAATAACACCATGAGGTGGGAAGTTTGCCCTTCTTGTGCGGTCTCGCTACGCTCCGGCCTGTGTTGGGCCCTGCTCACGTCCATCGACCGAAGCACCGAGCGGCCCGCGGCCGGCCGGCGCCCATCGAGATATGGCGGCGTACCGGTGGCTGGTGGCACTGTTTGTTCCTGGCGCTTTTCCTGGCGGGCCTGGCGGTACGCGCGGCCGCCTGCCTCGGGTATCGGCCCGCGCTCTGGTTCAACGACAGCTACGAATATGTCGCGGGTGCGCTGCGGCCGGAGCCCTATGTCGTCCGGCCCGCCGGTTACAGTTTCTTCCTGCGGATCCTGCTGCCGTTCCACAGCTTCGAGCTGGTGGTTGTCGCCCAGCATCTGATCGGGCTCGCCGTCGGCCTCGGAATCTATGTGCTGCTGCTGCGGCTGCGGGCCCCCGCCTGGCTCGCCGCGGCCGGGTCGGCCCCACAGCTGCTCGACGCCTACCAGATCGCGCTGGAGCACATGGTCCTGTCGGAGACGGTGTTCACCGCCCTGCTGACGGGCGCCGTGCTGTGCCTGCTGTGGAAACGGCGCGTCGGGGTCGTCGGCGCGCTCGGCGCCGGCCTTCTCCTGAGCGCCGCGTCGGTGACCAGATCGGTCGGTCTGCCGTTGGCTCTCGCGGCCGCGCTGTGGCTGATCATCAGATGGCCGGGCTGGCGCCCCGTCGCGGCCTTCACAGCGGCACTCACGCTGCCCGTGGCCGCCTACTGCGGCTGGTACCAGGCCGAACACGGCACATTCGCGGTCTCGGGCAGCACCGGGATTTTCCTGTACTCCCGGACGACCACCTTCGCCGACTGCGCCGTGATCAATCCTCCGGACCGGTTGCGGATCCTGTGCCCGACCGAGCCGCTGGGTGACACTCACCGGCCGCCGTCGGACTACATCTGGCACGGGGACACCCCGTTGTTCGCGATTCCCGGGGACACCTTCAGCCNGGCGAAGGAGCGCCTCGCGCGGGAGTTCGCGATCAGCGCGATAACCCGGCAGCCGGCGGCATACCTGCATACCGTCGCCCACGACTTCCGGCGGACGTTCGAATCCCGGCTGGCGGACTATCCGAGCCAGCTGGTGGCGAAGAGATACCGCTTCGCCACCGCGACCGATCCCATCGTGGGCAAGGACGGCTCCGACCTGCGCGCGTACGAGCGCGGGGATTTCACCACCACCGCGCGTGCACCGGCGGCCGGCTGGCTGGTCTCCTACCAGCGTGACGTGCAGGTTCCCGCGCGCGGAATCGGCGTACTGCTGCTGGTCGCGTTCGGCGGGGTGCCGTTGTCCATCCGCAACCGGTCGCTGCGTGCGCCGCTGCTGCTGCTCACCGGTTTCGCGTTCCTGGCGCTGCTGCTGCCGCCGGCCACCGCGGGCTTCGACTACCGCTACGTGGCGCCCGCCTTCCCCTTCCTCGGGGCCGCTGCCGCGCTCGCGCTGACGGGAGTGGCCCAGGGCCTCCGGCGCGGGAGTCCCCCGGCGGAACCGTCCACCGCGGCTGATCCCGGGCCGGTGCCAGCCGTGAGCGTGCCCGGGCCGCCGGCGCCGGCAGGCGCGCAACTCGTGTGACCCGTGGGACCGGGTGGATTTCGGTGTGTCTGGCCGGCAAGGGCGCATAGTCTCGTCCTGTGGCCGCCCCTGCCTATTTGCCCGACAGCACCACCGAGCCGGCCAGGATCGGCGTGGTGGACATGCGCCGCGGCGGCACCGCGCTCGGCGGCAGCTACCTGCACGAGGGTGACGGGCTGGCGACGGGCTGGCATTCGCATGACCTGCACCAGATCGAGTACGCGATGGCCGGCGTGGTCGAGGTGCGGACGGCCAGCGCCCACTACCTGCTGCCGCCGCAGCAGGCCGCGTGGATTCCCGCCGGCCTGGAGCACCGGGCGGTCCTCGACTCCGCGGCCCGGACGATCGCCGTGCTCTTCGACCCCGAGCTCGTGCCCCGCCCCGGCGACCGCGCGCGCATCCTGGCGGTGCCCACGCTCATCCGGGAGATGATGATCTATGCGTTGCGCTGGCCGATCGCGCGCGGGAGCGGGGACGACGTCTCGGACGGGTTCTTCCGCACCCTCGGGCACCTGGTCGCGGACGCGCTGGAGCACGAGGCCCCGCTGAGTCTGCCCACCTCCGCCGACCCGGTCGTCGCGGCGGCGATCGCCTACACCCAGGATCATCTCGACGGTGTCAGCATCGGGGCGGTGAGCCGGGCGGCCGGCGTCTCGGAGCGGACGCTGCGCCGCCAGTTCCAGGTCACGCTGGGCATGTCGTGGCGGCACTACCTCCTGCAGGCGCGGCTGCTGCGGGCGATGGCGCTGCTCGCCGACCCCGGCCTGTCGGTGCTCGAGGTCTCCACCTCGGTGGGCTTCGAGAGCCCGAGTGCGTTCGCGCGGGCCTTCGCCCAGCACTGCGGCGAGAAGCCGTCGGTGTACCGGCGGCGGATCGGGGGCGACCCGTCCGCGACCGCCCTCCCTTCGCCACTATCCTCACCGAGGTAGTTGACAATGTGGTCCGGTGCCGCCTAGCCTCTGACCCATGGGTGAGCACCTGCTTCTTGTCTGCCGTGCTCATATCGACCTCCGTCGCGTAGCCAGCGCGCTCTGTCCGGCGACGCTCTGACGGCCCAACCGCCTCGACGGTCCCGGGTCCCCCAGCGCATCGCCTGTCCGACGTCCGCCGCCCTCCGCCGAAGCAGGACGTGCTCCGCCGTGCCCCCGTGCCCGGCGGAGACCGTCTGAATCCGCGGACGGCACGCGTGTAGGAGGATCCCGTGTCCGTCCAGCGCACCGGCCCATCCACGAAGCAACCCACCGCCCGACCTGCCGGTTCCGGTGGTACCGGGGATTTCGGCGGTCCGGTCGAGCGTTCCCGCGAGCTGCCGAGAGGCGCCGGCTCGGCGGCGGCCGTCCTGCGCGCGGTCCTCGACCACGGGCCGGTCGCGCGGACCTTCATCGGCGCGGCCACCGGCCTCAGCCCGGCCGCGGTCTCCCGGCAGACCGCCGATCTCATCTCTCTGGGCCTGCTCCGGGAGCTGCCGGCGGCGGCCTGCGCGCCGCGCGCGGGCCGACCGAGCGTGCCGATCGACGTCGACACGGACACCCACCTCGCCTGCGGTGTCCACATCGCCGTCCCCATGGTCACCTTCGGCCTGGTCGACCTGCGCGGGCGGACGGTGGCCCGGGAGCAGGTGCCGCACGGCGGCGACGCGCAGGCCACACTCGCGCTCGTCGTCCGTCACCTGCCGGGGTTCCTCCGCCGGCACGCCGCTCGCCGCCGGGTGCTCGGGCTGGGGGTGGTGACCGGCGGCCACGTGGACACCCGGACCGGAACCGTGGTCGAGCACGAGCCGCTGGGCTGGCGAAACCTGCCGCTGGGCCCGTTGCTCGCGGCCCGCACCGGGCTGCCGGTGAGCGTTGACAGCCACGCCCGCGCGCTGGCCGGCGCCGAGATCCTCTTCGGTGAGCCGCGGGCCCGTTCCAGCCTGATCCATCTGTTCGTCGGCCATGTGGTGGACGCCGCGATCGCGACCGACGGCGTCGTGCACCGCGGGGGGCATTCGGCCGCGGGCCGGGTGGCTCACCTGCGCATTCGTGGTGAGGACCGGCTGTGTGCCTGCGGCGACACTGGCTGCGCCCAGGCCGTGCTGTCAGACGGCGCGTTGCTGGCGACGGCGGTTGAGCAGGGAGTTCTCCCGCGCCGGGACCCGGAGCTGCTGCGCGACGCCGTCGCCGCGGGGGAGCACCGGGTGATCGAGCTGGTGCGCCGCCGGTTGCGAGGCGTCGCCAAGGTGGCCGCGACCCTGCTGGACATGTTCGATCCGGAGGTGCTGGTGCTGACCGAGCTCGGCTCGATCTACCAGCCCCAGCTGTTGCCCGACCTGTTCGAGGAGATCGCCGCCAGCTCCCGGACCTGCACGGACCCGGAGCGGGTGGTGCGCCCGAACAGTTTCGGGCAAGACGTCCTCGCGGTCGCCGCCGCCGCGACCGTGCTGGAGTCCGTCCACCGCAGCCCGCGGGCCCTGCGCCCGGTCAACCTGGGCGGCTGGACGAACCCGGGGAACAGCGTCAAACCCACTGGCAGGGCCGACGCGGCGAGCCGCGTCAGTCCCGGGCGCGGGGCCAGTCCGGCCAGCGGTGCCCCGCAGCGGAACAACGGCCCGAACCCGGCCCGGGACCGGCGTTCTTCGGTAGCGGTCGCGAAATAGTTCCATTCAATCGGAAATCGTTGACCTCCGTCATTCGGCGGGCGACGATGTAATAGAGGAAACCCGCTCCGAAGCCGGCCGGAACTCGCCCCCGGGACCCCTCGACCGTTTTTTCCAGACCCCTCTACATCTCTTTCCTCGGCCTGCCAGAAAATGGCGTCGCGGGCGTGTCTCGCGGGCGGTCGGGGCTGAAAGGTGCGTGTGCAAATGACCAGTTCCGTGCAGAGCATCGGCATCGATGTCCGGCCTTTGTCGGGCCACACCGGAGCCGAGATCCACGGTGTCGACCTGCGGGTGGACCTCGACGACGCGACCATCGCCGAGATCCGTTCCGCCCTGCTGAAGTGGAAGGTCGTCTTCTTCCGCGACCAGAACCTGGACCACGCCCAGCAGATCGCCTTCGGCCGCCGTTTCGGCCGCCTCACCCCGGCGCACCCGCACGAGACGGAGCCGCCGGCCGGCTTCCCGGAGATCCTCCCGATCGACAGCCGGCGGTACGAGAAGCTGTTCGGCCAGAAGCGGAAGGTCACCTACGACAACGGCTGGCACACCGACGTGACGGCCCTGGTGAACCCGCCGGCCGGTTCGATCCTGCGGGCCGACATCGTGCCGCCCTACGGTGGCGACACCGCGTGGACGAACCTGGTCGCCGCCTACGAGGGGCTGCCCGAGCCGCTGCGGGCGCTGGCCGACAGCCTGCGGGCCCGGCACAGCTTCAGCCTGCCGATCTTCGACGGCGGTGAGTACGGCCGGCGGGTCGCCGAGAACCCGCTGGTGGCGATTCACCCGCTGGTCCGGGTACACCCGGAGACCGGGGAGCGCGCGCTGTTCGTCAGCCCCAGCTTCACCGCCCGGGAGAACAACGTCATCGGTCTTTCGCAGCGGCAGAGCCACCGGATTCTCGAGCTGTTCTACGAGCAGATCTCGCGGCCGGAGTTCACGGTGCGGTTCAAGTGGAACCCGGGTGACATCGCTTTCTGGGACAACCGCGCCACCGCCCACCTCGGCCCGTCCGACCTCGGTCATCTCGACTTCGACCGGGTTCTCTACCGGGTGACTCTCGAAGGTGACGTCCCGGTCGGTGTCGACGGCAGGGAGTCGGAGCTGGTCGCGGGCGCGCCCTTCATCGGTTCCTGAACCCCCGGGCGCAACCGGGAGCCAGTCCCTCGTTGACCTGAATCCGGAAATCTGGCCGCCGGCGCCGAACGGGTCGGTGCCGGCGGCTCCCTTCACCTGGAGATATCGATGCACCCACGACGGACCAGCAGGCGGTGGACGGCGCTGGCCTCCGCGGGCCTCGCCGCGCTGTTGATCGGCGGCCTCGCCGCGTGCGGCGGTGACGACGGGGACTCGTCTGCCGCGGCGGCCGGTGGGCAGGCCGGAACACTGAGAATCGGTGACCAGAGCAAGCTGGTGGAGCTGCAGATCACCCTGTCCGGCGAGGGGCAGGGCACGCCCTACAAGCTGAACTGGAACACCTTCGCGGACGGGCCGCACATGAACGCGGCCTTCAGCGCCAACCGGCTGGACGTCGGCTACATGGGTGACACCCCGGTCCTCTTCGCGAACGCGGCCGACGCCGGCGTGGTCGCGGTGGCNGTCTCCGAGTCATCGGTGAACGCGCAGACCATTTTCGCCACCCCGAGCTCGGGAATCCGCTCCCTCGCCGACCTCAAGGGCAAGCGGGTCGCGTTCACCCAGGGGACCTCCCTGCACGGCTTTCTTCTCAACCAGCTCGACACGGTCGGGCTCAGCCAGGACGACATCACCGTGGTGAACGTCCCGGCCGCGAGCCTGACCTCTACGTTCGCCTCCGGCGCGGTCGACGCGGTGGTGTATGTCCGCCAGTACAGCGCGGCGCTCACCGCGCAGAGCAAGGACGCCTACGAGCTGAAGACCGCCCCGCTGCCGCAGTTCGGCGTGCTGCTCGCGGCGAAGGACGCGCTGGCCGATCCCGCTCGGCGCACCGTGGTCAAGGATTTCGTGCTGCGCCTGTCCCGGGCGTCGGCCTGGCCCAAGGCCAACCCGGACAAGTGGATCCAGGAGTTCTACGTCAAGGGGCTCAAGCAAGATCCCGCCGCGGCCCGGGAGTACTTCGACAGCACACCCACGGCCAGGTACACGCCGGTCACCGAGGCGTTCATCGAAAGCCAGCGCGTGCAGGGGGAGCTGCTCTCCGCCGTCGGTGAGCTGCCGCCGGGGCTGAACGTCGACGACGAGATCGACAAGTCGTTCAACGACGAGCTCAGGGCGGCCTTCACCGCGGCGAGCCTGCCGATATGAGCACGTCGCCCACAGCCGACCGACGCCCGCGCGGCAGCGGCAGGAGGCAGCCATGACAGAAGTGATCGATGATTCCGCGCGTCGCACCGTCGAGGACACCCTGCACGGCGCCCTCGGGGTCGCGCTCAGGGACACCGCCCGCACCGCCCGCCCGGCGACCGGCGAGGTCGACGGCGGTGCGCGCCCGGAGAACAACCTGGTCACCGGCGGTGCACACGCGGCCCCGGTGCTCACCGACCCGACCGGTGCCCGGCGCCGGAGCCGCCGCACCCGCATCCTCCCGGCCTGGACCCGCCGCCTGACCGGGCCCGCCGTGCTGCTCGTCGTCTGGCTGGCGGTGACCGGGCTCGATCTGGTCAGCGACCGCGCGCTCGCCTCGCCCGGCGAGGTGTTCGGCGCGGGGCGGGAGCTGTGGGGCACCGGCGAGCTGGCCAGCAATCTCGGTGCGTCGCTGTACCGGGTGGCCTGGGGCTGCGGCATCGGCATCGCCATCGGCCTGGCGCTCGCGGTCGTCGCGGGCTTCTTCCGGTTCGGTGAGGACGTCGTCGACTCGGCGATGAACTTCCTGCGCACGATCCCGGTCATCGCGCTGCTTCCGCTGATCATCGTCTGGATCGGGATCGGTGAGGAGGCGAAGATCTTCCTGATCTCGGTGGGTGTGCTCTTCCCGGTCTACATGAACACCTTCGCCGCGATCCGCGGAGTGGACATGAAGCTGGTGGAGGCCGGCCGGGCGTTCGGCCTCGGTCGACTCGGCCNGATCCGCAGAGTCATCGTCCCCGGCGCCGTGCCGGGCTTCCTGGTCGGACTGCGCTGGTCGCTGGGTGTCTCCTGGTTGCTGCTGGTCTTCGCCGAGCAGGTCAACGCCGAGTCCGGCATCGGGTACCTGCNCAACCGCGCCCAGGGCTGGAACCGGACCGACATCATGGTCCTCTGCCTGGTGATCTACGGGCTCCTCGGCCTGGCCTGCGACGGCATCGTCCGACTTCTGGAAAGGAGCCTGCTGTCATGGCGACGCGGTTTCTCCGGCAACTGACCGGCGCCCGGCAGCCGGTCGCGGCGGGCCCTGATCCGTCCGCCGGCGCCCCGCCCGCCCCGGCGGCGGTCTCGCCACCCGACGGCGTGCTGCCCGACGGGGTGCTGGCCGACGGGGTGCTGGCCGACGGCGAGCCCGCGGCGGCGGTGCGGGTGCGGGGGCTCACCCGCGCCTTCGGCACCCGGGCGGTGCTCGACCAACTCGACCTGACCGTCGCACCCGGCGAGTTCGTGGCCCTGCTCGGGCGCAGCGGCTCGGGCAAGAGCACCCTGCTGCGGATCCTCGGCGGCTTCGACGACGATGTCACCGGGGACGTGCTCGTCGCCCGCCGCCGGGCGATCGTCTTCCAGGAGCCGCGGCTGCTGCCGTGGGAGCGGGCACTGGGCAACGTCGTCCTCGGACTGCGCGGCTCGGACGTCGCCAGCCGCGGGCGCGCCGCGCTCGCGGAGGTCGGGCTCGCCGGCCGGGAGAAGTCGTGGCCGGTGACCCTTTCCGGTGGCGAGGCCCAGCGGGTGGCACTCGCCCGTGCGCTGGTGCGCGAGCCCGATCTGGTCATGCTCGACGAGCCGTTCGGCGCGCTCGACGCCCTGACCAGGATCAGGATGCATGCCCTGTTGCAGGAGCTGTGCCGGCGGCACCGCCCCGCGGTGCTGTTCGTCACCCACGACGTGGACGAGGCGATTCTCCTCGCTGACCGGATCCTGGTGCTGACCGAGGGCCGGCTCGCCTTCCAGGCCGCGGTCGATCTGCCCGCGCCGAGGCTGCGCACCGACCCCGCATTCGCGGACCTGCGTTCCCGGCTGCTGGCCGAGCTCGGCGTCCAGGAACTGGCGGCCGCGACAGGGTGACGGGCGGACCACGCCGACTGGTCAGCCGGCCCGCACTGGGGTAGGCAGACCGCATGCACAGGATCAGAGGCAGGTCTCGCCGCCACGCCGCGACCACGGCATCGCGGGCGGCGGCGCTGGTGGGTCTCGTCGTGGTGGCCCTCGCCGGCTGCGGCGGTTCGGGCGACTCGCCGGACGACACCCTCGCGTCCGAACCGGCTGGTGGCGGGGGCCCGGCCGTGACCACGTCGGCATCCCCGGCGGCGTCCCCGGCGGGGGCCTCCCCGGCGGCGACGTCCGCCACGCCGGCGGGCGGCGCTTCGGGCGCGGCGTCGGCGTGCGTCGCGGGTGGTCTCTCGGCGACCGTCGACGATCTCCAGGGCGCGGCGGGCCACATCTACGGCCGGATCGTGCTCACGAACACCGGCTCCGCACCCTGCGTGATCACCGGTTTCCCCGGTGTGTCGGTAGTGGACGCCGCGGGCGCCCAGATCGGCGCCCCGGCCGGCCGCACCGGCGCGGCGGGTTCGCCCGTCACGGTGGCTCCCGGCGGGCGCGCGGGCGCGACGCTGGCGATCACCCAGCCCGGGGTGCTCCCGGGCTGTGACAGTGCCGGGCAGACGACCCGGGGCACCCAGCTGCGGGTGTACCCGCCCGGCGACCGGGCCAGCCTGCTCGCGCCGGTGCCGGGAGGGGTGGAGGCCTGCCGGGATCCGGCGATCCAGCAGCTCACGGTCAGCGCCTTCGAACGCGTCTGACGGCGGTCGAATCCACACCGGCCGCGCGAAAGGAACTGTCAGCTCGCCTGCTCCGGCGGCCCGGGTTACGTTTCCGGACGGCATTCTGCCGCCGGATCCGTCCGGTGGGTTCGGAGCAGAGAGCGAGCGTCAGCCGATGGACCGCATTCGCCTTCTCAACGCTTTCGACACCGCACTGCTCGACTACCAGCTCCTGCACGCCGATGTGCCGATAAACGTCAACTGTCTGCTTCTGGGGAAAGGCCCGGCCCCCGATATCGGGGTGCTGCGGAACTGGGTGTCCGATCGGCTGCGCCGGTTTCCGCTGCTGACCGAGCGACTTGTCTGCGTGCCCGGCCGGCGGGTGCGTTATGGCTGGTGGGCAGACCCCGACGTCGACCTCGACCATCTCGTCCGTGAACATCGGATGCCGCCGGACGGGTTCGCGGCCGGCACCGCGCTGCGTGATTTCGTGGAACGCCGCGGCGGTGCGGTGGTGTCGGTGGCCGGACCGCCCTGGGAGCTCTGGCTGCTGCGGTCCGCCGACGACACCGAGTTCGCGCTGTTGTACCGGGCGAGCCACATCCAGCAGGACGGCACCGCGAAGAACCTCGTGCTGTCGGCGCTTTTCGGTGTCGGTTCCGATCCGACGGCGTTCGTCCCGCCGCAGCGCCGGGAGCCGGGGCGGAACCGGTCGCGGGAAGTCGGCGCGGCGGTGGCGCGCTCACTGCACTGGTTCGCGCCCACCACCGACCCGGCCCCGTTCGCCGCGTCCCGGCTGGGGCGGACCACCCACAGCTGGGCAACGACGTCGCTGGCGCGCCTGCGGTCGATCGGCGCGCCGGTGGACGGGACCGTCAATGACGTTTTCCTGGCCGGGCTGGCCGGCGCGCTGCGGCACTGGGTCGGAATCGCCCAGGCCACGGCCGGAATGCCGGTGGCGATGGCGGTCAGCACCCGTCAGCCGGGCGAGCGGGCGATGCTCGCGAACTTCGTGGCGGGCGCGCGGGTGGTGCTGCCGTGCGCCGAACCGCTACCGCTCGACCGGCTCCTGGCCGTGCGGAACTCCATGGACCGCCTCAAACAGGGCGGCACGCTCGGTGTGGGTGAACGTCTGCTCTTCGAGCTGCTGCCGGCCCGGGTCCGGCCCCGTCTCTTCGGCGCCGGACTGAGCGGGCGCTCCTCGGTGCTCTCGGTGTCGAACCAGGCCGGGGCACCCGGCCCCCTGGCGGTCGCCGGCCAGCCGATCACGACAGCCGTCCCCCTCCCGACCCTGTTCCCGGGGCAGCGGCTCGCCTGCCATCTCAGCGGCCTCGGTGACGCCGTCAGCATCGGCACGGCCGCGGACGCCGGCCTGCCCGGTTCCCGCGATCTCGCCGCCCTCTGGATGGCGGAGATCGACGAGCTGGAGGCCGCCGTCCGCGAGCTGACGGCCGGTCGCGGGCAGTGGACCGACGCGCGGCGGGACGGCCACCGGGGCGGTCGCTGGGGCGGCGGGTGGGGGCTCGGCGGGCGAGGTCTCGGCGGGCGAGGTCTCGGCGGGCGAGGGGACGGCGGGCGAGGGGACGGTGGGCGTGCCGCCGCGGGCGCGTAGCGCGCTGGTCGCGGGGATGCTGGCCGCGGCGGCGCTGGCCGCGGTCGATCTCGCTCCGCCCCCGGCCCGCGCGGGCGGGCCCGTCCACGGCGGCTCCCCGGCCGTTGCGGCGTCGATCACTGCCGGTGCGGCGCCTGCCGAGGGGGGTCGGCCTGCCGGCGTGTTGACGGGCCCGGGTGACCATGTCGTGCGGCTCCGGCACGCCGGTATCGAACGGTGGGCGGTGGTGCATGTCCCGGCGGCGGTGGGCCCCGGCCCGCGGCCCACGCTGTTCCACTTCCCGGGCATGTTCGAGACGCCGGAGATGGCCGAGGAGTCCGGGGATCTGACCTCCTACGCCGACCGGACGGGGTATCTCCTGGTGATCCCCGCTCATGAGGGCATCGGCTGGCGGGGCGTGCCCGGTGGCGAGGAGCCGTCCGACGTCGACGATCCCGGGTTCATCCGGGCGTTGGCTGATCTCGTGATCAGCAGGTACGGCGCGGATCCGGCCCGGCTCTACGCCTCCGGCATGAGTAACGGCGGGCTGTTCACCCAGGCCCTGGCCTGCCAGGAAGCCGATCGGTTCGCCGCCTTCGCCACCGTCGCGGGCTCGGCCACCGGGTTCGGCTGCCTGGCCGGGGCGCCGGGCGCCGCCGGTGGTCCGCACCCCGTGCCGATGCTGGTCATCCACGGCGCGGAGGACCAGGTGATCAGATACGCGCAGGCGGAGGCGGGTGCCCGGGCCTGGGCGCTCGCGGCCGGCTGTGCGGGCCCGACCGTGGACAGCAGCCTGACCGACCTCGACCCCGGCGACGGCACGACCGTGGTCCGCCACGACTTCGCCGGCTGCCCGGCGGCCACCCCGGTACTTCTCTACGAGGTCGTCGGCGGTGGCCACACCTGGCCCGGCGGAGCCGCGCTGTACCCGGTGGAGATCGTCGGGCGAGTCAGCGGTGATCTCGATGCGAACGCGGCGATCTGGGACTTCGTGTCGCGCTTTCGACTGCCTCGCTAGCCGAGAAGGCCTGACGGAGCACAGATCGCGCATACGCTTCGAATGGAGGGCGTATCCGGCCGTCTCGAGCGGGCGAGCGGCGTGGCCTGCCGGCGAGAGGGATCTCTTCCGAAATGACAGTCGTGGGAATCACCGGGCACCGCGTCCTGTCACCCGCCATCGAGGAGTACACGACCGCGGAGGCGCTTCGGCTGCTGCGCCGCCACGCGTCCGGGAGTCTCGTCGGTGTCAGCTGTCTGGCGGAGGGGGCCGACAGCACCTTCGCCGAGCTGGTGCTCGGCCTCGGAGGACAGCTCGTCGTCGTGGTTCCCGCCCAGAACTACCGGGAGTTCCTGCCGCCGGAGCACCGGCCGGAGTACGACCGCCTGCGGGCGGCCGCTATCCGGGTGCGGACGCTTGAGCACCCCGAGGCCGACCTGGAGGCGCTGATGGCCGCCAGCAGGGTGATGGTCGACGAGGTGGACGAGCTCATCGCGATCTGGGACGGCAGGCCCTCCCGGGGCTATGCCGGCACCGGCGATGTGGTCGCCTACGCGAGAAGCACGAAGACACCCGTCCACGTGGTGTGGCCGGAGGGAGCGGTCCGGGACTGACCGCTCTGCCGCCAGCCGGCGATCACCGCCTTCGCGCGATCACGCTCGTCCGCGATCACGCCCGGCCGCGATCACGCCCGGCCGCGATCACCGACGGCCCGCGGTCAGCGCGGCGCGAGTGGAACCACGCTGACCTGCACCGGGGTCAGGCTCTGCGGCGGGCTCGGCACCGGTGTTGGCACCGGTGTCGGTGCCGCGGGCGGCGGGAGCGCGGGTGCGGGTGCGGGCGTTGGTGGCTGCGGCGGTGCGGCCGGCGGTGCGCTCGCCCGCACCGCGGGCGCGCCGGGCGGCACCTCCTGCCGGGCCGGCCCGTTCACGGCGCCTCGGGTGGTACGGGGCGGCGCCTGCCGCGCCGCGGTGGCGGTGCCCGGAACCGAGTCGGTGCCGGGTGCCGGAGCGGCGACGAGGGCCTCCGCGCCGCCGGCCGCCGGGAGTGGTGCCGGTGGCGTCGACGACGGGGGAGTCGCCAGCCCCGGCTGCCGCGGAGCCTGCCGCGGGGTTTCGCGTGCCGGGCGGCCCGGCCGCCCGGCGGTGCCGCCCTCGGGTGTGGCACCACGGAGGTCCGCGCCGGGCTCGTCACCGGCGGCCGCGGTGACAGCCGCCGCGGCGGTGACGGTGGCGGGCCCGGTGGATGGCCCCGCGGCCGCCGCGACCGTGACCGCCGTGGCCGCGCAGAGGGCGAGGGCCGCCGCCGGTCGCCACACCGGCCGGCTCGGCTGGATGCCGAGCCTTCCGCGTGGTGCACGTGGCCCGCGTGGTGGGCGCGGCGCCTGACCGGCCCCGGGTGACCCCGCGACGAGGTCGCGGAAGGTCTGGTGGGTCCGGCCCGGCGGCAGCGCGCCGAGGACGGCGGCGCTGATCGGATCGACCTCCCCGCGGCCGCGCCCGCCCTGCCGGCCGCCGGACCGGGGCCACTCGGGCGGCGGCCGAAGCCCGGTCGCGGCGAACGCGAGCACGCGGGCCCAGGCCCTGCCGGCCGGGTCTTCCCCGGGATCTTCGGCGGGCTGGTGGGCCGGGTCGGGCGGCGCCGCCCCGAGGCCCAGGGAGACCAGGCGCGGCCCGGCCAGGGAAAGAACGACGTCACCGGCATCAACGGCACCGGTGCTCTCGGTGGAACGCCGCACCTCGAGCAGGGTCGCGGCGACCTTGGCCAGCTCGGCCGGCGACAGCGGCCCCCGCTCGGCGATCTCCTCGGCCAGGGTCGGGCCGTCGACGTATTCGGTGACCAGGTACGGCAGGCCGCGCAACGGCGAGCCGGGGGCCTGCTCGTCGCCGAGGACACCGGCATCGAGGACGGCGCAGCGGGCCGGGTGGGCCGCGTTGCGGGCGCGGGTGGCCGCGGCGGCGAAACGCTCGCGCAACCGCTCGCGGGCGGGATCCCCGGTAACCGGGGCCGGGAGCGTGGCCGGGTCCGGCACCCGGAGGGCCACCTGGGCCCCGCCGACCGCCCGGCTGAGCAGGACCAGCCCCGCCGGGCCCCGGGCGATGCGCCCCAGCACCCGATAGGGGCCGACCGCGGTCGGATCACCGTCGCCGGGCGGTGACACCCGCCGGGGAAGGGCGGCGGTCATGCCGTGGCTGCGTGGGTGGCGGATGGCTGACCGACAGTGCTCACCCGATTGAAGGTAGTCGGTCCGATCGTTTCCGTGAAGCCCGGTTGGTCGCGTTCGCTCCCGTGACGGTGGGCTCAGTCGGCCGAGCGGTAGGTCCGCTCGATGCCGTCGAGCAGCCAGGTCAGCGCCTGGTCGAACCGCTCGCCGGCGAACGGCGCGGTGCCGGCGAGCATCCGGGAGAGGTGCGGGAACGCCCCGCCGTCGAGGAGGGCGCTCAGCGCCGGGTCCGCGTCGATCCGGCGCCGCAGACCGCACATCGGCTGTGGCACGTCGGCGCCGATGGCCTTGGCGGACAGCTCCTGCATGGCACAGCCGATGACCAGGTCGTCGACCGCGTGGATGATCGTGCGCTGGGCGGCGGTGTCGTCGGTGAGGAGGGACGCGACCGCCAGCACCTGCTCGATGTGGCGCAGTTTGTTCGGGCCGAGGGCGGGGCGCAGGCCGAGGGTGACCGCCCACGGGTGGCGCAGCAGGGACGCCCGCGTCCGGTGGGCGATGCGGGAGAGCCCGGTGCGCCAGTCGGGACCGGTGTCGTCGACGAGGTGCTCGGCGTAGAGGGCGTCGCGCATCAGCGCGAGCAGCTCCTCCTTGTCCTGGACGTGGGTGTAAAGCGTCATCGTGCCCACACCGANGGTGGTGGCGACATGCCTCATCGACACCGCTTCCAGCCCTTCGGAGTCGGCGATCTCCAGGGCCGCGGCGACGATCCGACCGGGCGAGAGCGCACCCCGATGCGAGGGCTGCCGTTCGCANGTCCTGGATGGGTCGGTCTGTGTGGTGCTCATCTCACCTCCCGTGGCTTCGCCTCGTCCCACCGAAATCATTTTGCCTACGTACAGCGTACGACGTAGTCTCGACCAGCGGTCCGTACGGTGTACGGGCTTCGCGTCAGGGTGAGGCGGCCATCAGGTCGATGACTGGCGCGGGCTGTGGGAGGGCGCGATGGCGGAGAACGCGGTGAACGTGGAGGACGACACGAACACGGAAGACAGCACGAACACGGAAGACAGCACGAACACGGAAGACAGCACGAACACGGAAGACAGCACGAACACGGAAGACAGCACGAACACGGAAGACAGCACGAACACGGCAGACAGCACGAACACGGAAGACAGCACGCACGCGGAGGGCTCGGCGCGGGGCGCGGCCACGGAACCGGAGCGGGGTACGGAACCGGAGCGGGGCTCGGAACAGGGCCTGAGCGCGGAACAACGACCAGCCGCCGAGGCCGCGGCTCCCGCCGCGCCGGTGAGGCCCGGCCGGCGCGTGCCGGCCTGGGCGGTGCTGGCGGTGTGCTGTGTCGCTCAGTTCATGGTCGTCCTCGATGTGACGATCGTGAACGTGGCACTCCCGTCCATGCAGACGGAACTCGGCCTGTCGGCCTCCGGCCTGCAGTGGGTGGTCAACTCCTACACCCTCGCCTTCGCCGGCCTGCTGCTCTTCGGTGGGCGGGCCGCGGACCTGTTCGGCCGCCGCCGGGTGTTCATCACCGGGCTGGCGCTGTTCACGCTGGCGAGCCTGGCCGGAGGGCTGGCCACCAACGACATCACGCTGATCGCCGCGCGCGCGGTGCAGGGCCTCGGCGGTGCGGTGCTCGCGCCCGCCACGCTCAGCATTCTGATGACCTCGTTCCCCGACCCGCGGGAGCGGAACCGGGCGCTGGGCCTGTGGAGCACCACCGCTGCCGGGGGCGGCGCGCTCGGCGTGCTCGCCGGCGGCGTCCTGACCGAGCTCGCGGACTGGCGCTGGGTGCTCTTCGTCAACGTGCCGATCGGCGCGGTTCTCATCGCCGGGGCGCGGTTCGCGCTCGCCGAGTCCCGCGGGCAGGTGCGCGGAGCCAGGGACCTCGACATTCCCGGCACCCTCACGGTCACCGCAGGCCTCGTCGCCCTCGTCTACGGGATCGTGCGCACCGAGACGAGCAGCTGGAGCTCACCGGTCACCATCGGCTGGCTGGCGGCGGCCGCCGCCCTGCTGGTGGCCTTCCTGGTCATCGAGGCGCGGACCGAGAACCCGCTGGTTCCGCTGGGGGTCTTCCGCCGCCGGGCACTGCGGTACGCGAACCTGATCATCCTGGTCATGGGGACCGTCATGTTCGGGTTGTTCTTCTTCCTCACCCTGTATCTCCAGCGGATCCAGGGGCAGGGGCCGCTGGCGGCCGGCCTCTCGATGCTCCCGGTCCCGATCATGATCATTTGCGGCTCGCAGGCCAGCTCGCGGACGGTGGGGCGCTTCGGCCCCCGGCCGCTGATCATCGCGGGAACGCTGATCGCCGCGGTGGGCATGGGCTGGCTCAGCGCGCTCACCGCCGGCGGGTCCTACTGGACGCAGGTCTTCGGCCCGCTCGCGCTGCTCGGCTTCGGCATGGGTCTCAACATGGTCGCGGTCACCACCGCGGCGACCTCCGGGGTGCCGCCGCACCTCGCCGGCCTGGCCTCCGGGCTGCTCAACACGGGCCGGCAGATCGGGGCAGCGGTCGGGCTGGCCACCCTGACGACCATCGCGGACCGCCACACCGACGGTCGGCTCGCGGCCGGAGTGCCGCCCGCCGAGGCGCTGACCTCGGGATACTCGCTCGCGTTCCTGATCGCGATGGGGCTTCTGATCCTCGGCTCCCTGCTCGCGCTGCTCATCCCGGGCCAGCGTCCGGCGGCCGCCGTCCCGATCGTGGAGCAGCCGCGCCCGGCACCTGAGCTGGTTGAGGTTCTCGCCGAGGTGTGACCCCGTGGCCGGTCACCCGGCTGGGGGCCTGTCACCAGAGGTGGCAGGCCCCCAGCCGGTCCGGTTGCCGCGGGGGCGAGCCGACGAGTGCGCCCGGCCGCGCGTCGCGGCGGGGGTCACCGCCGCCCGGGCCCCTGTCCGCCCGTCGGCGCGGCGGGAGACGGCGGCCTCGCGAGCAGGCGTTCGGTCAGCCGGTCGATGTCGTCGAACATTTCGGCGTCACGACTGGCCGACCGGCGGCGGTGCGACTCGTCGATCTTGTCCTTCTCGGCGAGTGCGTCCTTCTCATCCCGGTACTCCATGACCTGGAGCCGGCGGCGGTGGCGTCGCTCCCCGTACACGAGCCGGTCATCCACGAGCCGTTCGTACCTGGTGGTGCCGCTGAACAGTTTGACGAGCACGGGCAGGCAGTCGATCAGGACGAAGAAGATCCGGATGGCCCACTCGGCGAACCGCAGGTGGGGATGCGACCCGGTGAGCTTCCCGAGCGCCTCCAGCCGCTCCAGCAGGCCGATCTCTCGCTGGTGGCTGCGCCGCTCGGCGACGAGCCCGCGGATGGACGTGTCGCGCTGCGCCCGGTACTCGACCTGCGCGCCCGCGATCTCCTGCTGACGTCTGACGATGTCCCCGCCGAGCTGGGTCTGGCGGGTCTGCATCGCCGGGAGGTCCTTCGCCGTCGCGTACTCGTCCGCTTCCTGCCGGTTACGGGTGCAGTTGACGCCGACACCGACCCGGCGGCTGAGGCCGGTGCCCGGGGTGCCGTTGCACTCCTGGCGGGCGATGTCGTTCAGCCGGCCGAGCTCGGTGCTGGTCGCGGTGATGTCCGCGTCCAGGGTGACCTTCTCGCCCTGCAGCTCGCCGAGCTCCGCCAGCAGGCCGGGGAGCCGGCCGGTGACCGTGATCCGGTCCGGGTCGCAGCCGGCTGAGGCGACCACCGGGTCCGCCGCCTCGGATGTGCCGGGAACCGGATTACATCGCAGCNGCCGACCTTCGTAGTCGGCGATTTGGCGGTGACGATCGGCACCTCGACGAAGTCGGTCCGCCGCAGCCCGCGGTACCCGTGCGCGACGGTCTCCCGGAACAGCGGGACGGAGACGATGACGGCCAGGTCGAGGTCGTCGTGATCTTCCAGCTGGTCCCGCACGCGCGCCGCGTCGACGAGCCGGGTGGCGATGATCGGTGCGTCACCGGCGAAGCCGGTGCCGTCCACCACCACGTCACCGTGATGCAGCGCCAGCCGAAGCCGAAGCCGGCCTTCCGCGCTGCGCGTGCGGTTGTGGCCGTACAGCGCAACGCCGAGTTCCCGGACCAGATCGGCGACCACCCGTGGCTTGGGAACGTCGGCCGGGATCAGCGCCAACAGGCCGCCGCCGGTGTCCTGCCGGATGACGGCGAGCGGATCGATACGCGCGTGTCGCAGCGCTTCCGAAACCACGGTGCGGAGCCCTTCACGGGCGGCGAGATGGCCGAGGCCGGTCAGCTGGCTGTACCCACCCTGGTCCAGGGCCAGCACCGTCGCCGGGCGTGGGTCGAGCGGTTCGGATTGCATGCCAGGACTCCGTGGTGAGAGGTCGGAAATTTTCCGGAACGGGCAGCCGGAAGAACAGGTAACGCGCGGCCATCCAACTGTCAGCCGCGGACGGAAACCTCGTCGAAAGCTGTGATCAGCTGTTGGGCGAGGTGTCGCCACCGCGACTGGCCGGCAACGGCTTCCGCTGCCGGCAGCAAAAATCGCGGGCCGGACGGGGAGGATTCCTGGAAAGGTTGACGGCGCTGTTTGCCAGGTTTTCGGATGGGTCCGGGCCGCACCCGGACATCTCGACAGGCAAGGACATGGATCGCTCCCGTGCGCCGCAGCGACTAACCCCCGAGAATCGCTGGCGCGACGAACCATACAACTCGCCGGAACCGGCGGGTGACGGATCCCGGCCGGGATCCGGTTCGTTTTTCGTGCGCTGCGTGAACGATCGTCGTCGTTGTTTTCGTCCTGGTTCTCGGTAATCCGGTCAACCGACGGACGCGGCGGAGAAAACATCGTGCGTGATTTCGCCCGGGCGGGGCTCGAATCCGTGTGCCCGGACTCCGGGCGCCCCATGCCGGCCTGCCGGCCCGACCGGGTCTGCCGGCCGCCCGGCCCTTCGCGCCCACGTTCGGCGCCCGCTCCCCGGCCGCGGCCGGACCGTCCGCCGCGGTTTGTGGCGGGCTGTTGTCGCTCCGTGGTCGAAGGTCGGCCACTACTTACTCGCAAGATCTGTATACAACGCTGGATGCAGACCTGCATACATCTTCACAGGTGTGTTACCTGGCGGAACGTGACTCGAAACGACTGCCCTCGACGCTGACCTCCAGGCGGCAGCCGGGGGGAGTGGCCCCTTGGCCGGACCCGTTCCCTCCCTTCGCATCGAGGACAGGCATGACTCCCACAGCACCGCTGACTGTGCGTGCGCGCCCTTACGACTACACGTTCGATCCGGCGAGCACGGCGCTCGTGCTGATCGACATGCAGCGGGACTTCCTGGAACCGGGCGGCTTCGGCGAGAGCCTCGGCAATGACGTCTCCCTGCTGCGGAGCACGATCGAACCGCTCCGGGTGGTGCTGGCCGCGGCGCGCGCGGCCGGGCTCACCGTCATCCACACCCGGGAAGGGCACCTGCCGGACCTCTCGGACCTGCCCCCGTCCAAGCTCGCCCGGGGCAATGCCACCGCCCGGATCGGTGACCTCGGCCCGAACGGCCGCATTCTCATCCGCGGGGAGTACGGCCAGGACATCATCGACGAACTGGCGCCGGCCGCGGGCGAACCAGTGATCGACAAGCCCGGCAAGGGTGCCTTCCACGCCACGGAGTTCGGCGACGTGCTGCAAGCCCGCGGGATCACTCACCTGGTGGTGACCGGGGTGACCACCGAGGTCTGCGTGCACACGACGGTGCGCGAGGCCAACGACCGCGGCTACGAGTGCCTGGTGCTGGCGGACTGCGTGGGCTCCTACTTCCCCGAGTTCCAGCGGGTCGCGCTGGAGATGGTGGCCGCCCAGGGAGGCATCTTCGGCTGGGTCGCGCCCTCCGAGTCGTTCGTCGCCGCGCTCGCGGAGCTCGGCCCGGCCGCCGGGTCGGGCCCCGCCACCGGGTCCGGTTCCGCCGTGGCGCCCGGTTCCGCTTCGTCCGCCGTTGCCACCGTTGCGTCCGCCGCCGCCGCGTCCTGAACCGAAGGGGAGACCGAACCCGCCATGACCGAGACCGCAAGCCCGCCGCCCGCAAGCCCGCTCAATCTGCCGTACTGGACGAAGGGGGACACCAACGCCTTCTTCGGTCTCGGTATCAACGTCCTGGTCAACGTCATCGTCCTGACGTCGCTGTGCCTGTTCGTGGTGAACATCCCCGGTGACGACGTGTTCGGCGCGATTCTGCCGGCGCTGGGCATCGCGATGCTGCTCGGCAACTTCTTCTACGCCTGGCTCGGCCGCCGGCTGGCGGCGCGGGAGGGCCGGGACGACGTCACGGCGATGCCGTACGGGCCGAGCGTGCCGCACATGTTCATCGTCGTTTTCGTGATCATGCTGCCGATCTACCTCCAGACGAAGGACCCGCTCGCCGCCTGGCAGGCGGGCCTCGCCTGGGCGTTCATCATCGGCGTCATCGTCATGATCGGGGCGTTCGTCGGCCCGACGATCCGGCGCTACGCCCCCCGGGCGGCGATGCTCGGCACCCTCGCCGGTATCTCGATCGCCTTCATCTCGATGCGTCCGGCCGCGCAGATGTGGGACGCGGCGTGGATCGCGCTGCCCGTGTTCGGCCTGCTGCTGATCGGCCTGCTCACCGACCTGAAGCTGCCGTGGAACCTCCCGATCGGCGCTGTCGCGCTCCTGCTCGGCACCGCGATCGGCTGGATCGGCGGATTCATGGACGCGCCCGCGGTCGGCGAGGCGGCCAAGGACATCGCCGTCTCCCTGCCGACGTTCCACTTCGACAGACTGTTCGACGGTCTGTCGGACATCTCGCCGCTGCTCGCGACGGCGATCCCGCTCGGGGTCTACAACTTCACCGAGGGCATGACCAACGTCGAGAGCGCGGCGTCGGCCGGGGACAGCTACAACCTGCGGCCGATCCTGCTCGCCGACGGTCTCGGCGCGGTCGTCGGCGCCGCGCTCGGCTCCCCGTTCCCGCCCGCGGTCTACATCGGCCACCCGGGCTGGAAGGCGGCCGGCGGGCGGACGGNCTACTCCCTGGCGACCGGCGCCGTGATCGCGCTGCTGTGCTTCCTGGGCATGTTCGGGCTGCTCAACGCGGTGCTCCCACTGCCGGCGATCGTGCCGATCCTGCTCTACATCGGGCTGTTGATCGGTGCGCAGGCGTTCCAGGTCTCGCCGAAGGCACATGGAGCCGCGGTGGTGGCCGCGATCATCCCGAACATCGCGTCCTGGGCCGCGGGGCTGATCGACAACACGGTGACGACGGCGGTGGGGGTGGCCGCGGCGGCCAACCCGTCGGGCGCCCTCACCGTCACGGACGACGACCTGGAAGCGAACAGCGTGCTCCTGCACGGACTGCACACCCTCGGCGACGGAGCGGTGCTCGCCGGGCTGGTGCTGGGCGCGATCATCGCGTTCGTCATCGACAAACGGTTCGTCTCGGCGATGGTCTCCTCGGCCGCGGGGGCGGTGCTGGCCTTCGTGGGCCTGATCCACGCGGAGAAGGTGGAGTGGAACGCGAACGGGCAGGTGGCGCTGGGCTATCTGTTCCTGGCTGTGATCTGCGCGGCGTGGGCGCTGACCCGCCCGGAACCACGGGTACCGGACGCGGAGGAGACCGAGCTGGAACGGGTGCACGGCGTGCCCCCGCAGCGGCCGGCGGCGCTCGACGAGCCGGCGGCGGTGGGCGAGCCGGCGGCCGCCAGCTCCTGACCCGGTACGCCCGGCGTACCGGGGGCCCCGCCCGACCCGTCACCCGGGCGGCCGGGGCCCCCGCTTCACTGGACCGCTTCGCCGCGGGCGAGCCGCAGCGAGACCTCCATGATCCCGTGGTCCTCGGTCGAGATGCCCGGCACGCTCGGGTTGGGGATGTCCCAGTCGGCGAAGGTCACGGGAATTTGACCGACGACCTGGATTCCGTCGCCGGAACGCTGGGTCTGCAGGTCCATGGTCACCTGACGGGTGGCCCCGCGCAGGGTCAGCGTGCCGGCGGCCTGGTAGGTGCGCTTCTCGCCCACGGCCGGCACCGTGCCGAGATCGATCGGGTCGGTCAGGGTGAAGGTGGACGTCGGGTGGGCCTGCACGTCCATGATCCGATTGCGGAACTGGTTGTCGCGGCGGTCCTCGTCGCTGCGCACCGAAGCCATCTGGACCTCGAACTTCGCCTCGGTGACCTCGTCGCCCGCGATGGTCATCGTGCCGGAGACCTCCGAGGTGCGGCCGGCCGCCGTGGTCTTCTGCCCGAAGAGGATCTCCTCGACGCGGTAGCCGGCCTCGGATCCGTCGGTGACCTTCCAGATGCCGTCGACCGACCCGGCGGCGGCGGACCCGCTCGCGGCACCGCCGCTCGGCCCCGCGGTGGCCTGGTCGTCGAGCGAGAACTCCTCGGGCGCGTCCTCCTTGATGACGTTGATGTAGAACGCGGTGCCGCCCACGACGAGAACGGCGACGGCGGCCACGATGCCGACAATGATCAACGGCCAGCGCCGCTTGCTGCGAGGCGTGCTCTCTGCCACCGTGCACCATCCCGTGGAAGATCCGACCATGACGCTGGCCGCAATGTTGCACATACAACCTGAGTGAAACCTGATGGCGCGGTGATCAGGGCGTGTCGGGTCGGCGAGGCCGGCTGCCGGCCGACATGGTCCCTACTTGTGGGCCGAGGTGCCGTCGGTCTGGCCCGGCGTCTCCTCCACCGAGGCTGACGGCGGCGGTGCGGCGGGCTCCGCCGCCGAGGTCGAGAGCCTGGACAGCATGGCCGCGGTGCCACCGGTGGCCCCGGCGAACCGCACGGTCGCTCCACGGTCGCTGAACTTCTGCCGCACGTCGTCCAGCGCGGCGACGCCGGCGGAGTCCAGCACCTGCGCCTCGGACAGGTCGATGACGATCCGGGCCGGGTCATGGGCGTAGTCGAACGCCGTCACCAGGTCGTTGCTGGAGGCGAAGAAGATCGGGCCGCTCACGGCGTAGATCCGTTCGCCGCCCTCGGGATCCAGAACGCTGGTGACCTCGGTGAGGTGCGCGACCCGGCGGGTGAACAGCAACGCGGACAGCACCACCCCGACCAGCACGCCGTAGGCCAGGTTGTGGGTCGGTACGACGACCGCCACGGTCGCCACCATCACCAGGGTCTCCGACCGCGGCATCCGCCGCAGCGTCGCCGGCGCGACACTGCGCCATTCGAAGGTCATCACCGAGACGAGGATCATCACCGCGACCAGAGCCGACATCGGGATCACGCCGACCACGTCCCGCAGCGGGACCACGAGGAGAAGCAGGAACGCGCCCGCGGCGAAGGTCGACAGCCTGGTCCGGCCGCCCGAGGAGACGTTGACCATCGTCTGGCCGATCATGGCGCAGCCGGCCATGCCGCCGAAGAAGCCGTTGACGATGTTCGCGGCTCCCAGCCCCCAGGCCTCCCGGTTGGCGTCGTGCGAGGTGTCGGTCATCCGGTCGACGATCTGCGCGGTGAGGAGGGTCTCCAGCAGCCCGACGGCGGTGAGCGTCGCCACGTACGGCGCGATGATGCGCAGCGTCTCCCAGTTCATCGGCACCGACGGGAGGCCGGGGACGGGCAGTGAGCCCGGCAGGCTGCCCTCGTCCCCGACCGTGGGCACCGAGAGGTCGAACATGACCGCCGTCAGCGTCAGCAGCACCACCGCCACCAGCGGCGGCGGGACGGCCCGGGTGAGCCGGGGGACCGTGAGCAGCAGGGCCAGACCGGCGCCCACCAGCAGATAGACCGCCGGGGACTCGCCGATCACGTGTGGCATCTGCGCGGTGAAGATCAGGATCGCCAGCGCGTTGACGAAACCGATCATCACCGTCCGGGGTACGAAGCGCATCAGCCGCGCGACCCCGAGCTGGCCGAGGACGAACATCGTCACGCCGACGCAGATCGTGGTCGCCAGCAGGTACTGAAGGCCGTGTTCCCGTACCAGCGGGGCCGCCACCAGGGCCATCGACCCGGCGGCCGCGGAGATCATGGCGGGCCGCCCGCCCGTCACGGCGATGACCACGGAGATCGTGAAGGAGGCGAACAGCCCTACCTTCGGGTCGACGCCCGCCACGACCGAGAACGAGATCGTCTCGGGGATGAGGGCCAGGGCGGTGACCAGACCGGCGAGCAGTTCCACCCGGACCACCCGCAGCCCCGGCCAGGCCGGCCTGACCAGCCGCCGGCGCGCCCAGGCGACAAGCGGGCGACGGGCGGTTGGCGAGGACTGGTTCAGGGACATGTCAGGCACGCTGAACTCTCACACCATCGGGAAGGAACCGGTTGGCTGTGGGACATCCACATGCGTGGCGGGATCTCGGCGGGGGAGCGGAGAGCCCAACTCTTCCGGTAGGTCAGATATGACGATACAAAGCCGGCGAAACCCGCTCCACGTCCCCTCCGCTCAGGCCCGGGGTGCTCCGAGGCGTTCGAGGTCGAGCTGCATCTGCTCGATCTCCCTGGCCTGGTTGCCCACCATCGCCCGGGCGAGTGCGCGCACCCGGTCGTCCGCGCCGTGCAGCGAGGCGTACTGGGCCATCTCGATGCCGCCGCGGTGGTGCCTGATCATCAGGGTCAGGAACAGCACGTCGAGGTCCCGGCCGCTGGCGGAGGCCAGCCGGGCCAGGTCGGCCTCGGACGCCATCCCGGGCATGCGCACGGACTGCTCGGCCCCGGCGGTCCCCGCCGCGGTGCCCGACGGGGTCCCGTGCTCGTGGCCGCCGGAGCCGTCTCCGTCGGTCATCCCGGCCATCCAGGCCATGGGCGCGCGGGCGGACGTCTGCGGCCGGCCCCAGCCGGCCAGCCAGGTGGACATGATGCCGATCTCGCGCTGCTGGCCGAGCGCGATGTCCTGGGCGACGCTGCGGATCGCGGCGTCACCACCACGGCTGAACTCGACCATCGACATCTGGACGGCCTGGGCGTGGTGCTCGGACATGTCCCGGGCGAAGCCGACGTCGACCGAGCCGTCGGCGGGCGGGCGGTCGATCAGCGCGCGCAGGCCCGCGCCGGCGGCCAGCAGGCCGACGACGGCGAACAGGACGAGGGGAGTCCACCAGAGCCGGACCCACGCGGGCGCCCGCTCGACCCCGCTCGGCTCGGGAGCCTCCGCCCGCTCGGGGGCCTCCGCCCCGCCGGTCGGCGCCGCGTCGCGGGTGAGGTCCACGCCGGCAGGCGTGCCGTCGGTGGTCCTGCTCTCAGCTGGCATGGCGGTCGCGCCCCGGTCCTCGTCGGCTTGGCTCATCGGCGGCTTGGCTCATCACCGTCCAGTGTGGCCCACGGGCGGCGCGGGGGGAGGGGCGAACCGCCCCGGAACGCCGGGCCACCTGGCCCGTCAGGTGGTCGGACCCGGCTACCCGTGACGGGCTCAGACCTGGATGTGGGAGTTGAAGACGAAGGTCCGCTTGCCGACCTGCACCCGGGTGCCGGGCACGAGCGGGGCGGGCTGGTGCGGGCTGAGCGGGGTCCACACGGTCGCCTCCGGCGGGGCGATGTAGGTGCCGTTCGCCGATCCGCGATCGGTGATCACCGCGTCCCATCCGTTCAGCGTGATGACCGCGTGCACGCGGGACACCGCGCTCTCGCCGTCCTCGACCGGCAGCGGGCGGGCGTTCCCGGCTCGAACGGCCTCGTCGCGGTCGGGCTGCCGCCCGATGACCAGATCCATGTCGACGTTGACGGTCTGGCCGTCGTCGAACACGAGCACGCCCACCGGCGGCCGCGGGCCGATGACGGTCCGGTTCGTCTGCTGGGCCAGCGAGATCCCGCACTCCGTGCAGTACGGCGCCAGCGGGTGGTTGAAATGGCCGTGGGTGCACAGGATGCCCTCGACCTGCGGCTGCGCCGCGCTGGGCAGCATCGTCTCGGCGTCGTCCTCGATCAGGTCGGAGACGGTGAACGAATGGTCGCCGGGCAGCTGCGTGATGGCGTCCTGGTCGTCGTCGAGGTCGTCGACGAGATCGTCGTGCAGGGCGGCGGGGCCGCCGTGGCCGTGGCCTGGGCCGTGGCCGTGGCCGTGGTCGGCCGCGTCGTGCCGCTGGTCACGGGCGATCAGCTCGCGGTCGGCGAGCGCGGTGGGCGGGTCCTCGTCCAGTTCGTCGAAGTCCGCGGCCTGCGTCGGCTCGGCCGCCGCGGCCAGCCGGTGGGCCTCCTCCTCCTTGCTCAGCAGGGGGGTCAGCGCGGGCGGCGCGGTGGACATCGGGTCGGGGAGCCGCCGGCCCGGGGTCGGGATGGCCGCGGCCTCCGTCATCGGCTCACGCGGGCTCTCGAAGCCGGAGAGGAACGCGGCGGCCGGGGCCAGCGAGGACGCGCCCAGCGCCGCCGAGTCGTCCGCGACGAGGCTCGCCCCGATGCCCGGCACCGCGCCGATCCGCAGGTCGAGCGGGAAGCCGAGGTCGTCGAGCCCGGGGAAGCCGGCCTGGAACATCCCGCGCAGCGCGTCGGTCGGCCCGACGTCCACTCTGGAGATCTCGATGGGCAGCAGCCGGTCCACCCAGGTCGCGGAGTCCACCCCGGAGAGCGCGACCGGCGAGGGGCCGGTCGCGACGACGTCCATGGCGCCGTGGATGAGCGCGGCGATGCGGTCGTTGACCGTCGTGAGCAGGCCGAAGTCCGGGACGCGGTCCGCGTCGGCGTCCACGAGCAGGCCGGCGACCCGGCGCGGGAGCCGGGAGCCGGTGGTGGCCGCGCTGCCCGCCTCGCCGGCGACCTCCGCGCACAGAGCGAGCAGTCTCTTGGTGGTCTCTATGGTCTCCGGCCGGCCCACGGCGGCGACGATCAGCACGCCGGGCAGTCTGACGACCACGCCCGCCTGCCCGCCGTGCCCCGTCCCAACCACGACCCGGAAACGGTCTAGTCCCGCCATTGCCTCGCCCTTCGCCGCTCACCCGCGTCGTGCAAACGGTGCCGATCTTCAGACTAGCGGCACCCGCGCGCGCCGTACGGTACTTATCCTGCCGGGCGAACTGGCCCGGCAACCCGATATGTCTGTTTCGCACTCTGGTCGGGGGTGTCCGCGCGCCCCGGCCGGCCACCGTGGTACAGCCCGCCGGACGCGGGGCGGCGAGATCGTCAGAGCGCCCCCGGAATGATCAGATGTCGACCGGTGCTGATGAGGTGCCCGGTCAGAGCAGGCGCCCGCCGTGGAAGCGCCACCGCAGGAACGGGACGCGCATCGGGCCGTTCGCGCAGAGCCACACGCCGAGCCAGACGACGCCGAAATGGACCAGGAACGCGCTGCCCGCCAAACCGCCCGTGCCCGGCACCGCGTGCGCCCGGATCGCTAGCCATACGAGCAGACCTTCGTTCACCGCGGTGATCAGGCCGAACATGGTGGGCCAGTCCTTCTCCCACCGGAACTGCTGCAGGCCGTGGTAGGCCAGCTCCCAGCCGAACCCGAGCAGCGCGACAGCGAACAGGACGCCGAAACTCGCGCGGTAGGCGGCACCGAGTGGTGCGTCCGTGGGCAGCAGGGGAGTGACCAGGGCCGTCAGAACGGAGCCGACTGTGGCGAGCAGGAACAGTCGGGTCTGAAGTCGTCCGGCCAGTGTCGGCACCATGGCTCGATTTCTCCGATCGGGTACGCCGTCAGACCGGCTGGTTGCGCATCCAACGCACCCATTGCGACACCGAACGTGCTACACCCAGGTGGGGTACGAATCCCTGCGAAGCCAGGTCGTCACAGATTTCCTGGGCGGCGATCTGCAGTCCCAGGAAGGTGTCGACCCCCGGGAAGTAGCCGCCGAGCGTGGCCGCACCCGACGCATAGAGCCGCCCCGAGCCGCTGCGCGTCCCGCGCACCTCGAAGGTCCGCTCCACGTCGAGCCGGCCGAGCGGGTTGTAGCCGGCCCCGGAATGGTCGAGCAGATCGGCGAGGACCCGATGCTCGCGGATGTCCGCGACCAGCCCGGTGGCATCGATCACATAGGCCGCCGGGACCTCCAGGATGCCGTCGGCGGTGCGCACCCGGGTCACGACCGTCCCGTCCGATCCGGGGGTGAGCCGCTCCACCTCGCCCACCCGGGTCACATACCAGCCCTCGTGCCGGCCGCGGGCGAGCTGTGCCTGCCACCGGCGCCGGCGGGGGGNGTTCGTGCCGCCGATCGTGTCGTAGAGTGCCCGGCGCTCCTCGCCCTCCAGGGTCCGCATGCGCGCCTTGAGCTGGCCGCCCCACACCGACTTGGGGTAGTTGAAGCCCTGGTAGGCCCAGCCGTCCCCACCGCGCCGGCGCATGAACACGCTGGGCCCGTGCGAGCCCCGCACGTAGGTGCGGAACAGGTGCACGATGTGCGTCCGGGCCCCGTGCCGGTCGCGGTCGGTGATCAACCGGTCGAGGATGCGCGAGGCGACGATGCCNGCCCCGCGCACCACCACCGTCGCCGGGTGCCGGATCAGCTCGTCGTACACGTGCTCGTGCGGCTCGTAGGCGTTAACGACCCGCCGGACGTCCTCGTAGCGCGACCGGTACTCCTGCAGGTCCGGCAGGAACTTGAGGCCCGGGTACCCGACCCCCAGGTGGACGTGCTCGCTGCGGTAGGCCACCCGCCGGGTCTCCGAGCGGCCGGACGGCGGAGTGATGATCGTCAGGTATCCGCCGCCGGCCCGGCGCCTGACCATGCGTACCTGGCCGGGCACCAGCATCTCCCGGTAGGAGATCCGGTTCGCCTCCCGGGCCATGCTGTCGAAGACCGCGCTGATCCTCGGGGTGAAGTAGTCCGAAAGCACTGGCTCGGTGGCCACCTGCCACAGCGGCGCGAGGAAGCCGCGCAGGCTGCGGGCCGAGAACGCCTCCCGGACGGCGTAGGACGGGAAGGCCCAGATGTTGTCCGGGGTCGAGCCCGAATCCGACCGGATCCGCTCGTGGTCGGGGATCTGGGAGACCCGGGTGAGATAGCGGTAGGTCTGCCACGGAGCGTTGATGTTCGAAAGCACCCGGATGTCGGACGTCGGCACCCCCGCGATGCGCAGGTAGTCCACCAGGACGAACGAGCCGATGCCACCGCCGACCGTGACCAGGCGGGCGTCGCGGATGGGAATGCCCGCCTCGGCCACCATGCGGTCGGTCCACACCGGGGTGGCCAGCAGCTGTGGAGTGAGGTCACCCCGCCCCCCGGCGCGCGCACCCGGCGCCGCGGCCTCGGTGCCGCCGCGGTCCGGCCGCGTGCCCGGGCCGTCGCCGGGCGCGTCCCGGCCGCTGGGCGTGTCCCGGCCGCCGGACGAGTGCGCGCGGATCAACGCCTGTTCCTCCTTGGTCCGACGCGCGGACGGGCCGGTCCACGGACCGGCGCGCGATGCCCCGACAGGGATGTCACGATAGGTGCCCCCGCCGGGGAATTCGGCGGGATGTCCGTGGCAAGACAGCGGTGGTCGTTGGCGGGACGCCGGTGCGGGGCGCGCGCCGGTACGGGGCGCGGGATGCCGGTACGGGGCGCGGGATGCCGGTGCGGGACGCCGGTGCGGGGCGCGGTGCGGTGCGGTGCGGTGCGGGGCGGGGCCGGCGGGGCCAAGCCAGGCCGGGCTGCGGGGGCCGCGTCGAGCGCCTCGGGTGACGTGGCTGTCTGATCGGCGGGATATCGCGGCTGTTGGGCCGGCGGCGGGGTGCGGTGGGTGGCGGCTGCGGGCTGGTGTGGGGGGCGCACTGTGCCGGCTGTTCGATGTCCACGATCCCGTCGGTGGACGTCTGGGCTGGTGAAGATCGCGTCGTGGTGGGGCCACGGGGCTGCGGGCGCCCGGCGGGACCCCGCGGTAATGGGGCTGCCTGGGCTTTCAGCGCGTCGGCAGGCCCCGCGGCAGCCGTCGCCCACCCGTGCGGCGCGGGTCCGGGAGGATTCGCTGACAGCGACTGAAGGGCTCCTTGTGTCCTTCACTCGCAGGGGTTGCGGCCCCAGCGTCACCGTGGTTGTCAAGACGTCTCGGCAGGAGACACGAACAGCCCTTCAGCTGCGGGATCGGCACTGCCGCGCCCGCGCTCGAAATGCTGACCATCGTCGTCAGATCACCGAACGCACCCGCCGTGAACCCGCCGCACCTCCGCCCGCGCTCCCGCCGTGAACCCGCCGCACCTCGCCCGCGCCCGTGCGCCCGCGCGCCCGCGCCCGAATCAGCGCCCGCGCGGGTCGAGATGTGCGAACAGCCGTCTAGGGCAGCGCCCGGTCCAGGTGGATCGCGGCGCTGATCAGGGCCAGGTGGGTGAACGCCTGCGGGAAGTTGCCCAGGGCCTCGCCGGACGGGCCGATCTCCTCGGCGTAGAGGCCGACGTGGTTGGCGTAGGTGAGCATCTTCTCGAAGACCAGGCGGGCCTCGGTGGTGCGGCCGGCCCGGGTCAGCGCCTCCACGTACCAGAACGAGCACAGGTTGAACGTGCCCTCGTCCCCGGTGAGCCCGTCGCTCCCGTCCGCGGCGTAGCGGCGCACGAGACTGTCGCTGACGAGCTCGGTGCCCACCCGGTCGAGGGTCGACAGGAAGCGCGGGTCGGTGGGGCCGGAGAACTTCACCAGCGGCATGCACAGCAGCGAGGCGTCCAGCCGCGGTGATCCGGGGAACTCCATGTAGGCGCCGTAGCGCGGGTCCCACGACTCGCTCTGGACGAACCGGTATGCGCGGCCGGCGTGCTCCTTCCAGTCGTTGGTGGGGCCGGGCAGGCCGCGCTGCCGGGAGATCCGGCAGGCGCGCTCGAAGGCTACCCAGGTCATGACGGCTGAGTAGGTGAAGCGCTGCCGCCCGCCGCGGGTCTCCCAGATGCCCTCGTCGGGCTGCTCCCAGTGCCNGGCCAGCCAGTCGAGCTGCCGCCCGAGCGCCTCCCAGAGCCCGAAGGAGATCGGGACCTGCTTGTTGTACAGGTAGACCGAGTCCATCAGCTCGCCGTAGATGTCGATCTGGAGCTGGCCGGCGGCGCCGTTGCCGATCCGGACGGGCCGGGAGCCGCGGTAGCCGGCGAGATGGTCGAGGACGATCTCGTCCAGATCGGCGTTCCCGTCGACGCTGTAGAGCACGCTCAGGCCATGCTCGGGTGACGCCTCCTGGCAGCGCTGTTCGAGCCAGTCCATGAACGCCGCGGCCTCGTCGGTGAAGCCGAGCGCCATGAGCGCATAGGTGGTGAAGGCGGCGTCACGGATCCAGGTGTAGCGGTAGTCCCAGTTGCGCACCCCGCCCAGTTCCTCGGGCAGGGAGGTGGTCGGGGCCGCGATGAGTGCCCCGGTCGGGCGGTACACCAGCAGCTTCAGCACCAGGGCCGAGCGCAGCACCATCTCCCGCCAGCGGCCCTGGTAGCGGCTGCGGCGCAGCCAGGTCTGCCAGTACGTCAGCGTCCGGGCGAACATCTCGTCCGCCTCGCCGGGCCGCAGCGGCCGGATCCGCGAGTCCCACTCCAGCACGATGTCGGACGTCTCGCCCATGGCCAGCTCGAAGTCGCAGGTGACCGCGGTGCCCGTCACCCGCAGCGGCAGTGCCGTGCGCAGCACCAGGCTGCCGGCCGCCGACTCGAACACCGCCCCGGCCCCGGGGACGAGGGTCACCGTGTGGGACGCCCGCCCGTAGTCGAAACGGGGGTCGCAGCGCAGTCGGAACCCGGCGGTGCCGCGCACGGCGCGCGCCTGCCGGACGATCACGTGCGGGGTCTCGGTGCGGTCGTTGTCGACCGGGACCATGAAGTCCACGACCTCGCCCACCGCGTGCGGGGTGAGGAAGCGGGTCATCAGGATGTTGGAGTCGGGCAGGTAGAGCTGCTTCGCCTTCGACCCGCCGCAGTGGATCCGGAAGGAGCCGCCGCGGTCGGCGTCCAGCAGGCTCGCGAAGACGGACGCGCCGTCGAAGCGCTGCGGGCAGTACCAGTCGATCGTGCCGTCGGTGGAGACGAGGGCGACGGTGCGAAGGTCGCCGATGACCGCGTGTTCCTCGATCGGCGGATAGTCGGATCCGGGCATGCGGCTCTCCGCGCGTGAGTGGTCCGGCGGGGCCGGAGAAGGGTCAGTGCGGGAAGTGCTTGGCCCACATCGGCGTGGTCAGCCGAAGGTACCCCGCCCGGGCGGGGTGGCCGGCCTTCCACACAGGTCGGACGGCACGGCCAAAGGTGCCGCCCACCCCCCGAACGGGCTGGGCCGGTGCCGGGTCGCCGGCGGGGCGCCGCGGGGCCCGCGAGCCGTTCGGGTGCACCCGAAGTCCCTGTTCTGACGGCACAGTCGCCTTCCGTCGACCGCCACGCGAGTCGGCCCGGCACCGGAGCGGGGCACCCGCGGCGGGGTCTCGGGTATCCGCCCGCCAGGCGGGCGCCCTACGATCACAGAATGACCAAGCAGTGGCCGACCAGTGCGGACGGTCGAGCCGGCCTTGTCATGTTCGCCCGCGGCGACCGGGTCTTCCCGGTGGATGATCTCGGTGGCGGCGTCTGGTCCCGGCGCGGGACGGTGCTCTCGGTGCATCCGCCGTCGCTCGCCCCGGCCCCGGCGGCGACCGGCGGCGTGCGGGTGGACGCCACCCCCGCGGCCACCTCCTCCTGCGCCCGCGCGACCGTGCTGTGGGACGACGGCTCGGCGGAGGTGCTGGCGGAGGACAAGCTCTGCCTGGTCTACGACCAGGAGGCGCCGATCGGTATCCGGGTGGTCACGATGGCGATGAGCCAGCCGTGCGACGTGGTGGACCACGGTGGCCAGGTGGTGCTGGTACTTCGGGAGGGCCTGCTGGGCCCCGAGGCCCTGACCGCGCTGCGGACCGGGCTGGGCCGGGTGCGCGCGGCGCTGACGCCGGGGAGCCCGGACGCCGCCTCGGCGGCCGAGCTGCGCCGCCGGGATCTCAACCTGCTCAACGCTCTGATCGCCGAACTCACCGGGCCGCTCGGCGGCCAGCCGGAACCGGCCGCGCCGTCCCGGGCGGTGGCCCCGGGCCCGCCCGCTGGCTCCGCCCGTCCCGCGCCGCAACCTGACCTGCCGCGTCCGGACGTGGTGGTCGGAGCGCCCGCGGCCGGGGCCGACGCACGCGGGCCGGGCCGGGCGGGTCCGGCGGTGCGACCCGATGTGGTGGTCGGGCGTCCGGATGTGGCGCCCGGCGCCGGCCGGGGTCAGCTGCCCGGGGCCCACCCCCAGGGCTGGCCTCGTCCCTGACCGCACCGGGAGGACCGGTACCTGTACCGAGCCCGGCCGGCCCCGCGGGGCCGTGACACCGTGGCGCCGGTGGGGCCCAGGATGTCCCGTAGGCGCTCAGAACGTCCCGCGCGTAGCCCGGACCGGGCCTCCGCGGGAACGGGACGCCCTGTGGGCGATCGGGACGTCCCGTGGGCGCTCAGGAAGTCGAGTACGGCCCTGGGCGCACCCCCGGCCCGTAGGCGTTCCCGTTCATGCCCGCGCGCGGCTGCTCGGTCATGGCCTGGCTGACCTTCGACGCGATGGCCTCGGTGAGCCGGATCGCCTGGGTGAGCGAGAGGTTCAGGACAATCTCGCTGTCATCGGTCATCGCGAAGCGTACCGACACATCCGCCATGCTCTTTCCTCCCAGTTCGGGTCCCCCGGACACCCGTGACCGGTGACCGACCGTCCCGAGGAGGCCCTGGAAGGGGTCCTCGGCTTCGCGGCCAAGGGACGTGGTGACCGATCCACGATCCCCGATCGGCTTGTCGGCGCGCGCGTGACCCCCCTTGTTCGGGGGTGGGGTGAGGCTGCTAGTCGATGGCGTTGTGGACTTTCGGTGACTCGTCATGGTCGAAAACGTCTCCCCCGTGTCGACCTCGCCCGTAGAGGTCATCCGTGGGTGATGGTCCCACTTCGTGGGGTTGCGAGCAGGTGGGGAGGTTTTCGGGAAAGGTGACATGAGACACGGCCGTGGTCCGCTGTCGCCGGCGAGCGGGCCGGCTCTCCGGTTCCGTCGAGCCGAGACGGGCGTCCGGGAGCAATGCGTGCGGGAGCGGGTGCCCGCTGTCACCGCAGGCGGGTCAGATCCACCCCGGGAACCACATACGCATTCGCCAGGATGAATAGGGAATCACCTCGGCCGCGAGGATCGGATAGAAGTAGGCAAACAACAAGACCACGATCACCAGGTACACGCCGACCGCCAGCGCGCCGCCCAACCGCCTGCCCTCGGACGCCTCGCGCGGCCCCAGGGCGAGGCCCGCCATCGCGGTCAGGCCGAGCACCAGGAACGGCAGGGACGGCAGCGCGTAGAAGAAGAACATCGTCCGGCTCGGCAGCAGCAGCCACGGCAGGAACGCGGAGCCGAACCCGACCAGCACCAGTGCCGCCCGCCAGTCGCGGCGGCGTACCCACAGCGCCAGCGAGCCGACCAGCGCCGCGGTGCCGCCCCACCAGATCGCCGGGTTCCCCAGCGCGATCACCTCGCGCGAGCAGCCGCCCGGGGCCGAGCAGCCCTCGGCGCCGAACTCCGGCGAGCTGTAGAAGTAGGCGATCGGACGGCCGAGCACCAGCCAGCTCATGGGCGTCGAGCGGAACGGATGGCTGTCGGAGAGTCCCTCGTGGAATCTGAGGACCTCCCGCTGGTATTCCCACCAGCTGTGCCAGGCGTTGACGAAACCGTCACCGTGCGCGTTGCGGTGCCAGCCGCCGTCGGTCAGGAACCATCCGCTCCAGGTTGCCAGGAACGTCACGATGGGCAGCACGACGATGCCCAGCAGCCAGCCGGGCAGGTCGCGGCGCAGCGCCCCCAGCACCGGCGAGTGGGCGCCCGCCGTGCGCCGGGCGCCGATGTCCCAGGCCAGCGCGAGCGCCGCGAAGCCGACCACGGTGTACAGCGCGCTCCATTTCACGCCCATCGACGCGCCGAGCGCGACGCCCATGACCAGCCGCCACGGGCGCACGCCCAGCCTGGGCCCGAACCGCTCGTCGGCCGCCGTCCCACCGCCGCCCGATGCGCCGCCGCCCGATCCGGCGGACCGGCCGTCGAGCCGGTCCGCCAGCCGCCGGCGGCCGTCGTCGCGGTCCAGCACCAGGCAGGCGAGCGCGATGACGATGCCCGTCATCAGGAAGATGTCGAGGATGCCGATGCGGCTCTGGACGAACTCCAGCCCGTCCAGTGCCAGCAGCAGCCCGGCGAAGCAGCCGAGCACCGTGGAACGGAACATCCGCCGGGCGGCGCGGGCCAGCACGAGCACCGCCAGGGTGCCGGCGAGCGCCGAGGAGAACCGCCAGCCGAGCTCGGGGCTGCCGTGCGGGGTGCCCCCGCAGTCGACATAGCCGAACAGCCACTGCGACGCGGCCATGAGCCACTTGCCGAACGGCGGGTGGACGACGTAGGCGGGCCCGTCACAGGTGTTCGAGTCGATCTCGTACCCGGCGGTCATGAGACCCCAGGCGTCCTTGACGTAGTAGATCTCGTCGAAGTACATCCCGCGGGGCTCGGTGAGCCGCCAGAAGCGCAGGACGCCGGCGGCCGCCGCGATCAGCAGCGGCGCGATCCACCCCGCGACCCGGTCGCCCGGCATCGGCGGGCACAGCCTCTCCCGCACCGTGCCCGCCCGCGCCGAGCCCGTCCGCCCCGGGCGGGTCGGGCCGCCCGCCGGCCGCACCGGTGCCAGGCCCGGCGAGCTGCTCTCGGAACGGGGCAGGTGCGCCGTTGTCGCCGTCACACCGATCAGGGTAGGTCCTGGCTGCTGGCAGACTGGTCGGGTGTCCGGGACCCTGGTGCTGTGCGGTGCCCCGATCGGCGACCCGCGTGACGCCAGCCCTCGCCTCGGTGAGGTGCTCGCGAGCGCTGACATCGTCGCGGCGGAGGACACCCGGCGCCTGCGCCGGCTGGCGCACGCGCTCGGGGTCACGATCAGCGGCCGGGTGGTCTCCTGCTACGACGCGGTCGAGGGGGCCCGGGCCGAGATGCTCACCGAGCAGCTGCTGGCGGGCTCCACCGTCGCGCTGATCACCGACGCGGGCATGCCCGCCGTCTCCGACCCCGGCTACCGCCTCGTCGCGGCGGCCGCCCTGGCCGGCGTGCCGGTCACGGTGGTACCCGGCCCGTCCGCGGTGACGGCGGCCCTGGCGGTGAGCGGGCTGCCCTCGGACCGGTGGACGTTCGAGGGGTTCCTTCCCCGCAAGGGCGGTGAGCGCCGTTCCCGGCTGCACGGGCTGGCCGCGGAGCCGCGGACGATGGTCTTCCTGGAGTCACCGCACCGGCTGGCGGCGGCGCTGCGCGATCTGGCGGACGTCCTCGGCGGTGGCCGGCGGGCGACGCTGTGCCGGGAGCTGACCAAGACCTGGGAGGAGATCGTCCGGGCCGACCTGGCCGGCCTGGTGGCGTGGGCGACGGACGGCCGGGAGATCCGCGGTGAGTTCACCCTGGTGATCGCCGGTGGCGGCGGCGGTGCCCGGGCCGGTGGGGACGCCGCGGGTTCGCTCGCGAGAGCGGGCGGCGGCGCCGGGACGACCGAGCCCACCGCGGCGGACCTGGCCGGGGCCGTGGCGCGGCTGGCGGGCGCCGGCCTGCCGCCGAAGGACGCCCGCAAGGCGGTCGCCGCCGACTACGGAATCTCGCCCCGCCAGGTCTACGACGCGGTCATCGCCGTGCGTGACGCCGGCACCGCGGAACCCGACTGATCCGATCGGCGCGCTCCCGGTCGGCTGGCCGGGTGGCTGTGCGGTTGGCCGGGGCAGGTATCCGAATGCCGGACGCGCCGGGGCGGATCTGCCGACGACAGCGGCCCCACACGGGACACTGGTGCCGTGGCCGCCAGGGTCCGCCCCGCGTGCACGGGTTTATGATTCGCCCGGCAGGCGTCAGGGGGGCGGTTAGCACTCCGCGAGTGTCAGCCGAGGCTGCTCGTGGTGCGACCGACGACGCGAGGGGGAGCCTCACATGGCCGTGGCGACGACCGAGTTCTCCGTCCGGGAGACGGAGATTCCGGGACTGCTCGTTTTCGATATCACGAGCATCACTGACGAGCGGGGCTGGTTCCAGGAGAAGTTCCACCGGGCGAAGCTTGTCGCGGCTGGTCTGCCGGAATCCTTCGAGGTGGTCCAGACCAGCGTTTCCTACAACCGCCGGGCCGGCGTGACCAGGGGCTTCCACGCGGAGCCGTGGGACAAGTACATCTCGGTGGTGTCGGGGCGGGTCTTCTGCGCCTATCTCGACCTGCGGCGCGGCAGTTTCGGGCGGGTCGTGACGGTCGAGATCGACGCCAACCGTGCGGTGTTCCTGCCGCGGGGTGTGGCGAACTCGTTCCAGACCCTGGCCGACGACACCTACTATCTGTACAGCGTCAACCGCCACTGGAGCGCCGACGAGTACGACGAGTACGTGTTCGTGAATCTGGCCGACCCGCAGGTCGGTGTGCGCTGGCCGATTCCGCTGGATGAGGCCGTGCTCTCCGAGCGGGACCGCAACCACGCCGGGCTCGCGGACGCCCGGCCGTTCGAGGTGCCGGCGTGAGCGCCGCGGCGACCGCCGGAGAACGTCCCGCGGGTCAGCGCGGGCGGGTGTGGAGAGGCAGGCGGAGGGCGGTATGAAGGGAATTGTCCTGGCGGGCGGCACCGGCTCCCGCCTCTACCCCATCACGCATGCCGTCAGCAAGCAGCTCATGCCCGTCTACGACAAGCCGATGATCTACTACCCGCTTTCCACCCTGATGGCCGCGGGCATCAGGGAGATCCTCCTGATCACCACACCGCAGGACCAGGCACAGTTCCAGCGCCTGCTCGGTGACGGCTCGAAACTCGGCTGCCGGTTCGAGTACGCGGTCCAGGACGAGCCCCGGGGGCTGGCCGAGGCATTCCTCATCGGCGCGGATTTCGTCGGCGGGGACAAGGTGGCCCTCGTTCTCGGCGACAACATCTTCTACGGTGTCGGCCTCGGCGAGCAGCTCAAGCACTACACCGATCCGGCCGGGGGGGTGGTGTTCGCCTACCACGTCTCGGATCCGGAGCGCTATGGCGTGGTCGAGTTCGACGAGCGGCGGCGGGCGATCTCCATCGAGGAGAAACCGGCCGTGCCGAAGTCCCGTTACGCGGTGACCGGCCTTTACTTCTATGACAACTCCGTGCTGGAGATCGCCCAGGAGACGAAGCCGAGCGCGCGCGGCGAGCTGGAGATCACCTCGGTGAACCAGGAGTACCTGCGCCGCGGGCAGCTCAACGTGCACCTGCTCGACCGGGGCACCGCCTGGCTCGACACCGGCACCTTCAACTCCNTCATGCAGGCCGCCCAGTTCGTCCAGGTGATCGAGGAACGCCAGGGGCTCAAGATCGGCTGCATCGAGGAGGTCGCCTGGCGGGAGGGGTTCGTCACCGACGAGCAGCTCTCGGCGCTGGTGCGGCCACTGGCGAAGAGCGGCTACGGGGCCTATCTGCAGGGCCTTCTGGACGGCGCCTGACAGGGTCTCCGCCCGGCCTCGCGGGCTGGCCTGGTGGGTCTGTCGACTGGTGGCTAGTGGCTAGTGGCTAGTGGTGGGCGGGTGCCAGCGCCGCCGGCCGCAGGAAGCGGGCCGGACTGCCGACCCAGACCTGGTGCCCCGGAACATCCCGCAGGGTCACCGCGCCCATGCCCAGCGTGGACCAGGGGCCGATGGTGACGCCTTCGCGCACCAACGCTCCGGCCCCGAGGTAGGCGCCCTCACCCACCCGGACGGCGCCCGCCAGCGAGACGGAGGCGCACAGCGTCGCGTACTGGTCGACGACGTCATCGTGGGTGAGCACGGCGTTCGGCATGACGACCACGTGCCGGCCCAGCCGCACGCAGGCGGTCAGCACGACGCCGGCGAGCAGGATGCAGCCGGGCCCGAGCTCGGACGATCCGGCGACGGACGCCGAAGGGTGCACGACGGTGGCGTACCGCTCCTCGGTGACTCCCGCCTCGGCCAGCCGCAGCGCGAGCCGCCGACGGGCCTGCCCCGGGCCGGGGCACAGCACGACCTGGGCGGACGGCCGCCGCGTGACGACCTCCAGCCCACCGAGAACCGGCAGGCCGTCGATGTCGGTGCCCCAGCGCTCGGGGTTGTCGTCGACGAAGCCCAGGAGGTGGTGCCGGCCGGCGGCCCGTACGGCCTCGGCGGTCTCCCGCGCCAGCCCCGAGGCCGCGACCAGGATGAGTGGTTCCCTGCCCGTGCCGTTCACCTGCTGGTCAACCGGTCTGGACATGCTGGTCCAGGTACTCCTCGACCGCGCGGGCCCGATCGTCGGGCGCGGCGCCGGCCCGCTGCTGCAACGCGATCAGCCCCTCGGTGGTGACGGCCTGGGTGACCTGGGAGAGCACACCTTGCAGTCCGAGGTTCGCGACGTCCATGCGCACCACCGGCAGCAGGTTGTTGGCAGGCAGGGCCTGCCGGTCGTCCTCCAGCACCACCAGGTTGTTGGCGGCAACCGCGGGATCCGAGGCGTAGACGAGCGCTACCTGTGCCTTCCCGTCCAGGAGGGCGCGGATGGTGCCGGGCCCGCCGTCGTCCAGGGCGCTCGTCTGCCCGAAGCTGACCCCGTAGGTGTCGCGCAGGGTGGGCAGGCAGGCGGACCATGCCGCGCAGCTGGCCGGCCCGCCGAAGGTCAGGCCCGCGGCGACGCCGGGTGCGGCCAGGTCCGACAGGGTGCGCAGGTGGTCCTTCTCGGCGGTCGCCGCGGTCACGGCGAACACCGGCGCCCGCCCGCCGGGAGCCGTCGGGTAGGCGATCAGCCGCCGCTGGGTCAGTGCCGGCATCAGGCCGCTCACCGCGGTCGCCTCGGAGGTCAGGGCGGGGGCGGGCTGCACCCCGCTGCCGGCCTGTTCGGCCAGCCCCGCGCGCAGCTCGTCGAGGTAGGTCGGCACGATGTCGACCGTCCCCTCCTCCAACGCCCACATCAGCTGGCTGGCAGTCGGGTAGGAACGGACGGCCGCGGTGTAGCCGTGCTCGTTGAGCTGCCGGGCGTACAGGTCGGCGACCAGCGCGTTGTCGAGTGCGCCGGTGGAACCGACCAGAAGCTGCNGGCGGTCCGACCCGTCCTGGTCACCGCCACCGACCAGTCGGACCCCGAGCAGGACGCCGGCCGCCGCGACGCACAGCACGACGCCGGCCGCCGCGAGGACCCGGGCCCGGCCGGTCGGCATCCTCACCGCGCGCCGCCCGCGCCCTCGCCGCTCCCGCCCGGCTTCTCCCCGCGGACAGCGATGATCGATTTGGTCAGCGGGCCGGTCCGCTCGTCGAGGATCTCGGAGTCGGGGAAGTAGGACCGCAGCTCCGTCCGGCCGATCAGCTCGGTCGACATGGTCGCGCGCAGTGCGTCGTCCCGGTCGGGTGACCTGGTGTGGGCCAGGGGCCAGTGCTGGGCGACCGAGGCCCGGGCCGCCACCGGCAGGAACTGGAAGCCGGGGAAGAGCCAGTGTGGTTCGAGGGGGAAGTAGCGGTTCGGGGTCTGCACCCAGTGCAGGGGAGCCAGCCGCCGCGTCACCTCCGCGAACGCGAGCCGCTTGGCGTGCCCGCCGACATGCTCGATCACCGAGTTCGAGAAGACCAGGTCGAACTGGTCGGTGAAGGTCTCGGGCGGCGGGTCGCAGGCGTCACCGACGATGACGGTGATGTCGGCCGGCGCGGCTTCGGCGGGCTTCTCCAGGTTGATCACGACGACCCGGGCGGGCCGCCGGTCGAGCCGCAGCCAGAAGTCGACCGTCCCACCGAGGTCGACGACCCGCATGTCGTCGATGCTCGGGAAGTACTCGCGGACCCGTTCCCACCGGCGGCCTCGGCTGCGTGCCCCGAGCGAGTTCGGTGACTCGACCATGATGCGGCGTACGTTCCTGCCCACGCTCATGGCCGGCGCGCCTGCCCGGCGGAGCTGCTGGCCGCGGTGACCCCGGGTGCCTCCGGCCGGGGGGTCACCGGAATGCGCACGGCGGGAACCGGGGCGTCGGCGGCGTCGGCGCGGGTGATCCCGTGCAGGCGGTCGTACACGCGGACGTAGGCGGCGGCCTGGGCGGCCCAGTCCAGCACGTCCACGGCGCGGCGCCGGCCGCGCCGGCCCAGCTCGCCGCGGCGGGCCGGGTCGTCGAGGAGGTCGCAGACGGCGGTCGCGAAGGCCTCGATCTGGCCCGGCTCGACGTACATGGCGGCGTCCTCCGCGGAGACCCGGGTCTCCGCGAGGTCGAAGGTAACGACGGGGAGCTGGTGCGCCATGTATTCCATCGTTTTGTTCATCGTTGAAATATTATTCAACTCGTTGTAGGGGTCTGGGCTGAGTCCGACCGCGGCGGTGGACAGGTAGTCCCGGATCATGTCCGGATCGGCCCGGCCGGTGAACGTGACGTAGTCGTCGAGATCCAGCCTGGTGCACAGTTCGCGCAGTTCTTCGAGGCAGTCGCCGAAACCGAGGAGTGCCGCGCTGACGTCGGTGCGGCCGAACTTGTGGACAATCATGTCCATCACGTGCAGGACGATGTCGACGCCGTCCTGGGGCCCCATGATGCCCAGATAGCACACGAGGTGCTCCCGGCCCTGGCGGAGCTCGGTGCGGACCGGCCCTGGTTTCATCCGGGTCGTGTCGGGCCCGCTGCGCACCACCGTTGTGTTCTCCCTGGTCCGGTGACCGCGGCGGATCGCGATCGCGCGGTAGGACTCGTTCGTCGAGATCACGTGGTCGGCGGTGCGGTAGGTGGCGCGTTCCAGGCCGAGCAGCGCCTGGAAGATTCTCTTGGAGGGCTTCTCGAACCGGGCCAGGTAGATTTCCGGGCAGAGGTCGTGCTGGTCGTAGACGAACCGCGCCCCGAGCAGCCGGGCGAGCAGCCCGAGCGGGGCGTAGGTGTCCGGCGGGTTGCAGGCCTGCACGGCCGAGAACGGCCGGGTGAGGAAGATCCACCCGAAGAGCAACGCCGTCCGCAGCCAGCAGTAGACGAACTCGTTGATGTACCCGCCGAAGCCGTTCGCCTGCGCCGGCGGGCGGTACTTGTAGAGCCAGACGCCGTCGAGCACCTCGCGGGACGGGTCGCCGGGGCCCTTGGGGCAGATCACGGAGACCTGATACCCGGCCGACACCAGCGCCTGGCACTCCAGCCAGACCCTGCGGTCCAGCGGAACCGGCAGGTTCTGCACGATTATCAGGACATGTTTACGTGCTGACGTTCCCAAAGCCACTGCTCCCCCCAACGCGGCAGCACCATGGAACCCGGTAGACGAAAAAGCGGTTGCTGAATTTTTGTCCTGGGCGGCCTGGACCGGGCCGATTTAGGATCGAATTCTCGCGCTGTCCACCAGCTCATCCCGCCCCACCGACAGATGCCTGCACATGATCCGACCAAGGTATGATCATTATGCCGGATCGCCTAGTTTAGGACACCCGGCGCCTGACGATAGCGGACCGCCCCCTGAGGGGCAAGCGTGCCCATACCCGTACTATGTCCCGGGCGCGGCCTGGCGTCGGTGCGCGACCTGCTGCCTTCGGTAGCTATAGGGGGGGGACGACCGTGGGTGTTTGC
>NZ_LRTK01000025.1 GCF_001636565.1 Frankia sp. EI5c
GGCTGAGTCGGCTGAGAGGGCTGAGTCGGCTGAGTCGGCGGGCGAGACGGGGCATCCGGTTGTCTCCATCGTCATCGTCACCTTCAACAGTGCTTCAGTACTCGCCGAATGTCTGTCAGCCCTGCCCGCGGCCTGCGGACGGGTGCCGGTGGAGACTCTTGTCGTCGACAACGGCTCAAGGGACTCGACGCGGGAAGTCGCTCGCGCGGCCGGCGGTGTCCGGGTCCTGTCGACCGGGGGCAACGTCGGCTACGCCGCGGCAATCAACCACGGCACGCGGGCGATGTCGCCGACCGTACGCGCCGTCCTGGTGCTGAACCCCGACATCCGGCTGCGTTCCGGCGCGGTGCCCGCGATGCTGCGGATGCTGGACGAACCAGGTACCGGCGTCGTGGCACCCAGGCTGCTGGGGCCGGCCGGGGAACCGGCGCTGTCGTTGCGCCGGGAGCCGTCCGTCAGCCGGGCCTGGGGGGAGGCGCTGCTCGGTGGCCGGGCCGGCCGGTGGCCCGTCCTGGGCGAGGTGGTGACCTCGCCGAACTCCTACGCCAGGCCGGTCACCGCCGACTGGGCGACCGGCGCCGCGCTCCTGATCTCCCGCCCCTGCGTCGACGCCGTGGGTGACTGGGACGAGCGGTACTTCCTCTATTCCGAGGAGACCGACTTCCTGCTGCGGGCCCGGGACATCGGCTTCCGGCTGCGGTACGCGCCGGACGCGGTGGGCGTTCATCTCGGCGGCGAGTCGGGCAGCTCACCGGCACTGTGGACGTTGCTCACGGCCAACCGGCTGCGGCTGTACCGGTCGCGGCACGGCGTGGCCGCGAGCACCGCGTTCGCCGCCGGGATCGTGACCGGTGAGCTGGTGCGGGCCGCGTCCGGGCGGGCGACGAGCAGGGCGGCGCTGGCGGGGCTGCTCACCGCGAGCCAGCCGCGGCTGGTGGCCCGGGCCGGAGGTGAGGGGCCGGCGTCCGCGTCGTGGTCCGGGCGGCGTGCCCGGCTGGCGGTCCTCACCGACCGGATCCCCGCCGTGGTCTCCCTCCCGATCGGCGTCGGCGCCTCCCGGGCGCCCGCGGCCGGGCGGTTCACCGGGCAGGCGGGACGTGGGCCCGGCGGTTCGGGTGGTGCCGCCGGCTCGGGCGGCAGCGGGGGCTCGGGCGCCGGCGGGGGCGCGGGTGCCATCGAGCCGCCCATCGTGTGCTTCTCCGGCCAGGACTGGTGGTACCACAACCGGGCGCATTCCGATTTCCAGCTCATGACCAGGATCGCCGCCCGGCGCCCGGTGCTGTTCGTCAACAGCCTGGCCGTCCGCATGCCATTGCCGGGTCGCAGCACCCAGCCGCTGCGGCGCATTCTCCGAAAGGCGCGGAGCATCTCCCGCGGGGTGCGGACACCGCGAGCGGAACTCCCGGACTTCCACGTTCTCTCGCCGGTGCTGCTGCCTCTCTACGGCAGCCGGACCGGTCGCGCGGTGAATGCCTGGCTCGTTCGCCGACAGGTCACCGCGGTCGCCCGCCGGCTCGGCCTGGATAATCCGTCCTATTTCGTGACGATGCCGACCGCCTGGGACGCGGTGCGCCCCCTTCCGCGGGCTGGTCTTCTGTACAACAGGTCCGACAAGCACTCCGAATTCACCGAAAGCAACGGTGCGGTGGTGGGTGCGCTGGAGGACGAGCTGATGCGGCACAGCGACCGGGTTCTGTACGTCAGCCACGAACTCATGAACCGCGACGCCGCCGTGGTGGGCGAGCGGGCGCACTTCCTCGGTCACGGGGTCGACCTCGACCATTTCAGCGCCGCGGCCGCCGGTCCCGCCCCGGCTGACATCGCGGATGTCCCGGGGCCGCGGATCGGCTTCTTCGGCGGGCTGGACGACTACACCGTCGACTTCGACCTGCTGGAACGGGTCGCCGCGGAGATCCCGACCGCGAGCCTGGTCCTGATCGGCGACGCGACCTGTTCGATGCGCCGGTTCGACGCCTACCCGAACGTGCACTGGCTGGGCTTCCGGCCCTACGAGACGATCCCGTCCTACGGCCTCGCCTTCGATGTGGCGATCATGCCCTGGCTGCGCAACGAGTGGATCCGGTTCTGCAATCCCATCAAACTGAAGGAGTACCTGGCGCTCGGGCTGCCCGTGGTGACCACGGACTACCCGCAGATCGCCGGCGACCGCGGCGTCGTGCGGGTGGCCGCCAGTCCCGAGGAATTCGTCCAGATGGTTCGGGAGACGATCGCCGACGGTGGTCCCGGTGACCCGGTCAGCCGGCGCAGGCACGTCGAGCGGGACTCCTGGGACGCGCGGACCGACGAGCTCCTGGAGCTCATTGACAAGATCGCGGGAGAGCCGGAACCCGGGCCGGCCGGGCGGCGGCGGGTCACCGGCCTGAGACGTCGGCTGTCGCCGGGCGGGCTGTCGGGCCGGCAGCCGAACCGGCGGCCGAACCGGCGGCCGGGCGGGGTCGGCTGATGTGCGGGATAGCGGGCGTCCTGCGCTTCGACGGTGAGCCGGTCGACCCGGCGTTGCTGTCAACGATGACCGGCCTGCTCACGCACCGGGGGCCGGACGCGGAGGGCTTCTGGCGCGCCGGGCCGGTCGGCTTCGGGCACCGGCGACTGTCGATCATTGACCTCGCGGGCAGCGCCCAGCCGATGGCCTCCGCCGACGAGCGCCACCACATCTGCTTCAACGGCGAGATCTTCAACTACCGGCAGCTGCGCGAGCGGATGTCGTACCCCTTCCGCACCGGCGGCGACACCGAGGTCGCGCTCGCGATGTTCGCCACGAAGGGAGCCGAGGGCCTGCGCAGCCTCGCCGGCCAGTTCGCCTTCGCCGTCCACGAGGCGGACAGCGGCCGGGTGACGCTGGTACGCGACCGCCTGGGCGTGCTTCCGCTGTACTACCACGTCGACGGCACGCAGCTGGTCTTCGCCTCCGAGATCAAAGCGATCCTGCCGGCGCTGACGAAGTCGCCGGGCGTGGACCTGCTCTCGGTGGTGGACTACCTGGCGGGCCGTTCGGTGCCGGCGCCCGCGACCCTGTTCGAGGGGATCCGCAAGCTGCTCCCCGGGCACCTGCTCACCGCGACGAGGGACGGCCGGACGGAGCTCAGGCGCTACTGGTCGCCGCCACACCCCGCCGAGGCGTGGCCGGTCGGACCCGAGCGGGCGGTCGAACTGGTCGACACCGCGTTGCGGCGGGCGGTGGAGCGCGCGACCGTCGCCGACACCCCGGTGGGCGCCTACCTGTCCGGCGGCGTCGACTCCAGCCTGGTGACCGCGCTCATGACCAGGCAGACCGACGAGCCCGTCCACACGTTCTCCGTCGGCTTCGGCCCGGGGCCCAACGACGAGCTGCCGATGGCCCGCCTCGTCAGCGGGCAGTTCGGCACCCGCCATCACGAGATCGAGGTCAGGCCGAGCGACTTCGTCGACCTGTGGCCGACCCTGACCTGGCACCGGGACGCTCCCGTCTCCGAACCGGCGGATATCGCCGTGCACCGGCTCGCCCAGCTCGCCCGGGAGCACGTGCGCGTCGTCCTGTCCGGCGAGGGCGCCGACGAGCTGTTCGGCGGCTATCCCAAGTACCGGCTCGCCGGGCTGACGTCCCGCATCGGCGTCCTCCCGTCCTGGCTGCGGGGGCCGGCGTTCGACCGGGCCCAGCAGGCACTGCCGGCGGGTGCGCACCGGCTGCGGATCGCCCTGCGGGCGCTGGGGGAGACCGACGTGCCCAGCCGGCGGGACGGCTGGTTCGCACCGTTCACCGAGCGCGAGCGGCTCCGCCTGCTGGGCGCCGCCAGGGGGGAACCCGGCCGCCTGCTGCCGGGACGGCACAACGATCCGCTGCGCGGCATGCTCGAGGCCGACCTCCTCGGCTGGCTGCCGGACAACCTGCTCGAGCGCGGGGACCGGATGACCATGGCCGCCTCGGTGGAGATGCGCCCGCCGCTGCTTGACCACGAGCTCGTCGAACTGGCCTTCCGGCTGCCCTCCGATGTGAAGGTGCGCAACGGCCGCGGCAAGTGGGTGCTCAAGGAGGTGGCGCGCCGCTACCTGCCGGCGCAGATCGTCGACCGGCCGAAGGTCGGTTTCCGGGTCCCGCTGGACAGCTGGTTCCGCGGTGACCTCTCCAAGCTCGCCACGGAGATGCTGACCGGCCGCGACTCGTTCGTCGGCGAGCTGCTCGGAGTGGCGCCCGTCCGGGAGCTGCTGACCGGGCATGCCCAGGGCCGGCGCAACGAGGAGATCCGGATCTGGACGCTGCTGTGCCTGGAGGTCTGGCACGAGGTCTTCTTCCGGCGACCTGTCCAGACCCGGCCGACGGGGCCCCGGGGAGTGGGGCTGTGAGCGACGCCGGCCGCGGCCCGGGTTCGGTGCGCGCGAGTGTGGTGATCCCGGCGCACAACGAGGCACGGGTGATCGGGCGCCTCCTCACGGGGATCGTCGGGAGCGCCGGCGGCGGGTGCTTCGAGGTGATCGTCGTGTGCAACGGGTGCACGGACGGCACCGAGGAGATAGCGGCCTCCTTCGGCCCGGGTGTGCGGGTGCTGAGCACCGACATCCCGTCAAAGATCAATGCGTTGCGGATGGGGAACGCCGCCACGGACGTCTTCCCGCGGATCTACGTCGATGCCGATGTCGAGATCGACCGGGAGGGCCTGCTCGCGCTGGCCGACGCCGTCGACGGCGGTGGCTACCTCGCCGCGTCCCCGGAGCGCATGCTGCACCTCGCCGGTTCGCCCTGGCTGGTGCGGTCCTACTACGCGGTGTGGTCCCAGCTGCCGGTGGTGTCGAACGGGCTGGTCGGCCGGGGTGTGGTCGCGGTGAGCCGGCTGGGCTACCAGCGCATCGCCGCCCTGCCCGACGTCGTCAACGACGACCTTTACCTCCACCTGGCCTTCGAGCCCTCCGAGCGAACGGTGGTGCGCGCGGCCTGTTCGACGGTGCGGCCCCCGCGCCGGGTCGCGGACCTGCTGCGCCGCCGCGCCCGGGCCTCCATGGGCAACGCCGAGCAGGCGCACTCGCGGCCCCGCGGTGGGGCCGCCGCGAACCTCCGGGTCGTCGCCGGGATCCTCCGCGGCCACCCCGGTCAGGTTCCGACGGTGGCGGGGTTTCTCGTCGTCACCGCGGGTGGGCGGCTGTGGGCGCGGGCGCATCGCCGCCGCGGCGGCCCGGTCACCTGGCTGCGGGACAACAGCAGCCGGGCCTGACCGTCCGGATGTGACGACGAACAGCGCCCGGGGCGGGGATCACCGCGCGGCGCGGGGCGGAAGGTCGCGAACCCGGCGGGCCGGGACTCCGGCGTAGACCCCGTCCGCCGCGCAGTCCGCGGTGACCACGGCACCCGCGGCGATCACGCATCCGTCCTGGATGGTGACCCCCGGCATGATCGTTNCCCGGGCCCCGATCCAGCAGCCGTCACCGATCACGATCGGGCGGCCGGCGAGCGCTCCGGCGCGGGACCGGCCGAGCCCCGGCTCATGGGTGCTCGTGCACAGCAGCACCTGCATGCCCAGGTGACAGTCGGCGCCGATCGTGATGTCCGCGAGCGAGTCAAAAAAGCACCCGCGGTTGACGTAGGTACGCGGGCCGATGGAGACATTCCGGCCGCCGAACCAGCACCCGGGGGAGATCGCGGCTCCGGACACCCGCAGGCCGGTTCGGTGCAGCAGCCGCACCCGCAGCGGCCGGGGGGCGACCGGCGTGGCGAGCGCGCCGTTGAGGACCACATCGCGGACCATCTCGCGGGCGACCTGGCGAGCCCGGGTGAGGCGGGGTGGCACGTCTGCCGGAGGCATGTCTGCCGGGGCGGCCAGGCCGCCGGATTGCGAGACGGCCTCGCCGCCCGGCGCGCCGCCGTCCGGCGCGCTGTCGTCAGCGTCGGGCTGGGTCAACGCGGTCAACGTGTAGTCCTTCCGTGCTCCGCTCGTGTGCTCCGTGGTCCGGCCGTGTGCTCTGCGCTCCGGGTCGGCGCCTTCGTCAGCCGCCAGGCCGCCCCGCAGCAGCCGAGCAGGAGGAAGGTCAGGCTGGCGATCAGCGAGAAGCTCATCGCGTCGAAGGTCACGTAACTGAGCATCACCGCGAACACGCTGGCGGTCAGCGCGCGGATGAGGTCCCGGGAGCGCTGGTCGGGCGCCCGCCGCAGCGCGATCACCACGCAGACCAGGGGAACCACGAACAGCAGGATGAGTGCGACCAGGCCGACCGCGCCGATCTCGACCAGACCGCCCAGGAACTGGTTGTCGAGGGTGCGGTAGATGTCCGGCAGGAAGGTGCGGAAGCCGCGGCCGAACAGCGGCGCCTGGTCGAAGTAGTAGCCGACGGTCGCGTAGTCGCTGGTCCGGCCGGAGGTGCTCGGGTCGTTCGCGATCCCGGAGAACATGCTGCGCACGGTGCCCAGCAGCCCNGGAACGGCCAGTCGCATGAGAACCAGGAAGACCGGCGCGATGATGAGCGCCCGCAGGCGCACCCGGGCGGGCCAGCCGGTGAACAGCACGATGATGGTGACCATCGCGGCGAGCAGGCCGCTGCGGGACAGCGTCATCGGCAACGCGGCCATCAGCATGATCACGCCACCCCAGCGCAGCCGGCCGCGCAGGCGGCTGGCGGCGGGCTGCAGCGCGAAGTGGAACGCGAACGGCAGGATGGCCGCGAAGACCACGCCGGCCTCGATCGGATGGCTAGCGGTCGCCTTGATCCGGACGAAGTCCGACCGGGTGCTCAGCTCGTCGAAGTCGGCGACCGCCTGCAGGCCGGGCGGGCGGAGGGCGGCCAGCGGGTTGAAGCCGGTGTAGAACTGCACCAGCCCGAGCAGGCCGAGCAGGCCGCCGCCGATGGCCAGCCGCCGCAGCAGGGTCTCCAGCCGGTCGAGGCTGGTCACACCGTCACAGGCGAGCAGCATGACGCCCAGCCAGCACAGGGTGGCGATGAGGCCTCGGTCAGCCGCGCGGATCTCCACCGCGGACGTCACCCGGACGTTCGAGGCGGTGTAGCTGAGGAGCACCACGATCAGGAAGAGCAGCCCCGTGGTACGGACCGGGTTCGCCTCCCGGGCCAGGCCCAGCGCGGGATGCAGGCGGCCGCCGAGCCAGTACAGCAGGCCGACGAGGCCGATGAGGTTCGCCGGGGTCGCGGCGGAGCCGAGCGAGCCGATGACCAACTGGGCGGACAGGCCGAGCAGCAGCACCACGAAGACCGTGAGCAGGCTGACCACGTCCAGGTTGGCGAGCGGTCGCAGCAAGGCCACCAGCGCCGGCCCCGCCGTGCCAGGCGGGCCGGGCACGGCCGGGCCGCGGAGGCCGGATGTCGCCTGGGTGCGATCCGCGCCGGCCGGCCAGCCGGGGGAGCGCACCGAACTCTGGTCTCCGCGGCCGAGCCGGTTCCCCGTGGCCGCGCCGGCCGGCGAGATCCTCGAAGTGCCGGTGGTCATGAAAGTCGATCGGTGCCCAACGGCCGGCGGTCGAAGACCGACTCGGTGCCGTCGTCAGGCGCGTTCGGTCTCCGCAGCGGGATCCGGTAGGTGCGTTCGGTGTCGTTCTCCGAGCGCTTCTGCGGCGCGGGCTCGAAGATGTTCGGCTGGTCGGCCGCCGGGCGTTCCCGGCGCTCGTCCCGCGTCGGCCGGGCGGCCGGCGGGGCGTCCCGGTCGTTCCGATCGGCCGTGGCGCGGGCGGGCGTGGCGCGATCGGCCGTGGCCGGCCGCGAAGCACGGGACACGTCTTCGTAGCCCGGCCGCTCCGGGCGGTCGGAGCGCTCGGGACGGTCCGGGCGCGCGGGGTAGCCGAGGTGGTCGGCGTAGTCCGGACGTTCGGACCGGCCAGGGCGGTCGGGATAGCCCAGACCGTCGGCGGGCTCGGGCGGGCCGGGGCGGCCGGCATCCCCGCCGGGTGGTGCCGGAACGGCGGCGGCCGGTCGCGGGGACCGGAACCGGTCGAACAGCAGAACACCCAGGAAGGTGAACAGTGAGCACACCGCGAGCGCGAGCACGGCACGGGTGTAACGGGCCTTCTGGTTCACCGTCACCAGCGGCGACTGGGTGATCTTGTTGAGGACGAACCAGGAGGAGCGCGGAGCACCGCCCTTCTGCTGCTCCTCGTCCAGGATCGCACCCAGTCTGGTGACCACGTAGTTGACGGTGGTCACGACCGCGGCCCGGTCCGGCCCCTTTGCCTGCACGTTCAGAACAGGGCCGGCGGCGTCGGTGGGGATGCCCACCATGTAGCCCGCGGTGGCCCCCTGCGCCGCGGCCTCGTCGACCGCCTCGGCGGTGCTCACCAGTCGGCTGAGCACTTCCGCGGTGATCCGCAGCGCCTGCCCGAAACCCAGGTACGGATTGTCGACCTTGCCGGTGTCCGCCGACGTGGCCGAGGGCAGCAGGAAGACCTGGGCTGACCCCTCATAACTGACGGGAGTGGCGACGTAGCCGCCGATGGCGGCCACCAGGGTGACGATGACGCCCACGGCGGTGAGCCGCCACCGGCGAAGCAGAATGGCGAGCGGTCCGTTCAGCTGCATCGCGTGTTCCCCTCGGTTCCGGGCCGGAAAGCGGTGCCGGTCCGGAAGGCCTGGGCTTCCGAGAACGGGCGAGGCNGCGGTGGCCTCCGGGCACGGGGGTTGGCGCGGCCTGATCCAGGTGGCGCACACCAGCCGCGGCCCGGTCTTGCCGAGCGCAGGATTCCGATTCGAGAAAGCAAGAGAATACCCCCCCAGTTCCCAGGGTCACACGCCGCCGCCGACGGCATATGGGCGTGGGAAAGCCGCCTGGCAGGCGCGCAGGCTGTCAACACGTCGTCGTTACCCGAAGCGGTTGCGGTTCGGTGCCGCCGGGCGCTCATCCGCCGGCCGCTCATCCCCGGGGCGCTCATCGGAGCCGCGCTCGCCGGGCACTGGTTCCCACGGCCGCGGCCGAGATGGCGGTGACCAGCAGGACGCCAACGGCGGCTCGGGGGCGGCTGCCGCCCGCGTAGGAGGCCGGACCCGCCAGGCTGGTGGTCTCCCGGTTGCCTCGCGGCAGCGGCACCAACACGATGCGCTTGCCCGTGGGAATTCCATCCTGCCAGCGCTCGAGCTGCTCCGACAGCCGGCTCACCACCGCGCTGACGGTGTTGCGAGCCATCGTGCCGTCACTGTCCGCGGCGACGATATTGATGATTGTGCTTCGGTCGATGACATCCGCGAAGGGCTCGGTGCTGTTCCGGGAGAAGGCGAGCTGAAAACTGCTCAGTACACCCGGGCCCAGCGCTCCCGGCCGGGTCAGCTCGGAACGCGCATAGTAGATCAGCAGCTCACCGGCGAACTGGGCGTTCGCCGCATCGTCGCGGCCCTCGTCCACCCGGAGCACAACCGCCAGGCTCGCGGCCTGTGGGGGCGGGCGCAGGAAAAGCGTGACCGCGCCCAACATCGCTCCGGCTGCCAGTACGGCAGCCAGCACAATTCGGGCCCGCCCCATTCCCGTCCCCCCATGGCGCCCTCGCCGGTTGGCGCCGGGCGGATGTAATCGGCTCCCGAGAGCTTCGCACGGCCGGAGCCGATGGCGCCCCCAGCCGCGGAGATCCGGATCCTGTTGGAGACGGCCGACATCATCCCCCGCCGGCCACCACCATAGGGCAGCTACCGCGGGTACCTGTCAGCCGGCTGTCCCGGGCTCGGGCTGTCTCGGTTACCATCAGCCGCGCATTCGTTGGCACGGATGTTCAATCGGGAGGGGGACCGATGAGCTTCGCCGTGCGTGTACCCGACCTGTCGGCAGCGACACAGTGGCGTGAATTCGTCACCGTGTGTGCGACGAACCGTTGGGATGGCGTCAAGCTACACGACCGATCGCTTACCGAACAGCTGGCCCGGCACGTTCCCGTGCTGTACGTCGACCCGCCTGTCTCACCGGCGACGCCGGGCCGGCGGCCGGACATCGCCCGGCCGACGGCGCCGCGGGTGCGGATGCTGGGCGACAACCTGGCGCACCTGGCCCCGGTGGTGCTGCCCGGCCTGCGGCGGCAGGGGGTCGCCCCCGCGAACGCCGAGATCGTGCGCCGGCAGATCCGGCGAGCCGTCCGTGACCTCGCCGCGGCGGCCGCGAGCCCGGCCGCGAGCCCGGCCGCCGCGCTGGTCGAGGCGGACGTGCTGCTGCCGGCCTTCGGAGCCGCGCGGGAGCGGCTGCGCGTCTACTGGGCACAGGACGACTACGCCGGGGGCGCGGCCCTGCTCGGCCTGGATCCGGTGCGGGTGCAGGTCGCGGAGGTGAAGGTGGCCGCGAAGGCGGATGTCGTCATCGCGGCCAGCCCGGTCGTCCACGCGAAACTGGCCGCGCTGGGCGCGGATCCCCTGCTGATTCCCTACGGTTGCGATCCGGATGCCTTCGCGGGCGTCGAGTCCGCGCCCGTGCCGGAGGACGTGCGCCTGCCGGGCCCGGTGGCCGGACTCGTCGGCCATATCAATGCGCGAATTGATCTGAGTCTGTTGGAAGCGGTCGCCGACACCGGGAATTCGCTGCTGCTGGTCGGCCCCATAGACCCGGCCTTCGAACCGGGTCGGATGCGTGCCCTGCTGGCCCGGGAGAACGTGCTCTCGGTCGGGCGGAAGCCGGCGGAGGAGCTGCCGGGCTATCTGCGGACCATCGACGTCGGCCTCGTGCCGTACGCCGACACGCCCTTCAATCGTGGTAGTTTCCCGCTCAAGACCCTTGAGTACCTCGCAGCCGGGCGGGCGGCTGTCTCGACGGATCTGCCGGCCACCCGGTGGTTGGATTCGTCGTTGATAGTCACCGCCACCACTCCGCCGGATTTCGCGGCGGCGGTCACCGCGGAGCTGCAACGCGAGCGGTCCGGCCAGCTGGCCGCCGCCCGCCGCGCGTTCGCGGAATGCCATAGCTGGGGGCGCCGGGCCGCGGATTTCGCAGCGGCAATCCGGGTTGCCCGACATGACGGTTCTGTGTCCATTTCCGGGGGGGACCGACCGGGAGGCACGCAATGACCGCGAACGATACCTGGAGCGATTTCCAGACGGCCGAGCGAACGCCCGGCGGAACCGAACCGGAGTCGGAGCCGGAGTCGGAGCCGGAGCCCGTACCAGCGTCTGGCCTGGAACCGGGATCGGTGACAGGCCCGCTGGTGGATCCGGGGACGGGTCAGTTGACGGTGGGCCCGGGGACGGGTCCGGTGGCGAACCCCCAGCCGGGGCCGGTGGCGGGTCCGGGAACGGGCCCGTTGGTGACCGGCCCGGGGACAGGAGCGCTGGCGGAACCGGGAACGGCGCGGCCCGCCCAGCCGGCGTCCGGATCCGGTGGTGGCCGTCGCGGCCGGCGCCGCGCGCCGCGCGCCGCGCGCCCGGCTCGGAGACCGCGCCGGAATCTGACGATAGTGCTGGTCGTGGCGCTGGTTGCCGGCCTGACCGGCCTTGTGGTCGGGCTGCGAGCCAGCTCGAGCAGCCTGAACATCTCCGCGGCGGGCCGGTCGGGCAGCGGTTCCGGCGGCCCGATCAGCCTGTGGAGTGGCCGGGGCACCCTGGCGGTCGAGGTAAGTCCGGACACCCGCCGGGTGGTGCTGGGGCTGCGGTTCCGCGTCGAGGTGTCCGGTGAGATCTCCGCGCTGCGGGTCTACCGTCCCCGCGCCGGCGGNGGGCCGAGCGCCGGCACCCTGTGGTCCTCGGACGGGCGGCTGCTCAGCACGCTCACGGTTGCCGACAGTGATCGCCCCGGGTGGCGGCGCGGGGTCTTCGACCGTCCGGTCGCGGTGCAGGCGGGGCGGACCTATGTCGCCGCCTACCAGGTAGAAACCGGCTCCTATGTCGACCAGGTCGACTATTTCAAGGGCAATCAGGTGCGCCGGGTCGGCCCGCTTGTGGGGCTGGCCGGGGTGTACACCTACCGCGCGTCCGCCTTCCCCACCGAGATCTGGCAGGACAGCAACTACTACGTGGACGTGGAGTTCCGGCCGGGTGCCCGGACAACCGGCGCGCCGGTGACCGTCCCGCCCTCGCAGGGGCCGAACGCGACCGCTCCCCCCGGCACTGAGCCGTCCGCCGCCCCCTCCGTTGGGTCGACGGCCCCCGGAGCGGAGGTGTCAACCGCTCCCGAAGCCGGTGCTACGGGTGCCGGTGACGTGGGTTCCGGCGGGACCGGGTCCGCCGGGGCGGGCTCGGGCTCGGTCGGGACCGGCTCCGGGGGGACGGGTTCCAGCGGAACCGGCTCCGCGGACGTGCCGTCCGGCTCCGGTGGTGGAGTTCCGAGCGGAGGCTGGCCGGGGCCNGGCAACACAGGTGTCCGGGCCGGCGTGACGCTCACCCCGTCCGGCTCGATCACGGTGACCAAGGACAACACGGTGATCAGCAACCTGGACGTCAAGGGAACGATCACCGTGCGTGCCCGTAACGTGACCATCCGGAACGTGCGGGTGCACGGCTGTGGTGATGGCGGTGCCATCAACGTCGGTTACATGCAGGACAGGGCCGGTCCCACCCTGATCGAGGATGTCGAGGTCAGCGGGGACGGCCTGGCGTGTGACCGGTCCGGCATCGGAAACGCGAACATGACCATCCGGCGCGCGAACATCCACGGCTTCCGGGCAGGTATCTACTCCGATGGCAGCACTGTGGTCGAGGGCAGCTGGGTGCACGACCTCTACTCCAACCAGTCGTCCCACATGGACGGATTCCTGTCGAACGGTGGCTCGAACCTGACCCTCATCGGCAACACGATCGAATGTGCCGTGCCGGACGGAAACGACTACTGCTCGGGCGCGGTCNGGCTGTTCGGTGACTTCGCGCCCATCCAGAACGTGTTGATTCAACGTAATCTCTTCAACACGCAGGGCGCTTACTGCGTGTACGGCGGGTCTGGCGAGCAGAAGCCGTTCCCGGTCGCCAGCAACGTGCGCATCCTGGACAACACCTTCGGTCGCCGATACCACCCCAAATGCGGGACGTACGGGACGATCGCAGGATTCGTGCGCAGTGGCGGAAACGTGCTCTCCGGGAACGTGTGGGCCGACACGGGTGCGGCAGTGACTCTCTGACCTGACCTGCTCACGCGAGGTGGGTGGCGCTTGGCGCCACCCACCTCGTTGCGTTGGGCGACCGAGCGCCGAAAAAGCAACGTATAAACAACCCATCCACCGGAAGACGCCCCTGTTTGCTCGCGGCAGGCATGGGCGCTAACGTGTCAAGTCGCCACAGGGGCACTTACGGGGGTAACGTGCCGCTTGGCCCTGGGGGGTCCAAAATGGGTGTCATCTTCTGTCCGCCGCGGCGTTTCCGGCCAGCCTTCGGCCAGCCGCCGGCGTTCCACTGCCGCGTGCCGGCCGGCACGGGGTCTCGGCACGCGTCCGCCACCGGGCGCACGGTCGCCCGGGGCCGGTCGAACCGCTGACGGAGATCACCCGTCACACTTCGGTAACAGCCTCCCCCAACTCCAGGAACTGCCATCCGGCCAAACCTGACCCGTGGGCCGGGCGAGGACGGGTAACCCGTCCGAAAATCGGGAGATCGAGATGCATTCTCGTCGGCGCGTGGTCAGCCTGTGGCGTCACCGGGCGGCCCCGCCGCCGCGCCGCCGCGGCATCTCGGCACTCGCCCGCGCGACCGCGCACGCGCCGGGGCGAGTCGCCGCGCTGACGATGATGGTGGCGGTCGCTCTCGTCGGGCTGACCGTGCTGCCCGGGCACCCGACGCTGCCGGCCGCCCAGGCCGCCGGCCCGTGTGACCCTCCCGTGAACCCGATCGTCTGTGAGAACAGCCTGCCGGGCTCCCCGCCGTCCGAATGGCGCCTGTCCGGCGCCGGCGACCCGAGCATTCAGGGTTTCGGCACGCAGATCAGCGTGAACAAGGGCGAGACCATCCGCTTCAAGGTGAAGACGGACGCCTCGGCCTACCGCATCGACATCTTCCGGATGGGCTACTACCAGGGCAACGNGGCCCGCAAGGTCGACAGCATCACGCCGAGCGCGTCCCTGCCGCAGATTCAGCCGGCCTGCTACACGGACAACACGACGCACCTCGTCGACTGCGGCAACTGGGCCGAGTCCGCGTCCTGGGCGGNGCCCTCGACCGCCGTCTCCGGTATCTACTTCGCGATCCTCCACCGGCTGGACACCGGCGGTGAAGGACAGATCACCTGGGTCGTCCGGGACGACTCCAGTCACAGCGACATCCTGGTGCAGGCGTCCGACACGTCCTGGCAGGCGTACAACTGCTACGGCGGGTACAGCCTCTACGAGCTCGGCGCGGACTGCCACCAGGCGAAGAAGGTCAGTTACAACCGCCCGTTCGCGACCCCGCAGAACAAGTTCCAGGACTGGGTACTCAGCGCCGAATACCCGATGATCCGGTTCCTGGAGTCGAACGGGTACGACCTGAGCTACACCAGCGGCATCGACGGCGACAAGTCCGGCGCGCCGATGCTCAACCACCGGGTCTTCATGTCCTCCGGCCACGACGAGTACTGGTCGGGTAAGCAGCGGACCCACGTGGAGCAGGCGCGCGACGCCGGGGTCAACCTGGCCTTCTTCTCCGGCAACGAGGTCTACTGGAAGGTCCGCTGGGAGAAGAGCATCGACGGCTCCGGCCAGGAGTACCGGACGATGGTCTGCTACAAGGAGTCGCGGGACAACGCCAAGACGGACCCGTCCAGCGAGTGGACCGGCACCTGGCGGGACACCCGCTTCTCGCCGCCGTCGGACGCCGGCAAGCCGGAGAACGCGCTGACCGGCACCTACTGGGTCGTGCAGAGCGACTACCACGCGATCAAGGTGCCGGCCGAGGACGGCAAGATGCGCTTCTGGCGCAACACCGGTGTCGACAAGCTGGCTCCCGGCCAGGTGGCCACGCTCGCGTCGAGCACGCTGGCCTACGAGTGGGACACCGACATCGACAACGGCTTCCGGCCGGCCGGGCTGTTCCAGGTCGCCCACTCGGATGTGGCGGACGCGACGTCGGTGGTCAAGGACGCCTACGGCAATGTCGTCCAGCCGGGCCAGGCGACCCACGCGATGACCATGTACCGGGCGCCCAGCGGCGCCCTGGTGTTCGGGGCCGGCACCATCCAGTGGTCCTGGGGCCTGGACGAGGCCAACCCCGACAACACTCAGCCGGACTCCCGGATGCGGCAGGCTACCGTCAACCTGCTCGCCGACATGAGTGCCCAGCCCAGGACGCTCCTCCCGGGCCTGAGCCTGGCGACGAAGTCGACCGACACCACCGGCCCCACCGCCACGATCACCTCGCCGGCCGGCGGGGCCGCGCACGCGAACGGCGCGACCGTCACCGTCACCGGGAAGGCGGCCGACTCCGGCGGCGGTGTCGTCGGCGGCGTCGAGATCTCGATGGACGGCGGGGCCAGCTGGCACCCGGCCAAGGGCCGCGAGTCCTGGACCTACACCGGCACGGCCGTCGGCGTGGGGGCGGTGGCTATCAAGGTCCGGGCCACCGACGACAGCGGCAACATCGGCCCGGTCACCCAGGTCGCGACCACGGTCTCCTGCCCCTGCACGATCTTCCCGACCGATGCCGTCCCCGCCAATCCGTCGACCAACGACGGCTCAGCGATCACCGTGGGCGTCAAGTTCACCTCGACCATGGACGGCTCGATCACCGGCGCCNGCTTCTACAAGGGCGCCGGCAACACCGGCACGCACACCGCGACGCTGTGGACGGGCGACGGCACGCTGCTGGCCAGCGGGACGTTCGCCGACGAGACCGCCAGCGGCTGGCAGACGGTCGCCTTCCCCCAGGCGGTCGGTGTCTCCAAGGACACCACCTATGTGATCGCCTACCACGCGCCGTCCGGTCACTACGCGGCCGACGCCGACTACTTCACCAACGCCGGCACCACCGGACTGCCGCTGAAGGCGCTGCCCGGCGGCCCCACCGCCGCCAACGGCGTGTACCGCTACGGCCCGGCCGGGCAGTTCCCGAACCAGTCGGTGACCCCGACCGTCGGCCAGCTCAACTCCGCCTGGAACTACTGGGTGGACGCGATCTTCTCGGACGCCTCCGCCGCCGATGTGACGCCGCCGGCGGTGGCGACGCGGACACCCGCGTCCGCCGCCACGAACGTCGACCCGGCGACCACGGTCTCGGCCACCTTCTCCGAGGAGATCACCGCCAACAGCGCGTCGCTGGTCCTCCGGGACGCGGCCAACGTGGTGATCCCCTCGACGGTCGCCTACAGCGCCCAGGACCGACGGATCACGCTGACCCCGAGCGCGACGCTGACCAGCGGAAGCACGTACACCGCGGTGCTGTCCGGCGCCAGCGACGCCGCCGGCAACGTCATGAGCCCGGTGTCCTGGTCGTTCACCACCGCCGGCCCGCGCACCTGCCCCTGCACGATCTGGGACGCCTCCGCGGCCCCGGCGGTGCCCGCGAGCACCGACCCGGCCGCGATCGAGCTCGGGGTGAAGTTCCAGCCGACCACCAACGGCTGGATCTACGGTGTGCGCTTCTACAAGGGCCCCGGCAACACCGGCACCCACGTCGGTTCGCTGTGGGACTCCGCCGGGACGAGGCTGGCCTCGGTGACCTTCACCGGTGAGTCGGCGACCGGCTGGCAGCAGGCCGCGGTGTGGCCTCCGGTCGCGGTGACCGCGGGCACGACCTACACGGCGTCCTACTACGCGCCGGCGGGCCACTACGCGTACACCAACGGGGCCTTCTCCACCGCCGGTGCCGGCACCGCGCCGATCAGGGCGCTGTCGAACACCGACGCGGGTGGGAACGGCGTCTACCGGTACGGCGCGAGTGGCTTCCCGACGAACACGGCCCAGGCCTCGAACTACTGGATCGACGTCGTCTTCGACACCGCCGCCCCCAGCGACTCGGTGCCGCCGGTGATCGCCGGGGTCAGCCCGTCGCCGGGCGCGACCGGGGTCGCCGCGGGCACACCGATCACCGCGACGTTCAGCGAGGCCGTGCAGCCGAGCAGCATCTCGATGGTGCTGAAGAACGCCGCGGGTGCCACCGTCGCCGGCGCCGTCAGCTATGACGCGCCGACCCAGACCGCCCGGTTCACCCCGAGCGCGTCGCTGGTCACCAGCGCGGCCTACACGGTGACCGTCTCCGGCGCGAAGGACCTCTTCGACAACGCGATGGCCGGGCCCGAGACGTGGACCTTCACGATGGCCGCGCCGGCCTGCCCGTGCACCGTGTTCGGCACGGCCACCCCGACCCAGATAGCCGGCGACTCGCAGGCGATCGAGGTCGGCATGAAGTTCCGGGTGGACCAGCCCGGCTACATCAGCGGGGTCCGGTTCTACAAGTCCACCGGGAACACCGGTACCCACCTGGGCAGCCTCTGGTCGGCGACGGGCACCCGCCTGGCGTTGGCCGTCTTCACCAACGAGACGGCCTCCGGCTGGCAGACGGTCTCCTTCCCCGCACCGGTGGCGGTGACGCCGGGAACCACCTATGTGGTCTCGTACCACACCAACACCGGCTACTACGCGAACACGGGGGGCTACTTCACCAGCCCGCCCGCGAGCGCGTCACCGATGGTCGTGCTGGCCAGCGGCGTGGACGGCCCCAACGGGCTCTATCTCTACGGCGGTACGGCGTTCCCGACGAACTCGTACCAGAACGCCAACTACTGGGTGGACCCGGTGTTCGTCCTGAACGGCACGCCGGACACCACCCCGCCGACGATCGCGAGCCGCAGCCCGGCGCCCGGCTCGACCTCCAACCAGACCTCCGGCCCGGTCACCGTCACCTTCAGCGAGCCGATCAACCCGTCGACGCTCGGCCTGACGCTCAAGGACGCGGCGAACAACACCGTGGCCGGCACGGTCAGCTACAGCTGGGAGACCTCGACAGCGACGCTGATCCCGGGCCAGGACCTGAGCTCCGGGCAGCCGTACACGGTGACCGTCGGCGCGAAGGACCTGGCCGGCAACGCGCTGGCGGCCACCTCCTGGTCGTTCACGCCGGTGGTCGCCTGCCCCTGCACGATCTTCCCGGAGACGGCGACGCCGGCCGTCGCCGCGGCTTCGGACGCGGCCCAGGTGGAACTCGGCGTCAAGTTCCGGACGGATCAGAACGGATACGTGACCGGGATCCGGTTCTACAAGGGCGCGACGAACACCGGGACCCACATCGGTCACCTGTGGGATGCGAGCGGTAACCTTCTTGCTGACGCGACCTTCACCAACGAATCGGCTTCGGGCTGGCAGCAGGTCCTCTTCAGCACCCCGGTGCAGGTGACGGCCGGCACCACCTACGTCGCCTCGTACAACTCCTCAGCCGGCCGCTACTCGTACACCGCGAACTACTTCGGCTCGACGACCACCAGGGCGCCCGTACGCGCGCTCGGTAACGGCGNCGACGGGCCGAACGGCGTGTACAAGTACGGGGCTTCCAGCTTCCCGAACGGCGACGGAGGCAAGAGCAACTACTGGGTCGACGTCGTGTTCACAGCAAGCCTGTCCTAGTGCCGTTCCGGAGGTGCCGCTCCGGGGCACTAGGTGCCAGGGCCCGGCCGGTCCGGGACGGGGCCACAGCACGGGCCGGTCAGCCCGGCCGTGGGCCCCGTCCGGCCGCGCGGCCGGCGGCCCTGGGCCCTGACCCGAGCGGAGAGCCATCGTGAAGATCCTGGTCTACCCCCATCACCTGGAGATCGGCGGAAGCCAGACCAACGCCATCGACCTCGCCACCGAGCTGCGGGACACGCACGGTCACGAGGTGGTGTTCTTCGCGACTCCGGGGCCGGCCGCGGCGCTGCTGCACGAGCGGAAGATCCGCCTGATCCCGGCGCCGGCGGCCTACGGGGCACCGTCGGCCCGGATGATCGCGGCACTCGTCCGCACCACCCTGGAACAGCGGCCCGACGTCGTCCACGCCTGGGACTGGCCGCAGTGCATCAACGCGCTGCTGGCCCTCGGGCCGCTCGGCGTGCCCTTCGCCGGCAGCGACATGAACAACCTGTCGGTCTCCGCGCACCTGCCGAAGGCGGTGCCCATGACCTTCGGGACGGAGGAGACCACCGACGTGGCCCGCACGCTGGGCCACCGCCGGGTCCTGCTGCTGGAGCCACCGGTCGACACCAGCCGGGACGACCCCGCGGCCGTGGACGGCGAGGCCGTCCGCAAGGAGCACGGCGTCGGCGGTGACGAGCTGCTGGTGGTCGCGGTCTCCAGACTGGTGGGCTGGCTGAAGCTGGAAGGCCTGATCCGCGGCATCGAGGCGGTCGGTGAGCTCGCGGCCGATCATCCGGTGCGTTTTCTCATCATCGGCTCCGGCACCGCCGAGGAGGATCTGCGGCGCCGCGCCGCGGTCGTGAACGAGAAGGCCGGGCGCCAGGTCGTCACCGTGCCGGGCCCGATGCTCGACCCGCGCGGGGCCTACGCGGCCGCCGACGTCGTGCTCGGCATGGGCGGCTCGGCCCTGCGCGGGCTGGCCTTCGGCAAGCCGGTGCTGCTCACCGGGGAGAAGGGCTTCTCCACCGTGGTCAGCGAGGACACCGTGACACCGCTGTTCTGGCGCGGCTACTACGGGGTCGGCGACGGGACCCCCTCCGATCTCGCGGGCCAGCTCGCCACCCTGCTCAACGACGCCGCGCTGCGCCGGAGCCTCGGCGGCTGGGCACGGGAGCTCGTCCTGGACCGCTATTCGCTGGCTGTCGGCGGACGCCGCCTCGACGGGTTTCTGACGGAGGCGGTGAACCAGCCGCCGGCGCGGCGGGACATCCTGCGGGACCTGGCCGCGGTCGCCCCGCGAGCCACCGCCAGCCGGGTGATCCCGGCCGCCGTCCGCGACCGGCTGCGCGGTGCTCCGGCCCCCACCAGCTGGGCGGACGTGGCCGTGGCGCGGGGCACGCAGGACAGCCCGCCGCCTGCCGGCGGCTGAGGCGCCGCACGCCCAGGCCGCCCGCGCTACCGGCGTGCTGTCCCGCCGCCGGCGCGCCGGTTCCGGCGGTGCCCGCTGGCCGCCCGGCGGGCCCCGGGGGCGGGATCCCCGGCGCCCGCCCGCGGCGCGGCTACGGACACGGGCCCGGCGGCGGGCCCGGATGCAGTGGTGGGCCCGGACGCGGTGGCAGGCCCGGGCGTGGTTTCGCGCGGCGGCCGGATCAGGGCGCGCATGGGGGCGACGACGGCGGCGTACGCCAACGTCGCCGCCGATCCTCCGACCAGCAGCGCGAGTGGCGGCGAGGTCGTGACCACCGGGCCGACCTGGGCGACGGCGCCGAAGACCAGCCCGCCGATCGTGGGCCGGACGAGGGCCAGAGCGATCTTCCCCAGCGAGAAGTCGAGGGCCCGCAGGGCCAGGCAGAAGGCCGGTACGACGATCAGCACGGCCACGACCAGGTGCGCCGCCGCGAGTCCGCGCAGACCGTCGAGACGGGCGCCGACCGCGAGCGCGGGTACCAGCGTGACCAGCCAGATCACCTGGATGCGGACCATGACGCGGGCCTTGCCGATGGCGACCAGCAGGTCGTCGGTGATCTCGATGCCCACGCGGACGACGGAGAGCAGGGCCAGGTAGCGCAGCGCGTCCGCGGCGGGCACCCACTTCTCGCCGTAGACGGTCCGGATCACCTCGGGGCCCAGCGTCGCCAGCAGCACGCAGACCGGCATCGTGACGGCCGTGAGCAGCGCCAGCGAGCGGGCGTAGGCGTCGCGCAGCCGGGCCGGGTCGGAGCCGAGCTGGGCGAACCCGACCAGGCTCACCCGCCGGACCGCGAAGGAGAACATGTTCACCGGCCAGCTCGCCAGGTTGAACGCCTGCGTGTAGAAGCCGAGCCGCAGCGTCCCCAGTGTTCGGCCGGTGATCGCGGTGTCGACATTCAGCATGCAGAAGGTCAGGAAGCCGGAGCCGGTCAGCGGCACGCCGTCCGCGGCCAGCCGGCGGGCCAGATCCGGCCGGAAGCCCGGCAGGGGGCGGCGCGGTGCCAGCGCGAAGATCGCGAGCGCGCCGACGAGGTTGCCGGCCAGGCGACTGACGACCAGTGCCCAGACGCCCATGCCGGTCGCCGCCAGCCCGATCGAGAGCCCGGCCCAGACCACGAGGTTCGCGCTGTCCGCGATGGTCCGACGTCCCTGCGAGAAGGAGCGGGTCAGCAGGGCGGTCGGTACCGCGGCGGTGGCGTCGATGAGGATGGTGAGAGCGAGGACCCGCAGGACGTCGGAGGCCTCGGGCATGTGCATCGCCGCGGCGAACAACGGCGCGGCGAGGAAGAACAGCACGTACAGCAGGGCACTGAAGGCCATGATCAGCGTGACGCCGGTGCGCTCGACCTCGCGGATGTCGCCTTCCCACCGGATCAGGGCGGCCGTGATCCCGGCGTCGTTGAGGCTCATCAGCAGCTGCATGGCGAGCAGCGCGACCGCGAACACGCCGAACTCGGCGGGTGCCAGTATCCGGCCCAGGGCGATCCCGATGATCAGGACGCCGGCCCGGGAGATGACGTTGTTCAGGAAGCTCCAGCCCAGTCCTTTCCGGAGCTTGCTGCCCATCTGGTCGTCCGGGCCGTCGGCAGCCGGGAGCGGGGCCTCCGCCGCGCTCGCGAGCGCCGGGCCCAGCATGAGCGCGGTGCTGTCCGTGCGGTGGCGGAGCGCGGCCTGACCGATCACCATGGTCGGTTCGGCGTCCCGGGACATCCGCGGACCGGCGTGGGAGCGCTGCCCCGGCCGTGCCGCCGGTTCCAGCGGCTCCAGGGCTTCGAGCCCGTCCCGCGATCCGAAGCCGGCTCCCGGCCCGGACGGCGTGGGCATCCGCTGCACGGTGACCGTGCGTTCGCTGTCGGCCGGTCTGTCGGCTGGTCTGTCGGCCGGTCTGGCCGCCGGTACGTCTGCCCGCCGCAGCGTGACGGTTCGCTCGATGTCCGCCGAGGGCGGTGCGGCGTCCGGCCGAGATGCCAGGCCGTCTCCCGGCAGCGCCGGCCGCTGCACCTTCACCGTGCGCTCGGCGTCATCCGCGGACGGCGTCGGGCCGGCCGGAGGGGTCGGGCGGCCCGCGGGGAGCGCCGGACGCTGAACCAGGACGGTCTGCTCGATGTCCGCCGCCTCGGCCGCCTCCGCCGCCTCGGTCGCCTCGGCCGCCTCGGCCGACTCCAGGGCCGGGTCCCAGGCCAGGGTTACGGTTCGTTCCTGATCTTCTGGCGGGTTCCGCGGGGCCGCGGAGGTGCGCCGGCCCGGCGGGATGTCCTCGTCGGAAGGATCAGGCATGATCCGCGATGATGCCGCCACTGGCGGAGTCCAGGCGATGGCGGATCCCGCAGGCACAGGTCAGGTCCGCACCCAGGCGCTCGCCGCAGGCGCACATCCAGCCGATCTGCCGGGCGGGGTTGCCGACGACCATCGCCCCCGGCGGAACGTCCCGGATGACCACCGTGCCGGCACCGACGAAGGCGTTCTCGCCGATGGTGACACCGCAGACGATCGTGGCGTTCGCGCCGATCGTGGCGCCCGACCGGATCAGGGTGGGCAGCAGGTCGTCGCCGGACTTCTTCACGGCGGCCCGCGGGTTGTAGTCGTTGGTGAACACGGCGTTCGGGCCGAGGAAGACGTCGTCGTCCACGGTCAGGCCGTTGAACAGCGCGACGTTGTTCTTGACGGTCACCCGGTCGCCGAGCCGTACCTCGGACTCGATGAAAGCGTGGTCGCAGATGTTGCAGTCGGCGCCGACCACCGCCCCGGGAAGGACATGCGCGAACGCCCAGACCCGGGTACCGGGCCCGATCCGGTCGCTCTCGCACAGCGCGGCCGGGTGGACGTAGGGCGGCCTCGCTCCGGCCGCCTCGGCCGCTGCCCCGTCTGTCGCGATCTGAGCCGCCACTGCGGTCCCTCCCGTTGTCACCGTCTCAGGCGGCACTGTCGACCAGCGCCTTCGCCAGGGATTCCACGACACGTCGCTGCTGGGCCTCGGTGATCTCAGGGTAGATCGGCAGCGAGAGGATCTGCCCGGCGAGCAGATCCGTGACCGGGCAGGGCCGCGGGGCATGGCCGGCGAAGGGCACGCTGCGGTGGATGGGCCGCGGGTAGTGGACGCCGGCCCCGATCCCGGCGGCGTGCAGGCGGCCCAGCACCCGGTCGCGTTCCGGCACCCGGATGACGTACAGGTGCCAGACGTGCACGTTGCCGGGGGCGACCCGCGGACGGCCCAGATCGAGACCGAGGGACTGCTCCACGTCGGTGAGCAGGGAGTCGTAGCGGGCGGCGGCCGCGCGCCGGGCCTCGTTCGCCGCCGCGAGCCGGGCGAGCTTGGCGCGCAGCACCACCGCCTGCAGCGTGTCGAGCCGGGAGTTGACGCCCAGGTGGGTGTGTTCGTACTTGGTCAGGCTGCCGTGGCAGGAGATCGCCCGCACGGTGGTGGCGAGTTCCTCGTCGTCGGTGAGCACCGCCCCCGCGTCGCCGTAGGCGCCGAGGTTCTTGCCTGGATAGAAGCTGGTCGCGGCCGGCCCGGCGGAACCGATCCCGGCGCCGTGGCGGGTGGCGCCCTGCGCCTGCGCCGCGTCCTCGACGACGGCGATCTCCCGTCCCGCGAGGGCCGCCTTGATCCCGTCGAGCGGGGCGAGCTGCCCGAACAGATGCACCGGGATCACCGCTCGGGTGCGGGGAGTGATCGCCTCGGCGACCCGCTCGGGGTCGAGCAGCTGGTAGGTCACCTCGGCGTCGACCAGGACCGGGCGGGCGCCGGCGCGCGCGACCGCCTCCGCGGTGGCGATGAAGGAGTTCGCGGGCAGCACGACCTCGTCCTCGGGCCGGGTGCCCACCCCGAGGGCACGCAGCGCGAGCTCGATCGCGTCGGTGCCGTTGCCGACCCCGACACAGTGCCCGCGGCCGGTGAAGGCGGCGAACTCCCGCTCGAACTCGGTGACCGGGGCGCCGCCGACGAACGCCGTCGTCGCCAGCACCTGGGCGAAGCCCGCCGCGACCTCGTCGGCGACGGCGCGGTGCGCGGCCGCGAGGTCCACGAAGGGAACCGGGTCGTTCGTAGTCATCTTCGACGTCCTCTCAGCGATCGCTCGGGCTGGCGGTGACCCCGGCCGCCGCCGCGTGGAGGGACGCCGCGACCCGCTCGACGTCGTCCTGGGTCATCTCGTGGAACAGCGGCAGGATCACGGTCCGGTCGGTGAGCCGGTCCGTCACCGGGAGATCGGCCCCGCCCTGGCCCGCGTAGGCGGGCTCCCGGTGCGCGGCCATGATGCCGCGCCGAGCTGAGATGCCGTCGCGCAGCAGATGTTCGAGCAGCTCGTTGCGGGTGCCGGGGAAGGCCTCGGTGAGCTCCACCCAGAAGGACTGGTAGTTGGTCGTCCCGTAGGGCGGATCGGCGCACACCCGGAGGCCGGGCACGCCGGCGAGTGCCCGCTGGTAGTGGGCGGCGAGTTCGCGGCGGCNGGCGATCAGCTCCGTCAGGCGCCCGAGCTGCACGAGCCCGATCGCGGCCTGGACGTCCGTCATGCGGTAGTTGTAACCGGTCTCGACGTAGTCCTCGATCATGATGCGGCTGCTCGCGTGGCGTTCCGCGGCGCTGACGCTCATGCCGTGCTCGCGTAGCCGCCGGGCCCGCGCCGCCCACTCCGGGCGGTCGGTGACCAGTGCTCCGCCCTCCCCGGTCGTGAGCAGCTTGCGGGGATGGAAGGAGAAGGCGGCCAGCCCGGCGTCGCCGCCGACCGCCCGGCCCCGGTAGGTGGACCCGATCGCGCAGGCCGAGTCCTGCACCAGCTCGAGGCCACGGCGCAGGCACAGCGCGCGCAGCGGCTCGACGTCCAGCGGCATCCCGCCCTGGTCGACCCCGATGACCGCGCGGGTGGCGGGGGTGAGGGCGGCCTCGACGGTCGCCGTGGTGACGTTCTGGGTGCTCGGGTCCACGTCGGCGAAGACCGGCGTGGCGCCGACGTAGCGGACGGCGTTCGCCGTGGCGATGAACGACAGCGACGGAACGACGACCTCGTCGCCCGGGCCGACCCCCGCCACCAGCATGGCGAGGTGGAGGGCGGCGGTGCAGCTGGAGACGACGACCGCGTCGGCGGCGCCGAGGCGCGCCGCCAGCGCCCGCTCGAACTCCGCCACCCGCGGGCCCTGGGCCACCCAGCCCGACCGCACCGCCTCAGCGGCGGCCGCGGCCTCCTCCGCACCCAGCCAGGGGCGCATCACGGGCAGCAGGGCCGGCCTGGCCGTGGTGCCCGCCGGGGAGTCCGCGCTCATCGGACGGGGCTCCCCGCCGGGGCGCTCCCCGCGCCTGTGGTGACGGTGCCGAGCCCCCGCCACCACGTGACCAGCTCACGCAGGCCCTGCTCAAGGCCGATCGAGGCGACGAAGCCGAGGTCACGCCGCGCCCGCGAGATGTCGGCGAGCCGGCGGGGAACCGGGTTGGTCTTCCGCTCCGGCCCGAACTCGGGCTCCAGGTCGCTGCCCATCGCGGCGGCCAGCGCGCGGGCCAGCTCCAGCAGGCTGGTCTCCCGCCCACTCGCGACGTTGTACACCTCGTCCGAGACGTCGGAGCGGGCCGCGGCGATGTTGGCCCGGGCGATGTCGACCGCGTTCACGAAGTCCATCGTCTGACTGCCGTCACCGAAGATCAGTGGCCGTTCGCCGCGTTCGATGCGCTCCATCCAGCGGATCAGGACCTCGGTGTAGGCGCCGTGGGCGTCCATGCGCGGGCCGTAGACGTTGAAGTAGCGCAGGACGACGTAGTCGAGGCCGTACATGTCGTTGAAGCTGCGCAGCAACGACTCGTTGAACAGCTTCGCCGCCCCGTAGATCGTGCGGTTGTCGTACGGGTGGTGGCGCTCGTCGGTGGGGAACTGCTCGGCGAGGCCGTAGACGGAGGCCGACGACGCGGCCACCACCCGGCGGACGCCCGCCTCGACCGCGGCCTCCAGCACGTTGAAGGTGCCGGTGGCGAGCACGTCGAAGGCGAGCCGAGGCTCCTGCGCACACTGGGTGATGCGTATCGCGGCCTGGTGGAACACGAGGTCCACGCCGGCCATCGCCTTGGCGACGGTCTCGGCGTCCCGCACGTCGCCTTCGATGACGGTCACCGGGCCGGTCCGCAGCGCCTCGGCGAGGTTCTCGCGCCGGCCGCGGGTGAAGTTGTCGAGGATGACTATCTCGGCCGGCCCGAGCGGAATCAGCTGGTCGGTGATGTGCGACCCGATGAGACCGGCGCCGCCGGTGATGAGGACACGACGACCGGCGATGTCGGTCATTCGGGGAGCCCTTTCCCTTCGGTTGGCAGCAGGACCGCCTGGCCGCCGCTGGCGGCGCTTTCGGCGGCGGCTTCGAGTATTCTCAGGACCCGCAGCCCCGACGAGCCGTCGGTCCGGGCCGGCCGCCCCTCGCGGATCGCCTCGGCGAACTCGGTGACGACGCCGCGCAGCGCCTCGGTCTCGGCGAGGGCCGGGGCCACCATGTCACCCACCCGGTAGGAGACGAGGCGCCGCGCCCGGTCGTCCAGAGGCTGTTCGCTGATCTCGACGCCCTTGTCATAGATGCTCAGCCGCTGGGACGGTTCCAGGTCGTCCCACACGATCATTTTGCGGGAACCGCCGACCACCGTTTTCCGGATCTTCGTGGGGCTTAGCCAGTTCACGTGGNTGTGCGCGATCCCGCCGCCCTGAAGCGGCATCGTGAGATACCCGACGCAGCTGCGGCCGGCGTTCACCGGATCGGCCCCGAGCGCGGTCACGGAGAGCGGAGCGAATTCCGCCGGCAGAATGAAGTCGAGGATCGACAGGTCGTGCGGGGCGAGATCCCAGAACACATCGACATCTGGCTGGATCAGCCCGAGATTGATGCGCACGGAATCGATGTACTGGATGTCGCCGATCTCGCCGCTGTGGGTGAGCTCGCGGATTCGCGCGACCGACGGCGTGTAGCAGTAGGTGTGGTCGCACATCAGGACGACACCGGCGGCCTCGGCGGCCGCGACCAGCTTGGCGCCGTCCGCGGCCGTCGCCGCGAGCGGCTTCTCGACCAGGACGTGCCGGCCCGCTTCGATACAGGCGAGGGTGAGATCCGTGTGGCTGGCTGCCGGCGTCGCGATGGCGACCGCGGTGACGTCCGGGTCGGCCAGCACATCCGACAGCTCCGAGCTGACCCGCACGTCACCGAGGTGCCCCGCCACGGCGCGGGCCCGGTCGGTGTCGAAGTCGCAGACCCAGCGCAGGCGCCAGTGCTCGGAGCTCGCGAAGTTGCGAACCAGATTCGGGCCCCAGTATCCGGCTCCGACCACGGCAACCNCGAACGGTTGCAAAGAAATCTCCTTCACGTGGATTCGGCTGTGGCGCCCCTGCGGCCACCACGACATTCACGGCTGGGAGAGGGAAGGAGCACTGCCTGCGTTCGGAAAATCATCGATAGAAACTGAATGAAGGCTTTGTGAAGCCTTCGCTCAGCTGGTGCGCGGCGCCCGGCCGCGAAAGCGAACTTTCCTGTGTGCCTGACCGGCGGTGTGGAAGACCCCCGCGCCCCGTAGCACATCCCCCCATGTGGCATCCCCCCATCCGGGGGGTACTGTAGCATTCGTCCACGATGATCGTGATGGAGACGGAATCCTGACCCAGCCAATCCGTTTCCCCGCCGGGGCGGTGTCCCGGCCTGGTCCCGGCGCCTGGCGGCCCGGCCGCGCGGAGCGGCCCGCCCCGGCCCGGCCGTGGGCGGTCGAGCGCCGGCTGTGAGCGGCCGGCCGGCCCGCAGTCAGCCAGTCAGCCAGGGGGGCGGCCGCTGTGTACACGGTGTCGCCGCCGCCTGCCCGCGCGGGCGCGGGCGCGGCGGCCGAGCCGACCGCGGGTGGGGAGGGATCCGGCGGCACCGCGGTGCGGCGGCGCCGGTTGCGGGCGATCGGTCCCACCGTCATCCTGCTCNGGCTGACCAGCCTTCTCACCGACCTGTCCACGGAGATGGTCACCGCGGTCCTGCCGCTCTACCTGGTGGAGCGGCTGGGCTTCACCCCGTTCCAGTACGGGCTTGTCAGCGGCCTTTACCAGGGGGCCAGCGCGCTGAGCCGGCTGGTCAGCGGATTCGTGTCGGACCGGTTCCACCGGCACCGCGACGTCGCCGCCGCCGGCTATGCCATGTCGGCGGTCGCGAAGGTGGTGCTGGCGGCGGGGGGCACCAGCCCGAGCACGCTGTCCGGGGCGCTCGCGGCCGACCAGATCGGCAAGGGCGTCCGCACGGCGCCCCGCGACGCGATGCTGTCGCTTTCCGCGCCCCCCGCCCGGCTCGGGTTCGTCTTCGGCCTGCACCGGGCGATGGACACCGTAGGCGCGATGCTCGGCCCGTTCGTCGCGTTCGCGCTGCTCGCGGTCTCACCCGGCTCCTACGACCTGGTGTTCGTGCTCAGCGCGTGTGTCGGGCTGGTGGGCGTGGCCGTGATCGTGCTGCTCGTCCGCCCGCCCTCCACCCGCTCGCAGGGTGCCGCGGGGGCGGCCGGGGAACGGCCATCACCCGCCGCCACGCTCGGGCTGCTGCGGTCGCGGCGGTTCCGGCGGCTGGCCTGTGTCGGTGTCGGGCTGGCGCTGTGCACCGTCGGCGACGGCTTCGTGTACCTGCGCCTGCAACAGCAGGTCTCGCTCGCCGGGGTGTACTTCCCGCTGCTGGCGGCCGGGGTTTACTGCGTCTACCTGGCGCTGGCGCTGCCGCTGGGGTACCTGGCCGACCTCGTGGGCCGGCAGCGGGTGTTCGTCGGCGGCTATCTTGCGCTGAGCGGTGTCTACCTTGTGCTCTGCCGTTCCGAGCCGGGAGTGGGCGGGCTCGTCGCGGTGCTGGTCCTGCTGGGCGCCTACTACGCGGCGACCGACGGCATGCTGGCCGCGGCGGCGAGCGCGCTGGTGCCCGCCCGGCTGCGTACGGGCGGCCTCGCCCTCGTCCAGACCGGGGTGGCACTCGCGCAGCTCGCCGGGGCGGCGTCCTTCGGCGCCCTGTGGACGCTGCGTGGGCCGGATGTGGCCTTCCGCTGGGCCGTGGCCGCGGGGCTGGTCGCGGTGGTGCTGGCGGTGGTGGCGCTGCGCGGCGTGCGGGTCGGCCGATCCGGTCCGGGCGAGGGAGATGATCAGGNGGGGGAGCGAGAGCAGCGTGGCTGAGGAACGGCGCCGAGGACGGGCCGGCACCGGCCCGGCTGACGGCGCGGAGGGCGAGCCCGAGGCGCCGTCGAGATCACGCGTGACCGTCGTGGCGTTCCTGATCGTGCTGGTGGCCTGCCTGCTGGTGGGCACCGGCTACGTCGTCCACGTGCTGCGCCGGGACGCCGACCGGGAGGCCGCTCGGGTCGCGACGGTGACGAACGGTGCCGCGCGGCTGGACCCGTCCACCCTGGGCAGTGATCCCCGGGTGATCTTCCGCTCCACCGCCCGGGACGGCAGCTACGGCCGGGTGGCGATGGTGCCGCGCGACGAACCCGCCAGCACCCCCGCCGTGACCTCGATGTCCTGCGACCGGGTGGACGTGCGCGGTGAGATCGGCCTCTGCCTGAGCTCGGACCGCGGCCTCGTCACCACCTACCAGGCGTACCTGTTCGACGCCGACCTCCACACGCTGCACTCCTTCCGGCTGGGCGGGGTGCCCAGCCGGGCCCGGCTGTCGGCGGACGCCCGGCTGGCCGCGGTCACGGTCTTCGTCACCGGCCATTCGTACGCGGGCCCGGCCTTCTCCACCGCGACCACGCTGTACGACGTCGAGAACCGGCAGGAGCTGGGGAACCTCGAACAGTTCGCGATCTATCGCGACGGCGAGCGGATCAACCCGGTCGACCAGAACTTCTGGGGCGTCACCTTCGCGGCCGACGACGACACCTTCTACGCCACGCTGTCGACCGACGGGACGACCTACCTGGTGCGCGGGTCGCTGCGGGCCCGTGAGGTGCACACCCTGACCACCAACGTGGAGTGCCCGTCGCTGTCTCCGGACGGCACCCGGGTGGCGTTCAAGGAACGGGTCGCGGACGACGGCCCCGTCCGGTGGGTCGCGACGGTGCTCGACCTGCGGACCATGCGCCGCACGCAGCTGAGCGACACGCGATCGGTTGACGATCAGATCGCCTGGTACGACAACGAGACCATCGCGTACGGCCTGCCCAGGGACGGTGCGGAGGCCGCGATCACCGACACCTGGATCGAGCCGGCCGACGGCTCCGGCCAGGCACGCGTGCTCGTGCCCAAGGCGTGGTCGCCCGCTTTCCGGGGCTGATCATCGGGTGGGTCCGGCAACAGCGGGGACACGTGAAACAGAGCACCACCCGGTGCCGGCCAGATCCGCCTGCCCGCCGGCTAGCGTCACGGTGGTGGTGATCGAGGACGCTCGACAGCGGCGCAGGTCGAGACAGCGGCTGGCGATCCGCTACGGGGTTCCCGGCCTCACGCTCCTGTTCGTTCTGGCCACCGTGCGGCTGATCGCGTTCCCGAAGATCGACGAGCCGCGGCCGGTGGATGCGATCTTCATGCTCGGCGGGCCGGGGCCGCGGCTGGACCGGACCCTCGAACTGGCGCGGTCGGGCATCGCGCCGACCGTGGTGATCTCCATGCCGGGAACCCGGCGCTGCCCCTCCACCGCCGACATCGGCCGTGACGTGCGGGTCGTCTGCTTCTGGCCCGATCCCAAGACGACGCAGGGCGAGGCCCGGGAGGCCGCCCGGCTGGCGCGGCTGCACGGCTGGGAGTCGATCCTGTTCGTCACCGACCGCTCCCAGGACAGCCGGGCCCGGCTTCGCATCGGCCGTTGCTACGACGGTGAGCTGCTCGTGGACGCCGTCGGGACCCGCCTGCGCGACTGGCCGTACCTGTTCACCTACCAGACGGCGGCCATGGTCAAGGCGGTCGTGTGGCAGCGGAGCTGCTGACGGCCGGGCCGCGGGCCGCGCCGGCCGCGGGCCCCGCCGCCCTCAGCAGCCCCCGCTCTCAGCAGCCCCGCTGAAACACCAGCGCCTTCCCCATCGCGGCCCACTCGTAGGCGATCATGTACGGCCACATGTTCCGCGGCGGCGGGACGGGACTCATCAGGACCTTGCCGGAGTAGCAGCGCGCGAGCCGGATCCGCGCCCGGGTCGTCTGGGTGGTGGCGGTGACCACGATGACGGACTTCCAGCCGTACCGGGCGGCCGCGATCGCCGTCCAGCGGGACTCGCCCTGGGTGGTGAGGGGATCCGGCGCGAAGCAGATCACCTCGACGTTCGGGATGGGCGGTGGGCACGGGTCGTTCGCCGTCGGCATCGAGACCGCCAGCGTCGGCGCGTATCCGGCTCGGGCCAGGCCCACCGCGTGCTCCAGCCGGCCCGGGCTGCCGGCGAACATCACGATGGCGTCCGCCGGTGCGAGCGAGTCGGGCCGGGGATGGATGAAGAGGCGGTCGGTTGCGACGAGGAACACCAGGCCGCTGACCCCGAGGGCGAGGAGCAGGGTCATCCGGCGCCGCCTGGCGTGGCCCGGGTCGGGGCGGTCCGGTAGCTGCTGGTCGCGGTTCTCGGCCTGGCTGGTGGTCTCGGCCTGGCTGGTGGTCTCGGTCTGGCCGAGGGACATCCGAGCCCGCCCTCAGCTCGGCCGCTGCAGGCCGAAGCCGCCGGTGCCCAGGCCCGGCCTCGGTCGGCCGAGGCCGAACGGGCGCCCCGGCATGCCCTGCGCGGGCAGCGGCACCGTCCCCCCGGTCCCGGTCCCGGTCCCGCCGTCGGTGTCGGTGTCGGTGTCGCCTGGTACAGGTGCCCGCGCCGGGCCGCCCGGTGCCCCAGGGCCGCCGGAGTGCCCGGTCGCGGGGCCGGCCGGCAGCCGGTCCCCCCGCGGGTCACCATCGGCGGCGAGGCCACCGGGGGGCGGGGCGTTCCACCGCGGATGGTGGAAAGGCGCCCGGGCGGCGTCCCGTGGCCAGACCGTCCAGGAGGCACCGGACTGCCACTGGACGATCGGCACCTGGTGGCCCACCTGTAGCCCGGTCGCCTCGTCGAGCCGGAACCGGCCGAGCAGGGTCGTGGTGTCCAGCCCGCGGGCGGCCGCCAGCAGCGAGGCATCGCCGACCCCGCCGCAGTACCGGATGCAACGGCCCAGAATGAGCCCGGAGACGTAGGCCCAGGCCGCCGTCTCGGTGGGCGCCACCCCGTGCAGCAGCGTGAAGTCGGCGGAGAACTCCCGGGCGGCCGGGCCGGTCCCCGGCTCGACGGCGCCTTCCGGCGCCCAGCTCGCCGGGGCGAGCAGGCCCTCGCGCAGGGCACCCAGCGTCGCCGTCGCCTCGGCACTGACCGCCGTGGAGAACGCGGCCGCCCGCCAGGAACGGCGCAGCAGGATGTCGGCGATCTCCAGCTCGTCCTCGGCGCCCGCGTGCACGATCAGGACGTCGGCCGGCGGCAGCGGGCGGGCCGCGGCCCCGCCCCGGCCCGGGGCGAAGACGTTCGACGTGACCTCGTAGCCCTGCGCCCGGGCCGCGGCCTTGCACACCGACGTGAGCTCCACGGCGAGCTCGCCGGAGGCCAGCAGCGCGACGCGGCGGGCCTGCCGGTCCACGGAGCGGATCGCCGACAGCACCCCGCGGGGCCAGGTCGAGGCCGGAGCCGCCACGTTCACGACGTGCGGGAAGGCCTGCCGGACGAAACGGGTGGATGGCGCGCCGGCGTTGAAGACGACCCGGCTGGTGGCGCCCAGGGCGCCCAGGGCGGCCCGCATGCCGATCGGCCCGAAGATCGCCGCGGGCCGGGTCGCGACCGCCGAGCGCATCGCGCGGACCGGATCGGGGTGGGCGTCGAAGGCCGTCACACCCACCTCGTCCCAGGGCGGGGGCAGCCGTTCGTCACGTGCCCAGAGCGTCATTCCGCGCAGCGCCGCCAGGCCAAGGGCGGCGTCCGGTCCGGTCAGCGGCGTGACCAGCGCTACGGGAAGCGGCGTCGTCATGGAAGAAAGCCCGTGAGGTCAAGCACTCCTTCAGAATCGCACGGCCGTCGTGCCGACACGCCCGGCGGGAGCCCTAAGATCTGGCGTGGGGAGATACCGCGACGGATGCCGCGGTGACGTGTCCGCCAAGTGGGGAGTGGACTGGGTGGCGAGGAACTCCGGCCGGGTGGGCGACCCGCCGCCACCGCCCGATCCGCTGGCCGTCCCCGCGGTCGACGCGCACTGCCACCTGGACCTGATGGACACACCGGTGGCCGAGGCGGTCGCGGCGGCCCGGGCGGTCGGTATCACCCGAATGGTCACGGTCGGTGTCGATCTAGAGACCAGCCGGTGGCAGGCTGAGATCGCGGCGGCCCATCCCGAGGTGTGGGCGGCGGTCGCGATCCATCCCAACGAGGCGGCGTCGGGTGTGGACGAGGCGACCTTCGAAGCGATCGCCAAGCTCGCCCGCGCGGACGGCGTCGTCGCGGTGGGGGAGACCGGCCTGGACTACTTCCGCACGCCGCCGGAGCGGCACGCGGCCCAGCAGGAGAGCTTCCGCCGGCACATCGCGATCGCGAAGGAGACCGGCCGGGCGTTGATGATCCACGACCGGGAGGCGCACGACGACACGCTGCGCATCCTGGCGGCGGAGGGCGCGCCCGAGCGGGTGGTGTTCCACGCCTTCTCCGGCGATGCGGCCATGGCCAGGACCTGCGCCGACGCCGGGTACGTGATGTCCTTCGCCGGCAATGTGACCTTCAAGAACGCCGGCGAGCTGCGCGCGGCCGCCGCGGTGGCGCCGCGGGATCTCCTGCTGGTCGAGACCGACGCGCCGTACCTCACCCCGGCCCCGTGGCGCGGCCGGCCGGGCGGGCCCTATCTGGTCCCGCTGACGCTGCGGCTGCTCGCGCAGACCCGCGGCGAGCAGGTGGACGACCTCGCCGCGGCGGTGGCGGCCAACGCCGAACGGACCTTCGGGCCCTGGTAGAGATCGAGGGGCTCCTCTCGCCGGCCGACATCCGCGAGCTCGCCCAGGCGCTGGACCTGCGGCCGACGAAGCGCCGGGGCCAGAACTTCCTGGTCGACCCGAACACCGTCCGCCGGCTCGTCCGGCTGGCCGCGATCGGCCCGGACGATGTCGCGCTCGAGGTCGGCCCCGGGCTGGGCTCGCTCACTCTCGGCCTGGTCGCCGAGGCCGGCGCGGTCGCCGCGGTCGAGGTGGATCCGCGGCTCGCCGCCGCCCTGCCGGTGACGGCGGCGGCCCGGCTGCCCGCCGAGGTGGCGGGCCGGCTGCACGTGATCGAGGCCGACGGCCTGCGGGTGGGCCCCGCCGACCTGCCCGCCGCGGTCGCCGCCCCGACGGTGCTGGCGGCGAACCTGCCGTACAACATCGCGGTACCGCTGCTGCTGGGCCTGCTTGAGCGGTTCCCGACTGTGCGGCGTGGCCTGGTCATGGTGCAGGCGGAGGTCGCCGACCGCCTCACCGCGCCGCCAGGCGGCCGGATCTACGGCGTGCCGAGTGTCAAACTCGCCTGGTACGCCGAGGCGCGCCCGGCCGGAGGGGTGCCCCGGCCGGTGTTCTGGCCGCAGCCGAACGTCGACTCGGGCCTGGTCGCGTTCAGTCGCCGGCCCACCCCGCCGGCCGAGGCGTCGCTGCGCGCGGAGGTCTTCGCCGCGGTGGACGCGGCCTTCGCGCAGCGGCGCAAAACGCTTCGGACGGCGCTGGCGTCCTGGGCCGGTTCGGCGGGCCGGGCCGAGCGGCTCGCGCGGGCCGCCGGCGTGGACCCGGGCGCCCGCGGCGAGACCCTCGACGTGGAGGCGTTCGTCCGCATCGCGCGCCAGGCCCGCCTCGATCCGGCCTGACGGGTGGAACCGAGACCCGCCCGGTAGACGATGCAAGTGAACTTGAAATCCGGCCGCAAGATCTCAAGTTTTCGCCCCGGGGGAGGCGGGCCGCTGGCGCGCTAGCGGTCGACGCCGATGGCGCGGCGGGCGCCGGCGAGGACGGGGCGGGCCCGCTCCCGGGCCTTCTCCGCACCGGCGGCCAGGATGGCGTCCAGCTCGCTGTCGGGGGCGATGAGCTCCTCGTAGCGGGCCCGCAGCGGGGTCAGCCAGGCGTCCAGCGTCTCGAACAGGGCGTTCTTCAGCTCGCCCCAGCCGGTGCCGCCCCGCTCCAGCCGGACCCGCATGTCCTTGACGGCTTCCGGGGTCGCGAAGTTCTCGTAGATCTGGAACGCGGCCGAGCTGTCCGGGTCCTTCGGCGCCTCGACGGGCGTGCTGTCGCTGCGGATGCCGCGGACGAGCTTGCGCAGCTGCGACGGCGNGGCGAACAGCGGGATCGTGTTCCCGTAGGACTTGCTCATCTTGCGGCCGTCGGTGCCGGGCATCGTCCGGGCGCCGGTGCCGGGCGGGATCAGCGCTTCGGGGATCTTCAGGCTGTACTCGCTGCCGAAGAGGTGGTTGAACGAGCCCGCGATGTCCGCCGCGTACTCGACGTGCTGGACCTGGTCCTGCCCCACCGGGACCACGTCGGAGCCCATGATGAGGATGTCGACGGCCATCAGGATGGGGTAGTTGAACAACCCCATGTTGACGCCGGCGTCCAGGTCGGCGACGCCGTTCTCGGCGTTGCGGTCACGGGCCGCCTTGTAGGCGTGCGCCCGGTTCATCAGGCCCTTGCCGGTGACGCAGGAAAGGATCCAGGAGAGCTCGAAGATCTCCGGCACGTCGGACTGCTTGTAGAAGACCGTGCGCTCCGGGTCGAGGCCGAGCGTGATCCAGGTGGCGGCGACGGAGCGGGTGTACGCGGCGAACTTCGCCCGGTCCCGGATCGAGGTCAGCGCGTGGTAGTCGGCGATGAAGTAGATCGACTCGTACGTCGCCGCGAGCTCGAGCGCGGGACGGATCGCCCCGATGTAGTTGCCCAGGTGCGGCTCGCCGGTCGGCTTGATCCCGGTCAGCGACACCCGTGGGCGGTCCTGCGTCATGTCGGCTGATTCTACGGACAGCCGGCACGGCCGACGGCGGGTGCGGCGGCGCGCCCACCGCCGGCCGCACCCACTCGGCTCAGGTGCCGGGCCGGGTGCCGGGCCGGGCGTCGGGTCAGGCGTCGCCGCCGAAGAGGCCGGTGACCGAGCCGTCCTCGAAGACCGCCTTGATCGCGGCGGCGATCAGCGGCGCGATCGACAGTTCGGTGATCTTGTCGATGCGCGCCTCGCTGGCCAGCGGCAGGGTGTTGGTGAGGACGACCTCGCTGATCTCGGAGTTCTTCAGCCGGTCCGCGGCCGGCCCGGACAGCACGCCGTGGGTGGCCGCCGCGATGACGTTGGTCGCGCCGTGCTCCTTGAGCGACTCCGCCGCCTTCGTGATCGTGCCGGCGGTGTCGATCATGTCGTCGACGATCACGCAGGTGCGCCCGTCGACCTCGCCGACGACGTCGAACATCTTGACCTGGTTCGGCACGTCCGGGTCGCGGCGCTTGTGGATGATCGCCAGCGGGCAGCTGAGCCGGTCGGTCCACCGTTCCGCGACGCGCACCCGGCCCGAGTCCGGCGCCACCACGGTGACCTCGGAGGTGTCGAGCTTGCTCTCGATGTAGTCCGCGAGCAGCGGCAGCGCGAACAGGTGGTCCACCGGCCCGTCGAAGAAGCCCTGGATCTGCGCGGTGTGCAGGTCGACGGACATCAGCCGGTCCGCGCCCGCGGTCTTGAACAGATCGGCGACCAGACGGGCCGAGATCGGCTCCCGCCCGCGGTGCTTCTTGTCCTGGCGGGCGTAGGGGNAGAACGGGGCGACGACGGTGATGCGTTTGGCGCTCGCCCGCTTGAGGGCGTCCACCATGATCAGTTGCTCCATCAGCCAGGTGTTCACCGGAGCGCCGTGCGCCTGAAGCACGAAGGCGTCGCAGCCGCGGACGGACTCCTCGAACCGGACGAAGATCTCGCCGCTGGCGAACTCGTACGCGCTCGTGGGGACCGGCTCCACCTCGAGCGCTCGGGCGACCTCGGCCGTGAGCTCGGGGTGGGAGCGTCCCGCGAAGAGCATCAGGTTCCGACGGTTCTCGGTCTGGTATCCCACCGGTTTCTCCTCAGGGCGTTGCTGGCGGCGCTGACAGGCGGCCGTGACAGGGACGGTTGCGGACGTGGGACCGTTGCGGAGCCGCCGGCGGCCGGGGCCGGCGGCGGGCCGTGGGACGGGGCACCCGGGACCGGGCGGTGCTCGTCGTCTGCCGGGACCGGGGTAACGACGCCGCCTGGCCAGGTGGGACCTGCCCGCTCCGGCCGGGCGGCGGCCTGGGCCGGGGGCGGGCGAAACCGAGCGATCCNAGATCAGCGCACCTCTGGCCAAACCTCTCCCACGTTCGACCTGTGGCGGGACAAATGCCAGCGAATTGCGGGGCCAGGGAATCGGCTGTGCCTCAACTCACGTTCCCGGCCGGCGCTGGGTGGACTCCCGCCCGGCCTGGGCGGCCTGGGCGGCTCGGGCCGCCGCGCTGTCCGGTCGGCGCCGCAACACCCAGTCGACGATGGTGCGCTGCCGCCCCTCCCGGACCGCCAGCGCGCCGGGCGGGACGTCCTCGCGGATGACGGAGCCGGCACCGGTGTAGGCGCCGTCCCCGACGGTGACCGGGGCCACCAGCATCGTGTCACTGCCGATCCGGACATCCGAGCCGATCACCGTGCGGTGCTTGGCCACGCCGTCGTAGTTCACGAACACGGTGGTGCAACCGATGTTGGTCCGCTCGCCGATCACCGCGTCGCCGACGTAGGCGAGGTGCGGGACCTTCGTCTCCGCGCCGATGTCGGCGGCCTTGGTCTCGACGAAGGCGCCGATCCGGCCGCTCCGGCCGAGCCGGGTCCCGGGGCGCAGGTGCGCGAAGGGGCCGACGGCGGCACCCGGGCCCACCTCGGCGCCCTCCAGCACGGAGCGGGTCACCCGGGCGCCCGCGGCGACGACCGTGTTGACGAGGGTGCAGTCCGGGCCGACCTCCGCGCCGGCGGCGATGCTCGTGGCCCCGCGCAGGTGCGTGTTCGGCCAGATCGTCGTGTCGGGCTCCAGCACGACGCCGGCGTCGATCCAGGTCGAGGCCGGGTCGACGATCGTGGTTCCGGCGAGCATGGCGGCGGTGACGATGCGGTCGCGCAGCACGAGCCCGGCCTCGCCGAGCTGCCTGCGGTCGTTGACGCCGGCCGCCTCGGCCGCGTCCGCCAGCACGTGCGCGCCCACCGGCAGGCCGTCGGTGACCAGGAGACCGACCACGTCGGTGAGGTACTCCTCGCCCTGGGCGTTCTCGGTGGTGAGCCGCTTCAGCGCGCCGCGCAGCAGCTCGACGTCGAACACGTACACGCCGGTGTTGATCTCGTTGATCGCGGCCGTGGTCGCGTCCGCGTCACGCTGCTCGACGATCTCGCGCACCTCGCCGCCGGGGCCGCGCACGATCCGGCCATAGCCGGTGGGGTCGGCCACCGCGGCGGTCAGCACGGTGGCCGCGGCCCCGCTCGCCTGGTGCCGGTCGACGAGGGCGGCGACCGCCGCACTGGTCAACAGCGGGACGTCACCCGGCAGCACCACCGCGGCCGCGTCCGGCGGGAGGTCACCGAGGGCGCCGAGCGCCGCTCGCACGGCATGCCCGGTGCCGCCCTGATGCTCCTGCACGGCCGTGGCGACGTGCGGGGCACGCTCGGCCAGCATGGCCGTCACCTGCTCCCGCCCATGACCGACCACCACGACGACCCGCTCGGGCCGGACCGGCTCGGCCGCGGCGAGCACGTGTTCCAGCAGGGTGCGGCCGGCGAGCGGGTGCAGGACCTTCGGCAGCCTGGAACGCATTCGCCGGCCTTCGCCCGCCGCCAGAACGATGACAGCGGCCGGACGTGGCTGAGTCACACGAGCTCCCGCGATCTCGACGGACCGGACTGCGTTGCGATCTAACTCCGCGACGTGCGATGGACGATCCGCCGTCAAGCACCGACGCGGGTTCGCCCGGCCGGCTCGCGGCGGGTGAGGCAACGCCCGCAAGCCTACCGAGGCAGCACTCTACCAATGCCGCGCGGGCTCCACGGCGGGATCGTGGGTTCGTGTGCGGGTGGGTCCCGGAAATCAAAAACACTGTTGCCGGACACTCGATGAAATCCGGTGTCAGGCGCGTCGGAATATTCGCGTTCCCCGTGGGCTCCGCCGCCACGACTCGAACGTGGACTAAGAGAACCAAAATCTCCTGTGCTGCCTATTACACTACGGCGGACCGAGGGGGAATGCGGACCGCGGGGAAAACGCCGGTCAGTCCCGGCGCTACTCTACCATCGGGCCGGCTGTCGGAAGATATGTTCGCGTTCCGCGGTGGGCGCGGCGTGGGCCGAAGCGGGCGGGTCGAAGAAGTTGGGCCGAAGCAGTTGGGCGGGGTCACCGGTCGTGGGCTCTCGCCGTGGGCGCGGGCGGGGCCGTCCCGGGCGGAGCGGCGGGGCCGCCGGCATCGCCCGGGCTGGCACCGCCCGCGCGGGCACCGCCCGCGCTCTCCTCGCGCCCTTCGCGGCCCGGAGTCTCGCTTGGCCTCGGTCGGGTGTCCGACCCGTTGCCGGCTGCCGCGAGCCGGTGGTCCGTGCTGATGCCCGGGGTGGGGGCCAGGGGCAAGGGGCCCGACCCGATCACCATGGTGCTGCCTGCTGCCTGCTGCCTGCTGCCTGCTGCCTGCTGCCTGCTGCCTGCTGCCTGCTGTCGGTAGGCCCGGTTGTCGTCGTCGGTCGGGCTGTTGCCCTCGATGTGTCCCGATGTCGTCGGTCCAGGTGGGCATCGGGAGGGCGCCCGGAGGGGCGAAGGCGACAATCCCGTCACCGCTGGTGTCGGGGCCCGCGCCACGGGGAACCTGTGATCGGGGGCGTGGTGAACCTGCGATCAGGTCTTGCGTGATCCGCCGCCCGCTCCGGACCGGCCGGCCCGGCCGGCACGGCCCGTTTGCGTGGCGGACGCCGCGATTGGGGCCGGTTGTCAGCCAAGCGGGCTAACGTGACGACCAGAGGGTCGGCAGTGAGCGGCCCACCGCGACGGACGGGATGAAGCAATGACCGCTACCGACACGGTGAAAGCCACCGAAACCGGGCGTCAGGGCGGGCCTGCCGCTGACAGTGACCAGGAGGTCGCAGGCGTCCGCGCGGGCGCGGCGGCGACACCGGCCGCGAGTCACACCGTAGCGCCGCCTTCGGCCGCCCGTGCGCGCGGTGAACAGATCGTGCTGCTCGCGACGATCCTGATTCCCTTCGCGGCGCTGGTCGCGGCCGTTCCCCTGCTGTGGGGCCGCTGGATCTCCTGGCGCGACGTGATATTGGNGGCCGTGATGTACGCGATCACCGGTCACGGCATCACCATCGGATTCCACCGCTATTTCACCCACCGGGGATTCAAGACCTCCCGGCCGGTGCGGGCCGCGTTGGCGATCGCCGGAAACATGGCCATCGAGGGGCCGGTGATCCGCTGGGTCGCTGACCACCGGCGGCACCACGCCTTCAGCGACGCCGACGGCGACCCGCACTCGCCGTGGCGCTACGGAACCGGGCCGGCCGCGCTCGCGCGGGGTCTGTGGCACTCGCACATCGGGTGGCTTTTCGAGGTCGAGCAGACCGACCAGCGCCGTTACGCCCCCGACCTCCTGGACGATCCCATGATCGTCCGGATCAGTCGCTCCTTCGCCCTCTGCGCCTTCGTCAGCCTGGCCCTGCCTGCCGTGGTCGGCGGGCTGTGGGGTGGCTCGTTCGAGGCCGCCGTGCAGGCGTTCTTCTGGGCCTCGCTGGTGCGGGTGGCGCTGTTGCACCACGTGACCTGGTCGGTGAACAGCATCTGCCATGTCATGGGCGCCCGGCCCTACCGCTCCCGGGACCACTCCGGCAACGTCTGGTCGCTGGCGCTGCTTTCCATGGGCGAGTCCTGGCACAACCTGCACCACGCCGAGCCCACCTCGGCCCGGCACGGCGTCCGCCCCTGGCAGATCGACACCAGCTTCTACGGCATCAAGCTGATGGAGACCTTGCGGCTGGTGTGGGACGTCCGCTGGCCCGACCCGGAGCGGCTGGCCAGCAAGCGCGCCTGACGGCCGCTCCGGGGCGTCGTCAGGAGCCCTCGATCCGGGCTGCCAGCGCCAGCCACTGTTCCTCGGTGGTGTCCTTCTGCGTCGTGACGGCCTGCAGCTCGGTGTTCAGNGAGATGATCCGCCGGTGGTCGGTGGCTGCCTCGGCCAGCGCGGCGTGCAGCTCCGACTCCTGGCGCTCCAGCTTCTCGAGCGCGCGCTCCAGGCGGGCCAGCTCCTTCCGGGCCACACGCAGCTCTCCGGAGCTCAGCGCCGGGCGTGCCGTGGCTGGCGCGCCGGTCCCCTTCCGCCCGTCGGTGGCCCCGCCGCCGGCCCCGTTCGCCGTCCCCGGTGACGGGGCGCCCGCGGCGGCGGACTCGGCGGCCTCCCGCCGGGCCAGGTACTCCTCCACCCCACCCGGCAGCATGGTGATCTTCCCGTCGCCGAGCAGCGCCAGCACCGTGTCGCAGGTCCGTTCCAGGAAGTAGCGGTCGTGGCTGACTACGACCAGCGTGCCCGGCCAGGAGTCCAGCAGGTCCTCCAGCGCCGTCAGCGTGTCGGTGTCGAGATCGTTGGTGGGCTCGTCCAGGAGCAGCACGTTCGGCCGCTCCATCAGCAGGCGCAGCAGCTGGAGGCGGCGGCGCTCGCCGCCGGACAGGTCACGCACCCGCGTCCACTGCCGGCCGGACGGCAGCCCGAACTGCTCCAGCATCTGCCCGGCGGTCCGCTCCCGGCCGCGTTCGACGGTGAGCACCCGGGCGACCTCCTCGACCGCCTCCAGCGCCCGCAGCTCGCCCGGAAGCTCCGCGACCTCCTGCGACAGCGTCGCCACGCGCACGCTCGCCCCGGCCCGGACCCGCCCGGAGCGTGGCTGAAGCTGCCCGGTGAGCAGGCGCAGCAGCGACGTCTTCCCGGCGCCGTTGACGCCGACCAGCCCGATCCGGTCGCCGGGCCCCAGCCGCCAGGTCACGTCGCGCAGCAGCTCGCGGTCGCCGACGACCAGATCGACGTCCTCGACGTCGTAGACATCCTTGCCGAGGCGGGAGGCGGCGAAGGTGCGCAGCTGGAGACTGTCGCGGGCGGGCGGCTCGTCGGCGATGAGCGCGTTCGCGGCATCGATGCGGAAGCGGGGCTTGCTGGTGCGGGCCGGCGGGCCGCGGCGCAGCCAGGCCAGCTCCTTGCGCAGCAGGTTCTGCCGCCGCGCCTCGGTCACGTCGGCGCGCCGGGAGCGTTCCGCCCGGGCCAGGACGTAGGCGGAGTAGCCGCCCTCGTAGGCGTCGATCCGCCCGTCGACGACCTCCCAGACACGGTCGCACGCCTCGTCGAGGAACCACCGGTCGTGGGTGGCCACGAGCAGGGCACCCCGCCGGGAGCCGAGATGGCGCGCCAGCCAGGCGACCCCCTCCACGTCCAGGTGGTTCGTGGGCTCGTCGAGGATCAGCAGGTCCAGCTCACGGACCAGCAGGCGGGCCAGGGCCACCCGGCGGCGCTCGCCGCCGGACATGGTGGCCGTGGGCTCGTCCAGCCGGTCGCGCAGCCCGAGCCCGGTGAGCACCGCCCGCTGGCGCGGGTCGGCCGCCCACACGTGGTCGGCGACGTCGCCGACGACGGCGGAGCGGACGGTGCCGGGTGGAAGGTCATCCGCCTGCGACAGGGCGCCGATCCGGGTGCCGCCGGCGTGGACGACTCGGCCGGAGTCGGGCGCGGCCGCACCGGAGACGATGCGCAGCAGCGTCGACTTCCCGGCTCCGTTGCGGCCGACCACGCCGACCCGTTCGCCGGTGCCGAGCCCGAGGCTCACCCCGTCAAGCAGGGTGCGCGTGCCGTGCGCGGCCGAGACGGTCTCCAGGGAGACCACGACCGAGCTCACAACAGCACCCCCATCGGGACGGTCGGCAGCCGGGTCACGCGGGTACGGACGGAGTGCGGACCTGGGCGCCGGCGACCGGGCCGTGAGCGCGCCGCACCGCGCGGGCGACCCCCATGCCCGCCAGGCTCGCCGCGAGCGAGACGCTGGCCGCGGCGTCCCGGGCCAGGAACGCGCAGGTCGGCCCGGAGCCGCTCACGATCGCCCCGATCGCGCCGAGCTCGATCCCGCTTTCCAGCACCCGACGCAGCGACGGGCGAAGGCGCAGCGCGGCCGGCTGGAGGTCGTTGACCAGGGCGGCACCGAGCTCCTCCGGGTCGCCGCCGCGCAGCGCGGCCAACACCGCGTCGGCGGAGGTCGGCCCGGTCCGGAGCCGGCCCTCGGCGAGCCGGTCGAACTCGGCGTAGACGGCGGGTGTCGACAGCCCGCCATCGGCCAGCGCGAACACCCAGTGGTACTCACCGCGGGCGAGGACGTCGGTGAGCTGCTCGCCGCGGCCGGTGCCGAGCGCCGTCCCACCGGTGAGCGGGAAGGGGACGTCGCTGCCCAGCCGGGAGGCAAGCTCCACCAGGGTCTCGCGGTCCAGGCCGGTGCCCCACAGCGCGTCGCAGGCGACCAGGGCCGCGGCGGCGTCCGCGCTGCCACCCGCCATGCCCGCGGCGACCGGGATGCCCTTCGACAGGGACAGGTGGACCGCTTCGCCGCGGACCCCGGCGGCCTCGGCCACCAGGTAGGCGGCGCGGACAGCCAGGTTGTCCCGACCCGTCGGAACCACCGAGATCGAGGCGTCGGCGGCTCCGTCCGCCTGGCCCGCCCCGCCGGACCCGTCGGGATCCGCGGCGGCGGAAGCCGGCCGGGCACCCTCGCCGGCGACCCCGACGGTGACCGCGATCGGGTCGTCGTCGGTGAAGACCGGGCCGGAGCCGTCCGGCCCGGCGAGGGACTCGGGTGGCACCGAGGTCGCGGTGATCTCGTCGTAGAGCGAGACGGCCTGCAGGATCGTCGTTACTTCGTGGTACCCGTCGCTGCGCAGCGGGCCCACACCGAGGTGCAGGTTGACCTTGGCGGGAGCGCGCACGGTGACGGCGGACTGGGCGTTGCCGGGTTCGGCGGTGCGTCGACCCGGATTCGATCGAGGCAGCGGACGCTCCTTGGCTCAGGCGTCGCTCGCGGCGAGCGCGCGGGCAGGGCCGGTGGCGGTCACCAGGGCCCGCGCTCAACTTATCGGTCCGGACGTCCCGTCGGCTCCGCGCGCCGGTGGGCGAATGAGGCTGGTCCGGGCGGGTACCCCGTCGACAGCACAGCACTGCGGGACAGTCCCGACCCGGTCGGGGGGTGCCTGGCGGCATCCGCGGCTGTCTGGCGGCGCCGGTCGGGCCGGCCGGGCCGGTCGGCTGGACGAGAGGAACCGTGACGCGGAAGGAAGAGCGATGACGACCACCACTCGGACCCAGGGCGCACCAACGGACGCGGCGCAGACGGGGCTGGGCGAGACCTGGACCGGGCACGGGCAGTCGGCGTCCCAGCGGGGCCGGCCAGGTGAAGACCAGCAGAACGGGACCAGCCAGGGCACCTCCGGGCGTTCGGGTGCCCCCGCCCGGCGTTCGTCCACCGAACTGGTGACGGCGCAGGGCCGGACCTCGATCGCGGACTCCGTGGTCCGCAAGATCGCCGGCGTGGCGACGCGAGAGGTCTCCGGAGTACACGAGCTCGGCACCGGCGGCAGCCGCGCGGTAGGCACCTTCAAGTCGCGGCTGCCGGGCACCAGCCCGAGTGTCTCGCAGGGCGTGACAGTCGAGGTGGGGGAGCGGCAGGCGGCTGTCGACCTCGACGTGGTCTGTGAGTACGGAGTTTCCATCGTCGATCTCTCCCAGGCCGTGCGGCGCAACGTCGTCGACTCGATCGAGCAGATGACCGGTCTTGAGGTCACCGAGGTCAACATCGCCGTGGACGACATCTACATCGGCGACGACGAGTCCGGGCAGACCGCGCCGCGGGTGCAGTGAGCGCCGCGGCCCCCCGGCCTGGCTGGCCCGCGGATCCGGCGGCGATCGCGCGGAAGGTGCTCGCCTGCCCCGACGTCGTGCGCCTGGTCGCTCGCCCGAGCGTCCTCGCCGGCCCGGCCCGGGCCGGGTGCGCCGGAACCGCTGCGTCGGCTGGGACTGCTGTGTCGGCTGGGACTGCTGTGTCGGCTGGGACTGCTGTGTCGGCTGGGACTGCTGTGTCGGCTGGGACTGATGGGGCCGCCGTGCCTGCTGAGACTTCGGTGGGCGCGCCCCCCGGCTACGGCGAGGGAGGCACCAGGGGCCACGACGGCACGGGCACTGTGGCCGCGTTCCAGGAACTGGTCAGCTACGCCGGAGGCCGGCGGATCGAGGGAGTGCGGCTGCGGTCGGACGCCGTCGTCGTCGGTGTGGTCGGCCGCTTCGGCCCTACCATGACCGAGCTGGCCGGGCAGGTCCGCGCGGCGGTCCTCAGCGCCGCGCCGGGGGCCCCGCGGGTCGACGTCCTGATCGATGATCTGGACGTCGACGTGCCGGCCTGGGCCGGTGTCACCTGACCAGCCCGGCCGAGCCTCCCGCCGCCGGGCGCCGGGCGCTGTGGCCGGGAACGCTGTCGCCGGGAACGCGGTCGCCGGGAGCGCGGCGGCCGGGGCGCGGGCAAGGGCCGCTCGTCGGCGGTTCGTGCTGGCGAACCATCCCGACCGCGGAGGCGACCCGGCCGCCTTCGCCCGGGGGCTGCGCGCGTTCGACATCCCGGCCCGCGCCCCGGCCGGCGTCCCGCGCGGTGCCACGGCGACGAACGCCAAGGGGACGACGAACGCGCCGCCGGTGACCTTTTACCGCCGGCGAGGCCCACTGCACCGGGCCCTGAACTGGAAGGTCCTGGCCACTCGGCTGAGACTGGGATTCGCAGCGGCCCGGCGCCACCCGGCGCGGCGGGGCCGCTCGTCGGTTGGCCCTCCGCCCGGAGGTGTGTCCGCCCGGCGGCATGGCGGGAGCGCCGTGCCGCGGTCGGGTCCGCAGCCCGGGCCGGTGAGCCGGTGAGGGAGGTGCCTGGATGCGATCAGGTGCGCTCGGGCTCGTTGCCGGGCTGGTCGCGGGGCTCGCGCTCGCGTTCGGTGGGTTCGGCGAGTTCCTCATCGTGCTGCTCTTCGGTGCGATCGGGCTGGTTGTCGGCAAGATCGTGGATGGTGACATCGACCTGAGCCGGTTCGACCGCGGTCGCTGGCGGTCGGCGTCCGAACGGGACGGATCCGGCGGCTTCGCCGGTGGCGAGCGCCGTCGGTGGCGGTCGTGAGGCGTGAGCGTGGCGATCGTGAGCAGTGAACGGCCGGCCGGAGCCGGCCGGGAGCGCGAGCGCCAGGCGGGATCCGTGCGGGTGGCCGAACGGGTGGTCGCGAAGATCGCCGCGATTGCGGCCGCCGACATCGAGGGCGTGGGTGCGCCACCGCCACGCCTGCTCAGCCGCGCCGGCGGGTCGAGCGGGCGGAGTGGGCTGCGCCGGCGCCTGGGCTCGCCTCGTCGGGAGGGTCGTCCGCGGCGCGGGCGGTGGCCGGCCGACCGGGTGACCGACTCCTCCGCCGCCCGTCCTGGTCGCTGGCCCGAGGTGACGGCCCAGGTCGTGGACGGCGCGGCCCGGGTGTCGCTGACGCTGTCGGTGGCGTATCCGGCTCCGGTCGCGCGGACCACCGAGGCCGTCCGAAGCCGGGTGAGTGAGCGGGTCGCCGCGCTGGCCGGGCTACCGGTCGCCCGCATCGACATCAGGATCCTGACGCTTTGTGACGAAGGCGCCGCGCGCGTCCGCTGAACGTCGACGGCGGCGCGCGCTCCGCTGAGCCCGCTGAACCCGGTGAGCCGGCCGCCGGTCCGACCGCGAGGGCGGACCGGGGCGGGAGGGAGGCACGATGCGGCCCGGAAACCGCGTACCCGCGGCCCTCGTGGCAGCGGTACTCGCCGCCGCCGGCGTGGTGGCGGTGGTGGAGATCATCGCTGCGGCCGTCGGGCGCGGTCCGGTGATCGTCGACTGGCCGTCCTGGTCGCGCCACCTGGCAGCCTGGACGTGGTCGTCCGGTGCGGCCCGCTTCTCCGGGGTGNTGATCGCCCTCGCGGGGCTGGGCCTGCTGCTCGGCTCCCAGCTCGGCGGGCGGTCGCGGTTCCGGGCCCGCCCGACCGTGGCCGGATCGGCAGTGTTCGTGTCCCAGCGGGCACTCGCCCGCGCGCTGCGATCGGCGGCGCTGTCCGTCGACGGGATCGCGGCGGTTTCGGTGCGGGTCCGGCGCCGCCGTGCCGTGGTCCGTCCCCGCTTGCGGGCGCGGGTGTCCTACGGCGCGATACCGCAGCTCAAGGCCGCCCTCAGTCGTTCGTTGGACGGGTTCGACCTGCTTCGGCCCCCCCGCATCGTGATCGAGCCGACGGCAGCGCGGCGCCGCGGCCGACGCCGCCACCGCGCGGTTGCGCGGATCCCGGCAGCTGCTGGCGCCGCGGGGCCGCCCACCCCGGCCGCGGGCACCCCGCGGTCCGGCGCCATGCAGTCGGGCTGGGGGGCGTCGGCGGCTCGTCCGGTCGCCGGTCGTCCGGTCGCCGGTCGTGCGGTCGCCGGTCGTGCGGCCACTGGGCAACCGGCGGGTGGGCAACCGGCGGGTGGGCGTTCGGCGGGTGAGCGTTCGGCGAGCGGCGGGGGCCGCTCGCGGGAGCGGATCAGGCAGGGGAACGCGGCTGGTCAGGAGGGCCGGCGGTGAGCCGCGGCAGGCGGGTGGCGAGTAGCCGGGCCAGCGCGTCGCGGCGCGGTCGGGTTTCGGTGGTGGAGCGCTGGAACCGGTGGTTGTTGCGGTTCCTGGGGCTGTTTCTGGTCGGCGTCGGTGTGGTCGTTCTGTTGGCCGGTTTTGAAGTTTTCGGCACGTCACTCGCCGACCGGCCGGTACTCGACGCGGATGCCGGATCCTTCGCGGCCGAGCACGGCTGGTTCTGGCCGGCCGTGGGCACCGCGGCCGGCCTGATGGCGCTAGGCTCGCTCGGCTGGTTGGCCGCCCAGCTGCGGAGTGGTCGCCTGCGTGGTCTCTACGTGATTGACGACGCGGTCGGCGGGGTCCGTCTCGACGCCGCGGCACTCACCGACGCCGTGGCGGACGACCTGGTCCGCAACCCGGTTGTCCGAACCGCCCGGGTGGCGATGCTGGGCCGGCCGCGCCACCCCGTGCTGCGGATGTCCGTCGAGGCCCAGGAGGATGCCGATGCCCGCGCGGTCCGCTCCGACGTCGAGCGGCGGGTGCTGCCGCGGGCCCGGCGCGCGCTGGGCCGCCCGGATCTGGCCGCCGAGATCGAGATCGGGGTGTATGCGGGCGCCCCGGCACGGGTGCGCTGAATCCGCCGCCCCGACGGCTTTGTAGCCTTGCGTGGGTGGTGAGGTACCACACGTCGTGCCGGTCCGGGGGCGACACGACACCTGTCAGGTGTTGACAGTGAAGCTTCCGGTACTGTTGAGGACCGCGTCCGTCGCGATCCCGCCCGCCGGCCCTGACCCCTCACCGCGCAGGTGAGTCGCAGGAGCCGAGTTCACATTCTCGAAAGGATGAGCGCCCCCATGTCCGAGGTCCGCATCGCCGCGGAGCCGCGCACCGAGTTCGGGAAGGGCGGGGCTCGTCGCACCCGCCGGGCCGGCAAGGTCCCGGCTGTTCTCTACGGTCACGGCCAGCCGCCGCGCCACATCGCGCTGCCCGCCCACGATCTGCTGCACGCATTCAAGACCGACGCCGGCACCAACGTCCTGCTGACGCTGGAGCTGGCCGGCCGTACGGAGCTGGCACTCCCGAAGGAGGTCCAGCGCCACCCGATCCGCGGTAGCTACGAGCATCTCGACCTCGTGCTGGTGAACCGCGGTGAGCACGTCTCCGTTGAGATCTCCGTGATCCTCACCGGTGAGGCCCACCCCGACACGTTTGTCGACCAGCAGGTCACCGCGATCGCGGTGAAGGCCGACGCGACGTCGCTGCCGGCCCCGATCGAGGTGGACATCACCGGCCTGGAGCCGGGGCACGGCATCTCGGCTTCGCAGCTTGAGCTGCCGCGTGGTGTCGAGCTGGAGGCCGACCCCGAGCTGATCATCGTCCAGGGCCTGGCGAAGAAGACCGCAGCCCAGGCCGCGGCCGATCTCGGTGAGACGCCCGAGGCCGGCGAGGGCGCCGGGGCCACCGAAGCCGCTGCTTCGGCCTGAGTGTTTCGGCGAGCCGCGTGGACGTTCCTGTCAGTGACGGGCCGTGGCTCGCCGTAGGCCTCGGCAACCCGGGGCCGGGCTATGCGGGAAACCGGCACAACGTCGGTTTCATGGTGGTGGACCTGCTGGCCGAGCGCACCGGCGCTCGGCTGCGGTCCCACCGCTCCCGGGCGGACGTCGACCAGGTGCGGCTGGCCGGGCAGCCGGCGGTGCTTGCCAGGCCCCGGACGTTCATGAACGTCTCGGGGCCGCCGGTGGCGGCACTCCGGGCCTTCTACAAGGTTGACTTCTCCCGGCTGATCGTCGTGCACGACGAGCTGGACATCCCGTTCGGGGCCATCCGGCTCAAGCGCGGCGGCGGGGACAACGGTCACAACGGGCTGCGGTCGATCACATCGTCGCTGGGCTCACGTGACTATCTGCGGGTGCGGGTCGGTATCGGCCGCCCGCCNGGCCGGATGGATCCGGCCGACTTCGTGCTGCGTGACTTCAGCACCGTGGAGCGCAAGGAGCTCCCGCTGCTCATCGACAGGGCCGCTGACGCCGTCGAGTCGCTGCTGACCGAGGAACTCGCCGCGGTGCAGAACCGCTTCCACGCCGGCTGACCACGGTAACGCCGGCTCACCACGGTAGGTTGGGCCTGGTGCGGCGCCCCGGGCGGCCATGGCGTGGTGTCCTGGCAGCAGACGTCCGGGCAGAGCAGGCGCCCCGGCAGGCACAGCCCTGGCGGCCCTGACAGATCTGTGGCGGCCACGAGGCCCTGGCCCGGTCGGGAGATCGGCGTGACCTGGGCTCCCGGCCGGGAGGAGTGTGCGAGTCCGTGACGGGTAAGCGGGGACGGGCCACGGCCAGTCGCGCCGGGAACGCCGGGAACGCCTGGAACGCCGGGAAGACCGGGAACGACTGGAAGACCGGGGACGTCGGTGCCAACCAGGGCCGGCGATGCTCGCGCTGACGCCGGGCCGCCCTGTCGCGGGTGAGGCCTACACCGTGGTCGCNCTGGGCGCGCACGCTGACGACGTGGAGATCGGCGCCGGCGGCACGATCGCCCAGATGATCGCCGCGCATCCCGGCACGATGGTCCACTGGGTGGTCTTCTCCGGCAGCGGTGAGCGCGGCTCCGAGGCCGAGGTGAGTGCCCGCGAGCTGCTCGGAGCGTCCCTCGGCTCGCTGCACCTGCACGAGGTGCGGGACGGGTTCCTCCCCCGCGAGTGGAGCGGGGTGAAGGAGATGCTGCTCCAGATCTCCCGCCAGGTGACGCCGGACATCGTCTTCGCCCCCGCCCTCGGCGATGCCCATCAGGACCATCGCATGCTTGCCGAACTGGCCTGGCAGGCGTTCCGGGGAGCGCTGATCCTCGGCTACGAGATCCCCAAGTGGGAGGGCGACCGCGGCACGCCCAACCTTTACGTCCCGGTGCCCGAGCCGGCGGTGGCAGCCAAGGTCGAACACCTGCAGCGGCATTTCCGCAGCCAGCATGACCGCGTCTGGTTCGACGAGGAGACCTTCCGGGCCACGATGCGGCTGCGGGGCGTGGAGTGCGGCAGCCGCTACGCCGAGGCCTTCGACGCGCGCAAGCTGACGCTGGTCTGGTAGTTCCGCGCGGTTGATCCCGCGCGCCGACCGGTTGATCCGCGGATCCCGCGGCGCTCCTACTCGGCTGAGGCGTGGTCGGCGGCCGGCTGGTCAGCCTGGCCCGACAGCATGCCCCGGATGCGGCCGATGAGCGTCGCGTGGTCGAGCTCCCGCAGGACGAACTCGCGACCCGCGGTGCCGATCTCCGCCGCCAGCCACGGGTTCTCCAGCAGGCCGCAGACCGCGTCGGCGAACGCGCCCGGGTCCTCGGCGACGAGCAGATGCCTGCCCGCGCGCCAGCCCAGACCACGGCTGCCCGTCGGGGTGCTGACCACCGGCGTGCCCGCGGACATCGCCTCGATCGCCTTGATGTTGACCCCGGAGCCGGAGCGCATCGGGTTCACCGAGACCGCGGCCCCGGCGACATAGCCGAGAACACTCGGGACGTCCGTGTGCAGCTCGACGCCGTCGAAGCCGCCGAGCCACTCGGCCAGCCCGTCCTCGGGGCGCCGGCCGACCACCCGCAGCACCGCCGCCGGGTGCCGCATGCGGATCGTGGGCCAGCAGCCGCCGAGGAACCACCGCAGCGCTTCGATGTTCGTCGGGGTGTCCAGCGAGCCGACGAAGACGAGCCCCTCCGGAGCCCGCTCGACGTTCGCGAGCCCGCCGGCCACCAGCGCGCCGGCGACGGTGTTCGCGGGCAGGAACGGCGGCAGATGGAACGTGGGGACACTGGCCCGTGCCCGGCGCCACTCGTGGTCCTCGACGGAGATGTCCGCGATGGCGTTCACCAGCGGCGAGTGGTGCATCTCCTGCTCGGCGAGCCGCAGCCGGTGGTACTCCAGCTCGTAGGCGACCGCCCGGGGGCCGGTGGAACTACGGGCCAGCACCCGGAAGAACTCCGAGTCGATGTTGTGCGCGCGCACGAGATGCGGCAGCCGCCACAGGCGCGCGATCTCCTCGCCCAGATGCGACGTCCGGCAGCTGTAGCTGATGACCGAGTCGGCGCGGGGAGGGGTGTGCCGCAACGCCCGGCGCAGCGGCCCCACCGGGCGCGAGGCGTGGATGAACGGCCGCGGTGACAGGTGTGCCAGCGGGCTGTCGTCGCGGGGTAGCTGGATGACGGCCGCACCGGGGACCGCCGCCTCGTAGGCGGCGATGTCCAGCTCGGTACGGGAGGGCACCAGGACCTGCATCCGGATGCCGGCCGCAGAGGCCGCGGTGAGGAAGCTGAAGGTCTCGACCCGCCCACCGGCGTCGGCGGGCAGGAAGGGCTCCTCGACAACCACGATCCAGCGCTCGGAGTCGCTCACGCCAGAACTGTAGCCCCGTGGGCCGACGGACCGGCCGCGCGGTCGGCGGAGGGGACACCGCGGGCAGCCGGCGCCGGGTGCATTCGTCGTAACCCGTGCCGCCTGTGGTCTCTCCGTGGTCGCGCCGGCCGGTGGTCTCGTCACACTCCGGTGCCCACGGGCTCATGCCGGGCTGGCACCCACACCGGGAACGAGCCGGTGAACCGGGCGGATACAGGATTCGTTTCCAGCTGATTGCGGGCCGGGAAAACCGACTCGGGCAGGTGGGCGACCGGCCCGGCCCGACCTGGCACCGAAGTGCTGCCGGACCAGCGGTCGCGCCCCGGACCGGGCGGGCACGCGGCGGAGCCGGCGGTAACAACGCCCGGGCCCTCTCTGCGGTCCCGCAAGGGCACCGCTACGGTAATGCCATGACAGGAGCTCGTGCGTTCGGTAAGGGCGTCGCGATCGCGGCACTCGGCGCGACCGCCGTGTACGGTCACGTTCTGTATCCTGCCTATATCGGGCATCGCAGTCGTGGGCTCACGCCGTCACAGCCCGAGGATCCGGAGATCTGGCCGGGGCTGAGCGTTGTGGTCTCCGCCTACCGTGAGGCCGCCGTCATCGGCGCGAAGCTCGACGAGCTGATCGGCACGGACTACCCCGGGCAGATGGAGATCATCGTCGTCGCCGACGACGCGGAGACGGCCGCCGCCGCCCGCCGTCCCGGAGTGCGGGTCCTGTCCTCCGGAGAGCGGCTGGGCAAGGCCCGGGCGGTCAACCGCGGGGTCGCTGCCGCCAGCAACGACGTGGTCGTGCTCACCGACGCCAACGCCGTGCTCGCACCGCACGCGCTGCGGGCCGCCGCGCGTCACTTCGCCGACGAGACCGTCGGGGCGGTCGCCGGTGAGAAGCAGGTCGACGACCCGGCAGGTGCCCAGGGCTTCTACTGGAAGTTCGAGTCCTGGCTCAAGCAGTGCGAGTCCGCCACCGGCGCCACCATCGGAGTCGTGGGCGAGATGCTCGCCTTTCGGCGCAAGGCGTTCCGCCCGTTGCCCGGCGACACCGCCGTCGACGACGCCTGGCTGGCGCTCGACATCCTGGAAAGTGGTCTGCGGGTCGTCTACGAGCCCGAGGCGTACTCCATCGAGACCTCGGCACCGGACTACTCGGCCGAGTGGGAGCGCCGCACCCGCATCGTCGCGGGCAACCTCGACATGCTCTGGCGGCGCCGCTCGGCGCTGGTGCCCGGCGCGCTGCCGGTGACGTCCCAGCTGTGGGGGCACCGGCTCGTCCGGTCCTCGTTCGGCCCGATGGCCCATGTCGCGCTGGTGGCGCTCAGCGTGCCGGCCGCGCGGCACAGCTGGGCCGCGCGGGTCTTCCTGGTCGGCAACGCGGCCGGGGCCGCCAGCGCCGGAGTACTCATGAAGGGCGGCACGCCGCCCGGCCCGAGCCGGCTGGTGGCGCAGGTGTTCTTCCTGCAGGCGGTCGCGCTCGGGGGAGTCCGCCGCTTCCTGGCGCACGACCGCCCCGCGGTCTGGCCGAAGCCCGAGCGGCAGGCCCCCGCGGCCCCGGAGGCGTCTCCGACGCAGCTTCCGGCTGCGGCTGGCCCCGCGACCACGCAGACCTCGAGGGCGAGCTGAACAGGAGCGATCCCGTGTCGGACAATGATTCTGCCCTGGGCGGCACGCCCGAGGCGGCCCTGGAGCAGGAGCCCGCGGCGTCCGCGGTGTCCGTACCCGAGGCCCGCGCCTCGGTGGCGCCCAGCACGCGGCCCGTCGCGGCCGGCTGGTCGTTCGAGCTGTTGCTGGTGAGCTTCCACAGCCGCGACCAGCTTGAGCAGATGCTCGCCACGTTGCCCGTCGACCTGCCCCTGGTGGTCGTCGACANCGCCAAGGGCGCGGACCGTGTCGACGAGCTGGTCGCCGCCAGGCCGAACGGCCGGTACATCGACTCCGGCGGCGGCAAGGGCTTCGCGAAGGCCTCGAACATGGGCATGCGGTCGTCCGCCTACGACTACGTGGTGCTGGGTAATCCGGACAGCCGCCCGACCGTCGAGGTCATGCAGGCCCTCGTCGACGATCTGGAGCGCGACCCCGAGCTGGTCGTCAGCGCGGCGACGATGCAGGGCACCGACGGGCGGCCAGAGCTGGGGAACGGCGGCTGGGAGCCGACACCCCGCCGGGTCCTCATGCACGTACTGGGCGCGCACAAGGTCGCGCCGGAGTCGGCGCTGTTCGCCCGCCCGACCCCCAACCGGCCGATGAACCCCGAGTGGCTGACCGGCGCCTGCATGGCCGTGCGCCGCGGGGCGTTCCTCGACCTCGGCGGCTTCGACGAGACGTTCTTCGTCTACAACGAGGACATGGCACTGGGCCGGGCGATCCGGGAGGCGGGGCTGCGCCAGCAGCTGCGCACCGACCTGCTCGTCCCGCACGGCGCGGGTGGGTCCGGTGCCGGCAAGACCTGGATGCTCCAGATGCGCGGTGCCTCGATGGTCCGCTACCTGCGCAAGCACAACGCCCCCGCGCGGGTGAACGTCATGCGTTCCATGCTGGTCGCGGGATACGCGGGCCGCACGGTTCTCTCCCGGGCCCGCGGTCGGAAGGCCACGGCGGACGAGCACGCCGCATACATCAAGGGCCTGCTGGTCGGTCCGCCGCCTCGCTGACCACCGCCCGGCGCCCCCGCGTACTCAGCGGGGGGTGTGCCAGTCGCGGGTGTCGACGGGAGCCTCCGCCCCACCGCTCTCCCGCTGGACGGGTCGTGCCTGCCGGACCGGTCGGGGTGACGAGACCGGTCGGGGTGAGGAGACCGGACGCGGTGCCGGTCGTGGTGAGGAGACCGGTCGGGGTGGCGAGGCCGGCGGCGGTGGCGGCGAGCCCGGTCGGGTGGACGCCGCGGGCCAGCCGGGCTGCGCGGGAGGCCAGGCGGGCCGACAGGTCTGCGCGGGCTGGGCGCTCCACCGCGCCGCCGCGGTCGCCGTGGCCGTGGCCATGGTGGCCGGGGCGATGTCCTCCGGCGGGGCCCGCCGGAGCCTGCGTCGCCGCAGCATCGCCGCGAACCTGGCGCCGGCCACGACATGCGCGAGCGCGCCGAGCAGCGCGCCTTCCACGACGGCCAGGCCGAGCATGAGGATCCAGACCTCGGCGGAAGGTCCGTCAGAGCTGCGCGGGATCACCGGCGCGACCACGTCGTCCACCCGCGGCCGCGCGCTGTCGGCCGTCGCGTCCGCGCTCGGGGCCCGCGGGGCGAGCAGCGGGCTGGCGGCGACGAGGGGCAGCCTGGCGGTCAGCGCCGCCACCGGGTCCACCAGGCCGAAGCCGTACTGGTCGTCGTGCCCCAGGGGGCCCATGTCGACCGCGGTGCGGATCAGCCGGTTGACCACGTTGGGCGCGTCGAGCTCCGGCATCGCCGCGCGGACGAGTGCCGCCACGCCCGCGACGATCGCGGCGGAGTTGCTGGTGCCGCCGCCGGTGTCGAGCCCGTCGCTGGAGACCCGTTCCGGTACCGGAGCCCGGATACCCGGCCCGGGAGCCGCCAGCATGGCCTCAGGGCCGCGCACCGAGCCGCCCCAGAACAGGCCCCGGTAGTCCGAACCGGTCACGGCGATCACTCCGGGAACGTTCGCCGGTGAGCCCACCGCGGTGTCGCCGGGTTCGGCGTTGCCGGCCGAGGCGATGACGACGACGTCGTGCGCCAGCGCGTAGCTGACGGCGCGCTCCTCGGCGGGGGTCGCCCGCCCGGCTGAGCCGAGCGACATGCTGATCACGTCGGCGCCGCGGTCCACCGCGATCCGGATGGCCCGGGCGACCTCCTCGGAGTCCGCCTCGACGCCGGTGGAGATCGGCAGGATCTTCGCCTTCGGGGCGACTCCCCAGACGGCCGGGTCCCCGACATCGGCACGGGCCGCGATGATGCCGGCCATCGCCGTGCCGTGACCGTCGGGATCGTCGTCGCGCATCCCGTCCGGCGCCGCGTCCGGGCCGATGCCGGCACCGGTCACCAACTGGCCGCGCAGCTTGGGGTGGGTGGAGTCCACACCGCCGTCGATGACCGCCACGACGGTGCCGTCGCCGAGAGTGATCCGGTGCGCGTCCGCGAGTCGCAGGCTCTCGTGGTACCACTGCTGATCGTCGGCGGTGAGACCACGGGACATGAGCCCGCTGTCCGTCAGCCCGCCCGAGGTGAGCCCGCCTGAGGTGAGCCCGCCTGAGGTGAGCCCGCCGGCTGGGGACGGGGTGCCGCTGGCCACCGCGGCCAGGGCGGCGGGTACGGGCGTCGTCAACGGCATCAGCACGGCCAGCGCAACCGCGACCCGGGCCAGGAACAACGGCCCGCCTCGCCGAGGGTGGAGGGCTCCGCCCCGGTGACCTGTCACCCGACCTGCCTTATGACGCTCCGCAGCGCGGACCAGGGGCGGCGCGGCATGTCCCGAGCGCGACACGCCTGCGAACAGGGACACACCGTGTCCGCAGCCGAGCTTTCCACATCCTGGACGTTGTGCGGCCGTTTGTCCGTGAGTCGACAGGCCCCCCGTTCGGGCCCGACGCATGTCGGGGTCGGCGCATGGCGCACGTCACACTTCGGTCGTGTCCCGACCTGTCGACTGTTTGCGCACAGTGGCGGTCGCCAGACGGACAGAAACATGCCGGGGCGTCGGCAACGCCCCGTCGAACCACCTCGGTACCTNCTGGGATCGGAACGTTGGGCCGCGTGTGGATTCCGCGTGCCGTTGTCGAGATCGGGAGGATTCGCGGATGAAGGTGCTCGTCACCGGCACGGAAGGCTATCTGGGCTGCCTGCTGGCACCGGAGCTGCTGCGGGATGGTCACGAGGTGGTCGGCGTGGACACCGGCTACTACAAGTACGGCTGGCTCTACCGTGGCACCGACCGCGCTCCGTACACGATCGACAAGGATTTGCGGAACCTCACCGTCGAGGACTTCGAAGGCGTCGACGCCGTCGTGCACATGGCGGAGCTGTCCAACGACCCGCTCGGCGCGCTCGCGCCCGATGTCACCTACAAGGTGAACCACCAGGGGTCCCTCCGGCTGGCGAAGCTCGCCAAGCAGGCCGGCGTGGAGCGCTTCGTCTACATGTCGTCCTGCAGCGTCTACGGGGTCGCGGCCGGCGCGGACGTCACGGAGGAGTCTCCGGTCAACCCGCAGACCCCGTACGCGGAGTGCAAGGTCTATGTCGAGCGGGACGTCTCGCCGCTCGCGGACGACACGTTCTCGCCGACGTTCATGCGCAACGCGACGGCCTACGGCGCCTCGCCGCGGATGCGTTTCGACATCGTGCTGAACAACCTCGCCGGGGTTGCCTGGACCACCGGTGAGATCGCTATGACGTCGGACGGCACCCCGTGGCGCCCGCTGGTGCACGGCCTGGACATCGCGAAGGCGATCCGGTGCGTTCTCGCCGCACCGCGGGACGTCGTCCACAACCAGATCTTCAACGTGGGTGACAGCGCGCAGAACTACCAGGTGAAGGAGATCGCGGACGCGGTCGCCTCGGTCTTCACCGGCTGCCGGCTGAGCTTCGGGGACAACGCCGGGGACAACCGCAGCTACCGCGTCTCGTTCGAGAAGATCGCCACGCAGCTCCCCGGGTTCGCCTGCGACTGGGACGCCCACCGCGGCGCGAAGCAGCTGCACGAGGTCTTCAGCCGCATCCAGCTCGACAACGAGACGTTCACCGGCCGCGGCCACACCCGCCTCAAGCAGCTGCAGTACCTGATCGGCACGGGGCAGGTGGACGCAGAGCTGTTCTGGACCGCCTGATGATCCTGGCGCCCACGGCGATCGACGGCGTGACGGTGGTGGACGTCGAGGCGTTCACCGACGCCCGCGGCCTGTTCGCGCGCACCTTCTGCGCCGAGGAGTTCGCCGCCGCGGGGCTGGAGGTCGCCGTCGCCCAGTGCAGCGTTGCCTACAACCGGCTCGCCGGCACGGTGCGCGGCCTGCACTGGGCGGGGGAGCCGGTCCGCGAGACCAAGCTGGTCCGGTGCACCCGCGGCGCGCTGTTGGACGTCGTCGTCGACCCCAGGCCGGACTCGCCGACCTACCTGCGGCACGTTTCGGTCGAGCTGACGGCCGACAACCACCGGGCGCTGTTCATCGCGGCCGGGCTCGCGCACGGCTACCAGACGCTGGTGGATGACACCGAGGCCACGTACCAGATGAACGTGCCGTTCACTCCGGGGCACGACCGTGGTCTCCGTTTCGACGACCCGCGACTCGGCATCGCCTGGCCGCTGCCCGTCTCGGAGATCTCGGACAAGGACCGCGGCTGGCCGCTGCTGCCCGCTGTGCCGAGCGAACAGACCGCGACGGCACGGTAGGCCGGTCGCCTGTCGTGCCGGGCGCGGCGCGGCAGGCGACGACCCGGGCTCGGCGTGCTTGCGTCAGGTCAACTCCATGCGTGTGTGACACTCAAGTCACGGGATAGGCGCCTGCTGTGGGTCCATCCGGGGCAGAAGCCGGGCGAAGCGGCGAAAGCGGTGGGAACCGGTACCCGGGCTGGTCACCCACAGCGCTGAGTAGCGTGGAGGTGGTCCGGAGGCGGCTGGGTGGGCGTTCATGGCGCGGCCCGGTGATCGGGTTGTTCGTCCGCCTGTAACGGGGATCTGCTCGGATGTCCCTGCCGGGTGGTCCGGCCGTGGCCGGTACAGCCGGCGGTGGCCGATCCGCGCCGAGTTGTCACCATCATCGTCGTCACCATGCCGAACGGGGTCGGCCCGAATCGGCCGCAGCCTTCGAACCGCCGCTTACTGGTCACCGCTCGCTGGTCACCTCGAACAGGGGAACGTATGTCATCCGCAAGCGAAGCAGAGGGAGCTCCGGCCGCGGGGCTCGCCGCCCCGGTCACCGCCTGCAGATCGTGTGACGGGCCCGCTCCGCGGGCCTTCCTGTCGCTGGGTGCCACACCTGTCGCGAACCGGCTGGTGAAGGCCGACTCGCTCGGGGCGGCGGACCCGTCCTTCCCGCTCGAGGTCGGCTTCTGCGAGCAGTGCGCGCTGGTCCAGCTCACCCACGTGCTCCCCGCGGACGAGATCTTCGACGCCGACTACCCGTACTTCTCCTCGTTCTCGGACACGCTCGTCCGGCACTCGGAGAAGCACGTGATCGACCTGATCGCGAGCCGCGGCCTCGGGCCCGACAGTCTGGTCGTCGAGGTCGCCAGCAACGACGGCTACCTGCTGAAGGCGTTCGTCGAGCGGGGCATCCCGGTGCTGGGCATCGAGCCGACGCCGGGCCCGGCGGCCGCCGCCCGCGCGGCGGGCGTGCCCACCCGCGAGGCGTTCTTCGGCGCCGAGCTGGCCCGGACGCTCGTCGCCGAGGGCCTGAAGGCGGACGTCATCATCGCGAACAACGTGATGGCCCACGTCCCCGACCTCAACAGCTTCGTCGAGGGTTTCTCGATCCTCCTGAAGGACGACGGCATCATCGACGTCGAGAACCCGGGCGTCGGGGGGCTGCTCGCCAACAACGAGTTCGACACCGTCTACCACGAGCACTTCTGCTACTTCTCCACGATCGCGGTGGACGCCCTCATGCGCCGGCACGGGCTGGCGCTGGTCGGCGTCGACGAGTTCGCCGAACTGCACGGCGGGACGCTGCGCTGGCGGATGCAGCACCAGGCGGCGGCCGTGCCGGCGGAGTCGGTGGCGGCGGTCCTCGGCGCCGAGCGCTCCGCCGGCCTCGGGACGTTCGAGCGGTACGCCAGCTTCGGCGACGACGTCCGGGCGCTGCAGGCCGAGCTGGCCGAGCTGCTGCGCTCGCTGCGGGCACAGGGGAGGACCATCGCGGCCTACGGAGCCGCCGCGAAGGGCGCCACCCTGCTGAACTCGACCGGCCTCGACAACTCGCTGATCGATTTCGTGGTCGACCGCAACACCCACAAACAGGGCAAGTACCTCCCCGGAGCGCGGATACCCATCCTCGACCCGGCTGTGCTGCTGGAGCGGCAGCCTGACTACCTGCTGCTGCTGGCGTGGAACGTCAAGAAGGAGATCATGTCGCAGCAGGAGGAGTACGCGGCCCGGGGCGGGCACTTCATCGTTCCCGTGCCCCGACCGGTAGTGCTCTAGGAGCGGTAACCCACGAGACGATGAGGTCTGTTTCGGCAGCCGGGCGGCTGCGTCGCGCACCCCGTGGCCCGGGCGTCCTGTGCGCCCCGGGTGGACCGGGGTGTTCGGCGTGACCGACATCGGCACGGAAACGCGGGCGGGAAGCGGGGAGGACGAGCCCTACCTCGAGCGCCCGCGCCCGCCCGAGGGCCAGCAGGGCGATGCCGGCGCGACGCAGTACATGCCACGCGCGCCGCGCATCCGTGGGCGGGAAGCTCCCACGCCCGACTCCGACCCGTCGTCCGACGGCCGCGGCACGGGCGGGAAACCGCCGGCTTTCGGGGGCGGGCCCGGCGGACCGCCCTCACCGGGCTTCCACGTGGGCACCCCGCTGCCGCGCAGTCCCGTCACCGGCCCCCGCGGCCCCGTGGTCGACCCCCGGTGGTCTGAGGGGCCGTCGTCAGGGCAGCCTCGGCTGCCTGGCACCGTCCCGCCCGCGGGTGGGGTGTCAGCCCCACGGCAGGGCGTGTCCCGCGCGCTGACACCTCCGCCGGGGTGGACAGCCATGCCGCGCAATCCGGTGAGGGACACCCCGCCACCCGGCGCGGTGCCACCTGGAGCGGTGCCTCCTGGCGCGATGCCGCCTGCGGCGGGTCCACCTGGGGCGAGCCCGCGCGCGGCAGAGCCACCGCCACCGGGGACGATGCCGCCCGGACCCGGGCAGCCACCGCTGGGAGCCAGCCCACCGGGGAGTCCGCCGCCAGGTGGGTGGGTGCCTCCCGAGACCACCGTGCGGATGGTGAGCGGGCCGGGAACCCCGCTGCCGGGTTCGCTGCGCACTCCAGCTCCGGGCACCGTCCGACAACCCACCCCCGGCGTGAGCCGCGAGCCGACCCCGCCTCCAGGCGGCCAGCCGCCGCCGCGTTCTGGCGGCCAGCCGCCGGCGGGTCCGGGCGGCCGGTCGCCGGCCGATTCCCCGGCCGGGTTCCTGGTCGAGCGCGGGGGAGCACGGCCGGGCCCGGCCGTGCCGCCGCCGGCCGGCCGGTCTGTGCCGCCGCCAGCCGGCCCGGCCGCCGCCGAGCCGTCGCGGCGCGGTGGGCGTGGCTGGTCGGCCACGGGCCGGCGGTCCCAGGCCGCGCCGGGCGCGGGGGCAACCGGCGGCGACGGCTCCGCCGCCGGACGTGACGTGGGCGGCGGGCGCGGTCAGGTCGGCGGTCGCCGGCGGAATGACCGCGGGGTGCCAGCCGAGCCCCCGGCCGGCGGCTCGGGTCCGGACCTGCACTTCATCAACGCCTTCACCGACACGATCGACCTGTCGGCGCTCCGGCGGCGGCTGGAGATGGAGGACGCGCCCGTCCCCGAGCAGACGGAGTACATCCCGCGCCTGTACGGGCGCGGCCGGCCCGAGGGCGATTCCGCGAGTACCCAGGTGGTAAACCGGTCCGGCATTCCCGGCGGCGGGTGGGACGCCCGCTCCGGCACGGCTTACGCCGGCCTCGAGGCCGGGGCACCCGCCCGGGCGGATCGTGATCGTGTCGTTGCGTCCCGGCGGGGCCTTCCGGCCACCGCCGCGGCCGGCGGGCAGTTCGACGAGGCCGCCGAGTACTCCGCCGACGTCCGGTCCGGGGCGCCGGACGCCCAGGACGAGGCCGTCGGCGGCGGGTCGACGAAGTCGAAGGCGATCTGGACCCTCGCTGACCAGGGGGTCTCCAGCGCCACGAACGCGGCGGTCTCGATTCTGATCGCCCATTACGTGGGCAAGACCGAGTACGGCGCGTTCGCCATTCCNTATCTGATCTTCTCGGTCATCATCGGTATTTCCCGGGCGAGCTGCTGTGTGCCGCTGGGAATCGCCTACGCGGGCCGGTCCGCCAGGGAGTTCCGGCACGCGGCCGGGTCGACCACGGGAGCCTGCCTTACCTTCGGTGCGCTGCTGAGCCTGCCGCTCATCCTGCTGGGAGCGCTCTTCGGCGGGTCGGTCGGTACCGGAATCCTGCTCATGGGTTTCGTCCTGCCCGGGCTTCTGCTCCAGGACGCGTGGCGTTACGTGTTCTTCGCGCAGGGCCGNCCGGCCAACGCGTTCCTCAACGACATCGCCTGGGCCGCGGTCCAGGTGATCGGGCTGTCGCTGCTCATCGAGCGCGGGGTGACGAAATCTCCGCCCATGCTGCTGGCCTGGGGGGTCTCCGCGCTGATCGCGGCTCTGCTCGGGGTGGCGCAGGCCGGGCTCTGGCCGGCACCGTCACGCGCATTCGCCTGGATTCGGGAGAACCGGTCCAACGCGACCAACCTGACGGCGGAGTTCATCACGGTGCAGGGCGCGCTGCAGGCGTCGATCCTGCTGATGGGGGCGCTGCACTCCGCGGAGATCGTCGGCGCGCTGAACGCGGTGCGCACGCTGCTCGGCCCGACCACGGTGATCGGGGTCGGGATCGTGAGCTTCGCGGTGCCGGAGCTGTCCCGCCGCATGGACATGTCCGCCCGGGCCCGCCAGCGCGCGGCGGTCGTGCTCTCGGCGATCGTGGTCGGGCTCGGGCTGCTGTGGAGCCTCATCTTCGTGCTGTTCCCGCAGGTCGGGGAGTTCCTGTTCAAGCAGAACTGGCCTGGCGCACATGCCATCCTGCTGCTTTCCGTCCTGCACTACGCCGGGACGGCGGTACCGACCGGGCCGGCCTGCGTGATGTACGCGCTGGGGAAGACCAGGACCACGTTCCGGATCAACCTGGTCATGGCGCCGATGCTGTTCACCCTGCCCATTCTCGGCCTGCTGCTGGGGGATGCCCCCGGTGCCGTGATCGGTTTCAACCTCGTGTTCTGGGGCATTGCGCCGGTGTGGTGGATCTTGCTGCGCAGGGTGGTCCGTGAGCACGAGGCGGCGCGCCTCGCCGTGCCCGTGGGCGGGAGCGTCACGAGTGGCGGCAGGGGTGCCGGGGATGCCCGTGGTGATGATTCCCGGGGTGGCGGTACCAGGGGTGGCGGGGATGTCGAGGCCGGGCGGCCCGGCGAGGCTGGAGGCCCCGCGGGTACTGGACCGCACGGGCTGGGGCCCGATTCGGGCGCGTTGACCGCCGGCCCGGACTCCAGGCCCGGTCGCGCCGCTCGAGGCGGTGGCCGCCACGCCCGGGACAGCGGCGTCCGGTTGCATCAGACTCCCGTGCCGGAGCACCCGGGATCGGGCGGGTCTCCGTTGGCGACGGACACCCCACCGCACACCCCGATGCCACCTCCACCGATCGGAGCACCTGTGCCGCCGGTGTCAGGACCACAAGGAAGCACGTGGACACAAACCGAGGGTGGAATTGTGCCGGAACGTTAGGTTGCGTCGACGCTATAGACCGCTTACTTTGCGCTATCGGCTATGCTCGCAAATCGGTTCCGTCAGATCTTTGGCCGTGGTCCATGCGACCGGCTTGACGCTCCAGTGGGGGGCCCAATTGACTCCGCTTCACCTGCCGCCGGGAGGGCCCGTGCGAGTGCAGGCCCACGCACGGCTGGCTGGCGTCTCGCGGCGCCGTAGAGCAACTGAGGCGGGTGTCAGATGAGTCGTTCCGGGCAGCCGGCCGAGGGCGGGCGGGCTCCGTCCGCACCGTCGCTGATCCGCATCATCAGACCGCGCTGGATGGTGATCGTCATCGCGACGGTCATCCTGGCCGCGCTCGCGATGATCTTCTCCAAGCAGCAGAAGGCCACCTATGAGGCCAGTTCTCGGATCTTCCTGAACACGACCCAGGCCGCCCTGGGTACGAACTCGGTGGACCCGTCCCGCTACATGCAGACGCAGGCCCAGCTCGCGACGTCCACGGCGACGCTGGACGTGATCGCCTCCAAGCTGNGGATCACGCGTGCGGACGTGATCGACCGGCTGGAGACCACCCCGTCGAACGAGGGCTACTTCTTCACCATCATCGGCACGGGCCCGAGCCAGCAGGCGGCCATCGACTTCGTGAACACCGCGAAGGACGCCTACATCAGCCAGCTCGGTGGGTCCAGCCCTGTCGACGCGCTCACCGCGGCACGTGACAGGAAGGCGCAGGAATACGACGCGCTGCAGCCCCAGATACGGGGTCAGGCCGACCCCGTGCTGGCGCAGAGATCCGATGTGCTGGGCAAGGAAGTGCAGGAACTCAACACCCAGATCGCCGCGGCCGGGCTCGGTGAGGTCACGGGCCCGACGACCACCGTGCGGCTGGCGGAGGCGCCTCGGTCCGACGGGCAGGTCGCGCCGAACCTGTTCCGCAACGTGCTGGTAGCCGCGCTGCTCGGCCTGTTCGGCTCCGTGGCCGGGTTGTGGATCATGTACCAGCGGCGCCCGACCATCCTCGACCCGCACAACTCGGCGGACCTGCTGGGCGTGCCGCTGATCGCCGACCTGCCGGCGAGCCGGACCAGTGCGAACGCNGCGGAGACCCTGGTCTCCGCGATGTCGGCGGTGATGTCGCCCACCAGCAAGGTGGTGGCGTTCACCCCCGCCTCGCGGACCGACCTCAGCTCCGAACTGGTGGCCGCGGTCGCGGCGGCCTGGTCGGACGACCAGGGCGTGGTCCTGATCCTCGACACCTCGGCGCAGTCCGAGGTGCGGGCCTCGCTAGAAGGGCTGCCCCGGCCCACCTCGGCGGAGCTGCCCCGCTGGGCACACGAGCCGACCTGCCTGGCTCGTTCCTCCGGCACGGGCCGCGGCCACATCCTTTACAACCGGGTCTCACCGGCCCGCGCCGCCCGGCCAGGCGGCCTGGCGCCGATTCTGGCGGACCGCGCGCCCGTGGTCGACCTCGTCATCCTGGTGACCGCGGCCCTCGCCGACCTGCCGATGACCGCCGCTTCGGCGATCCAGGCGGACGCGGTCGTCGTCATCACCTCACCTGACACCAACCTCAAGGAGCTTGAGCAGGTGCCGCGCGACTGGCCGGCGCTGGCCGAGCGGGTCGTCGGCGTGGTGCACGACGGCCGTACCGCGGTACGGCGCAACGCGGGCGCTGGCCGCGCTTCGTCCGCGACTTCGGTAGAGTCGATCACATCGGCCTCACCGATGGGCGCGGAGCCGCACGGTCGGGGGTCTCACGACATTGAGGCGACCGACCGCTACGCTCGGCCGGCGAACCGCTGAGAGGCGCGAGAACCGGGGCCGGAAGGCCACCACAGAGGCACGGTAAGGCAAGACGGTAAGGCAGTACAGCAAGAACCCCGCCCACGGTTCCACCGGTCGGGGAGGCGAGACCGCACCGAATGAGGGGCGGGCCAACCGGAATCTGGCAGAGTTCCGGCTGGTCCGCCCCTCGCTGTGTTGGGCAGGTGGGCAAGGCGGCAGGCGCGCTCGCCCACACTGGCCGCAAGGCGATGTCAGGCGGCGGTTGGTGCCAGCCGGATGGCGATGGCGGGCCGCGCGGGCCGCGCGGGCCGAAGGCCGCGGTCGGCCGGGAGCGCTGTGGGGTGGCGAGCGCTGTGGGGTGCGAGCGCTGTGGGGTGCGAGCGCTGTCAGTCGGGAACGCGGTGCGGGTGCCTGGCCGGCGCGGTGCGGGGCCGGCGCGGTGCCATGCCGGGCTTCGGGGGGCCGCGTCGAGCGCCTCGGGTGACGTGGCTGTCTGATCGGCGGGATATCGCGGCTGTTGGGCCGGCGGCGGGGTGCGGTGGGTGGCGGCTGCGGGCTGGTGTGGGGGGCGCACTGTGCCGGCTGTTCGATGTCCACGATCCCGTCGGTGGANGTCTGGGNTGGTGAAGATCGCGTCGTGGTGGGGCCACGGGGCTGCGGGTGCCCGGCGGGACCCCGCGGTAATGGGGCTGCCTGGGCTTTCAGCGCGCCGGCAGGCGCCGCGCAGCCGTCGCCCACCCGTGGGGCGTGGGTCCGGGAGGATTCGCTGACAGCGACTGAAGGGCTCCTTGTGTCCTTCACTCGCAGGGGTTGCGGCCCCTGCGTCACCGTGGTTGTCAAGACGTCTCGGCGGGAGACACGAACAGCTCTTCAGGTGCGGGATCGGCACTGCCGCGCTCGTGCTCGAAATGCTGACCATCGTCGTCAGATCACCGAACGCACTCGCCGTGAACCCGCCGCACCTCGCCCGCGCTCCCGCCGTGAACCCGCCCGCGCCGCGCCCGCGCTCCCGCCGAGCGCACTCGCCCGCGCCGCACCCCGCTCCCGCATCCGTCCAGCACCCCCACCCGCGCGAGTCCAGCATTCGCACGGGTCGAGATTTACGGTGTCGGCCTAGCCGTGACGCTGAGCCGGCGCCAGCATGGTCGAGGGAGGAGGCTCGGCCTGGCTGACCGACCGCGGGCGGCTCCACCGCTCGTCCTCAGGTGTGGTCGTGAACCAGGAGACCAGGAGCATGCCCAAGGTGATCACAACCGGGCTGAGCAGGCCACCGGACAACACGCTGTAGAAGACGAGGACCGAACCGGACAGCACGAACGACGGTGAGCCGCGTACGAACATGGCCACGATGAACGACAGGAACGCGACGGTGCCGATCACGCCGTACTCCAGCAGGAGTTTCGGTAGGAGGGCGTAGTTCAACGGCAGGCTGGTTCGCAGGAAGAAGGCGTGCGCGTCACGGTCGGCGAACCCGGGCCCGGAGCCGAACAGGACGGTCACCGGCGCATTGCCNAGCGCGTCCCAGGTCCTGGTGTAGGGCTGGACGAACCGCAGGCTTCCGCTGGAGTTGTCCGATGACGTCTCGGTCGCCCGCTCGGCGAAAACGTCGGCCGCCGGGGTGAAGCTGAGGACCAGCACGACAATGGCCACGCCGACGAATGCCGTCGTCGCGAACNGCGCACCCTTGTGCACCGAGAGCAGTACCAGGGCCACGGCGAGGAGCACGACGCCAGTTCCCGAAACGGTCGACAGCAGGGCCAGGATGTACAGAACGTAATGCCACCACCTGCCGCTGCGCAGTACACAGACGACAAGTCCGAACGCCAGGAACTGCGAGCAGAACGACGGTTCCAGGCAGATGAAGGCGTTCGACTTGTAGATGTCCGAGCCGTACTGCACCGGGTAGCTGGTGTTGAAGCCGTGCATCCGGTAGTCGGTCGGGATGAACTCGAGGACATCGGTGTACTGCCAGCCGACCAGCTGGATGGCGAACTGGAAGATCGCGAGCCCGGCGAGGACCGTCGTCACGGTCACGAACCGGTCGAGCAGCCGAGGGAAGATCGCCCGAGCGTCGGCCGGCACGAGACCGAAGCACAGCGGGATGTACGTCCCGATGAGCAGCACGAGCGAGGTGATGGCGCTGTCGTCGACCTCACGGAGGAAGGACACCGTCGCGGCCGCGCAGCAGGCGGTCATGGCCAGCAGGTAGGCGCGCAGGCGGCCGACGTTCAGCTGGAGGTCGCCGTGGTTCAGCATCACGACCACGGCGACGAGCGTGATCGGCAGGATGACCTGGAGCTGGGCGCCGGCGACCGGGATGGCGAGTCGCTGCAGGAAGATGTTCGCGCAGAGCAGGACCGTCAGCGTCTTCAGGATCCGCGCGTTGCCGGGCCGCCGGTCGACGACCTCGGCGGTGGGGATCACCCACGAGCGAGGAATCCTCGTGGTGAGGGTGGTGGTGACCACCTGTTCCGCCCCCGTTCCTGCCGCGTCGGCATGTCTGACCCGGGCCGCCCCGCTTCGCCGCCCGCGCCTGCTGGTTCCAGATGGCTGGCCTGGCCGACCGGCCGCCAGGCTCGGGGGTTGACGTGAACCTCGCGAGGGCGGTGTCGGCGAGTTGACGGCCGTGCGCCCGACGCGCGTGTCTGGTGTTGGCGTCGGGGCGACAGTGTATCGGTGTGCTGAATGCCGACCGGTGCCGACCGGTGCTGCCAGCTCTGGCCGCCCGCTGACCAGGTATGGTTAGCAAACCTCACGTCGCGTCATTGTTACGACAGGTAGAACCAGTTGGACGTGTCGAAATGATCGAAGAAGGGCTGCGACTGTGGGCACCTACTGAGACCGACCCGGATCTGACTTTCTCTACCGGTGGGAACACGCCGTTCCCCGTCCCCCGTCAGGCGGGCACGGAGCGTGGGGCGCAGTCCCATCCTTGAGCGGGCGGCGATGCTCGCGGCGGGCGCACGCCGCGGCGAGGCCCGCATCGTGAGGCGGGGCCACGGCCGTGCGGCCGGGCCGCGGCCTGTGAGGTGGGGCCATGGCCCGCTCCCTGCCGGGGCGGCGGCCTCCGCACCGTGGTAGCTCATCGGTTGATCATCAGGGCGCGGTGGTGCGCCAGCGACGGAGGTGGGGGCGTGGAAGGTCGCCGAGGTAGGTCCGGCGAGGCGGGCACTTCGGACGAACCGGCGACCGGCTCGGGGGGGTCCACCCACGACGGTTCCGGCGACGGGCCGGGCTCTGGTCCCGGGCACCGCCGCGGCACCCGCTCGCAGTGGGCCGCGGGACCGCCGGGCCCGCCGGGCGCGACCGGGCGGGCGCGCCAGCGCCGAGTCCTGCTGCTCGGCGCGGTCAGCGCGGTCGTCGCCGTGGTCGTGCTGGCGGTGGGCATAATCGTCTTCACCGGTGATGAGGAGAAGACTCCGACCACCCACCCGACCACCACCGGCGTGAGCTGGGTCTCGGGGGCCAATGCCAACCCGCCGAACGACCTCGCGGCCTGGGAGTCGTGGGTCGGCCGCTCCACCGACATCGCCATCCTGTTCACCTCCCGCGCGAACTGGGAGACGGTCACCCGTGACGACTGGCCGCTGGCCGATTTCCGCCCCCAGACCTACTCCGGGCAGGTGTCGATCGCACAGCCGCTGCTCGTCGAGGGCAGCAACGAGGCGGCCTGCGCGCGTGGCGAGTACGACAGCCACTGGCGCGACTTCGGCAACACGCTGGTGCGCAACGGCCGGCCGGACGCCATCGTCCGACTCGGGTGGGAGTTCAACGGCAACTGGTTCAAGTTCTGGGAGCCGAAGGACACCGGGACCTGGAAGGTCTGCTTCACCCGCGCGGCCGCGTCGATCCGCTCGACCGCGCCCCAGGTGAAGATCGAGTGGACCATGACCGCGCATCGGGACACCATGGTCAACGGGGACAACGTGTGGGATGCCTATCCCGGCGACGACGTCGTCGACATCATCGGTATCGACGCCTACGACAGCTCCCCGGCCTCGCTCACCCAGAAGATCTTCAACGAGCAGTGCAACCGGGACTCAGGGG
>NZ_LRTK01000026.1 GCF_001636565.1 Frankia sp. EI5c
GGCCGACCCGCCCCGCCACCGGGGCGCCCCGTCCAATCAGACAGGTCTGTCACCCCAACCCCGAGCCAGCCACAGCCACCCCGGCCCCGAGCCAGCGACCGCCGCCCGACCCGGCCACCCGCACCGCGGCCTGAGCCGGCCGCCCGCACCGCAGCCCCGACCCGGCCACCCGCACCGCGACCCGACCCGGCCACCCGCACCGCGACCCGACCCGGCCGCCCGCGGTCGCGGGCCAGACACAGCCGCCCCGACCTCCGATCAACCACCCGGCCCGCTGCCCCGAACCCGAACCACCCGACCTTGGTCCACGAGAAATCACCCAGGGCTGTGGGCGGCGCCCGAAGCCCAGGAGCCGAGGGCTAGGGCAGGTTGCCGCGGCAGAGGGTCAGGACGGCGAGTGCGATCTCCGCGCCGCGCGGCCCGAGCTCGTCCGCCCAGGAGGTTATGATCGAGTTCTCCCGCCCGTGCTCGACCCGCGGCCCGCCTTCGGAAGCGCGCAGTGCCTGCACCTGGCGGGACACCTCCTTGCGGGTGGCCACCAGCGCACGGATCCGGGCGTCGATGTCATCGATCATCTGGCGCCCCTCCTCGATGGAGGAGATCGTCGGCGCGTCGGTGGGCGCGGCCGGCTGGGGGATGGCGGCGGTGTCGGCTGCCGTCGTGGAGATGGAGGCGTCGACTACGTTCGTCACTGGTGGGCCCTTCGCGGTAGGGCTCGACGCGACCCGCGCCACAACGGGCCCGGGTGTTGCCGGGCTGTGGTCTGACGCGGAGCCGCGTTCGATCAGCGGCAGAGCGGGGACCGTACCCGGCCCCCGTAAAACTTTCGCGGTGGACGAAGACCGACCCGGCCGACTCCCGGCCGCCCGATCCCGGCCAGCGGCGCCTTCACGCGCACCTTTGGCCCACCGACATGCATGGACCGAGCATGCCAGGCGGGCTCCGTGCCGTCCAGAAGGTACGGATGTGAGCCTGGCTCGGCCCAGCCGGGCGGGATGATCGGCCCGGCCGAGGCGGGATGATCGACCCCGCCGCCGGGNGCGATGATCGGCTCATGGACCAGATGGAGCTGGCCGGGATGCCCCGCCGGCTGTTCTCCTGCACCCCGTCACGGTTGTCGGCGTTCGAGGACTGCCCGCGTCGCTACCGGATGATCTACCTGGACCGGCCGGCGCCGCCCAAGGGCCCGCCCTGGGCGCACAACTCACTCGGCACGAGCGTGCACAACGCGCTGCACCGCTGGTGGGATGTGCCGCTGCCGGCCCGCACGCCGGTGCGGGCCGGCTCGCTGCTGCGCTCCGGCTGGGTCGAGGACGGGTTCCGCGACCGTGAGCACTCAACCACCTGGCGTGAGCGCGCCGCGGCCATGGTCGAGAGCTACACCGCCGGCCTCGACCCGGCGGCCGAGCCGCGGGCCGTGGAACGCCAGGTCGCCACCCGCACCGAGGAACTCGCCTTCCACGGCCGGGTCGACCGTCTCGACGAACGCGGCGGTGAACTCGTCGTGGTCGACTACAAGACCGGCCGTCGTCCGCTCACCGACGCGGACGCCCGTGGGTCCTCGGCGCTGGCGCTCTACGCCCTCGCCGCCGGGCGGATGCTGCGGNAAGTGTGTCGCCGGGTCGAGCTCCACCACCTCCCGAGCGGGTCGGTCGCCGTCGCGGAGCACACCGAGGAGTCGCTCGAACGTCATGTGCGGCGCGCGGAGTCCGTGGCGCGGGATGTCACCGCGGCCACCGAGCGGCTCCGTGCCGGCGTCGACGCCGGCACCGCCTTCCCGCCCAGCCCGGGGCCGCTGTGCTCCTGGTGCGACTTCCGGCGGCACTGCGCCGAGGGACGTGCGGTTTCACCCGACCGCGAACCCTGGGCCGCCCTGGCGGAGTGACGGCGAGCTGGGCGGTTGGCGGGGGATGGCGGGTCATGGCGGTCANGGCGGGGGGGGGCGACCGCCGGTGGGTGGCAGTTTGTTGCCAGGGGACTCGCCGGCCGGCCTGCGCGGTGAAGCTCGCCGAGCCTTCTACCCTTGGCGCCGGGAGCGGAGCGGTCGATGAGGTGTCGCCCACCTGCCCGGCCGCCGCGTCCCCGACGTTCGTCACTGACCAGGTCGGGAGCTGTACCGGTGCCGCGCAAGTTCGACCTCACCCATCGGGATCTCGCCAGCGCGTCGTGGCGCTCCGCACGGGCGGGCGACGACGAGCCGAACCGGGTGGAGGTCGCGAGGATCCCCGGGGGCATGGCCATGCGGGACTCGGACCGGCCGGTCGGTCCGGTGCTGCTGTTCACCGACGCGGAGTGGGACGACTTCATCGCCGGTCTGGGCGACGGCGAGTTCGACCTGACGCCCTGAGCGGCGCCGCTGGCCCGCGGGTGAAGCCCGGCGGGCTGCTGACCCGCGGGTGAAGCCCGGCCGCCGCCCGGCCACGCGCGGTCCGGGCGGATACCACGGCGGCGGGCCGGACGGCGGTTGTCAGGGCCCGGTCAGCTCAGGGCCCCGGCGCGGACCGCTTTGACGAAGGATGACCAGGAACGTTCCGAGAACATGAGCGTTCCCCCGGCGCGGTCCTTGGAGTCCCGTACGAACGCCGTACCCGGCCCGGGCGCCCATTCGACGCAGTTTCCACGCGGCTGGCTGTACGTGCTCGTCCGCCAGAGCAGAGCCTCGGCGCCGCTCGTGCCGCCGCTGCCCGTATATGCGTTCACTCTGCTTTCACCTTCTCGACTATGCGCATGATCATGGCGCCTGCCTCCCCAGGACCGAGAGCGCAGGCCCGGAGTTTGTCGAAGGCGACCCTATATCGGCGCACCTCGTGAGCCTTTTCCAGGTAGACCGCGCCGGAGAGGGCTTCCAGATAGACCACGGGTTGGTCCCGGGTGTCTGGGAACTCGAACAGAGTGAACGGAAAGCCCTGCGCCGGGTAACCGCCCGCTTGGAAGGGGATCACCCCCAGGACAACCCGGCCGCTGGCGGCCTCGGCGAGCAGATGTTCCAGCTGCCCGCGCAGGACCTGGGGGCCACCCACCGGCCGGTGGAGGACGGCCTCGTCGAGGAGCGCGTGGATGAGCGGCCGGCCGGTGCCCAGGCGCCGCTTCTGTCGCTCCCGCTTGAGTGCGACCGTCCGCTCGGCTTCGGACGGTGATCCGTCCCGGTCGAAGTCCAGGGCCAGCGCGCGGCTGTACTCCTCGGTCTGCAGCAGGCCCGGCACCAGCACCGACTCGTAGGTGAGGATCGTCTCGGCGTCGCCCTCCAGGCCGATGAGGGTCTCCAGCCAGTCCGGCACCGTGTCGCCGAAGGACTGCCACCAGCCGTGTTCCTTCGACTGGCGGACCAGGTCGAGCAGGGTCTCCNGCTCGGCGTCGTCCCGCACCTGGTAGAGGTCNAGCAGGTCGCGGACGTCGCGGACGCGTGCCGGGGTCCGCCCCGTCTCGACCCTGCTGATCTTCGACGCGGAGCACTCGAGGTGGCGTGCGGCGTCCTCCGCCGACAGGCCGGCCTGGTCCCGGAGCCGCCGGAGCTCGGTGCCGAGCCGCCGACGGCGCACTGTGGGGCTTCCCCCGATGGTGAGCTCGGACATGGTGCCTCTCTGTGGCCGTTTTCCTGATGCCGTGCACGTCATCCTCATGCGCGTGGCCGTGCCACGGCCGGGACATCCGCGGGCCGAACCGGGTTCATCAACGGCGGGGCGCGCGCGATGAGCACACCGAAGGGAACAGTGAGTTCTGCCGCCACGGGGCTACCGAGTGTTCGTCTCATTAATAAATAGTTTGTTGAATTCAACCGTTCGCGTGCCAATGTAGCCTGAGGGTCATGATCTCAGCATAAGTTGACCGGGGGCAGGAACAATGGATGCACAATCGTGGTGAATGCATGTGCGTTACTCACGTGTCCCAGCTGACACTATGTGTCCGGTATCTTGCTTTTGGTGGCGAGGGGGCGGTTCTGTACAGGGCCGCCGCTGCCGCCGGACGGGGTGGTCGTGATGAACGGTGGGTCGGGCGCTCGCCTGGTGGGCAGGAACGTTCCGGTTGCCGGCGGATCCGTGTTCGTGCGATCCGCCGGTCAGGCCGGCCCGGGGGCGTCACCAGGTGACCCGCCCGGCCAGTCGCCGACCGGCGCGGGCGGCGAGACACGCCGTTTCCAGGTGTTCGACGGTGACGGTCAGTTCGTCGGCATGTTCGCCAGCTGGGATGTCGCCCATGCCTGGGGGCATCGGCGCGCGGCCGAGCCGCTCACCCGGCTGCCGATCCGTATCGAGGACCAGCTCGACCGCCGGACCTGGACCGTCGGCCCCGGGCAGTGTCGGCTGACGGTGTGGCGGCGCCCGGCCGAGCGCGAGCCGGCCGCCTCCTGGGCCGCCGCCGCGTTCTCCGCGAGCTCGGCCACGACTCCGCGGGCACCCCGGGCCGCGCAGACCGCCGCCGGCCCGCCAGGCGGCCAGCAGGTCAGGCGGGCCGGGAACTGAGGGTGCGGGTGTCCGGTGGCGGCGGGGCTCATCATGGGCAGGTGGAGGAAACGACCGAGCGGAACTCGACCGGGCCGGGCGGCCCGGCGGCCAGGATCTCGGCGAAGGCGCAGACCTTCACCGAATCGGTGATCCGCGACATGACCAGGCTCGCGTTGCAGCACGACGCCGTGAACCTGGCCCAGGGATTCCCGGACTTCCCCTGTCCCGCCGAGCTCAAGGAGGCCGCCAAGGCAGCGATCGACGCCGACGTCAACCAGTACGCGATCACCTGGGGCGCCCCGGGGCTGCGGGCCGCGATCGCCGCCAAGATCGCGCGGACCTATCCCGGCTGGTCCGTCGACCCGGAGACGGAGATCTGCGTCACCTGCGGATCAACCGAGGCGATGATCGCCTCGATGCTGGCGCTGGTGGACCCGGGCGACGAGGTCGTTCTCTTCGAGCCCTTCTACGAGAACTACGGCCCGGACGCCATCCTCTCCGGCGCGGTGCCCAGGCTCGTCCGGCTGCGCGGTCCGGACTGGTCGATAGACGAGGCGGAACTGCGCGCGGCCTGCTCGGACCGCACCCGCGCCATCGTCGTCAACACCCCGCACAACCCGACCGGCAAGGTCTTCGACGCCGCCGAGCTCGCGCTCATCGCCGAGCTCGCCCAGCGCCACGACATCCTGGTGCTGACCGACGAGATCTACGAGCACATCCACTACCTCGGCCCGGGTGGCCACATCCCGCCGGCGACCGTCCCCGGGCTGGAGGACCGGACGATCACGGTGAACGCGCTGTCGAAGACCTACGCCGTCACCGGGTGGCGGGTCGGGTGGACCGTCGCGCCCGCCCCGTACACCGCTGCCATCCGCAAGGTGCACGACTTCCTGACCGTGGGGGCGGCCGCGCCGTTGCAGGCGGCCGGAATCGCCGCGATGGAGCTGCCCACCAGCTACTACGCCGAGCTGGCTGAGAACTACCGGCAGCGGCGTGACCTGCTGTGCGGGGCGTTGGAGAGCGCCGGATTCCTCCTGCGCCCGCCGGACGGCGCCTACTACGTCATGTGCGACACCACCAAGCTGGACCCGGACGGCGACGACGTCGCCTTCACTCGGCGGCTGGTGCGGGAGTTCGGGGTCGCGGGGGTGCCCGGCTCGTCCTTCTACGCCGACCCCGCCGACGGGCGACACATCATCCGTTTCGGCTTCCCCAAGAAGCTGGCGACCCTGCGCGCGGCCCAGGACCGGCTCCGGGGGCTGGCCCGCTGACCGGGCCGGCATGGCTGGCCCGGCTGGTATGGCTGGCCCGGCTGG
>NZ_LRTK01000027.1 GCF_001636565.1 Frankia sp. EI5c
ATGGCTGGCCCGGCTGGTATGGCTGGCCCGGCTGGGAGGGCTGGCCCGGCTGGGAGGTCAGCGGGCGCGGGCCGGGACGGGCAGGGGATATCCCGCGCGGGACGCGCGGGCGTGGCCTTGCCGCAACTCCCGGGCGAGACCCTTCAGGTAGCGCCGGGCGGGGCGGCGCACCCCGGCCGCCGCGGGATCGCGGATCATGACGGAACGGGCTGGCAGCAGGTACCGGCCGCGCAGGTACTCGCCGATCCACCGGCCCTGCGGACCGGCCAGCTCCGGGTCGGGGGAGACCCGGAACACCCCTTCCAGCTCGGTGTGGAAGACCCCGCCGAAGAAACGACCGCGACTCCAGGGCGGCGGCGGTGCGGCCGAACCGGGCCTCGTGCCGGTGCTGGTGCCGGTGCCGAGGTCTGTGCTGGTGGCCGTCGCCGACGGCGGTTCCAGGCCGGGCGCGGGAGGCGCGCCGACGAACACGATCGCGTCCTGGCCAGGCAGGGAGGTGTGTCGGACCCCGGGCAGGCCGCCACCCGGCAGGGTGAACGGGGGACGCCAGCCGGGGGCGGAACTCAGCGTGAGCGGACCGGGGAGCGCGGTGAGCCGGTCGATGAGACCGAACTCGTCGAGCGTCCGGGCCGCCGCGCGGGCGGGCAGCTCNCCGCCGGCACCCACCACCACGGCCACCGCGTCCAGCCCACTGTCGACGAGGGCGGCCAGCGCGGCCGCACCGGCGGACCCGAGTACTGCCGGGTCCGGATGCGCGGCGGTGGCGTCGACGACCACGGCCAACCGGGGAAGACGGGACACGCCGGCCGACTGTACGGCATGGACCACTCGTGGGGTGACACAGCCGGGGACACGCGCCGGCGCATTACCGTTACGGACATGAGTGTCGTCAAGATCAATGTGCTCACGGTCCCCCCGGCGATGCGGGAGACCCTGGAGTCACGGTTCGCCGGCCGGGCCGGGATGGTCGAGAAGGCGGACGGGTTCGAATGGTTCGAGCTCCTGCGTCCGCTGGAGGGAACCGACACCTACCTCGTCTACACCCGGTGGCGCAGTGAGGAGGACTTCCAGCGCTGGCAGTCCTCGATGGCCTTCAGCGAGGGCCACCGGGCCGCCAACGCCGAGGCCGCCCCGCCGGCTCACGGGCACCCCGGCGGCGCTCCCGGTGGTCAGGGCGCTCCCGGTGGTCAGGGCGCGCCAGCCGCGACGGGAGCCACGTTGTGGTCCTTCGAGGTCGTGCAGAGCGCGGCGCCACCCGCCGGCTGATCCGGCCCCGGTCCGTCCCCAACCACCGCAATCCGCCGCCGCGGCTCAGCCACGGGCGTCAGCCGTCCCGCGATGGCTCGCGTCCTCCACCTCGCCGACGAACTCCTCCACGACGTCCTCCATGGCCACGACCCCGAGTGTGGTGCCCGCCGCGTCGACCGCCCGGCCCAGGTGGGAGTTCGTCCGCTGCATTAGGCGCAGCGTCTCGTCGAGCCGCAGGCCCACGGGGATCCGCACCATGGGCCGCAGCCGGTGCGGCGGCAGCGGCTCGTCCCGTGCCTCCTCGGCGATCCCCAGGACGTCCTTCGCGTGCAGGAACCCGACCAGCTCCGCGGGCGGGCCCGGCGGGCTGCCCGCCACGGCGCTGTCCGCGGCCGGGGCGCGCACCGGGAAGCGGGAGAAGCCGGTCTCGGCGACGACCTGCTCCAGCTGGGTCGCCGTGACCGTCCAGGGCACGGTGACAATCTCCGCGCGCGGGATCATCACCGAGCTGGCGGTGCGTCCCGAGAGTTCCAGCGCGTGGGTGAGCAGTTCGTGCTCGCCGGAGTGCAGCAGTCCCTCCTGCCGGGACTGGCCGATGAGCGCGCCCAGCTCCTCCGGGGTGTAGGCGGTGGACAGCTCGTCGGACGGGGTGACGCGCAGCAGCCGCAGCACCGCGTTCGCGAACTGGTTCAGGAACGCGATGAACGGCCGGGTCATCCGGGCGAAGGCGAACAGCGGTGGGCCCAGCCAGAGCGCGGCGCGTTCCGGGCCGGCGATGGAGAGGTTCTTCGGCACCATCTCGCCCAGCACCATGTGCAGCGAGACCACGATCACCAGGGCGACGGCGAACGCGATCACGTGCTGGGCGTCGTGGGGTACGCCGGCCGCGGCCAGGCCCGAGGCCAGCAGGTGGGCCACCGCCGGCTCGGCGACCGCGCCGAGGGCCAGCGAGCACACGGTGATGCCGAGCTGGGTCGCCGCGAGCATGGGGGAGAGATGCTCCAGGTGGGTCAGCACCGCCGCCGCGCGCCGGTCGCCCTGCTGGACGAGCGGGGCGACCCGGTCGCGGCGGGCTGAGATCAGCGCGAACTCGGCACCGACGAAGAACGCGTTCCCGGCCAGCAGGAGCAGGCCGGCGAGGATCGCCAGCGCGGTCATCGACGCGCTCCTTCCGTGCCTTCCGTGCCTTCCGTGCCAGCCGTGCCAGTGCTGCCAGCCGTGCCAGTGGTGTCAGCCGTGCCAGCCGTGCCAGCCGTGCCAGCCGCGGTGCCGCTCGCCGCTGGCGCTGTTCCGGTCGGGTCGGCCGGTTTCGCGGCGAGGCGGANCCGGCTGATCCGACGGCCGTCGAGCGAGACCACCCCGAGCTCGTGCCCGTCCACCTGGACGACGTCGTGCGGCTGCCCGAGCCGGCCGAGGCGGGCCAGCATGAGACCGCCGAGGGTCTCGTACGGGCCGGGGGGCAGGCCGGTACCGGTAGCCGCCTCGACCTCGTCCAGGCGCAGGAGCCCCGACAGCAGCCACTGACCCGGGGCGAGTGGCACGACGTCCGGCGTCGTCCGCCGGTCGTACTCGTCGTCGACCTCGCCCACGAGCTCCTCGACGAGGTCCTCCATGGTGACGATGCCGTCCATCCCGCCGTACTCGTCGATCACGACGGCGAGCTGGAGGCCGCTGCGGCGCAGGCGATGCAGCAGGACCTCGCAGTGCAGGGAAGCCGGTACGAGCAGCGGCCTGACCAGGACCTCCGACACCCGGTGCCGGGGCCGCTCCCGCGGTGGCACCCGGAAGACATCCTTGACGTGTACGACGCCCATGACCTCGTCGGCGTACCCGCCCGCGGCACGGTCGCGGGAGCGCCCCGGTTCGGGGATCTCGGTCCCGCCGGTGTTTTCGGTCCCGCCGGCCCCTTCGGCCCCTTCGGCCCCTTCGGTTTCTTCGGTTTCTTCGGGCGCTTCGGCGCGGGGCGCGGGGCGCAGCACCGGGAAGCGGGACCGGCCGGTCCGCTCGGCCAGCGTCAGCAGGTCCGCCAGCGTCGTGTCCGCGGCGGTGAACACGGTCCGCATCCGGGGGGTCATGACGTCGGACGCGCGCCGGTCACCGAAGCGGAGCGATCTGCTCAGCAGGTCGGCGGTGGTGGAGGGGAGGGTGCCGTGCTCGGCTGAGGACGTCACGATCGAGTCCAGCTCGGCGGAGGACCGCCCGCTGCGCAGCTCGTCCTGCGGCTCGACTCCCACCGCCCGCACCAGGATGTTCGCCGCCCCGTTGAGCACGCTGATCAGGGGTCGGAAGACGCGGGTGAACAGCACCTGGGCCGGCGCGACCGCACGGGCGACCCGCACCGGCTCGGAGATGGCCCAGTTCTTCGGCACGAGCTCGCCGAACACCATCTGGGTGACGGTGGCCAGCACCAGGGCCAGCGCGATCGCCGTGATCGAGCGCGGCGACGGCGGGATCCCGACCGCCTCCAGCGGCGGGCGCAGCAGGGCCGCGATCGCCGGCTCGGCGAGGTAGCCCACTGCCAGCGAGGTCGCGGTGATTCCCAGCTGGGCTCCGGAGAGCTGGAACGACAGTGATCGCACCGCGCGCAGCACGGTGCCGGCGCGGCGCTCACCCGCATCCGCGGCCTCCTGCATCTGGTGTGGCTCGACCGCCACCAACGAGAACTCGGCTGCCACGAACAGTGCGTTGCCGGCGATCAGGAGCACGGAGACGATCAGGTAGCCGACGGCCTCAAGCATGCGGGTGGCTCCCTCGGATCGGCCCGGTGCGGCGAGGTGCGGTGCGGTGCGGACATGCGGTGTGGGCGGTGCGGNGCGGGCGGCGTGACGCCCGGAAGGGCATTGCCCGTCCGGCACGCCCGGAACACGCCCACAGCACCATTGCGTCCGACATCTCGCCGTCGGGCCGGTTGGTACGCCCCCGACCTGGGCGGGTTCGTCCCGGCGGTCGCGGCCCGCACGAGATTCAGTCACTCATGGTGTTGTGATCAGGTGCTCTCCGTTGTCACACTGATCGATGTGGCCCGGGTTCTCGCTGTAGCCAACCAGAAGGGTGGCGTCGCCAAGACGACCTCGGTCGCGAGCCTCGGTGCCGCGCTGTGCGAGCTTGGCCGCCGCGTCCTGCTCGTGGATCTCGACCCGCAGGCCTGCCTGACGTTCTCGATGGGTCTCGACCCGGACGCACTCGAACTGTCCCTGCACGACGTGCTGCTCGGCCGGCTGCCCGCGGGCATCGTGATCCGCCGCACCTCCGACGGCGCCGATCTGCTGCCCGCCACGATCGAGCTGGCCGGCTGCGAGGCCATCCTGCTGTCGCGGACGGGCCGTGAGCACGCGCTGCGGCTGGCGCTCGACGAGGTCGCGGCGGAGTACGACTTCGTCCTCGTCGACTGCCCACCCTCGCTCGGCGTCCTCACCATCAACGGCCTGACCGCCGCGGACGAGGTCGTCATCCCCCTCCAGTGCGAGACGCTCTCCCACCGGGGGGTGGGGCAGCTGCTCGACACCGTCGCGGACGTCCAGCGGCTGACGAACCCTCGGCTGCGGGTGCGCGGGGTGCTGCCCACCCTGTTCGACGGCCGTACCGCGCACAGCCGGGCCGTGGTCCTCGACGTCGCCTCTCGCTATGACGTGACCATTCTGGAACCGCCGATCGTCAGGTCGGTGCGGTTCGCCGAGGCCCCGGGCCTGGGGCGGTCGATCCTCACCACCGCCGGCCGGTCCAAGGGGGCGGAGGCCTACCGTGCCCACGGCCGCGCGATCGCCGGGGTGGCCGGCCCGCCCGTCGGCGAGGCGACGGCGCGGCGGGTACCGGCAGGAGGGGGCGCCGAAGAGGCCAGCGGCGCCGGGGGTGCGGGTGCGGCTGCGGGGGGCGCGAGTGGCGCGGGGGGCGCGAGCGGAACCGGGGGTGGGCCTGGCAGAGAAACCGGCGGCGGTCAGCCGCGGCCCGGCGGGCGGGTGAGCGCGCGTCCACCGGCGCAGGCGGTCGGCCCAGATGCCGCCGTGTCAGGCGCGGCGGTGTGAAGGCGGCGGTGTGAAGAACGAGCGTACGGCGGCGGGGTTCGACCGGCTGCGCCCCCGCGCGGCGGGAATCGACGGCACCCGCGAGACGGCGGGCGGCGGCGGTCACGGAGCGCCCGGCGGCGGCCCTGGGGCGAGAGTGCCCGGTCGCGGCCCGGCGGGCGGAAGTCGCGGGCCCGGCGGCGCGGCGGCGGCCGGCAGACCAGCTGCGCCCGGCGCCGGTACGGGACGTCGCCCAGCCGCCGGAGCGAGCGGGCCGGGCCCGGCGGTGGGCCGGGACGCGCACGGTAAGCGAGCCCTCTACAGCGGGGTGCGCCCACCGGGAGGTCGCAGTACGGCCCTCATGGTCGAGTGCTCGCGCTGCGAGCGGACGAGCGCGGTCAGCCTCCGCCGCGCGCTGTGGGTACTGACCCCGAGCATGCATCTCCCGCTGCCGCTGCGGCACCCGTCACTGCTGCGGTGCCCGGCCTGCGGGCGGCCGAGCTGGGTCAGGCTGGCGTTGCGCGCCCAGGCCTGACCCAGCCCGGTTCCCTGCCGTCCGCTCAGGCCGACTCGGCCTGGTGGGTGCGGTCGTTGTCGGCGGAGTCCGAGCCATCGCCGTCGCCCGACTCCGCGCCGTCCCGGACGGTGCCGGTTCCGCGGCCACGGCCGCCCCGGCGGCGCCGCCGGCGCCTGACGGGCTCGCCGTTCGGATCGGCGGCCGCGAGCTCGACCGGAGCTTCTCCGCCGGTATCCGTCGCGGTCTCGTCCCGGCCCGTGAGATCGGCCCCGAGGACGCGGACCGATGCGACGGTCACCGCCTGGTCGTAGCCGTCGGCTGAGCTGCGCGAATCGTCGTCCTGGACGCCGGCGCCCGCGGAGCCCTCGGGGGCACCGGCCACCGACAGCCCGGTCGCCGCGGCGGCCGCACCCGCTCCCCGGGTGCGCTGCCGCACGCGGGTCCGCACCGGGCGGACGGGCTTCTCCTCCTGGTCACGACCGCGGGTGCGGCCACGGGGGCCGGCTCCGCGCCGGCCGCCGCCCAGGTCCTCGACCTCTTCGGCGGCGAGCCCGGCGCGGGTGCGTGCCGCGTGCGGCAGCGTGCCCTTCACATCGGCCGGAATCGCCAGCAGCTCGAACAGGTGCGGGGAGGTGGAGTAGGTCTCCAGCGGTTCTTCGAACGGCAGCGCCAGCGCCCGGTTGACGAGGGTCCACCGGGGCAGGTCGTCCCAGTCCACGAAGGTGATGGCCACGCCGCTGCCGCCGGCCCGGCCGGTCCGGCCGATCCGGTGCAGGTAGACGTTCTCGTCCTCGGGGCACTGGTAGTTCACGACATGGGTGACGCCGCCGACGTCGATGCCGCGGGCCGCCACGTCGGTGGCGACCAGCACGTCGACCTTGCCGCCGCGGAACGCGCGCAGTGCCTGCTCGCGCTGGCCCTGGCCGAGGTCGCCGTGCACCGCCGCGGCCGCGAAGCCGCGCCGGGCGAGGTCCTCGGCGACCTTGTCGGCCGTGCGCCGGGTGCGGACGAACACCATGGCCAGGCCACGGTCGGTGGCCTGCAGGAGGCGGGCCAGCACCTCCATCTTGTCCAGCGCGTGCGCGCGGAAGACGTGCTGCTGGGTGTTCGGGACGGTGCGGCCCTCGTCCGGCTGCTCGGCGCGGACGTGCACCGGCCGGCTCATCAGCCGGCGGGCCAGCGAGATCACCGGGCCGGGCATCGTGGCGGAGAACAGCATCGTGTGCCGCTCCGCGGGGAGGTACCCGATGATGCGCTCGACGTCCGGCAGGAAGCCGAGGTCCAGCATCTCGTCGGCCTCGTCGAGGACGAGGGTGCGGGCGCCGGAGAGGTCGAGCGCCTTCTGCCGGGCCAGGTCGAGCAGCCGGCCGGGCGTGCCGACGACGATGTCGACGCCGGTGCGCAGCGCGGTCAGCTGGGGCTCGTAGGCACGTCCGCCGTAGACCGACAGCACCCGCAGGCCGCGGCCGAGGCCGGCGCGGGCGATGTCCGCGGTGACCTGCACGCACAGCTCGCGGGTGGGGACGACGACGAGCGCCTGCGGGCGGCCGTCCGCGCCTTCGTCCTTGGCGGTGACGACCTGGACCACCGGAATGCCGAAGGCGAGGGTCTTGCCGGTGCCGGTGCGCGCCTGGCCGATGATGTCGATGCGGTCGAGCGCGAGCGGGAGAGTGAGCTCCTGGATGGCGAACGGCCGGAGGATGCCGACCTCCGCGAGCGCCGCGACGGTCTCGGGCCGGACGCCGATCTCGGCGAACAGCGGCGCCTGGGGCGGACCCGCATCCGGGGTCTGGCTCGTCGCGTCAGCTGCGATTTCGCTGGTGGTTTCGCCGGGGCTGGCTTCGATGTCGGACGTAGGTGTGTTTGTGACGGACAGCGGGACACTCCTGGTCTGCTCTGAGCGGTGTCCTTCGCTGAACCCGCTCGCGATATGCCGCGCGGCGCCTGCGACCCGATTCCCCGGGGCGGCGTCAGTCGATCAGCGGCCTGTTGGCCAGGTGGTGTGATGGCCACCGGCTGGGTCAAGGATAACCCGTGTGCCGCCCCGAGTGGGTGTGATATTGCAACGTTCTTCGCCTAGTTGACGTGCGGATCGGCGGGTGGCATCGCGCTCGACCACCGGATTTCGTGCCCGCGGCCCAACACCCGTACGGGTTCCGCCGCACCGGCACCATCCGGCCACCCGTCCGGTGACATCTCACCGACAGCCCGCCGGCCGGTGTTTCTGTCGAGGCGGGTGGCGACGGACCGCGCGGACCACCGCGGCGCGGGCGGCCGGTGCGGGCGTACACCGCGGTGGGGTGGCGCCGAGGTGCCAGAATCACGCTGTGGCCCAGACTTCCCAGACCCGTACCGCAAGTCCCGCCGCCGCCGCGACGGAGCCGGCCGACGGGTCGGCCACGCCGGGCGGCGCGCACCCGGCGCTCGTCGATCTGCTGGGTCTGCTGGCCCTCGGTGAGCTGACCGCCTTCGAGCGGATGGCGACGGATGCCCGCATGGCACCGACCTTGGCCGACAAGATCGCGCTCGGTCGGATGGCGGCAGCCGAGTTCGCTCATTTCGAGGCGATCGAGGGCGAGCTGACCCGGCTCGGGGTCGACCTGGAACAGGCGATGGCGCCGTTCGTGTCCGCCCTGACCGCCTTCCACAACCTCACCGCGCCGTCGGACTGGCTGGAAAGCCTGGTGAAGGCCTATGTGGGGGACGGCATCGCGACGGATTTCTACCGCGAGATCGCCGGCCGGCTCGAACCNGAGGCCCGCGGGCTGGTTCTCCGGGTGCTCGCCGACACCGGCCACGCGGCCTTCGCCGTGGACCGGGTGCGCGCCGCCATCGCCAGCAATCCCGTGGTGGCCGGCCGGCTGGCGCTGTGGGCCCGCCGGCTGGTCGGGGAGGCCCTCACCCAGGCACAGCGGGTGGCGATCGACCGGGACGCGCTGACCGGCCTGCTGGCCGGGGTCGGCGACCTGGAGGAGATCGCGGCGATCTTCAACCGCATCATGGCCGCACACAGCCGGCGGATGGCCGCGCTCGGCCTCTCCGCCTGACGGCACCGGGGGCCGGGGCTGACCAGTCTCAGGCGGTGCCGAAACCGACCCGGCGGGCCTCGGACTCCGCGATCTCCACATAGGCGAGCGCGTCGGCCGGGACGACCACCCGGCGCCCCTTCTCGTCCACGAGGGTGAGAAGCCCGGTCTTGCCGCCGACCGCCTCGCTGACCAGCGCGGCGACCGCGTCCGGTGACTGGGTGCTCTCCAGTACCAGCTCGCGGGCGACGTGCTTGATCCCGATCTTGACCTCCACTCGATGACCTCCGCGTGGTCGAGTTGGCTGGGACGCCTGCTCTTTGCTGGGGCGCCTGCTCCGTACCGCCGGCAGCCGGCGGCACGGACGATCAGCGCCCACACTATGGCCTACCGGCCCCGGGGCGGGCCCGGCGGACCGCTGTTCGCTCCGGGCACACGGCCCGGTGGTGATCTCGGCTCAGTTCTCGGCGGTGGACGTCTCGACGGGCGGGCCGATGGACCCCTCGGCGGTCGTCGCGACGGACGCCTCGGTGGGCCCCTCGGCGGGCGGCGACTGGCGGGGGTAGCCGGCGATCCCGCGCCAGGCCAGCTCGACGAGTTGCTCCACGGCGCGTTCCTTGGGGATCGACGCACCCCGCAACAGCCACCAGCGTGCCCCCGACTCGGCCAGGCCCACCAGCCCGACGGCGAGCAGGTCGGCCTCGTCCTGGGTGAGCCCGGTGTCCACGACGATGGTGGCCGCGATGGCGCGCACGCACTGCGCGAAGTTGTCCTCCACCCGCTGCCGGACGGCGGGCTCACTGCGCAGGTCGGATTCCAGGACGAGCTGGTGGGCGCCGCTGGGGTCGTTGACGAAGTCGAAGTAGGCCCGGATCGACCGCTCGACGCGCACGTGGTTGTCGGCGGTCGACGCCAGCGCGGCGTGCACCGCCGACACCAGCCGCTCCGAATGCTCGTCGAGCAGCGCCAGGTAGAGCTCCAGCTTTCCGGGGAAGTGCTGGTAGAGAACCGGCTTGCTNACCCCGGCGCGCTCGGCGATCTCGTCCATCGCCGCGGCGTGGTAGCCCTGGGCGACGAACACCTCGCGGGCCGCGCCCAGCAGCTGGAACCGGCGCGCGGTTCGGGGGAGTCGGGGAGTGCGACCCGGACGCGACTGCGGCGCCGCAGGCTCGGCTGTCACCCGCGCACCTCCTGGTTGTTCACCGGCTGTCGTCGAGCACACGCGGGCCGGCGGTGCCCAGCCACGTCGACATCTCGCCAACACTACCCGCGTTGACGGCCCAGGCCCCCGGATGAGCACTGTTGCCCCGGCCTATCGGTATTCCTCCTCGTCGTCCTGCTCGACGACGAGGTTCTGTTCCACGGCGTCGAACTCGTCGGCCTCGGCCGCGCCGGGGTGCGGGGGAGCCGCGCCGGCGCCGCTGTCCTGGGTCTCCTGGGCCGTCTCCTGGGCCTCGGAGGGCCGCAGCTCGCGCGACTGCTCGGCGGCGTCGGCGTCCGGGACGTCCAGGAGGCGGTCGGTCGAGGAACTCATCGGGTCTCCCTCATCGCTCGTCCATTCGCTCGTCGTGCCGGGCCGGTGGCGCTGGTCCGGTGGCGCTGGTCCGGGTGTGGCCGCCTGGCACCGATACCCGCCATCGGCGCCGTCGACCCGGCGGTTGCGGGATCGGTCGCGGTCGGGCCCGACCCAACTTCCCAGTGGGCCTGCGTTGGGCCACCATTGGGCTGACTCGACATGGGGAGCGAACATGCGTTCGATCTGGAAGGGTGCGATCTCCTTCGGCCTGGTGTCGATCCCGGTCCGGCTCTACTCCGCCACCCAGGAGCGAGATGTCTCGTTCCACCAGGTCAGACGTTCGGATGGTGTTCGGGTCCGGTACCGGCGGGTGGCCGAGACCGACGGGGAGGAGGTCGCCTACGCGGACATCGCCAAGGGTTACGAGCTGCCTGACGGCGAGATCGTGGTGCTGACCGACGAGGACTTCGCCAGCCTGCCGCTGCGGACGTCGCGCTCGATCGACGTGCTGGAGTTCGTGCCGCTCGACCAGGTCGACCCGATCTACTTCGCGAAGAGCTACTACCTGGAGCCCGACCGCCCAGGCCTGAAGCCGTACGTGCTGCTCCGGGACGCGCTCGCGGGTTCGGGGCGGGTGGCGCTGGTGAAGGTGGCGCTGCGCCAGCGCGAGCAGCTCGCCACCCTGCGGGTGCGTGACGAGGTCTTCGTCCTGGAGACGATGCTGTGGCCGGACGAGGTGCGCGAGCCCGAGTTCGACTTCCTGACCGAGGAGGTGGACGTCCGGTCGCAGGAGCTGGCCATGGCGAGCTCGCTGATCGAGACGCTGGCCGCGGACTTCGACCCGACGAAGTTCCGGGACGAGTACCGCGAGGCGCTGCAGGCGGTGATCGACGCGAAGATCGCCGGTCGGGACGTCGTCGCCCCGGCCGCGGGGCCGGCCGCCCCGGGTCCTTCCGGTGATCTCATGGCGGCGCTGCGGGCCAGCATCGAGGCGGCCCGCGCGGACGGCCGGTCCGCGGACGCTTCGCGGCCGGCGGGCACGCGGGCCCGAAAGAGCCAGCCCGCCCGCGGCCCGAAGAGCGCCCGGGCGGCGAAGAGCGCCCGGGACACGAAGAGTGCCGGCGACGCGAAGACCACCAGGGACACGAAGACCACCGGGGACACGAAGACCACCAGGGACACGAAGACCACCAGGGAGAAGACGGGCACCGCCGCGCGGAAGGAGCACCCCGGCGCCGACACCGCCCGCCGGTCCGCCTGAGACCGCCGGCACCGCCTCGCCGCCGCCGTCCGGAACCGGGAACAGCCGGGCCGGTGGATGTGCTGTACCAGAGCGGACAACCTCACGCGACCCGCCGACAGGCGGGCTGTGCCGGAGGGCACGCGAACCGTCGATCACGGCTGCCGGGACGGGTGGCTGTGGCATCGTCGGGTGGTAAGTCAGCAGAAGGCGAGGAGCAACGTGTCACTACCGCCCCTGGTCGCCCCCGCCGAGGGGCTGACCGTCGACGAGGTCCGCCGGTACTCGCGGCATCTGATCATCCCGGACGTCGCGATGGACGGCCAGAAGCGGCTCAAGAACGCCAGGGTGCTCGCCGTGGGTGCGGGTGGGCTGGGCTCGCCCACGCTGATGTACCTCGCGGCGGCGGGCGTCGGGACGCTGGGCATCGCCGAGTTCGACGTCGTGGACGAGTCGAACCTGCAGCGGCAGATCATCCACGGGCAGTCGGACGTCGGCCGGAGCAAGGCCGAGTCCGCGCGGGACTCCGTCCTTGAGATCAACCCGTACGTGAACGTGATCATCCACGAGACCCGGCTGGACACCTCCAACGTCAGGGAGATCTTCAGCCAGTACGACCTGATCGTCGACGGCACCGACAACTTCGCGACCCGCTACCTGGTCAACGACGCCTGCGTGCTGCTCGGCAAGCCGTACGTCTGGGGCTCCATCTACCGCTTCGACGGGCAGGCGAGCGTCTTCTGGGCCGAGCACGGGCCCTGCTACCGGTGCCTCTACCCGGAGCCCCCGCCGCCGGGCATGGTGCCGTCCTGTGCGGAGGGCGGGGTGCTGGGCGTCCTCTGCGCCTCGATCGGGTCGATCCAGACCACCGAGGCCATCAAGCTGCTGACCGGGATCGGTGAGCCGCTGGTCGGCCGGCTGATGGTCTACGACGCGCTGGACATGACCTACCGCGCGATCAAGGTGCGCAAGGACCCGGAATGCCCGCTGTGCGGGAAGAACCCGTCGATCACCGAGCTCATCGACTACGAGGCGTTCTGCGGAGTGGTGTCCGAGGAGGCCCAGCAGGCCGCCGCCGGTTCCACGATCACCGCCGCCGAGCTGAAGGGCATCCTGGACGGCGGGGAACCGATCGAACTGGTCGACGTCCGGGAGCCCGCGGAGTGGGAGATCGTGCGGATCCCCGGCGCGCGCCTGATCCCCAAGGGTGATCTGCCGGCGCACCTGTCGGAGCTGCCGCAGGACCGGCGGGTGGTCGTCTACTGCAAGAGCGGGGTGCGCTCTGCCGAGGCGCTGGCGACGCTCAAGGCCGCCGGTTTCTCCTCGGCCGTGCACGTCCAGGGTGGGGTCACGGCCTGGGCGACCCAGGTGGACAAGTCACTGCCCGTCTACTGATTCGCGCCGTCCACTGATTCGCGGGAGGGTCGGGGCCGTGCCTGAACACGGGTTCCCGCACGGTCCCGGCCCGACGCCCTACGCGGTGTCGGTGCTGGACGCCGTCGCCGGCATCCCCGCCGGCCGGGTCCTGACCTACGGCGATGTCGCGGAGTTCGTCGGCGCGGGCACCGGCCGCACGGTGGGGACGGTGCTCGCCCGGTACGGCCACGAGGAGGACGTCCCGTGGCATCGCGTGGTCCGGGCTTCCGGCGAGCCGAATCCGGCGGCCCCGGCCGAGGCCCTGCGCCGCCTGAGCGCGGACGGAACCCCGCTGCGACCCGGGGGCACCCGGGTCGACCTCGCCGCGGCGCGCTGGGGCGGCCGGCTCAGCGCGCGGTGAAGCCGCCGTCGGCGGTGTAGATGCTGCCGGTCACCAGGGATGCCTGGTCCGAGAGCAGGAAGTTCACGACCTCGGCCACCTCCGCCGCCGTCCCCAGCCGGTTCGTCGGCTGGAAGTAGCGGGCTCCCCGCTGCGCGCTGACCATCGCCGTGTCGATGAACCCGGGAGCCACGGCGTTGACCCGGATCCCCCGCGTCGCGTTGTCCAGCGCGGCCACCTTGGTCAGGCCGATGACGCCGTGCTTGGCGGCGACATAGGCCGGCGTACCCGGCAGGCCGACGGTGCCCAGCACGGACGCCATGTTCACGATCGACCCGCCGCCGGTGGCGAGCATCGCGGGGATCTCCGCCCGCAGACAGTAGAAGACGCCGGACAGGTTGACGGAGATGACCTTGTCCCAGTCGGCCAGTGGGATGTCCTCCAGCGGTGCCCGGGTGGTCGCCACCCCGGCGTTGTTGACCGCGAGGTCGAGGCGGCCCTGGAACTCGTACGCGGTCCGCACGGCATCGGCCACCGCCTCGGGGTCGGCGACGTCCACGGCGAGGACGAGGGTCTCGCCACCGGCGGCCTCGATCTCGGCGGCGACCTCCTTGGCCGCGTCGGCGTCCCGGTCGGCGAGCACCACCCGGGCGCCGGCCGCGGAGAGCCGGCGGGCACACGCGGCCCCGATTCCGGAGCCCGCGCCGGTGACGAACGCGACCCGGCCGTGCTGTTCCCCGGCGCCGGCCCGGGGGGACGGCCCGGTGCCTGCCAGGGGTGCCGTGCCTGCCAGGGGTGCCGTGCCTGCCGGGGGCGCGGTGCCCGGGGGTGTGGTGCCTGCCGGGGGCGCGGTGCCCGGGGGTGTGGTGCCTGCCGGGGGCGCGGTGCCCGGGGGTGTGGTGCCTGCCGGGGGCGCGGTGCCTGCCGGGGCTGTGCCACCGGCGGCGGGGGTGTGGTCCGGTGTGGTGTCGGGGCCATGGGCGGGCTGAGTCATGGCATTACTCATACCGGGTGAAGCTGCCACGGTGAGGCAACGGCCCGCATCCTTTGCAACACCTTTAGTGCTATTCGTGCGCATCTTGTGTCGCTCCAGGGAATCCNGCGTCGCGACGCGGGCCGGCGCGTCGCCGCGCACCCCGCCGCCCGCGTCAGGCATTGGTGATCTTGTCGGGGTGGCGTGATGTGCTGTGCGGCGTGGTCACCGCGCCGCCCACCGCCCGCCACCCGCCCCGGCGACCGTTTCGCCTGGTGGCACCGCCCGTTCCGGCGGCATCACCCATCGTGTTGGATGCTGCGCAGGCCGAGGTGGTGGGACACGCCGGAGGCCNGCTGCTGGTCCTCGCCGGGCCGGGCACGGGCAAGACCACCACGCTCGTCGAAGCCGTCGCCCGCCGGATCGAGCGGGGTGCGGACCCGGCGTCCCTGCTGGTGCTCACCTTCAGCCGGCGCGCGGCCCGGCACCTGCGCGAGCGGTTCGCCGCCCGGCTCGGGCCCGGCGCGGTCGGCCCGGCCGCCTGGACGTTCCACGCCTGGTGCCTGGCCCTGCTGCGGGCCTACGGCGCCGGTACGCCGCTCGGCGGGTTCCGGCTGCTGTCCGGCCCCGAGCAGGACGCCCGCCTGCGTGACCTCCTGGAAGGCTCCCGCGAGCTCGGCCGCCCGGTCTGGCCCGACGCGCTGGCCGGGGCGCTGGGCACCCGCGGCTTCGCCGAGGAGGTCCGGATGCTCATGGCGCGGGCCCGGGAGGTCGGCGTGGACCCGCCGGCCCTGGCCCGCCTCGCCCGCCGGGTCGGTCGCGCCGACTGGAAGGCGGTCGCCGAGTTCTACGGCGACTACCTCGACGCGCTCGGGGCCGAGGGCGCGATCGACTACGCCGACCTCGTGCACAGCGCCGCGAACCTCGCCGCCGACCAGGACGTCCTCGCGAGCCTGCGCGGGCGCTACCGGGCGGTGTTCGTCGACGAGTACCAGGACACCGATCCCGCGCAGGAACGTCTGCTGGCGGCGGTCGCCGGTGGCGGTGGTGATCTAGTGGTCTTCGGCGATCCGGACCAGGCGATCTACGCCTTCCGCGGCGCGGAGGTCCGCGGCCTGCTCGACTTCCCGGCCCGCTTCCCCCGCCGGGACGGCTCGCCCGCCCCGGTCACCGCGCTGCGCCGCTGCCGCCGGATGTCCCCGGCGCCGCTCGCCGCCAGCCGCCGGGTGGCGGCCGCGCTCCCGTCCGCGGGCCTGCCCGTCCGGTACGTGCGCGCGCACCGCGATCTGATCGCGGCCGGCGGCACGGCCGGCCCCGGCCAGGTCTCGGCCCGCACCTACCCGACGGCCGGCGCCGAGGCGGAGGCGATCGCCGAGCTGCTGCGCCGCGAGCATCTGGAGAACGGGGTCGGCTGGGACGACATGGCTGTCCTGGTCCGCTCGACGGCCGGCCTCGGTGTGCTGCGCCGGGTGCTGACGGCATCCGGGGTGCCGGTGAGCGTCGAGGGCGGCGAGCTGCCCGCGGCCCGGGAGCCCGCCGCCCAGCTGCTGCTGACGGCGCTGCGCTGCGCGGACGAGCCGTCCGTCCACCTGACGCCGGAGACGGCGCGCGCGCTGCTGACCTCGCCGCTCGGCGGGGCCGATCCGGCCGGCCTGCGTGCCCTCGGCCGCGAGCTGCGGGCACTCGACGCCGCCGCGTCCGCGGCGGGGGCCGAACCCGCGGCGGCGGGACGGCTCCCGGGCACGCCCGCGTCGTCCGCCGAGCTGCTGCGGGCGGCCGTCGCCGATCCGGACCGCATGCTGCTTCTGGTCCCCGACGAGGTCGCCGCGCCGGCGCGCCGTCTCGGTCAGCTGCTGCGGACCGCCCGCGCCGAACTGCGGCGCGGTGCCGCGCCCGAGGACGCGCTGTGGACCCTGTGGTCGGCCAGCGGGTGGGGGCCCCGGCTGGAACGGGTGTCCGCGGCGGGCGGGCCCGCCGGCCGGTCGGCTGACCGCGATCTCGACGCCGTCGTCGCGCTCTTCGACGCGGTGGGGCGCCTCGGCGAGCGGCGGGGCCCCGGATTCTCGGTGGCCTCGGTGGTAGCCGAGCTCACCAGGCAGCAGATCGCCCCGGACACGGCGACGGCCAGGGCCGGTCGCCCGGCAACCGTTCGGCTGCTCACCGCGCACCGCTCCAAGGGACTGGAGTGGGAGGTCGTGGTCGTCTGCGGTGTGCAGGACGGCGTCTGGCCCGACCTGCGCCAGCGCCACACCCTGCTCGGTGCCGAGCAGCTCGACTCCCCACGCCGGGGCGGTCTCCGCCCGCCACGCACCCGGGAGGAGCTGCTCGCCGACGAGCGGCGGCTGTTCTACGTGGCGCTCACCCGGGCGCGCCGGCGGCTGGTGGTCACGGCGGTCGACGGCGCCGACGACGACGGGGAGCAGCCCAGCAGGTTCCTGCGCGAGCTGGGCGTCCAGGTGGAGGACGTGCGCACCCGGCCCGCCCGGCCCCTCACCCTGGTCGGCCTGGTCGCCGCGCTGCGGCGGATTTCCGTGGACCCGCAGGCCACGGCGGCGATGCGGGCGGCGGCGGCGGTCCGGCTGGCCGCCCTCGCGGCCGTCGGTGACGGTGACGGTGACGGCGTTGACGGCCGCGGCAGCGATGACGGCGGCCGCGGCAGCGATGGCGGCGGCAGCGATGACGGTGGCAGCGATGGCGGTGGCAGCGATGGCGGTGGCAGCGATGGCGGTGGCAGCGATGGCGGTGGCGGCGGCCGCGGTGGCGGTGGCCGGCCGCTGGTTCCCGCCGCCCATCCGGATCGCTGGTGGGGGCTGGTGGACGTCACCAGTTCGTCGGTGCCGGTCGTCGCGCCGGACGGGCCGATCAGGCTGTCCGGATCGTCGCTGTCGAGTCTGGCCGCCTGCGGGCTGCGCTGGTTCCTTGAACACGAGGCGAACGCGGCCGAGCCGGCCTCCGCCGCCCAGGGCTTCGGCAAGGTTGTGCACGCACTGGCGGACGAGGTGTCCAGCGGCCGGACCGAGGCGCGGATGGACGCCCTGGACGCCCGGCTCGACCTCGTCTGGCGGTATCTCGAGTTCGACTCGCGGTGGCGGTCCGCGCAGGAGCGGTCGGCGGCCCGGGAGGCGCTGCGCCGTTTCCTGGACTGGCACGCGGCGCAGCGACGGGCGGTTGTGGCCTCGGAGGTGCGCTTCGCGTGCGACATCGAGGTGGCTGGCCGGGTCGTCCGGCTGCGCGGTTTCATCGACCGGGTCGAGCTCGACGACGCCGGCCGGGTGCACGTGGTCGACTTCAAGACCGGCCGCGCGGCGCCGAGCCGTCGAGATCTGAGCACGCACGCCCAGCTCGGGAGCTACCAGCTCGCCGTGCGCGAGGGGGCGTTGGACCAGGTGCCCGGGGCGCGCGCGGTTCCGGGCGGTGCCGAACTGGTCCACCTGCGCCGGGACGCCGGCGGGGACAGCCTGGGCCCGCGCCTGCCGGACGAGCAGCCCGCCCCGCCCGAGGTGCAGCGCCAGGAGCCGTTGCCCGCGGAGGGGCGCGCGTGGATCGACGACCTGCTCCAGGACGCGGTACGGACCATCACCAGCGAGTCGTTCCGGCCGACACCGGGCGATGCGTGCACCATGTGTTCGTTCCGTCGATCCTGCCCGGCGCGGCCGGAGGGAGAGCAGGTGATCGATTGACCGGCGTCCTCGGCGCTGGCGCGCAGCAGGCGCTCCCCGGCCTCGGCCCCGCGGTGGACACCGGCGACGACGCGGCCACCCGTCCTCCGCTCGACCCCGAGGATCTCCGTGACCTGCTCGGTGTCCCGTACACCGACGAGCAGCTCGCCGCGGCCACCGCGCCGCTGGAACCGGCGGTCGTCATCGCCGGCGCCGGTTCGGGCAAGACGTCCGTGATGGCGGCCCGGGTGGTGTGGCTGGTGGCGACCCGCCAGGTCGAGCCGGGGCGGGTGCTCGGGCTGACCTTCACGAACAAGGCGGCGGCGGAGCTGGCCGGCCGGGTACGGCTCGCCCTGCGCCGGGCCGCAGAGCAGACGGGCCGGGACGGCTGGGGCCCGCCGGGTGGCGGCGGGCGGAGCGGTGGTCAGCACGGGGGCCACGAACAGCAGGGCCACGAACAGCAGGGCCACGAACAGCAGGGCGGCCCCGGGTGGGGCGGGGCCGGCGGCCGGTTCGACGGCGGGGCCGGCGAAACGCCCATGCCGGCCGTCACCGACGAGCCGACGATCAGCACCTACCACGCCTACGCCGGTCGCCTGGTCGGCGAGCATGCCCTGCGCCTCGGCCTGGAGCCGGACACGAGGATGCTCGTCGCGGCCGCGCGCTACCAGCTCGCGGCGCGGGTGGTGCGTACCCACGGCGGCCGGGTCGAGGCGCTGACCCGGTCGATGGCCGCGCTCGTGGCCGATCTCGTGGCCCTCGACGGCGAGCTGAGTGAGCATCTGGTCTCGGCCGACGACCTGATGGCCTTCGACGCCGACCTGTTCGAACAGGCGCTCGCGGCGGTCGCGGAGGCCGCGCGGCGGACCGGGACGAAGGGCCTGCGCCGCGAGCTGCGCCGGATCGCGGCGACCGCGCGGGCCCGGCGTGAGCTCGCGGCGCTCGTCGCCGACTACCGGGCGGCCCGGCGGGCCCGCGAGGTGCTGGACTTCGGTGACCAGGTCACCTTCGCGGCGCGGCTGGCCGGGCGAGTGCCGCCGGTGGGGGAGGCGGAGCGCGCGCGCTTCGGCGTGGTCCTGCTCGACGAGTACCAGGACACCTCGGTCGCCCAGCGGACGATGCTGGCGGGGCTGTTCGGCGGCGGGCATCCGGTGACGGCGGTCGGCGACCCCTGCCAGGCGATCTACGGCTGGCGCGGCGCCTCGGTCGCCAACCTCGACAACTTCCCCGACCATTTCCCGCGGGCCGACGGCGCGCCCGCCGCCCGTTACCGGCTTTCGGTCAACCAGCGCAGCGGTGGCCGGCTGCTCGTCCTCGCCAACGATGTGGCCGCCCCGCTGCGGGCCCGGCACCACGTCGTCGAGCTGCGCCCGCGGGCCGACGTCGTCGCCGCCGGGCGCACCCTGGTGGCACTGCACGCGAGCTGGGCCGAGGAGGTCACCTGGGTCGCCGCCCGGTTGGCGGAACTGGCCGCGGCGGGGGAGCGGCCGGGGAACATGGCCGTGCTGGTGCGGGCCCGGTCCGACGTCCGCGCGCTGCACACGGCGCTGACGGCGGCGGGGCTGCCGGTCGAGGTGGTCGGCCTCGCCGGGCTGCTGGACCTGCCCGAGGTGACCGAGGTGGTCACGGTTCTGGAGGTGCTGGACTCGCCCATCGCCAACGCGGCGCTCGTCCGCCTGCTCACCGGGCCGCGGGTACGGCTCGGCCCGCGTGACCTCGCGGCCCTGGGCCGGCGGGCCCGCGGACTGCTGGCCGCCGGCGGGCCCGCCGGCGGCCGGCGCGGGGCGGCCGCGGCCGGCACCGGTGGGGCGGTCGTGGATCCGCTGGCCGAGGCGGTCGCCGGAGTCGACCCCTGCGACGTCGTGGCCCTCGCGGACGCCCTGGCCGATCCCGGTGACGAGCTCTCCGCCGCCGGCCGGGAGCGGGTGATCGGGCTCGCGGCTGAGCTGGCGGCGTTACGCGCGCATGTGAGCGACGGCCTGCTCGACCTGCTGAACCGGGTGATCTCCACGATCGGGCTCGATGTGGAGATCTCCGCCAGCCCGAAGGCGGTCGCGGCCCGCCGGCGGGAGAACCTGGCCTCCTTCCTGGACGTCGCCGCCGACTTCGACGACCCCGACGGGCCGAACTCGCTGACGTCCTTCCTCGCCTTCCTGGGGGCCGCCCGGGAACACGAGCGCGGCCTGGACATCACCGGCCCGACCGGCGCCGACGCGGTCGCGCTCATGACGGTGCACCGGGCGAAGGGGCTCGAATGGGAGGTCGTGGCGGTGCCGGACCTGAGCCGGGCGGTCTTTCCCGACCTGACGGTGCGGGACAGGTGGACCACATCGCCGGGCGTGCTGCCCACTCCGCTGCGCGGCGACGCCGACGAGCTGCCGTCCTACACGGTCAGCGACTCGAAGGCGGCGCTGGCGACGTTCACCGACGACTGCCGGGACTACCAGGAGCGGGAGGAACGCCGGCTGGCCTACGTCGCGTTCACCCGGGCGAAGTCGGTACTGCTCGGCAGCGGGCACTGGTGGGGGCCGACGCAGCGTTCCAGGCGTGGTCCCTCGGTGTTCCTCACCGAACTGCGTGACCACGCCGAGGCCGGCCATGGGAACGTTGACGTCTGGACACCCGAGCCGCCCCCGGGCGGCAACCCCGATCTGGCCGTACCGGCCGAGTTCGAGTGGCCGATGCCCTACGAGCCGGTCGCGTACGCACGGCGGCAGCAGGCCGCCTCGGCCGTCCGGGAGGCGCTCGACCTGCTGCGCGCCGGGCAGGCGCCAGCGCCCGACGACCTGGCCGGGATGACCCCGCGGGAGCGGGCACTGCTCGCCGAGTTCGATCGCGAGGCCGCCCTGCTGCTCGCCGAGGAACGCGCGGCCCGGGCCCCCTTCCGGGAGGTCGCGATCCCGACCAGCCTGACGGCGTCCGAGATCGTGCGGATGCGCGCCGACCCGGCGGAGTTCGCCCGCGAGCTGGCCCGGCCGGTGCCGCGCCGGCCGGTGCCGCAGGCGCGGCGCGGCACCCGCTTCCACGCCTGGGTGGAGGAGGTGTTCGACCAGCGGCCGCTGATCGACGTCGACGACCTGCCGGATGCCGCCGACGCCGGCAGCCTGGACGACCACGACCTGGCCGGGCTGCAGGACGCGTTCCTGGCGGGGCCGTACGGCGGGCGCCGCCCGTTCGCCGTCGAGGCCCCGTTCGAGGTGATGATCGGCGGGCGGGCCGTGCGGGGGCGGATCGACGCCGTCTACGACCTGGGCGACGGCCGCTGGGAGGTCGTCGACTGGAAGACCGGCTCGGAGCCGGCCGACCCGGTGCAGCTCGCCGTCTACCGGGTCGCCTGGGCGCGGGTGCGCGGGGTCGGCGTGGCGGACGTCGACGCGGCGTACTTCTACGTCACGTCCGGGCAGGTCGTCCGTCCGCCGCTGCTGGCCGAGGAGGAGATCGTCGCCCTCCTGTCGGGCCAGGCGGGCCTCGACGGCCCGGGCCGCACCGCGCCCGGGGCCTGAGGGCGGCGTTCAGCGGCGGATGTCGACCAGCAGGGCGAGGTGGTCGGAGACCGCGGTGCGACGGGCCTCGGTGGACGCGACCGTCCCCACCGGCCCGCGGGCCAGGACATGGTCGAGCTGCACCCGGGGCGCATGCGCGGGATAGGTGCGGTGGGCGGCGAGGCGCCGCCAGCCGGTGAGCGCGGTGGGCAACCGCCCCGGCAGGTTCAGGTCGCCGAGCAGCAGCACCGGCCCGTCGGCGCCGCGCAGGCGGCGGACCAGCCGGCGCAGCTGGACGGCGTTCCAGCCCGGCGCGAACGAGAGGTGGGTGGTGACCACGGTGAGTGGTCCGCTGGCGGTCTCGATGACGGCCGCCAGGGCCACCCGCGGCTCGTCGTCGAGCAGGATCANGCGGGCCCGCCGGGACGTCCCGGCGACCAGGACGGGAGCCCGCACCGGTGACCGGCCGAGCGGCACCACCCACCAGCGGTGTACCGGCAGCCGGCTGACCAGGGCGATGCCGTAGGCCGGCTCGCCCGCGGCCCGGTGCCCGTCAGCCGGGCGCCAGCGGTGCCCCGGCGTGCCGTAGACGGTCGGGGCGAACCGCCAGCCGTCGTCGGCGGCCCCCAGCGCGGTGGCGGCGGTGGCGGCCAGGTCGCCCCCGCCGGAGCGCGGCTGCGCGAGATCCATCTCCTGCAGGCCGAGGACGTCGCAGTCCAGGTCGGCGATCGCGGCGGTGAGACGGTCCACCTCGACCCGGCCGTCGGCGAGGGACAGGCCGTGCATCGCGTTGAACGAACCGACCCGCACAGCACAGACCGTAGCGCGACCGGCGGGTGTCAGTCGGCCCGAAGCGGCGGTGCCGCGGGCTCCGGTCCCGGTCCTGGTCCTGGTCCTGGTCCTGGGCTGGTTACCATGCTGGCCCCCGGACTGGTCCCGGAATCGCCGTCGGCGGCGGGCGGGCCCACGGGGCACCCCGGTCGCAGCCCGATGGTCGCCCGCAGGACCAGCTCCAGCTCGAAACGGGCCTCGGGGTCGTCCAGGGTCTCGCCGAACAGGTCCCGCAGCTGCCCGACCCGGTAGCGCACGGTCTGCGGGTGGATGTGCAGCCGCTCGGCGACCAGCCGGCGCTGGCCGTGCAGGGCGAGCCAGTACAGCAGGGTCTCGGCCAGCCGGGTCCGGGTGCGTTCGGGGAGCGCGTCCAGCGGCNCGGTCCGCCGCCGCGCGAGATCGTCGAGCAGCCGCGGGTCGCGGGCCAGCAGCAGGTCGGCCAGGTGGTCGTCGGTGAACAGCGTGTCCCGCCCGGCCGCCGCGGGCAGCCGGCCGGCGATCAGCGCGGTGCGGGCGAACCGCGCGCGCTCCACACTCGAGGTGATCTGCCGCCAGGCGACGTACGGCCCGACGACCGCGCCGGTGCCGGTGAGCCGCTCAGCCAGCCGCTGCCGCCGCAACGGGTCGCCCGCGTCCCCCACGAACAGCCAGAACTCCGCGCCGTGGCTGGCACGGGGCAGGCCGATCGACACGTTCGGGGGCGGCTGTTCGCCGGGTCCGTGGGGCACCAGGACCGCCGCCATCCGCGCGGGCAGCCGGATTCCGCCGGTGCCGGCGACATGCTCGATGGTGGCGGCGTCCGCGCCGGAGAGCAGCAGCTCACCGAGACGGTCCCACAGCCGTTCCCGTTCACCGGCGGCCTCGAACTGGGCCAGCGCGTAGCCGTCCGCGGAGGCGGCCGAGATGCCGTCGATGTAGGCGAACATCATCTCGGCCAGGGACACGAGCGCGGCCGCGTCGAGCCCGGCGTGCAGCGCCGCCTCCCCGAGCCGGCGCCAGGAGATCCGGGCTCCCACCCGGTAGGCGCTCAGCAGGTTGTCGAGGGAGCGGCCGGCCCGGACCTCACCGCGCCCCAGCCGGACGTAGACCTCCCGGCTCGCGGCCAGATCGCCGGCGGCCGCCGGCCCGGCCTCGACGATGGCGAGGAAGCGGGCGAGCGCCTCCTCCACCCCCCGCCGGACGCCCCGCCCGAACGAGCCCTCCAGCGGGCGGGCGTATGCCGGCACCTCGGCGGCGATCGCCGCGATGATCTCCTCGGCGAGTGATTCCAGCCCGTGGGCCAGCGAGCCGCTCAGCCCGGGCGGAAAGGTTCCCACCGGGACAGTCTCGCCCGCCGCCCCGCCCTGAGGACCACCGGCCCGCCGCCCGCCGCCCGGCGCCGGGTTCCGGGTGTGAGGAGCACAATCGTCGCGTGGAGACTCCGACCGGCATCGTCAGCGTGCTGCTCACCGGCTGCGCGATCGGCCTGCTCGGCCGGCTCGCCGTCCCCGCGCGCCGGCAGGCACCGATCGGCTGCCTGATGACCGTGCTCATCGGCCTGCTGGGGGCCGCCCTCGGGCTCGTCGTCGCGACGAGTGTCGACGCCGGCTGGCTGCTGACGCTGCTGCTGCAGGTCGCGGCCGCCGCGGTGCTCGTCTTCCTCGTCTCGGCCGCCGGCGGTCGCCAGCAACGCTGACGGCTCTGGCCCCGGTCGGGCCGCGTTCGTGCTCGGGCCACAGATTCGTGCTCGTGTCACAGAGTGGGCCACGTGATTGGTGCCCGTATCGCCCTTTCGTAGTCCTCTTCTCTCCGCCTGGGGACGGGTCGAGGAGGTGAAGATGCCGAACGTGGCCGGCTGGGCGGCGCGGGCAGTAGCGTGGCGATGTGTCCTCGCCTTCGACCGCCGGCCCTACCGCCCTCAGCGCGGTGAGCGGCACGCTGCCCGCCCCCTCGTACCCGGTGCGGCGGGCGACCCTCGACAACGGCCTGCGGGTTCTGCTCGCTCCGGACCAGACTGCCCCCGTCGTGGCGGTCGCGGTGCACTACGACGTGGGTTTCCGCTCGGAGCCCGAGGGGCGGACGGGGTTCGCCCATCTGTTCGAGCACCTGATGTTCCAGGGCAGCGAGAACGTGGGCAAGGCCGAGCACCCCAAGTACGTGCAGGCCGCCGGCGGGATCTTCAACGGGTCGACCCACCCCGACCACACCGACTACTTCGAGCTGCTGCCCTCCGGTGCCCTCGAACTGGCGCTCTTCCTCGAGGCCGACCGGATGCGGGCGCCGAAGATCACCCGGGAGAACCTGGACAACCAGATCGCCGTGGTCCAGGAGGAGATCCGGGTCAACGTGCTGAACCGGCCCTATGGCGGGTTCCCGTGGATCACGCTCCCGCCGGTCGCCTTCGACACCTTCCCGAACGCGCACAACGGCTATGGCGACTTCACCGAGCTGGAAGCCGCCAGCCTGGACGACGCGGCGGACTTCTACGACAAGTTCTACGCGCCGGGCAACGCGATCCTGACCGTCGCGGGCGAGTTCGAGCCCGACCGGGTGCTCGACCTCATCCAGCGGTACTTCGGAGTGATCCCGGCCCGCGCGGTCCCGGCGCGGCGCAGCTTCGCCGAGCCGGTGCGGGCGGGGGAGTGCCGGGAGGTGCTCACCGACCGGCTGGCGCCCCGCCCGGCGCTCGCGGTGGGCTACCGGGTGCCGGATCCCGCCGCCGACCTTCCGGGCTTCCTCGCGGCGTCCCTGCTCACCGATGTGCTCACCACCGGCGACGCGAGCCGGCTGGAGCGGCGGCTCGTCCAGAAGGACCGTTCGGTGACCGCGGTCAGCACCTATGTCGGCACCTTCGGGGACCCGTTCGACCAGCGCGATCCGCTGCTGCTGACGCTGGAGGCCCGGCAGACCGGCGATTCGGGTGTCGACGCGGTGCTCGCGGCCGTCGACGAGGAGCTCGACCGGATCGCGAGTGACGGGCTTGAGCCCGGTGAGCTCGAACGGGTCCGGGCCCAGACCGCCGCCGGCATGCTGCGGGAGGCGGATGACGCGCTCGGCCGCGCTCTCAAGATTGCGACTTTCGAGCTGCACCACGGCCGCGCCGAGCTGCTCAACGAACTGCCCGGCCTGCTGGCGGAGGTCGGCGCCGAGGCGGTCGCCGCCGCCGCGGGCGCGCTGCGCGCGCAGGGCCGCGCGGTGCTGGAGCTGCGGGCGGGCGCCGCGTGACGATGACGATGCCCCGAGACCGGGCCACCGGCACGATGACCGGTGCGGGGATCTCCCGCGCGGGGGACGAGGAGGCACGGTGACGACGACCGCCCAAACTCCGACCGCCCAAACTCCGACCGCCCAGACTCCGACCGCCCAGAGTCCGGGCGCCGGGACGGCGACTGCCGGGAGCGGGGCCGAGGCCGCCGCTCAGGCCCCTTCGGTGATCCCGGTGGTCACCCCTACCGTCCCGGCGGAGCTGCCGGCGGTGGTCCGGCGCACCCTGGCGAACGGCCTGCGGGTCGACGTGGTCGCCCGGTCGAGTGTCCCGCTGGTCGAACTGCGGCTGCGGATCCCCTTCGCGGGCGCCGGCGCCGCGCACCAGGCCGAGGCCGAGCTGTTGGCGGAGACGATCCTCACCGGTTCGGGTCGGTATGACCGGGTCGGGCTGGCAACCGCCGTGCAGGCGCTGGGCGGGTCGCTGCGCACCGGCGTGGACGCCGACCGGCTGGCCGTCGTCAGCTCCGCGCTGGCCACCAGCCTGGAGCCGCTGCTGGCGCTGATCGCCGACGTGCTGATCTCGGCGAGCTATCCGGACGACGAGTTCGCCGGTGAGCGGGCCCGCATCATCGAGGACACCGCCACCGCGCTGAGTCAGCCCGCGGTGATCGCCCGCGAGGCGCTGCTGCGCCGGATGTTCGGTGACCACCCGTACGGCAGCGCCCTCAGCCAGCCGTCCGCCCTCGGCGAGGTCGGCGCCGAGCGGGTACGCGCCCTGCACGCGGCGCGGGTCTGCCCCGACGGCGCGATCCTCACCGTCGTCGGGGACGTCGACCCCGAGCGCGCGCTCGACGCGGTCGACGCCACGCTCGGCGCGTGGAAGGGAACCGCCGCCGAAGGCCACCCGCCGGCCCCGGTGGCCGCCGCCGGCCGCATCGTGATCGTCGACCGTCCCGGCGCGGTGCAGACGAACATCCGGCTCGGCGGCCGGGCGTTGGACCGCTTCGCGCCGGCGCACCCGGCGCTGCGGCTGGCGAGCACGATCTTCGGTGGCTACTTCAGCTCGCGCCTGGTCTCCAACATCCGCGAGGACAAGGGGTACACCTACTCGCCGCGCAGCGCGGTCGAGCACTACCAGGCCGGCTCCCGGTTCACCGTCGCGGCGGACGTCTCCACCGAGGTGACCGGTCCGGCGCTGCTGGAGATCCTCTACGAGCTCGGCCGGATGGCGCTGCTGCCGCCGGGTGCCGACGAGCTGGACGCCGCCCGCCAGTACCTCATCGGCACGCTGGCGCTGTCGGGCGCCACCGCGGCGGGCCTGGCCGGCACGCTGTCCGGGCTGTCGGGGGCCGGTGTCGGGGTGGAGTACCTGCGGGACCATCCGCGGGCCCTCACCCAGGTCACCGCGGCGGAGGTCCAGGCGGTCTCGGCCGAGCTGCTGGCGCCGACCGGGCTGGTCACCGTCCTGGTGGGCGACGCCTCGAAGATCGCCGACGCCGTGCGGGTACTCGGCGACGTCGAGCCGGTCTGACCCGCGCGGGGGCATGGCGAGTGACTGCGGTACGGGCGACGGTCGCGGTGCGGGCGGTCGCGGTGCGGGCGGCTGTGGTTCGGGTGGTCGCGGAAGCCGGAACGGGGAGCTTGGCGCCGGTGGGGGCAGGGCCGGCAGGGTCAGCGGCGGCTGGGCGTGGCACGCGGCGGGCTGGGGCGGGGCGTTCCGCCGCCGGGCCCTCCCGAGGCCGGCCCGGGCGGGGGTCCGGATCCGCCGCGGCCCAGCTCCCCGGGCAGGTTGACCCGTGGGTCGCCCACCGAGTCGACCACCTGACGGGCCAGGTCGTGGACCCGCCGGCCCATTCCCCGGGCGGTTCGGCGCAGTCGCTCGAAGGCGTCCCTGGGCTTGATGTGGTTGCGCTCGGCCAGTACTCCGATGGCCTGCTCGACGATGACCCGGGAGGCCAGCGCGTGCTCAAGCTGGATCACTGACAGCCGCAGCTGCTCGGTCTCGTTGAGATCGCGGTCGGCGCGGCGGGGGCGGCCCGGCGGGCTGAGGTCCTCGGCGAGCAGGTCGGCGAGGACCATCGCGGAGATGAGATCGCCGACCGGGCGGATCTCGGAGCCCGGTCCTTCCACGATCCAGCCCGCCGGCGCCCGTCGCAGCCGCATGTCGGCGGCGCCGTGCCCGGGGGCGCCGCCGCCGGCCGCGCCGCTCGGGCCGCGGGCGACGCCGGGGCGAGGAGGACCTGACCTGGGCGGGGCGGGTCGCGGAGCCCCCGGCCGGGCGGGTGGCCCGGACCGGACCGCGCGGGCGAGGACCTCCGGGGTCACCCGGGGCGTTCCCGGTGCGGGCTCCGGGGCCGCCGGGCCGGGTTGGCCGAGCCGGGTCCCCGGCTGCGGGCTCGGCGCCTGGGACGCCTCCCGCGCCGGGCTGCCCGCGATCGCGGGCTCACCGGTCGGGGCAGGCCCGCCGATCGGGCCGGCACCTCCGGCCGGGCGACGTTCGGCTTCCTGGTCGGGTTCGCCTGCCGGCGCGGGCTCCGGTCCGAGATGTCCCCGTCCCCGGCCCGGTTCTGCTTCCGGGCCCGGTCCGGTTCCGGCGGCGGACCGCCCGGCCGCGTCGGCGCCCTCGACCCCGTTACTGGCAGCAACCTCCGGCCGGGTCTCACGCGTCAGTTGGTCGCGCAGTGCGTCTGACGCTCCCAGACTGTCCGCGATTGCCCGTAGTACACCGAGTGATTCCGGGGGTACGGCGACAGCGGACCGGTCGAGGCCGGCGAGGATGCCCAGCACTGCCCCGTCGGGGCCGATCACGGGCATCGAGACATGGCTGCGGACGCCGAACCGTTCGGCCTCGACGGTGTCGGCCAGGGTGGGATCCTGGTCGGCCNGAGAACCGGCGGCTGGCGCCCCGTCCAGCATTCGGGCAGGTAGACACCGGGCGCGCGGGACATCCAGCCCGGAAACCAGATCGNGGATCGGCCCGGTCACCCGCAGATAGACGGCATCGGTCGCCGACACCGCGACGAGGCACGTCTGCTCCATCTGGTGGAGTGCATGCGTGGCTCTCAGCGCGGCGTCGACCGTGCTCCACGGGAGTCCTGAAGGTGCTGACGACACAGGCCGAACTCTCCCACAAAGTTCACGGGCAGTGACGGACACCGTCCCACGCGCCGGCCATGTGTGCGCCGGGAAGGCGTGAACTCCCGCAATGTCGTCGCCCTGCGTATCCGTTATGCGGCAGAAGTGACCTTATCGGTGACCTGACGGAGGGACGGGTTGGTCATCACCGTCCCATCGGGAAAGACCACGGTGGGCACGGTCGCGTTGCCGTTGTTGGCATCGCGGACAAGTTGCTCTGCTGTCGGGTCCTGCTCGATGTCGACCGTCACGTACTCCACGCCCGCGCGGTCCAGCTGGCCTTTCAGCCGGACGCAGTAACCACACCAGGGGGTGGTGTACATAGTGATCACAGCGGGACCTCCGTCGGGAGCGATCGAATCGTGGTGGGGCCGCCCGGTTGGCGGCTGATGTGCATAACCCGGTTGTGGTGCCTTCGCTTCCCGCTTCCGCGTGTCGGGTCGCGCCCCGACTACCGTGTCGCATCATGTCCGGACCAACTGCCCCCGGGGCCCGTCGCCCGGCGTCCGCGTCTCCTCGCCGCCCGTCGCCCGTCGAGGAGACTGCCGGCGTGGGCGAGTCGACTGTGACAACGCGGAGCAGTTCGGTTACACCCCGAAGCGGGTCGGTGCCACCGCCGGGCATCCCGGTGAATTCTGGCGAGCAGCTCGATCCCGAACAACTCGCCGCTGTGTTGGCACCTGTGGGCCCGGTCTGCATCCTCGCCGGTGCGGGCACCGGCAAGACCCGTGCCATCACCCACCGGATCGCCCATCTGGTGACGGAGCGGGGGATCGGTGCCGGGCAGATCCTAGCCGTCACGTTCACCAACCGCGCCGCCGCGGAGCTGCGCGGGCGGCTGCGGTCGATGGGGGCCGAAGGCGTCCAGGCCCGCACCTTCCACGCGGCGGCACTGCGCCAGCTCAGCTATTTCTGGCCGCAGGTCGCCGGAGTGGCGCTGCCGAGGCTGGAGAAGAGCAGAATGCCGCTGCTGGTCCGCGCGGCGAACCGGGTGCGGCTCCGCCCGGACCGTGCCGAACTGCGCGATCTCGTCTCGGAGATCGAATGGGCCAAGGCGATGATGGTCGCCCCCGTGGACTACGCCCACCTCGCCGCCGAGCACCGGCGGGAGACCTCGCACGCCCCCGACGTCGTGACCCGGGTGTACGAGGCATATGAGGACGTCAAGGGCGAGGCGGGCGTCCTCGACTTCGACGATCTTCTGTTGCTCACCGCGGCCGTGATCGAGGAGCACGGGTGGGTCGCCGCCGAGCTGCGCTCCCGGTATCGCCACTTCGTGGTCGACGAGTACCAGGACGTCAACCCGCTCCAGCAGCGGGTGCTCGACGCCTGGCTCGGGGAGCGCGACAGCCTGTGCGTCGTCGGGGACGAACACCAGACCATCTACTCGTTCACCGGGGCCAGCGCGCGGTACCTGGTGGAGTTCCCGCGGCGGTTCCCCACCGCGACGGTCGTCCGGCTCGTCCGCGACTACCGCTCGACTCCCCAGGTGGTCGCCCTGGCGAACGGCCTGCTCGACGGTGCCCGCCCGCCCGCGGCGCCCGTCACCCCGGCGGCTGCCCCGGCTGCCCCGGCTGCCCCGGAGTCTTCCGCGGGGCGGTTGGTGGCGATGCGTCCGCCGGGCCCGGCACCCGCGTGGCTGGAGGCGGACAGCGAGCCCGAGGAGGCCGCGGGCGTGGCCCGGCGCATCCGCGGGCTGCTGGCCGGTGGTGTCCCGGCCAGCGAGATCGCGGTGCTGTACCGGATCAACGCGCAGTCCGAGGCGTACGAGACGGCGCTGGGCCGGGCTGACATCCCCTATCTGCTGCGCGGTGGGGAGAAGTTCTTCGAGCGGCCCGAGGTCACCGGCGCGGTGCGGATGCTGCGCGCGGCCGTTCGTTCCGCCGAGCCGGACCGGCCCGGGGGGCTCGCCGACGCCGTCGTCGACGTGCTGGGCGCGCTGGGCTGGCGCCCCGGCGCCGCGCCGGCCGGCCCGGGTGCGGACCGCGAGCGCTGGGAGAACCTCGCCGCGCTGCACCGGCTCGCCATCGATCTGGCCGCCGCCAGTCCGCGGGCCGGCCTCGACGACTTCGTCGCGGACCTCGCCGAGCGGGCCGCGCACCAGCACGCCCCGACGGTGCAGGGGGTCACGCTGGCCTCACTGCACGCGGCCAAGGGCCTCGAATGGGACGCGGTGTTCCTGGTCGGCCTGGTCGACGGAACGCTGCCGATCATCCACGCCCAGACCGAGGAGCAGATCGCCGAAGAACGTCGCCTCCTGTACGTCGGCATCACCAGGGCGCGGGTTCACCTGACGCTGTCGTGGTCGCTGGCCCGTGCGGAGGGAGCCCGTCGGTCCCGGCGGCCGTCGTGCTTCCTCGACGACCTGCGCCGGTCGGCCTCCCGCTCCGCGACCGCCGGCTCAGGCGCCAGCCGTTCGGATGCCGGACGGCTGGGCGCTGACCGTGAGGGTGCCGGCCGAGCCGGTGCCGGCCGAGCCGGTACTGGCCGAGCCGGTGCTGGACGAGAAGGTGCTGGACGAGAAGGTGCTGGTCGCGAGGGTGGCGCGGCAGTGGACGGCGGTGGTCGTTCCCGGGGTCGGCAGAGCGTTCCCTGCCGGGTCTGCGGGCGGGCACTGGTCGGCGCGCGGGCCCGGATCGGGCGGTGCGACGACTGCCCGGGCCAGGCGGACGCGGGCCTTTTCGAGCGGCTGTGTGCCTGGCGTGCTCAGCGCGCCAGGGAGCAGGGCGCGCCCGCGTTCGTCGTTCTCACCGACGCGACGCTGCGGCTGGTCGCGGAGCGGCGGCCCGCGACCGTCGCGGAACTCGTCGCGCTGCCGGGTGTCGGTCAGGTCAAGCTCAACCGGTACGGCGACGACATCCTCGCGCTGGTCGCGGCCACGCCGCCGCCGGGGTCGGCTCGCTGACGTCCCGCGGATCGGCGACATCAGCGGCACCGGCGGCACCGGCGGCACCGGCGGTACCCGGTCGCGTGTTCACATGAAGTGACTATGTAGTCGCCTCCAGCGACACGCCCGGCCTGTGTCGATCTCCCTGTGCCGGAACGTGTCCCGTGGATCACGCGAAAAATAGGTTGTCAGTCTCGGTGACTGCTCCTACCGTTGTCCGTGAACACCGGGGCGCGATCAGTGCGCCCATGGGGGCGGAACCAGTTCTGGTTCGGCGGAGCCGCGGAGGAGGTCATGATGAGCACGAAGATCATGGCCGCCGTGCGTGTGCGGTTGTTCCCCGCCGACCTGCAACTCCCGTCCGGCGGGTGGACCCCGAGCCGCGATCTCTGCCTCGACCTCGCCGTTGGGTGGGCCGAGGCCAGCGGCCGGCAGACCGCCGTCGCGCGNGATGGCGCCGCGGCAACCGGCAACGCCGTGAGCGGTGATGCCCTGGCTGGCCGCGTCGCCACGTGCGCCGACCTGGCGGGCGCTGCCGTCGAGGGCAGCCCGATGACTCATGAAGGCACGACCGCACGTCTGGCGGGCGCTGGCAGCACGCGTCCGTTCCAGCAGTCGGGTCCCGTTCCGGATCCACTCCCGGCCTAGCGCCGACCCGGAGTGACTCCCGAGGCCGCGGATCCCGACAGGGATTCGCGGCCTTCGTGTTTCTCCAGGTCTGCCGTCCGCCAGCCACCACCCGGAGGTCTGATCCTGACCGTCGCCGATGGACCCAAGACCGAGCTACCGAACTGGAACAAACCGCCAATGTCGGAGGTGACCCCGGTGTTCGACCCCTCGATCGATTCCCGGATCGAGCGGGAGCGTCTCGTCCTGCCCTGCTGGGACGTGGACCCCGAGCTTTTCTTCGCCGAATCCCCGGCGGATGTCGAATCNGCCAAGTCCGTCTGCGTGCAGTGCCCGGTGCGACCGGCCTGCCTTGCCGCCGCCATCAACCGTGCCGAGCCCTGGGGGGTGTGGGGCGGCGAGCTCGTCGTGACGGGCCGGGTCGTCCCGCGCAAGCGTCCCCGGGGCAGGCCGCGTAAGCAGGTCGCGGCCTGATTCCGGGCCGGGTGGCAGGGCGGGGCGTCGACTTTTCGGCGCCCCGCCCCTTGGCGTTGGCGTGCGCTTCTCCTGATGGTGCGGTGGGCGCCGGTAGGGTGCGAGCGTGCCCAGCAGCGATCGCGTGTATCCGATCCGGACGGGTGCCGGCACGGTGGCGCAACCAGCGGCCGGCGCTTCTCCGGGCGAGGCGTTGGCGCGCGTGGTGGCCGTGCTGACCGACCCGAAGCTCGCCCATGTCGTCGACCTGGTCGCCTGGGTCGAGCGCGGCTGGTTGTGGGTCGCGAACGCCGGCGGCGCCTCGCGCCTGCCGGCGGACGCCCCGGACGGGCCCTGGGAGGTCCTGCGCGGCCGTGACCCGGTCGCCGTCCAGGACCCGCTGCACGGCGTTCCGCTGGCCGCGGCCCTCGCGGATCCCTCCCCGCCGTCGGCGCGGAACTCCTATCCGCTCGCCGGGCGGCGGCTGCTGTCCGTCTTCGCCGATCCGACGCGTTCCCCCGACGTGGTGGTCGTGCACACTCCGCGGCACTACTGGCCCGAACGGGGGGGTCACCTGGGTGAGCATGGCTCACTCGACGCGGGCCAGTCGCGGGCGCCGCTGCTCCTCGCCGGGGCGGGTGTGACCGGCCGGGGACTGCTCAGGCGAGCGGCCAGGGTGGTCGACATCGCCCCGACGCTGGCGATGCTCGCCGGAGCGACCATGCCCGCGACGGAGGGTGCGCCGCTGGCGGATCTCGCCGGTCCCGGCGCGCGCCACGTGGTCGGGCTGCTGTGGGACGGGACGAACTGCAACGACCTGCTCGACCTGGCGGGGCGCGGCGAGCTGCCGAACGTCGCGCGCCTGCTGGCCCGCGGGGTGGCGTTGACCNGGGGTGCCGTCGCGGAGTTCCCGAGCGTCACCCTGACCAATCACACCTCGGCACTCACCGGCGTCGGGCCTGGCCGGCACGGGATCCTGCACAACGTCTACTTCGACCGGGAGACCGGCCGCCAGGTGATCGCCAACGACGCCGGGACCTGGCATGTCGCCTGTGACCAGCTCCGGGAGGGTGTCCTGACCCTCTTCGAGGCGGTCGCGCGGGCCCGTCCCGGTGCGCGGACGGCCTGTGTGAACGAGCCGATCGACCGGGGGGCGGACTATTCGACGTTCGGTCTGGTCCGCGACCTCGGCGTTTCCGCCCGGCCCGGCGGCGCCGGCGGTCAGGGGGGCGCGACCATGGACGACTACCTGCCTCCGGCCGAGGGCGATCCGCACGCGAACGCGGGCTGGGTGACCGCCGATCCGGACTACGCGTGGTCGACGCGGGTGGACGCGCTGGGACTCAACCAGATTGTCGACCTGTGGGCCGAGGGCACCGAACCACCTTTGCTGACCTGGTGGAACACGACCATCACCGATACCGGTCATCACGGCGGGGGCGCCTGCTCGCCCGAGTCACGCGCCGCGCTCGCGGACGCCGACCGCCGGCTGGGGGTCTTTCTCGACCTGCTCGACCGGCGCGGGCTGACCGACTCCACCGCGATCCTGCTGACGGCCGACCACGGATTCGAGACAGCCGACCCGGCCTGCCGAGGCGACTGGGACGTCGCCCTGCGGGAGTGCGGGATCGAGTTCCGGGACGAGGGCTACGGCTTCATCTACCTGAATGTTTCCGCGCACCTGGATGTCTCCGCGCACCTGGATGTCTCCGTGCCGCCGGGCACCGCCGGGGCCGGCCCGGACGGCCACCCGGGCGCACCGGTCGACCTGCCGCCGCAGGCCGCGGGTACCTGAGCCGACCGTCGCCCGGTCGGTGCCGGTGGTCAGCTGCCCGGTGGTGTGCGGGGTGATGGTGTGCGGGGCGGTGGTGTGCGGGGCGGTGGGTCAGTCGCGCTCGGCCTTGGGTTCGCGGGCCGGCCGGGTGCGGCTCGCGGGCCGGCTCGTCTCGGCCGGCCCGGCCTGCTCCGGGGGCCGAACACGGCTGCGCGAGCGGCTGGCGCGCTGAGCCGGAGCCAGCACGACCGGCCCCGGCCTGGCCCGGGCGACGGCGGTCCCGTCCCCGACCTCGACGTCGAGCCCGGGCAGCCGGCGGCCAGGGCGGTTGGCGGCCTTGGCATGGCGGGCGGCGGCGGTTCGCGGCGCGGCGAAGCCGGGCTGCCAGCGCTCCATCTCGGCCCGGAACGGGCCGGAACTACCGAGCTGGCACAGAATGCCGATCGCGCCGAGCGTCACCCGGTGGATCAGCAGGTACGACGGCGGAAGGTTGAGCTGGCGACCGAGCTGCGCCGCGGCGGACCGCCAGTCGCCGAGCCGGAGGGCCTCGCCGCGCAGCCAGCCGCGGGAGAAGGTGAACTCGTCCTGCGCGATCGGCGCCAGCATCGGCGCGAGATAGTCCAGCAGACCGTCGGCGGGGATGCTGGCGCCGGCCGGGATGAACCCCTCGGCCCGAAGGCCCTCCGCCACCGCCTCGGCGTCGCCGGCGAGGGTCAGGCGGGCCAGCCGCCCGATGGGCTCGGGTAGCCCCTCGGGCAACCGGTTCACCGCGCCGAAGTCGAGGACCCCGAGGCGCCCGTCGGGAAGCAGCCGGAAGTTTCCCGGATGCGGGTCGGCGTGCAGCAGCCCGGCGCGACCGGGGCAGGAGTAGAGGAAACGGACGAGCAGCAGACCAGCCCGGTCCCGTTCCTCCTGCGTGCCGCTTTCGATCACGGTCGACAGNGGCACGCCGTCGACCCACTCGCTGACCAGCACGCGGTCGGCACCGGCGATCGGACGGGGCACGACGATGTCCGGGTCGCCCGCGTACGCCTGCGCGAACGCCCGCTGCCAGGCGGCCTCAAGGCGGTAGTCGAGCTCCTCGGTGATGCGCGCTTTGAGCTCCGCGATCAGGGGTTTGATGTCGAGCCCCGGGGTGAGGGCACCGAACAGGCGGGCCGCCCGGCCGAGCTGGTTGAGATCGGCCAGCAGCGCGGCACCGGCTCCCGGGTACTGGATCTTGACCGCGACGGGGGTTCCGTCCGCCCACACCGCCCGGTGCACCTGCCCGATGCTGGCCGCCGCGGCCGGCGTGTCGTCGAAGCTGGTGAACAGGGACCGCCAGTCGGCCCCGAGCTCCTCGCGCAGGACCTTGTGCACCGCCGCGGCGGGCAGCGGCGGCGCCGCCTCCTGCAACTTTGTCAGGGCGGCCCGATAGGGGCTGGCGACCTCGTCGGGCAGCGCCGCCTCGAAGACGGACAGCGCCTGCCCCAGCTTCATGGCGCCGCCCTTCAGCTCCCCGAGTACCCGGAAGACCTGCGCGGCGGTGCGTTCCTGCAGCTCGGTGGCGACGGCTTCGGCGGGCCGGCCGCCCAGACGTTTCCCGACACCGAGGGTCGCCCGGCCGGCCATGCCGATCGGGAGGGTCGCGAGCTTGGCGGTGCGGACGACCGCCCGCCGCGGGATGTCGGACACGCCTCCATCGTGCCCTCTCCCGGGGGGCGCTGTGTCGTCCTCGCGATAGACGGCCTCACCTCGTGCTGCCCGTGTCGGGCTGCCGCCGGTCGCGGGAGGGGGCGTTCCCGGTGGGTGAGACCGGGTTGGCGTGGGGTGGTGGGTCGGCCGCGCGGCGTGCGGTGCGGCAGGGGCACTCGGGGTGCGGCGGCCAGGTGCGGCGCCGGATCCGCAGGTCGGACCGGGTGATCTCCAGGGTGCCCTCGGCGGTCGCGGGCAGCCGCGGCCGCGATCCGCCGGTGGCGGGGGGCGCCGCGTCGAGGAGATCGAGGGCCTGCATGCAGGCGATCGAGGCGACGAGGGTGGCCAGGGAGATCTCGCAGGGGTCGGCGCCGCGTTCCGAGGGCCGGACCATCTGCATCGCGAGGATCGGCCAGTCGGGATCGCGGGCGTCCCGGTGCAGGTGCTGGCAGTGCAGACAGGACGTGCTGCCCGGAACCACCAGCGGGCCGACGACCCCGGTGGTCTCGCGGACACCCGCGAGCAGATGCGGGAACCCGGCCCGCTCCAGGCGGAGGCACTCGTCCGGATGGATCAAGGGCAGGCCCACCGGGGCGAGAACCACCAGGTCGGGGCGCAGTGGCTCCACCAGGGAGGCCCTCGGCGCCCCCGGCGCACCCGGCGAGCGGGCCGAGCGCGGCGAGCGCGGAGTCGGTACGCGGCCGGTAGGACCCGGAAGCTGCCCGACCCGGCCCATCGCGGCCTGGGTGGCCGACGAGCGGGGCCGGCCGACGTCGTCGAGGCGCAGCCCGCCGGGCGCGACGTCGGCGGGCGCGGTGCTGCCGGGATCGTCGACGACCACCTGGCCGACGCCGGCAGCCGTCAGCAGGGTCGCGATCTGGGCCCCGATTCGCCCGGCGCCACGTACCGACACCCGCGCCCGGCGCCGGCGCCACAGCGCTGACCGGGGCAGCCGGACCCCGAAGCTCGCCAGCGACAGCGCGGCGACATCCGGTGCGAAGCGGCCGTGGTCGACCTCGGCGGAGGCCGGAACCCCGGTACCGGCCGCGGTGCCGGGGTCGCTGTCGTCGTCGAGCAGGCCGGCCTGGGCGAGGATCTCGATCATCGTGCGGGTGGCCGGATCGCGGGCCTGCCCACCGGGATCAAGATCGGGGCCAGGTGGCTCCAGGGTGTCCAGCGCGGACCGGTAGGCCGGGCCGATGCCGGTCAGTATGACGGCGCGCAGCGGATCGACGCCGATCTGCAGAGTGGTGCTGTCCCGCCAGAGTCGGCGGAGACCGGGCTTGAGGACCGGGCGCACGGGATCCTCCCCTTGCGTCGGCCGGCGGGGACGGGCCGGCGGCGATGAGACCGGTCCACGATGACATGGCATCGCCGGGTCGGGGCCGATGTCAGCCGGGTCTGTGGAAAGACGATTCTCGTCCGCGAATGCGGGATTCCGTCATTTCTGCACCCGTGTTCGCCGACTCTGTAGAAGGTGAATTCGGCGAAAAAACAAATGAATACGGCTCGGTCGCGGCGGCCGTGAGACGGTGCCGCGGCCGTGAGACGGTGCCGCGGCCGTGAGACGGTGCCCGGCCCACCGGCGGTGACCGGGCCCCGCCGGTGGGCTCTCGTTGTGCTGACCGGTGCGCGGTGCCCGCCCGGCGGGTCAGCCGCGGGTCGGTCCGCCCGGCCGGTCAGAAGGCGATCCCGCCCATGTCGCCGGAGACAGGCGAACCCCCGGGGAGCGCAAGAGCCTCCGGCTTCCCCTTCCGGAGGCGCCTCGCATACCCGGGGGCCCGTCAGGTCAAGCTACGACCGATCAGCGTGCCGGTCAATTCGTGTGGCCTCGTGGCGGGCTTCTCGGCGGCCTTCCCGGCCGCGGCGGCTGCCCGGGTCAGGATCCCGGGCCGTCCGAGGTGGGGGCGGGACCCTCGCCGGGTGGTTTGTCGTCAAGTTTCTCGATTTCCGCCATGATGTCCAGATCCCCGCCGGCTGTCGCCCCCGAGACGAAGGCGGACGGGTCTGCCAGATCGTCCCCGCCGGGCAGCAGGTCGGGGTGGGCCCACACCGCGTCCCGCCCGTCGTGGCCACGGGCCACGGTCAGGGCCTCCCACAGGGCCGCGGCCTCGCGCAGCCGGCGCGGCCGCAGCGAAAGCCCGACCAAGGTCGCGAAGATCTGCTCGCCCGGGCCGCCTTCCGCCCGCCGCCGGCGCACCATTTCGCGCAGTTTCGCCGCCGACGGCAGGTGCTCGCGGGCGGCGGTGTCCGCGACGTGGTCCACCCAGCCCTCGATGAGCGCGAGCACGAGCTCCAGCCGGGCGAGCGCGGCCTTCTGCTCAGGCGTGTCGGCGTCGGCGAAGACGTCCTCACCGAGCGCCTCGGTGAGCCGCTCCGGATTCATCAGCGTCGTCGGGTCGATCATCTGCATCACCCGGCCGACGGCCTCGGGGTCCACGGCGATCCCGCGCGCGTACTCCTCGACCGCGCCCAGTACGTGGGAACGCAGCCAGGGCACGTGCGCGTACAGCCGGTTCGAGGCCGCCTCGCGCAGCGCGAGGTAGATGCGGACCTCCTCGTCGGCGAGGCCGAGACCCTCCCCGAAGGCCGCCACGTTGGCCGGCAGGAGGGCCGCGGTGCCGGCCGGGCCCAGCGGCAGCCCGACCTCGGTCGAGCTCACCACCTCGCCGGCCAGGCTGCCGATGGCCTGGCCTACCTGAGCGCCGAAGAGCATCCCGCCGACCTGGTTCATCATCTGCATGACCGGCCCGCCGGCACCCATCAGCCGGCCGAGGTCGACGCCGGGCGGCAGCGCGCCCGCGAGCTCGGGCGGCAGGTCGCCGCCGCCGAGCTGGCTGAGGCCGGACGAGATCCCGGTGCGCATGGCCTCGACGACCTTGCTCGCGACCGGGTCGCACAGCGTCCGCCAGACCGGCAGGGTGGCCTCGATCCACTGCTCGCGCGACCAGGCGACGGCGGTGGCGGCTCCGGANGGGAGGGCACTCACCGGGTCGAGCCACACGTCGGCGATGCGCAGCGCGTTCTCGACCTCGCCGACCTCGGCGGGCCGCACGGCGCGGTCGGTGCTGCCCAGCGCCCGTACCGCCACCTGGCGGGCGAGCTCCCAGTTGACCGGCCCACCCTGCCAGGACAGGAGACGCTCAAGCTCGGCGAAGAACGGTGCCCCGCCGCCGGAGGGGCGGCCGGGGTCACCACCCGGCGTCGGGCCGAAGCCGAAGGGGAAGCCGCCGCTCATCGCGGGGACCCGTGGACGTTCCGTGGGGACATGAACCCACGGTAGTGCGTTTTCCGGTCGACTGGTGAACGGTGGCCGGTCGGGCGTTNCGGTCGAGGGGTGGATGCCACCTTCTCGGACCAGGTGCCCGTTGTGCACCCCTCTCCGGTTGCCGACGGCAGTGCGCGGCCCGGGGTCGTGGTTCTCGCCGAGATACGCGAAACACCGCTGTCCGTGGACGAATGCCTGGCCGCCGTTCGGCTGCCGGAGGTGGGCGGAATCGGGCTGTTCATCGGTACCGTCCGCGATCATGATCATGGGCGGTCGGTGGACGACCTGGAGTACAGCGCGCATCCGAACGCCACCCGCGAGCTCGCCCGGGTCGCCGCCGACGTGGCCGCTGAGCAGGGCGTTCGCGCCATGGCCGTGCTGCACCGGACGGGGCGCCTGGCGATCGGGGACATAGCCGTCATCGTGGCGGCCGGGGCCGCGCACCGGGCGGAGGCCCTGACCGCCTGCCGCCGCCTCATTGACGACGTGAAGGAACAGGTCCCGATCTGGAAGCGGCAGGCATTCGCGGACGGCTCGTCGGAATGGGTAGGCGCCTGCTGAGTGGGCACCTAAGATAGATGTAGGTCATCTACCTTCCCCCGTCTCGACGTCGAGGCCGCCATGTGGTTCCTGCTTATCCCCCNCGCCGCGCTGATCCTCGCCCTGGTCTGGTTCACGCTGCGCAGCCGTCCCGACCGCACCTCCGAAGCCATGATCACTATCGAGGGGTACCGCCGCGGCATGGCGGCCCTCGCCCGACCCATCTCGGCTGGTGACCCGGCCTCCATTGCTCCAGTGTCACCCTCCGTGACGACCCTCGCCGCTTCCGTCCCGGTTCCCGTCGCACGTCCGGCGGACCCCGGTCCGACCGAGCCGATCGCGACGGCGGCGACGGCCTCGGCAGCCGTCGCCGAGAGCGAGCCCGGCGGAGTGTCCTGAGGCCAGTCCCGGTACCGGCTCCGCACGTGTCGAGTGGGGCGGTCGCGGCCCTGTGCGGGCCGCGGCCGCCCCACTGGCATGAAGGCCCCTGACCTCGCCGGCAGCGCGCTGCCGGGGCCCGCCGCGAATGCGTCCGCGGACCACCGGCGGCGATCTACGTAGACTGCGGGCATGGGCCGCCGCGCGCAGACACTTTTCGTTGCGTCGGTACTGACGCTGATCCTCGCCGTTGTCGGCCTGTGGATGCCGGTGCCCTATGTGACGTTCGCCCCGGGCCCGGTCACCGACACGCTCGGCAAGGTGGACGGGGCCCCGCTGATCGAGATCAGCGGTCGTGAGACGTACCCCACCTCGGGCAGCCTGGATCTGACGACCGTGGAGGAGACCCCCCGGCTGAACCTGCTGGGTGCGCTGCAGGACTGGGCTTCCTCCGACCGTGCCGTCGTCCCCAGCGAGCTGGTGCGCCCCCCGGGCACCTCCCAGGAGGAGATCCGCCAGGAGAACACCCAGGCGATGCTGGAATCCCAGGACCAGGCCACGGCGGCGGCGCTGAGCGAGCTCGGCATCACCCCGACGGGGACGGATGTGATGGTGCACGAGGTGCCGGCCGGTTCGCCCGCCTCGGGTCTGCTGCGTTCCGGGGATGTCATCACCGCTGTCGGCGGCGTCCCGATCACCGGTCAGGAGAGCCTGCTCGCGGAGATATCCAAGGTCGCGCCCGGTGACGCCGTGGAGGTGACGTACCGCCGCGACGACCGCACGGCCGCGGTGAAGATCACGACCAGGGCCGCCACGGGTGACCCTAAGCGCGCGATGATCGGAGTCACGACCACCGAGAAGCGCTCCTACCCCTTCACGGTCAAGATCCGGATCTCCGACATCGGTGGCCCGAGCGCCGGCCTGATGTTCGCGCTGGGCATCGTCGACCTGCTCACACCAGGTGAGCTCACCGGCGGGAAGACGATCGCGGGCACCGGAACGATCGACAGCTCCGGGGCGGTCGGCTCCATCGGGGGCATCCAGCAGAAGATCCTCGGCGCCGAGCAGGCGGGCGCCACCATCTTCCTGGTGCCGAAGGAGAACTGCGTGGACGCTGTCCGGATCGGCCCGGATCAGCTGCGGCTCGTCGAGGTGACGAGCCTGTCGGGCGCACTCGACGCGCTGGAGACCCTGCGGAAGGACCCCGCCTCGACGGCGGTGCCGACCTGCCCGGCCGAGAAGTAGCCCAGACGGAAAGAGCGGGGAGGGGCGCCAGGCCGGCGAGGGCCGGCGAGGCGAGGGCCGGCGAGGCGAGGGCCGGCGGTCGCCGAACCGCGGAGCGCCCGGTCCTGCCGCCCCGCGGGTCGGCGGTCTACCGGAACGTGTCGAGCAGCCCGTCGACCAGGTTGTCGGCCAGATCCGGGTCGATGACCAGCTCGTCGTCGCCCCGTACCCGCAGGCAGGAGGCGTGCAGGCCCGCCCGGGTGACCCCGACCGCGAGCCGGACGTCCTGTCGCTCGGGGTGGTTGGCGGCCCAGTGCTCGATGTCCCGTTCGTCATAGGGAACGTCGGCCTCGGCGCTGGGCGGCAGCACCACGAGTTCGGTGACCAGGACGCAGCCGAGGACCTCGGGGGGCCAGCCGATGCCAGCCAGGACTTCGTCGAGGCGCCCGGCCGGGAGCGGTTCCTGCTCCACCGGCGTTAGGGAACCTGGTGNGGCGTCGCCGATGTGGGGGGCCAGACCCGGTTCGCGCAGGAGCAGCTCGGAGGTGTCCGCGAGTGCGTAGACCTGGCTGGGCTGGTCCCACCCAAGCTCGGCGACGTGTCGTTCGACCTCCAGGACGACGGAGGTCAACTCGGTGGTGCTCGGAGTGGTCACCGACCCATCCTCTCGGATCCAGCCGACCCCGGCTGGCGTAGGTTGCCCTGGAAGGCGGGCAGTCGCACCAGGGAACGGACGGAGGAGCTAGTGGCAGGTACCAGTCGTAGACCTCTACTGACACGCACGCGTCTGCTCGTGCCGGTACTGGTCGTCCTGGTCCTGATCATCGTGGTGGTGGGCGTGTACACCCGCCTCTACACGGACCTTCTGTTCTACCGTTCGGTGGACTTCAGCAACGTCTTCAAAACAGTGGTATTCACTCGAATACTTCTTTTCGGGCTCTTCGGCGCAGTCATGGCAATCGCCGTGGGGACGAATATAGTACTCGCCTACAAGCTGCGCCCGCCGATCCGTCCCCTGTCGACCGAGCAGCAGAACCTCGAGCGCTACCGGGTGGCGATCGAGCCCTACATGCTGCCGGTCCTGCTGGCGGTCTCGGCGCTGTTCGGCATCGTCGCCGGGTTGTCGGCGTCGGGGCGGTGGCGGACCTGGCTGCTGTGGGTCAACCGCGAGCCGTTCGGCGAGCGTGACGCCCAGTTCGGCCGGGACCTCAGCTACTACACCTTCACCTACCCGTTCCAGCGCTTCCTGCTCGCCTTCCTGCTCACCACGGTGCTGCTTTCACTGCTGGTCGCGGTGCTCACGCACTACCTCTTCGGGGGCATCCGGCTGCAGTCCGCCGGTGAGCGGGTGGCACCCGCGGCGAAGGCGCACATCTCGGTGCTGCTCGGCCTGCTCGCGCTGCTCAAGGCGTGGGCCTACTACCTCGACCGGTTCGGCCTGGTCTTCTCGGCCCGTGGGGTGTCGACCGGCGCGTCCTACACCGACGTGCACGCGGTGCTGCCGGCGAAGCTGATCCTGCTGTTCATCTCGCTGGCCTGCGCGGTGCTGTTCATCTACAACATCTTCCAGCGGGGATGGACGCTGCCGCTGCTCGGCGCGGGCATCCTGGTGCTGTCGTCGGTGGTCATCGGCGGGATCTACCCGGCGATCGTCCAGCAGTTCCAGGTCAAGCCGAACGAGGCCTCGCGCGAGGAGCCGTACATCACGCGCAACATCGCGGCGACCCGAGCGGCCTACGGCATCCAGGACATCGAACCGATCGACTACCCGGCCTCGACGGACGCCAAGGCACCGGAGATCGCCGCCGACACCGGGACGATCCCGAACATCCGGCTGCTCGACCCGAGCAAGGTGTCCAAGACCTTCCAGCAGCTCCAGCAGATCCGGGGCTACTACGGCTTCCCGCAGACGCTCGACGTCGACCGTTACACCACGGTGGAGGACGGTGAGCCCACCACGCGGGACTACGTCGTGTCCGTCCGTGAGCTGAACCAGGCCGGGCTCGGCGAGGACCAGCGGAACTGGATCAACGAGCACCTCACCTACACCCATGGGCGAGGTTTCGTGACCGCCCCGTCCAACACGGCTGACGGCGGGCGCCNCGACTTCAACCAGAGCAACCTCCCGGAGACCGGCGACCTCGGGGTCCGGGAGAGCCGGGTCTACTTCGGCGAGATGTCACCGGAGTACTCGATCGTCGGTACCCGCCAGGCGGAGATCGATGGCCCGGGCCCGAACGACACCCAGCTCACGACCAGCTACGACGGCGATGGCGGGGTCTCGATCGGCTCCAGCTTCCGGCGGGCGCTGTTCGCGCTCCGCTTCGGCGAGGCGAACATCATGCTCTCCAAGGACATCACCGGCGACTCGCGCATCCTCTACGAGCGCAACCCGCGCGACCGGGTCAGCAAGGTGGCGCCCTGGCTCACCCTGGACGGCGACCCCTACCCGGCGGTGGTCGACGGGCGGGTCACCTGGATCCTCGACGGCTACACCACCTCGGACGGCTACCCCTACTCGGCCCGGCGGACCTTCGGGGACGTGACGGCCGACGCGGTGACCACCCAGAGCCGCAACCGCACCCAGCAGCCGGAGAACCAGGTCAACTACATCCGGAACTCGGTGAAGGCGACGGTCGACGCCTACAACGGGACGGTCACCCTCTACGCCTGGGACGAGCAGGACCCGGTGCTGCGGACCTGGATGAAGGCATTCCCCGACACGGTCCACCCGAAGAAGGACATCTCGGACGCCCTCATGGCGCACCTGCGCTACCCGGAGGACCTGTTCAAGGTGCAGCGGGACCTGATCGGCCAGTACCACGTGGACAACGCCCGGGAGTTCTACTCCCAGGAGGACTTCTGGGCGGTGTCGGACTCCCCGGACGACAGCGGGAAGCCCCAGCCGCCGTTCTACGTGTACAGCCAGCTGCCCGACCGGGACAAGCCGTCCTACAACCTGACCTCGCCGCTGATCTCGGCCCGCTCGTCCAAACTGGCCGCCTACATGGCCGTGTCGATGGACCCGGAGGACTACGGCCGGTTCACCCTGCTGCAGCTGCCGCGGGGCGAGACCATCAACGGGCCNGTCCAGGTGCAGAAGGCCATCGAGTCCACCGGCGAGGTCGCCGAGAAGCTGAGCCTCTGGCGGGGCCAGGGCTCGCAGACCATCGAGGGGAACCTCCTCACGCTGCCCGTCGCGGGCGGCCTGCTCTACGTCGAGCCGTACTACGTCCAGGCCCGCGGGTCGACGGGGTATCCGACGCTGCAGGGCGTGGCCGCGGCCTTCGGCGAAAAGATCGGTTTCGGACCGACCCTGGCCGATGCGCTCAACGCCCTCTTCGGCAACGGGGCGGGCGCGGCCGCGGCTGGTGCCGGGACCTCGGCGGCGCCGGCGGACACCGGCGAGGACAAGCCCGAGACCACACCGCGGCCGACCGAGCCCGCCAGCGGTGATCTGGCGAGCGCGGTCGCCGCGGCCCAGAGCGCCTACCAGGCCGGTGTGGACGCGCTCGCGAAGAGCCCGCCGGACTTCGGCGCCTACGGGAAGGCGCAGGAGGACCTCCAGGCGGCGCTCGGCCGGCTGCGGGAGCTGGCCCCGACGTCAGCCCCGACACCCGCTCCCACCGCCAGCCCGGCCAGCTCGCCCAGCCCGGCCAGCTCGCCCAGCCCGTCATCGGTGCCCGCCTCGGCCGCGCCGGCCGCGTTCTCGCCGGCCTCGGTGTCACCGTCCCCGGCGGCCCCGGGGTGATCCCGGGGGAGGGGAGCGCCCGGCGCGGGGCCGTGCCCGGGCGGGGCGTTCCCCTGCGCGGGGCGCGCCCGGAGCGGGTCGGGCAGCACGGGTCGGGCAGCGTACGGAGCGGACGAAAACTGGTAGGCCCGCTCGTTTGACATCCGGCCTCCGCGTCCCTGTATAGTAAAGACACACACCGACGCGGGGTGGAGCAGCTCGGTAGCTCGCTGGGCTCATAACCCAGAGGTCGCAGGTTCAAATCCTGCCCCCGCTACCACGTGGGATATCCCCCAGAAACCTAGGTTTCTGGGGGATATTTTTTTGCCGTGGATTTTCGGGGGCCCGTTGTGGGGTCCGGAGTGTTTTGGTGTCATTTGGCGCCGATCAGCCCGCCACTCTGCTGGCACCAAAGATGGTGGTAGAGCCCGCCCCGGGCGAGCAGTTCCCGGTGGGTGCCCTCCTCGGTGATCCGTCCCCGGTCGAGGACGACGATGCGGTCCATGGTGAGCAGGGTCGACAGCCGGTGCGCGATGGCGATCACGGTCCTGGTCGCCCACAGCTCCTCCAGCGCCTCCTGGACGAGCCGTTCACTCTCGCTGTCCAGGGCGCTGGTGGCCTCGTCCAGCACCAGGATCGGGGCCGCACACAGGAATGCCCGGGCCAGGGCGATCCGCTGGCGCTGCCCGGTCGACAGCCGGATCCCCCGCTCGCCCACCAGAGTGTCGTAGCCCTGGTCCGTCCCGACGATGAACTCGTGGGCGTGGGCCCGGCGGGCGGCCGACTCCAGCTCGTCGCCGCTTACCGCGACGCCGGCACCATAGACGATGTTCTCCCTGATCGAGCGGTGGANCAGGGTGACGTCCTGCGGCACATAGGCGATGAGCCGGGCGAGCTGGCGGTCGTCGATCGGCNCCCCGTCCAGCAGCAGCGTGCCCGCCGGTAGCGGGTAATAGCCCAGCAGCAGCTTCAGCAGTGTCGACTTTCCGCTGCCGCTGAGGCCGACGATCCCGACCTTCTCGTCGCGGGCGATGCTCAGCGTGACCCCGTCGAGCACCGGGCGGGTGGGTGCGTCCGGGTAGGCGAAGCGCAGTCCGTCGATGCGCAGGGTGCGGGCATAGCCGGGCGGCGGGCCCGCGGGCGGGCCGGGCAGGAGGCCCGCGGGCGGGGNGGGAGGCGGGCCGCAGAGCGGGTCCGCGAGCGGATCGGGCGGCTGCGCGGGACGCGGCGGCTCCGGCCCGACCGGCCGTCGCGGTCTCGGTCGTCCGGGCTGCTTCGGTTGCCGCGGGACCTCGACGAGACTCTCGCGGATGATGTCGCGGCTGCCGAAAAGATAGCGATAGGCCTCCTCCACCCGGGCGAACTGGAGGTTCAGCTGCGAGACGATCCAGACGGTGGCCCAGATGTAGTCGGAGAAAACCATCAACGCGGTGAGAAACGTGGCGAACTGGGTCAGTGTCAGGTCGCCGTCGAGATACAGGTGCAGGTTGAGCAGAACGGTCGCCGGCCAGAGCAGGTAACGCACGACCAGGCTCATCACCGCGAAGTAGAGGAAGTTCCACCGATAGGACGAGGCGGCCGCGCGCACCAGGCCGCGCCGCCGGTCGCGCACCCCGGCCTGCTCGGCCCGCTCGCGCCCGAAGGACTTCACCGCGACGAAGTTCGCGATGACGTCGATCACGTGCCCCTCGAGATCGGACGAGGTGTCGGCGGCCGCACGCTCCNGGGCGGCCACCCGGGACACCGTCAGCCGGGCCAGGAGGAACATCACCGCCAGGCCGGCGGCGAAGGCGCAGCCGGTCCGCAGGTTCACCGTGAACATGATCGCGACGAGGATCGGGAGCCGGACGATCTGCTCGCAGTACTCCCAGTACAGCGCGTTCAGGAACTCGCGGTACTCCCGGCCGAGTGTGCTCGCGTAGCTGCTGATCTTTCCGGTGAACGTCCCGACGAAGTAGGGATAGGGCTGGTCGATCACCTTCGCCAGGACGAGGTCCTCGTACTCGTACCCGCGGGCGAGCACCAGCCGGACCCACAGCTGCTCGGCGGCCCGCCAACACAGGTCATGGGCGATGCCGCAGCAGATCAGTGCCGCCGCCCAGCGCAGCGCCAGCCGCTCGTCGACCGGGGTCGCGGCCAGCGCACCCACGAAGCGGCCGACGACGACCGGCACCACCGCGAGCGCGGCGTTCGCGAGGACGAACAGGCACAGCACCGCGGCCGCCCGCCCGCGGAACGTGCGCAGGTGGGCGAGGTACGAGCAGAGCCCGGCGTGCCGACGCTCGGCCACCGCCGGGTCGTCCGCCGGGTCGTCCGCCGGGCCGCCCACCGCGTGGCCGGTCGCGTCGTCCACCGCATCGCCCGTCGCGAGGCCGGTGGCGTGGCCGGGCGCGGCGGCGGGGCCGGAGGCCGAGGTCGCTGCCATGCCCGCAGCGTGACGCGGATATCCACAGCACGCACCTGAATTTTCACCGAAACAGCCTGCGGCCGCCCTGACCCCGCGGCGGGATGCCTCCGTGGCGGCCGTGGCGGCCGTGGCGGGTCACCCGCCGGGGCGCTCCGGGGTGCGCCACGGACTCGTCGGGCGGAGCTGGTCGGCCGCCCACAGCAGCGACCGGGCCAGTGATCGTGCCTCGTCGGGGTCCAGGTAGGCGGCGGCCAGGCTGTCGAGCATCGGGGCGTCGACCCGCAGCAGGACGACCGGCGCGGCGCCGGTACTGGCGGGCGGTTCAGGCCGGACAGTGATCTCCGCCTGCCCGATCTTCGTGATCAGGATGCCGTCCCGTGGGTCATGGTGGACGAGCGCCATGGTCTCCTCATCGATCGAGCCGGAAGCAACCAGTCCTCGCGAGAGGTTGGACTCCCGTTGGCTCCTCATGGTTGCCCGATGGTGGCTGGTTGTCGTGATCTCGACGTTCGCGCTCACCGCGCGCCCCAGGCGTACGTCTGTTTGACCAGGCGCAGGTAGACGAAGGTCTCCGTCTCCCTGACCTGCGGCAACGCCCGGATCTGGTCGTTGATCAGCGACAGCAGGTGCTCGTCGTCCTCGGCCACCAGCTCCACCAGGATGTCGAACGTGCCCGCGGTCAGCACGACGTAGTCGACCTCGGGGAGCTCGGCGAGCGCCTCGGCGACCTCGCGGGTGTCGCCGGAGACCCGGACGCCGACCATGGCCTCGCGGCGGAAGCCGACGCGCAGCGGGTCGGTGACCGCGACGATCTGCATGATCCCGGCGTCCAGCAGGCGCTGCACACGCTGGCGGACCGCCGCCTCCGACAGCCCGACGGCACCCGCCATCGCGGCGTAGGAGCGCCGCCCGTCCTGCTGGAGCTGCTCGATGATCGCCTTGTTGATGTCGTCCAACAGCGGCTCGGGAAGCTGGCGCTGACCGGGCGACCTGCGTGGCTGCACGCGACATCCTCCTGGATGTTCGTCGGACGGACGCCGATCGTGGGGCACGTACCCGCTGCGCGTCATCGTATGGGCGCCGCGGCATGAGCTGAATGCGTTCTTCGTAACCCTTGCTTTCTACCGATTCCATCGTAATCCCCACTCCGGGTCTACGATTTCGGTAGTCGAAAGTAGGGGGAGGGTGCGGTGATGACGCACAGGGCGACGACCACGGCCCGGCGTTCCGGCGTCCCCGCCGAGACGATCGCCAGCCTGCTGGAACGCGAGGAGCGGGCACTCGAGGAGCGCACGCCGGCGTCCCGGGCGATGCACACGCGGGCCGCCCGGACGATGACCGGCGGGGTGCCCTCGTCCTACCAGGCGCGCGATCCGTGGCCGATCTACCTCACCCGTGGCCAGGGTTCGCGGGTGTGGGACGTCGACGGGAACGAGTACTGCGACTTCCACAACGGATACGGCTCCATGGTGCAGGGTCACGCGCATCCGGCGATCGTGCGGGCGGTTACCGAACGGATCACACTCGGATCACACTTCGCCATGCCGACCGAGGACTCGGTGATCGTGAGCGAGGAGCTGGCCCGCCGTTTCCGGCTGCCCCAGTGGCGCTTCGTCAACTCCGGGTCGGAAGCGACCATGGACGCCATCCGGATCGCCCGCGGGGTCACCGGCCGGGACACCATCGTCAAGATCTTCGGTTCCTACCACGGACACCATGACTACGTGATGGTCTCCATCGGCACGCCCTACGAGGACATCGGTCCGGCGGACCACATGAACTCCCTCAGCTACGGCGCCGGGATCCCGCAGTCGGTCGTGGACCTCACCGTGCCGGTGCCGTTCAACGACGCCGGCGCGATGGAGCGGCGGATCCGCGCGTTGGAGGCCGAGGGCCGCCTCCCCGCCTGCGTGATCATGGAAGCGGCCATGATGAACCTGGGCGTGGTGCTGCCGGAGCCCGGTTACCTGCAGGCCGTCCGCGAGATCACCCGACGCCACGGGGTGGTGCTCATCTTCGACGAGGTCAAGACGGGCCTGNGCGTCGCCGCCGGTGGCGCGGTCGAGCGGTTCGGGGTGGTGCCGGACATGGTGACCCTCGCCAAGGCGCTCGGCGGCGGGCTGCCCACCGGCGCCATCGGAGCCACCGCGGACCTGATGGCCGCCGTGGCGGCGGACCGGGTCAAGCAGGTCGGTACCTACAACGGGAACCCGCTGGCGATGGCGGCGGCGCGCGCGAGCCTGCTGGAGGTGCTCACGCCGGCGGCGTACGCGCACCTGGACCGGCTCAACGACCGGCTGCTGGCCGGGTGCGACGAGATCCTCGTCCGCCACGGCCTGCCGGGCTACGCGGTGGGCATCAGCTCCAAGGGCTGCGTCCACTTCACCGACGCGCCGATCCGCGACTACACCTCCTTCATGGCCCACCAGAACGCGGAGCTCCCGGAGCTGGCGTGGCTCTACAACGCCAACCGCGGCGTGCTGATGGCCCCCGGGCGCGAGGAGGAGTGGACGCTGTCGGTCCAGCACACCGACGCCGACGTCGACCGCTATCTGGACGGCCTCGACGCGATGGCGGGAGACCTCGCCCGCGGGTGACCCGAACACTGACCCGGCTGAGCGCTGACCCGGCTGAGCGCTGATCCGGCACGGTCAGGGCGCCGGGCCGCCGGTCAGCGGCCGCCGGTGAAGGCCGCGAGGACGCCGCCGACCCGGGACGGCCGGCCGGTGCGGTTCTCGCGGGCATCGGCCGCCGTGGCCAGGGCCGCCCCGCCCCGCACGCCGAGCCACCGCAGCGGCTCGGGCTCCCACCGCCGCCGGTCGTGGCCCACCCAGGGCAGCCCGGTCCGCTCCGAGCTGCGCCCGGTGATCAGCTCGGCCAGGGTCCGGCCGGCCAGCGCGCTCGCCGTGACCCCGTCCCCCACGTAGCCGCCGGCGTGGGCGAGCCCGGTCGCGCGGTCGAGGTGGACGGTGGGCGTCCAGTCGCGGGGCACTCCGAGCGGCCCGCCCCACCGGTGCGTGATCCGAGCGGTCGCCGCGGCCGGGAACAGGGTCGCGAGGGTCTGCCGCAGCTGATCGAAAACGGCGGGCTCGACGTCGTAGGACGGGCTGAGCCGGGAGCCGAAGTGGTAGGGGGCACCGTTGCCACCCAGCACTATCCGCCCGTCGGAGGTACGCTGCGCATAAATGATCATGTGCCGGTCATCGCTCACGGTCACCCGGCGTTCCCAACCGATCTCGTCCCAGCGGGCGGGCCCGAGCGGCTCGGTCGCGATCACCATGGAATAGAGCGGCGCGAGCTCCCGGCGCAGGCCGGGCAGGGCGGCGGTGTAGGCCTCGGTGGCCCGCACGATGACATCGGCGCGCACGACCCCGCCGTCCAGGACGACCCGCCCGGGGACCACCCGCCGCGCCCGGCTGCGCTCGAACACGCTGACGCCGCGCCGCTCCGCGGCGAGGGCGAGCCCGCGGACGAGCCGCCCCGGATGCAGCGCCGCGCAGTCCGGGTCGAGCACTCCGCCCTCGGCCCCGGCCACCCGGACGATCCCGGCGACCTCCCGGGCGTCCAGCCACTCGTCCCCGGCCTCCCGGCGCAGCCGGGTCGCCTGCGCCGCGGTGGTCGCCACCCGCAGTGAACCGGCCTTCACGAAGTCGCAGTCGATCCCCTCCTCCCGGGTGACCGCGCCGATCTCGTCGATGGTGGCGGCGAGGGCGGGGCGCATCTGCCCGGCCAGCGCGGCGGTCGGGAACAGGGCCGAACACCAGCCTCCGTTGCGCCCGGAGGCGCCGAAGCCGACGGTCTCCTTCTCGACCACGATCACGCGCAGCGAGGGCTGGGCGCGGGCGAGGTGGTAGGCGGTCCACAGGCCGGTGTAGCCGGCGCCCACCACACAGACGTCGGCGGTGAGCGCTCCCTGGGCCTTCGGCCGGGGTGGGCGGGCCGGGCCGTCCGCTGTGTCGGCCCACAACGACCAGCCGGTGGGACTGAGCAGCACGCGTTCCTGACCGCCGGCACCGGTGCCATGGCCCGCCCGGGCCCCGGCCGGGGTTTCGCCCGGAGTGCCTTCCAGAGCGTTGTCCGGGGTTTCGCCCGGTCGGCTGTCGCTGTCGCTCACGGTCCGTCGTCTCCCGCTCCGCCGTGCCGATCGCGGCGGCCGGCGTCGGCCGCGCGCTCGGAAGCACCCCCGGATCCGGGGTCCCGCACCAGGGTCGCATCCCGCCGGATGCGGTATGGAGGGCGGGTTCTGCGCCGCATCGAAATCGCCCTTTTACCAGGGTTTCGATTGCATAGTGGCCGGGCCGGAGCTCTTTCCGTGCTACCGGGTTCGTGGAACCATCGCGTTCGATGGGTAGGGGCCTTGGACCTGAGGAGGCGTGGCACCCGGGAGCAGCCGGGAGAGCGGCAAAGGGAGAAGGCGCAATGGACCGGACGCTGAACAACTTCGTCGGGGGGAAACCGGTGCCCGCCCTGGACGGGCGGACGACGCCGGTGCTGGATCCCTCGACTGGTGAGCTCCTCGCGCACGCCCCCAACTCCGGCCCGGCGGACGTGGAGTCCGCGGTCGGCACCGCGGCCGAGGCGTTCGAGGAGTGGCGCCACACGACGCCGGCCGAGCGCTCCCGCGCGTTGCTGCGGCTGGCGGACGCCGTCGAGAGCCGCGCGGCCGAGATCGCGGCGGTGGAGNGCGCGAACACCGGCAAGCCGCGTCAGCTCACCCTCGACGAGGAGATCGCCCCGTCGGCCGATCAGATCCGCTTCTTCGCCGGGGCGGCCCGGCTGCTGGAGGGCCTGTCGGCGGGGGAGTACCTGGCCGGCCACACCAGCTACGTGCGGCGGGAGCCGGTCGGGGTCTGCGCTCAGGTCGTCCCGTGGAACTACCCGTTGATGATGGCGGTCTGGAAGGTCGCTCCCGCGCTGGCCGCCGGGAACACGGTCGTGCTGAAGCCGGCGGAGACCACGCCGGCCAGTGCTCTCCTGCTGGCCGAGATCGCCGCCGAGTTCCTCCCTCCGGGGGTGCTCAATGTGGTCTGTGGCGACCGGGACACCGGGCGGGCGATGGTCGCCAGCCGCGGTCCCGCGATGGTCTCGGTCACCGGCAGCGTGCGGGCGGGCGTCGAGGTCGCCCGCACGGCGGCGGACACCCTCAAACGGGTGCATCTGGAGCTCGGCGGCAAAGCCCCGGTGATCGTCTTCGACGATGTCGACCCCGCGGCCGTCGCCGACCAGATCGCGGGCGCCGCGTACTTCAACGCCGGGCAGGACTGCACCGCCGCCACCCGGGTGCTCGCCGGGCCGGGTATCGCCGACGAGCTGGCGGAGGCGCTCGCCGAGGCCGCCCGGCGGACGGTGACCGGCCCGCCCGCGGCGCCTGGCGTGCCTGGCGGGGCGCCGGAGGCGGATTTCGGGCCGCTGAACAGCGCCGGCCAGCTGGCACGGGTCAGCGGGTTCGTCGAGCGCAGGCCGGAACACGCCCGCCTCCTCGCCGGCGGGGCGGCTCTCGACCGGCCGGGGTACTTCTACCCCGCCACGGTCATCGCCGGGCTGCGCCAGCAGGACGAGCTGGTCCAGCGGGAGGTGTTCGGCCCGGTCGTCACGGTCCAGCCGTTCTCGTCCGAGGACGAGGCGGTGGCCTGGGCAAACGGGGTGGAGTATGGACTTGCGTCCAGTGTCTGGACGCGGGACCACTCGCGTGCCATGCGGGTCGTGCGCCGGCTGGACNTCGGCTGCGTGTGGGTCAACACCCACATTCCCATCGTGGCCGAGATGCCGCATGGAGGGTTCAAGAACAGTGGATACGGAAAGGACCTTTCCGTCTTCGGGCTTCAGGAGTACACCCGGATCAAGCATGTCATGCACAACTTCGAGTTCTAGGGCCGGTGGCGGTGACGGACGGTGGCCGGAAGTCGGGAAGCGGGCAACTCGGAAGCGGGCGACTCGGAAGCGAGCGACTCGGTGGCGGGCAGCGGGGAGGCCGGCGGCCGGAAGACGGGCGGCCGGGCGGCGGATGGCCGGGTGGCGGGCGATGCGCTCCCCGGGGCGTCCCGGGGAGCCGGGCGGGAGCTGCACACCCGGTTCGTGACCGTGCACGGCTATCGCCGGGCCTATCTGCGGGCTGGCCGCGGGCCGGCGCTCCTGCTGATCCACGGCATCGGTGACAATTCGGGAACCTGGCGGGACCTGATCCCCGCGCTGGCGCGCCGCCACACGGTCATCGCTCCCGACCTGCTCGGGCACGGCGGTTCGGACAAGCCGCGAGGCGACTACTCGGTCGCCGGCTATGCCTGCGGGATGCGGGATCTGCTCACCGTTCTGGGGATCGAACGGGTGACGGTCGTCGGTCATTCGCTCGGCGGGGGCGTGGCCATGCAGTTCGCCTACCAGTTCCCGGCCCGGTGTGAACGCCTCGTCCTGGTGTCCACCGGCGGCGTCGGTCCCGACCTGCACCCGGTGCTGCGGGCCGCGACGGCGCCGGGCTCGGGTCACGCGCTCGCGCTGCTGGCCAGCTCGCCGGGGCGGCGGGTCGGCTCGGTGGTCGCGGGTGCGCTGCGGGTACTGCACACCGATGTGGGCCGGGACGCGGAGGACCTGATGCGCGTCTTCGCCTCGCTGGAGGTTTCGACGGCGAGGCAGGCGTTCCTGCGCACCCTGCGCTCCGCGGTGGACGGGCGCGGCCAGGCGATCACCATGCTCGACCGGTGCTACCTCGCGGCCGGCATGCCCTCGCTGATCGTGTGGGGTGAGCACGACGGGGTCATTCCGGTGGAACACGCCAGGATCGCGCACGAAGCCATGCCGGGCAGCCGGTTGGAGATCTTTCCGGAAGCCGGCCATTTCCCGCATCACGCGGACCCGGAGCGGTTCCGGGCAGTCCTGGAGGACTTTCTCGCAACCACCCGGCCCGCCAGTCATTCGGACCGGCAGTGGCGCATGTTGCTGCGCACCCGTCATGACGGCGCGCGGGTTGGCGGGCGGACCGCGGCGGGCGGGCCGACCGCGGCGGGCGGGCGGACCGCGGCGGGCGGGCGAGCACGGCGGGTACGACGGGCTCCGGACGAAGGATGAAGCGATTTCCCGGCGGAGGACCTCCGCCCCGCGGGTTCGGCGCCGTACCGGCGTACCGTTCGGAGGGAAGCCGCGCCGGAGACGGTGGTGGACATTACCGGACAAGAACTGTCCGGACAAGCACCCCGTCGGCAAGTTAAGTGGACATGTCCATCAGACATCTGTCGGCGCGGCCCACACCGCAGGCAACACTTGTCTCACTTCGGCGTTGTCGGCAGGCTCCAGTAGCGCGCTGTCCCGGGTGACAGTCGATGATGGCGCCGGGCCGCCCGGGTCACGCCGGTGTCCCGTGCCGGATGCGCATTACTCTGGGGTGGCCGCTATCGCGAAGTTCCTGGAGCAGGAAGGCACGTATCTGGCCTATCCTTGGCTCGTAACGCTAATGTCGTCAAAACCTCGGAGGTCGACCGTTGGCACGTCGTGCGCGACTGAGCTGGCCGCAGGAACATCACCAGGCAAGTGAGGTGGTCGTCCGCCGGGTCGACCCGGGCCGGGGCTGGACCCTCGAACAGGCCCGTGACCTCGTGGAGCAGGGGTACTCCGTCGAGAACGTCGCCGAACGGACAGGTTTTCCCGCGAAGATGCTCAAAGTCGCGGCCAAAGACTGAGGGTGGTCATCTTCGGTACCTCGTGATGCCCGGACTCTCGGTGGCGCGCCCGGTTCCGTAGGCCCGCCCGGCGCCGTCGTGGTTGTGAGCAGTCGGTTGTGGCGCGGGATGGGTCACTCCAGTCGCCCACGGTGTCAACAATACGTCCCTGCGTGTCTGTCCATCGGTGTCTCTTGGCGTGCGCCCCCATCGGGTGTGGACTTCGAGGCCGCTGCGCCCTGAGAACTTCGCTGAATTGGGCCGCCCGACTCAATCGTTCCAGTAGTGACACCGTCACACGCGGCCGTGTCACCGCAATCGGGTGACTACTTGTTCCCATACCCGTCACCTATTGCGGGGGAGCGCTCCCGGGTGATCGGGATTCGATTTGGCTATCCCGGCGCGCGTCAGGCCCGGTACTGGTCATCCGCCGGTGTTCGCGACCGGCCGGGCGTTTCGGGTCCGTGGGGCGTGGTGGTCACCCGGACCAGTCGGTGCAGGTGATCGGAGTAGAGGCCGGCCAGGCCGTATCCGCGAAGTCGCCGCAGGGTGGCGGTCGACTGCGCGTCCCACCCGAAGGCCGCGACCCCGGCGGCGCGCAGATCATTCACGATCACCGCCCGGGCCGGGGTCCACTCCCGGGCCCGTAGGTTCAGGGCGTCGACGCCGGCCGCCCGCAGGGCGCGGGCATAGGACGCGGCGCCCCCGTGGGCGGCGATCTCCGCGGCCGAGGCGGAGTTCACCAGCCGGACCTCGCTGTCGATCTCCCGCCAGGCCCGCAGGTCGGAAAGCGGCCCACACAGCCACAGCCGCCGGGCGGCGGCCGCACCGCCGGCCGCCCGCGCGGCGCCGATGACCGCCCGCGCGGAGTCGACGGAGGTCATCCCCGCCGGCTGGCCCTTCAGATCCAGGCTCAGCTCGAAGCCGCAGCCCAGCTCCCGATACAGGTCGGCCAGCGCCGGCAGCCACCGGGGCAGGTCGGCGCGGCGCAGGCCGGTGACCCGCTGCCGCCGGGCGGGCTGGCCCAGCGCGGCGTTGTGCCGCAGCACCGGGACGCCGTCGGCGGTCAGCCACACGTCCGACTCCAGACCGCCCGCGCCCGCCGCCAGCGCCCGCCGGAAGGCCGGCAGCGTGTTCTCCCCCTGCAGCGGCGCCGGGGCGCCGCGGTGCGCGAACCCGATCACCGCGGGAGCCGCGGGCCCGGCGGCGGTCAACTGGCGAAGTGCCGCAGGGCGAGGTCGTGCAGGTGGCCGTTCGTCGTGAGGATCGTGCCGCCGGCCGGCCCCCGCCGGCCGCGAAGGTCGGTGAAGCGGCCGCCGGCCTCCTCGACGATGACCTGCAGGGCCGCGAGGTCCCACAGCGAGACCTCCGGCTCGCAGGCGAGGTCGACAGCGCCCTCCGCGACCATCATGTGCGACCAGAAGTCGCCGTAGGCCCGACTGCGCCAGACCTGCTCCGCCAGGCTCAGGAACTCGGGCAGGCGGTCCGCGGTACGCCATCCCTCGATGGAGGCGAAGGAGAGGAACGCGTCCGACAGCCGGGCGACGGAGGAGACCCGCAACGCCCGGGTGTCCCCGGTGGCATCCCGGGTGAAGGCGCCCATGCCGCGGGCGGCCCACCAGCGCCGGCTCATCGCGGGGGCACTCGCCACCCCGACGACCATCTCGCCGTCCACCTCAAGGCCGAGCAGGGTGCCCCAGACCGGTACACCGCGCACGAAGTTCTTGGTGCCGTCGACGGGGTCGAGGATCCAGCGCCGGCGGGCGTCCTCGCCGACCAGGCCCTCCTCCTCGCCGAGGACCCCGTCACCGGGGCGCGCCGTGGCGAGGCGCTCTCTGATCATGGATTCGACGGCGGTGTCCGCGTCGGAGACCGGGGTGTTGTCAGGCTTCGACTCGACGTGAAGATCCACAGCCTGGAAGCGGGCGAGGGTGATCCGGTCGGCGGCGTCGGCGAGGCTCAGAGCGAGCGCGAGGTCGTCGGCCAGCCAGCCGGTGGGGTCGGCCGCCCCGGCCGGGTTGGCACTGACGGGGCTCGGGTTTGACGGAGTCACGAGGGAAGACTACGAGTTCCGACGTCCCGGGATCGGGTCGGCGCTCACCGGGCAGGGGCCTCGGATCGCCCGTCCCGGGCGGCCGGCACGCCCGGTTTGACCGCTTCTGCGGTGCTGGGAGGCTCGTGCGGGTCGGGAGGCGTCCGGCCGTAGAGGGTCTGGGACCAGATGAGGGTGAGCGTTCTCACCACCAGGGCGGGGTCCGCCCGGGGGTGGCGGCCGAGTGTCTCCCGCAGATAGGCGTCCGTCATGGCCATCAGCGCCCGTGCGCTCTGGGGGTGGTGGCCGGCGGCGACACCGCCGCGGACGTGCTCGCGCCCGAGCCGTTCCGCCACGGCGTCGGCGAACCCGTCCACGGCGACCTGCCGGTAGCGGGCGGCTAGGTCGGGGTCGCCCGCCCCGGCATCCGCGATGGCGCTCAGCACCAGCCCCTGGCGCAGATGGACGTCGACCAGGGTGCGGGCGGAGCGGAGACAGTCCTCGACGGGGTCGCCGTTGCCGTCGAACCAGGCGGCCGAGGTGGCCGACAGCTCGCCCTCGAGCTCGTGCAGCATCCGGCGCAGCAGATCGGGGATGTCGCGGAAGTAGGCGTAGAACGCCGACCGCCCCAGACCTGTGCGGGACATCAGCGCGGCCACCGTCATCGGCCCGCTGGCGGCCGTTCCGATCATCTCGGCCGCGGCTCGGAGGATCTCCCGCTCGGCTTCCACCGGCTGCCGGCGCCGGCGTCGGGTGATGCGGGCGAACTCACCCGCGCGCGGCACCGTCCCCTGATCGATCACAGCCTGAGAGTAGGTGCCGCCTTAGCATGATCACCCCACCGGGGTCAGGGTTTGTTGATCACATGGTTGCGGCTAGCCCTGTGGCGCCGGCAGCTGTGCTTGGACGTCGGTGGTTGTGCGGATGTGTCCGATGTTGTCCGCCGTGGTGGCTCGGTGTGCCGATCGGCGGGCCGAGCGGCGGGCCGGGATCAGCCGGGCGTGGCCCGGGCCGCCAGCAGCCGGCGGAGGCTCGTCACCCGGGCGGGATCGGCCCGGCCGGCCTCGGCGGCCTCGTCCAGGCCGCAGTCCGGCGCGGTCAGATGGTCGCAGCCGGGCTCGCAGCCCGCGGTCGCCGCGGCCAGGTCATCGAACGCGAGCAGCACCCGTTCGAGCTGCACGGCGCCCAGTCCGAACGAGCGGATTCCCGGCGTGTCGACCACCGTCCCTCCGTCGGGCAGCGGCAGCGCGATCGCGGCCGAGGAGGTGTGCCGGCCGCGGCCGGTGACCGCGTTCACCACGCCGATGGCCCGGTCCGCGTTCGGCACCAGGCGGTTGACCAGCGTCGACTTGCCGACGCCGCTGTGGCCGAAGAAGACGCTGGTGGCACCGTCAAGCAGGGCGAGCAGTTCGCGCAGGTCACTGCCCGGCCGGGTGGTGACCACCGGCAGCCCCAGCGGTTCGTAGGCCGCCCGCACCGGGCCGGGATCGGCGAGGTCGGTCTTCGTCAGGCACAGCACCGGGGTCAGCCCGCCGTCGTAGGCGGCGACCAGGCATCTGTCGATCAGCCCGGTGCGGGGCGGGGGATCGGTCAGCGCGCAGACGATGACCAGCAGGTCCGCGTTGGCGACGATCGGCCGCTCGACCGGGTCGCTGTCATCGGCGGTACGGCGCAGCAGGCTGCTCCGCTCGTCCCGGCGGACGATGCGGGCCAGCGAGCCGGATCTGCCCGACAGGTCACCGACCAGCTCGACCCGGTCGCCGACGACCACGGATGTCCGCCGCATCGACCCGCCGCGCACCGCCGCCACCAGCTCGGTGCCCCCCGCGCCCGCCGCGCCCCTCCTGCCCGCCGCGCCGGTCGCGGCCGGCCGGCAGGTGTACCGGCCCCGGTCCACCGCGACCACGACGCCCGCCCGGGCGTCCGCGTGCTCGGGGCGGTTGCGGGTCCGCGGCCGGGAGCCCCGGCCGGGCCGGATTCGGACGTCGTCCTCGTCCAGTTCGCGCGCCACCGTGTCACCCGGCCAGCATCGCGGTCCACATCCGGGCGAAATCCGGGACGGTCTTGCCGGTTGTGGCGATGTCCTCGATGGTCAGGCCGGGCACCGCCAGGCCCACCACGGCGAACGTCATGGCCAGCCGGTGGTCGGCGTGCGGGTTCAGACGCGCGCCGCGCAGTGGCGCCGGGTCGATCCGCAGGCTGTCGGCGGTCTCGGTGATCCGCGCGCCGAGCTTGCCGAGCTCGCCGGCCAGCGCGGCGAGCCGGTCCGTCTCCTGTAGGCGCAGGTGGCCGATACCGCGCAGCCGGGACGGTGAGTCCGCCAGCACGGCCAGGCCGGTGAGCACCGGTGCGGCCTCCCCGAAGTCGGACAGGTCCACGTCGATGCCGGTGAGCCGCCCGCCGCCAGTGATCCGCAGCCCCTCGGGCAGCAGCTCGGCCTGGCAGCCCATCGCCACCAGGAGATCGGGCAGCATGCGGCCCGGCTGCTCTGTCCGGGCCGGCCAGCCGGGGATGGTCACCTGGCCGCCGGTCACCGCGGCCGCGGCGACGAAGGCGGCGGCGCTGTTGAGATCCGGCTCGATCACCCGGTCGAGCGCGCTCGGCGCCCCGGGCTCCACCCGCCAGCGGCGCAGCGACGCCGCGGTGGCGGCACCGGCCGGCAGGTCGCCCGGGCCCGGCACGTCGACGTGCACCGTCACCCCGGCCGCGCGCAGATCGGCGACGGTCATGTCCAGGTAGGGGCCGGAGGGCAGCCGGTCGCCCGCGTGGGTCACGGTGGCGCCGCGCTCGAAGCGCCCCGCCCCGAGCAGCAGCCCCGACACCATCTGACTGGAGGTCGACGCGTCCACGGTGACCGCCCCGCCGGCGATGCCGCCGCCGCCCCGGACGGTGAAGGGCATCCGGTCGCCGTCGATGTGCGCGCCGAGCGCCCGCAGCGCGCCCAGCAGCGGCGTGAGTGGACGCTCCCGCATGCGCGGGTCGCCGTCGAAGCGGATCTCACCGCGCGCCAGCGTGGCCAGCGCCGGCGTGAAGCGGGCGACGGTTCCGGCGTTGCCGCAGTCGACCGACGCCGTTCCGCTGGGGATGGTGCCGACCGGCCCGGTGACCACGAAGTCGGCGGCGCCCTGACCGCCTTGGCTCCGGTCGCCCTGGCTCCGGTCGCCCTGGCCGCCGGCCGCGAGGCCGGCCGAGGCCGCGGGATCCGCGGGCGCGTCGACCACCCGCGCGCCCAGGGCCCGCAGAGCCGCGGCCATCAGCAGGGTGTCGCGCGAGCGCAGCGGCGCGCGCAGCCGGGAGACACCGTCGGCCACGGCCGCCAGCACCAGCGCCCGGTTCGTGCCCGACTTGGATCCGGGAACCGCGACGGTGGCGCTGACCGGTCCGTCCGCGACCGGCGCCGGCCACGGGTCGTCCTGCTCGCGCTGCTCGCGGATGGTGGTCGTCACACTGCAAGCATGCCGGATCCCGGGCGTCAGTCGGGCCGGCGGGCCGAGGCGATCAGATGGATTCCGATGGACTCGCCCTCGCGCTCGGCGGCCAGCTCGACCTCGGTGCGTACCAGTGTGGGGAAGCAGGAGACGTCCTCGGCGACGGCGCGGCGGACCGCCTCGGCCGACAGCACCGTGCGCGGACGGATCCAGTCGACCTCCAGGCCCGCGCTGGTCAGCAGGGCGCGAAGCTCCTCGGGCCAGAAACACCGGGTGATGCTGCCGTCCTCGGCCGGAACCAGGACGACGTCGGCGCGCGGAACGTCGGACAGCTCGGCCCACCGGTGCTGCTCGGCCAGCCGGGCGAGCCCCAGCAGCAGCGAGTCGACGCACAGCAGCAGGCGGCCGCCCGGCCGCAGCATCTGGTAGATCTCCTCCAGCGTGGTCTCCGTCGCCAGGCAGAAGGACAGCGCCCGCGCCTCGGCGAGAACGGCGTCGAACGAGCCGGGACGGAACCAGTCGAGCGAGCGCGCGTCGCCGACGACCCGCCGCAGCTGCCCGGGGCCGGGAGCCGGGTCGCTCTCGCCGGGCGCGTCGACGATGCCCAGGCTGCCCACCACCCGGACCACCTCGTGGCCGGCGGCGACCATCTGGCGTGCGAATCTGGCACGTGGGCCGGAGACGTCCAGAACGCGGACCGGGGCGGTGGGAAGCCATTCCCGCAGTTGGGCGGAGGCGGCCTCCTCATAGAAGGCCCAGTACGGATCGTCACTGTCCGCCGGGGCCTCGCAGACCAGCGTGGTCGTGTTCGCCCTGGACGAGTGAGCGTCGGCGTCGGCGCCAGACAGCATGGACCGTTCCTACCCTTCGAGGGGCAATGATGCGAGGCAAGTCACACACGCAAGGTGAAATTCTGACAGATGTTCGGCCCGACCACGAAGTGTCTTTCGCCAGCGGTTCGGACAACGGGAAGACCCGCACGCCCGCGGCGGGTCCCGACGCCGGCCCCGACGCCGCGGCGGGCGCCGTTCCACCGGTCGCCAGCGCTCTCGCGGGCACGGCGCCTCCGATGGATCTCGGGTCCCCTGTCAATATCGACGGCGGACGGCTCCGGGTGGTTCCCGCGGCGACGTCCCCGTCCACCGCGTCCGCCGTGGCCGCCCCGTCCGCGGTGGCCGGCCCCGCCGCGGCCGGCGCGACGGTCGTCCTGCTGCACGGTGCGGGCAGCGGCACCGACACCCCGGTGCTGACCGCGCTCGCGGACCGCCTGACCGCCGCCGGCGTGCGGGTCGCCGCGCTGGAGATGCCCTACCGGGTGGCTGGCCGGCGGGCACCGGACCGCCCGGCCCGGCTGGACGCCGTCCTCACCGCCGCCGTCGACGCGTTGGGGCGGCCCGAACACCTCGGGCTCGCGGGGGCGTCGATGGGGTCGCGGGTGGCCGTGCGGTGCGCCCGGGCCGTCGGCGCCCGCGCCGTGCTGGCGCTGGGATTCCCCCTGCAGCCCCCGGGCGACCGGCCGTCCCGCGCCGACGAGCTGGCCGGGGCCGGTGTTCCCGTGCTGGTGGTCCAGGGAGAACGGGACGCCTTCGGGACACCGCCGGCGGACCCGGCCAGACAGATCGCGGTCCACATCGTGACCGGAGCCGACCACTCGTTCCGGGTACGCGTCCGGGATGCCAGGACGGTGGGCGAGGTGACGGACGAGGCGGCCGGGACCGGTGCGTCGTGGCTGCTCGGTCGGCTGCTGGACGGGGCGGCCGCCGGCGGCTGACCCGGCGGGCGTCCCGGATGTGTGCTCACGTCCACCTCTGGTACCCAGGTCGGGCGGAGCGGAACCGGGAATTGCCACCGGCCTTCGCTGGTTTGGCGGGAGGGAAGTGCTCGATGCCCGGCACGGCCGCTCACCGCACCGAGGTGGTGCGGCGCGCAGGTGCCCGCGTCACGGAGGTTCGATGAGGTCCCACCACAGCATTCCGGCGCCGCCGGCACGGGAGCAGTGCGCGATGCTGCCGGGACGCGCCGGCCCGGTCACCGTGCCGGGGCGCACCNAGGCCGGGGCAAGGGTATCGTCCGGCGCGGAGAGCAGGCCGATCCGGCCTGTGGCCGGCGGGCCGGGAACCGGCTCCCGGCGACCCGAAGGAGTGATCCTGGTCGACGAGACCAATGACGAGACCCCCGAGGAGCGCGGCTCGCGGTTCGAGCGGGACGCGCTGCCTTTCCTCGACCAGCTCTACGCGGCCGCGCTGCGGATGACGCGCAACCCCGCGGACGCCGAGGATCTCGTTCAGGAGACCTTCGTCAAGGCATTCGCGGCGTTCCACCAGTTCCAGGAGGGCACCAACCTCAAGGCCTGGCTGTACCGCATCCTGACGAACACCTTCATCAACACCTACCGGAAGCGGCAGCGGCAGCCGTTGCAGAGCCCCACCGAGCAGGTGGAGGACTGGCAGCTCGCCGAGGCCGAGTCGCACACCTCGACCGGCCTCAAGAGCGCCGAGGCGGAGGCGCTGGAGCATCTGCCCGACAGCGACATCACGGAGGCGTTGCAGGCCCTTCCGGAGGACTTCCGGATGGCGGTCTACCTGGCCGATGTCGAGGGGTTCTCCTACAAGGAGATCGCTGAGATCATGGGCACGCCGATCGGGACGGTGATGTCCCGGTTGCACCGGGGGCGGCGTGGTCTGCGGAAGTCGCTGGAGCAGTACGCGCTGGACCGCGGACTTGTTCCGGCCGGGTCCGCCGAGAACGAGGGTGGTGCGTCGTGAGCTGCGGCGGAGCCCACGAGATCGACTGCCGAAAGGTACTCGACGCGGTTTTCCTCTACCTCGACGGCGAATGCAACGGTTCGCAGCAGAACCTCATCCGGTCGCACCTTGACGAATGTTCTCCGTGCCTGCGGGAGTTCGGCGTCGAGCACGAGGTGAAGATGCTTGTCGCCCGCAAGTGCGGCGGGGAGCGGGCACCGGACTCGCTGCGGCTGAGCGTACTTGCCCGGCTGCGGGCCGCTCGGTCGAGCGCCGACGCGACGGAGTTCCGCCCGGACTAGCTCCGGTCGCCGGTCGCCGGACCCGGTGTCCGCCGCGGTTGCGGCACCGTTCGTCCGGCGCCGGTTCCGAGCGCGCAACGAGCCCTCGGATACGGCGGCTAGGCTCCGGGGCGTGCGTATCCTCGTCACCGGCGCGGCCGGTTTCATCGGTTCCACCGTCGTCGATCGGATGCTTGCTGACGGCCACTCGGTCGTCGGCCTTGACGACCTGTCGTCCGGGCGTATGGAAAACCTTGCGCAGGCAGCTGCCGACCCCCGCTTCTCCTTCGAGAAGGGGGATATAACGGCGACAAATCTCGCTGACTTCGTCACCCGGGTCCGGCCGGAGGTCGTGGCTCATCTCGCCGCGCAGATCGACGTCCGCGTCAGTGTGGCCGATCCGTTGCACGACGCGCGCCTCAACGTGCTCGGCACCATCAACGTGCTGGAGGCGGCGCGGGTGGCCGGTGCGTCGAAGGTGATCCACACGTCGTCCGGTGGGTCGATCTACGGGACCCCCACGGCCCTGCCCGTCGCCGAGTCCGCGCCGCCGGCGCCCGAGTCCCCGTACGCCGCCGGCAAGGCCGCCGGGGAGCTGTACCTCAACGTCTACCGGGCGACCTACGGCCTCGCCAGCACGGCGCTGGCGCTGGGTAACGTCTTCGGGCCGCGGCAGGACCCGCACGGCGAGGCCGGTGTGGTCGCGATCTTCGGTACCGCGATGCTGGAGGGACGCCCGACCAAGATCTTCGGTGACGGTTCGACCAGTCGGGACTACGTCTACGTGCATGACGTCGCGGACGCCTTCGCCCGCTGCCTGCCGGCCGAGGCCGCCAACGGGCTGCGGCTCAACATCGGGACCTCGGTGGAGACCACCGTGCTCGACCTGCACAGCCGCCTCGCGCGCCTGGTCGGTGTGCCGGACGAACCGCAGTTCGCGCCGCCTCGGGCCGGCGAGCTCCAGCACATCTCGCTCAACGTCGACCTCGCCGCCCGCGAGATCGGCTGGCGCCCCCAGGTCGACCTCGACACCGGGCTCGGCCACACCGTCGACTGGATCCGCTCCAGGCTCGGCGGCTCGGCGGGCACCGGCGCCTGAGGGCGGACGGCGCCCCGCGGGCCGCTGGCCCGGCCTGGGGCCGGGCGGGGCGGCCCGGGTCGTGCGACCCGCCCGCCCCGCCCGGCCCACCGATCAGGTGTTCGGGCGCTTGCCGTGGTTGGCCTTGTGCTTGGCCCTGGCGCGCCGCTTGCGCTTCTTCTTCGCCATGGTGGCCTCCTCTCGTTCGTCGGCCACATACTGCCAGCCCGCGGGTGCTGGCCGTCCTGATGCCCTCAGCGAGGGGGCACTCAGGTCACGGGGAGCTCACCCGGAGGGCGCCCGGTCGCCGGTGCCCGGTCCGGTCCCTCGGCCTCCGTCCGGCCGAGGGGTACGTCGGCGACCGGTGGCTGGTCCGACCGCGACTGGTCGGCCGGTGGCGGCTCGGCCCCGGCCGCCGGCCCCGCCTCCGCCTCCGCCTCCGCGTCGAGCGTGTCACCCAGGGCCGACACATCATCGCCGGCTGGCGCGGCTGGCGCGGCTGGCGTGCGCGGCGCGGGTGGGGCGGGTGGCGCCGGGTCGTCCGCGGCCAGGCCGGCGTCGGCTGATCCGTCCTCGGTCAGGCTGTCCTCGGTCAGGCTGAGGACGCCCAGGCTGAGGTCGGGCGGATCATCCCCGGGACTGTTGCCGGCCGGCTGCCGCGCTCCGGGCGGCGCCGCGGTCCTGCGGGGCCGGGCGAGACCGGCGACCACCCGGGCCTGCAGCGTCCGCCGGGCGCGCACCGGGGCCACGCCGCCGAACAGCCCCAGGCCCGCTGCCATCAGGACGTCCCCGAGGCTGACCACCGCGGCCGCGCCGGGCGTGGGCAGGGGCAGGATGTCGCCGAGGACGCGCAGCGAGGTGCCCGAGTCCGCGACGGTGTGGAAGCGCGAGGTCTCGATCTCCCCGACGGGTACTCCCGCCTTCCTGGCGGCCCATGCCGAGACCGGCATGTCCCCGCCGTTGGAGCTGATCACGACCGCATTGAGGATCACCCCGACGCACAGCAGCGGTAGGCCCGGCAGCCGGAGGTTGACCAGCGCGAAGGTCACCAGTCCGACCGACGCGAGGATCCAGGCCGGGCCGTGGAGCGGGCCGATGAGCCGGCCGAGGGCCAGCGCGGCCACGACCGCGGCGAACAGCGCGGGCCACGCGACGTACACGCGGCTGAGGGCGTCCAGGGTCCCGCCCCTCGCGAGTCCCACGGCCAACCCGCACAGAAGGGTCAGGAGGAGGAGTACGAGCACATCCGTAAGTGTGGAGGGTGGTGGGCCGGGCGCACAGCACCGCCCGCCGGTGTGACCCGTCCGCGACGCCTGTCAGGCCTGCGCGCGCCCGCGACGAGGGGGCACGCGGACCGGCCGGCCGGCGGCGCGGGTGCCCCTGACCCGTGCCATGGCACGGGAGGGTGGCCGGAACCACCGCCGCGGGCCGGCCGGCCCGGGAATGCGATCGCGCGAGTCGGGCCGAGTGCACTCCGGAGCATGCCCGGTGGCCACTACGCTCACAGCGGGCGCGCCGCAGCGTGGTCGAGGCGAGAAAGGGGAGCCTGATGGCCGAAGAAGTCCGTGCCGAGATGGTGGCCAATGTCTGGAAGGTCGTGGTCGGTGTCGGTGACTCCGTCGCGGCCGGTGACGCGCTGGTCATTCTCGACTCCATGAAGATGGAGATCCCGGTGATCAGCGAGGAGGGCGGCGTCGTCGCCAGCATCGCCGTCAACGAGGGCGATGTCGTCCAGGACGGGGACCTGATCGCCGTCGTGGACTCCTGACCGGGGCCGGAGGCACACCGGGGCACACTCCCCGGGTTGCGCCGCGGCACTAAGCTCGCTCCTTATGGACGCCTCGTTCTGCGACCGCTGTGGCCAGCTTGCGAGCATCGGCAACCACGAGGCGTGTGCCCAGGCGCGTGCGCTGGAGCCGCCGCGCTACTGCGCGGCCTGCCGGCGTCGCCTCGTCGTCCAGGTGACCCCGCTGGGGTGGACGGCGAGCTGCGCCGAGCACGGGACGTTCGCGTCGGCCTGACCTCGGTCTGACTCGGCCTGACCTCGGTCCGACCTCGCCCCGGTCGAGGTCGGACCGCACCGGTGCGCGATGACGAGCGGGGCGGCCAGGACGTTTCCGACGCCCGGGTGCGGGCGTCGGAAACGGGTGGCCTGCGGCGTGGTCCTTACAGGCTGGCCTGTAGGGACTTGATCGGCATCCGCAGCTCGGCGAGCATCGCCAGGTCGCTGTCGGGTGTCTTGCCGAGAGTGGTCAGGTAGTTTCCGACGATCACCGCGTTGATGCCGCCGAGCATGCCCTGGACGTCGAGGTCGCCGAGGGTGATCTCCCGCCCGCCGGCGTAGCGCAGGATCGTGCGCGGCAGCGCCAGCCGGAAGGCGGCGATGGTGCGCAGCGCGTCCCGGGGCTCGACCGGGGGCAGATCGCCGTAGGGCGTCCCCGGCCGCGGGTTCAGGAAGTTCAGCGGCACCTCGTCCGGATTCAGCGACGCCAGCTGGGCGGCCAGCTCCGCGCGCTGCTCCAGTGACTCGCCGACTCCGATGATCGCCCCGCAGCACAGCTCCATGCCGGCGGCCCGGACCAGCTCACACGTCTCCCACCGCTCCTCCCAGCTGTGGGTGGTCACGACCTGGGGGAAGTACGAGCGCGCCGTCTCGAGGTTGTGGTTGTAGCGGTGCACGCCGAGCTCGGCGAGCTCGTCCACCTGTGCCTGGGTGAGCATGCCCAGCGAGCAGGCGACGTTGATGTCGACCGCCTCGCGGATGGCCGCCACCCCCTCGCGGATCTGGGCCATCAGCCGCTCGTCCGGCCCGCGGACGGCGGCGACGATGCAGAACTCGGTGGCGCCGGTCGCGGCCGTGGCCTTCGCCGCCTCGACGAGGGAGGGGATGTCGAGCCAGGCGGAGCGCACGGGGGAGTCGAAGCGCCCGGACTGCGAGCAGAAGTGACAGTCCTCCGGGCAGCCGCCGGTCTTGAGGCTGACGATGCCCTCGACCTCGACCTCCGGGCCGCACCAGCGCAGCCGCACCTCGTGGGCCAGCGCGAGCAGGTCACCGATCGAGTCGTCCGGCAGCCGCAGGACCGCCAGGACGTCCTGCTCGTCGAGGCCACGCCCGGCTTCGAGCACCTGCCGGCGGGCGCGGGCGAGAACGTCGTCGGGAGCGTCGTCGGCCCCGGACGTTTCCACTGTCGTGGTCACAGGTGCGGTCACAGGTGATCCCCATCAGAAGGTCGTGGCCGGCGGCGTGGTACGCGCCACCCGGTCGGGCTTGGAACCATTGTTCTGCCATCCTCGCGGCTGGTGCCGGTGTTGTGACGTGAGTCCGTCGGTGTCGTCATGGCGCGTGCCGGGCGCGGAAGCGCCCGGCGTGGAACGTGCCGCCGAGCGCGGGCTCCAGCGAGGCGCGCGCCACCTGCCGGAACCGCTGCGTGTCGAGCTGCCCCGAACCCTCCGGGACGGCCCCCGCGAGCGGCCGCGCCGCCAGCAGCTCCAGGTCGGCGAGGTTGCTGCGGGCGGCCAGGTCCGGCTCGGCCGGCCAGGACCCGACCACGATGCCGGCCAGCGCCAGGCCGCGGTGTGCCATGGCCTCCAGTGTGAGGGCGGTCGCGTTGAGGGTGCCCAGCCCCGCGGTCGTCACCACGAGGACCGGCGCCCGCAGCTGGCAGGCCAGGTCAGCCAGGGTGGAACCGTCGTCGTCGTAGCGGACGAGCAGGCCCCCGGCGCCCTCCACGAGCACGAGACGACCTTCGGCCCGCAGGTCCCGCACGGTGCCGGCGACGGTGGCGAGGTCGAGGGTGGGCAGCCCCGCGCGCCGGGCCGCGCTGACCGGTGCGAGCGGGTCGGCGTACCGCGCGAGTTCGTGGACGTCCTCGATGCCGGCGAGGCGCCGGACGAGGTCGACGTCGCCGAGCTCGCCGGGAAGCACGCCGGTCTGCGCGGGCTTCACCACGGCCACCGCGGAACCGTCGGCCGCGGCGAGCGCGGCCAGCGCCGCCGTCACCACGGTCTTGCCCACCCCGGTCCCAGTTCCTGTGATGATAATCACGCTCACGGGGCGGGGAACCTGGCGATGGCATCGGTGATCACCGTGACGGCCCGCCGCACGTCGCTGTCGCTGAGGTCGGCGCGGGCGGCGACCCGAAGCCGGCTCGTGCCCGCGGGCACCGTCGGCGGGCGGAAGCAGCCGACGGCCACCCCCGCCTCCCGGCAGGCCGCGGCGACGGCGACGGCCCGCTGCGGATCGCCGAGCACGACGGAGACCACGGCGCCGGCCGGCTCCGGTGCCGCGGTCGCGGCGGCGATCTCCCGGGCGCGCTCGCGGACCTTCGCCGGCAGGTCGGGCTGTTCGGTGAGCAGCCGCAGGGCGGCCAGCGCGGAGCCGGCGCAGGCGGGCGCCAGGCCGGTGTCGAAGATGAAGGTCCGGGCGGTGTCGATGAGGTGGTCACGCAGCATCGCCGGCCCGAGTACCGCGCCGCCCTGGCTGCCCAGTGACTTGGAGAGGGTCACGGTCGCGATTACATCCGGCTGGCCGGCGAGCCCCGCCGAGGCCGCCGCGCCGCGCCCGCCGGCCCCGACGACACCGAGCCCGTGGGCCTCGTCGACCAGCAGCACGGCACCGTGCCGCCGGACGACCGCGTGCAGCTCCGGCAGCGGCGCCAGATCGCCGTCCGCGGAGAAGACCGAGTCGGTCAGGACGAAGGCCCGGCGCCAGGCCCGGGTGGCCAGCACCCGGTCGACGGCGGCGACGTCCGCGTGCGGGGTGACCACCACCTTCGCCCGGGACAGCCGGCAGGCGTCCACCAGGGAGGCGTGGTTGTTCTCGTCGGAGATCACAATGTCGCCGGGACCGGTCAGCACCGTCAGCATCGCCAGATTGGCCGCGTAGCCCGAGGAGAAGACCAGCGCCGAGGCGAAGCCGAGATGCTCGGCGAGCGCGTTCTCAAGGTCACCGTGCAGGGTGGTCGTCCCGCTCACCAGACGGCTGCCGGTGGACCCGGCGCCGAACGAGCGCAGCGCCGCGATGCCGCCCTCGACGACCTCCGGATGGCGGGCGAGCCCCAGGTAGTCGTTGCCCGCCAGGTCCAGCAGCAGATCGCCGTCCGTCCAGGGCTGGAGGGAACCCTGGACCGGCAGGGCCGCGGCTCCCGCGGCCGGCGCGGGCAGATGCGCGGCCCGGGCCGCCCGGGGCCGTAGCTCGCGACGCAGGCCGGCCTGCGCGCGCAGGCGCGCCGCCTCGCGCAGCCAACCGAGCGGATCGGCGTCGGCGGACCCGCCGACCAGGGTGGTGGGGGACGTTACGCGAGTGCTGTCGGGCGTCACGTCGGCGAGCGTACGGCGCATTCCGGCCCGGCCGCCCGGCACGCCCCGGGCGGCGTCTGGCAGTCTGCGTCCCGTGGGAACCCTGGCCGACGCCCTGCGAGCGAGCACTGATCTGCGTGGCGACGACATCGACCATCTGCATGCGCTCGTCGCCGACTGGGCGCTGCTGGCCGACCTGTCGTTCGCCGACCTGCTGCTGCTCGTGCCCGTGCGGTCCGGTTCCGTCCGGGCGGGTCATGCCGGCGGCATGGAGTTCCAGGTCGTCGCCCNGGTGCGCCCGACGACCGGCCCGACGGCCTACCACAACGACGAGGTGGGCAGCGTCGTCATCAACCGGTGGGTGGTGCAGAACGCCTGGCGCGAGCACCGCATCGCCCGGGAGGGCGAGCCCGAGTGGGACGGCGGGGTCCCGGTCCGGACGGAGGCGATCCCGGTCCGGCACGGCGACCGGGTCATCGCCGTGCTGGCCCGCGACACCAACCTGGCGACGACCCGCACGCCGAGCGCGCTGGAGTCGGCGTATCTGCAGGCCGCGAACACCCTGGCCCTGATGATCGCCGAAGGCGCCTTCCCGTTCCGGGCCGGCTCGGCGGAGCTGCCGGAGCCGCCGCGGGTGGGCGACGGGATGATGCGCCTGGACGGCGCCGGCAAGGTCATCTTCGCGAGTCCGAACGCGCTGTCGGCCTACCGCCGCCTCGGTTACACCGGGAACGTCACCGGTGAGGACCTGCGGACGGTGCACCGCGCGCTCAACCTGCCGGCGACGACCCCGGCGGTGTGGCACGCGATCAGCCGGCGGCGCCCGGTCGAGGTCGAGCTGGAGACGGGCAGCACCGTGGTGCTGCTGCGGGCCATTCCGCTGTTCCCGGGAGCCATCCGGGAGGTGCTCGTCCTCGTCCGTGACATCTCGGAGCTGCGTCGCCGGGAGGCGCAGCTCCTGAGCAAGGACGCGACGATCCGCGAGATCCACCACCGGGTCAAGAACAACCTGCAGACGGTGGCCGCCCTGCTGCGGCTGCAGATGCGGCGCACCAAGGCGGACGAGGCCCGGGACGCGCTGCGGGAGTCGGTGCGGCGGGTGACGTCGATCGCGGTGGTGCACGAGACGCTCTCCCAGACGCTGGGGGAGTCCGTCCCGTTCGACGAGATCGCCGACCAGATCACCTCGGTGACGGTCGACCTCGCCTCGACCGGCACGCGGGCGACGACCCGGCGGACGGGGTCGTTCGGGCGGTTGCCCGGCGAGCTCGCCACGCCGTTGGCACTTGTGCTTTCGGAGCTTCTGCAGAATGCTGTCGAACATGCGTTCGACGGATCCTCGGGGGCGATCGAGCTCCGCGTGCGGCGGGAGGGCGACCGCCTCGACGTCGTGGTCGCCGACGACGGCGCGGGNCTGCCCGAGGACTTCCAGCTCGAGCACTCACCCCGGCTCGGGCTGCAGATCGTGCGGCAGCTGGTGCTGGGCGAGATGCGCGGGACCATCCGGCTGCAGGCCGGTCCGGCACGGGGGACGGAGGCCCTGCTGTCGATCCCACTTTCCTGAAGTCGTGTGTTTGGGGTCCGCGTGGCGGGGTAGACCCACATTCGTGACCTCCGCCCACGGCCGACGTGCGCTGGTGGCGTCGTCGTCGGGGGCGGGTCGGCCGCCGGCCGCGGTGGGCCGGAAAGATTTTTCGGCCGCTCCGTCCGTGTCCGTGCAGGAACCTGCGGCGGACGGCCGGACAGAGCGGCCGATGGTGTTACCTCATGCGACTCCCGCGCTGAGCGCGCGCGGATCCGGTGCTGTGGCACGGAATGAGGCCTACTTGCCCATGCCGGGGCGAGATTCGGCCCGTCCGTACACAGCCTGGCTGGTCGCGGTCGATGTTCGGTTGTGGTGGGCCTGCCATGGGCAGGCGTGTTCGGTGTTGGCGCCGTCTGGCTCGACTCCGCCCCGGGCAGGGCGAGGTCAGGCTCAGGCGGTGCGAACTCGCAGGCGGACCTGGCGCTTGAGCGCCCGGCGTTCATCCTCACTCAGGCCGCCCCAGACTCCGGAATCCTGCCCGGTGTCAAGAGCCCAGTTGAGACAGTCACTTGTGACCGCACAACGCCTGCAGACTGCCTTCGCTTCTTCGACCTGGCGTTCTGCCGGACCGGTTGTACCGATCGGGAAGAAGAGCTCGGGATCCTCGTCACGGCAGAGCGCGCGGTGGCGCCAGTCCATGCGTACTACTCCCTCTCTCGTCTCGGACCACACGGCNCATCAGACGCTCGGTGAGCCNCCATGGTTGCGTCGCGTCCCAGAAGAAAATTCCGGATGTCTGGTCGGGCCGCGACGGCGGAGGCTTGTGCGAGTGCATGCGCGTGGTCCCAGGTGCACGTGCATCTACCTCGGACATTCGCCACCCTCCCACCGGNACGGGCAGGGGCGCAAGAACCTGCATGCCTCTTCACACCGGGTCTGGCCGGTACCTGTCCACCGGGGACACATGTGGACCACCGATCGCGCGACCCTCCGTCCATCATTGGTCGCTGGGAGAGAATCCNTTGTCCCGTAGCGTTTTGCGGGGCTCTGGATCATGTCTGACCGTTGTNNGGTAGCGGAGTGCCGCGCGCCGTTCCCATCGTAGATGATGTTGATCTGGCCGGTCATGACGTCTCGTCATTCTGTGCTACGCTGTCGCTTTGGTGTTGATTTAACTCGTGTAAGAAGGCTGGCGCCGCGTCCCTCGTGACACCGCGTCCCTCGTGACACCGCGGTCGCGCGGCGAGCTCCACCTGTCGAATGCTGGCCGCTGAGTCATCTGCTGGCCGCTGAGTCATCGCCTCTGCCATCTGGGCATCACGGTGCCCGGCCCCGTGTCNGCTACCGGTACCGGGTGGCTCCGTGCAGGATGGAGCAATGGAGGTTCTGGGCCATCGCGGCAGCCGGACACCTGGTCCGGAGAACACGGTCGAGGCCGTCGATGCCGCGTTACGAGCGGGCGCGGACGGAGTCGAGCTAGACATCCGCCGCAGTGCGGACGGTGACCTGGTGTGCGTGCACGACGCGCGCCTTCCCCGCTTCGGTGGCCGGGCTGTCATCCGTCGTTCCACCAGGGAGCTGGCGAGCCGCGGTATCCCCGCGCTGACCGAGATGCTCGACGTCTGGGGCGGGCGCGGCCGGCTGATTCTGGAAATCAAGAACCAGCCGGGCCAGCCGGACTTCGACGCTCCACGTGAGCGGACGGCGCGTGCGCTCGTCGAGCTGCTGCGGGCCCGGGGCCACGCGGCACCGGCCATCACGGTCTCGTCCTTCGACTGGTTCGCGATCGAGGCGGTGCGCGATGCCGGTATCGGCGTCGGGACCGCGTTCCTCACCATGCCGCGGATGTCGGTCAGCGGCGGGATCGCCTACGTCCGCTCGGCCGGCCACACCGAGCTGCACGCCCACGTGTCCGCCGTCCGCGGGGTGCCGGATGCCGTGCGGCGCGCGCGCAGCGCCGGCGTGCGGCTGGTCACCTGGACGGTCACCGAGGCCGAGGCGGCGCTTGAGCTTCGCGACGCCGGTGTCGACGGAATCATCTGTGACGACCCGGCCGGTATCAGCCGGGCACTCGGAAGGGGCTGACCCCGCCGGAGGGCTGATCTCGGCCGAGGGCCGAGGGCCGAGGGCGTCAGGCGATCACACGCAGGGCGTGGGCGTGGTTCGTCAGTTCCACGGACTCGAAGTACCCGAGCACCTCACCGTCCATCTGCACCGCTGTCGGGCGGGTGGCACGCAGCGTGATGGACGCCGCGTCGTGCAGCCCGACCACGTTGCGGCCGTGCGGCTCGGGGTTCCTCCCGAGCATCTGCAGCCCGGTGCGGATCACGCTGGTGGCCCGCGCCTTACGCAGGCCGAGCAGGTCCAGGCCCGTGTCGAAGGAGGCCTCCGGGCAGGCCGCCACCGGCCGGTTGTTCAGGTAGGTCCAGGGCCGGGTGTTGCACACGATCGCGAGCGCCACCTCCACCGGCTCGCCGTCGTCCGCCGTGGGGGTCGAGGTGACGGTGATGCCGGGGCCGCCGCGGCCGCCGCCGCGTGCCAGCTCCGCGAGCGCGCAGCGCAGGAACAGCCCCGGTGTGCTGCGGCGCCCCTTCTCCCGGCGGCGCTCGACGGCGGCCACCACGTCGGCGTCCAGCCCCATCCCCAGACAGAACGCGAAATAGCGGTGCTGGTCGCCGTAGTGGGCGAGGCCGACGCTGACCTGGCGGGAACGGCCCTCGCGCAGCGCGCCGAGCAGCTCCCCGGTTGCCTCCACCGGGGACAGCGAGTAGCCCAGCGCCCGGGCGAACACGTTCGTGCTGCCGCCGGGGACCACGGCGAGCGCGGGGCCCTCCCCGGCCGGCCCGCTGCCGACCAGGCCGTTGACGACCTCGTTGACGGTGCCGTCGCCACCCAGGACGATCACTACGTCGACGCCCAGCTCGCGGGCGTGGGCACCCAACTCGACCCCGTGGCCGCGGCCCTTGGTGACAATGGTCTCAAGTGAGACGTCGGCTGCCAGAGCGGTGGCCAGCACGTCGCGGACCCGCTCGGTAGTGGTGGTCGCAACCGGATTGACGACCAGCAGCCCGCGCATAGCAATACGGTAGCCTGCGCGTTCATTAAGGGCGGCGGGGAGGGAAAACTCTCACACCGAGCCGGTGCCCGCGGGGCCCGCGGTGCCCACGGGCCGACCGCACCGCCGCCCGCGCCGTAATCTTTGCGGATGGGTACCAACCGTCGTGCCGTGGGCGACTCCGGCCCGAAGGCGGGGCCGGGGGCCGGCCTGGGCGCCGTGCCGCGGCCGCTGCTCGTCGCNGGTGCGCTGCTCGCCGCTGAGACGGCGCTGCTTCTCGGCCTGGGGTTGCTGCTGGTGGTCCGCGGGTTCGGCTCCGACATCGACGACGTCGGGCGGGCGGAGACCGGCGGCCTGCTGGCGCTGGTGGGTGCTGCCTGCCTCGGCCTGGTGACCTGGGGTGTGCTGCGGGGCCGGGGCGGATTCCGCTCGCCGGCCCTGGTCACCCAGGTGCTGTGCCTCCCCGTCGCCTGGGGGCTGTTGCAGGGCGGCCTGTACGGCTACGGGGTGCCGTTGCTGGTGGTGCCGCTCGCGATCATCGTGGGGTTGGGCCTCGGCGGCGGCTACGCCCGGTCGGCCGAGGAGCGCGACGAAGGCCCGGTAGGACGAAGCCGGTGAAGGCACGGTGAGCTGGGCCGAGCCGAGCCGACCCGGGCCCGGGGGTCGGTTGGCCGTTGCGATCGGCTGGCCGCCGGTGGGTCAGCCGTCCTCCAGCAGCCCGCGCCGCAGCTGGGCCAGCGTGCGGGCCAGCAGCCGGGACACGTGCATCTGCGAGATCCCGAGCTCGTTCGCGATCTGCGACTGCGTCATGTTGCCGAAGAAGCAGAGCAGCAGGATGCGCTTCTCGCGCGGCGGAAGCTTCTCCAGCAGCGGCTTGAGCGACTCCCGGTACTCCACGCCTTCCAGCGACTCGTCCTNCACCCCGAGCGTGTCCGCGACCGCCGGGGCCTCGTCGTCACCGGAGTCGGGTGCGTCGAGGGACACCGCGGAGTAGGCGTTCGCCGACTCCAGGCCCTCCAGCACCTCCTCCTCGCTCATCTCCAGGTGGCGGGCGATCTCGCTGACCGTCGGCGAGCGGCCCAGTGACTGGGACAGCTCGGAGGTCGCCTTCGTCAGCGAGAGCTTCAGCTCCTGGAGCCGGCGGGGAACCCGGATGGCCCAGCCCTTGTCCCGGAAGTGGCGCTTGATCTCGCCGACGATCGTCGGCGTCGCGTAGGTCGAGAACTCGACCCCGCGCTCCGGGTCGAACCGGTCGACCGACTTGATCAGACCGATCGTCGCGACCTGTACCAGGTCGTCGAGCGGCTCCCCGCGATTGCGGAAACGGCGGGCCAGGTACTCGACGAGCGGAAGGTGCATGCGGACCAGCTGGTCGCGCAGGGCGGCCCGCTCCGGATCGCCCTCCGGCAGCGAGACCAGCCGGACGAACAGCGCCCGGGCGCGGACCCGGTCCGGGGAGGTGCTCGCGGAGCCGGAGTGCGCGGGGGGATCGGAACCGGCGGCGTCGGCCGTCTCCTCCGGCTGGGCCTGCTCGCCCACGGCGGAGCCGCCGGCCGGGCCGCCGGGCGCCGGGGCGGAGCCGGGCTGGGAGGTGGCGCCGTGCTCCGACACCGGTCCGACGCCGAACTCGACGCGACCGCCGGCCTCCCGGCCCGCTGTGCTGGTGAGGGCGGTGACGCCGGGGACATCCCCGGCGTTGCGCTGACTGATGGCCGCGACCGGGTCGACCGCGTCGAGGGCGCCCGCGGAGTCGAGGTCGCCCGCGTGGCCGGTCGGTACCGATCGGGGTGTGGTGGGTGTTCTGCCGGCTGAAGTCACAGCGTGCCTACCGTGTCGCCGAGGGCCGCCGCGGAGGCCGCGCCCGAGCCGCCGACGTGCCCGGCCGGGGGTTCGCCCAGGTCGGCCCGGTCGCCGCGACGCTTCTGGAGGGCAATGCTCACCCGGGATCCCGGTCCCGTCGAGCTGGAGACGTCCCCGGCCAGAGCGGTCAGGACGGTCCAGGCGAACGTCTCGGTGGACGGTGGCTCACCGTCCAGGCTTTCGACCGTGACCAGGACCTTCATGACGCCGGGATCCAGGGTGAACCTGCATTCCAGCGACGATCCGGGGACGGCCGAGACGAGGAGCAGCGCGCAGGCCTCGTCCACCGCGATGCGGAGATCCTCGATGTCATCGAGGGTGAAGTCCAACCGGGCCGCGAGGGAGGCCGTAGCCGTTCTCAGGACGGTCAGATAGGCACTCGCGGCGGGCAGGGTGAGCTGGACGACGTCGTGCGGGCCGCCTTCGTCAGCGGCTTTGCCCGAAACGCCGTCGGAGTTCTCCGCGCCGCCGGTAGAAGGCGTCGGATTCACGTTCCTACCCCCAAGAGCCCGGGTCGTGAGGAAGATCCTCGTCGATGGATGTCCGTCTTCGTACCGGGCGCGGGCAGCCGCGACCGGCCTTGCGCCCCGGGGTGCGATGTCCGTTTCCGGACGACACTCCGGTGCTGACCCATGCCCCGTAACGCGGGGCGGTACTCCGATGATGGCCGTGCCCGGGAGGTGCGTCCGGCGCACCATCCCGTTAGCTCACCACCGTACCCAGCGGGCCTGGGGTGTCGCAGGTCGGGTGATCAGATGGCGCGCCGGGGTGCCCGGCTGATCCCGGATGGCCGGTTCATGCACCGCCAGCCGGGGGATTCGGGGCCTGCTCCCGGGTGATCAGGGGACATCCGGGGACGGGGCCGCGGACACCAGCGCATCGATTGCCCCCGCGTCCAGGCGCCAGGTGGTCCACTCCGAGGTGGGTACCGCCCCCACCGACCGGTAGAAGGCGTGCGCCGGCGTGTTCCAGTCCAGCACGGCCCATTCCAGGCGCTGGCAGCCGTTGCGCACACACAGCGCGGCGAGCTCGGTGAGCAGTGCCCGGCCGTGCCCGGCCCGGCGGTGCTCGGGCCGCACGAAAAGATCGATCAGGTACATCCCCGTCCGGCCGGTCCAGGTGGAGAAGGTCGGGTGCCACAGCGCGCACCCGACGGCGGCGGCGGCGGGCGCCGGGACCGCGACCAGGCAGTGGGCGGCCGGCGGGTCACCGAACAGGGCGGTGCTGAGATCGCCGGCGGTCATCGCCACCGCGTCCGGTTCCCGCTCGTAGGACGCGAGGTCACGGACCAGGGACAGGATGTCGGCGACGTCCGCCGGCTGCGCGGCTCTGATCATTTCGGCTCCGGGACGAGTGGTGCGCCGCGGCGCCGTGGCGGGCACGGCGGCACCGGCGGGAAAAGCGGAACGTCCCCGCCAGGTGGCCGCAGACCACCTGGACGGGGACGTCCGCCGTGCTGGTCGCCGTCGCTCAGGCGGCGGCCTTGGTCTCCCAGAAGATCGTGGAGATCTCCTCGATCAGGTCGAGGAGCTGCTGACCCTGGGCCGGGTCGACCGAGCCCTTGGCGCCGGCGGCACCGGCGGCCTTGGTGGCCTTCCAGAACAGCTCGTGCAGCTGCGGGTACTTCTCCGCGTGGTTCGGCTTGAAGTAGTCGGTCCAGAGCACCCAGAGGTGGTGCTTGACCAGCTCGGCGCGCTCCTCCTTGATGACCAGCGCGCGCGCCCGGAACTCGGGGTCGGTGTTGGCCTGGTACTTCTCCTGGATGGCCTTGACCGACTGGGCCTCGACCTTCGCCTGAGCCGGGTCGTAGACGCCGCAGGGCAGGTCACAGTGGGCGTTGACGCTGGTCGCGGGATTGAGCAGGCTCATGCCGCCGTCCTCTCTGTACGCCATGGTTTTCCGTTGCCCAGGACGACCGTGTCCGCGCCGGATGGGCCGGCCCTGGGTGGGTGCGATCGCGGGAGGTTGATCGCAAGTGAGCAGCTCGCGGACCGGTTTCCCGCCTTCTGGCAACCTACCCCTGTGAGCCCCAGCTTTTCTCCGCGGGCGGTGTCCGTCCGCGGCGAGTCCATGCGTCCGACGCTGCGCGACGGCGATGCCTGCCTCGTTCTGTGGGGGCTTCCGCCCCGGCCGGGGGACGTGGTCGTCGCCCGGCTGCCGGAGCGGGGGCTCGGCGTGAAAAGGGCTGAGTTCGCCGACCCGGACGGTTCCTGGTGGCTGCGTTCGGACAACGTGGGCGTCGGTACCGACAGCGCCACGTTCGGGATGGTCCCGGCCGCCGACATCCTGGGCCGGGTTGTCGTGCGCTACTGGCCGCGGCCGCGGGTGCTGCGCCGGCGGCGGGTGCGGCTGTAGTCCGCGCGGTGCCGTGTTCCGCTCCGTGCCGCCGGCGGCTCAGGAACGGCCGGCGGTTCAGGAACGGCCGGCGGTTCAGGAACGGCCGGCGGTTCAGGAACGGCCGGCGGCGCTGCCGAGCGGGCGCAGCGAGTCGTAGAAGGCCCGGCAGTCGGCGTAGGCGGGAAGAATGCCGGCCGCGGCGGCCTGGCTGAGGCTCGGGGCAGCGACGTCCTTCTCCGACAGCAGCGGAGTCAGGCCGGGCGGCCACGGCAGGTCGAGATCAGGGTCGAGCGGGTTGATGCCGTACTCGCGCTCCGGGGTGTAGGGAGTCGAGCACAGATAGGTGATCACCGCGCCGTCGGTGAGGGCCATGAACGCGTGCCCGAGCCCTTCCGAGATGTAAAGGCCCCTGCGGTCGACGTCGTCGAGTACGACCGCCGCGTGTGCCCCGAAGGTCGGTGAGCCGATCCGGATGTCGATCACGCAGTCCAGGATGCGGCCGTTGACGCAGGTGACATACTTCGCCTGGCTGGGCGGCACCTGGGCATAGTGCACCCCGCGCAGTGTTCCCGCGCGGCTGACGCTGGCGTTCGCCTGGGCGAGGTCGAGGCGATGGCCGGTGACCGATTCCAGCGCATCAGTACGGAACCATTCGAGGAATGTCCCGCGAGCGTCGGCGTGCTTGCGCGGGGTGAACAACCAGGCATCGGCTATCGGCAGCTCGGNGACCTCCACGAGAACCTACGCTACTAGGTTTAGTTCGCTGATTCCCCGACAGGTCCGTCCGGGAAGGCGTGCGCGNGGTGACGATGGTGACACCACAGGTTGTGNGGCGGATCGCTCCTGCCGGGATATCTCCCGGTCCGTAGGTTCCGATATCACGTGCGGTGACCCGGCCGGCCTTCCGCCCGTTGGTGGATCGCGTCCGCGTCGCCGGCCGCACTCCGTAAACCCACGGACGAACAACAATCGCCCGAGGCGTGAATCACCTCACGGTTCATCCGTGATGGACGTGTCTCGAACCCTCGATCATTGGCGTGATGTCCNGCCGGAAACGAGGGGGAAACTCGGCGGAATCGGCGGCGCGGCGCCACCCGACTTTCGGCCCGATTCAGAAACCAAGGTGTCATGGCTGCCCACCGCTGCGGCCGGGAAGGCGGCGGTGGGCGGGCTCCCGGACGCCCCCTCGGACCCACCCTCTCGGGACCCGCCCCCTCGGGACGTGCCCTCGCGGGACGCTCGCGGGACGCGCCCTCCGGGACGCCCGGGCGCCGGCTCCGGCCGGGGGAGGGGCCGGCGGGTGTGCCGGACCCGGCGTCGGGGGCGCCGGAGGCCGCGTCGAGGCGAGTCGGATGGCCGACAGTCGGCGCCGCGCACGGGCTGCCGCAAACCGGTGGACAGCGGCGGGCCGGACTCGTCCGGGACACATGCCGGGGCTGCTGCGTCATGCCTCCGCTACCTCGGAAGTCACCTTCCGTACCCGACGTTTCATGTTGATGACATCTGTGGTTCGTCGGTGGCCAATCCGACAGGCGGGCCCGGAGGGCTCCGCGTGCCATATTGGAAGCAGCGTCGGGCCACCCCCGTCGCAGGAATGTGGCACACCGGTCGCCTCACACGTCGAGGCGACACCGCAAGGCCCGCCGCCCCGCGAACGTGTGATCTTCGTCGGGGTCCCGGGAACGTCCTAGCCACGTCCGGGCAGTGACTCCGTTCGCCGGACGGTACCGCCGTGGCTTGTCCGAGGAGCCCCTTTCGTGACCGCAACCACCGACCACACGACTATTGACCCGTCCCACGTCGCCCCGGCCGGGGCGCAGTCGCCAGCGGGGTCGCCGGGCTTCGACGGCCCGAGCCCGCGCCCGTCCGACGACGATCCCGCCTTCGCGCTGCACCGCGGCGGCAAGATCGGAATCGGTCTGACCGCCCCCCTGAACAACCGCGAGGATCTCTCCCTCNCCTACACGCCCGGTGTGGCCAGGGTGTGCATGGCGATCGCCGAGACGCCGGCGTTGGCCGACGACTACACCTGGCGGTCCAACACGGTGGCCGTCGTGACCGACGGAACAGCGGTGCTCGGCCTGGGTGACATCGGTCCCGCCGCGGCGCTGCCGGTCATGGAAGGCAAGGCCGCGCTGTTCAAGCACTTCGGCGGGGTTGACGCCGTGCCGATCTGCCTCGACTGCACCGACACCGAGGAGATCGTCGACACGATCGCCCGCCTCGCCCCCGGGTTCGGCGGCATCAACCTCGAGGACATCTCGGCGCCGCGCTGCTTCGCGATCGAGTCGCTGCTCCAGGACCGCATCGACATCCCCGTGTTCCACGACGACCAGCACGGCACCGCGATCGTCGCGCTGGCCGCGCTGGAGAACGCCGCCCGCCTGACCGGGCGGGAGCTGTCGGACCTGCGTGCCGTGGTGTCGGGCGCCGGCGCGGCGGGCATCGCCGTCACCCGGATCCTGCTCGCCGCGGGCATCGGGGACATCGCCGTCGGGGACAGCCGCGGGATGATCTACGCGGGCCGGGACGGTCTGACCACGGTCAAGGCCGCGCTCGCCGCCGAGACGAACAAGGCGGGGCTGCGGGGCTCGATCAACGAGGCCCTGGCAGGCGCGGACGTCTACCTGGGCCTGTCCGCCGGCAAGGTGCCCGAGGACGTCGTGGCCACGATGGCGCCCGAGTCGATCATCTTCGCGATGNCCAACCCGGACCCGGAGATCGACCCCGAGGTCGCCCACAAGTACGCCCGGATCGTCGCGACCGGTCGGAGTGACTACCCCAACCAGATCAACAACGTGCTGGCCTTCCCGGGTGTGTTCCGGGGTGCGCTGGACGTGCGGGCCAGCCGGGTCACCGAGGGCATGAAGCTCGCCGCCGCGCGGGCACTCGCCGACGTGATCGCCGACGAGCTGGCCGACGACAACATCATCCCGAGTGTCTTCGACAAGCGGGTCGCCCCCGCCGTCTCGAAGGCGGTGGCCGACGCGGCCCGTGCCGACGGAGTCGCGCGGCGCTGACAGCGGTGACGGCGCGGCCGCCGGGGTCCTCCCGGCGGCCGCGCCGTCCTCGGGAGTGCGGCCCGGTGACGCGGCCCGGTGACGCGGTTTCGGTCAGACCCGGCCGCATCCCGGGCACGGCCGGTTCTCGCTCGCCTCGGTGAGCGGGCGCAGCGCCCCGCAGCCCTTGTAGGAGCAGCACACGAAATCCGCCGACGGGACGATGATGATCGGATCGCCGTCGGTCACCACCACCACCGGCGGCTCCGGTGCCGGCACGGGCCGGCGCCTGCGCCAGCCGAATCGACGACCGCCCCCGTCACGGCCGACCGCAGCCGGCGTCCCTCCCTGTGTCGCCACGGAAGTGAGTTCAGCACATCCGGGGTGCGGGCGCGACGGCCGGGCCACCCGCGGCCACGTGGTCGGCTCCGCCCGGCGCCACCGGGGCCGGGCGGAAGTGATCCGAACTCGGACGAACCGCGGCGGCTGCCCCGCGGCCCGTTGTCGCACTAGGGTCGGCGTCGTGCTTGCCGCCGCAGCTGTCTCGATCAACCCAGATGATCCGCTCTCCGGCCTCGCCGTCGGTGAGCAGCCGGAGCCGACCGTGCCCGATGGCTGGACAACCGTCTCCATCCGGGCCGCCGCGCTCAACCATCACGACCTCTTCAGCCTCCGCGGCGTAGGGCTGCCCGCCGACCGGCTGCCGATGATCCTCGGCTGTGACGCCGCCGGGGTGAGCGCCGACGGTGAGGACGTCGTCATCCACGCCGTGATCGGCGATCCCGCGCGGGGCGGCGGGGACGAGACCCTCGACCCGTCCCGGACACTGCTCTCCGAGCTGCATCCCGGGACGCTCGCCGAGCGCATCGCCGTACCCCGGGCGAATCTGGTCCCGAAGCCGGCCTCGCTGTCCTGGGAGGAGGCGGCCTGCCTGCCGACCGCCTGGCTGACCGCCTACCGCATGGTCGTCTCCCGCGCGGGTCTGCCGCCGGACGGCGGCGGAAGGATCCTCGTCCAGGGCGCCGGGGGCGGAGTGGCCACGGCGGCCCTGCTGATCGGCAAGGCCGCCGGTCACACCGTCTTCGTCACCTCGCGGGACGAGGCGAAGCGGCGGCGCGCGCTCGACCTCGGCGCCGACCTCGCCGTCGAGCCGGGGGCGCGCCTGCCGACCCAGGTCGACGCGGTGATCGAAACGGTGGGGGCCGCCACCTGGTCGCATTCGGTCCGCGCGCTGGTCCCGGGAGGCCGGATCGTCTGCTCCGGAGCGACGAGCGGCCCGAACCCACCGGCGGAGCTGAACCGGATCTTCTTCCGGCAGCTGTCGGTGATCGGTACGACCATGGGGAGCCGGGGGGAGCTGCTCGGCCTCGTGGAGCTGCTCGACCGCACCGGTACCCGCCCGTTGATCGATGACGTCCGCCCGCTGGCGGAGGCCCGGGCCTCGTTCGAGCGGCTCGCGCACGGCGAGATGTTCGGGAAGCTCGTTCTCACCGTGTAGACCCGGTAGAGCCTCGCGGGCGTGGGGCCGCCGGCGCCTCGCAGGCGAGGGTGCCGGCGCGGGCGTCAGAGATCGGGGTCGTCGTCGGGGCGGGCGAGCCAGGTCGCGAGCTGTTCGACGGCGTCCTCGAACTGCGGGTGCAGGTCGACGAAGGTGCGCAGCGCGTCCGCGAGCCATTCGAACGACACCGACTCCTCGCCGCGACGGCTGGCGAGTTCCTCGATGCCCCGGTCGGTGAAGTACATGCTGGAACGGTAGCGGCTGGTGCCGGTGCCGCCCCGAACCGGATCCGGCGGTGAGCCGAGCCCGCGCGTGCCGGGCTGGCTCACCGCCGTAAGACACCGTGGCTGTCGCCGCGGGTCGGTGTGTCGCCGGAGACGCCGTCAGGCGTCGCCAGGGGAGCGCTACCGCGGTGCGCCTGCTGCTATGTGGTGGTGCCTGCTGGTACCGCGGCGGACCGCGGTTGCGGCGGCCCGGGGCCTGGCGCCAGGCCCCGGACCGCCGTGATGCCGGTCGGCCGCGGTTCGGTCGGTCGTGCCGCTGTCGGTCGTGCCGCTGTCGGTCGTGCCGCTGTCGGTCGTGCCGCTGTCGGTCGTGCCGCTGTCGGTCGTGCTGTCAGTCGCTGAAGGCCGCCTCGACGAGCGCCGCCTGCTCCCGCTCGTGCACCGACGACGAGCCGGAGGCCGGGGCGGCCGAGGCCCGCCGCGAGACCCGCCGCAGCCGCAGGCCGTCGGGCAGCGACTCGGGCAGGTTCAGCGCCATGTGCGGGTAGGCACCCTGGTTCGCCGGCTCCTCCTGCACCCACACGAGGTCGGTGACATTCGGGTACCGGCGCAGCACCTCGACGAGCTCCTGCCCGGGGGTCGGGTAGAGCTGCTCGACCCGCAGCAGCGCGAACCGCTGCGCGTCGTTCCGCTTCTCCCGGGCGGCGGCCAGGTCGTAGTAGACCTTGCCGGCCGAGAGCAGCACCCGGCGCACGCTCGCCGGATCGCTGGCGGCGGCGTCGTCGATGACGGGCTGCCAGGAGCCGCCGGTGAGCTGCTCGACGGAGCTGGCCGCCGCCTTGAGCCGCAGCATCGACTTCGGTGTGAAGACGATCAGCGGCCGGCGCACCGGGGACAGAGCCTGCCGGCGCAGCAGGTGGAAGTAGCTGGCCGGGCTCGACGGCGCGGAGACGGTCATGTTGCCGTCGGCGCACAGGGAGAGGAACCGCTCGATGCGGGCGGACGAGTGGTCCGGCCCCTGGCCCTCGTAGCCGTGCGGGAGCAGCAGGGTCAGCGAGGAACGCTGGCCCCACTTGGCCTCACCGGCCGAGATGAACTCGTCGATGATCGATTGCGCGCCGTTGGCGAAGTCGCCGAACTGCGCCTCCCACAGTACGAGCGTGTCGTCCCGGGCGACCGAGTAGCCGTACTCGAAGCCCATCGCGGCGAACTCGGAGAGCAGCGAGTCGTAGGTGTAGAAGGTGCCGACCTTCGACCCGTCGTCGTTGCGCAGGGTGCGCAGCGGGGTGTGCTCCTCCGCGGTGTAGCGGTCGACCAGCACGGAGTGCCGCTGGCCGAAGGTGCCGCGCCGGCTGTCCTGGCCGGTGAGCCGCACCGAGGTGCCGTCCAGCAGGAGGCTGCCCAGCGCGATGGTCTCGGCCAGCGCCCAGTCGATGGTGCCGGTCTCGATCATCTGCGGGCGGCGCTCGATCTGTGGCCGCAGGCGCGGGTGCATGACGAACCCGTCCGGCAGGTTGACCTGGGTGTCGACGATCTTCTTGACCGTCTCCAGCGGCACCGCGGTGGTGACGGCCGCCGCGGCCGCCGCCTCCGCCGGGGTGGTGACGATCCGGGGCTGCGGCGTGGGCCGGGTGGTGGTCTCCCGGGTCTCGGCGAACGCCTTCTCCAGCTCGGCGCGATAGCTCTTCATCGCCTGCTCGGCCTCGTCGCGGGTGATGTCCCCGCGGCCGATCAGCGCCTCGGTGTAGACCTTGCGCACCGAACGCTTGGAGGCGATCGTGTCGTACATCAGCGGCTGGGTGAAGGACGGCTCGTCCATCTCGTTGTGACCGCGGCGGCGGTAGCACACCAGGTCGATGACGACGTCCTTGTTGAACTCCTGCCGGTAGGCGAACGCCAGCGTCGCCACCNGGACGCACGCCTCCGGGTCGTCCCCGTTGACGTGGAAGATCGGCGCCTGCACCATCCGCGCCACGTCGGTGGCGTAGACGGAGGAGCGGCTGGACGTCGGCGAGGTGGTGAAGCCGACCTGGTTGTTGATGACGACGTGGACCGTCCCACCCGTGCGGTAGCCGCGCAGCTGGGAGAGGTTCAGGGTCTCGGCGACCACACNCTGGCCGGCGAAGGCCGCGTCGCCGTGGATGAGCACCGGCAGGACGGTGTACCCCTCGAAGCCCTTGTTCAGGACGTCCTGCTTGGCCCGGGCGACACCCTCGAGCACCGCGTCGACGGCCTCCAGGTGCGACGGGTTGGCCACCACCGAGACCGGGACGGCGCGGCCTTCGCGGTCGGTGTAGACGCCGTCCGCGCCGAGGTGGTACTTCACGTCACCGGAGCCGTGCGCCGTCTGCGGGTCGACGTAGCCCTCGAACTCGTCGAAGATCTGCCGGTAGGACTTCCCGACGATGTTCGCCAGCACGTTGAGCCGCCCGCGGTGGGCCATGCCGATGACGACCTCGTCGAGGGCCGACTCCGCCGCCTGGCCGAGGATCTCGTCCAGCAGCGGGATCGTCGACTCGGCGCCTTCGAGCGAGAACCGGCGCTGGCCGACGTACTTGGTCTGCAGGAACGACTCGAACGCCTCGGCGGCGCCGAGCCGCTCCAGCACGTAGAGCTGCTCCGCCGGGTCGGGCCGCTCCGCGGAGCGCTCGACCCGCGCCTGGATCCAGGTGCGCTCCTCGGGCTCCTGGATGTGCATGTACTCGATGCCGACCCGGCGGCAGTACGAGTCACGCAGCACGCCGAGCACGTCCCGCAGCGACATCGTCCGCTGGCCGGCGAACCCGTTCACCGGGAACTCGCGGTCGAGGTCCCAGAGGGTCAGGCCGTGGCCGTTGATGTCCAGGTCGGGGTGGCTGCGGATGGCGAACTCGAGCGGGTTCGTGTCGGCCATGAGGTGGCCGCGCACCCGGTAGGCGTGGATCAGCTCCATCACCTGGGCGCCGTGGTCGAGGTCGCCCTCGTGGTGCGCGGAGATGTCGGGCAGCCAGCGGACCGGGACGTACGGGACCCGCAGCGACGCGAAGATCTCGTCGTAGAAGCCGTCGGCGCCCAGCAGTAGCTGGTGGATGCGCCGCAGGTACTCACCGGACTGCGCGCCCTGGATGATGCGGTGGTCGTACGTGCTGGTCAGCGTCATGATCTTCGAGATCGCGAGCTTCGCCAGCGTCTGCTCGGAGGCACCCTGGAACTCGGCCGGGTACTCCATCGCGCCGACGCCGATGATCGTGCCCTGGCCCTCCATGAGGCGCGGGACGGAGTGCACCGTCCCGATGCCGCCCGGGTTGGTCAGGCTGATCGTGACGCCGGCGAAGTCGTCCATGGTCAGCTTGTTCGTCCGGGCGCGGCGGACGAGGTCCTCGTAGGCCAGCCAGAACTGGCTGAAGTCGAGGGTCTCGGCCTTCTTCACCGCGGCGACCACGAGCTGGCGGCCCTTGGGGGTGACCAGGTCGATCGCGAGCCCGAGGTTGACGTGCTCGGGCTGGACGAGCGTCGGCTTCCCGTCGATCTCGGCGTACGAGGCGTTCATCGCCGGGTGGTCGATCAGGGCCTTCACCATGGCGTAGCCGATCACGTGCGTGAAGGAGATCTTCCCGCCGCTGGACCGGGCCAGGTGCCGGTTGATGACGATCCGGTTGTCGGCGAGGAGCTTCGCCGGAACCGCCCGGACGGAGGTCGCGGTCGGGATGTGCAGTGAGGTCTCCATGTTGGAGACCACCCGGGCGGACGCACCGCGCAGCGGCGTCCGGTCGCCGGCCGCGACCGGAGCCGCGGGTCTGGCTGCCGGCGGGGCCGGCGGGGCCGGAGTTGGGGTCGGGGCGGCCGGTGCCGGAGCGGCGGGCGGCGCGGTGGCCGGTGCCGCGCTCGCGGCGGGAGGCGGGGCGGAGGGTGTCGAGGGCGTCGACGTCGACGCGGGACCGGGGGCGGTGACACCGCTCGCCCGCGCATCCCCGGCGGCCGGGTTCGCGGGACGATAGTCGGAGAGGAAGTCGCGCCACTCCGGGGAGACACTCTCCGGGTCTTCGAGATACTGCTGATAGATCTCGAAGACCAGCCACTCGTTGGGGCCGAAGTCAGGTTCTGACGCGGGGACCGTCGGTGCTGTCACGGGGCCAATCGCCTCTATCCACGGTGTACATCTCAGCCTGTTCGCAGGCCCTTCGCTACCGTCTGCTCAGGTTACCCGGCGNGGACGGGGCCGCAGGAGCTGGCCTCCCTGGCATCGCGTCACATTTGACNCCCTTTGGCCGGGTTGTCGGCCCGCCGCCGGTACCGACCCGCCGCCGCCCCCTCCGGTCGCGATCTCGCCTGTGCCAGCGACAAAGGCCGGCTCGCCAGGTGCGTCCACCGCGTTGCCCGGAGCGCTGTGACGGACTACAAGGAGACCTTTCGGACCGGTTCGGGCCAGGCATCCGGCTGGTCCGCGCCCACCGTCCGGTCGGCAGGTGGTGTTGCTCTCGGTAACCGCTGGCGCGACCTGTGGACCCGCGCGTCAGCATGTCAGGACAGCCGTCGAAAGTCAGGGAAGCGGGGAGGCCGAGTGCCCGATCATGACGAGTCGCCTGCCGGGCGGGTGCGGCTGGGAGTCGACGTCGGTGGCACGTTCACCGACCTGGTGGCGGTCGACCCGGACGGTGCGCTGCGGTTCGCCAAGGTCCCCACCGTCCCGGCCGACCCGTCCGGCGGAGTGCTGGCCGCGGTCGCGGCGGCCGCCCTGGCCGGGCCGCGGGTCGGCACCTTCGCCCACGGGACGACCGTCGCCACCAACGCGCTGCTGGAGCGGGCCGGGGCCCGCACGGCGCTCGTCACCACCCGCGGCTTCCGGGACGTCATCGAGATCGGTCGGCAGAACCGGCCGTCGCTCTACGACCTGACGGCGGACCGCCCGCCGAGCCTCGTCCCGCGCGAGCTGCGGTTCACCGTCGCCGAGCGATGCGGCCCGGACGGGGTGATCGAACCGCTGCGCGCGGACGAGGTCGACCGGGTCGTGGCGGAGGTGGCGGCCGTCCCCNGGCTGGAAGCGGTCGCGGTCTGCCTGCTGTTCTCCTTCGCCCACCCCGGCCACGAGCGGGCCGTGGCCGCCGCGCTGCGCCGGCGGCTGCCGGCGGTCACGGTGGTCGCCTCCAGCGAGATCCTGCCGGTCTTCCGCGAGTACGAGCGGTTCGCCACCGCCGTCGCCGACGCCTACCTGACCCCGCGGCTGTCCTCCTACCTCCGGCGGCTGGAGCGGCGGTGCGCCGAGCGGTCCCTCGCCGTCCCGATGATCATGCAGTCGTCCGGCGGAGTGGCGGAGCTGGCGGAGGCTGCCGGCCACGCTGCCCGGTGCGTGCTGTCCGGGCCGGCGGGAGGCGTGGTGGGCGCCGCCTACGTCGCCGGCCTGTCCGGGGTGCGTGACCTGCTGACCTTCGACATGGGCGGGACGTCCACCGACGTCGCCCCGGTCCTGGGTGGACGGGCGCTGACCACGTCGGAGTCGGTGCTCGCCGGGGTGCCGATCATGCTTCCCGCGGTGGACGTCCACTCGGTGAGCGCGGGTGGCGGGTCGATCGCCTGGGCCGACCCGGGCGGCGCGCTGCGGGTCGGGCCGCGTTCCGCGGGAGCCGACCCGGGGCCGGCCTGCTACGGGCGCGGTGGCACCCACCCGACCGTCACGGACGCCGACCTCTACCTGGGCTACCTGGCCGACGGCGCCGGCCTCGGCGGCGAGGTGACCCTCTCCCGGGCGGCGGCCGAGGCCGCCCTGCGCGACCTCGGTGCCCAGCTCGGCCTCACTCCGGCGCAGACCGCCGCCGGTGTCGTGGCCGTCGCGGACGCGGAGATGACCCGGGCACTGCGGGTCGTCTCGGTGGAACGCGGCATCGACCCGCGGGAGCTGGTGCTGGTCGCCTTCGGCGGGGCCGGCGGGACGCACGCCTGCGCCCTGGCGGAGGAGCTCGGCATGACCCGCGTCCTGGTCCCGCTGGCCGCCGGCGTCCTGTCGGCCCTCGGGCTGGCCATCGGGGACGCCCGGCGCGACCACATTCGCCCGCTCATCGGCCGCCTCGCTGAGGTCGACCTGGTCGGGGCCTTCGCCGAGCTGGCCGACCTGGCGGCGGGCCAGGACCCGGCCGGTCCGCCGCCCGCGCTGCGGTGGCGGGTGGACTGTCGGTACGTGGGCCAGTCGCACGAGCTGACGATCGACGTCGAGCGGCCCGAGGGCGGTACCTCCGCCGCGGCGCTCGCCCGGGCGGTGCGCGCCGCCTTCGAGGAGGAGCACCAGCGCCGCTACGGGCATGTCGCGCCCGAACGCGACGTCGAGACGGTGGCGGTGCGGCTGGTGGCGACCGTGCGCGGCACCCGGCCCGCGCCCGTCGCGCCGCCCGCCGACCCGGCGGCGCGCCGCGGCCGGCGGCAGGCCTGGACGGGCGGCGGGTGGCGGGACATCGAGGTGATCCCGCGGGCCGCGCTGGGGGCGGGGGAGGTGGTGCGCGGTCCGGCGGTGGTGGAGTTCGCCGAGTCGACCTGCCTGGTCCGCGGTGGCTGGACCGGCATCGTGGACGATGTCGGGACGCTGGTGCTCACCCGTGCCGACCAGCCCCCGCCCGACCAGCCCCCGTCGCGGTGATCCCCGCCTGAACCAACCCGATCGGCGGATTCGCCACGACTTCTGTCCGGAAGACGCTGACGGGAACCGGTGCGGCGAGCGCGGCGTTAGACTAGCCAGTGCCGGTCCGTATCATGGCCCCCGGACCCAAATTGAGTCGCTACGTGCGACATCGCGCCGTGAGGCGACCTGGCGGGCCGGCACTCTACTTCTTCGGTGGTCCGTTTCCTCGGCGGCCCGCGCCATCGGCGCGGAAGTGATCCCAGCCCGTCGGCCCGGCCGGGCGGTGCCCGTCCACGAGGACTCCACCGCCGCCCGCACCGCTCCCGCCCGCACCGCTCCCGTGGTCGGCCGGGTCCAGCACACGCCCGATCAACGCGCAGTCCGCCGGCGGTTCGGTGCCGGGGGCCAGGCAGGCGACGAGCGCGTGGTCGTCCCCGCCGTGCAGGATCCATCCGAGCGGGTCCGTTCCCACCGCGGCGGCCGCCGCGCGGATCGGCGCCGGCACGGGCACCAGGTCGCTGTCGAGGTCGATCCACACCCCCGACGCGGCGGCGATGTGGCCCAGATCGGCGAGCAGCCCGTCGGAGATGTCGCACATTGCGTGCGCTCCGGCGGCGGCCAGCAGCGGCCCGTGCCGGTACGGCGGACGGGGCCGCTGATGTGCCAGCACCAGCTCGGCGTGCCCGGGGGTGTCCAGGCGGACGGGGGAACCCGCCGCGGCGGCGCGCAGCAGCCCCAGCCCGGCCTCGGCCCAGCCGATCCGCCCGGCCAGCACGACCAGATCGCCCGGGCGGGCGGTGTCCCGGCGTACCGGCGGCCTGCCGGCCAGGTCACCGAGCGCGGTGATCGCCAGCACCACGCTTTCGGACGAGCTGACGTCCCCACCGGCGACCGACGCCCCCACCAGCGCGCACTCGTCGCGAAGACCGTCGGCGAGCTGCTCGGCCCAGGTGACCGGCAGGGTGCCCGGTGCTCCCAGGCCCACGACCAGGGCAGTCGGGCGGGCGCCCATCGCGGCCACGTCGGCGAGGTTCTGCGCGGCGGCCTTGCGGCCGACGTCGTAGGCGCTCGACCAGTCGCGCCGGAAGTGCCGGCCCTCGATCAGGAGATCCGTCGTGACGACGACCCGCCCGTCGGCGGCGGCGACCACCGCGGCGTCGTCCCCCGGCCCGAGCAGGATGTCCGGGCTGGTCGGCAGCCGTCGGGTGATGGCCCGGATCAGGCCGAACTCACCGAGGTCGGCGACGGTGTCGCCGGTACCGCTGTCGGCGCTGTCCCCGGTACCGCTGTCGGCGCTGTCGCCGGGTCCGCTGTCGGCCGCGCCGGTGGCTGATCCACGTGTGGTCATCGTCGGCCAACGCTAGTGGACCGGAACCCGCATTCCGGGCCGGGTACCGGCTGGCGGGTCCGGGCGGGCGCCGTTGATAGGGAATTAACGCGGTATACGACACTTCCCGCAACATCCAGGACATCACATTGACATGTGCCGCTGCGACTCTGACGCGCGTGCACCCCCACCGTCGGCGACCGGCTCGCCCCGCGATGACCGCCCCGGAGCGGGCGCGGACAGGCCGGCGGGCGGGCCCTGCCGGGCGTCGGCGCGGGTAGGGCGCGAGTGGCCCTGCAACCCGGACGAGGAAAGATCGAGGGCCGGCACTACCTGCCCTCCACCCCGGAGACGATCAGCTGGGGTGCGCTGCCGACCGCGCGGACGCGGCCGGTGCTCAGCGTCGACTCCGGCACGACCGTCACCATCGACACGGTCAGCCAGGAAGGCATCCTCGAGGATCAGGGCCGCGATCCGGACGCCTTCTTCGGTGGTTTCGGCGTGGTGGGGTCGGAGGTGCTGGAGGACGCGCGGGCCATCGCGGCCTCGGGCATCCCGCACCGCTTCGGCGTCGACGGATCGCACGTCGTGACGGGTCCGGTCTACGTCCGCGGCGCGGTGCCCGGCGACATGCTGCGGGTCGACATCCTCTCGCTGCACCCGCGCGCCCGGTACGGCGTGATCTCCACCCGCCACGGCGGCGGTCTGCTCGCCGGGGAGTTCCCGGAGACACCCGCGCCGGCGCTCGACGCCGACGCGCGGCGCTGGCAGGGATTCCGGACGGTCACGTCCTTCTGCACCGTCGAGCGGCGGCGGGGGCGGCTGTTCGGCGCGATGCCCGGCGGCCACGGCCGCGCCCGGTTCACGCTGAACCCCTGCCTGGGCATCATGACGGTCGCCGCGGACGTCACGGACGGCGCGGTGACGTCCTTTTCTGCGGGGTCGCACGGCGGTGCCCTGGACTGCCGTGACCTCGGCCCCGGCGCGCATCTTTACCTTCCNGTCCACGTCCCGGGTGCGCTGTTCGCCGTCGGTGACCCGCACTACTCCATCGGTGACGGGATGATCGGATCCACCGCCCTGGAAGGTCCGCTGCGGGCGACCCTGCGGCTGGTCACCCTGCGGGAGGCCGCGGCCACCAGCGCCCTGGGCGCGCTGCGCGAGCCGTTCGTCGAGACCGAGGATCTGTGGATCACCATCGGGTTCGATCCCGATCCGCGGGAGGCGATGCGCCGGGCGGCGCGGGCAGCGGTGACCTTCCTGCAGACCCGGGCCGGGCTGGCCCGGTCGGACGCGGTCGCCTATCTGGCGGCGGCGGCGGAGTTCGGGGTCGGCCGGCTCACCGGCGGCCACGGGTCGGCCTTCTGCCGGATCAACCGCGCGGACTTCACCGAGCCGGCGCCGGTCAAGGCACGCCTCCCGCGTGCGGGCTTCGCCCGGATCGTCGGCGGGGCGGACAGCGAACCCGACCGCGAGCAGGCCGGGCCAGCCGCCGAATCCGCCGGTTCGGCCGGTCCCGCTGATTCGTCCCTGCCGGCTCCGACCGGCTCGGCCGGTCCGGCGGTGCTTCCTGACCAGGAACGTCCCCCGGGAGCCGAACCGGCGGCCGGGCCGGAGCCGCCCGGCCGCGTCGAGGAGTCGGTCGACAACGCGTAGTGCCGGCGGCGGCCCCGGCCTCGGCGGGCGGCGCTCAGTCGGTCGGGGTGGGAGCGTCGTCCAGGCCCTCCAGTTCGGAGAGCTGGATCGGACGCCAGCGCTGCCGCCGTTCGTCGGCATCCGCGTGCACCGAGGACGTCCCGTGGGCCGGGGGAGCCCCCCCGGTGCCCGGAGCCGCAGGCCCCGCGTTCTGGGCGGGCGTCGCGCCGAGTGCCCCGCTCCCTCCGGCGGACGTGGTGGCGTCGGGCTCCCCGGGCCCGTCGACGGCGGGCGATGCCCCCGCGGCCAGTCCGCCCGGCCCGGCAACGCCGTTCCCCGGGTGGACCCCACGGTTCGGCGGGGCCGGGGTGCTCGGCGGGGCCGCGCCGCCGGCCGGCCCCGTGATGCCCGGCAGGCCCGCGACTGCCGGGAAGACGGACACGCTCGGCGCGGCGGGGGACTCCGGTGCGGCGGTGGACTCCGGCGCGGCGGACGCACCAGGCCACAGGTCGTGCCCCGGGCCGCCGCCGCGCAGGCCGGGGAAGCCGTTCGGCGTGCTGCCGACGGAGGCCCAGCCGGTTGGCGAGCCACCCGCGCTGGGCCAGTTGGCTCCTGGGCCGAACGGGGCCGCCGCCGGCCCGGAGCCGGTCGCCCCGGGCTCCGGAAGGGACTGACCGGGGTCACGGCGGGCCGTCGGTGACTGGTCCGGCGGCGGGGTGACCGCGGGTGGCCTCGGCGCCGGTCCCGCAGGCCAGCTCGGCGGCATCGCGGCCGGGGCCACGGCGGCCGGCGGCCCCGCCTGGGAGGCGTGCGGGACCTGGGCGGCCGGGCCCGTGCCGCCCGCGGGCAGGGCCGGCGGCTGGGACGGAACGAGCAGCTGGGTCACCAGCATCGCCGGGTCCGGATGGTCCGGCGCCGCGGGGACGATGGGCGTCGCGACCACCGGGACGATTCCGGCCGCGGCGAGTCGGGGCCACAGCGGCGCGAGCGCCGCCTCCTGGTCGATCTCGAACTCGGAGCGGCGGACCCGCCAGATCCGCCAACCGACGCGGCGCAGCTCACGCTCGCGGGTGAGGTCCCGTTCCACCTCTTCGCCGGCCCGGGTGGTGTCGCCGTCGCACTCGACGGCGAGCCGGGCCCGGCCACCGGAAACCACCAGGTCGAAGCGACGTCCGTTGATCTCCACCTGGGGGGTGACGTGATATCCGCGGGCCACCAGCGCCAGGAACACCCGCTGCTCGAACAACGAGTCGAACCGAGGGTGCGGCAGCACCGGGCTCACCTCGGACGCCGACAGCGGCGCGGCGGAGAGCGCCAGCGGAGCCGACCCCGAGTGCGCCAGCACATAGCTCAGGTAGCTGTGCCGCAGGTCGCCGGGGTGGAGTTCGGACGCCGAGACCGAGTGGAACAGCCACACCTGGTCCCGGGCCCGGGAGGCGGCCACGTTGAACCTCCGCTGGTACTCCAGCCGGGTCAGCGAGGTCGTCGACGTGCCGGGCGCGATGACCAGCGAGAGGAACACGACGTCCCGCTCGTCGCCCTGGAAGTCGGGCGGAGAGCCCACCCGAAGCTGACGCCGCTGCTGCTCGGCGGCGGACATCCGCGAGGTCAGCTCGGAGCGGATGAGCTCGGCCTGGGCACTGCCCTGCAGCACCACGATGCCGAAGCTGAGGCCCCGGTAGCGCGGGTCCTCGGCGCACTTCAGGACCTGGGTGACCAGCGCCTCCGCCTCGACGGGGTTGCGCGGGCCGTCGGCCGTCGCGGTCGTGTACGCATGCGGGACGAACTGGGCGCGCAGCGGCGCGAGGCGGTCCACCCCGAACTGCCGCAGCGGCACCAGCGGTGCGTCCCGGTAGAACATCGCCGACGACCATTCGATGATCTCCGGCATGCAGCGGAAGTGCTCACGCAGCCGCACGACGTCGCCGAACCGGGTCCGCAGCAGCGAGAACAGGCTGGAACGCGGGGTGAAACCGACCCGCAGCCAGCTCGGGACGTCCGGCAGGAGCGTGTCGAGCCGGGTGAAGACCGGTTCGAGCTCCTCGACCGAGGCGTCCGGCGGGGTGCACTGGCGGTCGTCGCCGACGACGATCACCCGGGGCGCCAGCCAGAGCAGGAAGAGGCTTTCCAGCCCGGCCTGGCTTCCCTCGTCGACGATCACCACGTCGAAGCTGTCGCGCACCGCGGGGATGGTCGACAGCACCTCGCTGATCGGCATCACCCAGGCCGGGACGGCGGTCTGCGCGATGCGCATCGCCTCCCGGGCGGCCTGCCGGTAGCGCTCGGCGTGCCGGCCGGTGAACCGGCCGCCGGCGGCCATCGCGTCGGCGTAGGCCCGCAGCGCCGCCGACTGCTCGGTGCCCATCCGCTCCAGGCAGTGTTTCCAGGCCAGCGCGCCGGCGAGCTCCGCGGTGGCGGAGGCGACCAGCTCGTCGGCCGCGTCCAGGTCGGCGTCCAGATCGGTCTGGTCGGTGGCCCGGACGCGGGCGAGCCAGGTCGCGGCCACCGCGTGCGACCAGGCCTTCCCGAACGACTCGAACAGCTCCGCCGGGATCTCGTCCGAGCGGCCGTCGGCCGCCCGGTCGGCCCGGCCGGCCCGGCCGGTCGGGAAGCGGCCGGACTGGAGGAGGTCGGCCAGCACCGGGTGGGCCTCCCGGACCCGCCCGAGCAGCTCGTCCCGGCGCCGGGCCCGGGCCCGGGCGTTCAGCGCGTCCGCGGTCGCCTCCAGCGCCGCGACGTAGCCGGCCGGGTCGCGGGACTCGACCGCCATCGCGAGCAGCGCCAGCTCGTCGACGGCGTCCGGCTGCGCGGCGGCCGCGACGAGCTCGGCGGTGAGGTCCCGAAGCTGGGTGCCCGCGGCTGTCGCCGCCTGGCGCAGCCGGTGCGCGTTCGCCGCGGCGCCGACGTCGACGCAGGCGGCGGGGGAGTCCAGCGCGATGCCGCCGACGCCGAGCGCGTCGAGGAGCGCGGCCAACCGGCCGCGGGCGGCCACGGCGGCGTCGATGGCCCGCGCCACGTCCTGCGCCTCGGTGAGGCGGGCCAGCCGCACCTCCAGCTCCGCGGTCGGGTCGGGAACGACGCTCAGCAACGACCACGCCCGGGTGGCCGCCTCCAGCGCGACCTCCGCCCGCAGCCGGCACAGGGCCAGGTCCAGCAGTTCGGGGGTGCGGGGCGGAACACCGTCGACGAGGGTCTGCTCCAGCAGGACGCGGGCCGCCTTCTGGGCCTTCGACCGGAAGAACCGGCGCAGCGCGCCTCCCGCCTCCATGTGTTCGCGCAGGGCCAGGGCAGAGGTCAGCAGGGTAGTGGCGTCGGGGCCGGAACCGGCCTCGTCGAGCGGGAGCTCGACCCGGTGCAGGCCGAGCTCCGTCACTGCCTGGGTCGCCTCGGCGATCGCGGGCGCCGCCGCGGCGACCTTCGTCCACAGCACCGCGGCGCGGTTGGCGAAGGCGTCGGCGAGCGCGTCCGCGGCCCAGGGCTGCCGGACGTTGAGCCGGTTGATGATCTCCACCGCGCGCAGCACGGCGTCGACGCTGGCGGCCAGCCGCTCGGCGGCCTCGTCACCCGCGCGGGTGAGGGCGTCCGCGAGGGCGGGGACCATGAGCGCCGCCTGCCGGGACAGCGCCTGCTCGGCGGCCTCGGCGGCGTGCAGGGCCCCCCGCTCGGCGTAGGCCAGCACCGTCAGCTCGGATCGGGTCGGCAGCTCGCCCAGCTCGGGGGGCAGCCCGAACGCGCGCTGTTCGCGCAGCGCCGACAGGGCTATCGCCGAGGTGATCGGCGACGGCACCGTCGGCGGGTCGGACGGGCCGCTCGACCCCACGAGCGCGACGGCGCCGTCGTGGCTGGTCAACCCCCCAGGCCCACTGGTTCCCCCAGGCCCACTGGTTCCGCCGGGTCCACCGGTGCCGCCGGGACTGCCGCTCCCGTCGGGTCCGGCGGGCGCCCCGGAGCCGTCCTGGCGCGAAGCTCCGCCGCCAAGCGACGCGGGCCCCGACCCCGATGCTGAACCGTTCCGATCGGGTTCCGCGGGCTGGGCCGGACGAGGCGCCGGCAGCGCCGGCGGGGTGCGGACGAGGCGCCCGGCCATGGTGATCCGCAGCGGGGAGGTCGGCGCGGCCGACGAGTCGCCGGATCCGTCACCACCCGGTGCCTCGCCCGGATGGGCCGGCCCGCCGTGCCCTCCCGGCCCGTCCGGGAAACGGGGGAGCGTCCGGGCCGGCGGGTCGGGTGTGGTCAGCAGCCGCCAGAGCTCGACGGCCTCCGCGTCGTTGAGCGGGGTCCGCGGCCAGCCGCCGCCCTCGGGCCCCGGCACGGGCACCGGGATCCAGCCGTGTTCCGCGGCCTCGTCACGCAGCCGAGCGGCGATCTCCGCCCGGGTGCCCGACCAGCCGGCACCGACCTCGTAGGTGCCGTGGCGGCGCCACTCGGCGGCCCGCCGGGCCGCGACGGCGGTGGCGATCCGGTCCCGTTCGGCCATCGCCGACTCCCGGCGCTGGCGCGCCGTGCGGATCCGTTCGTCCTGCGAACCGGCGTCGTAGACGGCCTTCTGCGCGGCCAGCGCGCTGACGCTGGTCGCGAGCTCGCCGGCGCCGGTGTCGGCGTCCTCGGTGAGGGAGACGCACAGGCGGCGCAGTTCGGGCGGGAGCTTCTCCTGCAGCACCCGCAGCGCCTGGCCCTTCTGACTCGTCACCAGGACCCGGCGGCCCTCCGCGAGCAGCGCGCTGATCAGGTTCGCGATGGTGTGGGTCTTGCCGGTGCCCGGTGGGCCCTCGACGACGACCCCGTTGTCCATGCGGAGCCGGCGCATCACCCGGGCCTGCTCGGGGCTGATCGGCAGCGGGGACAGCCATTCCGCGGCGTCGGCGGCGTCGGCGGCGTCCGCCGAACTGTCCGACCCGGCCGGGAGCGCCGCCGCGGCCCGGGCGGCCCTGGTGCCCTCCGCCCGGGCGAGCCAGGCCAGCCGCTCGGAGGTGTCCAGGGTCTCGACGAGCTGGGCGAGGCCCAGCGGCGGCAGCCCGTCGCCGCGCAGCGCGTCGAGCATCTGCTCGTAGTAGTTGAGCAGCGCGGCCTGCCCGCGGGACCGCAGGACGAGCGCGGGCGCGAGCGTGACCGCGGCGCTGGGGCCGGCCGGGCCGGGAGGCTGCCAGTTCGGGCGGTACCCCTCCGTCGTGCCGTCGACGGCGAGCGTGAGCCAGTCCCGCAGCAGGCGTTCGTCGTCGGCGCCCAGCGGAGCCGCGTCCCGCGAGCGCAGCCGCTCGTGCAGCGCGTTGGTCCGTTCCGGGCGGAACGCCGTGACCCCGTCGAGGAAGGCGCTGTCCTNCAGCCGGGTGGAGGATCCCGCCGGAACCCGCAGCCGCACGGCCGAGGTCATCGGATCGGTCTCGACCACCAGCCGGGTGACGAGCAGGTGGCGGCGGACCGGCCGGGGCAGCCACCAGGTCAGCAGGCCGGTGGCCAGCACCAGCTCCAGGGTGTCGCCCTCCTGGGCCAGGCGCTGCGCCACCCCGTAGAGCGTGGTGTGCAGGTGGCGGCGGTCGGCGTCGGCACGGGCCCGGGAGCTCCACACCTGCCAGGCCCGGGCCCATTCCGCGAACGCGGCCGCGACGTCGGGCGGAACCTGCCCGGTCGTCGGAACGGCGAGCACCGGAGCGGGGCGTGCGGCGCCGGGCATCTCCCCGTTGCCGGCCCCCTTCGGAGCGCTGCCCTCACCGCCGGCAGCGCGGTCGTCGCTCGGGTCGCCGCCCTTGCCCCCCTTGCCGCCGTTGAGGCTGGCGGTGCCGTTGCCGTTGCCGTTGCCGTTGCTGCTGGTGTTGGCGCTGCCGTTGCTGCCCGCGCTGCCGTTGAGGCTGGCCTTGCCGTTGCCGCTGGGCCTGCCGTTGCTGCTGGCCTTGCCGTTGCTGCTGGCCTTGCCGTTGCCAGTGGTACCGCCGTTGCCAGTGGTACCGCCGTCGCCAGTGGTACCGCCGTTGCCGTCGGTGCCGCCCTCGCCCGCGGCGTCGTCCGCGCGGGGCAGGGCATCGGGGGAGCTCTGCCCGGGCCCTCGGGATGCTCCGTTCAGGTTCTGGGCCGGCCCGCTGCCGTTGGCATGGGGCCCCGCGGACCCGTTCCGCCCCGCCGCCTCGCCGTCCGTCCGGGGGAGGCGCCGGCCGGCCTCAGATCCGGCGCCGGGGTGCCCGGTGCCGCCCGCGGTGCCGCCGCCGGCCGGTCCCGGTTCGTCGCCGGGCCGGGCCGGCGCCTGCGCGGCCTGCAGAGTCGGCAGGTCGTAGATGAGGACCGGGGCCGCGGTCAGGTCGACGTCGGCCGGCGGCACGGCGCCGTACAGCACGATGCCGGACTGCGGGAGCCCGGTCGACGCGTCGGTTCCGCGGACGGGGAGCCGCACCCGGCCGCGCAGGATCTCGGGGAGCGGCGGCGCCGGGGGCAGCAGGGCCGCCGCGGGTGCTTCGAGCAGAACCTCCCCGGCACCCGCGTGCTCGAACAGCGACAGCCCGGAGGGGAGGTCGGCGAGCCAGATCACCAGTGGGTTCTCGTCGACGTCGACGACCTGCTCGGACTGGGAGACCGCGACCTCGTGCAGGAAACGGACGAGTCGGTGGCAGCGGTCGGTCAGCGCGGCGTGGCGCTCCCGCCGAGCCTCCTCCAGTTCGGCCGCCTCGGCGGCCGCGGCCTCGGCCGCCGAGGCGGCGGCGGCAGCGGCGGTGATGACGGCGCTTCCGCCGGCGGCGCCCTCGTCGCCGGCGCCGTCGCCGGCGGCGGAGCTGTCAGCGGTGCTGCTGCTGCCGGGGGCGCCGCCGGTGACGGCGACGCCGGTGCCGGCGGCCGCGCTGTCGGTCGGGCCGCCACGGCCAGCAGCGCCGCTCACGGCCCCGCCGCCGGCCGGGTCACCACCCGCCCGGGGGTCATCCGGGGCGCCGCGCGCCGTGCCGCGGGCGGGCCTCGTGGGTCGGTCGCCCGCTCCGTCCGTCCCGGTGCCCCCCGCGTCCGTGGCTCTCGCGTCCACCTCGCCCGAGTTCACCGCGCCCGAGTTCACCGTGCCCGAGTCCGTCGTCATATCTCTCCCCGATTCCGGCCGGCGCGCGCCGGCGGCGGAACTCGTGACGGGGCGTCGCGAACGCCCTGTTCCGATCGTTCCGGCGCCGAACCATCCGATGCCGGAACTGGTGCAAGCCTCCCGGACGAACCAGGAAGGCGCCCCCGCGACCCACTGTTTGCGGCACTCTCACGCATGCCCAGTNGGCCCAAGGGGGGTGTGTCCGACACCGATCGGTTGTCCGTTGCCGGCCCGATTCGCCTGCCGCTGGGCATAGTTGGGCCTGCTGGGATGTCGTCGATCCGTGGCCTGACGAGCGATGTGACAGGTCGACCGACAGGCCCACCGGCGTGCCGCTGCCCGGCCCGAAGGTGGGATGCGACAACATACGCATCTGTGAGGTCACGGTTCTTTGCCGACACCCACGTGCACTCCAGGTACTCGCGGGCGTGTAGCCGCGACTGCGACCTGGAGCATCTGGCGTGGTGGGCGGCCCGCAAAGGCATCCGGGTCGTCGGTACCGGCGACTTCACCCATCCGGCCTGGTCGCAGGAGCTGGCGACCAAACTGGTGCCGGCCGAGCCCGGGTTGTTCCGGCTGCGCCCTGATCTGGAGCGCGACGTGCTCGCGACGCTGCCGGCCTCGTGCCGCACCGCGACGCGCTTCATGATCTCGACCGAGATCTCCACGATCTACAAGCGTGGAGACCGCACCAGAAAGGTCCATCACCTCCTCTACGCCCCGGACCGGGAAGCAGCCGGTCGGATCACCTCCGCACTGGCCCGAATCGGCAATCTCGCCGCGGACGGCCGGCCGATCCTCGGCCTGGACTCCCGCGATCTGCTGGAGATAGCACTCGGCGCCGGCGAGGGCTGTTACCTCGTCCCGGCCCACGTGTGGACGCCGTGGTTCGCCGTTCTCGGTTCGAAGTCCGGATTCGACGCCGTCGAGGACTGCTACGCCGATCTGGCTGATCACGTGTTCGCGCTGGAGACCGGGCTGTCGGCGGACCCGGAGATGTTCTGGCGGATCTCCGGCCTGGACCGGTACCGGCTCGTCAGTAATTCCGACGCGCACTCCCCGCCGATGCTCGGGCGGGAGGCGACGGTCTTCACCTGCGAGCCCGACTACTTCTCGATTCTCGCCGCGCTGCGCACCGGGAACGGCTTCGGCGGCACCGTCGAGTTCTTTCCCGAGGAGGGGAAGTACCACCACGACGGACATCGCAGGTGCGCAGTCGCGCTCACACCGGAGGAGACCCGCGAGCTCGGCGGGATCTGCCCCGTGTGCGGACGGCCGCTGACCGTCGGTGTGCTCAACCGGGTCGACACGCTCGCCGACCGGGACGAGCTGCACCGTCCGGACACCGCGGGGGAGGTCACCTCGCTGGTCGCGCTCCCCGAGATCGTCGGTGAGATCCTCGGCGTCGGTCCGAAGAGCAAGTCCGTGGCAACCCAGGTCACGGCCCTGGTGTCCAGGCTCGGGCCCGAGCTGGGCATCCTCTCGGACGTCCCACTGGACGCGATCGCCGAGGTCGGCTCGCCGACGCTGGTCGAGGGCATCGGGCGGCTGCGCCGCGGCGAGGTCATCCGGCAGGCCGGGTACGACGGTGAGTACGGCGTCATCCGCCTCTTCGAGCCGGACGAACTCACCGCGGATGCGGGCACCCTGTTCGACGTGCGCCCGACCGGCACCGGGCCCGTCCCGGGCAGGGGGTCGAGCCCGCGGAAGGGCCGTGGGGCCGCCCGCCCCAGCGCGCTCGCTCCCAGTGCGCTCGCCCCCAGTGGGGAGGTCTCCGGCCCGCTCGCCCCCGGTGCGGACGTCCCCGGCGCTGGCACGGCCCGGACCGCCGAGGCGCGCGCCGGCCGGGCCCCCGGTGGCGCGGCCGGCCACCGCGTGCCCTCGGTCCTCGACGGCCTCGATCCCGACCAGCGCCGGGCCGCCGCGTACGTCGGCGGCCCGCTGCTGGTCCTCGCCGGCCCGGGCACGGGGAAGACCCGGACGCTGGTGCACTCGATCGCCCACCGGGTGCGTGAGCTGGCGGTGCCCGCCGAGCAGTGCCTTGCCGTGACGTTCACCCGCCGCGCGGCGGGGGAGCTGCGCGAGCGTCTCGAGCCGCTGCTCGGCCCAGGCCAGGCCGCCGGGTCCGCCGGGTCCGCCGACGCCGCTGGGTCCGCCGAGGCCACCGGGTCCGCCCGGGCGGACCCGGTCGCCACGACGTTCCACGGGCTCGGCCTGATGATCGTCCGAGAGCAGTACGAGGCACTCGTGCGGGCGCCGGAGGTGCGGGTGGCCGACGACGCCGTCCGCGCCGAGCTGCTGGACGAGGCGCTGCACGGAGCGGCGACCTCGCGGGCCCGCGGCCGAGTCGCGGCCGAGCTGTCCGCTCTCAAGCGGCGGCGCGCGCTCGGGCAGCCCTACCGCGAGGATCCGGCGGCCGGGGTGCTGGCGCGGTACGACGCGGCCCTGCGGGACCGCAACATGGTCGACCTCGACGACCTGGTGACGCTCCCGCTCGGGCTGCTGCGCTCCAGGCCGGAGCTGGCGGCGCAGTACCGGCGGCGCTGGCGCCATGTCTGGGTCGACGAGTTCCAGGACATCGACGAGGTCCAGTACGGCCTGCTGCGCGAGCTCTGCCCGCCGGACGGCGACCTGTGCGCGATCGGTGACCCGGACCAGGCGATCTACAGCTTCCGGGGTGCCGAGGTCGGCTTCTTCCTGCGCTTCGAGGAGGATCATCCGGGGGCGCGCCGGGTCTCGCTGACCCGCAACTACCGCTCGACGCCGACGATCGTCGCGGCGGCGCTGGACGCGATCGCTCCGGCCACCTTCGTCCCCGGCCGTGAGCTGCGCGCGGTGACCGGCCAGGAGGCGGACGGACCGGTCGTGGTCCGGCAGTGCGCGAGCGAGGCGGAGGAGGCGAACGCCGTCGCCGACCTCGTCGAGGAGGCACTCGGCGGCACGTCGTTCCACGCGATCGACTCCGGGGTGGACGGCTCGCGGCGAGGCCGGCTGTCGTTCGCCGACATCGCGGTCCTGTACCGCACGGCGCGGCAGGCCGAGCCCGTGGTCGACGCCCTGCTGCGCCGCGGGTTCCCGTTCCGGCAGCACGCGCACACCCCGCTCGCCGATCTGCCCGCCGTCGCCGCCCTGCTCGCGGACCTGAGAGACCCTCGCGCGGACCCGGGGGACGTCGTCGCCGGGGCGGGAGCCGGCGCCGCGGCGCCGCGCTCCGTCACGGCCCACCTGCGGGACGCCGCCGCGCGGCTGGCCGACCTGGCGGCCAATGCCGGAACGGCCCTCGCCGCCGTGCTGGCGGAAGGCCCGGCGGAAGGCCGGGCGGTGGGCCGGGCCGCGGGCCGGCCACCCACCGAGGCGGAGATCCGGCGGGCCGTCGAGCTGCTGACCCCGGCGGCCGTGGCCGCCGGTGACGATCTCGGTTCGTTCCTCACCGCGGTCACCCTCGGGACGGAGGTGGACGGGCTGGATCCGCGTGCCGACCGGATCTCGCTGCTGACCCTGCACGCGTCCAAGGGGCTGGAGTTCGGGCTCGTCATCATCGTCGGCTGCGAGGACGGGCTGCTGCCGCTGCGCTGGGGCGGGCGGCGGCCTGCCGGTGCCGGCACGGGAATACCCGAGACGCCCGAGACGCCCGAGATACCCGAGACGCCCGAGGTGGCGGAGGCGGCGGCCGAGGCAGAGGATGCGGAGGAGCGGCGGCTGTTCTTCGTGGGTATCACCCGGGCCCGGCGCCAGCTGGTGCTCACCCACGCGGCGCGGCGCCGCCGCGGTGCGGAGGCGGTGGTCGAGACCGGCCCCTCACCGTTCCTGGCCGCGATCGACGGGCGGCACCTGGAGAAGAGGGCCGGCTCGTCGGCGGAGGCCGCCCGGGCCCGCCGCCGTTCGGCCGGTCAGCAGCTTCGCCTGATGTGAGCCGCCGCCCAGCCGGCCCGGGACCCGGCCCGGGTCAGTCGAGGCGGCGCAGGGGGAATCTGACCGCCGCGTCGGCCAGGACGTCCAACAGGGTGTCGATCTCCGCCTCGGTGTTCGCCGCGGTGACCTGGACCCGGACCCCGACCTGGTCCCGCGGGACCACCGGGTACGGCGCCACCGTCACGTAGATGCCCTGCTCGTAGAGGAAGGCGCCGAGCGCGTCCGCCTGGTCGGGATCGGCGAGCGGGATCTCCACGACGGGATGGCCCGAGGTGTTGAGGGTGGCCAGCCCGAGCGAGCTGATTCCGTCCAGGACACGTCTGGTCAGGGTGTACAGGGCCAGCCGGGCCTGTTCGCCCCGCTCGGCGTTCACCCGCAGGCCGACCTGGGCGGTCGCCAGCGATGCCACCGGCGGCGGGCCGGAGAAGATGTAGGGGTTGGCCATGGTCTTCAGGTAGTCCTTCNGCTCCGTCGGGCAGGTCGCGAACGCGAGCAGCGAGGAGTAGGACTTCGAGAAGCCGCCGACCAGGACGACGTCGTCGTAGCTCTGCCCCAGGTGGCGCAGGATGCCGTTGCCGCGCAGGCCGTACGGGGTCGGCTCGGCCGGGGAGCGCTCGCCCAGAATCCCGAAGCCGTGCGCGTCGTCGACGTAGAGGACCGCCTCGTGCGCTCGGACGATGTCGATGAGTTCGGCCAGCGGCGGCCAGTTGCCCGTCATGCTGTTCACCCCGTCGATCGCGACGACCCGGGGGAACGTCGGGCAGGCACGCAGTGCCCGGTCCAGCCGGTCGAGCCGGTCCTCCCGGAAGTGGCGCACGGTGGCGCCGTGCCCACGGGCCATCACGGCGCCGTCATGCAACGAGGCGTGGGCATGGACCTCGACGAACAGGGCGCCCTTGCCAACGAGTGCGGGCAGCACTGACAGGTGAATGTGGCTGATCGTGGGGAGGAGCAGGGTGTCGGGTGCGCCGAGAAGCTCGGCGAGAGTCTGCTCGATCTCGGTGAACAGTCGTGGGCCGGCAATCATCCGGGACCAGCTCGGGTGGGTTCCCCAACGGTCCAGGTACTCCGGAACGGCCTCGATGATCTCGCGGTCGAGATCAAGCCCGAGATAGTTGCAGGAAGCGAAATCGATCAGCCAGCGACCGGCCACCCGAATGCGGCGCCCGTCGATTCCGTCCACCTGCGAGTCATAGAACGGTGACTGTCGGCGCATGCGGTCCATCTCGGCCATGACGCCATAGGGTCGCTCCAGCACACGGCGGACGCCCAGGCCCACGGAAGGCTGGTCGCGTGTCACGATCCGTGTGCGGATAGTTTCGAGGTCGGATGGTGCGGGGGAGGAATCCGAAAGCTGGGTCATCCNGCCCTCTCCCGGCCCCGGGGGGCGTGCCGGGGTGTTGGTGCCATCGCCGTCACCGGCCTCTCAGGATTCCCGAGACGCAGTCTCCGGGTCATGGGAAACGAGAAGAATCGACGAAAGACCGCCCGGGTCGCGGTGAGATAATGCGCAGTACACGCCCCGTGGCGAAGAGCCACATATGCACATTAGCTGGTCGAGCCGGAGTCATCCACCGCTTTCCCGTTTTCCTGGAGGCACACCCGAGCGCTGTGCGGCCCCGCCCGCCGACGGCCGGTGCGGCCGGGCCGCCCGGTCGGTCGGCCGCGCGCCCGTGTGGCTGCCCCCTGCCAGCACCCTGCCGGCCGGCCGGCAGGCAGCCGGCGCTGGAGGTCCGCGGGAGACGGGGCGTCTCCCGGCCCGCGCCGGCCGGTGCCGTCCCGGCGCGGACAACCCTGTGCGGGCGTGGTGTTATCGTCCCCGGCATGTCCGAGACCGTGTCCGCTTCGAACAGCCCGACGTCGAGCGCGCCGGCTTCGGCCAGGCCCGCGTCCGAGGGCCCGCCGGTCGTGCGTGACCTTCCCTACGCGGGCTTCGGCCTGTCCCGGTCGGTCACCCTCTTCAAGGCGCACCGCAAGGAGCCGGTCGACCCCGCCGGGTTCTACTCGCTCATCGCCGCGGACTCCGTCCGCCAGCTGGAGCGGTACACCTCGCTGTCCGGTCAGCTGGTGCTCGACGTCGGCGGCGGTCCCGGCTACTTCCGGTCCGCCTTCCTGGACGCCGGAGCCCGCTACTACTGGGTCGAGCCAGACGTCTCCGAGATGGAGGCGGGCGGGATCGAGGTGCCGGGGCGGATCCGCGGCAGCGCCCTCGAGCTGCCCTTCCGGACCGACTCGATCGACCTCTGCTACAGCTCGAACGTCCTGGAGCACGTTCCCGACCCGTGGCGGATGTGCGCCGAACTGGTGCGGGTCACCCAGCCCGGTGGGCTCATCTTCCTCAGCTACACCAACTGGCTGTCACCCTGGGGCGGGCACGAGACGGCGCCCTGGCACTACCTCGGCGGGCACCGGGCCGCGGAGCGGTTCCGCAGGCGCGAGGGCCGGGCGCCGAAGAACCGGTTCGGAGAGACCCTCTTCCCGGTGTCGGTCGCCGGGACCCTCGCGTGGGCCCGGCAGCGTGACGATGTCGTGGTCGTCGACGCCATGCCGCGGTACCTGCCGGACTGGGCGAAGGTGATCCTCCGGGTCCCCGGTGCGCGCGAGGTCGTCACCTGGAACCTCGCCCTGGTGCTTCGCAAGGTCTAGTACTTCGCAAGGTCTAGCCCGTCCCGCCGGGCCCCCGCGGCTCACCGGCCGGGGGCCGGCCGGAGGGCCGCCGGAGCTCCGCCGGCGTGGGCTGCCGGGGCGGTGCGAGCCGGGCGACGGGCAGGCGGTCGCATTCCAGCCGTATCTCGTCGTCGCGCACCGCCCGCAGCGTGGCCAGGAAGTCCGACCGCGGAATCTCCCGGGCACCGAGCGTTACCAGGTGCTCAGTCGTGAGCTGGGTGTCGAGCAGCTTTCCGCCGGCCTGCCCGAAGCGGTCCAGGAAATCGGCCAGGGCGACCTTGGACGCGTCCGTGGCGCGATGGAACATGGATTCGCCCATGAAGACCCGCCCGACCAGCACGCCGTACATTCCGCCGACGAGCCGGTCGTCGTCCCAGATCTCGATGCTGTGGGCCCAGCCGAGGGCGTGCAGTTCGGCGAAGCCCTCGATCAGCTCCTCGGTTATCCACTGGTACGGGCCGTCCCGCCGACAGCCGCGGACGACGTCCACGAAGCACGTGTTCAGGGTGCTGGTCCAGGTGCTCCGGCGGAGGCGGCTGACCAGCGAGCGGCGGATCCGCATCGCGCCGGGCACCAGCACCGACCGCGGGTCCGGGCACCACCAGGGCGGGTCCAGCAGGTCCGGGCCACCGACGGGCGGGCCGCCGGTGCGGGGGAGCGCCCCCGGCGGGGTCGCCGGCCGGGGCACGGGGGGGATCCGCGGGATGATCCCGCGTTCGACGGCAGTGCCGAGAACGGCGCGCAGCTCGGCGGCCTCGGCGGGGTCGTCCGACGGCCACGGGAAGGCGCCCTGACGGTAGGCGCCGACGAGATTCGCCGGTGTCATACCGCCCCCGGCCGCGACCGGGCCGTACCCGGGCGCCTGGTCCAGATAGCGCTCCAGGAGCGGATGGTCCCAGCCGGACCGCGAGCGACCGGGCCTCGGTGGGGTCAGCATCGCAGCTGCCCCGCGGGCGCCGGTGTCCTGCGCTCGCCCGCCCGCCGCCCGCCCGCCGGCAGCCCTCCTGTCTTCAGGGCGTCCGTCTCCAGGGTGTCCGTCTTCAGGGCGCCTGTGCCCAGGCCGCCGGTGCCCAGGCCGCCGGTGCTCAGTTCGTCCGTGCTCAGTTCGTCCCTCTTCAGGCGGTCGAGGCTCGGGTCCTCGGCACTGCCGGGCTTGGCGAGCGGGCCGGAGGCCGGCTCGGTCTCCGCCCACTCGACACAGGAGACGGGTGAGGAGAGGACCGCCGTCAGCTCCGCCGCGGGCCGCGGCCGGCCCAGGAAGTATCCCTGGGCCAGATCGCACCCGTAGTTCCGCAGCTTGGTCAGCGCGCTGGCGCTGTCCACGCCCTCCACCACGATCCGCAGGCCCAGCTCGTGCGCGAGCCCGATCGTCGAGCGGACGATCGCCTCCGCCTTCTGCCGGCGCGCCCGGGAGCCGTCCTCCAGCCGGGTGACGAAGGACTTGTCCATCTTCAGGATGTCGACCGGGAGCTCCTGGAGATAGGCGAGCGACGAGTAGCCCGTGCCGTAGTCGTCCACGGCGATCTGGACGCCGAGAGCGCGCAGCTCGTCCAGGACCGCGGCGGAGCGGACCAGGTCCCGCATCAGCGTGGTCTCGGTGATCTCCAGTTCCAGTGCCGCGGGGGGCAGCGAGTACTGCCGGAGCAGGCGGCGGACCTGGTCCGGGAAGGCGCGGTCCAGCAGGTCCGAGGCGGCGAGGTTGACGGCGACGGTGACGTCCACGGCGGCGTCCCGCCAGCGCTGGCACTGGGCCAGTGCCAGCTCCAGCACCTCGACCGTCAGCGTGCGCATCAGCCCCGCCTGTTCGGCCAGGGGGACGAATGCCTCGGGGGTCAGCAGACCGCGGGAGGGGTGTCGCCAGCGGACCAGCGCCTCCACGCCGTGCGGGCGCCCGGAACCCAGGTCGACCTTCTCCTGGTAGTGGACCTCGATCTGGCCGGTTCCCAGNGCGGCCCGCAGGGATTCGATCATGTCCAGGCGCAGCAGCGTGTTGACCTCCGCGCCCGGGCGGTAGTACTCCACCCCGGTACGGCCGGACTTCGCGCCGTACATGGCGACGTCCGCCCGCTGCAGGAGGGTCTGCGCGTCGAGCGCGTGGTCCGGGTGGAGAGCGGCGCCGATGCTCGCCCCGACGTGCAGGGTCATCCCGGCGACGTCGAAGGGGTCCGACAGCGCGAGCAGGACGCGCTCGGCCACCCGCCGGGCGGTGTCGGCGTCGGCGTCCTCCAACAGGACGGCGAACTCGTCCCCGCCGAGGCGGGCGTGCACGTCACCGGGCCGCAGCGCCCCCGAGATGCGGGAACCGACCTCGATGAGCAGGGCGTCGCCCATGTGGTGGCCGAACGAGTCGTTGACCTCCTTGAACCGGTCCAGATCCAGCAGCAGAAGGGCGGACGAGTCGCCGTGCGCCGAGTTCGCCTCCATCTGGGAGAGCCGTTCGAGGAATCCGCGCCGGTTGGTCAGGCCGGTGAGGTCGTCGGTGTGGGCGAGCACCTTGCTGTCGGCGAGCTGCTGCACCTCGACGAAGGTCATCGCCGCGCGGGCGAGCGCGGTGAGCACGGTCGCCGCCGCCAGCACGACCGTCACGAACGGCAGGCCCACGGTGGAGCCGATGACGAGCAGCGCCAGTGCCACGACAGTCAGGACGAGCGGGACCGCGATGACGCTCCACCCGGACATCGGCGTCGGCCGCCGCCATGGCTGCCGCTGCCAGGCCGCGAACGCGGGGGGCAGCAGCGAGAGCAGCCAGACGACGTCCAGCAGACCACCGAGGGCGTACTCGTCGTTCGTGATCAGGACCAGGACGCAGGAGTCGGCGAGCGCGAAGCCGCCGAGCCCACCGCCGAGCAGCCACCAGACCCGGCCGGGCTGCCAGCGCAGCAGCCCGAAGCCGGTGACCACCAACAGCAGCAGCAGCAGGTCGGCGAGGGGGTAGACGAGGCTGAGCACGATCATCGAGGGTTCCCCGGGGCCCGCGTCGATGATCCATGAACCGATGCCGCTGCTGAGCGCCGCCACCCCGAGGGCACCCACCAGCGCGTCGAGCCAGACACTCGGGTGGAAGCGCAGCACCCGCTGCCGCAGCAGCAGGATGACAGCGATGTAACAGGCGGGGTAGAAGAGCAGCCAGCCGATGTCCGCCGCCGACCCGCCGCTGGTCTGGGCCCCCGAGTCCTCGTCGACCAGGAGGCTGAAGTAGACGCCGCCGAGACCGTAGCTGATGATCCCGGCTCCGAGCAGGGCCCAGGGCGCCCGTACCCCGCGCAGGAGCACCGCCCGCAGGATGCACAGCAGGCCGGAGACGACCGTGACGGCAGCCCGCAGTGACACGACGGCCGGTTGGTCCGCATCCACTCCGACCAGGGTGACCGCCGTGTACAGCGCGGCGGCGAGCAGCAGCGACAGCTGCGCCAGGCGGATCACGCGGAACCGGCGCGGCGCCGGCATCGAGATCGTCAAGCGTCGCTCGCACGCTCGGGGGCGACCCGCCCCGGTGCGGCGGTGGCTGCCCCGGGCGCGAGGGTGGCTGCCGCGGGCGCCGGGGTGGCCGCGCCGGCCGCGACGGCACGCGGACCCGCCGGCTGAACGGTAAGGCCGCGCCGTGGCGGCCTGCCACCAGCTTGGCGACACACGGGCCCGGACATGGGGGAAATTCTCATACATGCGTCTTCGCGGTCCGCATGGGGTGGTGGTCCGTGGCGGGATGCCTGGGTGCTTGTTGTTGCGGGTCACACAGTGCGCACCCGGCGGTGCTGTTCCGGTGGCCGGCCCGGCCCGGCCGGTGCCGGCCGGGCCGGCGGCGCGATGTGGACGGGCCGGGCGCGCACTGTTTGATGTCCAGGGGAGAACACGAGTTCCCCGGTGGCCATCGGACATGTTCTGGGAGGAGTCGACGTGCGACTTGGGGTGCAGATTCCGGACTTCACCCGGCCCGCGGGGCCCGCGGATCTCGGCCGCGCACTAGCCGAGGTGGCGGGTGAGGTCGATGCCGCGGGGTTCGACTATCTGGCCGTGATGGACCACTTCTTCCAGATCGACTTCGTCGGTCCGCCCGAGCACGACATGCTGGAGGCATACACCACGCTGGGCTATCTGGCCGCGAACACCCGCAGAGTGAAACTACTGGCGCTGGTCACCGGGACGATCTACCGCGAACCCGGAATCCTGGCCAAAATCATCAGTACGCTGGACGTCCTTTCCGGCGGCCGGGCGGTCCTCGGTATCGGTGCGGCCTGGAACGAGGAGGAGTCAGTCGGGCTCGGAATTCCCTTTCCGCCGGTCGCCGAACGGTTCGAGCGCCTGGAGGAGGCCCTGCAGATCTGCCTGCGGATGTGGTCGGAGGACGAGAGCCCGTGGGCCGGGAAGCACTATCAGCTGGCCCGCCCGCTCAACTTCCCCGCGCCGCTGACCCGCCCGCATCCGCCGATCATGATCGGCGGCGGGGGGGAGAAGAAGACGCTGCGGCTGGTGGCGCGGTACGGGCAGGCGTGCAACCTGTTCTTCGGCCCTGACCTCGGGCACAAGCTGGACGTCCTGCGCCGGCACTGTGACGCCGAGGGGCGCGACTACGACGAGATCACCAAGACCTGCTATTACTCGTTCGACGTGGGTGAATCCGGCGAGAACGTCGGGCGCATCCTCGACGATCTCGGGACGCTGGCCGAGCTCGGTTTCTCCGTCGCGCTCGGAAGCGTCGCGAACGTCTGGGGGATCGAGCCGCTGCGGATCCTCGGGGAACGGGTCGTGCCGGCGGCGGCCGAGCTCTGACGTTCCGCTGTCGGCCCCGCTGCCTGTGAGTTCAGGCAGGCAGGCAGCCCCAGTCGGGCGGGAGAGCGCCCGGTGCCCGGTGCCCGGTGCCGGCGGGTGCGGGTGGCGCGCCGGCACCGGGCGGGAGTCGCGAGATCAGCCCTTCCACAGCTCGCGGACGCTGTCCGCGACGGTGGCGGCCTGCTCCCGTCCCGCGCGGGCGGCGGCGGCGCGGATCGCCGGGTCGAGGATGTTCGAGCCGAAGGCGGCCCGGGACGCCTCGTCCGAGGTGACGACGAGCACCCGACTGCCGGCACGTTCGAGGCGCCGCACCTCCGTCGGAATTCCCATACCGTTCACCGGCGCGAGAATCAGCACCCGTTCATGGCCTTCCGCCAGATCCGCGTTGATCACCGACCGCATCCCGCCGTCGACGTACCGGCGATGGTCCACGGTCACCGGTGGGAACACGCCCGGCAGGGCGGAACTCGCCGCGACCGCGTCCACCAGATGAACGCCGGAGTCGCGGTCGAAGGCCACCCAGTCACCCGTTTCGGCGTCCACCGCCACCACCATCAGGCGGCGCCGGGGCCATTCGCGCACCGAAAGTCGGCCGGCCACGATCTGCCAACGATCCTCTTCTGAGGGGACCTCGGCAGCCAGCGCGTACGCGCCGATGCGGGCGCGGGCGTCGCGCGCGCCGCGCGAGCCCGCGGTGACCTGGGCCAGGGTCGACATGAGTTCGCTGTAGTCGAACTCGACCGTCGGTTCGGCGGTCGGGTCGGCGGGGGCGAGCTGCCGCGAATAGAGCAGATCGAGATCCGCGCCGCTGCTGATCAGCGCTCCCACCGTTGAGCCCGCCGAGGTCCCGACGATCAGGTCGGCGTCGGAAACGTCGATGCCCGCCTCGGCGAGACCGACCATGAGGCCGATCTCCCAGGCGATACCGGCCACGCCTCCGCCGCCGAGGACCAGCGCGTGCCGCATCCAACACACCTCTCCGCGACAGCCCTCGTCAGGGTCCGTCGCTTTCAGAAGGGCTTTTAGGAACTACGCACCGGAGGTGGCAAGACACCGCCCAAATCGCCCGATCGTGCCAGGCCATTGCGGCATGGAGATCGCCGCGGTGTAGATAAAAGGACGGTGACCAGGTCTGATCGGTACCAGACCGCTCGTGCTCCCGAGCAAAGACGGCGGACGGCATCAGGCGCCGCCGGTCCGGACCCGGGTTGCCAGCGTGACATTCCGGGGCAGGTCGCCGCCACGGACATCGGATCTTTCGCTGGAGGCCCCAAATGACCGCGGCCATTGACCGGACGTCCCTGGCGCGAAACGAGCACCTGACCTTTCGGGCGAACCGCGGAGCCGGGCGGCACGGCTGGCTGCGGCTCACCCCGGCCTTCGGTGTCCGGCTCGTGCGGAGCCGGATTTGTCGGCTGCCCGCGGGCTCGGTCGTCACCGACCNGTTCTCGGGCACCGGGACGACGCCGCTGGCAGCGGCCGAGCTCGGTCATCTCGGCCAGAGCACGGACGTCAATCCGTTTCTTGTCTGGCTCGGCCGGGCAAAGGTGCGTCGCTACCTCCCCGAAACCCTGGCCGAGGCACGGGGCGCCGTCCTGGCGGTCGTCGCCGGGGCCACCCGGGCCGACCCCGGCGCCGCGCTGTGGCAGCCGGACATCCACCGGATCGAGAAATGGTGGGGGCCGGGAGAGCTGCACGCCCTGCGGGCCCTGCGAGCGGCGATAGACGCCTATTCGGGCCCGGTGGGGGACCTGCTCCAGATCGCCCTGTGCCGGGTGCTCATATCGGTCAGCAACGCGGCTTTCAACCACCAGTCGATGTCGTTCGCGGCGGGGGCGGCGGGGTCGGCGGCGGCGTCCTACGACCGGCGGGCCGCCGCCGCGGCCGGCGCGACGATCGCGAGATTCGGCACCGAGGCCGCGGAGCTCATCGAGTCGGCGGGCCTCGACCTGCCGGGTACGGCCACGGTCCGCGAGGGGGACTCCCGCGCGCACACCGCCGACCTGCGGCAGGCGGACCTGCTGCTCACCAGCCCGCCCTACGTGAACCGGATGTCCTACATCCGGGAGCTGCGGCCCTACATGTACTGGCTTCGCTTCCTCGACCGTGCCGTCGACGCCGGGCGGCTCGACTGGCGCGCGATCGGCGGGACCTGGGGAGCCGCCACCTCGAACCTGCGGACCTGGACGCCGACCACGCCGACCCCGGTGGACGCGGAGCTGGACACCGTGTGCGCGCGGATCGCCGCCGCGGGGGACCGCAACGGGCCGCTGTTGGCCACCTACGTGCGGAAATACCACCACGACATGTGGCTGCACTTCCAGGCCAGCGCCAGTCTGGTCCGGCCCGGTGGGAGGGTGTCGTACATCGTCGGGAACTCGACCTTCTACGGCAACTCCGTGCCGGCGCAGGAGTGGTACGCGCGCATGCTCCGGGAACTCGGATATGTCGGCGTCGAGGTCGAGGTGATCAGAAAGCGTAACTCGAACAAAGCCCTCTTCGAGTTCGATGTGCGGGCTTCTCGCCCGGGTGGCTAGACGCATGCGGGCCTGCCTGCTCCCACCCGGACAGTAGGCGGAACATTCGGCGGGCGGCGGTGTGCGTTTATCATCGGTCCTCCGGCGGACCACCCGCCGAAAACGCTCGGGAGGCCAGGTGACCCCCACGGCCCTGGCGACCGCTGACGGCCGCGGACAGCGGCCGCAGGTTGACGTACGAGTATGAGGCAGACAGATATCCCGTGACGACCACCACGACCCGAACCCGGCCCTGGGCGACACCGGCAACACGGATCGCCGTCATCGTCGCCGAGATCGCCGCGCCCGCGGTGCTCGTCACGGCGCTGCTCGTGCTCATCTCGTGGCACGAGGCACCGGATCTGGCCCATGGCCTGCTCTGGGGTGCCGTTTCAGTACTGTTCGGGACGGCCATCCCGATGGCGTTCGTCCTCTATGGCGTGCGCCGGCGCCGCTGGTCGGATCATCACGTTCCCGAACGCAGCAAGCGAATGGCTCCGATGCTGTTCGGCTGCGCCTCGGTCGGCGCCGGCTGCATTCTCCTGCTGGCCTTCGACGCGCCGAAGAACCTGGTCACTGTCTATGTCACCATCATTGTGGAGGCGCTGGTCCTCACCGGGATCACCCGATTCTGGAAAATCAGCGGGCATGTGGCGGCGGCGGCGAGCTGCGCCACCGTCGCCATGTTCCTGTTCGGGCGGTCCTTCGCGCTCTGCTGGCTGCTGGTCCCGGTCGTGGCGTGGGCGCGGGTCCAGACGAGAAACGCCCGGCTTGCCCAGGGCCCGGCCGAGGACCACGACGAGATCGACGGCCACACCCCGGCCCAGACACTCGCCGGCGCCGCGGTGGCGGCCGTGACGGTCGCCACCGCCTGCCTGCTGGCAGGAACCCGGTAGCGGGCGGCCCCGGCGCGGCATCGCCATCCGGGAGCGGGTCTCGACGCCCCGACACCACGAGGGCGCGCGACACCAAGAAGGGCGCCGTGGCGGCAAGAAAGGCACCGTGGCGGAACCAAAGACGGCGTGGCAGCACGAAAGGCGCGGAAACGGCACGAAAGTTGTGCGGGCGGATGACGGGGTCGCGCGGCGCGGCCAACGGCGCGCCCGCGGATGACCTCGACTTTTCGAGTTCTCCCGCCCGTGCCGTAGGCTCGCCGAAACCCGCGTGCGGAAAAGGTCGCAGGCAGGCCCGTTCGAATCGGAAAACGACGGTATAGCGTGCGAGTTCGACGCCCGCCCGGCAGGCGACGCCAGGCAGCGATGCCTCGGTGNCGTGCGCGGTGACGACGGCGTGCCCGATGGCGAGTATTTGGTCGCGGTTCTTCCCGGTATCAGCGCGTGTTTGGCTCCCGGCCCGGTGGGCGGAGCGGTGCTTCGGTGACGGGAAACCCGGCCGCGACGAGAGGCGAAGGCGATGCCGGCGAACACGATGAAGGCGATCCGGCTGCATGAGCACGGTGGCCCGGAGGTGCTGCGTTGCGAGGAGGTGCCGATCCCCGTGCCGGCGCCGGGTGAGGTGCTCGTGCGCGTGCACGCGGTGGGCGTCAATCCCCCGGACCGGTATGTCCGCGACGGAATGCTCGACGTCCCGCCCGAGCTGCGGCCGAAGATTGCCCTGCCGGTCATTCCGGGAACAGACGTTTCNGGTGTCGTCGAGGCTGTTGCCGGGGATGTCCGCGACCTCGCCGCCGGCGACGAGGTCTTCGGCCTCCTGCGCTTTCCCGGCCTGGCGGGCGGCGGCTACGCCGAATACGTCACCGCGCCCGCCTCGGATTTCGCACCGAAACCGCCGGGGATCGATCACCTGCACGCCGCGGGGGTGCCGATGGCCGGCCTCACCGCCTGGCAGTTCCTGATCGAACTAGGACATGACCAGCCGTCGCCGTTCCAGGCGACCCGGCATTGCCCGATGGAGCTCGGCGCCAAGACGACGGTGCTCGTCAACGGCGCCGCGGGTGGCGTGGGGCACTTCGCGGTCCAGCTCGCGAAGTGGCGGGGCGCCCGCGTCATCGCGGTGGCCTCGGGCACGCACGAGTCGTTCCTGCGCGAACTCGGTGTCGATCAGTTCATCGACTACACCAGGAACCGCCCCGAGGACATCGCGGACGAGGTCGATCTCGTGCTCGACACCGTCGGCGGTCGCGAGAGCGCTCGCCTGCTGCGCACTCTCCGGCCCGGTGGCGCGTTGTACCCGGTGTTCTTCGGCGACTACGACCCCGCGGAGACCGCGAGGCTGGGGGTCACGATCTCGGCCACCCAGGTGCGTTCGAACGGCCGTCAACTCGCGGAACTCGGGCACCTGCTCGACGCGGGCACCCTGCGCGTCGCCATCGACAGCACATTCCCGCTCGCCGAGGCCCGGAGGGCCCACGAACGAGCCGACCGCGGGCACCTCCAGGGCAAGATCGTACTCACAGCCGGGTGAGGCCGAGTCACCCACCGACGACGGGCCGACACCCGTGGCGTTCCCGGTGATCTCCTGGCCGACGCCGTGCGGAGCGGGGCGCTGGCCGCCAGTTCCAGGGTTTCTCGTCGGACTCGAAGTGTCGCTCGCGCCCGGGGTTGTACAGCCGCGGTACGGCCGGGGAAACCAGGGAGCCGAGTCGCAGGTGGCTGCCGGCACCCGCTGAGGCGGATGTTCTGGGCGCGAGCGCTTCGCCCGTCGTCAACGATCGCGACACGTCGGCCCCGGTACCTCGGGATGGTGAAGTCGTGCAGGAAGTCCGCGTCCGGCGGTCTCGGTGAGGCGGCCCGGGGCGGGCGGCATCCGTGCTATATCACGGAACGGTCACGGACGCCGGTATCGTGAGGCCCGGCGGCTCCGTCGGTGTTGGGTGAGAGTTCAGCGTGCGGGCTGCGGACCACGGCCGAGTAATCCCGCCAAATTGCGGCGACTAGTGGCGAGGGCGGCGGACCGTTGGCACCGCCATGTCAGTGCCAGCCCGGACATGCCCGTGGNGCGTATCGAGAATGCACAGCGGGGCTGTGACCTGCGCATTGTTCATGTGCTTCGGACCGCCTGCCGCCGCTGGGATGCCGCTGTGGGGCTGGGTTTCGTCGGGGGTGTGCCTCGGATCCGGTAGGGGTCGCGGGTAAATGAGCGGCCGGTCCTGGGAGCTGGCGTCACTGAACTTCTAGACTAAGCGCGTTATGTCGTGCTTCACTTGTGTGGCACTGCGCCCATCAGCGGCGCGCACTCGTGCGTCGTCCCGGCTCCTCCCCCTGTTCAGTGGAGGTACCTCATGCCCAGTCAAATGCTCGGACGGATCGTTGTTGGTGCCGCTGGCCCGGTCGCCCTGACCGTGGCCTCGGCGACGGCCAATCCAGTCGCCGCCGATACCACCGGGCCATCGGCCGAGAGGTCGAGCAGCACTTTCAACGGCTGCAACTACCACGCGTACCAGCCATTCTTCAGGTCCGGTTCCAACAGTTATCTGGAGTTCTGGGCCGGATTCGACTGCCCCGGTGGGGGCGGCTACTCGCTTGACATCTTCGTCCAGAAGAAGGGGATCGGCAGTTCTACCTGGGCGACCCCTAACACTCCCCAGACCCATCTGAACTGGAGAGCGGATACACCTTGGAACTACTACAATTACCTGGGGCAGTTCTGTNGCGTGATCGATCCCGATCAGCCGTACTACGTTCGCACGAAGGCGGTAATGGTGCGCGGAATAGCTGACAGTCCGGGTAGCCCCGCAGTTTTCAGCCCGGAAAGGCTGGTCCCCGCATCTGCGAACTGCTAGTGCGCTGACAGGGTGCATCGAGCCTCGTTCGGCCCGGGCGGGCGTCATCGCAGAGGTCGCGGCGATGCTGGGCCTGGGCAGGACGAAGATCTACGAGCTGATGGCCACGGGCGAACTCGCCTGGATACCGATCGGGCGGCGTGGGCGGCGAGTCGAGCCCCGCGCCGTACAGGAGTTCATCGAGCGGCACCGTGCTGCCGGTGGGCGAGGCGGCCTGACCACAGATGCGGGTAAACCGTGGTCGAGATCTGGAGCGGGCAGGCCGGCGACGCTACGACCGGCGTCATGACCCGGGCTTGCGCGTGTGCCCCCGGCAGGATTCGAACCTGCGCACCCGCCTCCGGAGGGCGGTGCTCTATCCCCTGAGCTACGGGGGCTCCAGGGCAACGAGGCATACCGTACCAGGCGGGAACGGCAGACTGTGCAACGCGGTGCCCGTAAGCTTCGCCCGTGTACTTCAGCGCCCCCCGGGTACTCGTCGTCGACGACGACGCGGTGATCCGTCAGCTCGTGGTCGTCNACCTCGAACTGGAAGGCTTCGAGGTGCACACCGCGGTCGACGGGGCCGACTGTCTCGAGCGGGTCCATGAGATCGCCCCCGCGGTGATCACGCTGGACATCATGATGCCGCGGGTGAACGGCTGGGACGTCGCGGCGCGGCTGCGGGACGACCCCGCGACCNCCGGCATCAAAGTGATCATGCTCACCGCGCGTGCCCAGGAGGCGGACGTCAAGCGTGGTGCCCGGCTCGGTGTCGACTACTACCTGACGAAGCCGTTCGACCCGGATCTCCTCATCGGCGTGGTCAGCAGGCTGGCGTCGGGTCAGCCGGTCTGATCCCGGCGGGCTGCCCGGCTCGGGGCACGGCCCCGTGTTCCGGTCCGCTCTGTGGTCTCGACCTGAGCCCGGCTGTGGTCCGATGGCGGCTGGTCCGCGCCCCGATGCGCTGGCCAGACCGCCCGGTGCTCCGGTCCGACGTCCCGGTCGGTCCGCGCGGCGGCCGGAAAGGTCTGGCGCGCCGATAGCATCGCGACATGACCCCCGCCGAGCTGGCCGACTCCATCGTTGCGGCCGTTCGTGAAGCCGTCGCCCACGGCGAGCTGGACGTGACCGTGCCCGCCACGGTCACGGTCGAGCGCCCGCGGCAGCCCGAGCACGGCGACTACGCGTCGCCGGTCGCCCTGCAGCTCGCGAAGGCGGCGCGACGCCCGCCCCGGGCCGTGGCCGATCTTCTCGCGGCGCGGCTGCGAACGGATCCGGGCGTGGCCGAGGTGGAGGTCGCCGGCCCCGGCTTCCTGAACATCCGGCTTGCCGGGGCGGCCATGGGCGGCATCGCGCGTTCGGTCGTGGTGGCCGGTGCCGGGTACGGCCGGGTGGCGGCCGGGCGCGGCGTCCGGGTGAACCTGGAGTTCGTCAGCTCGAACCCGACCGGCCCGGTGACGCTGGCCTCCGCGCGCTGGGCGGCGGTCGGCGACGCGCTGGCCCGGATTCTCGCGGCCGCCGGCTACGAGGTCGGTACCGAGTACTACGTGAACGACGCCGGCGTGCAGGTCGAGCGGTTCGGGGCGTCGATCCTGGCCGCCCTGCGCGGCGAGCCGGCGCCCGAGAACGGGTACCACGGCGCCTATGTCGCCGAGATCGCCGCGAAGGTCCAGGCCGCCAACCCCGGGCTGGAGCAGCTCGTCGCGGCGGGTGCCGCCGACGGCTCCGACGACAAGGCGCTCGCGGTCTGCGTCCGGGACGGCGTGGAGATGATGCTCGCCGAGATCCGTTCCACGCTGGCCGGTTTCGGGGTCGAGTTCGACCTGTGGAAGTCGGAGCGCAGTCTGCATGAGGCGGGCGAGCTGGCCGCCGCGGTGGAGGAGCTGCGGGCGGCCGGCCACGTCTTCGAGTCGGACGGCGCCGTCTGGCTGCGCACCACCGACTTCGGCGACGACAAGGACCGCGCGCTGATCAAGAGCGACGGGCGGCCGACCTACTTCTGCGCCGATGCCGCCTACTACCGGGACAAGCGCCGCCGCGGCTTCGACCGGCTCTGCTACCTGCTGGGCGCCGACCACCACGGCTACATCGGCCGGCTGCNGGCGATCGCGGCCTGCTTCGGTGACGACCCCGAGCAGACCCTCGACGTGATCATCGGCCAGATGGTGACCCTCTCGCGGGCCGGCGAGGCCGTGAAGATGTCCAAGCGCGCCGGGACGTTCCTGACCCTGNACGACCTGGTGGACGCGGTCGGGGTGGACGCGGCGCGCTACTCGCTGGTGCGGGCCTCGATGGACTCGGCGCTCGACCTCGATCTCGAGGTGATCGCGCGGCAGACCAACGACAACCCGGTCTTCTACGTCCAGTACGCGCATGCCAGGATCAGCTCACTGATCCGCAACGCGGCCGCGCTCGGCCTGGCGACGTCGGCGGATCCGGCCTTCGACCCGGCCGCGGTGGACGTGTCACTGCTCACCCACCCGCGGGAGGTGGACCTGCTGCGGGCGCTCGGTGAGCTGCCGCGGATGGTCGAGTCGGCGGCGGCACTGCGGGCGCCGCACCGCATCGCCCGGTACCTGGAGGAGACGGCCGGGACGTACCACCGTTTCTACGACTCCTGTCGGGTGCTTCCGCAGGGCGACGAGGAGCCCACCGCGGTGACCGCAGCTCGGCTCCTGCTGGTCGAGGCCACCCGGGTGGCGCTGGCGAACGGGCTGCACCTGCTCGGCGTCAGCGCGCCGGAACGGATGTGAGAGACGAATGACCGTCGATGACGGGCGCGGCACCGTGCGCCCGATGCGAATCGCGATGCTCGGGTGTGGTGTCGTCGGGTCCGAGGTGGTGCGCCTGCTGCGCGTGCACGCCGAGGACCTGGCCGCCCGGGTCGGTGCTCCGCTGGAGATCGTCGGGATCGCGGTCCGGGATCCCGACCGGGTCCGCGGCGTCGAGGTGGACCGGGCGGTGCTCACCACCGACCCGGAGGCGCTCATCTCGCGGGACGACGTCGACATCGTGATCGAGGTGGTCGGCGGGGTCGAGCCGGCGCGGGGCTGGCTGCTATCGGCGCTGCGGAGCGGGAAGTCCGTGGTCAGCGCGAACAAGGCGTTGCTGGCCACCCACGGTTCGATGCTGCACGACGCGGCGGCCGTCGCCGGTGTCGACCTGTACTACGAGGCCGCCGTGGCGGGTGCCATCCCGCTGCTGCGCCCGCTGCGCGAGAGCCTGGCGGGGGACCGGATCCACCGGGTGCTCGGCATCGTCAACGGCACGACGAACTACATCCTGACCCGGATGGACGAGACCGGTGCATCCTTCGCCGAGGCGCTGGCCGAGGCCGGTGAGCTGGGCTACGCGGAGGCCGACCCGTCCGCCGACATCGACGGGTACGACGCCGCGGCGAAGGCGGCCATCATCGCGCAGCTCGCGTTCCACACCCGGGTGACCATCGACGACGTCTACCGGGAGGGCATCGGCGAGGTCACCGCCGCCGACATCGCCAGCGCCCGGGAGCTCGGCTGCACGGTGAAGGCACTGGTGATCGCCGAGCGTGCCGGGCACGGGCAGGGGATCAGCCTGCGGGTGCATCCGGCGATGATCCCGCGCTCACATCCGCTGGCCGGGGTGCGGGAGGCATTCAACGCGGTCTTCGTCGAGGCGGAGGCGGCCGGGCAGCTGATGTTCTACGGCCGCGGCGCGGGGGGTGCCCCGACGGCGTCGGCCGTGCTCGGTGACGTGGTCGCGGTCGCCCGGAACCGGATCGCGGGCAGGCACGGTCCCGGCGAGTCGGCCTACGCCGCGCTGCCGATCCTGCCGATGGGGCCGACGGTCACCAGCTACCACGTGCATCTCGACGTCACGGACAAGGCGGGGGTGCTGGCCTCGGTGGCCGGGGCGTTCGCCCGGCACGATGTCTCCATCAGAAGTGTTCGTCAGGACGGCCGTGGCGACGACGCCAGCCTCGTCCTGGTCACCCATCCGGCCGCGGACGCGGCGCTGTCGGCCACGGTCGGGGACCTACGGGTCCTCGACGGGGTACGGGCGGTGTCAGGTGTGGTTCGGGTCGAGGGAGTTGAGTCATGACCACGATGTCGTCGATGCCGGTTTCGAGCGCCTCGGGCGCCGCGGCCGCCGTCGGTAGTGAGAGCCCCGCCGGTAGCACCGGTACCGAGGGCGTCGCCGGAGCGGGGGCGGCCGCCGGGCGGCTGCCCCGGGCCTGGCGGGGCATCATCGAGGAGTACCGGGAGCGGCTGCCCGTCCTGCCGGACACCCCGGTGATCACCCTGCGGGAGGGTGGCACGCCGCTGCTGCACGCGGGCCACCTGTCCGAGCTGACCGGCTGTGATGTTCATCTCAAGGTGGAAGGCGCCAACCCGACCGGCTCCTTCAAGGACCGCGGCATGACGGTCGCCATCAGCCGCGCGGTGGGGGAGGGCTCCCAGGCCGTCATCTGCGCGTCGACCGGGAACACCTCCGCCTCGGCCGCGGCCTACGCGGCCCGGGCCGGGCTGACCTGCGCGGTGCTCGTCCCCAGCGGCAAGATCGCCCTCGGCAAGCTCGCCCAGGCACTCGTCCACGGCGCGCGCCTGCTGCAGGTCGAGGGTTCCTTCGACGACTGCCTGCGGGTCGCCCGTGAGCTGGCCGACACCTTCCCCGTGACGCTGGTCAACTCGGTCAACCCGCACCGCCTGGAGGGCCAGAAGACCGCCGCCTTCGAGATCGTGGAGGCGCTCGGCAAGGCGCCGGACATCCACTGCCTGCCGGTCGGGAACGCGGGCAACATCACCGCCTACTGGCGCGGCTACGTGGAGGAGGACGGCCGCCTCGGCAGCGGGCGGCCGCGCATGTTCGGCTTCCAGGCCGCGGGCGCGGCGCCCATCGTGCGCGGCGAGGTGGTGACCGCTCCGCAGACCATCGCCACCGCGATCCGCATCGGCAACCCGGCGTCGTGGACCTTCGCCACCGACGCGCGGGACGCCTCCGGTGGCCTGATCGACGCGGTGAACGACCGACAGATTCTTGCCGCCTACCGGCTGCTGGCCCGCCGGGAGGGCGTGTTCGTCGAGCCGTCGAGCGCCGCCAGCGTCGCCGGGCTGCTGGCGGCGCACGCCGACGGCCGGCTGGACGCGGGCCAGCGGGTGGTCTGCACCGTCACCGGCAACGGCCTGAAGGACCCCGACTGGGCCATCAGCGGCGCCGCGAAGCCCGAGACCATTCCGCCGACCGTCGCCGGGGCCGCCGAGGCCCTCGGCCTGCGCGGCCTGTGACGGCCGTCGAGGGCACTGCCACCAGCACACCGGTGGGCTCGCCGGCAGCGCCGGCCGAGGGCGCCGCGGAACCGAACGCGGGTGCCGTGCGGTTGCGGGTGCCGGCGTCCAGCGCGAACCTCGGGCCGGGTTTCGACGCGCTGGGCCTGGCACTCGGCCTGTACGACGAGGTGTCGGTGCGGCTGACCCCGTCCGGCCTCACCATCGACGCGGTCGGCCCGGACTCCGTGCCCGCCGACGAGGCGCACCTGGTGGTCCGCGCGATCCGCGCCACGTTCGACGAACTCGGCCTGGAACAGCCCGGACTCGAGCTGCGCTGCGTCAACCGGATCCCGCACGGCCGTGGGCTGGGCTCGTCGGCGGCCGCCATCGTGGCGGGTGTCGTGGCGGCCGATGCCCTGGCCGGCGCTCCGCTCGGGCCGGACGGACGGCTCCGGGTGGCCACCGCGATCGAGGGCCACCCGGACAACGTCGCGGCGGCCCTGTTCGGCGGCCTCACCGTGGCCTGGTACGAGTCGGCGGTTCCGCGCGCGCTGCGCGTCACGCCGGCCGCCGAGGTGCGGCCCGTACTGTTCGTCCCGGCCGTGCGGCAGTCGACCGAGCAGGCGCGGGGAGCGCTGCCCGACCGGATCCCGCATGTCGACGCGGCGGTGAACGTGGGGCGGGCCGCCCTGCTCGCCCTCGCGCTCAGCGGTGCCGGGCCGGCCGCGGCGACGGGCCGGGAGCGCTCGCGGCTGCTGTTCACCGCCACCGAGGACCGGCTGCACCAGCCCTACCGCCTGCCGTCGCTGCCCGCGTCCGCGGATCTGGTGGACCGGCTGCGCGGTGCGGGGATCCCGGCCGCCCTGTCGGGCTCCGGGCCCTCGGTGGTGGCGCTCGCGGTCGGCGGGGGCGAGGCCGCCGCGGCGATCGGCGTTCCCGCCCCGGGCTTCTCTGTGATCCCCCTGACCGTCGACACAGAGGGTGTGTGCGTCGAGACCATCGACTCCTGAGGGTGGCTTTTCAACTCCTCTCGGTGTACGAATGGCGGCGTCTGGGAGGATTGGGCGCCCCGGAGGGGCTCCGTGCAGTCATCGGAGACTCCCTCGTGGTGTCATCGAGAGATCCAGAGGTCGCTAGGTTGTTGCCGACGTGTCTCCGTCTGGATAGTCTGATGACTGCACCCGCTGCCGCCGCGGCGCGTGCTCGCCCCGCCAGCCTGATCTGGTCCGCAGTGGTGGCCAAGCTGCAGTGGAGCCTCACAGCAGTGTTCGGTCGCACACGGTGGCCGGTCCTGGTCAGGGATCCCGGTGCTTCAAGCCTCGTCGCCGTTGCCTCGGCTGGCGTACCGGCACCCGCCGGCGGGAAATCGGGTTCGCTCGCGGCTGTCGGCCGTCGGCGCCTTTGAGTGGGCGCGTTGTTCGCCGTTCAAATGGTGCTGCGTCTCCTTACATCCGGCATGCGCGCAGGCGAAGAAAGTTCACACGCTACGCCCGGCCCGAGAAGCCGGTTCCTTCCAGGAAGGAAAACCTTGAGCGACACCACCGACGTGCTGCCCGACAGCGCACGTGAGTCTGCGGCGCCTGCCTTGCCCGCCGACAGCTCCGCCGCGGCCGGCACGACGACCGTGGACACCGCCGACCCGGCCGGATCGAACGGCAACCATGCCGTCCGTTCCCCGGCGGGCGGCGTTTCGGCCGAGGCTTCCTCGGCCCCCCGGCGCCGACGTTCCGGCACCGGACTGTCCGCGATGCTTCTGCCCGAGTTGCAGGCCATGGCCTCGCAGATGGGCATTCCCGGAGTCGGCCGACTCCGGAAGGGCCAGCTGATCGCGGCTATTCAGAATGTCCAGAATGGCGAGGCCGCGGCCCGGCCGGCGACGGAGTCCACCGGCCCGGTGTCGGCGCCGGCGCAGGCTTCCGCGCCCGCCTCCGCTCCGGCGGCGACGTCCGCGGAGCGGCCCGCGCGGGACAGGTCGAGCGGCTCCGCGCCGGCCACGGCCACCACGGCGGCGCCCGTCGAGGAACGGGCCGCGGCCGAGTCGGCGCAGACCGGCGCCACCGCCAGCGCCGCTGGTGCTTCCGGCGCCGAGACGCCGTCAGCGGCGGCGTCCACGACCCGCGTGCGTGGTCGGCGTGGCTCCTCCCGGGGTGTCACGACTCCCGCGGGCGAGCAGCAGACCCTTCCGTCGGCGCCGGCCGCGAGCGGCCCGGAGCAGACCGAGGACGTCACCCGTCCCCAGGCGGCAGCCGAGGGCACCGCGGCGGCGCCTTCGCCGGTGCGCGCGGGTGGGAGTGGCTCCGAGAGCACTTCGCCGCGTGGCCGCGATGACCGTCGCGAGCGTTCCGGGGGCGACCGTGACCGCTCCGGCGATCGCGACCGCTCCGGGGACCGGGAGCGTTCCGACCGCTCCGGGGAGCGCGAGCGTCCCAGCGACCGTGACCGCTCCGGCGATCGTGATCGTTCCAACGACCGTTCGGGCGACCGCGACCGCTCCGGGGGCGACCGCCAGGGTCGTTCCCAGCCGTCCGGTGACCGCGAGCGTGGCGGTTCCGACCGGTCGCGCTCCGGCGACCGGAACGACCGCTCGGACCGCTCGGACCGCTCGGACCGGAGCCAGCCCGGCGACCGGACCCCGCCCGGGGATCGTTCCCCGCAGGGCGACGGCCAGGGCGACGACGAGTTCGGCGGGCGCCGGCGCGGGCGTTTCCGCGAGCGTGGCCGCAACCGCGGTCGCGGTGGCCAGGGCGGCCCGGCCGAGCCCGAGCCGACGGTGCGCGAGGACGATGTCCTCGTCCCGGTGGCAGGCATCCTCGACGTCCTGGACAACTACGCGTTCATCCGGACGAGTGGCTACCTGACCGGGCCGACGGACGTGTACGTCAGCCTCGCCCAGGTCCGGCGCAACGGCCTGCGCCGCGGTGACGCCATCACCGGTGTCGTGCGGGCCCCGCAGGANGGCGAGCAGCGCCGGGACAAGTACAACGCGCTGGTCCGCCTGGACACCATCAACGGGATGGAGCCGGACGAGGCCCGCGGCCGGCCGGAGTTCCACAAGCTCACCCCGCTGTACCCGCAGGACCGGCTGCGGCTCGAGACCGAGCCGCACATGCTGACCACGCGGGTCATCGACCTGGTGATGCCGATCGGCAAGGGCCAGCGTGCGCTGATCGTCAGCCCGCCGAAGGCCGGCAAGACGATGGTGCTCCAGGCGATCGCGAACGCGATCACCACGAACAACCCCNAATGCCACCTCATGGTCGTGCTCGTCGACGAGCGGCCCGAGGAGGTCACCGACATGCAGCGGTCGGTGAAGGGCGAGGTCATCGCCTCGACCTTCGACCGCCCGCCGGCCGACCACACCAACGTGGCCGAGCTGTCCATCGAGCGGGCCAAGCGGCTCGTCGAGCTGGGGCACGACGTCGTCGTGCTGCTGGACTCGATCACCCGGCTCGGGCGCGCCTACAACCTGGCGGCGCCGGCGTCGGGGCGCATCCTCTCCGGTGGTGTCGACTCGACGGCGCTCTACCCGCCGAAGCGGTTCCTCGGCGCGGCGCGCAACATCGAGAACGGCGGCTCGCTGACGATTCTCGCGACCGCGCTGGTCGAGACCGGTTCGACGATGGACACGGTCATCTTCGAGGAGTTCAAGGGCACCGGTAACGCCGAGCTCAAGCTCGACCGCAAGATCGCCGACAAGCGGACCTTCCCGGCGGTGGACGTCGACGCCTCCGGAACCCGCAAGGAGGACATCCTGCTCGCGCCCGACGAGCTCGCGATCATGCACAAGCTGCGGCGCGTCCTGCACACCCGGGAGCCGCAGCAGGCACTCGACCTGCTGCTTGAGCGGCTCAAGCAGACCAGGACGAACTACGAGTTCCTGATGCAGATCGCGAAGACGGCGCCCCCGCAGGACTGAGATCCGCCGGCCGGGCTCCGGGAACATCGGGGCTCGCCGGCGGCGTTGTGCACACCGGCGGGCCAGCCCGCCCCCATGGCCCGGCCGGTCCGACGGGAGCCCGGCGGGCACCTGCCGGGCACTTGGCGGGCACTTGGCGGGCACCGCCCGGAGGGTCTGGCAGACTGGAAATCCACCGGCTCCGGTTCACGTCGTCCGCGTCCGCGGCGGCGACCCGGCGGCCACACCGGAAGAGGAACGATGAAGGCTGACATCCACCCGACGTACCACGAGACCGTCGTGACCTGTACGTGCGGGAGCACGTTCACCACGCGTTCGACCAAGGAGAACGCTGCGATCAGCGCCGAGGTCTGCTCGCAGTGCCACCCGTTCTACACGGGCAAGCAGAAGATCATGGACGTCGGCGGCCGGGTCGAGAAGTTCGAGCGGCGGTTCGGTCGGCGCCGCCCCGGCGACAAGGCCGGCGGCGCGCAGTAGGCCGCCCACGGCGCCCGTTCCGGATCACCGGGCGGGCGCCGTTCGCGTCCTGGCGGCCTGGTACCCAGGTCCGTCCCGATGACCCGAAGGAACAGCGATGACCTCCCCGCTCGCGAGCATGATCGCCGAGCACGCCGACATCGAGAAGCGGCTGGCGGATCCCGACCTGCACAGTGATCCGTCGGCGGCCCGGGAGCTGACTCGTCGCTACGCCGAGCTCACCACCCCGGTCGACCTCGCCCGGCAGATGGAGAGCATCGAAGGCGACCTTCAGGCCGCGCGTGAGCTCGCCGAGCAGGATCCGTCGTTCCGCGACGAGATCGCGGCGCTGGAGGTCAGCAGGGCCGAGCTCGCCGGCCGGCTGCGGGCCTACCTCGTGCCGGTCGATCCCGACGACAGCCGGGACGCCATCCTCGAGGTCAAGGCCGGGGCCGGCGGCGAGGAGTCCGCGCTGTTCGCCGGTGACCTGCTGCGGATGTACCTGCGGTACGCCGAGCGGCGCGGGTGGCGCACGGAGATCCTGGACGCGAACCCCAGCGATCTCGGCGGCTACCGGGACGTGAGCGTGGCGGTGAAGGCCCGCGGATCCGCCGGTCCAGGCCAGGGAGTCTTCGGGCGGCTGCGTTTCGAGGGCGGCGTGCACCGGGTGCAGCGGGTTCCGGTGACGGAGTCGGCGGGGCGCATCCACACCTCGGCGGCCGGGGTGCTGGTCATGCCCGAGGCGGCGGATGTCGACATCGAGGTGGATCCGAACGATCTGCGGATCGACGTCTTCCGTTCCTCCGGCCCCGGCGGCCAGAGCGTCAACACGACCGACTCGGCGGTGCGCATCACGCACCTGCCCACCGGGGTCGTCGTGTCCTGCCAGAACGAGAAGAGCCAGCTCCAGAACAAGGAGTCGGCGATGCGCATCCTGCGGTCCCGGCTGCTCGCCGCCGCCAGGGAGCGGGCCGACNCGGAGGCCGCCGCGGTCCGGGCGAGCCAGGTGCGCACGGTCGACCGGTCCGAGAAGGTCCGCACGTACAACTTCCCGGAGAACCGGATCAGTGACCACCGGATCAACTACAAGGCCCACAACCTTGAGCAGGTGCTCGACGGGGACCTCGACGCCGTGCTCGACGCGCTGATCGAGGCCGACCAGGCCGCCCGGATGGCGGCCGCCCCGTGACGTGGGCGCGCGCCGCGGTGGCCGACACCCGCGCGGCGGCGCGCCCGGGTTCGGCGGATCTGGGTTCGGTGGATCTGGGGAACGAGCTCGCGGCGGCCGCGGAGCGCCTGGCCGCGGCCGGGGTCGCCAGCCCGCGCGGCGACGCGGAGCAACTGGCGGCGCATGTGCTCGGCCTGCACCGCGGGCGACTGCTCCTGGTCGACCGGATCGGCGCCGCCGAGGCGGCCCGCCTGCGCGCGCTGGTGGCCCGGCGGGCGAGCCGGGAGCCGTTGCAGCACCTGACCGGCCTGGCCGGGTTCCGCCGGCTGGACATCGAGGTCGGGCCCGGGGTGTTCATCCCCCGCCCGGAGACCGAGTGGGTGGTCGAGGGCGCCATCAGGGCACTGCGGTCCATGGCCNCCGCCCACCNGATCTGCGTCGATCTCTGTGCGGGGTCGGGAGCCATCGCGCTGTCCCTGGCTGACGAGGTGCCCACCGCCGAGGTCCACGCGGTGGAGGTGGAGCCGTCCGCGCTCGGCTGGTTGCGGCGCAACGTCGAGCGCACCGGCCTGCCGGTGCGGGTGCACCGCGCGGACGTGGGCGTTCCCGGCGGCCCGGCCACTGCTGCCGGCCCGGCCACTGCTGCCGGCCCGCCCAGTGCTGCCGGCCCGGCCAGTCCCGGCCAGGCGCCGGCCGCCGACGTCGGCACGGTGCTGGCCGCCCTGGCCGGCCGGGTTGACCTCGTGGTCAGCAATCCTCCCTATCTCCCCGACCATGAGCGCGCGCGGGTCGAGCCCGAGGTCGGCCGGTATGATCCACCCGCCGCGCTGTGGGGCGGTCCGGACGGTCTGGACGGCCCCCGGGCGGTCGTGGCAGCCGCGGTGAGCCTGCTCCGACCCGGGGGTGTCCTCGTCATGGAACATGCGGACGAGCACGGCGAGGCAGTCCCCGCCCTGCTTGCGAGCGGGGGGCCGTGGGCCGGCTCGTGGTCCGAGATCGTCGATCACCCTGATCTCGCCGGGCGGGACCGTTTCGTCACTGCCCGCTGGAACCCGCCGGCCGGGAGCGGTCGCGGGGCGCCGGAGAGGACGCATGATGCAGGTGTTCAACTGCGCTGAGCAGGACCAGCGGGCCGCCGGGCTGGATGCGGCGACCGAGTCGGTCCGCCGGGGCCGGCTGGTCGTCCTGCCCACCGACACGCTGTACGGCCTCGGCGTGGACGCGTTCGACCGGGGCGCGGTCACCACCCTGCTCGCGGCCAAGGGGCGGGGGCGGGACATGCCCGTGCCGGTGCTGGTGAGCTCCTGGCGGACTCTGGACGGCCTGGTCGAGCAGGTCACGGGGCAGATCCGCGATCTGGTCCGCGCCTTCTGGCCGGGCGGCCTGACCCTGGTCGTCAACCACGCGCCCTCCCTGCGGTGGGATCTGGGCGACGCCCGCGGCACCGTCGCGGTCCGCATGCCCCTGCACCCGGTCGCGCTCGAACTGCTGGCCCGCACCGGTCCGATGGCGGTGTCCAGTGCGAATCTCAGCGGGCGCCCGCCCGCGACGACGGTCCACGACGCGCTGGCACAGCTCGGCGGCGCCGTGGAGGTCTACCTCGACGGCGGGCCGACGCCGGTCGGCGCCGCGTCGACGATCCTGGACTGCACCGGGAGGGTTCCGGTGGTCGTGCGGGAGGGGGCGGTGAGCCTCGCGGCGCTGCGCTCGGTGCTGCCGCTCGTCGAGGAACCGGTAGGTCGCTGAGCCGGCACGTCGCTGAGCCGGCACGTCGCTGAGCCAGCACGTCACTGAACCGGCACGTCACTGAACCGGCGCTGTCACTTGAGGAACCGGTACGTCGCGCGGGACCCACGTGCCGCCGCGGAGCCCCCGCCGCCGACGGCAGCGCGCGGGGCCACGGTGGCCGGACTTATCCTGGCCTCACAGCCGCGGGAGGTGGACCCATCATGAGCACCCCGTTCTGGGGCCCGGACTTCGACCTTCTGCAGGCCACCGACCCCGAGATCGCCTCCGTCGTGCTCGACGAACTGGATCGGCTGCGCGGCGGTCTGCAGCTCATCGCGAGCGAGAACCTCACCTCCCCGGCGGTACTGGCCACGCTCGGGTCGACGCTGTCGAACAAGTACGCCGAGGGCTATCCCGGGCGCCGCTACTACGGCGGCTGCCAGGTCGTGGACCGGGCTGAGGAGCTCGGCATCGCGCGGGCGCGGGAGCTGTTCGGCGCCGAGCACGCCAACCTCCAGCCGCATTCGGGCGCGCAGGCGAACTTCGCCGTGTACGCGGCCCTGCTCACGCCCGGCGACACGGTGCTGGCGATGTCGCTGCCGCACGGCGGTCATCTGACCCACGGCAGCCGGGTGAACTTCTCCGGCCGCTGGTTCGACGTCGTCGGCTACGGAGTCCGCGCGGACACCGAGCTCATCGACTACGACGAGGTCCGCCAGCTCGCCCTGCAGCACCGGCCCAAGATGATCATCTGCGGTGCCACCGCCTATCCCCGCCTGATCGACTTCGCCGCGTTCCGATCGATCGCGGACGAGGTCGGCGCGTGGCTGCTGGTGGACGCGGCCCACTTCATCGGCCTGGTCGCGGGCGGTGCGGTGCCCAGCCCGGTGCCCTACGCCGACGTCGTGAGCTTCACNACCCACAAGGTGCTGCGTGGGCCGCGGGGCGGCATGATCCTCTGCCGGTCCGAGCTGGCCGCGCGCATCGACAAGGCCGTCTTCCCCTTCAGCCAGGGCGGCCCGCTGATGCAGGCCGTGGCCGCCAAGGCCGTCGCGCTGAAGGAGGCCTCGACGCCGGCGTTCGCCGCCTACGCGCACCAGGTGATCGCCAACGCGCGGGCGCTCGCGGACGGACTCGCGGTCGAGGGGCTGCGCCCCGTCGCCGGTGGCACGGACACCCATCTCACCCTGCTCGACCTCAAGGACCTGGGGGTCACCGGCCGGGATGCCGAGGCCCGCTGCGGCGCGGCGGGAATCACGCTGAACAAGAACGCGATTCCCTACGACCCGCAGCCGCCGGCGATCTCGTCCGGCATCCGGGTGGGTACTCCGGCGGTGACGACGCAGGGAATGCGCGAGGGAGAGATGAAGGAGATCGCCGGTCTGATCTCCCGGGCCGTTCGTGATCCGGGCTCCGCCGGGGCGGTGGCGACGGCGGTGGCCGCGCTGGTCGGCCAGTTCCCCGCCTATCCGAGATAGCGGGTCAGATGCGCGAGTACCTGCTCGTCTTCGCGGTCGCCGCGGCCGTCACCTTCCTGGCGACGCCGATCGCCCGCTGGATCGCCTTCCGGATCGGGGCGGTCGCCTGGCCACGGTCCCGGGACGTGCACGCGACGCCGACCCCGCGGCTGGGGGGCCTGGCGATGCTCGCGGGGCTCTACGCCGGCCTGGAGGTCGCGGACCAGCTGCCTTTTCTCTCGGTCGTGTCCAAGGACTGGTCAGAGACGCGGGCGGTCCTCGTCGCCGGCACACTGATCTGCCTGCTGGGGGTCGCCGATGACCGCTGGGAGCTGGACTCGCTGACCAAACTGGCCGGTCAGGTGGCCGCGGCGGGAGNGATGGTGCTGCTGGGCGTGCAGTGGTCCTTCGCGATCGACCNCGACAGCCAGACAACGCTGAGTTTCGGCCCGGAGACCGCTGTACCGCTGTCGATCCTCGCGACGCTCATCCTGGTGAACGCGATGAACTTCATCGACGGCCTGGACGGGCTCGCGGCGGGCGTGGCCGCGATCGCGGCGTGCGCGACCTTCTATTTCGCCTACCAGATCGCGGTTATCAACGGCTTCTACCGGGCTTCTCCGGCAGCCCTGCTCGCCGCCGTGACGGCGGGCGTCTGCGTCGGCTTCCTGCCGCACAACTTCAACCCGGCCCGGCTGTTCATGGGGGATTCGGGATCAATGCTGATCGGCCTGCTGTCCGCCGCCTCGATGATCTCGGTGACGGGTCAGGTCGCCTACGGGGGTTACGCTGGACCCTCCAGGCAGCTACCGTCACTGATCCCGCTGGCGATTCCGCTGGCGGTGCTGGCGGTCCCGGTGCTGGACTTCGGGCTCGCGGTGGTCCGGCGCACGAAGGCCGGCCGCTCGCCGTTCGCCGCGGACAAAATGCACCTACACCACCGGATTCTCTCCATTGGCAACTCCCACGTCAGGGCGGTTCTACTGATGTACTTCTGGGCCGCGCTCGTCGGTTTCGGGGGGGTGGCCGCGTCCTTCTCGGACTCGCCGCTTCCCATCCTCGCCGCCACGGTCGGCGTCGGGCTGCTGACGCTGGTCGCCCTGCTCCTCACCGGCCAGCGAGCGGCGCGGCGGGCATGATCGCCACGGCTGTCCCGGCGCTGCGGGCCGGGCTCGCCGCCATGGCGGGGTTGCTGGTGGCCGCCCTCGCGCTGAGCTGGGCGCTGCGCGGCGCCGCCGGCGCGGCGGGCGCGGCGCTGGCCGTCGGCCTGGTCGCGGCCTTCTTCGCACTCGGCAAGCTCGCGCTGGTCGCCGTGGCGCGCCGCGGTGCGACCACCATGCTGCTGCCGGCCGCGCTCGGGATCTACGCGGCGAAGGTCGGTGTCCTCGGCGTCGTGCTGCTCGGCCTGCGCGACGTGACCGCGATCGACCTCCGCAGCTTCGCCTGGTCGATCATGGCGGGCACGCTGTGCTGGGTCGCGGCCGAGGTCTGGGTGGCCGCCCGGCTGCGGGTGCCCTTCTACGATCCCGCGACCTTCGACCCGTCCCGGGTCGCGCCGGTACTTCCCGCCGGGAGGGCTCCTTCCACCGGCTCCGGCCCGGCCGGTGCCGGGGGATCCCGCCAACAGCCGTAGGCGCGGACAGGCAGCCGAAGGCAGCCCGGCTCGGTCGTCGCCGGGGACCGGCCGTCGGCCCGGATTAGGAACAACGTGACGGTGAGCGACACCAACGGGCCTGATCGCGGACATTCAGGCAAAAAGGACAATGCGAAAAGGGAGGAAAGGCTAAGATCGGGGCAGGTAGATCGGCCGAATCCACCACCCGGGGAAGCCTGGGGCATCGTCGGCACGCTGGTGGGCGGCGGTGGCTTCTGGGGCCTGGTGGGCTTCGGGGTCGATCGCCTGTTCGGCTTCGATGCCCTGTTCTTTCCGATCGGGCTCATCGTCGGGGTCGTCGCCGCGATCTATCTGGTCATCTACCGCTTCGGAGCGCGACGTTGACGGAGCGTTGAGCGATGCCTCCACAACGTAGTGTGACAAGATGTCCAAAAACCCAACGGAAGATGAACGTTCGACTGTCCGTCGGAGATCTTAGTCCTGCAACGAGTGCTCTCCAGCGCCCGGCCGGATAGCATCTGCCCTGTCGAGGAGCGCCGTGTGGATGCTGTCGGCACTGGATGCTCCGCTTCGACCGCTTCGGAACCGGGACAGTGAGTCCCCTGCCGCCGAGGCTGTGAACGGGCTGCGTCCGGCGGTCATCCGCTTGTCTTCGATTGCCCGGGGCGGCGGCCCATCCCGTATAGGGTGAGGTCGATCCAGCCCTGGGGGGATCGCGAACTTTGTCAGCATAAATGATCTTGGAGGTATCGGAAGTGCCGAGCGGATCGCTGCTCGCGGTGGCCGACGACGGCTTCCATGGGCCGACTCCCGATGTCTTCAAGCCGAAGAGCTGGTTCGAGTTCGAGCTGGGTCCGGTCGACTTCTACTTCAACAAGTGGTCTGCACTGACCCTGTTTGCGTCGCTCTTCGTCGGGGGCTTCCTCTGGCTTGGGTTCCGCAAGGCGACGGTCGTGCCCCGCGGGCTGCAGAACTTCTGTGAGTCGATCTACGACTTCGTCGACATCTCGATCGCGCGGAACGTGATCGGTGAGCGGGGCAAGACCTTTGCTCCCTACCTGACCATTCTCTTCTGCTTCATCCTGGTCTCGAACGTTCTCGCGGTCATTCCGGTCGCGCAGTTCCCGACCACGTCGCGGATCGCGCTGCCGCTGATCCTCGCCCTCACCAGCTGGCTGATCTTCAACATCGTCGGCATCCGTGAGCACGGGTTCGGCGCCTACTTCAAGGACATGCTCGTGCCGGCGCCGACCGCGCCGCTGTTCGTGAAGATCATCCTGGCGCCGATCGAGTTCGTCTCGACCATCATCGCCCGTCCCGCCACGCTGGCCATCCGGCTGTTCGCCAACATGTTCGCCGGCCACATGCTCCTGCTCGTGTTCGCGCTCGGTGCCGACTACCTGCTACCTCGCCCGCAGTTCATCTTCGGTGCGATCTCCGGCGTGGTGGCGATCGGCCTGACCGCCTTCGAGTTGATGATCGACGTCCTGCAGGCCTACATCTTCACGGTCCTGACGGCCGCCTACATCGGCGGTGCGATCTCCTCGCACGGCGGCGACCACGGTGACCACGCCGCGGAGCACTCCCCGGGCCACGGGCATGAGGAGAGCGCGCAGCTCACCCCGGCCGGCGCGGTGGCGCGGGCCTGAAGCCAACCGACCACGCGCACCGTGGGAGAGCCCCCCGGTGCATCGACCACAGAAGGACGGATCTCAACGATGTCTCTTTCCGCGGCCGCGGTTCTCGCCGCTGATGACGCCATCAGCGGCAACATCGGGACGGTGGCCTACGGTATCGCCACCCTTGGTCCCGGCATCGGCGTCGGCATCATCTTCGGTCTGGGCGTTCAGGCGATCGCTCGCCAGCCCGAGGCCGAGCAGGTGGCTTTCCGCTACATGCTAATCGGTTTCGCCGTCGTCGAGGCACTTGCCCTCATCGGCTTCGTCGTGCCGTTCGTCTTCACCTGATCCGGGGCGCCTGGTGCTGCAGACACTCATTCTCGCCGCCGAAGAGGGGGCGGAGCACGAGGACAGCGTCCTTGTGCCACCGCTCGCGGAGCTGATCGTCGGCCTGTTGGCCTTCGGTCTGCTCGTGGGTTTCTTCTTCTGGCGGATCTATCCGCAGATCCGCAGGACCTATGCGGAGCGAGCCGAACGCATCGAGGGTGGTCTCACCCGCGCCCAGCAGGCGCAGACCGAGGCCCAGGCCCTGCTCGAGCAGTACCGTTCCCAGCTCGCCGAGGCCCGTACCGAGGCGGCGCGTATCCGTGAGGACGCGCAGGCACAGGGGCGGCAGATCGTCGAGGAACTGCGCTCACAGGCACAGCAGGAGGTCGCCGAGATCAAAGAGCGGGCTGACGCGGCCCTGGTGGCCGAACGGGCCCAGGTCGTCGCGTCGGTCCGGCGTGAGATCGGTGAGATCGCGCTCGAGCTCGCCACCCGCATCGTCGGGCACGAGCTGGAGAACGACGCGCGTCAGCGGCAGCTTGTCGACGACTTCATCACGGGTCTCGACTCCGCGCCGCGTCCCGCGGCCGCTCCGGCCGGACCGGGAGTCTGACGGTGGAGGGAGCCAGCCGGCAGTCGCTTGCCGCCGCCCGGTCGGTCCTCGACCAGGCGACGGCGGTGCCGGTCGGAGCCACCGCCGGACCGGCGCCGGACGCGCGCCGGATCGCGGCCGACCTCGGCGCGGTCGCGTCGCTCGTCGGCCGTGAGCCGACGGTGCGGCGCGCACTGACCGACCCGGGCGCGCCGGCCCAGTCCCGGGCGGATCTCGCCGCCCGGCTGTTCGGCGGCCAGATCAGCCCGGCGTCGCTCTCGGTGGTGTCAGCGGCCGTCTCCGGCCGCTGGTCCCGACCGGTGGACCTCCGTCTCGCCCTGGACGAGCTCTCGGTCGAGGCGACACTGGCCGAGGCGGAGGCCGCGGACGTCCTGGACGAGGTGGAGGACGAACTGTTCCGGTTCGGCCGCATCCTCGGCCAGAACCCGCAGCTCTCCCTCGCGCTCACGGATCCGGCCGCGCCGGCGTCCGCTAAGGCCGCCCTGGTGGAACGGCTGCTGTCGGGGCGAGCCCAGCCGGTGACGGTGCGGCTCGCCCAGCAGACCGCCGTGGACCCCTCCCAGGGTGATGTCGAGCGGCGGCTGGAGAATCTCAGCCGGCTCGCGGCCGCCCGCCGCGGGCGGGTGGTCGCGGTGGTCCGCAGCGCGACCGTGCTCGACGAAGACCAGATCGCAAGGCTGAAGGCGGCGATCAGCCGCTTCTTCGGCCGGCAGATCCAGCTCCAGATCGACCTCGACCCGTCCATACTCGGCGGTCTGTCCGTGCGGGTCGGCGACGAGGTCGTGGACGGCACGGTCCTGCGCCGTCTCGCCGCGGCCCGCCGCGGGCTGACGCGTTAGGCCCGGAGGCGCGATGGGCGAGCGCACGCCGGGACCGAAGCGAGGACCGTCAGTGACGACCGATGACCAGATCCACGTCAGCCATGAAGGACCAACGCGATGACTGAGCTGTCCATCCGGCCGGAGGAGATCCGCGACGCCCTCCGGGAGTACGTCGACTCCTTCCAGGCCACCTCCGGTGAGCGGGAGGAGGTCGGCCGCGTCACCGTGACCGGTGACGGGATCGCGCGGGTCGAGGGCCTTCCGCACACCATGACCAACGAGCTGCTGGAGTTCCACGGCGGCGTGCTTGGCCTGGCCCTCAACCTTNAGGTTGGCGAGATCGGCTGCGTCATCCTCGGCGAGGCCGAGCACATCGAGGAGGGCCAGGAGGTCCGCAGGACCGGCGAGATTCTCGCCGTTCCCGTGGGCGACGGCTTCCTCGGTCGTGTCGTCGACCCACTGGGGCGCCCGATCGACGGCCTCGGAGAGATCGCCGCCGAGGGCACCCGCGCGCTCGAGCTGCAGGCGCCGTCGGTGGTCGAGCGCCAGCCGGTCAAGGAGCCGCTGCAGACCGGCATCAAGGCCATCGACGCGATGACCGCCATCGGCCGTGGTCAGCGGCAGCTGATCATCGGTGACCGGCAGACCGGCAAGACCACGGTCGCGATCGACGCGATCATCAACCAGCGCGACAACTGGCTCAGCGGCGACCCGAAGAAGCAGGTCAAGTGCGTCTACGTCGCCATCGGCCAGAAGAAGTCGACCATCCGCGAGGTTGTCAACACCCTTGAGGAAGCCGGCGCGCTGGCCTACACGACGATCGTCGCCGCCCCGGCCGACGAGCCGGCCGGCTTCAAGTACATCGCCGCGTACACCGGTTCGGCCATCGGGCAGCACTGGATGTACAACGGGCAGCACTCCCTGGTGGTGTTCGACGACCTGTCCAAGCAGGCCGAGGCATACCNGGCGATCTCGCTGCTGCTGCGCCGCCCGCCGGGCCGTGAGGCCTACCCGGGCGACGTCTTCTACCTGCACTCCCGTCTGCTGGAGCGCTGCGCGAAGCTGTCGGACGAGCTGGGCGGCGGGTCGCTGACCGGGCTGCCGATCATCGAGACGAAGGCCAACGACATCTCGGCCTACATCCCGACGAACGTCATCTCGATCACCGACGGCCAGATCTTCCTGGAGTCGGACCTGTTCAACCAGGGCGTCCGGCCGGCGATCAACGTCGGTACCTCGGTCTCCCGAGTCGGTGGTAGCGCCCAGGTCAAGGCGATGAAGTCGGTCGCCGGCCGGCTCCGGCTCGACCTCGCCCAGTACCGCGAGCTGGAGGCCTTCTCGGCCTTCGGTTCCGACCTGGACAAGGCGTCGCGTGACCAGCTCGCCCGGGGCGCCCGGCTGGTGGAGCTGCTCAAGCAGCCCCAGAACAAGCCGTTCTCCGTCGAGCGCCAGGTCGTCTCGATCTGGGCCGGCACCACCGGCAAGCTGGACGACGTGCCGGTCGAGGACATCCGCCGCTTCGAGACCGAGTTCCTCGACTTCGTCGGGCGGGTCCACGGCGGCGTCTACGACACGATCGTCAACACCGGCAAGCTCGGTGACGACACGATCGCGTCGCTGGAGTCGGCGATCACCGAGTTCAAGCTGCAGTTCACGCTGTCGAGCGGCTCGCCGCTGGTGAACGAGGCCGCTCCGGACGCACTCGACCCGTCCGCGGTCGAGCGCGAGGAGATCGCCGTCCACCACCNGAAGCCGTCCTCCGAGACCACGGGCCGCTGACCCATGGCGGGCCAGCTTCGCGAGTACCGGCGGCGCATCAAGACGGTCAACTCGACCAAGAAGATCACGAAGGCGATGGAGCTGATCGCCGCCTCGCGGATCGCGAAGGCCAGGGCGCGGGTCACCGCGTCCCGGCCGTACGCGGAGGAGATCACGCGAGTGATCACCGCCGTGGCGTCGCAGACGACGATCTCCCATCCCCTCACCACCGAGCGCCCGCAGCCGACCCGGGCGGCCGTGGTCGTCATCACCAGCGACCGCGGCCTCGCCGGCGGCTACAGCTCCAACGCGCTGCGCCGCGCCGGCGAGCTCGTCGAGCTGCTCCGCGAGGAGGGCAAGCAGCCCCTGCTCTACGCGGTCGGTCGCAAGGCGGTGTCCTACTACCGCTTCCGCGGCCGGGAGCTGGCCGGGGAGTACACCGGCTTCTCCGAGCAGCCCGGGTACGGTGACGCCAAGGCGGTGGCCGACACGCTGATCGAGGCGTTCACCACCCCGACCGACGAAGGCGGTGTCGACGAGATCCATGTCGTCTTCACCGAGTACGTCAGCGCGATGACCCAGACCCCGGTGGCCCACCGGCTGCTCCCGATGGTGCTGCGCGAGCACGACGAGCCGCCGCCCGGCGGACCGCTGCCGAACTACGAGTTCGAGCCGTCCGCCGAGTCCGTGCTCGACGCGCTGCTGCCGCGGTATGTCGAAAGCCGCCTGTTCGCGGCCCTGCTGGAGTCGGCCGCCTGTGAGTCGGCCGCGCGCCAGCGGGCCATGAAGTCGGCGACCGACAACGCCGAGGAACTGGCCAAGACCTACACCCGCGCCGCGAACCGGGCCCGCCAGGACGCGATCACCCAGGAGATCTCCGAGATCGTGGGTGGCGCGAACGCCCTGGCGTCCGGCGCCTAGGAGTCAGGTGTGAGACTCCGGCCCGCTCCGCCCCGACGCGCGCCGCGGCGGGTCGCCGACCCAGGCGGCGGCTGGATCGGTGCGGACACTGGGTTCAGTGCCGGCACCGATCCCGCTGCCGGCGTCGACACCGACGAACGTCAAGCCCGAAGCCCGCGGCGGCGGGCAACGACAGTGAAACCGAGGACGCCATGACCGTCACCACCAGCTCGCCGGCTACGGCGGAGGGCCGGACTCCGGGGATCGGCCGAGTCGCCCGAGTCATCGGACCGGTCGTCGACGTCGAGTTCGCCCCTGACGAACTGCCCGAGATCTACACCGCGCTGCACGTGGAGCGCACCATCGATGGCCAGACCGCGATCCTCACCCTTGAGGTCGCGCAGCACATCGGGGACAACACGGTCCGCGCGATCTCCATGCAGCAGACCGACGGCCTCGTCCGCGGGGCCCCGGTGAAGGACACCGGCGCGCCGATCTCGGTCCCCGTCNGGGACGCCACCAAGGGGCACGTGTTCAACGTGCTCGGCAACCCGCTCGACGTGGCGAGCGTCGACGCTCAGACCTACTGGCCGATCCACCGCGCGGCGCCCACCTTCGACCAGCTCGAGTCGAAGACCGAGATGTTCGAGACCGGCATCAAGGTCATCGACCTGCTCGCCCCGTACGTGCGAGGCGGCAAGATCGGCCTGATGGGCGGTGCCGGCGTCGGCAAGACCGTCATCATCCAGGAGATGATCCGTCGAGTCGCCAAGGAGTTCGGTGGCGTCTCGGTGTTCGCCGGTGTCGGCGAGCGCACCCGTGAGGGCAACGACCTGTTCCTGGAGATGACCGAGGCCGGGGTTATCGAGGACACCGCCCTCGTGTTCGGCCAGATGGACGAGCCGCCCGGCACCCGGCTGCGGGTCGCCCTCGGCGCGCTCACCATGGCCGAGTACTTCCGGGACGTCCAGAAGCAGGACGTGCTGCTGTTCATCGACAACATCTTCCGGTTCACCCAGGCCGGATCCGAGGTGTCGACCCTGCTCGGCCGGATGCCCAGCGCCGTCGGTTACCAGCCGACGCTGGCCGACGAGATGGGCGCCCTGCAGGAGCGGATCACCTCGACCCGCGGTCACTCGATCACCTCGCTGCAGGCGATCTACGTGCCCGCGGACGACCTGACCGACCCTGCTCCGGCGACGACGTTCACCCACCTCGACGCCAACACGGTGCTCGACCGAGCGATCTCCGACCTGGGCATCTACCCGGCCGTGAGCCCGCTTGACTCGAACTCCCGGATCCTCGACCCGCGCTACATCGGGCAGGCGCACTACGACACCGCCCGCGAGGTGCAGCGGATCCTGCAGCGCTACAAGGACCTGCAGGACATCATCGCCATCCTCGGTATCGACGAGCTCTCCGAAGAGGACAAGATCCTCGTCAACCGGGCTCGCCGTATCCAGCGGTTCCTGTCCCAGCCGTTCTTCGTGGCGGAGCAGTTCACCGGTATTCCCGGCAAGTTCGTCCCGGTCGCGGAGACGATCGAGTCGTTCCGTCGCCTCACTCAGGGTGACTACGACCACCTGCCCGAGCAGGCGTTCTTCATGTGTGGCGGGATCGAGGACGCCGAGAAGAACGCGGAGAACCTGTAATGCCGATGCGGGTGGCGATCGTCTCGCCCGAGCAGGAGGTGTGGTCCGGCGACGCCGACATGGTCGTCGCCCGGACCGTCGAGGGCGACATCGGTGTCCTGCCGGGCCACGTCCCGATGCTCGCGGTGCTGGTCCGTGACCAGACCGTGCGGGTGAAGGTCGGCTCGCAGGAGATCTCCGCCGGTGTCGACGGTGGTTTCCTCTCCGTCACCAAGGAAGGCGTCAGCATCCTCGCCGAGAGCGCGTCGATTTCCTGACTCCGAGAAGTACCGCCTGCCTGCCAGGCTCGTTCGCGCTGGCCCGGTCGGCGCGCTGACGCTCAGTCGGCGCGCCGACCGGGCCAGACGTGTCAGGTGGCCCGGATCCCGCCCGGCCGCTCAGCCGCCGGCGCCCGGCTTCCACAGCACGTCGCCGTCCGGGTTCGCCACCCGCGCGAGGATGAACAGCAGGTCCGAAAGGCGGTTCAGGTAGCGGGCGGGCAGCGGGTTCGTGCTGTCCGGCTCCACCTCGAGCAGCGCCCAGCAGGACCGCTCGGCCCGGCGCGCCACCGTCCGCGCCACGTGCAGCAGCGCCGCGGCGGGAGTACCCCCCGGCAGGATGAACGAGTTCAGCTTCGACAGCGTCTCGTTGTACCGGTCGCACGCCTCCTCCAGCCGGTCGACGTACACGTCGCTGATCCGCAGCGGTGGATACTGCGGCTCGGCGACCACCGGGGAACACAGATCGGCGCCGACGTCGAAGAGGTCGTTCTGCACCTGGGCGAGCGTCTCGCGGACGTCCGGGCCGAGGTCGCCCAGCGCGAGGGCCACGCCGATCGCCGCGTTCGTCTCGTCGACATCCGCATAGGCGGCGAGCCGCGCCGAGGTCTTCGGCACCCGCGACATGTCACCGAGCGCCGTCGTCCCGTCGTCGCCGGTACGGGTGTAGATCCGGGTCAGATGAACCGCCATGCGGCCACTGTAGGGGCCGGGTCGCTTCGGTGCCTTCGGTGGTTCTTCCGCTCCACCAGGTCGCCCGCGGCGCCGGCGCCGCCGCGCACCGCCCGCAGGAGGGCGGCGTAGCCGTCCACGAGGCCGAACGGCTCGACCAGGCGCGCGAACCCGTCCGAGCAGACCAGGACCTCCTCCCCGCCGGCCAGCGGCACGCTCAGGCAGCGCGCGTGCCGGGCCGCCTCGGGGACATCGCCCAGGATCCAGGAGCCCCAGAACACCAGCAGGGTCACCCCGCCGGCGGTGGTCAGCAGGCCCGCCGCGGGCCCGGGCGGCTGACCGGCCGTGATGTTGGCGGCGGTGGTGATGAAGGCGATCACCGCCGCCAGCAGGCCCATGATCTCCAGGATCTGCGCGCGGATGCGCCGGAGTTCCGCGGTCGCCTCGCTCTGGCCGGCCCGGAGTGTCTCAGCCTGTTGTGCGTGCAGAATGCGGGCGCGGATCAGCTGGTAGTCGCCGATGCGGAGCGCGTATTCGGCGCCGGAGCTGTCCTCCTCCTCAATGGCTCGCCCGATGCTTGCCCGGGCTGCGCCGTAGGCGCCCCGCAGAGTGGCGATACGTGCGTGCGTGGCGTGATAGCGCGGGTACGTGCCATTGCTGAGCGCGATTGCCTGCCGGACGAGTCGTTCGCCCTCCAACAGAAGCCGCGGGTCGGCGTCGGCATCCGCCTCGTGGTGATCGGCGATGACTGAGGCCGCGAGATGCAGCACTCCGGGGATCGACGACAGCCGCCGCACTGCTTCCGGGGCAAAGGTCAGTGCCGCCTGCCGGTTCGCCGGTTCGCCGTCGAGGGAGGAATAGTACTCGGCCTGCATGAAAAAGAACATCGGGTGCGAGCCGAACTCCGACTGGTACCGGTCGACGTTTGCCCGGTGGGCCCGGTGGTCNCGGCGCCGCCAGGCACGGGTCTGCAGACAGTAGAAAGCATGAAACCTGATCTGCTCAAGGTTCGACAGGTCGGCGAGGACAGCGCCGAGCGCCTCGTCGGTGGTCGCCGGGTCCGCAAGCAGAGCGCGGGCCCGGATTCCGTAGGAGGGATCCGTCTCAGGGGGCAGTGCGGCGAGGCGCGCTACGAGCATTGCAGTTGCCGAGGATGTCCAAGTCCTATCGGTAAGTTCCTCACATGCATTCCGTCAGCGTAGCTGCTGTCATCCGCGGAAGTGACGACCGCGTGCTCTGTATTCAACGTCGGGACAACGGCGCATGGCAGCTTCCTGGCGGGGTGCTCGAACGGGGCGAGACCTTCCACCAGGCCCTTCGTCGAGAGGTTCGGGAGGAGACCGGAATCCTGGTCGAACCCGAGCGGTTGACCGGCATCTATCTGAACCTGTCGCTGGGTGTGGTCGGCCCTGGTCTTCCTGTGCCGAGCGGAACAGGCCGAGGCGCTGGCGGAAACCGACGAGGCCACGGCGGTGGAGTGGCTGACCGCGGCGGAGGTCGAGGGAAGATCGGTGCCCGCCTTCGCTGTGCGGGTGACCGACGCGCTGGCTGGTCACGAGGAGCCTGTTCTGCGCCATCACGACGGCATTCATCTCCTCGGCGCGGATGCGCCGCCGCCCGCGGGCCGGCCACCGGGAGATCCGCCGCCCCCGCCGCCCCCGCCGCCGGCGGGCCGGGCGGACTGAGGGGACCGCCGGCGGCCCGTCGCGGGATCCCCGAACGGCCGTCCCGGAGGTCCGACCGTGGTCCAGATCCGCCGATTCCCCGGGTTGGTCCTGAAGATCTTCCCCCGAGCACCTAGCATCGGAGCCCGTGGAGCGCTTCGTCGTGACAGGCGGAACCAGACTGGCCGGCGAGATCGCCGTTCCAGGGGCGAAGAACTCGGTGCTCAAGCTGATGGCGGCGAGCCTGCTCGCGCCCGGCCGCACCACGCTGGAGGCCGTGCCGGACATTCTGGACGTGTCCGTGATGGCGGACGTCCTGTGCGGCCTGGGTGCCGAGACCCGGCATGACCGGGGCGAGGGCCGGGTCGTCATCGACGTGCCCGAGGAGGTGGACTCGACCGCCGACGCGGACCTGGTGCGCCGGATCCGGGCCTCGGTGGCCATTCTCGGGCCGCTGGTGGCTCGCCGCGGCGAGGCCAGGGTGGCGCTCCCCGGTGGGGACGCGATCGGCTCCCGCGCGCTCGACATCCACATGAACGGCCTGGCGAAGCTCGGTGCGGTGGTGGACATCGAGGGCGGGGCGCTGGTGGCCCGCTCCGCCGGCCGGTTGCAGGGCGCGTCGATCTGGCTGGACTTCCCGAGTGTCGGCGCCACCGAGAACCTGCTGATGGCCGGTGTGCTCGCCAAGGGGACCACCGTGATCGACAACGCCGCCCAGGAACCGGAGATCGCGGATCTGTGCGAGTTGCTCACCGCGATGGGCGCGCGGATCGACGGCGCCGGGTCGTCCACCNTGGTGATCGACGGGGTGGACACGCTGCTGCCGGTCTCCCACCGGACGGTCCCGGACCGCATCGTCGCCGGGACCTGGGCGATCGGTGCGCTCATGACCCGCGGTGACGTGATGATCCGGCACGGCCGGGCCGAGCACCTGGGCATCGTCCTGGAGAAGCTCGCCGACGCCGGGGCGCTCGTGGAGATCGGCGAGGACGGCTTCCGGGTCAGCGCGGACCGCCGGCCGCGGTCGATCGACGTCGTGACGCTGCCGTACCCGGGGTTCCCGACGGATCTGCTGCCGCAGGTGATCGCGTTGGAGGCGATCAGTGAGGGTACCTCGATGATCACGGAGAATGTCTTCGACAGCCGGTTCGTGTTCTGCCGCGAACTGCACAAGCTCGGCGCGGACCTGCGCACCGACGGCCATCACGTGGTGGTCCGCCCGACTCCGCGGCTGGTGGGCGAGTCGGTGCTGGCCTCGGATGTCCGGGCCGGCGCGGCGCTGGTCCTCGCGGGGCTGGTGGCGGAGGGCACCACGGAGGTCCGGGACGTGCACCACATCGACCGGGGCTACGCGAACTTCGTGGAGAGCCTCACGGCGCTCGGGGCCCGCATCCGCCGCGAGCCCCCGTCCGCGGCGGCCGCCTGACGGTCGGGCGCGGGAGCCGGGTCAGCGGTCGTCCCAGGCCTGCCGGAGCGCGCGGCGGGCCCGCGGCAGGTCACCGGCGAAGACCAGGACGTGGGCCCGGCCGCCTGGAGCGAAGCCGGAGGGCCGACCGGAGGCGGAGGCGGCCGGCCCGAGCGTGGCGCGGACTCCGTGGGCGCGCAGGGCGGCCCGCAGCTGGGCGGCCTGTTCACCCGGCACGGTCGCCACCGGGACGAGCAGGCCGAAGTCGGGCTCGCCGCCCGCGGGCGGGCTGTCGGCGGGCGGGCTGTCGGCGGGTGCGCTGTCGGTGGGTGCGCTGTCGGTCGGTGCGCCGCTCTCCGGCCGGCCCGGCACCGATCCGGAGGTCAGGCGGCCGACGGCCACCAGCACGCTGACGGCAAGCAGAACCAGGGTCGGCCCGTACAGGAAGCCGAGCGCGGTGGTCTCCACGAGCATCCTCTGGGGTCCGGATGGTTGTTCCATCGTGGCACTGTTGCCGGCCGGTGGCGGGTACTTGGGCCCGACTGCCTCGGTACGGCGGCGCAAACGGAACGTGGCGGGCGTATCGGTGGGATCATCAGTTCGAGCGGGTCCCGCGTCACGGGTCCCCAGGTGCCCAACGGCGGGCCCCGACACGAAGGTCACGGGCAGCCGACACATGGGATCGGAGGCCGCGGTGGCCACGTCGTCGGCAGCTCGGGTGGTGGGGGCGGACTGTCCCGCCGCCGGCGGGAACCAGACACTGCGGCTCACCGGGACGGTCGACGTCAGATCCGTCGGCGAGTTGCGGACCCTGCTCCACGCGGCGATCGACGCGGGCCGCGGGCCGCTTCATGTGGACGTGGGGGGCCTGGAGCTCGCGGACAACGCGGGGGTCGGCGTGCTGCTCGGCGGGGCCCGCCGAGCACGTTCCGTGGGTCGTTCGCTGGTGCTGCTGGAGGTGCCGGCGGCGCTGTGGCCCCAGCTGGCGGCGGACCGCCTCGGTCGGCTGCTGCGGGTGCGAACCGTACATGATCCGCTTCTCCCCACCGGCCCGTGAGATTTGTCACGGGTAACGATGATGTCGGGACGGTGCGTGATCAGTAGCCGCCNGTCGAAGGACGTCGAGTCGCGATAGGGCATGCTTTCCCGATAATCGGGCGGGGTCATGGCATGGTGGAGGGCAGACACAGACATGCTGGACGTGGAGGTGCCCGCGGGGGTGAACCCAGCCAGTGGCCGTGTGGCCGGAACCGGTGCCGCGACCTGGGCCGAGCAGAAGCGTCCGCTCCTCGTCGCGGGGTCGTTCGTGGTCGCGATCGTGCTGGGCGTCGTCATCGGCCTGGTCTGGGCTTCCGACGACCAGCCGGCGGCCGAGCGGACCGCGACCGAGCAGCCGGACGCTCCGGAGCTGAGGCCGGTGCTCCCGGCGGTCGACTGGGAGACCAGCCGGGAGCCGGGCCGCCCCGTGAAGGTGAGTCTCACGCCCGCGCAGCGGGCGGCCATCCGGGTGCCGTTGCAGTGGCTCGCCGCCTGGCAGGTCCGCACGGAGACCGGCGCGGCCACCCCGGTCGCGTCCGACGTCAACGTCCCCGACGGGCTCTACTACGGCGCGATCCAAGGCGCCTCCCGCGAGCAGGACGTCTTCTGGGCGGTCGGCCGGGCCGAGATCAGCGGAGTGCCCGACTCGGACGCTCGCAACCCGTACGTGTGGATGCGCGACGGCAGCGCCCCCTGGGCGCTGGTCGCCCACGGGCCCGGTGCCTGCGCTCGGATCCCGCAGCCGCTCATGGACGTCTGGGGCAGCCCGGGCGTCTGCGCGGGCTGACCGCGGGCCCGCCCGTCGGACGGCTCACACAGGCGGGGCGCCGGAGCGCCTACGGCCGTTACTCTGCTCCGGTCCGGCGCCAGTTCCCGGGCACCCCGCACGGAGCGCGAGGAGACGGCGATGACGGAGACGGCCCGGCCGGAGCGGGATCGGCCGTGGATCATTCGGACCTACGCGNGGCATTCGAGCCCGGCCGAGAGCAACGCGCTTTACCGGCGCAACCTGGCCAAGGGGCAGACGNGTCTGTCAGTGGCCTTCGATCTCCCGACCCAGACCGGGTACGACCCCGATCACGTGCTGGCGCGGGGCGAGGTCGGCAAGGTGGGAGTGCCGGTCGCGCACCTGGGTGACATGCGGGCGCTGTTCGACCAGATCCCGCTCGGGAAGATGAACACCTCCATGACCATCAACGCGACGGCCATGTGGCTGCTCGCGCTGTACCAGGTGGTCGCCGAGGAGCAGGGTGCCCAGCCCGGCGAGCTGACCGGCACCACCCAGAACGACATCATCAAGGAGTACCTGTCCCGGGGGACCTACGTGTTCCCGCCCGGCCCGTCGCTGCGGCTGATCACCGACGTCGTCGCCTACACGGTCACGGAGATCCCGCGCTGGAACCCGATCAACATCTGCAGCTACCACCTGCAGGAGGCCGGCGCGACCNCGGTGCAGGAGCTGGCCTACTCGCTGTGCACCGTCATCGCCGTCCTGGACGCCGTCGTCGCCTCCGGCCAGGTGCCGCAGGAGCGGATGGGCGAGGTGTGCGCCCGGATGTCGTTCTTCGTGAACGCCGGCGTGCGGTTCGTCGAGGAGATGTGCAAGATGCGCGCGTTCGTCGCGCTGTGGGACGACCTGCTGAAGACCCGCTACGGCGTGACCGACCCGCGTCACCGCCGGTTTCGGTACGGCGTGCAGGTCAACTCGCTCGGGCTGACGGAGGCGCAGCCGGAGAACAACGTGATCCGGATCGTGCTGGAGGCGCTCGGCGTCACCCTGTCGAAGGACGCCCGCTGCCGCGCGCTGCAGCTGCCGGCCTGGAACGAGGCGCTCGGCCTGCCGCGCCCCTGGGACCAGCAGTGGTCGCTGCGCATCCAGCAGATCCTCGCCTATGAGACGGACCTGCTGGAGTACCCGGACCTGTTCGAGGGCTCGGTCGTCGTCAACGCCCGGGTGGCCGAGCTGGTCGCCGCGGCCACCGAGGAGATCGACCGGGTCCAGGCGATGGGCGGCGCGATCGCCGCGGTCGAGAGCGGCTACATGAAGTCCCAGCTCGTCACCTCCCAGGCCACCCGGCGGGCCCGGATCGAGTCCGGCGACGACATCGTAGTCGGGGTGAACCGGTTCACCGAGACGGAGCCGAACCCGCTGCTCGCGGACATGGACGCGGCCGTGCAGGTGGTGGACCCGGCCGGTGAGCAGGCCGCCCGGGAGAGCCTCGCGGCCTGGCGCGCCGGCCGGGACGCCACCGCGGTCGACGAGGCGTTGCTGGGCCTGCGCGAGGCGGCGAAGAGTGACGTGAACCTGATGCCCGCGACGCTGGCCTGCGCCCGTGTCGGGGTGACCACCGGCGAGTGGGCGGGCGTCCTGCGGGAGGTGTTCGGGGAGTACCGCGCCCCGACCGGGGTGTCGGGTGCGGCCGCGGCCGCGGACGGTGCGGAGCTGGCCGAGGTGCGCGAGCTGGTCACGCGCACCGGTACCGAGCTCGGGCGGCGGCTGCGGCTGCTCGTCGGCAAGCCGGGGCTGGACGGGCACTCCAACGGCGCCGAGCAGATCGCCGTGCGGGCGCGCGACGTGGGCTTTGAAGTGGTCTACCAGGGCATCCGGCTCACCCCGGCGCAGATCGTCGCGGCGGCGGTCGAGGAGGACGTCCACGTGGTTGGNCTGTCCGTGCTCTCGGGCTCGCACATGAACCTGGTGCCCGAGGTGCTCGACGGGCTGCGGGCGGCCGGCCTCGGGGATGTGCCGGTCGTCGTGGGCGGGATCATTCCGCCCGCCGACGCGGAGCGGCTGGCCGGCCTCGGGGTGGCGGCGGTGTTCACTCCCAAGGACTACGGCCTGACCGAGATCATGCGCGGCATCGTGGACATCGTGCGGGCCGCGAACGGGCTGGCCGGTGGCTGACCCGCCACCGGCGGGCCCGCCCGCTCCGTCGCTGGCGGACGCGGTCGCGCTGGCGACCCGGGCGCACACCGGCCAGCTCGACAAGGCGGGGGAGGAGTACATCGGGCACCCGCTGCGGGTGATGGAGACCGCCGGCCGCTCGGCCGGCCCGGCGGGCGTGGACCCGACTCACGCGCGGATGGCGGCCATCCTGCACGACGTCGTGGAGGACACCGAGCTGACGGTGGAGGATCTCGCCGCGGCCGGCTACCCGCCCGCGGTGGTGGCGGCGGTGGACGCGCTCTCCCACCGGGTGGACGAGTCGGTGGAGTCCTATCTCGCGCGGGTGGCCGCCGACCCGATCGCCGTCGTGGTCAAGCGGGCCGACATCCAGGACAACTCCGACCCGGCACGGCTCGCCCGGCTGCCCGCGGAGCGGGCCCAGGCGCTGGCCGAGCGGTACGCGGGCCGCCGCCGGCTCCTCGACGACCTGGTCGGCAGGCACGCCGCCCGTTCGCGGGCGGTCGGCTAGTGGCCGGTGGCCGGCTGGACCGGCCGAGGGGAGGCCGGTACCGACGCGATACGGTCGCGCCATGCGCCTTGTCATCGCACGCTGCAGTGTGGACTACGTCGGGCGGCTGAAGGCGCATCTGCCCAGCGCCGTCCGACTCCTGCTGGTGAAGGCGGACGGCTCGGTCTCCATCCACGCCGACGGGCGGGCCTACAAACCGCTCAACTGGATGAGCCCGCCNTGTGTGTTCGCCGAGGAAGAGGGCGTCTGGCGGGTCACGAACCGGGCGGCCGAGCAGCTCGTGATCTCCATCGAGGAGATCATGCACGACTCCACGCACGAGCTCGGTGTCGACCCGGGGCTGCGCAAGGACGGCGTCGAGGCCCACCTCCAGGTACTGCTGGCCGACCGGCCGGATGCCATCCGCGAGGGGCTGACGCTCGTCCGCCGGGAGTACGAGACGGGCATCGGCCCGGTGGACCTGCTCTGCCGCGACGCCGACGGTTCCACCGTGGCAGTGGAGATCAAGCGGCGCGGGGAGATCGACGGGGTGGAGCAGCTGACCCGCTACCTGTCCCGGCTGGATGACGACCCGGCGCTGCCGCNTCCGGTGCGCGGGATCCTGTGTGCCCAGTCGATCACGCCACAGGCGCGGGTGCTGGCGGGGGACCGGGGGATAGCCTGCTCGGTCGTCGACTACGACGCGCTGCGTGGGCTGGAGCCGTCGATTCCCACCCTGTTCTGAGGGGCCGACCGCAACTATCATCCTGTCCACTTCGCTTCAAGGCCTTTCGCATATGTGGCAGATTTCGTCACGATCGCAGGCTCTCCCGCCGTGAATCTGCGACGATCCGGTCATCGGACCGCGCGGAGCTGAGGCAAAGGAGCCGCTGGTATGGGCCAGGACACTTCTCTCGGTGAGCTGACGAAGATCGGGGTCGTCGGCCTGGGCACCATGGGCGCGGGTATCGCGGAGGTTCTGGCGCGGGCCGGCATCGACGTCATCGGCGTGGAGAAGGACGAGGAGGGCCTGGCCCGCGGCCGCGGCCACCTGGAGCACTCCACCCAACGGGCGGTCGACCGGGGCAAACTCACCGACCAGGAGCGCGCGGAACTGCTCGGTCGGGTCAGCAGCGGAACCGANCTGAGCGCCGTCGCCGACTGCCCGCTGGTGATCGAGGCGATTCACGAGCGGCTGGACGCCAAGCTCGAGCNGATCGGCCGGCTGGACGAGATCTGCCCGCCGGGCACCGTGGTCGCCAGCAACACCAGCTCGCTGTCGGTCACCGAGCTCGCCGCCGCCACCCACCGGCCGTCCCGGGTGCTAGGCACCCACTGGTTCAACCCGGCACCGGTGATGGGTCTGGTCGAGGTCGTCGGGACGGTCGTCACGGATCCTGCTGTGCTCGACGGCGTGCGTGAGCTGCTCGGCCGGGTCGGCAAGACGGCGGTNACCGCGGGCGACCGGGCCGGCTTCATCGCCAACGCGCTGCTGTTCGGCTACCTGAACAACGCGGTGCGGATGCTGGAGGCGCGCTACGCCAGCCGGGAGGACATCGACGCGGCCATGCGGTTCGGCTGCGGCCACCCGATGGGCCCGCTGGCGCTGCTCGACCTGATCGGGCTCGACTCGGCCTACGAGATCCTCGACTCGATGTACCGCCAGTCCCGCGACCACCTGCACGCGCCGGCGCCGCTGCTCAAGCAGCTGGTGACCGCGGGCATGCTCGGGCGCAAGACCGGGCGGGGCTTCTACACCTACGCCGCCCCCGACTCGCCCGAGGTGGTCGACGCCGCCGGCGCGACCGAGATCGCCGGCGTCGAGCCGCGCCCGGTCCGGCTGGTCGGCGTGGTCGGCACCGGGACGATGGCCACCGGCATCGTCGAGGTGCTCGCCCGCTCCGGATACGACGTCGTGTTCCGGGCCCGCTCCGACGACAAGGTCGCCGCGGTCCGCAAGCGGCTGACCGAGTCCCTCGACCGGGGTGTCCAGCGCGGTCGGCTCTCCGCCGAGGAGCGGGACGCCACCCTGGCGCGGGTGACCGGCACGACGGATCTCGACGCTCTCGCCGACTGCGATCTGGTGGTCGAGGCGGTCGTCGAGGAGCTCACGGTCAAGCGGGCGCTGTTCGCCGCGCTCGACGAGGTGGTGAAGCCCGGTGCGATCCTCGCGACCACGACTTCCTCACTGCCGGTCGTCGAGTGCGCCACCGCGACCGGGCGCCCCCGGGACGTCGTCGGCATGCACTGGTTCAACCCGGCGCCCGCGATGCGGCTGATCGAGGTCGTGCCCACCGTGCTGACCGCGCCGGAGACGACCGCGACGGTGCTCGCGGTCAGCCGGGCGGCGCGCAAGCATCCGGTGGTCTGCGGCGACCGCGCCGGCTTCATCGTGAACGCCCTGTTGTTCCCCTACCTCAACGACGCGGTGCGGATGCTGGAGGCGCACTACGCCACCGTGGACGACATCGACACCGCGATGACGGTGGGCTGTGGGCACCCGATGGGCCCGTTCGCGCTGGCGGACGTCGTCGGCCTCGACGTCACCCTCGCCATCCAGCGAACGCTCTACCAGGAGTTCCGCGAGCCCGGCTACGCGCCGGCGCCGCTGCTCGAACATCTCGTCAAGGCCGGCTACCTGGGCCGCAAGACCGGGCGGGGCTTCCGCGACCACTCGCGCTGAGCCCGGGCAACCCGGGCGGCGGGGGTGGCCCCGCCGCCTCCGGGGCCACTCGCGCCGAGCCCGGGCACAACCGGAATCTAGGATGTCGCCGGGCATGCCCTTAGCCGAGGAGGTCGCCGGTGGCGAAGATGGACAAGGACGCGCTGCGCGAGTTCGGCCGTGAGGTGACGACGTTCCTGCCCGACCTGGTCGTGATGCTGCGCCGGGTCGTGGCGGACCCACGCGTGCCGCAGTCGGCCAAGCTGGAGGCGGGGGCGGCGCTCGCCTACCTGGTGTCGCCGAAGAACCGGCTGACGAACTTCATCCCGGTGATCGGCCAGCTCGACGACGTGGCCGTCGTCGCCTTCGCCTTCCGCCGGCTGGTGGTGGGCGCCGGCGAGCCCATCCTGCGGGAGCACTGGCGGGGGAGTGACCGCACGTTCCACGCGCTGATCGGTGCCTCGTCGGCGCTCGCGAGCCCGGCGGGCATGCTGCGGCGGGCGAATGTGGCGCGCACGCTGGCCGGCGCGGCGATGCACCGGGTCACCGGCCGCGGGGGCACGGGGGCGGATGACCTGGGTGGCGGGTCGAACACAATCAAGATCGTGGACGGTGAGGTGGTCGGCCGGTCGGCCCCGGACGGCGGCGGCGGACGTCGCTGAGATGGCCGACGGCGGCCTGCCGGGCGGCGGCGACGCGGCGGCGGCGGAGGAGGGCTGGGTGGTGCGGCCGGTCACCGGCGCGGCCACCACGAAGGCGTACCGCTGCCCGGGCTGTGATCACCTCATCGCGCCGGGCACGCCACACCGGGTCGTGTGGCCGGAGGGAACGGTCGAGGACCGCCGGCACTGGCACACGCAATGCTGGGCACGCCGACATGCCGGCCCCAGACGTGTACGACGGACCGGCCGGCGCGGCTAGCCGGCGCGGCTAGCCGCGCGTGGACGCCGTCGGGTGAGCCGGCGTGCCGTCGCCCGCGGTCAGCGCCCGGGGCTCCGCGGCGGCCTGCAGCGGCGCGGTGGCGGCGGTGAGGCGGTCGCGCAGCGCGCCGAGCTGGGCGGTGACCTGGTCATGCAGCGCGCCGAGCTGGGCGGTGACCTGGTCGCGCTGGTTCTCGAGCTCGGCGAGGCGCCGTGCGGACTCGTCCTCCGCCTGCGCCGCGGTCGCCCGGGCGGTCTCGACCACCCGCTCGGCCTCGGCCCGCGCGGCCGCCACGATGCTCTGCGCGTGCTCCTCGGCCTCCCGCACCGTCCGGTCGCGGGTGTGCTCGGCCTCGGCGACGATCCGGCGGGCCTCCTCCAGCTGCGCCTCGGCGTCCCGGGTCCGCTCGGCGCGGACGGTCGCGGCCTCCTCCTCGGCGAGCTGGAGGATCTGCGTGATCCGCCCGCCGAACTCCTCCCAGGCGGGTCGGTTCGCGGCGAGGTCGTCGCGAACCCGGGCCGCCTCGGTGGCGGCCTCGGACGCGGCGGCCTCGGCGGCGGCCCGGTGCGACTCCGCCTCACGGAGCTGCTCGACCAGCCAGTTGACGTGCGCGTTCACCTGCTGCGGGTCGTAGCCGCGGCGGACCAGATCGAAGCCGGGGGCGCCNTCAGCCTCGCCTGGCATCGGAATGAGATCACTGTGCTCTGTCATAGGGCACCAGCATCTCAGACTGGCAATCGTGGGGTAACAGGAGCTGGGGGCCGGACAGCCCGGGACTCAGGGCCCTACACGCCGCGGAAGCGGTTGATTGCGGTGAGGTGCCGGGCGCGGGTCTGCTCGTCACGAATCCCGAGACCTTCCCGCGGCGCCAGGCNCAGCACCCCGACCTTGCCCTGATGCGCGTTCCGATGCACATCGAACGCCGCCTGCCCCGTCTCCGCCAACGGATACACCTTCGACAACGTCGGATGCACCAGCCCCCGCGCGACCAGCCGGTTCGCCTCCCACGCCTCCCGATAGTTCGCGAAATGCGACCCCACAATCCGCTTCAGATTCATCCACAGATACCGGTTGTCGTACTCGTGCAGAAAAC
>NZ_LRTK01000028.1 GCF_001636565.1 Frankia sp. EI5c
GCCCTCCGGCAGGGGAGACACAACGAGCCCTTCAGTCGCTGTCGGCGCACACCCGCGGACGGGCGGCGCGGGGGCGGGTGAGAGCTGTCGCGGGGCCTGTGTGGGCTCTGAAAGCCCTGGTGGCGGCGTTGTGGCGGGTTCCGCCGGGTGCGGTGGCCCGCTGGCCGTGCCTCGATCGGGTCGCCGCGGGCCGAGGTGCCCACGGGCGGGGTGCTGAACATCGGAACGGGTGGGGCCGTGGTGTCCCGATACCGGCCCGGGGCCGTCGCCCGTCGAGCCTCGCGGCCCAGCTCGGCACCCGGGGCGCCCCGTCCGATCAGACAGGTCTGTCACCCCGAGCGGCGGGCGGGGCCCCGGGCTAGCCACCGCCACCACCCTGGCTGCGTCCGCGGCGGAACCGTCCACGGAGCGGATACCGGCAGAATACCCACCGGATCATGAAGATGAAGTTGCGGCGATCTTCATTTCAAGATCCCACCCCGAGGGCCGCCGTACTCCGGAGGCCCCTGCAATGTACGGGGTAAGTACGAGATGATCTGGATTTCCGCGCGGTCCAGAGCCATCGAAGATGGTGTCTGACCTGGGCAAACGTGCTCCCGCGATAGGACTCGAACCTATAACCTGCCGGTTAACAGCCGGCTGCTCTGCCAATTGAGCTACGCGGGACCGTTCTGGGTGCCGGTCACAGATCCGGCGCCTGGCCGATGGTACCCCAGCAGCCCGCAGCCCAGATCGTGTCTGACGTCTGTCAGCCTACCTGAGGTTCCCCGGTGGCTGTCAGTGGGGTAGTAAACAAGCCAGTGACCTGCCGGAGCGCCAGCGGTGTCCACCGCGCCTGCCCGGTCCTGCCCCACGGAGGAACCATGCGCATCAGGCCCAGTCTGGTTGTCGCCCTTGGCGTCGGATATGTCCTCGGTGCGCGCGCCGGGCGTGAGCAGTACGACGCGCTCATGCGCCAGGCGCGCGAGGTGCGGGAGCGCCCCGAGGTGCAGAGCATCGCCGGAGTCGTTTCGGCGCAGGCGGGAGCGCTGGTCCAGCGGGTGCGCTCCCTGGTGGGCGGCTCCGCTGACACCGAAGTGGAAAGCGCCTCGTTCTCGCTCCCCCACGGCACGCACAGTGCCAACGGGGTGGGGGTGCGAGCCAACTGATCGGGAACAGCCCGGCCGGCGCACACCCCGTCCGCCCCCACACCGCATGCGCCAGCGCCAGCGCCGTCCGCACCGGTACCAGCACCATCCGCGCCGGCGCCGGCGTCCCCAGTACCGAAACCGCACGCATCCCAGCTGGGTGTGGCGGCATCGCCATGCCCGGCATCGCCGGCACCGCCTGTGGCGGCTGACAGGGGACGTCGCGGCTCCCAGGGACGTCGCGGTGGCGCCGGTTCGCGGGCAGCGGCCCACACGGGTGGCGGGGGGAGCCGACCGGGCCAGGCGGGGGGTGCGGCGTCGGCCGGGGGGCATGCCGTGGGAGCGTCCGGTTCCGGGGCGCCGGCGGAGTTGCTCGCGCTGGTCGATCTGCTCGGGCGGCGGCACGCGTTGGCGGTGTTCTGGTGCCTTCGTGGTGGCTCGTCATCCTTCCGGGCGCTGGTCGCCCGGGTGGGCGCCAGCGAGTCCCAGCTCTCGCAGCGGGCCCGGGAACTTCGCGAGGCGGGCCTGGTTGAGGTCGACGAGGCCGGCGAGTACCGGCTGACCAGCCATGGGCGCCGCCTCCTGGGCGTGTTGGAACCGCTGGCCGGCTGGGCCGGGGAGTGGGCGTCACTGAGCCCACGCCAGCGCACACCGAAGGGCTCCGCCAGCCAGGCAGCCGACGAGCCCTACTCCTGACCCCCGTTTCAGCCCTCCGGTTCGGGCCCTGGGCTCGGCGGGTGCGGTCGGTGCCTCAGCAGGTGCAGTTCGGTGCCTCAGTAGGTGCAGTTCGGTGCTGGTGGCGGGGTCGCCGGTTGGGTGGTGGCAGCTCCGGGCGCCGGGACTGCCGCGCCCTGGCCGGTGTCCTCGTCTCCGCCGGCTGCCAGCGCGGCCGGCGAGGGCGGGGTGACCGGGGCGTCGGCGAGGCCGTCGAAGGACGTCCCGAGGATGAGTTGCAGGCCGTCGATGCCCGGGTCGCTTTCCAGGCGGGAGCCGGGCACGAGTGCCTGCAGGCTGGTCGCGGCCGCTTCCAGGCCGGTGCCGTAGCGGACCCGTGAGGTCACGTAGTTGCTGGTGGAGGCGTTGCCGGAGTTCGTCGCGCGGTAGCCCTTGTCGGTGAGCTCGTCGACGGCGCCGGCGGCGAGGCCGGCGATCCCGCTGCCGTTGAAGACCCGCACGGTGACCTCGGTGTCGTCGCCGCCGCCGGTGGCGGGGGCGGCGCCGGTGGAACCGCCGAGCGGAGCGATGATCTTCTCCAGGTCGGCGGGGTTGTAGAACTGCACGGAGACCCGCTGGCCGCCGACGAGGATCTCGCCCCGGTCGTTGACGGCTCCTTCGGCCCTGGTCGGAGCGTGGGTCGGCAGGGTCTGCATGCCGATCCCGCCGGAGGCGATGCCCTGTAGTCGGGTGGCGAGCTTGCGCAGATCCAGGATGTCGGTCTTGTCGTCCAGTGTGAGCGCGGACGTCGCCGTGTTGACCAGGCGTTCGAGCTGGGCGGGGTTCTTCAGCACTCCCCCGCCGACGACCTTGTGGAAGACAGCCCCCATGAACTGCTGCTGACGGCGGATGCGGTCGATGTCGCCGCCGGGCAGGCCGTGCCGCTGGCGGACGAACGCGAGCGCCATCGCTCCGTCGACGTGCACCGGCCCGGGACCGCCCACGAAACCGCTCATCGGGTCGTTGGTGTTGCGGCTGTTCCGGCCGTTCTCGGAGACGTACTCCTTGAAGTTCGACTCCAGCACACACACGTCGACGCCGCCGATGGCGTCGGTGATCGCCTTGAAGCCCTCCAGGTCCATCGACACGTAGTGGTCGATGCGCATGTTGGTGAGGGACTCGATCGTCCGGACCAGCAGGGACGGCCCGCCGTCGGAGATCGCCGAGTTGAACTTGCCCTTGTGCCTGGAGTGCTTCCGGCCGTCGGCGTCGGTGTATTCGGGGATCGTGACGTAGGTGTCGCGCGGGATGGACAGCATCGTCACGGTCTCGTCCTCGCCGAAGTGCACGAGGATCGTGGTGTCGGAGCGCTGTCCTTCGAGTCCCGCCCGGCTGTCGGTGCCGACGATCAGGTAGTTGGTGGCGCCCTCCCGCTCGGCGGGGCGGTCGTCACCGAGGTCGAGTTTGACCTGGCCGATGCGGCCGTTGGCGTAGGTGTAGATCGCCCAGCCGCCGGCCGTGATGGTGAAGACCAGTACCGACAGGAAGGCGAGGATCACTCTGGAGAACTGGGACGACGCGCTGCGTCGCGGGCGTCCACCGGCGCGCAGGTCGAACGGGAGCGTCCTGGAACGGCGTTGGGGATCTCCTGGCATTCCTGGCCGCCCGCTCAATCCAGGGTCTCCCTCCGGCGTCCNTCGTGGGAAACAGCGCTTGGGGCGGAAATACTAGGCTATGCCCGGCCCGGCGAGACCACCCGGTGGTCCTGAATGCGCTGGTCATGAGTCCCTCGGAGAACCACGGCCAGGCCGCCGCCGGCCTGTGCTCCGACCGTGTCCCGGCTGTGGTCCGGCCACCTCCCGGCTGGGGTCCGGCCGGGTGGCGGCTCCCTCCTACCTGCCCGTTCCGCAACGTTCATCACGCCGTCGGTCGGCTGTCGGCGAGTGGCCCGCCCTGATTGCCAGTCTNTTCCCCGCTGGGGGGCGACGAGACGCAGGCCGTGCCGAAGCCATGCGCGAGGCGGGCGACGACTCGGTTCGCGCCGGGAGGTACGGCCCCGAGAAGGGGGCACTCCATGACCACACCCGAGCACGGAGCGCATACGACCGAACCGGATGACGGCCCGGGCACCGCCGCGCCGATCCCGCGCCGCACGCTGCTGCGCGGCGGCGCCGTCCTCGCGACCGCGGGAACGCTCGGGCTCACCGGCGGGCTCGGCGCGGCCGCCGCCCGGGCCGGCACCGGTACGGGCACCGGCAGCGGCCCGGCGGCCGGAGCCGGAGCCGGCGGTGGAGCCGGGCAGGTGCTGGGCCGGCGGCCGGCGTTCACCTCCGGCATCCAGGCGGGGGACGTCACCGCCCGCGGTGGCGTGATCTGGGCCCGCTCGGACCAGCCGGCGCTGATGGCGGTCGAGGTGGCGGGCACCGAGTCGTTCCGCTCGGCGCGCACCGTGGGCGTCACCCGGCTGACCGACGCGACGGACCGCACGGGCGTCGTCGCCGTCGACGGCCTGCCGCCCGGCAGCGAGGTGTTCTACCGGGTCCGGCTGACGGCGGCGGACGACCCTCGGCGCGTCGGCGAGAGTCTGATCGGCCGCTTCCGGACGGCACCGTCGCGGGCCCAGGACGTCTCCCTGGTGTGGACCGGGGACGTCTGCGGCCAGGGCTGGGGCATCAACCCGGACGCGGGCGGCATGAAGATCTTCGAGACGATGCGCCGCACGTCGCCGGACTTCGCCATCTGCTCCGGGGACTTCGTGTACTCCGACGGCCCGCTCGCGGAGACGGTGCCGCTGGCCGACGGCACGGTGTGGCGGAACCTGGTGGTGGACGAGAAACGGAAGGTCGCCGAGACCCTCGACGAGTTCCGCGGGAACTTCCGCTACAACTTCCTGGACGCGAACCTGCGGGCGTTCAACCGCGAGGTGCCGTGGGTGTTCCAGTGGGACGACCACGAGACCACGAACAACTGGTACCCGGGCGAGGTCCTCACCGGGGACGCCCGCTACACCGAGAAGCGCGCCGACGTGCTGGCCGCCCGGGCGCGGCAGGCGCTGTTCGAGTACACCCCGACGCTGCCGGGCCGCGGCGACCCGGCCGGCCGCCTGTACCGGAAGATCTCCTACGGGCCGCTCCTGGACGTCTTCGTCCTGGACATGCGCAGCTACAAGAACGACAACAACGTGGGCCAGAACGACCCGGCCGGAGCCGCGATCCTCGGCGCTCGCCAGCGGGACTGGCTCATCGACGGGCTGCGGAACAGCCGGGCCACCTGGAAGGTCATCGCCAACGACCTGCCCATCGGCCTGATCGTTCCCGACGGCGCCGCCGTCGAGGGGGTCGCCCAGGGCACGGCGGGCGCCCCGCTGGGCCGCGAGGTCGAGATCGCGCAGGTACTCTCCGCGATCCGCCGCCACCGGGTGCGCAACACCGTCTGGGTGACCGCGGACGTCCACTACACCGCGGCGCACCACTACCACCCGGACCGGGCTGGCTTCCGCGACTTCGACCCCTTCTGGGAGTTCGTCGCGGGGCCGGCGAACGCGGGCACGTTCGGCCCGAACAGCCTGGACTCGACGTTCGGCCCCGAGCAGGTCTTCGTCAAGGCGCCACCGGCCGGCCAGTCGAACCTGCCGCCGTCCGCCGGCCTGCAGTTCTTCGGCCGGCTCGCGATCGACGGCCGCTCCCGGGCGTTGACCGTCCAGCTGCGTGACGTGGGCGGCGCGGTCCTCTGGTCGAAGGCGCTGCCAGCAAGCTGACCACGCCCGCGACCAGCGCTGTCAGGCGCTGCCGACCAGCGTGGGTCCGGTCCGGTCAGGCTCAGGCTGAACCGGATCGGGCTGCTCGGCACCGGGCTGGGCGGGCAGCCGCGCGGCCCGGTGCCCCTGCTCGTCGAACTGGGTGCGGTACAGCTCGGCGTAGCGGCCGCCCGCCGCCAGCAGCTCGGCGTGGTTGCCCCGCTCGATGATCCGGCCGGCCTCGACGACCAGGATCTGGTCGGCGCTGCGCACGGTGGAGAGGCGGTGGGCGATCACCACCGCGGTGCGGCCGGCGAGTGCCTCACCGAGGGCCTCCTGCACCGCGGCCTCGGAGGTCGAGTCCAGATGCGCCGTCGCCTCGTCCAGGACGACCACCCGTGGCCGGGCCAGCAGGAGCCGGGCGATCGTGAGGCGCTGGCGCTCCCCGCCGGACAGGCGGTAGCCCCGCTCCCCGACCACCGTGTCCAGAGCGTCCGGGAGCTGCTCGACGAGGTCTGCGAGCCGTGCCCGGCGCAGCACGTCCCAGAGTTCCTCCTCGGCGGCCTCGGGGCGGGCCAGCAGCAGGTTCGCGCGCACCGTGTCGTGGAAGAGATGGTCATCCTGGGTGACCATGCCGACGGTCTGGCGCAGCGACTCCGCCGTGAGATCGCGGACGTCCACCCCGGCCAGCCGCACGGCACCCGCGTCGACGTCGTACAGACGCGGGATGAGCTGCGCGATCGTCGACTTGCCGGCGCCGGAGGACCCGACCAGGGCGATCAGCTGACCGGGCTCGGCTCGCAGGGACACCTGGTGGAGCACCTCGGTGCCGCCNCGCTCGTCCAGCACCGCCACCTCCTCCAGCGAGGCCAGCGACACCGCCTCGGCGCTCGGGTAGGCGAAGCTGACCTGGTCGAACTCCAGGGAGACCGGGCCGTCGGGCACCGGCCGGGCGTCCGGTGACGGCATGATGAGCGGCCGCAGGTCGAGGATCTCGAAGACCCGCTCGAAGCTCACCAGTGCGCTCATGACCTCGACCCGCGCGTTCGCCAGCGCGGTCAGCGGTGCGTAGAGCCTGGTCAGCAGCAGCGCGAGCGCGACGACCGCGCCGGGCTCCAGGTCACCGCGCAGGGCGTGATAGCCGCCGAGACCGTAGACGAGGGCCAGCGCGAGGGAGGAGACGACCGTCAGGGCCGTCATGAACACCGACTGGAGCATCGCGGTGCGCACGCCGATGTCACGCACCCGGCGCGCCCGGCCGGCGAACTGGGCGGACTCCTCCGCCGGCCGCCCGAACAGCTTGATGAGCGTGGCGCCGGGCGCCGAGAACCGCTCCGTCATCCGCGAGCCCATCGCCGCGTTGTGGTTGGCCGCCTCCAGCTCAAGGGCGGCGAGCCGGGACCCCATCCGCCGCGCGGGCAGGACGAACACCGGCAGCAGCGCCAGCGCGAGCAACGTGACCTGCCAGGAGAGGCTGAGCATCACGACGAGGGTCAGCAGGAGCGACACGAGGTTGCCGACGACCCCGGACAGGGTGTTGCTGAAGGCGCGCTGGGCGCCGATGACATCGTTGTTGAGGCGGCTGACCAGGGCTCCGGTTCTGGTCCGGGCGAAGAACGCGACCGGCATGCGCTGGACGTGGTCGAACACAGCCGTGCGCAGATCGAGAATGAGACCTTCGCCGATGCCCGCGGACAGCCAGCGGTTGAGGATGCCCAGGCCCGCCTCGGCCAGGGCGATCACGGCGATGACCACCGCCAGGAGGATGACGGTGCGGGGGCGTGACCCGTCCACGATCGCCGTCAGGACCCGGCCGGCNAGCACCGGCGTGGCGACCGCCAGGACGGCCACCACCACGCTCGTTCCGAGGAAGAGGCCCAGCCTGCGGCGGTGCGGCCGGGCGAAGCCCGCGATCCTCGCGACGGTCGCTCGGGAGAACGGACGCCGCGGCCGCTGCGCGTGCATCACCGAGTACAACGAGTTCCAAGCCGTGAACTCCAGGCTCACCGCGCCACCGCCAGTCCGTCCAAGGTTCTCTGCCGCACGCATGGAAGCACGCCGCACCGACATTTCTGAGCGCCCCGGTCCGGCCGACGGGCCGGTCGCAGCCGGCGCCGCACCCGGCCGGCCTGCCCCGACCGGCCTGCCGGCCCCGACCGGGGCACGTGTGCGACAGTAGGACCTGAACCTGACTTCAGGTCAAGGTCCTTCCTGGGGGGCGGTCAACGGGGCGGGAGAACGCCGCGCCGTCGCGAGCCCGACCTGGGTTCGGACGAAGTGGGCCGGAAATCTCCGCCCGGAAAGTTCCGCCAGTCGGTGGGAGGGACACAAAACCGGGAAGTCCGGACTTCGACGGCGCCCCACACGCGTGCCAGCCGAGAGGAACCCGGCGGAGTCGCCGGTCGTCGACGTCGTCGTCGGTCGAGTGGACTTGTCGGTCGAGTGGACTTGTCGGCCGAGCGGAGTCGCCGGTCGAGTGGAGTCGCCGGGCAACCGGGAAGTCGCCGCTCGGCGGTGGGAGGACCGACCGGTTCCGGAAGAGATCAGAAGTGCCGCTCGGGGACCGACGGGGACCGCATGCCCCGGTAGGAAGCACGGCCGCGGCCGGAAAGGCGGCGCCGATGAACCCCGGGCCGGACCGCGGGCGGCGGAGCGAGGAGAAGTAGCCGCGCCCGGTGGCGGGAAAGGGCGCCGGAAACGGAGCCTGGAGCGGCGGTCAGCAGCCGCACCCGGCTGGCGGACGGGGCCCGCCGGAGGCTGAGTACCGGAACGGCGATGCGGGACGTGCGGGACGTCCGGCATGTGCGGGTGTGGGAGCTGCGGGAGCTGCGGGAGGCGTGCCCGGTCGCCGTTGACCGGACGACTTCCCTGACCTCACGGAAACGGAAAGCCCTGCTCAGGCGATGCGGACCGCCCGCTCGCGCGGCGACGGGACGACGCGCAGGGTCGTCACNGGATGGTCCGCCATCCAGGTGACGTCGGCTTCGTTGACCCGCATCCGGCGGGCGAGTTCGGCGATGGTCGAACCACCGTCGAGTGCCTGCCGGATCGCGGCTGCTCGGATACCACGGAGGGTGGAACGCTGCTGGTGCGCCGACCACATCAGATCGTCGGCGAGTGCCGCCCGTTCGACCGGGTCGGCCAGTTGCATTACATCGTCACAGGTCACGGTGATAGATGGTTGCGCGTGCNGGAAGTCTTGGCAACACCCGTGACAACAGCTATTCCGCGGCCGCCACACTGAAGCCGACCCACCTTCACGACATCTACGATCAGTGCACAAATGCAACCGTGCGTACGCGCATTTCCGGCCGCGACCGCGAACCGCTCGGCAGTCGTCGTCGCTACGGTGACAATGTGCCACGCGCCNGCCCTGCGCGAAGTGCGGCGTGACGAGCGAGACGCCGGCCTGGCGCGGACCGGCCCGCGGCGCGTCACCCCGCTCCGCGGGCCCGGCCAGGCGCGCCGTCAGCGCGACCCGGCTGACCGGGCCGACGGGCGCCGTTCCCACCGCTGGCGCCATCCGTCGGCTGTGACGCCCAGCGCGAGGGGGTGTTCCTCAGTCCTCGGTCGGAACCCCGAACCAGGAGAGGACCTGACCGCCGAACTTCAGGTCACCGTCGATCCGAACCTTGCGGGTGATGTAGAGCTTGGCCGCGTTGGCCTGCCCGGCGACGATGCGGACCAGCCGCACCCGGTCGGTCCGGACCGTCACGGTGCGCCCGCCGCCCGGCGCGAGGCCGCCGGCCGGGTCGATGCTCAACTCGCAGGCGGCGCCGCGCACGGCCAGCACGAACGTCCGCGTCGTCCCACCGGGGCCACCGCTCAGCTCGAACTGGACCTGGGCGTCCTCGCCGCTGGCCTTCTCCGGCTGGAAGCTGTCCCGCATCCGGGCGAACAGTTCGTCAAGAAACGCATCCCCGTTGGGACCGCGCAGTACCTCCTCGGTCTGGCGCTCCGAAAGTGCGGCCAGCCCGTCCACCAGGGTGGCCGGGTCGGCGGTCAGATCAACGGACGAGTCGGACATGGGTGCTCCCTGCTGCCGCGCCAATGCGGGTTGCCGTTGCCGGCCTTACGCCGGTACGCCCCATGATGTCGCTTCCCTCGGAATCGCTCGACCGGCCCCCCTGCCAGGCGGCGACGACCACCCGCGGGATCCGGCGCCTACCGGGGCGACTATTTTTCCAGTTCAGGTTGATATGCGTGGATGCGTCGATCTCCGGCTGGAACACGGCCGACGAGTGGGCGGAAGGGATGCCGGTGTGCTGAGGTCGTGGACGGAGCGCGACCGGTGGGCGCCCCGCGCCCGGCCCGCCGCCCGGGCCGTCACCGAGCGCCCCGGACCCGGCCCGGCCCAGCCCGGCCCCACGGCCCGGACGAACGGAAACCGGCCACACCGCCGACACCGGCCCTGCCGCCGGCACTGCGGACGCCTCCGGCGCCTCGGGTGTCACGGGCAGCGGGGACAGCGGGGACAGCGGGGACAGCACAGCGTGCGTCCGCGGAGCGTCTCCCGCCNGATGGCACACGAATCCCACCGAACCGGCATGTGGTTATCTCTTACCAGAGTTACCAGCGCCGGTCGGGATGCGGGAGCGGGGGTGCCGTGAAAGTTGTGGCCGTCGTCAACTACAAGGGCGGCGTAGGAAAGACGACGCTCACCGCGAACATCGGCGCGGACATCGCCGGCTGGGGAAAACGAGTCCTGATGATCGATCTTGATCCGCAGGCGAGCCTGACGTTCTCCTTCTACCGGCCCGACGAGTGGCGGGCGAATCTCGCCGACGACCGCACCATCAAGGAGTGGTTCGAGGCCTGGCGCGGCGAGGCCTACGTTCCGCACCTTTCGCCGTTCATCACCGCTCCCCCGGTGGTCAACTCCTCCATCACGCACAACGGCGGGAGCCTGGGGCTGGTCGCGTCCCACCTGTCGCTGGGCGACGTCGAGATGAACCTGGCCGCGCGGCTCGGCGGGGCGGCGGCCCACCGGTCGACCCGGTACTACTTCGACGTCTACCAGCGGCTCGCCGCCGGCCTGGCGACGCTGCATCCGCACGACTTCGACCTGGTGCTCATCGACTGCCCGCCCAACTTCGGCGTCATGACCCGCACGGCGATCGCCGCCTGTGACTTCCTGCTGATCCCCGCGCGGCCGGACGAACTGTCGACGCTGGGTATCGAACATCTCCTCAGCCGGCTGCACCGCTTCACCTGGGAGTACAACCGGGTGGCCGGCCTGCAGTCGGACCGGCACCCGGAGGTGAAGCGGCTCGACCCGCAGATCCTGGGCATCGTCTTCACCATGGTCCAGTACTACGGCGGGCAGCCCATCACGGCGATGCAGCCGCATATCAACCTGGTACGCAGCCTTGATGTGCCGGTTTTCGAGGCGATGGTCCGGGAGAGCAACACCTACTTCGCCGGCGCCGCGGGAACACGGTTGCCCGTGGTGCTTTCCGAGCGGATTCCCCGAGTGCTGGCGCTGGAACTGCGCACCCTCGTCGACGAGTTCCTCCGGCGCATCGGAGCGGCGAACCGTGGATACTGACTCCGTCTTTCCGGCGTTCCCGGGCGCCGGTCCCGTCGGCCGGTCAGACCGCCCGGCGCGGCCCGACGAGGCCGATCCGGGGCCGCGGCCGCAGGGCGAGCTCGCCGCGCTCCTGCTGCGGTCGGTCTCGGAACTGCTCGCCGGTCTGGACGGCCGGCAGATCGCCGATCTCGCCAGCGGTCGCGCCCGGCTCGCGGTCGTGCCCGTCCTGCAGGCGGGCTTCACGGCGCCCGCGGCGACCGTCGGCGCCGCTGCCACACCGACGCGCAGCGGCCCGGCCGCTGGGCGCAGGGCCGGTACCGCGGGTGGCGCCGCTGCCGCACGCGGTGCCGCTGCCGCAGGCGGTGCCAGCGCGGTGGATGGTGCCGGCAGCACTGGTGGCGCCGGCACCGCGGCTGGGAGGAAGGCCCCCGGGTCACGTGCCGCGTCGCGCCGCGACCGGCCGCACCTGCCCTCCGGCGCCGCGTTGGAGACCCTCGGCCGGTCGCTGCGTGACGCTCCCAGCCGTGCGGCGGCCGAGCGGATGCTCGACGAGCTGGGTCCACTCACGGTGGCCGCGCTGAAGGAGCTGGCGACCGGGTTGGAGATCAAGGGCATCAGCGGCCGGGCGACCAAGGCCACCATTGTGCGGATGATCGTGGATGCCACGGTGGGGCAGCGGCTGCGTTCCGAGGCGATGTTCGGCGAGAGGTTCTGAGTCGGGGCCGGTTACCAGCCCGGCATCGTGATCCGGATCGCCGTGGGACGTTCCTGCGGGCGCCGGCGTACCGCGCGCGCCAGCTTGGAGGCCACGGTCCACAGCGGTGCCGCCAGCCGGTACCTGCGGTTCACCATGGCGCGCGTGGCCCCCGTCCGTTCCGGGACCACCTCCGCCATGACCTCGATCGGGCTCTGTGTGGCCCGTCCCCTGACGTCGCAGGGGGCGACCGTCGCGCGCGGCGAGTTCCGCAGGCGGCGGACCTTCCCGCTGTCCTCATCGGTCAATACCAGCAGCTCAGCTCCGTTCACCACGAACCACACCGGGGTCGAGACGGGACGCCCGTCCTTGCGGAAGGTGGTCAGCGCGAGGTACTTCGACGTTTCGGTCCACGTAGGCAGAGTCACGGTCGACGACATGGGCGCGACGGTAACCGTGACCGTGCGGGGGCGCCCGGCGGCCGGCCGGGAGGACCGAAAGGTCCAGGTGGGGTGCCCGAAAGGTCCGGGGCGGATTCGGCCTGCCCCCGGCGACGGCCTGGGCGCCGCCGCTCTCGCCACGGGCGGCGGCAGGCCCAGTGGTCACGCGGTTCACGCGGTTCACGGTCACGCGGGGTCGCACCGCGGGGCCCGGCCCACCGCCCGACCCGCCTGACTCACCGACCTGACCGACCTGACCGACCTGACCGACCTGCCTGGTCTGCCTGGTCTGCCTGGTCCGCCAGGTACCGCCAGGTCCACCAGGTCCACCAGGTCCGCCAGGTTCCGTCCGACCCGCCCGATACGTTCAGGACGTCCAGTAAATCCGTCGGGCCGGCCGGCGGGCGGAGGGCGGGGAATGCGACCGAATCCGCGAATAGCGGCGAGCACAGCGGATCACCCCTTGACAGAATCCGGCCCTTTGACACAATCGGGCACTCCACAGAAACCCCGGCGCTGACCAGCGCCGACAACAGCGGACCGAGCACCGTATGCGTGGCATCGATCGAGGTCATGGCGCCCCTTGACGCGAGGGCGAACCGCTGCCGACCCCGCGTGGGGAGACGGCGCGAACATTACTGACACCAGAAAGCCGATGAATCGTCTAATCATTCCCTGCGTTCGACGCACGTCCGGGCTGGCAGCGGGCTCGGTGCCGCCTGCTCGGTGCCGCCTGCTCGGCATCGCCGTCGCACGCGGCCGACGCCTCGAACAGGACACTGTGGCGGCGCCCGAGCAGGCGCCGAGGGAAGGCACACAGATGACACAGACCGACAGAAAGGAACGGTCGGACAAGGGGTGCGTGCGTATCAACGCGCGCGATTTCCGATGCCTCAGCTGGCTGCTGGAGATGGGCTCGGCCTACGAGAACGATCTCGCGATAGTCCTCGACCCGGCCATGCGGACCTCCCGCGACGCCGCGAGGGCAGTCGTGCGGCGCTGGAAGCAGGCTGACCTCGTCCGGGCCGACGGCCTGCTGGCCAACCGGGGCCGGATCGTCCGGCTCACCCAGAACGGCGCGCGTCTGGTCGGCGAGGTCGAGCGCGGCGCCGTCGAGCCGGTCACCGCCGCCGTGCACGCGGCCGAGGCCGCCCGCACCCGGCTGCTGCTGGAGCTACGTCCACCTGTGGCGGGTCTCCCGGTCGTCGGCTGGGTGAGCGGCCAGCGGTGGCGGGTGGAGAACGAGTCGGCGGTGAGCGCCGGCGCCCGGGTCCCCGACGGCGTCGCCTGGCTCGCCGACGGCTCCAGCGCCGCGGTGCGGGTGGAGCGGGTGTTCCGCGGCATGCCCGCCGTGATCACGGGGGCTGTTGATCTGCTGCGCCGGTTCCCTCGGGTGATCTACGCCGTCCCGGAGATGAGCGACGGCCTGTCAGGGCTCGTCGAGATGGCCCTGGCGGAGGCCGTGGGGCAGCTCCGCGCGGACGGGTCGAGGCCGGGGACGGCCACCTTCGTCCGGATCCCCGACCGGCTCGTGCCCGATCGGCGCGCACCCGACCGGCTCGCGCCGGGCTCTGGTGCGCCACCTGAACGGGTGCTCGTCTGACCGACCGCGCCGGTCGGCACAGGGCTGCCGGTGACAGGAAGAGGCCGCCCGGGGTACGGGGGGATCCCCGGGCAGCCAGTACATGTTTGCACCTTCGAACCATCCAATGCAATGGGCGCGCGCCAGTGGATGGTCACACATGACCGGACCGGGTGGTGGCAGCCTGTCCGGGAACCCCGGGCGAGGAGGCCCGGGCGGGGCACCGGGTGCGGGAACACCGGTGAGGACCCCTGGTAAGGGAGAGCGGCTCGAACGGCTGCTCCGGGTCAGCCGCCGCGGCGCCCGATCAGGCGGCGACCGCCGCGGCGGCGAGCGGCAGGACGGCCTCGGGATGGCGATGGATCAGGCCGGAGGAAACCGTCCCCCCCGCCACCAGGTCGATCACGTCCCGTAACGCGGCGGCGCTGCGGCGGTCCAGCCGGCCGGAGCGGTGCAGGCCGCGCAGCCGAAGCAGGCCGGGCAGATGCGCCTCGATGGCGCGCTGGTCGGGCCGGGGCGCGCCGTCCAGCCAGACGTCGAACTGGCCGGGGGTCATGATCTCCCACACGACGGTGTCCGCGATCGCGCCGGTGGCATCGGTCACCGTCACCAGGTGGGGCACCCGGACCAGGTCAACCAGGCCGGTCAGGTCGGGCCGGGCACCGGAGGTGACCACGTGCGCCGGCCGCCCCGTCCGCAGCAGCACTGAGCGCAGATGGGAGGCGAAGGCGAGCGCGAGCGCGCTGCGCCCCGGCAGCCCGCCCTGGGTGTGCATCACCACCGCGTCGACACCGGCGTCACTTACCCGGTCGGCGGCGGCCCGGGCGAGCCAGCTCGGCTCGACGATGTCGAAGCCCACCTGAGCGCGGCGGCGTTCGAGTACCGAATCGACTCCGGAGTTCCACGGCCGCGCGACGACCGGGTCGGGAAGCCATCGGCAGATGATCAGCCCGTCTGCCCGCGGCAGCGACAGCAGCGGGAGATCCCCGGACGTGAAGATCCGATCCGTGGTCGGGGTCGGGCTCGGCATTCGGCTCTCCGGTGCGCGTACAGGGCGTGGCAGCGCTCGCGTCAACGCCGGGGGGTCGAGGTCGAATCGATGGGCGTCGCACCGGGAGGCGGTGCGACGGAGCCTGGGCCCGGATCGGGTGGCCCGCGGTCGAAACGATGCGGTCTGGCAGGAACCTGCCAGGTCGCCGGCGTACCAGCTCACACCAACAACCTCCAGACAGGCCGCACGGGCGTAGGGGACCCGTGCCGGGCTCAGCGGGAAAAAGCGAAGGCGGGCGACCCGCCAACCCCTTCCGCGGATCGGACCGGACGCCGTTGTCCGGTCACGGCCCCCGCGGGGCGGACTGCGTCGAGGTCAGTCAGACCTCGGTTCCTGCGATGGCGCGTCCTCGCCGCCACCCCCGAGGCGGCACGCCGGCACCCACCGAGTGCCGGGGGACGCCACCATCAGATGAGCAGGTTGTCGAAATCCCCGTCCTTGGCTCCAAGGATGAGCGCCTCAATCTCGGCCCGCGTATNGACGAGAGCGGGGCCGTCGGGATGCCTGGAGTTCCGGACGGCGACAGCGTCACCGGGCAGTCGCGCCATCTCGACGCAGTTGCCCTGGGAGTTGCTCCGCCGGCTCTTCTGCCACGTGACCCATTGAAGAGCCGTGGCCGGCATACCACTGTAGATCTTGGACAAGATCGGTCTCCTGAAGTTCCTTCATCCGGAGCCAGGCGAGCGCTTCCGGGGGTCTGGACCCCTTTGTTTCCCGGGCGGCTCACGGTTCGCCCCTGGCCACGAACCGCCCCCGCCGCAAAGGACTCCGGCCGGCGAGAAGCCTCGTCCTACCTCCCTCCGGGGGTCAGCTCGTGCGCTTGCACGGACTTCGGCTCACGATACAGCACGCGCGTGTGCACGTGCATACGACAGTTGCCCTCCTGCACACGACGTCCGACGGACTCCCACGACCGCGGACACCGGACATCCGCGGGCACCGGCAACACACTCGGGGAAACCTCCGTTCACATCGGAAACACAATTTGACCCATCGGAGCCGGGCCGGGCGACAATGNAATCCACGAGGGCGCGCCGGGCCGGAAAGCGGTGGACCGGCAGGAAGTCCACCGGACGAAACACGGCCCGCACCCCGGTTACCGAGGCGGCCGCAAGCTCGGCCACCGGGAGGCCACGCGACGATCACCCGATCGGGCCCACCCTCGCTGTGGGTCCGCGGTGACGAACGGCTCCCGCTCCGCGAGCGCCGCCCGGCCGCGAGCGGCGGGCCGTGAAGGCACCGGCATGTGCTCCTATCTGCACTCCCGCCGCCGTTTCCGTTTCCGTCGCGGCGCCGCGCGCCCCCGCCCGGCGGCACTGCCCCCGCGACGACGAAGGTCCCGAGGCCCGGCGAGGGCACCATGGCGAAGCTGTACGGTCGACACGCCGTCCGGCTCCGCCCGCACCCGCGGGGCCGGAACACAACGCGGCTCTGTCACCCGGCTGAGCCGCCGCCAGGACCACACACAACCGCACCCGCGAACGAACAGCACTCCACATGAACAACACTGCAGGTGGACGGGGAACAACGGAGAACGGGGAACGCCGCGCACCTCGCGGGCTGCATTTCGGGCCCCGCGACGGAGGCGGGCGAACGGGGCGGGCGAGGGGCCGGCAGCACCCACCAGCGGGGGGCAACCGGTCGACCACGACGCGGCGCATCTGCCACAGTGGCCTTCCCGCAACACAGCTCTGGATCTCCTGCCAACACAGCTCTGGTCACCTGGTTCCGAACCGGGCTTCCCGGGCCCGGGAAGCAGTCGGCGACGATGCCGGCAGCCGGGCGCCCGGGCGGTGAGGGGCGCCGGCCACCGTCGCACCGGCCATCTCGACCGGCGCCGGTTCCGGAGCGTCCCGGCCGCGCGGCCCCGGTCCACGACGCAGTGGAATACGCACTCTGTGTGGGGCGGCATTGACCAGGCAGTGTGCGGAACGGCCTGACCACGGGTGGCTTCCCGGCAGCAATGGGAGCCGAACACGAACACTCAACGTCAGCCGTGTATACGTATCTGGTTCACATCGCGAAGGCCGACCCGGTTGAAGGGGGCGGAGAACTCGCGGGGTGAACGAGAGCAGAAGATCGAATGCAGTACTCTTGTATTGACCTATGACGAGGGGGCCGACAGTGACGAGCACTCAGCCGGGCGGCGGTCCGACGGTCCGTCGGATCCTGCTCGGCTCGCAGCTGCGTCGGCTTCGGGAGAAAAAGGGCATAAGCCGTGAGGACGCCGGTTACCACATCCGGGCCTCCGAATCGAAGATCAGCCGGATGGAACTGGGCCGGGTGAGCTTCAAGGGGCGTGACGTCGAGGATCTCCTCACGCTCTACGGCGTCACCGACAGCGACGAGCGCGAGCCCCTCCTCGCCCTGGTCCGCGAGGCCAACCGCCCGGGCTGGTGGCACGGCTACGGCGACGTCCTGCCGAACTGGTTCCAGCCCTTCATCGGGCTCGAGGAGGCGGCGGCCCTCATCCGGACCTACGAACTCCAGTTCGTCCCCGGCCTGCTCCAGACCGAGGAGTACGCCCGGGCGGTCATCGTCCAGGGCAGTGCCGGTGATCCGCCGGACGTCATCGAGCGCCGGGTGAACGTCCGGATGAACCGGCAGAAGGTGCTCTACCGCGAGAGCCCGCTTCGACTCTGGGTGGTGATCGACGAGGCCGCGCTGTGCCGGCCGATCGGCGGCCCCAAGGTCATGCGTGGGCAGCTCGAACACCTGATCGCCCTGTGCGCGCTGCCGAACCTGACGCTGCAGGTCATGCCATTCGCGTTCGGCGCGCACGCCGCCGAGGGCGGCGCCTTCACCATCCTGCGCTTTCCCGAGTCGGACCTGCCGGATGTCGTCTATCTGGAGCAGCTCACCGGCGCCGTCTACATGGACAAACGGGAAGAGGTGGACATTTACGCGCGGGCGATGAACCGGCTCACTGTGGACAGCCCGCCGCCCGCCGCCACCCCAGAACTCCTGAACCGGATCGTCGCCCAGCTCTGAACCACCTCTGACCCCCGGCCGGCTCCTTACCGGCCCCCCGGCCAGGTTCGATGCACGAATAGGACAGCGGGCCGCCCGGAGCTCCNCGGCTTGGTATGAATGCATCCCACTCAGCCAGGTCCGAAGGATGGAGAGCCGGAAGCCATGGTCTCGGCGTTCGTCGTGGTCTCACTCGTTCTGACCGGGCTCGTCGCGGGGACGATGACCGTCGGCCTCGTCGCTGTGCGGCCCGCGATGCACTCGCTGCCCGCGAGCACCTACGTGCTGGTCAAGCAGGCGTTCGACATCAGCTACCCGAAGATGATGAAGCCGCTGCAGATCGCCGGCCTGCTCTCGACGGTGGCGCTGACGGCGGCCGCGGCCGTGACCGGAGCGACCGCCTGCGCCATCCTCGCCGCGCTCGCCACGGCCGCGGTGCTCACCAACATCATCGTCACCGTTCGCGGTGACCTCCCGATCAACAACGCGATGGCCACCTGGCAGCCGGAGACACCGCCGAGTGACTGGCAGGCCCAGCNGGCCCGCTGGGACTTCTTCAACTCCATCCGGACCACCGCCGCCATCAGTGCGCTGCTGCTGCTCGCACTGGCCGCGACCACCACCTACTAGCCACCGCCACCCACTGGCCACCACCTCCCGGCGACGACACCACCGCCTACTGGCGTCCACCGCCCGGCCGGTGGACGCCGGTGGGGCCGGGCACGAGCCCGTGGGAATGGATGGCGGGATCCGGACGCTGCGAAAAGCAGGTGCCGGCGCGCGGCGTCGGGGGCAGAATGCTCCGTCGGGGGGAATGCTTCCCCCGGGAGCACCGCCGCGCCACGGCGGCACCCACCGCCACCGCCCGGGCGGGGTGTGACCGGCCAGGTACGCGGTCGATCAACCCGGCCCGCCCCACCAGACCACCAACCGCCGGGAAAACACGCTGTCCGTGATCTCTCCAGCCGATTCGCCGCCGCCGCGGCTGTCCGAGCTGCGCGCGCACCTGCCCGAGCTCATGGCGCACGACGCGCACCGCCTCGGCCGACGTCTCGACCGGGCGCGGAAGATGCGTGACGACGCCGCCCGTGCCTCCTCGATCGCGCGGCTCGCCGCCGAGGTCGAGGCCGCCCGCCAGCGGGTCGCGTCGCGCCAGGCCAGCGTGCCGGTCATCAGCTACCCGGAAGAGCTGCCCGTCAGCCAGCGCCGGGACGAGATCCTCGCCGCCATCCGGGACAACCAGGTGGTGGTGATCGCCGGCGAGACCGGTTCCGGCAAGACCACGCAGATCCCGAAGCTGTGCCTGGAGCTGGGCCGCGGCGTGCTCGGCATGGTCGGCCACACCCAGCCGCGCCGCATCGCGGCCCGCACCGTGGCCGAGCGCATCGCCGAGGAGCTCGGCACCACGCCCGGCGAGCTGGTCGGCTACCAGATGCGGTTCACCGACCGGGTCGGGCCCACCACACTGGTCAAGCTGATGACCGACGGCATCCTGCTGAACGAGCTGGGTACCGACCGGCTGCTGCGCCAGTACGACACGCTGATCATCGACGAGGCGCACGAACGCAGCCTCAACATCGACTTCATCCTCGGTTACCTGCACGGCCTGCTCCCCCGCCGCCCCGACCTCAAAGTGGTCATCACGTCGGCGACCATCGACCCGCACCGCTTCGCCCGCCACTTCCACGACGCCCCGGTGATCGAGGTCTCCGGCCGCACCTACCCGGTCGAGATGCGCTATCGCCCGCTGACCGGCCCCGGCGAGGGCGCGGCGGAACCGGAGCCGCCGCGCGACGGCAGCAGGGACGGAGCGCGGGACGGCAGCCGGGACGGCAGCCGGGGCGGAGCGCGCGGCGGTGGCCAGAGCCGCAACCGCGAGCAGAGCCGCGACCGGAACCGCGATCAGGGCAGGGACCGGAACCGGCAGCCTGACCAGCGGCCGGACCGGGACACTGAGCGTGACCAGGTGTCAGCGATCTGCGATGCCGTGGACGAACTGTGCGCGGAGGGGCCGGGCGACATCCTGGTGTTCCTCAGCGGCGAGCGGGAGATCCGGGACACCGCCGAGGCGCTGTCCCGGCAGGACCGGCCGGCGACCGAGGTGCTCCCGCTGTACGCGCGGTTGTCCTCCGCCGAGCAGCACCGGGTCTTCTCCCCGCACACCGGCCGCCGGATCGTGCTGGCCACGAACGTCGCCGAGACGTCGCTGACCGTCCCGGGCATCAGGTACGTCATCGACCCGGGGCTGGCCCGCGTCTCCCGGTACAGCCACCGGACGAAGGTGCAGCGGCTGCCCATCGAACCGGTGTCGCAGGCCTCGGCGAACCAGCGCGCCGGCCGGTGCGGGCGGACATCCGACGGCATCTGCATCCGGCTGTACTCCCAGGAGGACTTCGAGGCCCGGCCGGCGTTCACCGACCCGGAGATCCTGCGCACGAACCTCGCTTCGGTGATCCTGCAGATGGAGGCCCTCGGCCTGGGCGAGATGGCCGACTTCCCGTTCCTGGACGCGCCGGAATCCCGCCAGGTCAGCGACGGCGAGCGGCTGCTGACCGAGCTGGGCGCCCTGATCGAGGACGCCGAGCCGGGCCGGCGCCTCACCCCGGTCGGGCGCCGCCTCGCCCAGCTGCCGGTCGACCCGCGGCTGGCCCGGATGGTGCTCGCCGCCGCGGAGCTGGGCTGCCTGTCGGAGATGCTGGTCATCACCTCGGCGCTGGCCATCCAGGATCCGCGGGAGCGGCCGGTGGAGCAGCGCGGCGCCGCCGACCTCGCGCACGCCCGGTTCACCGACCCGACGTCGGACTTCCTGTCGATTCTGAACCTGTGGCGGCATCTGCGTTCCTCGCGCGAGGAACGGTCGTCCAACCAGTTCCGGCGCATGTGCCACACCGAGTTCTTGAACTACCTGCGTATCCGGGAGTGGCAGGACGTCCACGGGCAGCTGCGTTCGATCACCCGGAACCTGGGGCTGGAGGTCAACGACAGCCCGGCGGACGTCCGGTCGGTGCACCAGGCCCTGCTGACGGGGTTGCTCTCGCACATCGGGCGTTACGAGCCGGAGAAGAAGGACTACCTGGGGGCACGCGGCGCCCGGTTCGCGATCTTCCCCGGTTCCGGGCTCGCGCGCCGGCGGCCGGGCCGCCCCGAAGGCCCGGACGCGCCCGGCTCCAGCCCCGCGGGTGCGGACGGGGCGGAGCCGGGCGGCGACGCCCAGGGTGACCGGCGCGGGCCGGGCATCCCCACCTGGGTGGTGGCCGCCGAGCTGGTCGAGACGTCCCGGCTGTGGGCCCGCACGGTGGCGCGCATCGAGCCCGACTGGGTCGAGCCGCTGGCCGAGCACCTGCTGCGCCGCACCTACAGCGAGCCGCACTGGTCCCGCCGGCAGGGCGCCGCGCTGGCCTACGAGAAGGTCACGCTGTACGGCGTCCCGCTGGTGACGGCGAGGCTGGTGCAGTACGGCCGGATCGATCCGGTGACCAGCCGGGACCTTTTCATCCGGCATGCGCTCGTGGAAGGCGACTGGAACACAAGGCACGCGTTCTTCCGCGCGAACCGGGAGCTGCTCGCCGATGTGGAGGAGCTGGAGCACCGCGCCCGGCGGCGCGACATTCTCGTCGACGACCAGACGCTTTACGACTTCTACGACCAGCGCATTCCCGCGCATGTCGTCTCCGGCCGCCATTTCGACTCCTGGTGGAAGGAAACGCGGCGGAACCAGCCCGACCTGCTCGACTTCTCCGCGGCGATGCTCATCAACGACCAGGCCGGCACGGTCCGCCAGCAGGACTATCCGGACGTCTGGCTCGCGGACGGGGCGGAGCTGGCGCTGACCTACCAGTTCACACCCGGCGAGGCCGCCGACGGCGTGACGGTGCGGGTCCCGCTGCCGCTCCTGGGCACACTGCGGGCCGAGCCGTTCACCTGGCTGGTGCCGGGACTGCGCGAGGAGGCGATCACGGCGCTGATCCGCGGGCTGCCCAAGGTGGTCCGCCGCGGTTTCGTGCCCGCGCCGAACTACGCGCAGGCGGTGCTGGAGCGCATCACCCCGGACGAGCGCCCGCTGGCCGACGCGGTCGCCGCGGAACTGCACCGGATGAGCGGCTCCGCTCTCCCGCCCGGAGTCTGGTCACCGGCCCGGCTGGCCGAGGTGCTCCCGCCGCACCTGCGGATGACGTTCCGCGTGGTCGACGACCGCGGCGCGACCCTGGGTGAGGGCAAGGATCTGGCCGAGCTGCGGGCCCGGCTGCGGCCGAAGACCCGCGCCGTGGTCTCCGCCGCGGCCGCCGGGGTGGAACGTTCGGGCCTGCGGACCTGGGATGTCGGCACATTGCCGCCCGTGATCGAGCGCACCCGCGGCGGGCATGTCGTACGGGCCCACCCGGCGCTCGTGGACGCCGGGGACACCGTGTCCGTCCGGGTCTTCGACAGCCCGGAGGAGGCCGACGCGGCCATGTGGGCCGGCACCCGGCGGCTGCTGCTGCTGGGCGTGCCCTCCCCCGTCCGGAGCATCATCGGCCGGCTGCCGAACTCCGCGAAGCTGGCGCTGAGCCACAACCCGCACCGCGATGTGAGCGATCTGCTGGACGACTGCGTCGCCTGTGCGGTGGACGCGCTGCTGCACCGCGCCGGCGGGCCGGTGCGGGGCGAGGCCGGCTTCCAGGCACTGCTCGACACGGTGCGCGCCGAGCTGCCCGAGACGGCCCTGGCCGTGGTGCGCGGCACCGAGCGGGTACTCACGCTCGCCCACGAGATCGACCGGGGCCTGCGCACGCTGAGCAGCCCGGCACTGCTGGCCACCGCGACCGATCTGCGGGGCCAGCTCGACGCCCTGATCCACCGCGGCTTCGTGACCGAGACGGGCGCTGCCCGGCTGCCCGACCTGGAGCGCTACCTGACAGCCGCGGCGCGGCGGGTCGACCGGCTGCCCGGTGACGCGGCCCGGGACCGCCAGCTCGCCGCCCGGGTGGGCCAGGTGCTGGCGGCCTACCGCGAGCTGACCGACGAGCTGGGTCCGGCCGGGTCCGCGGCCGAGCCGGTGCGTGAGATCAGGTGGATGATCGAGGAACTGCGGGTGAGCCTGTTCGCGCAGTCACTGCGCACGCCGTACCCGGTCTCCGAGGAACGCATCTACCGGGCGATCGACGGCCTCCGGGGCGTCTGACGCCCGTCCGGGGGCGCTGCCGCCCGCGCTGGCACGTGGTTCCCACCCGGATGCGTGCCCGTACCGGCACCCGCGCCGCCGACGCGGCGAGCATCACGCCTGGCAGGGGCTACCGGAGGAGCCACCGGCGGCCATTACGATGACCTCGGCCTGAACCTGCGGCGAAGCTAACGGCGTATGAAGATCTACCTGATCTAGCTGTTTGTTTTCCCGGTGATGGCCGTCCTTCCTGTCTTCGGCGGACCCGGCTCGTACGGGCTCGGGTTGGGGGTCTGGTGGCGCTGGGCGGCAGATACACGATCGCCATCCTCGCCGCACTCGCCCTGCCACTCACGGCACTCGCCGTGGCACGGACCGCGCTCGACGGGTCGGCCGACCCCACCCGCCCGGCCGCCGCCTCAGCCGCGCACATCGTCGTCGCCTCACCCACGACCGCCTCACCCACGACCGTGTCCCCCGCCGCCGACGGCGCGACCGCGGGCAGTGGCGTGGCCGCCGCAGGCGATGCGGCGGCGGGCGACGCGGCGGCGGTCGGGTTCGGTTTCCCCGGAACGGAGGCCACCGATCCGGGCGGCAGCCACACCACCGAGATCACCCTGCGGTCGGGGCGAAGCTACGAACTGCACACCACCGCCCGCGCGGGGAAGGCGCGGCCGCTGGTGATCCTCCTGCACGCCTATCGCCACGACGCCGCCACGATGCGTGACCTCAGCGGCGCGACCCCGTTCTCCGAGGTCAAGGACTTCGTTCTGGCCTACGGGCACGCGATCGGCGGCGCCTGGAACTCCGGGTCCTGCTGCGCCGGGACGAACAGGACGGACGACGTCGCCTACCTGCGCGAGCTGGTGGCGGATGCGGAGACCCGGACGCCGGTCGACCCGACCCGCATCTACGTGTGGGGGTACTCGAACGGCGGGATGATGGCGGCCCGGGCCGTCTGCGAGGCCCCCGAGATCTTCGCCGCCGCCGGAGTCGTCGCCGGTGGCCTTCTCGTGCCCTGCGAGCAGGCGCCCATCCGGATGATGCACATCCATGGCACCGCGGACACGACCGTGCCCTGGCGCGGCGGCTGGTCGGACTATGTGCAGGTCTCGTTCCCCGATTCGCGCACCGAGTCCTCGCGGGTCACCAGCTCCTCGGTGGTGACCGGAGTGCCCTGGCCCGGCGGTCACGAATGGCCGTGGTGGGCCACCGGCCTGCTCTGGGACTTCTCCGCCCCGCAGCGGCTGGTGACGCCCCCCGCCAGCGCGCGCTGAGATCCGTCCGCGCCCCGCGCCGCCCGCACCCGCGCCGCCCGCACCCGCGCGGTCAGCCCCGGCGCTGCGACTCGACGCGCAGTCCGGCGGCGCGCAGGCGGGCCGCCGCGTCCTCCGGGGTGATGTCCCGCTGCATCCCGGCGAACATGTCGTAGCCCACCACGTGCTTGCGCACGGTCGGCGACCGCAGCAGCGGCGGGTGGAAGTGGGCGTGCAGCTGCCAGTGGGCCGCGGGCGGTGCCCCGGCGCCGACATGAGGCCCCGGGGCGGCGTGCCAGCCCATCGAGTACGGGAACGGGCNGTCGAAGAGCGCGTCGTAGGTGCGCAGCAGCGTGCCCAGCAGGACCGCCAGGGCCTGGCGTTCCGCTCCGGCCAGGTGGTGCAGCAGGCCGNCCGGACGGCGCGGGAGAACCAGGGTCTCGAAGGGCCACAGCGCCCAGTACGGCACGACGGCGACCCAGTGGTCGTTCTCGACGACCACCCGGCTCGGCCCGCCGGCGGCACCCGCGGCGTGGAGCCCGCTTTCGAGCTCCGCGTAGTCGACGAGCAGCGAGGTCCCGTGTGAGTCCAGGTAGGCACGCTGGGCGCGGTCCTCGGCGGCCGGCAGGTCGGGCAGGAACGACGAGGCCCAGATCTGGCCGTGCGGGTGCGGGCTGGAGGCACCCATCGTGGCCCCGCGGTTCTCGAAGATCTGCACCCATGTCCACGTCCGGGCCAGGTCACGCTCCTGCTCGGCCCAGGTGTCGACCACCGCGCGGACCCGCTCGGGCGGCAGGCTGGCCAACGTGCGGTCATGACGCGGGTCGAAGCAGACGACGCGGCAGGTCCCGGTGCCGGGCTGGGTGCGCAGCAGGTCGGCGGCGCGCGCGTCGGCGCCGCGGGCCGGCCCTGCCGGGTCCGGTTCCGGCGGCTGACCGGGGTCGAGATCGTCGGGCCGCAGCGCCGGGAAGTCGTTGTCGAACACGTAGACACCGGCGTAGTCCGGATTGCCGATGCCGGAAGCGCGCACATTGCCCGGGCACAGATGACATTCGGGGTCGTAGGTACTCAGCTCGGCGGGGACTGTTTCCTGCCCGCCGCGCCACGGGCGGGCGACCCGGCCCGCTGAGACGAGGATCCACCGGCCGGTCAGCGGGTCGTACCGCCGGTGCGTGCCTTCCTCGGGGATCGGCTCCGGCGCGGCGGGCTCCGCCCGCTCCGCCGACGGGCCACTGGTATCGGCCGACGCCGAACCGTCATCTGAGCGGGAAACCGGGGCCAGCACGGTCAAATCGTATCTAAATGGGAAATCTGTCTCTACTGGCCGCATTCCGGGGGTCACCCCTCCCCCATCACACCTCACCGTGACCGTACTATCACTCCTCGCTTCACTCGTCGACCGCGGAAGGCCGCGCACCCGCGGCACCAACCTGAAGTTCACTTCAGGTTGAAGGTTGTACTGTCTGGAGATGGACGCCACCGACCTCCTCACGCTCGGCGAGGTCGTACGCCGCAGCGGTTTCAGCGCGTCGGCCCTGCGCTTCTACGAGCGCGAGGGGCTGCTGAGCACGAGCCGCACCAGCGGCGGCCAGCGCCGCTACCCCCGGCACGCACTTCGCAGGCTGGCCTTCATCCGGGCGGCCCGCAACATCGGGCTCAGTCTGGACGAGATCCGCGAGGCGCTGCGGAGCCTGCCCGCCGAGNGCACCCCGACCAAGGCGGACTGGAGCACGATCTCGCGGGGCTGGCGAACCCGGCTGGACGAGCAGATCGAGGCGCTGGAACGGCTTCGGGACGGCCTGGACTCCTGTATCGGCTGTGGATGCCTGTCCCTGCGGCGCTGCCACATGTCGAATCCCGACGACCGCGTCGCGGCCTACGGGCCGGGGGCGGTGGCCCTCCCCTCGGCGTTGCGACGCCGCCCTGACCGGCCCTGACACCGGGCACTACGCTTTCCGTCGCATCTGCCCGGCACCTTGCGGTAAGCCAGATCAGCCCGCGAGCACGCGCGGGTGGAAACGGCAGAGGCCTCGGCGAGGAGGTAGTGATGGTCAACGCGCACAGCGCGTTAACGTCGAACGGCGAAGGCCCGTACCCGGACGAGGGCCAGCAACTGGCCCGGCGGGGGCGCACCGGCGCCCGAGCCGCCGACCAGGCGGGCAACGAGATACTCGGTGACCTCGCCGGGCTGGCCGTCAGGAGCGGGCAGGTGCCCCGCGCGGAGCGCCGCCGCCGGCCGACCGTCGTCGGCCTCGGGGGGACCACCCGGCCGGAGTCGACCACCCTGCGGGCGCTGCAGACCGTCCTGGCCACGATGGCCGCCGCGGGCGCCGAGACCGTTCTGCTGGGCACGGCCGACCTCGACCTGCCGATGTACTCCCCCGACCTGCGCGAGCGCACCCCGGCGGCGCGCCGGCTGGTCAGCGAGATCGCCCGGGCCGACGCCCTGGTCATCGCCACACCGGGCTACCACGGCGGCATGTCGGGCCTGGTCAAGAACGCGCTGGACTATCTGGAGGACCTGCGGGACGCACCCCGCCCCTACCTCGACGGCCGCGCCGTCGGGCTGATCGTCTGCGCCGACGGCCCGCAGACCGCGGGCACCGCGCTGGCGAGCCTGCGCTCCTCGGTGCACGCCCTGCGCGGCTGGCCGACTCCGCTCGGAGTCTCCATCGACACCTCCACCCCGCCCTTCGGCCCGAACGGCGAGGTGTTCGACCGGCGGGCCGCGAGCCATCTGGAGACGTTGACGGACCACATCATGGGCTTCGCCTACGCCTGGTCCCAGGTGATCTGAGGAGCCGCGGCCGGAGCGCCGAAGACGTCCGGCACCGGGCACTTCCGGGGGCCGCCCACCCGACGTCGCACCTGCCGGGCGAGGGTGTGGGCGGTCTCGCGCGGCCCGGCGGGCGAGAACAGCCGCGACGTCACATAGCGTTACCCGGGTGCCACCCCAGGGCATTCCCGGCTCACCTGCCGTGGGGATCACACCCCGACGGGTCTACCGTGGCGGGGCCTGCGGGGCCGCGGGGTGGCTTCCACCTACCCCGCCGCCCCAGCCCGCCAGGATCATCAGGAGGACGAACCGGTGAGACGAGGTCTGGGTCTGCGGCTCGGTGCCGCCTGCATCGGAGCCGCGCTGGCTCTCGCCGCCTGCGGCGGGGGCGACGGCGAGCCGGCCGCCACCACGGCCGTCGGTTCGGGGGACCCGGTCAAGCTGATGATCATCGCTCCGGTCGGGACCGCGGGAGCCAACCATCCGGAGATGGTGGCCGCCGCCCGGGCGGTCAACGGCCGCGGCGGTATCAAGGGCCATCCGGTCGAGATCCTGCACTGCGACGAGAAGAACGATCCCGAAACCGCCAAGAAGTGCGCGCAGCAGGCCGTCGACGAGCAGGTCCTGGCCGTCGTCTCGGCGGTTTCGCTCGCCGGCGGGATCATGCCGATCCTCGAGAAGGCGGGCATTCCCGCGATCGGATCGGCCGGCATCGCCGTGGACGGCTCCGAGCTCAGCTCGGAGGTGAGCTTCATGCTCAGCCCGCTGACCTTCTACCCCGCGGTGTGCCCGTCCCTGCTGCGCAAGGCCGGCGCGTCGAGCATCGGCCTGGTCGGCTACGACCTGGCCGCCAGTGACCGGCTGATCACGATGGCCGAGGCGGGCGGGCGGGCCGTCGGGGCGCCGCTATCCCCCGAGATCCGCATCCCGATCACCTCCAGCGACTTCACGCCGACCATCGCCCAGCTCACCCGGGCGAAGGCGAACGGCGCGGTGCTCGTGGTGTTCGACCAGGCCGCCTACGCGGTGATCAGCGGCGCCGGCTCGGGCCTGCGGACCTGCCACGCCGCGGGCACCCTTTCGGAGGAGTACCTCAAGGGCCTCGGGCCGGCCGCGGACAACCTCGTCGTGGCCAGCGCGTTCCCCGAGCTCAGCCAGGCTGACGAGTTCCCCGAGCTCGCCCGGATGCTCGCCGAGCTTGACGCCGAGCAAGCTGCCGGGAACGCCGACGCCCGCGCGGAGCTGCGGTCGTCGACCTCGTCCACGGCGGCCTGGCTTTCGGTGCAGGTGGCGGAGAAGGTCGGCAACGCGGTGCCGGGCGAGCTGACGTCCAAGGCCCTGCTGGAGCAGCTGGGGGCGACCAAGGGCCTCGATCTCGGTCTGGTCCCGCCGCTGAACTTCACCACTCCCAACGCGGTTCCCGGGGTGCCCCGGGTGTTCAACACGACGATGCGCGGCGCCCGCTGGGACAGTGCCACCGGCGGCTTCGTGTCGCTCGGGGCGGAGACCTACGACGCGATGTCCCTGCTGACCCGCGGCGCGTCCTGACCGGCAGACGTCCTGACCGGCGCGTCCTGAGCTGACCCCGGCCCGTCCCGCCGGCTCCGCGCGGGACGGGCCGGACGCACGTCAGGCCAGCGGCAGGTAGGCGCCGACCAGCAGCTCGGGATCTTCCCGGGCCCGCCGCGCCGGGCCCGACCAGGCGACCTGCCCGTGCCGCAGCACGACGACCTGGTCAGCGACCGCGAGGGCGCTGCGCACGTGCTGTTCGACGAGGAGCACGGCCAGCCCGCCGTCGGCGGCGGCCCGGACGACGCCGAGCAGCCGTTCTGCGAGGCGCGGCGCGAGGCCGAGTGAGAGCTCGTCGGCCAGCAGCGCCCTCGGCCGGCGGGCAAGCGCCCGTGCCAGCGCCACCATCTGCTGCTGTCCACCGGAGAGCAGCCCGGCCCGCCGGTCGAGGTGTTCCGCGAGCTCGGGGAAGGTCTCCAGCGCGAGCGAGGTGTCCGCCCGCCCGATCCGCAGGTTCTCGCGGACGGTGAGATCCATGATCACCGACCTGTCCTCGGGGACGAGGGCCAGACCCGCGCGGGCCCGCTGGTACAGCGGCGCGGTGGTCGGCCGGCCCGCCCAGCACACCATGCCGGAACGCGGGCGCAGCGCCCCGCTCAGCGCGAGCAGGGTGGTCGTCTTCCCCGCGCCGTTGGGCCCGAGCAAGGTGACGATCTCGCCGGGTCGCAGGTCCAGGTCAAGGTCACGCACCACCGGCCCGGCATCACCGTAGCCGGCCGACAGCCCGCGCGCGGTCAGGACCGGCGCGGTCCCGCCGCGGCTCACGACCGGCGCCTCGTGGCCGGGCGGGCCGGCGCGGTGCCCATCGGCGCGGTGCCCATCGGCGCGGTGGCCACCGCGGCGGTGCCGGCCGCGGCGGTGCCGGCGAGCGCAGCCGCGCGCTCCCGAGCGGCGGCGACCGCCTGGCCCGAGCCGAGGTACGCCCTGCGCACCCGCGGGTTGACGCGGATCTGGGCGGGTGTGCCGCGCGCGATCACCTCGCCGCCGTCGAGGACCACAATCTGGTCACAGATCCGCATCACCACGTCCATGTCATGCTCGTTGAGCAGGATTCCCAGGCCCCAGTGGTCCGCGAGCCGGCGCAGCAGGGCCGCGACCGCGGCACTCTCGTTCTCGTCGAGTCCCGCGCACGGCTCGTCGAGCAGAAGTACGGACGGGCAGGTCGCGACCGCGCGCGCGATCGCCAGCAGCCGCCGCCGGCCGTAGGAGAGCTCCGAGACGGTGCGGAGCAGGTCGTCACGCAGCCCGAATGCCTCCACCACCGCGGCGGCGGCGGCGGGCAGCGGCCTCGACCGCGGCAGCACGAGGTCGCCGAGGTAGGCCACGGCGTCCCGGGTGTCGCACGCCGCCTGGATGTTCTCCAGCACGGTGAGGTCCTCGAAGAGCTCCAGGTTCTGGAACGACCGGCTGATCCCGGCCCGGGCCCGCAGGTGGGCGGGCAGCCGGTCGAGCCTGGTCTCGCCGAGCATCAGGGACTGTGCGGTGGCCGCCGTATAGCCGGTGATCGCGTCGATCACCGTGGTCTTCCCCGCCCCGTTCGGGCCGATGACGCCGACTATCTGCCCTGGCTCCACCCGCAGGTCCACCCCGCGGACCGCCTCCACGGCGCCGAACCGCACCGACAGGCCCCAGGCCGACAGGGTGGCCGGACGGGCGGGATAGGCGACGGCGCCCACCTGGTGGACCAGACCTGTCTCCGACCCGGCCGAAGCGGTTTCCCCCGCGGGAAGCGGGCCGCCGACGGGAAGCGGGGCACCCGCGGGAAGCGGGGCGCCAGCCGGAAGCGGGCCGAGGAGACGGGCCACTCGCGCGGTGTCCACCGCCGCCCGCCGCTCGACCGCCTTCGGGAAGCGCCGATCGAGCAACCGCCGGGCGTTCCGGGCGTTCTCCGGTGCCATCCCGCCACCCGAGCGGGAGAGCACCGTGACGAGGACAAGCCCGCCGATGAGCGGAACATAACGATCCAGGTCCGCGAGCCAGTCGATGATCCGGCCGCCGAGCGCGAAGGCGAGGACCGCGAAGACCGCGGCGGTCAGCCACGGCACCGCCCGACCGGCCCGGCGCGCCCTCGCCCGCGGCGCCACCGCGCGGCCGAGCCCCAGCCCGACCAGCGCGGCGAGGGCCGCCAGCAGAATCCGCAGGACGGCGCCGACCCGTTCCAGCAGGCTGCCCGCCCAGGCCCCGAACCTCGTGGCCAGGGCCTCGGCGGCCATGGTCGCGCCGGCGAAGGCACCGCTGATCCAGCCGACTCCGCCGACCACCGCGTAGGCGATCAGCAGGATCGACGCGAACGGGGAGAACAGGCCGCCACCGTAGTCGATGTTGCCGCGCTCGCCGTAGGCGTAGAAGGCGTACAGCACCCCGCCGAAGCCCGCGATCGCCGCCGACAGCGCGAAAGCGTAGATCTTGGCCCCGACGACGCTGATCCCGAGAGCGGCCGCCGCCCGTTCGTTCGTCCGCACCGCGATCAGCCGCCGGCCCGCCCGCCCCCGGCGCAGGTTGGCCACCAGCAGGCCCAACAGGACGAACGACAGCAGCGACAGGGTCGCGAAGCCCCGGGGATGCGCCACCTTGTCGAGGCTGACGCCGAGCAGGGTGACGTCGCCGACCTCGGTCCCCTCCAGTTTCGAGAGGTCACCGAACAGATCACCGAGCGGGCTCGGCGGCGCCGGCGAATGGTAGCCGCGCTGGAACAGCAGCGCGTCCACCGCGGCACCGAGGCCGAGGGTCACCACGGCCAGCTGCAGACCTCGGGTGCGCAGCGCCGGCAGCGCGAACAGCACGCCGACGACCGCGGTTCCGGCCACCCCGACGACGAGGGCGGCCTCCAGCGGCCAGCCCCGCACCGCGATCAGGCGCCCGGCGATCAGTGCCGCCGTGCCGGAGAACGCGAGCTGCGCGAGCGAGAGCTGGCCGGTGAAGCCGACCAGGACGACGACCGACAGGATGATCGTCGCCCAGATCGCGTTCGCGTTGAGCGCGTTCACCCATGGTTCCGGCAGCAGGCACCAGATGCCGACCACCGCGCAGGTCACCGCCACACCCAGCGCCCGCCAGGGCACCCGCCCGTTCCCCAGCGAGGGGTGCCGTTCGGCGACGTGCCCGCGGTCGGGGATGCCGCGCCCGCGCACCGCCAGATAGAAGACGATCACTGCCAGCGGGACGGCGCGGTCGACGCCCCGCCAGGCGGGATGATCGGCGACCAGCTGCACCTGCAGCTCAAGCTCCACCGCCGCGAGCGCGAGCGCCCCGGCGAACACCACCGGCAGCGATCTGAACCGGGCGACCAGCGCCGCCGCCAGCCCCGGAACGATCAGCAGCATCAGCCCGCCGGCCGACAGCGGGTTCTGCAGCGGCGCGAGGAGCACCCCGCCGAGACCCGCGAGCGCGGACCCCGCCAGCCAGGCCCAGCTGGCCACCGCGTCCGGCGACCAGCCCAGCGACGCCGCGGCCCGCGGGTTCTCCGTCACCGCGGTCGCCGCGAGCCCGAGCGTGGTGTGGCGGAACACCGCCCACAACCCGGCCACGATCGCACCCACCACGGCGAGGCGAACCAGGACGTCCACGCCCAGCGCGGTGTCGGCCACCGTCACCTTGGACGTCGGCAGGACGGTGGGCGAGTTCCGTATGTCATTGCCGTACATCAGGGTCAGCGTCGACTGGATGATGATGAGCAGGCCGAGGGTGGCCATCAGCCGCAGCACCGCCGTCGCCTGCCGCATGGGGCGGAGCACCAACTGGTGGAAGGCGAGGCCGATCGCCATCGTGGACCCCACGGCCACCAGCGCGGCGGGCACCAGCGGCAGCCCCCGGACGACGTGCGCCCCATGGAAGGCATACGCGGACCAGGCCAGCAGCGCCCCCTGCGCCATGTTCAGCACGCCGGCGCCGCGCTGGATCACCACCACACCCGCGGCGACCAGGGCGTAGAGCGCGCCGGCGCCGAGGCTCAACAGGGCATAGCCCAGGACGTCGTCCACGGCCACCCACCTCACATCGCACCGGTGGCCGGTGCCCGTCTGTGCTCGGGAAGGGCCTCGGGGATCCCCTCGGTGATCCACCAGGTGCAGCGGGGATCCGGGTCATCGCGACGACCCTGATCACGGTGACTGTCGGAACGTACGGTGCCTATACGCGCCGGACAAGCAAACAACTCACAATTCGTGCCCTCGTGACAGAGCGGGGCCACCCGACGCCCACCACTGCCAGGACCCGCGTACCCGCCTCGGTACCCGAACGGGACCCACGCCACACCGGCCGGCCGGCCGCGCACCCTCCCTGGTGGCACTCCCCGGCAGGCACGCCGGTCAACGGGACGAACCGGTCAACGGGACGAGCCGGTCAGCGCGGCGAGCCGAAGACCTGCGTCCAGTACACGCCGTACTCACCGCCCTCGACCCGGCCGACGCCGAGCTCGCGCACCTCGGGCCGCAGGATGTTCGCCCGGTGCGGCGGGCTGTCCATCCAGCCGGTGACGACCTCGCGCGCGGTGCGCTGGCCGGCGGCGATGTTCTCGGCAACGACCGAATAGGCGTAGCCGCAGGCCAGGACCCGGTCCGCCGGCGTGCCGCCCTCGGGGGTGTCGTGGGCGAAGAAGCCGCGGGCGGCCATGTCCGCGCTGTGCCGGGCGGCCGCCGCGGCCAGCCGGGGCTCGGCGGTGAGGGGCCGCAGGCCCGCCCGGGCGCGCTCGGCGTTGGTGAGCGCCAGGACCTCGGCGAGGATGTCCGGCGCGGCCCCGGGGGGCGGGATCCCCGGCGGGCCGGCGGGAGCGCCGGGAGCGCTGGGCACGCTGGGCGCGCTGGGCGCGCTGGGCGCGGAGGACGCCTCGTCGACGTCGACGCCGAAGTCCCGGGCGAGCCCGGCCAGCCCGTCCGCATACCCCTGGCCGAGCGCGCGGAGCTTCCATCGTGACCCGCGGCGGTAGAATTCGGCGATCTGCAGGGCCGTCTGCGGGCCCAGGTGCGGCGGCCGCACGGTGGCGACCGCGCGGCCCGCGGCGCGGACGGTGGCCAGCGGCGCGGGCAGCCGGCCGAAGGGCGTGCTGCCGTCGGCCGGACTGGCCACCAGCACGACCCTCTCGGCGCCCGGGCGCAGTCCCGCCAGGTCAAGGTCGATGACCTGGGCACCACCGGTGTTCCGCAGCGTGACACCGGCCGCCGCGGGCTGGTTGTAGAAGATCATGTCCCGATCGCCGGTCACCCGCCCGCCTGGCCCGAGCACCAGCGCCGAGAGATCGAACGGGCCGGCCAGTGACAGGGAGACCACACCGGCGGGCAGCTCCGTGTTGGCCCCCGACACCAGCTCCGTCATCGGGCCTCCCCCGCGAACCGCGCGGCACCGGGCGGCCACCCGCACCGGTGACAACGAGCGGCCCGCCGGGAGGTTCCCGCGCCATCCGCGAGAAACGCCCGCGTCACAGCGCGCGGCCGCGGATGACGATCAGCTCGGGGGCGCCCAGGACCCGGACGTCCGCCCTGGGGTCGGTGGGGTAGACCACGAGATCCGCGGACGCGCCCTCCTCCAGGCCTGGCCGGCCCAGCCAGCCGCGGGCCTCCCAGCAAGCGGCGCCCAGCGCGGCCCGCGGAGGGAGGCCCGCCGTGACGAGCTCGGCGACCTCGGCGGCGACCAGCCCGTGCGGCAGCGAACCGCCGGCGTCCGTCCCGACGTAGATCGGGATGCCCGCCTCGAACGCGTTCGCGACCGTCTCGTACCGGCGGGCATGCAGCGCGCGCATGTGCCGGGCATACACCGGGAACCTCGCCTCCGCGCCGGCCGCTATCCCCTCGAAGGTCGCGATGTTCACCAGCGTGGGAACGATGGCGATGCCCCGCTGGGCGAACAGGCCGATGGTGTCGCCGGTCAGACCGGTGGCGTGCTCCACGCAGTCGATACCGGCGCGGGCCAGATCGGCCAGCGAGTCCTCGGCGAAGCAGTGCGCCGTGACCCGGGCGCCCAGCGCGTGCGCGGTGTCGATGGCGGCGCGGGCCGCGTCCGCCGGCCAGCACGGCGCGAGGTCGCCCTCGGCCCGGTCGATCCAGTCGCCGACCAGCTTGACCCAGCCGTCGCCGCGACGGGCCTGCTCGGCGACCTCGGCGGCGAGATCCGGCGGCTCGACCTCCGCCGCGTAGCCGCGCAGATAGCGCCTGGGGCGCGCGATGTGCCGGCCGGCGCGGATCAGGCGCGGCAGATCCGGACGGTCGTCGATCCAGCGGGTGTCGGACGGTGACCCGGCGTCCCGCAACAGCAGCGCACCGCTGTCCCGGTCGGCGCGGATCTGTTCCTCCGCGGTCTGCGCGTCGGTGGCCCCGGTGGAGACGAGACCGACGTGGCAGTGCGCGTCGACCAGGCCCGGCAGGGCCCAGCCTGTGATCGTCCGGACGTCACGGGCGCCGATGCCGNCCGGGGCGGTGTGACTGACCCGCCCGTCGACGACCCAGATGTCGTCCCGCACGTCGTCCGGCCCCACCAGGACCCGGCCGGTGATCCGCAGCGTCGGCGTGGTCGTCATGCCCACCATCCTGACCCGGCTCGACCCGGCTGGGCTCGACCCGGGCCACCCGAACCGGTTCGTTTCAGATGTCGAGTGAGGCCTCGATGGTGCGCAGGCGGTGACGGGCCAACGCGAGGTTGGCGCGCGGCTTGTCGAGGACGAGGTAGAGGAAGAGACCCCGCCCGGTGTGGCTCTGCAGCAGCCGGATCAGGTGGTACTGGCGCCCGAGGGTGATCAGGATGTCCTCGATGGTGTCGGTGACACCCAGACTCTCCATCGTCCGGATCTTCGCCCGGATCACCTCGGTGTTGCCCGCCGCGGCGACCTCGAGGTCGAAGGCGGGGTTGGTGCCCAGGGTGCCGAGGGTCATGCCGCTGGTGAAATCCACCAGGGCTATCCCCGTCGCCCNCTCGATCTCCATCGCTTCCTTGAGCGCGACATCGACGCTGTTCAACCGTTCCTCCCNACCCGCACGAACCTCCTCGGTGCGATCAGGAGCATAGGGCACCGGTTCGGGGCGTCCCGACTGCGGTCCGCATCCCCGTCACCGCGCACCGCGCAGGTCACCGGGGCCGTCACCCGGGCAGGAGGTCGGTCCCCGGCGGGAGGGTGCCCGCGGCGGCCGTGCTCTTCAGATACGCGCGCAGGCTGCGCCGCAGCTCCCGGGCGGCCTGCGGAGGCTCGACGTCCCGGCGGTGCGCCAGCCCGATCGTCCGGTGCAGCCCGGGGGGCGCGAAGGCGGTGCTGCGCAGCCGCTGCCGGCGGGCGACCATGCTCGGGATGACCGCCGCCCCCAGCCCGGCCTCGACGAAGCCGACGACGGCGTCCATCTCACCGCCCTCGATCGCGAAGGTGGGTTCGAACCCGGCGATCCGGCAGGCACCCACGGTGAAGTCCCGCAGGTCGTAGCCCCGCCGGAACATCACCAGCGGACGGTTGCGCAGATCCGCCACCCGCAGGTGGCCGTCGCGCGCCGGTGGCGGGGAGTTCTCCGACGTGACGAGGACGAGGTCCTCACGCAGCAGCGGGGTGGTCGACAGGGCCGGATCCGAGCTGTGCAGGGGCAGAATGATCAGTGCGAGGTCCAGGTGGCCCTGCGCGAGATCACGGATGAGGTCACGGGAGCCGCCCTCCTCGACGATCAGCCGGATGCCCGGGTACTCCCGGTGGAAGGCGTACAGCACCTCGGGCAGGAACCCGGTGCACAGGCTGGGCGTCGCCCCCAGCCGGACGGTGCCGCGGCGCAGGTCGAGCAGCTCCTGCACCTGCCGGCGGGCCGTCTCGGTGTCGGCGAGGATCCGACGTGCCAGTGGGAGCAGAGTTTCCCCTGCCGGAGTGAGTGTGATGTTGCCCCGCATTCTGTTGAACAGGGGACTACCCATCTCCTGTTCCAGGGCACGGATCTGTTGCGAGAGGGAGGGCTGCGCCACGTGCTCGCGCTCGGCCGCACGGGTGAAATGCCTGGTCTCGGCGACGGCGACAAAATACGCAAGCTGATGAAGCTGCACACCTTAGGGTAACCGACGATAGCCAGAGGCTATCGAGATCAGGCCCATCATGTCTTGGACCACTCGCGAACTTGTCCCTAGGGTTCGCAGCGTGGCTGTAACGAACGACGCGCGGCCTACGTCCCCCGTAGGCATCTTCTGGCGGTCCACCATCGGCAAGAAGGCTGTGATGGCCGTCNCCGGGGCGGTGATGCTGCTCTATCTACTCGTCCACATGCTCGGGAACCTGAAGATCTTCTACGGGCCCGAGAGTTTCGACGAGTACGCGCACTGGTTGCGCTCGATCGGGGTCCCCGCACTCCACGGAGCCTGGTTCCTGTGGATCATGCGGGCCGTCCTGGTCGTGGCGGTCGTGCTGCACGCCACGTCGGCGTACCAGCTCAGCCGGCGCGATCTCAAGGCCCGGCCGCAGAAGTACTCGCACCGGCAGCGCCTTGAGGCCAGCTACGCGGTGAACACGATGCGCTACGGCGGCATCATCATCGGCCTGTTCATCATCTACCATCTCCTCGATTTCACGAGCCTGACGCTGAACCGCCACGGGGTTGAAGGCGCCGCGTACGACAACGTGGTGTCCAGCTTCTCTGTGTGGTGGGTCACACTCTTCTACATCATCGCCATGCTGGCGCTCGGACTACACATCCATCACGGATTCTGGAGCGCTGCTCGTACTCTCGGCGTGCACAGCGCGGCCCGGGAAAAGAACCTGAAGATCCTCGCGACCGTGCTCGCGGTCCTCATCTCGGCGGGCTTCATGGTCGTTCCCATCGCCGTACTGGCCGGATTGGTGGACTGAGATGTCCGAGACGACGTCCCTCGGCCCCGGCGGAAGCGCCTACTGGACGGTCGGCGACGACATCGTCGACACCGCCGCCCCGGACGGCCCGATCGAAACCCGCTGGGACCGCCGCAAGTTCTCCGCCAAGCTGGTCAACCCCGCCAACCGCCGCCGGCACACCGTGATCGTGGTCGGTACCGGCCTCGCCGGCGGCGCGGCCGGCGCGACGCTGGCCGAGCAGGGCTACAAGGTCATCCAGTTCTGCTTCCAGGACTCGCCCCGGCGCGCGCACTCGATCGCCGCGCAGGGCGGCATCAACGCGGCGAAGAACTACCGCAACGACGGCGACTCCGTCTACCGGCTGTTCTACGACACGGTCAAGGGCGGCGACTTCCGCGCCCGCGAGTCGAACGTCTACCGGCTCGCCCAGATCTCGACGCAGATCATCGACCAGTGCGTCGCCCAGGGTGTGCCGTTCGCCCGCGAGTACTCCGGCCTGCTCGACACCCGCTCCTTCGGCGGTGTGCAGGTCCAGCGCACGTTCTACGCGCGGGGCCAGACGGGCCAGCAGCTGCTGATCGGCGCCTATCAGGCGCTGTCCCGGCAGATCGACGCCGGCGGCGTGGAGATCCACCCCCGCACCGAGATGCTCGACCTGATCGTCATCGACGGTCGGGCCCGCGGCATCGTCGCCCGTGACCTGGTCACCGGCAAGATCACGCCCTACCTGGCGGACGCGGTCGTGCTCGCCACCGGCGGCTACGGCAACGTCTTCTACCTCTCCACCAACGCCAAGGGTTCCAACACCACGGCGACGTGGCGGGCCCACCGGCGCGGCGCGCTGTTCGCCAACCCCTGCTACACGCAGATCCACCCGACCTGCATCCCCCGTTCCGGGGAGTACCAGGGCAAGCTCACGCTGATGAGCGAGTCGCTGCGTAACGACGGCCGCATCTGGGTGCCCAAGCAGAAGGGCGACACCCGCTCGCCGGACCAGATCCCCGAGGCCGAGCGCGACTACTACCTGGAGCGCATCTACCCGGCCTTCGGCAACCTGGTCCCGCGGGACATCGCGTCCCGCGCCGCGAAGTACCAGTGCGACGACGGCCGCGGTGTCGGCCCGGGTGGGCTCGGCGTGTACCTCGACTTCGCCGACGCCATCAAGCGCATGGGCGAGGACAAGGTCCGCGAGAAGTACGGCAACCTGTTCGAGATGTACGAGCGGATCACCGGCGAGGACCCGTACAAGGTCCCGATGCGGATCTACCCGGCCGTGCACTACACGATGGGCGGGCTGTGGGTCGACTACGACCTGCAGAGCTCCATCCCCGGCCTGTTCGTGATCGGTGAGGCCAACTTCTCCGACCACGGCGCGAACCGCCTCGGTGCCAGCGCCCTCATGCAGGGCCTGGCGGACGGCTACTTCGTCCTGCCGCCCATGCTCGGCAACTACATCGCCAGCACCAAGCTGGGCTCGGTCAGCCTGGACGACCCGGCCGTCACGTCCGTGATCGGCGAGGTCACCGGCCGCCTCGGCCGGCTGCTGGAGGTCAACGGCGACCGCACGCCCGACTCGTTCCACCGCGAGCTCGGCGAGCTCATCTGGGACGAGTGCGGGATGGGCCGCACCGAGGCTGGCCTGCGCAAGGCGCTCGCCCGCATCCCGGAGCTGCGCGAGGAGTTCTGGCGGCGGGTGAAGGTGCCGGGCGACTCCGGCGAGCTGAACCAGTCGCTGGAGAAGGCGAACCGGATCGCGGACTTCCTCGAGTTCGGCGAGCTGCTGTGNATCGACGCGCTGCACCGCGCCGAGTCCTGCGGCGGGCACTTCCGCGAGGAGAGCCAGACGCCGGACGGCGAGGCGCTGCGCGACGACGAGCGCTTCGCCTACGCGGCGGCGTGGGAGTACACCGGCGGGGCCCCGGTGCTGCACCGGGAGCCGCTGAAGTTCGACTACGTCCACCTGGCCCAGCGCAACTACTCGTGATTCTCGTTGCCGGCCGTCGCCCGTCCGCCCCGGTCGGGGCGGTACGGTCGCGGCCGGCTCCGGGAGCACCGGCCGCCTGTACATCCACCGCGGCCCTGCCCTCCCCCGCCATCCGCTTCCGCGGCGCCGCTCAGCGGCGCGATCAAGGACGTGCGCGCGCCGCGCGACGAGCCACACAGCACTCGAAGGAGCCCCGACCGTGAACCTCACCCTTCGGATCTGGCGGCAGCGCGGCCCGGAGGACCGCGGTGCCATGGTCACCTACGAGCTGGCCGACGTCAGCCCGGACATGTCCTTCCTTGAGATGCTCGACGTGCTCAACGAGCGGCTCATCGTCGACGGCGAGGACCCGGTGGCCTTCGACCACGACTGCCGTGAGGGCATCTGCGGCATGTGCGGTCTGGTCATCAACGGCCAGGCACACGGTCCGCGGGACCGGACCACCACCTGCCAGCTCCACATGCGCGAGTTCGCCGACGGCGACGTCATCGACATCGAGCCGTGGCGGGCGGCGGCCTTCCCGGTCGTGCGCGACCTGGTCGTCGACCGCTCCGGGTTCGACCGGATCATCGGCTCCGGCGGCTACATCTCGGTGGTCACCGGCAGCGCCCCCGAGGCGCACGCGACGCCGGTGCCCAAGGACATCGCCGACGCCGCGTTCGACAACGCGACCTGCATCGGCTGCGGTGCCTGCGTGGCCGCCTGCCCGAACGGCTCCGCGATNCTGTTCACCTCGGCCAAGGTCACCCACCTCAACCTGCTGCCCCAGGGCGCGCCGGAGCGGGAGAGCCGGGTGCGTGACATGGTCGCGGCCATGGACGACGAGGGCTTCGGCGGCTGCACGAACACCGGTGAGTGCACCGTCGCCTGCCCGAAGGGCATCCCGCTGACCAGCATCGGCAACCTCAACCGCGAGTACCTGCGGGCACTCACCAAGCGGTAGCCGAGGCGGTCACCGGCGACAACCGGAGAGATCCACTCCGCCCACGGCCACCCCGGACGCACCCGAACGTGCGTACGGGGTAGCCGTGGGCGGTTGTCGTCCGGTGACAGTTTCGTTGCGTGAGGGCTGCGCCGCCCGGCCGGGGGGAACATCTCAGATGTGGACCCTCGTCCCGGATCGACCTCGTCCCCCGCCCCCCACCCGGACCATGTGGCCGTCGTCGGCGGCGGCATGGTCGGCCTGTGTACGGCCTGGTACCTGCAGGAGCACGGGGTGGGCGTCACCGTCCTCGAACGCGACCGGGTGACACCCGGCCCGGTGCACGCCGGCGCCGGCGCGTCCTGGGGCAGCGCCGGCTGGCTGACGCCGGGTCTGGCCACGCCACTGCCCGAGCCGGCGGTGCTCCGTTATGGGTTGCGGGTGCTGCTGCGGCCGGACTCGCCGGTCTACCTGCCGCCCGCCGCCGACACCGCGCTGGCCCGCTTCCTCGCCGGTTTCGTCCGGCACAGCACACAGCCGCGGTGGCGCCGGGCGATGCGGGCGCTGTCCGCCCTCACCCGGCAGAGCCTGGACGCCTTCGACGAGCTGGCGGACGGTGGCGTCGCCGCGCCCACCCGGGCCGCCGCCCCGTTCCTCGCCTGCTTCCGCGACCGGCGCGGCGCCGAGGCGCTGCTCGCCGAACTGGCGGAGGTGCGCGCCTGCGGCCAGCCCGTCGACAGCGAGGAACTCGACGCGCTGACCGCCCGGGACCGGGCACCCATGCTCTCCGACCAGATCACGCACGTCATCCAGGTCCACGGCCAGCGGTACTGCGACCCCGGCCGGTTCGTGGCCGCGCTGGCGGACGCCGTGCGCGAGCGGGGCGGGATCATCCGCGAGGGCGTCGCCGTCGACAAGGTCATCGATCTGGGGACCGGGGTGGTGCTGGCGATGGCCGACCATGCCAGCCCTCCGGCCCGGTTCGACGCGGTGGTGCTGGCGGCCGGTTCCTGGCTGCCCCCGCTGGCGGCCCGGTTCGGGGTGCGCATGCCGGTGCAGGCCGGTCGCGGCTACAGCTTCAGCGTGCCGGTGAAGGAGCCACCGACCGGCCCGGTGTACTTCCCGGCGTCCCGGGTGGCCTGCACTCCGATCGGCTCCGAGCTGCGGATAGCGGGAATGATGGAGTTCCGCCGACCGGACGCGCCGCGGGACCCACGCCGGATCGACGCGATCGTCGCGGCCGCGGGCGGGCTGCTGCGCGGCGTCGACCTACGGGCGCGGGCGCTGGAGTGGATGGGGCCACGGCCATGCACCCCGGACGGGCTGCCGCTGCTCGGTCCGACGTCCTCGCCGCGGGTGCACGTGGCGGGTGGGCACGGCATGTGGGGCATCACGCTGGGGCCGATCACCGGCCGGCTGGTGGCGCGGGCGCTGGTCACCGGGCGGACACCCGCCGCGCTGCTCCCGTTCGACCCGCTGCGCCGCGGCACCGCCTGAGCGCCCACGCCATCCGACGGACGGCCACGCAAGCTGGCTGACGGACCAGGGCACCCGACGGGCCAGGGCTGCCGACGGCAACGGGCCGCCCGCGTCGTGCGCGGACGGCCCGTGCCTTTTCTGTCTCTTACTGGTGCCGATTCTCACTGGTGCCGAGGCACCCTGCGCTTCCTACCGGTTGTGGATCTCCGGGTCAGCCCTGCACCCGGCCGGTGAGGCGCCGGCGACGGGCAGCCACCCGAAGCAGGACACCGCCACCGAGCAGCGCGAAGGCGATGGAGGCCATCGCACCGGTCTCGACACCGGTGAAGGGCAGGGCACCGGTACCCGCACCCGCGCCGACACCGGCACCGCCGACACCGACACCGACCACGCCACCGGCGATGATGCAGTCGCCGCGGTCACGGTCCTTGTCGCGGTCCTTGTCGCGGTCCTTGTCGCCGAACCAGTCGTCCTTGTCGCGGTCCTTGTCGCCGAACCAGTCGTCCTTGTCGCCGAACCAGCCCTCCTCGCGGCCGTCACCGTCGGCCAGCGGGTTCACCACCGGCGAAGCGAGACCTGTGCGCTCCTCGTCCTTGACGCGGCCGTCCTTGTCGGCGAAGTCCTTGTCGCGGTTGTCCTTGTCCCTGTCCTTGTCCCTGTCCTTGTCGATGCCGTTGCCGAAGCCNTCGCCGAAGCAGGATCCATCGCGGTCGTGGTGCCGGTCGTCCTTACCGTTCTCGGCCGCCCACTGGCCCCAGTTGCTGATCCAGCTGGCGACGAGCGCCGGGTCGAACGGCAGGCCCGTGATCCCGCCCGCCCCGATCCCGATCGCCGTCACGGTCGCGGTGATCACGCNGGGCCCGAAGGGCCCCTGGAGCGGGACGCGGGTCGCGAGTCCCACTTTCGGCAGGTCGCCGACGACGGGGGCCTCAGCCCCGGCGACTGCCGGGACATCTGTGGCGGGGCCCCCGGTGGTCGTGCCAGCCACCCCGTCCTCGACCTTGTCCGGGAAGATCGAGTCTCCGACGGCCCCGGCCGCCGCCTCCTCGGGCTTGTCCGCGAAGATCGGCTCGGAGAAGATCCCGCCGCCCTCGTTCGCCGTCGTCACGCCCGGCGCGCCGGCCTCTCCCACGCCGGCGATCGTGTGCGTGCCGGCGGAGTTGATGATCACGAGCGCGGTGAACCTGCCGCCTGCGTCCGNGACCGTCTCGCTGTAGGCGACTCCGTCGAGCTCGATCTCCACGGGCGTCCCCGGCAGGAAGCCGCACCCGCTGAAGAACGTGCCTTCACCCACCAGTAGAAGGGACTTGGTAACGCTGCCTTCACCGGTTGGTCCGGAGCAGGAAATCGGCGGGTACGGCTTGTCGTCGAAGGCCGCCGCCGGAGAAGCCGGCAGCGCGGCGAGCGCTAGCCCGCCGCCCGCCACCAGCGCGACGCCGAGAGTTCGGAACTTCATTCAGACACTCTCCCTGCGGGTGATCCGTTCAAGAAGTCGGATGATTGACTACAGGGAGAGTACAGAGAGTCACTCTCAGTGTCTAGAACGTAGCGTCGTCAGTTGCTAACTCTGCGTGACCATGGAGGCTCGGCCGGCAGGCCCTCTACCACCAGGTGCTCAGGAAATGGCAGAGGCTGACTCCGGAGAGTCAGAACAGGTCCGGCCGAAGGCTCCAGAACCCGCAGCCGCAGGGTCCGGGTCTGCCCGCGATCCACCGTCAGATAGGTCGACAGAACGGGACGGCCCTTCTCCTGTCCCACCGCCATCGAGACCGGTTCCCCGTCGAGGANGGCGTCCACGAGCAGGCTCCCGTGGCCCGTATAGAGGGAGACCCAGAGGTGGTTCTGGGCCTCTTCGTTGCGCCAGCCGGGGATGTCGACGTCTCCGCGGTTACGGACGTAGTCGCTGAGACCCTCCGGGGCCGCATTCGTCAGCGAAACAGTGATCGTCGCCTGTCCGGTTCCATCGGGCTGGCGCTTCATGCGGTATTCGGTACCGCGCCGCAACCAGTAGTCGAGCTTGCTCGCTGTCGCGTTCTGCGTCACCACCCCCAGAAAGGGGCCGGGAACGTCGAGCAGCGCGCCGCCGAGCGCCGTCGAGGAAAGCGCGCCCTGCTCGTCGGCGTGGTTGCTTGACACCTGGAGCCGCCCTTCCCGTGCTGCGCGCGCCATCGCCTGGAACAGCTTCGACGTCTCGCCGGCGGACCCGCCGCCGGTCACCACGGCCTGGTAGACGGCCTCGCCGACGGTGGCGAAGAACTCGTCCCGCCCGGCGACATCGTCAATCTGTGCGTAGACCCGGGACTCGACCAGCTCGACCAGCTCGTCCGCCCTGATCGAGGTGCCGTCGGGCAGCACCGCGGGTCCGGTCGCCGCCAGCAGGTAGGCCAGCGTCGTCGGGTCGACGCTGATCGTCCCGTCGACCTCCTTCCCGGTGCCGGCCCGGTAGAGAGCGGAGTAGAGCCGGCCGACGGTCGGGTAGTCGGGCGTCAGGTTGGCGTTCGCCCAGATGCGGTCCGGCCGGAACGAGCCGTAGCGGGCCCTGAACTGGGGACTCAGGGCGGCGGCCGGCTGGCTCTGGGTCGGCCCGCCCGGCAGGTTGCCGTTACCGGAGATGTCGTCGAGCTCCAGCCGGCCGTCTGCCGCCGTGAGCACGCCGAACCCGCCCACGATGCCCCCGTTGGCGCGCGACTCGGCCGGGTTCTGCACCACCAGCAGGTAACGGCGAGGCCCGCTCGCACCGAGCATGTCCGGGCCGATCCTGGTGGCGAGCACCAGGGTGTCCAGCACACCGTGCAGTCGCTCACCGGTGGCGACCGCCTCGCCGCGGGCACTGTCGAGGCCGACGCGGTGGCCGATCCCCCCGCACGGCGACGCCCGCCGCGCCGCCTCCTCGAACGCGGCGACCGCGACCCGCGCCCGTTCGGCAGGTGCCCGGGCTGCCGCCAGCGCGGCGACGTCGACGGCCGTCCCGGAGCGCAGGGTGTCGGGGGCGAGTCGGTCACCCAGCTCCACGACCGACGGCAGCGCGCCCGTGGCCACGTCATCCAGCGCCGCCGCCAGGGACGCGCTCGAGCGCAGCGGGCAACCGGCGAGCGGCAGGTGCCCCGCGAGCGACCAGAGCGGGTCCGAGGTCAGCGACCTGGCCGCCCCCGTCCCGGCGACGACCTCGTCCATCGCCCGCCGCAGATCCGCCGGCTCGGGCACGGCACCGCTGGTGATCGCCGACTGTAGTTCGGCTATCCGGGCCCGCGCGTCGTCCAGGTGCGAGCGGGCGAGCAGGCCGCGCACCACAATCCAGGCACCGGCCGCCACCAGCGCGACGAAGACCAGCAGGGTGGCCAGCACGAGACGCCGTCCCGGGCGCCAGTCCCGCCGGCCCACCGGGCCCCACCGGCGCCCGCGCCGATCACCGCCGGCGCCGGCCGGCTCGCGCACCCCGAGCTGACCGCGGAGGTCACCCCCGTGGTCAGCGCCGGGCTCACCCCCGCGGTCACCGGCCGCGGGCGCACCGGCGGCCGGCTCACCGCTGGCGTGGGCCTGCCCCGCCTGGTCGAGTTCCGTTCCCCCCGTCGACCGTCCCGTCACCGGCCCGTACGGCGGTCCGGCTGTTCTGCCGCACCATAGGCAAGTGGCGCGGTGTGATCATCTGACCGCCGCTGGGTCGTGATGTCCGCCGCTCGCGCCTCCCCGGACTTCCGTGGCGGCGCGCCGCGCGGCGCCGCCGGTGGCTGCGCGGGGGTCGCGGGAGCGGGCGCCGAGGACTGCGCGGATCCGGTCACCGGCGAACCGCCGGTGACCGCCGGACCCTCCTGAGCACCGGTGCCACCCGTTCTGCCCGCGGGGCCCGCGGGTTCGGTGGCGGCCGGCCGCCGCGCGTTCGTCGCCCCGTCCACCGGACTGGCGGTGGGTTTCGACCGGGCTCGCGACGTCCCGCGGCCGCCCCGGCCGCCGAGCGGGGCGCCCGGGTCGGCCGCCGCCCGGGTGGCCACCGGCGCGGACGCCGACGTAGCCGAGGCCGCGGCGGCCGAGGCCGCGGAACTGGTCGAACTGGTGGGAGTGGTGGAACTGGTGGGAGTGGCGGAGGTCGCCGGGGAGGATCCCGCCGACCGTGGGGGCGGTGACACCGCCTTCGCCCCGGTGCGCGCAGGCCCCGCCTGGGCCGGAATGGAAGGTCCTGACGTCTCCTCGGGGGCGGAGCCATCCCCGGCGGCCGTGGTTCGGCCCCGGGCGGATTTCCCGGCGGGACGCAGGCCCCGATCGGCGGGAGCCGGCTGGGCCGGAGCGTCCCGCCGGGAGCGCGTGTGGCGGGGAAGCGGGGCGTAGGTGCCGTCCTTGCCGTAGTACTGCGCGTTCACGCCCTTCATCGGCATCATCGTCAGCACGGTGCCGAGCAGGTTCGCATCGACGGCTCGCAACGCCTCGGCCGCGCGGCGGAGCTGATCGCGGCGCGTCCGCCCGGACCGGGCGACGAGCAGGACGCCGTCCACCCGGGTCGACAGCACGGCGGCGTCCGTGACCGGCAGCAGCGGCGGCGCGTCGACGAGGACGATGTCGAAGCGGCGGTCGAGTACGTCGAGCAGCTCGGCCATGTTGCGCGACCCGAGCAGCTCACTGGGGTTCGGCGGGACGGGGCCGCTCGGCAGGATCTCGAGCCGGCCGTCGCCGACCCGGCCCTCGCCCCACGGCTGGAGCACGTCGTCCAGGTCGGCGGCACCGATCAGGACCGAGGTCAGGCCGGCGGCGGACTCGATACCGAGGTAGTCACCGAAGGACGGCCGCCGCAGATCGCCTTCGATCAGGCAGACCCGCGCCCCACCCTGGGAGAGCGTGATCGCCAGGTTGCAGGCGGTGGTCGTCTTGCCCTCGTCCGGCACCGAGCTGGTGACCAGAATGGACCGCGGGCCGGTGTCGATATCGACGAACTGCAGGTTGGTGCGGAGCTGGCGGAATGCCTCGGCGCGCCGCGAATGGGGGCTCACGTGGACGATGAGCGGACGCCGGCCGGCGTCCGAGTCATAGTTGATCATCCCGAGGGTGGCCAGCCCGGTGACGGCGCTGGCGTCGGCGTCTCCCGCGATGCTGGTGTCCAGGCGCTGGCGGACGAAGGCGGCGGCGACACCGAGCAGCAGGCCCAGCAGCACACCGAGCGCGCCGTTGCGGACCGGCTGCGGAGAGATCGGCGCGGTCGGCAGCTTCGCGTGTTCCCAGACCCGGACGCGGACCGACGGCGGCTCGTCCGCCGACGGGCGTTCGATCTGGTCGACGGCACTGGAGAAGACCTCCCCGATGCCGTCGGCGATCGACTGCGCGCGCCGGGGATCGGTGTCCCGCACGACGGCCCGCAGCAGGACGGTGTCCGGCACCGCCTGCGCGTCGATCCGGCTGCTCAGCTCGGCCGGGTTGTCCGTCAGGCGCAGGCGCTCGATCACCGCGCTCGCGACCCGCTCGCTGGCCACGAGGCTGGCATAGGACTTGACCCGCTGCTGGGACAGCAGTCCACCCTGGTAGGCCGAGGCCGCGCCCGCCTCCTCGTCCGAGGAGGAGACCAGCATTGTCACCGAGGCCGCGTACGTCTTCGCCTGGCGCCAGCTCACCATTGCCGCGAGCAGGCCTCCCAACAGCACGCAGGTCAGGACAAGCAACCAACTTCGACGCAGGATGCGCACGTACTCGCGCAGTTCCACTCGTCGACCACCCTCCCGGGATACTCTCCCGACCACTCACCGTGACACTCAACAAACACAACGTACCTATTGGTAGTCGGTCATTTACGTACAGCGACGATTACGCTGTGGACTCATGTGGAGACGTAGAGTAGACGGACCGCGTCACGGTCTGTGGACGACAGCGGTCGCCCAGCGCGTGTCGCGACTCAATCTCCGTCAACGGGTCGGGTTGCAGATCGCCACGGACGTCTGCGCACTGGCCTTCGGCCTCATCGCCGCGCAGGTGGGGCGGCTCGACCTCGACCCCGCCGCACTCGCGGATCCGGGCTTCTGGGTGATTCTGTTTCTGGCGGTGTGCCTGCTGCACTTCCTGGGCACAGCGCTGCATCTGTACCTGGGCCGGTACCGGTTCGGCGGATTCGACGAGGTCCTGGGCATCCTGGTCGCGGTCACGCTCACCGTCACCGGGGTGCTGGTCGTCGTCCTGGCCTTCGGGTCACCGCGGCCGGTGCCGCTCAGCGTGCCGCCCCTGGGCGGCGCTGTGACGCTGGTGCTGATGTTCGGCGTCCGGTACCTGTGGCGACTGCTGGAGGAGCGGCTGCTCCGCCCGTCCCTCGAAGGCGCCGAACCGTTGATCGTCTTCGGGGCCGGCGACGGTGCGCAACGGGTGCTCGCCGCGATGCTGCGCACACCCGACAGCCCCTACCTGCCGGTCGCGCTGCTCGACGACGACCCCGACACGTGGAACCTGCAGTTGTCCGGAGTGCGGGTCCGCGGCGGGCGGGAGGCGATCGCGGCCGTGGCCGAGACCACCGGAGCCCGCACCCTGCTGGTGGCGATCCCGAGCGCGGACGGCACGCTGCTCCGCGAGATCAGCGCGCTCGCCGAGCCCGCGGGCCTCGCCGTCAAGGTGCTCCCCCGGGTCGTGGATCTGGCCGACGGCGCGGTCGGGGTCGGCGACATCCGCGATCTCGACCTCGCCGATCTGCTCGGCCGCCGCCAGGTCCGGACCGACATGACCGCCCCGCGGGTGTACCTCGCGGGCCGGCGGGTCCTGGTGACCGGCGCCGGCGGCTCCATCGGATCCGAGCTGTGCCGGCAGATCCACGCCTTCGGGCCGGCAGAACTGATCATGCTCGACCGGGACGAGTCGGCACTGCGCGCCGTCCAGCTCTCCCTGCACGGCCGGGCGATGCTCGACGACGACGCGATCGTTCTCGGNGACATCCGCGACGCCGCGCTGATGGCCCGGCTGTTCGCCGAGCGCCGGCCCGAGGTCGTCTTCCACGCGGCGGCGCTGAAGCATCTGCCCCTGCTGGAGCGCTTCCCCGGCGAATCGGTGAAAACGAACCTCTGGGGCACGCTGAACGTGCTCGACGCCGCCGTGGCCTGCGGTGTGCTCCGTCTGGTCAACATCTCCACGGACAAGGCGGCCAACCCGAGCAGCGTGCTGGGCTACTCGAAGCGGATCACCGAGCGGCTCACCGCCCACGTCGCGAAGAGCGCGGACGGGGTGCTGGTCAGCGTCCGCTTCGGCAACGTGCTGGGCAGCAACGGCTCGGTGCTCACCGTCTTCGCCAGCCAGCTTGCCGCGGGCGGGCCGCTGACCGTCACCGACCCCGAGGTGACCNGGTACTTCATGACCATCCAGGAGGCCGTCCAGCTCGTCCTGCAGGCCGGCGCGCTGGGCTCGGCCGGCGAGGCCCTCGTCCTGGACATGGGCGAACCGGTGCGCATCGCGGATGTCGCCCGCAGCCTCGCGGCCCGCGCGCCCAGGCCGGTCGACATCGTCTACACCGGGCTCGGCGCGGGCGAGAAGCTGCACGAGGAGCTGCTCGGCGCGGACGAGGTCGACACCCGGCCGCGCCATCCGCTGATCTCCCAGGTGCCGGTCCCGCCGCTGGACCCGCGGGCCGCGCAGGCGATCGACCCGTACGCCGACCCGGAGACCGTCCGCGCCGCGCTGCGGACGCTCGCCCACGACCAGCACGCCCCGCAGGCCCGGGCCGAGGTGCCCCGCCAGGAGGGACCGGCGGCCGACCGGGCCGTCGACGACGCCGGGCGCCGGTGAGCCCCGCGGATCGTTCTGGGGCGTGGGGCGTGGTCAGCCGCCGCGCGGTCAGCGCCGGATGACGGTGGCGCGGGCGGCGCCACCGGCGCTCTCGTGCAGGCGAGCCCGGTACCAGTGGGCCGTCGCCGCGAGGCCCGCCCGCAGCTCCTGGCCCTCGACGCCGCCGAACAGGGAACGCATGACCGCCGTGCTGGCCCGTGAGTCCCGGATGTCCCCGGCGCGGGGCGCACTGTGCTCGACGTCGAGCCGGCACCCGAGGACGACCTCCAGGTGGCCGACCAGCGACAGCAGGTTCGTCCGGGTGCCGAGGGCGAGGTTGACCGGCCCGGGGTGGGTCAGCCGGCGGCAGGCGGCCTCGGCGAGCAGTTCCGCGACCGCCCCGACGTAGGTGAAGTCCCTGGTCTGGCGTCCGTCGCCGTGCACGGTCAGCGGCCGGCCCCGCAGGGCGGCGTCGATGAACGACGGGATGACCGCGGCGTGGGCGTGCCGCACGGACTGGTAGGGGCCGTAGACGTTGAACAGCCGCGCGACCAGCACCGGCAGCCCGAAGCTGGTCCGGTGGCCGAGGGCATAGCCTTCGGCCGCCAGCTTGCTGGCCGCGTACGGGCTGTTCGGGCGCGGCGGATCGGTCTCGGCGCACGCCTCGACGACGCCGCCACCGCCACCGCCACCGTGGTCGGCGGCGGCGGCGCGATCGCCGTACACCGCGGACGACGAGACGATCACCGCGTGCGTCTCGCTGCGTTGTGCCACGTCCAGCACGGTCAGCGTCCCGGTCGCGTTGACGTGGTGGGTGGCCATCGGGTCGAGCAGCGAGCGCTCGACGGAGGGCCGCTCCGCGAGGTGGACGATGCTGCCGGCCCCGACGCACGCCTCCTCCATGAGCTCACGGTCGGTGACGCTGCCCATCACGAGCTTCACCGGCAGCCCGGTGAGGTTCGAGCGGACGCCGCTGCTCAGGTCGTCGACGACGACGACCTCGCAACCGCGGGCGAGCAGGGCCCGGGTGAGGTGGGCGCCGATGAAACCGGCACCCCCGGTCACCACGACCTTCATCGGGCCCGCCCCGCCGTCCCGAGCCGTGCCGCCAGTCCAGTCCGCATCGTCCGGATCACTCCTCACGGGCGCAGTCGGCGGCCGCGGGCACACCTGGATGGCCGCGGGCACACCTGGACACTATTAGCGATTGATTGGACACCCATAGTAGTAGATCGTTCGGGGCAGGCCCATCAGGACACATCCCCGCCGACTCCAGACAGTCGCCCGACACCCTCGAAGACCACCGTGGAGACCACCATCAGGAGATCGAACAACTACCCAGAGTGTCCAATTGAATGATCAGTGTCATCGCTCTACGTTCGCCCCGTGCCAGCCGACCGACGCCAGCTCGTCATCGTGGGAGCGGCCGGCTACGGCCGCGAGCTCCTCGACCTCGTCGAGGCGATCAATGCCGCCGGGGGGGACGCCTACGGGTTCCTCGGGTTCCTCGACGACGGCCACGCCGACCCCGACCCGCTCGCCCGCCGCGGATCCAGCGTGCTGGGCGGCCTCGAGCTGCTGGCCGGCCTGGACGCCGACTACCTGATCGGCATCGGGGCGGCGGCCGCCCGGGCCCGGATCGACCGCTACGCGAGTGCCTGCGGACGCCGGCCCACGACCCTCGTCCATCCCCGCGCACACCTGGGCGGCGACGTCAGGCTCGGGCCCGGGACCGTCGTCTGCGCGCTCGCGAGCCTCACCACCAACATCAGGACGGGCCGGCACGTCCTGGTCGACATCGGGGCCGGGATCGCCCACGACTGCCACCTCGGCGACTACGCGACGGTCGCCCCGGGCGCCCGCCTCGGCGGCGGCGTGCAGGTCGGCGCGGGGGCCTGGGTGGGCATGCAGGCCAGCGTCGTGCCCGGCCGGCGGATCGGCGCCGGCGCCGTCGTCGGGGCGGGTGCCGTGGTCACCGACGACGTGCGCCCCGGGCTCGTCGTGGCCGGGGTTCCCGCGCGCCCGATCGACCCCGCCGACGGCAGCGCCCAGGCCGCCCGGCCACCGATCGTCCTGCCGCGTATGCCCGAACTCGCACCGGGAGCGCCTCAGGCCGACCTATGATCAGCCGGTGCACCGCTGGTTCGATCTCGCAGGCACCGACAACACCCGCGACCTCGGCGGCATACCCACCGCCGACGGCCGACTGACCCGGCACGGAGTTTGCCTACGCAGCGACACGCTGCAGGAACTCACCGCCACGGACGTGCTTCGGCTTCGCCAGACCTACGGGCTGCGTACCGTCCTCGACCTGCGGGCCGAGGAGGAGATCGCCGCTGAGGGCCGCGGCCCGCTGGAACACGAATCCATCACGTACCACAACCTGTCGTTCCTGCCAGGCCGGTGGATCATGCCGGACGACCCGCGGCACGCCGCGATCGTCCAGGACATCGACTCGGCGGCGCGGGTCGAGCGCTACCTGGACTACCTGCGCCACGCCGGGGACGCGGCGGCCCGGGCCGTCCGCCTGCTCGCGGAGCCCGCCTCCGGGCCGGTGCTGTTCCACTGCGCCGCCGGCAAGGACCGCACCGGTGTGCTCTCGGCGCTCGTGCTCGGCATCGTCGGCGTCGACCGGGACGCGATCGTCCACGACTACGTGCTCACCAACGAGCGCATCGCGCAGGTCGACGCGCGGCTGGCCCGGCGCCCGTCCTACAACCGGCCCGACAACCCGCTCACCGTGGACAAGCTGGTCTGCCGTCCCGAGGTCATGCAGGGGTTCCTCGACTCCGTGCAGCAGATCTGGGGCGGGCCGGTCGGCTGGGCGCTGGGCGCCGGGCTCACCGAGGACGACCTGAACTCGCTGCGGGCGCGCCTTGTCGGCTGAGGGCGCGACGGCAGACCGGGGAGGCCACCCGGAAGTACCCGGTCATCCGGACACGGCTCCGCGGCGGGACGGACAATGAGGGCCATGATCCGGCGCGCTCCTGTCCCNGCGGTCCTGGCCACGTTGGTGGTGATCAGCCTGCTCTCCGGTTGCAGCCACATCTTCGAGCGGCCGTTCGGTGACGTGCCCGCCGACCTGGTTCCGGTGTTCCAGGCGGCCGCCGCCAGCTACGGGGTTCTCAGCGCCGCGCAACTCGCCGCCCAGGCCAGGGTCGAGAGCGGGTTCGACCCGGCGGCGGTCTCCCATGCCGGCGCCCGCGGGATGATGCAGTTCCTGCCCACGACCTGGGCACAGTTCGGCCTGGACGGGGACGGCGACGGCGTGGCGGACCCGCTGGAGCCCAGGGACGCCATCCCCTCCGCCGCGAACTACGAGGCACATCTCGCCGAGGCGCTCGCGGATCTTCCCGGGGACCGCATCTCGCTGATCCTCGCCGCGTACAACGCCGGGCCGCAGGCCGTCCGCACCGCCGGCGGGATCCCCGAGTTCCGCGAAACCCGGGCATATGTCGCGCGCGTGCATGACTGGGCCGCCACCTACCGGGACCAACTCTGACGCCGTGTCATGCTGGACCCCGTGGCGGTCGAGCGGACGGGTGATGCGGCCGGGAAGGCGCCGGACAACGGCCCGCCGCTGCCGCCGTCGCTCTCCCCCGCGACCGCGGCGTCCTTCTCCTCCTCCACTCCGGTCTCCTCCACCTCCACTCCCAGCCAGGTGGCCACCTCCGGCCGATCGACGAACGGCGGCCGGCGCTCGTCAGCCGGCGCGATCCCGGTCCGCGGAACCACCGACGAGGTGATCCGCCGGGTCGAGCTGGCCAGCGGGCACCTCGCGGCGCGGGCCGCGGCCCAGATGACCGAGGTGCTCCCCTGGTACCCGGGCATGTCGGCGCGCCACCGCGCCGACATCCAGCTCGTCGTCCAGGCCGGAATCTCGTCCTTCGTCGAGTGGTGTCGCCGCCCCGAGCACGCTCGGGAGCTGTCCGGGGACGTCTTCCGGGTCGCGCCGCGCGAGCTGGTCCGCGCGGTCACCTTCCGCCGGCTGGTCGACCTCGTGCGCGTCGCGGTCGAGGCCATCGAGGCGGAGGTGCCCGCGCTCGCCGGGCCGGAGCACGAACAGCGTCTGCTGGCGGATGTCCTGCGCTACTCCCGGGACATCGCCTTCGCGGGCGCGGTCGTCTACGCGCGGGCGGCCGAGGAGCGCGGCGCCTGGGACGCCCGGCTGGAGGCCCTGGTCGTCGACCACGTCGTACGCGGCGAGGTCGACCGCGGCCTGCCCTCCCGGGCGGCGGCGGTCGGCTGGCGCAACCCGCCGGCGGTGACCGTCATCGTGGGCTCGGCGCCGCCGACCTCGCCGGAGGCCGCGGTCGACGAGGTCCACCGGCGGGCACGGGCGGCCGGGCTCGAGGTGCTCGCCGGGGTGCACCACGACCGGCTTGTGATGGTGGTCGGCGGGGCGTTCGGCCCGGCCGACGGCGAACAGCCCGGGGCCGGCACCGCGGCCGCGTCGACAGCCGGGCAGGCCGACGCCACGGCGGCCGCCGGCAACGCCGAGACCGCGCTGGACGCAGCCCGGGCCCTGCTGCCATCCTGCGGACCGGGCCCCGTCGTGGTCGGGCCGATCGCGGCGGATCTCACCGGGGCACCCGGCAGCGCCCGGGCGGCCCTCGCCGCCGCGGACGTGGTGGCCGCCTGGCCGGCCGCGCCGCGCCCGGTGTCCGCCGGCGCGCTGCTGCCCGAGCTGGCACTGGCGGGCGACCAGGACGCGCGGCACCGGCTGATCAGCAAGGTGTACCTGCCACTGCGGGACGCCGGCACCCCACTGCTGGAGACCGCCGGGGCCTATCTCGACTTCGGCGCGTCGCTGGAGGCGACAGCCCGGGCGCTCTACCTTCATCCGAACACAGTGCGTTACCGGCTGCGCAAGGCCGCGGATGTCTGCGGGCTTGATCCGGCCGACCACCGGGAGCGGTTCATCCTGCACATCGCCNTGGTACTCGGCCGTCTGAACGGTGCGCAACCTACAGAACGAACCGGACCCGAGCCCCGTCCGTGATCCGAGCCACCGACCGACACCGGCGGTGCAAGAAGGGTCACACCAAGCAGATTCGCCCACCGGTCACCAGATTTCGGCCAGGTGACCCACCGCGGGACTAACGTACCGTCGGTGCCAGCCCTTTGTAGGGCATCGACAACGAGCTGACGAGACATCGGTGACTCGTCGCCAGCGACAACGACCGGCCACACGGGGTTAGGTGGATACGTGCTCGCGATCCTCGCACCGGGACAGGGTGCTCAGACGCCCGGACAGCTACGTCCGTGGCTGGAGCTTGACGGCGTCCAGGACCGTCTCCGCTGGTGGTCCACAGCGGTCGGGCTGGACCTCGTCGAGGTCGGCTGCGACGCGCCGGCGGAGACGATCAGGGACACTGCCGTCGCCCAGCCGCTGATCGTCGCCAACGGCCTGCTCGCCGCCGAGCAGCTCGGGCTGCTGCCGGCCACCCCGGCCGTCGCCGCCGGCGGGAACGCGCTGCTGGCCGGGCACAGCGTCGGGGAGATCACCGCCGCCGCGGTCACCGGATCGCTCACGCCGGAGGCGGCGCTGCTGCTCGTCGGGCTGCGCGGGCGGGCGATGGCCGAGGCCTCGGCCCGGACCCCGACCGGAATGACCGCGCTGCTCGGCGGGGATCCGGAGGAGGTCGCCGCGGCGGTCGAGGGCCTGGGGCTGACCGCCGCCAACCGCAACGGGGCCGGGCAGATCGTCGCCGCCGGCACGCTGGAGGACCTGGCCAGGCTGGCCGAGGCACCCCCGGCCGGGGCCAAGCTGCGCCCGTTGTCGGTCGCCGGAGCGTTCCACACCCACCACATGGCCCCGGCCCGGGACGCGCTGCGCGCCGTGGCCGCGGGAGTCACCCCGGGCGTGCCCGCGCTGGGGCAGCTCTCCAACGCGGACGGCGCACTGGTCCACGACGGCGCCGACCTCGTCGCGCGGCTGGTCACCCAGGTGGCCGCGCCGGTGCGGTGGGACCTGTGCCTCGCGGCGATGCGGGAGGCCGGCGTGACCGCCGTGATCGAACTGCCGCCGGCCGGCACGCTCGCCGGCATCGCCCGCCGCGAGCTGCGCGGCGCGAAGATCGTCGCCGTGAAGACCCCGGCCGACCTGGACGCGGCCCGCGAGCTGATCGCCGAGCACCTGCCGGCAGTCACCGTGCCCGCCCAGGCGGGCGCCCTGGTCGGGGCGGATTCATGACCGGCGCGGGAGTCCTGGGCCTCGGCACCTACCGGCCGGCCAGGCTGGTCACCAACGACGACCTCGCCCGTCAGGTCGACACCTCGGACTCGTGGATCCGGACCAGAACCGGCATCGCGACCCGGCGCATCGCCGACAGCGACGAGTCCACGGTCGCGATGGGAGCCAGCGCGGCGGAGAAGGCGCTGGCCGCGGCCGGGCTCGCGGCCAGCGACGTCGGCGCGGTGATCACCGCGACCTGCACCTCGCCGTCCCAGATCCCGGGCGCGGCGCCGCAGATCGCCGCCCGCCTCGGAGCGTCCGTCGCCGGCACGTTCGACATCAACGGCGGCTGCGCCGGCTTCTGTTACGCCCTCTCCACCGCCTCCGACATGGTGCGGGCCGGCAGCGCGCGGCACGTGCTGGTCGTCGCGACGGAGCGGCTCTCCGACTACACCGACTGGAGCGACCGGTCCACCTGCGTGTTGCTGGCGGACGGTGCGGGTGCGGTGGTGGTCGGCCCCACCGAGACGGACCGCATCGGCCCGGCCGTGTGGGGCCACGACGGCTCCCGGCCCGGGGCGATCCAGGTTCCCGGCAACGGTGACAACTCCTTCCGGATGGAGGGCCCGGCCGTGTTCCGCTGGGCGATCTCGCTGGTACNGAGCCTGCGGAAGATCTGCGAGCGGGCCGGAGTCGCGCCCGAGGAGCTCGCCGCGATCGTGCCGCACCAGGCGAACCTGCGCATCGTCGAGGCGCTCGCGGGCGGCCTCGGTGTACCCGACGTACCGATCGCCCGCGATGTGGTGGACTCCGGCAACACGTCCGCCGCCAGCATTCCACTCGCCCTCGACCGGATGATGGAGGCCGGTGAGGTCGTCTCCGGAGACCCGGTACTGCTGTTCGGGTTCGGAGCCGGCCTGACCTACTGCGGGCAGGTGGTCCGGTGCCCCTGAGCNCGACCAGGTCCACGGGCAGGCCCAGGAACGTGGGCACCCCGCGGCGCCGGGCAGACCTCAGCACCCTGACCGTTCCAGGGCATCCGAGCGCTCCGGCACTCGGATGCCCGCATGCCCCCGGGTGACCTCGAATGCCCCCGAGCACCCGAACCACCGGCGCCCCGCCATACGACTGGCGGCGCGCCCAACGCACCACCGCTGCCCGGACCGGCCCACAGCGGGCCGACCGCCAGCAACCGGCCCGGCCGGAACGCTGATCCCGCATCCCGCACAGGAGGAAAGTTAATGTCGCAAGCCGATATCCTCACCGGCCTCGCCGCCATCCTCGAGGAGGTCGCCGGTGTCGAGCCGGCCGACGTCACCGCGGACAAGACCTTCATCGACGACCTGGACGTGGACTCGCTCTCCATGGTCGAGGTGGTCGTGGCGGCCGAGGAGAAGTTCGGTGTGAAAATTCCGGACGAGGACGTCAAGACCCTCAAGACGGTCGGTGACGCGGTCTCCTACATCCAGCGAGCGGGTGTCGCCGCGTGACACCCACCCCCAGGCAGGTCGTCGTTACCGGCCTCGGGGCTACCACTCCCCTCGGCGGCGACGTGCCGTCCACGTGGGAGGGGCTGCTCTCCGGCCGCTCCGGCGCACGTCGCCTCACCGAGGACTGGGTCGAGCAGCTCCCCGTGCACATCGCCGCCCCGCTGGCGGTGGAACCTCCGCTGGGCCGGGTCGAGGCGAGGACCCTCGACCGCAGCCAGCAGATGGCACTGGTCGCCGCGCGGGAGGCCTGGGCTGACGCGGGTTCGCCGGAGGTCGACTCGGAGCGCCTCGCGGTCTGCGTCGCGTCCGGCATCGGTGGGGTACTGACCCTGCTTCACCAGCACGACGTGCTGCGGGAGCGCGGGCCGCGGCGGGTCTCCCCGCATGTCGTCCCGATGCTGATGCCGAACGGGCCGGCCAGCACGGTCGGCCTGGCGTTCGGCGCCAAGGCCGGCGTCCACGCCCCGGTCAGTGCCTGCGCCNCCGGCTCGGAGGCAATCGCGCTGGCGCTGGACATCATCCGCGCCGGGCGGGCGGACATCGTGATCGCCGGTGGCACCGAGGCCGCGATCGCGGCGCTGCCGATCGCGGGGTTCGCCCAGATGCAGGCGCTCTCCCGGCGCAACGACGCTCCGGAGACCGCCTCGCGGCCGTTCGACAAGGGCCGGGACGGGTTCGTGCTCGGCGAAGGCGCCGCTGTTCTCGTGCTGGAGTCCGCCGAGCACGCGGCGGCGCGCGGCGTGCGGGTGCTCGGGACCCTGGCCGGGGCGGGCATCAGCTCGGACGCCTACCACGTGGCGGCGACGGACCCGACCGGTGCCGGTGCGGCCCGGGCTGTCCGGGCGGCGCTGCGGTCGGCCTCGCTGGTTCCCGAGGACGTGATCCACATCAATGCGCACGCGACGTCGACGCCTACCGGCGACGTCGCCGAGGCAGTGGGTCTGCGGTTGGCGCTGGGCGACGCCCTCGACTCCATCGCGGTCACGTCGACCAAGTCGATGACGGGTCACCTGCTCGGTGCCGCCGGCGCGCTGGAGGCCGTGGTCACGCTGCTCTCCCTGCGCGAGCGCGTGGTTCCGGCGACACGCAACCTCGACGCCCTCGACGACGAGATCCCTCTCGACGTCGTGAGCATCGACAACCGGAAGCTGGGCTCGGGCGCGGGCCTGTCGAACTCGTTCGGGTTCGGCGGGCATGACGTCTGCCTCGCCTTCACGGTCTAGAAAGATCGATCGACGCTCCGCGGGTGCGCCGCCACGACGGTGGCGTGCCCGCGGCGGCGGAACAATGTCTTGCGGGCCCGGCCTGTAGCCGACATCCAACGTTCACGGTGGCCGAATTCATCGCCGCCATCTGCGCCGGAGCAGACTGATACCGCTCAACCGAGGAGACCTACGGTGAGTCTGTCCACCATCGATCGTACCGACCCAAGGACACCTGTCGCGCGGCTGAGCCGCTTCTTCGACCCGGACTCGCTTTCGTTGTTCGCCTCCGCCGACGGTTCGGGAGTCGTCGCCGGCCAGGGTCTCGTCGACGGCAACGAGGTCGTTGCCTTCGCGACGGACCCCACCGTCCAGGGTGGCGCGATGGGGCGGGACGGTTGCGCGCGCATTGTGCACGCGATCGAGTCGGCCGTCCGGATGCGTTGCCCGGTCATCGGTATCTGGCACTCCGGTGGCGCCCGGCTGCAGGAGGGTGTGGCCTCGCTCGACGGAGTCGGCCGGGTCTTCGCGGCCACTGTCCGCGCCTCCGGCCAGGTTCCGCAGCTCTCGCTGGTCCTGGGCGCGGCAGCCGGTGGCGCCGCCTACGGCCCGGCCCTGACCGACCTGGTCATCACCGGGCCGGACGCCAAGGTTTTCGTCACCGGCCCCGATGTGGTCCGGTCGGTGACCGGCGAGGAGTGCACGGCGGACAGCCTCGGCGGGCCGGAGGTTCACTCCACCCGCAGCGGCGTGGTCCACCTCGCCTGCGACTCCGACGACGCCGCCTTCGAGCAGACCCGCGCGATCACCGCGCTGCTGGCCGACCAGGGCGACATCGGTCTCGTCCCCGAGCGTGAGCTCGGCCAGCTGCTGCCGGAGAACCCCCGGCGCGCGTATGACGTGCGCCCGCTCGTCGCCGGCCTGCTCGACGACCAGGTCGTGGAGCTGCACGCGAAGTGGGCCCGCAACATCGTGACGGCCCTCGGCCGCATCGGCGGGCGAACCGTCGGCGTGGTCGCGAACAACCCGCTGCGCCGCGGCGGCTGCCTCGACGCCCTGTCGGCCGAGAAGGCCTCGCGGTTCGTGCGGATGTGCGACTCCTTCGGGGTACCGCTCGTGGTCCTGGTCGACGTTCCGGGCTACCTGCCCGGCGTGGGTCAGGAGTGGGAGGGTGTGGTCCGCCGCGGCGCGAAGCTGCTCTACGCCTTCTCCGAGTGCACCGTGCCGCGGGTCACGGTGGTGACCCGCAAGGCCTACGGCGGCGCCTACATCGCGATGAACGCCCGCTGCCTGGGCGCGACCGCCGTCTACGCCTGGCCGACCGCCCAGGTCGCGGTCATGGGCGCCGAGGCGGCCGTCGGCATCCTGCACCGCAGGCAGCTGGCCGAGGTTCCCGCGCAGCGCCGTGGGGATGTGGTGGCCGAGCTGGCCGAGGAGCACGTGCGCACCGTCGGCGGGATCAACCGCGCGGTCGAGCTGGGTGTGGTCGACGCGGTCGTCTCGCCTTCGGAGACCCGCGGCGCGGTCGCCACCGCACTGGCCGAGGCGCTGGCCGGCGCGCGTGCGGACAAGAACGTCCACGGCAACATCCCCCTGTAGTCAGCTCACCCGGTCGGGGAGTGTCGGCGATGCCGGCCTCCCCGGCCCGGGCTGCATCCGCGCCGGGCCTGGGTTGAGCCCGGCGCGCCAGACCACCGGCGTGGATCACGGGCCGCGGCCGGTGGACGGCGGTGTGGCCGGATGCTCCGCCTCGGTCAGGCGGATCCAGGTCCGCACCACGTTGCCCAACTGCCGCGGGTTCATCCACANCGCCGCTCGCGCGAAGATCGGGTCGGCGTTCCGCACCAGCTCACCGCGACCACCCTGCACCGCGGGCGCGATCGCCCGGACGTGCTCGAAGCTGATCGTGCCGGTACGGAACGCCTCGGCGGTGGCCGGCAGGAACCGCAGCACGCTCGCCACCAGCAACGCCGTCGTGGTCGACGGGTGCACGAGCCGGCACTCCCTGCGCAGCCAGGCCGCCGCGGACCGCGCGCCGCCCCGCCGCCACGGCCCACACCGCCACAGACCGCGCCGGTCGAACTCCGCGAGCAGGCGGATCCAGCCGGCCTCGGTGGCGTCGACGAGGCGCCGCATGTCAATCAGAAGCAGCGCCAGCTCGGCATCCGGCATCGCCGCCGGATCGACGGCGGCCATCCTGGCCACCCACCCGTCGACATCCCGCATCGGCATCTCCGGATCCTCCGGACCGGCCCCTCCCGGCTCGGTGGATCCGATGCCCACCGGCTGAGCGAATTCGAACATGCGTTCGATCATAGGGGCGGATCGAGGGCGACGCCACCCCAGGACACCGGAAGATCACAGCTTCCACCTCCAGACCCGGGGCCGATCGGCGCGACAGATATTTAGCAAGGCGAAATAACTTCCGGCCGATGCACGTTGGACCGGTGCGGAGGTGCACCGGATGAGACGCACGGCCACGTCGAGGGCGCGAAAGCCCACCGCGGACGGCGCGAGAAGACCACGGGGCGGCACGTTCGCGGCCTTGCAGGTACCGAACTTCCGCCTCTTCCTGGGCGGCCAGGTGGTCTCCCTGTGCGGGACCTGGATGCAGACGATCGCGCTGGGCTGGCTGGTCCTCTCCCTCGGCGCGTCGGGCACCGAGCTGGGGCTGGTGACCGCGGCCCAGTTCCTGCCGGTCCTGCTGTTCGGCGCGTACGGCNGGCTGATCGCCGACCGCTCGGACTCCCGCCGGCTGCTGATCACCACCCAGATCCTGCTGGCCGTGCTCGCGGTCGGGCTCGGCATCCTCGACCTGACCGGCCAGGCCCGGTTGTGGATGGTGGCCCTCGTGGCGGCCGCCATCGGGACGATCAGCGCGGTGGACAACCCCACCCGGCAGAGTTTCGTCCAGGAGATGGTCGGCGCCGAGCACCTGCCGAACGCCGTCACCCTGAACTCGGTCACCATGAACGCGGCCCGGGTCGTCGGCCCGGGCATCGCCGGCGTGGTCATCAGCCTGATCGGCACCAGCGGCTGTTTCCTGCTCAACGGCGCGTCGTTCGCCGCGGTCGTGCTCGCGCTGCGGCGGATGGACACCGCCGCCCTGATGCCGCGCCGGCCCGTGCCGCGGGCACCGGGTCAGGTGCGTTCCGGCCTGGCCTATGCGATGCGCACGCCGGAACTGCGGATCCCGCTGGTCATGATGGCGGTGATCGGCGCGCTGGCCTACGAGTTCCAGGTGGTGCTGCCGCTCGTCGCACGCGAGACCTTCCACGGGTCGGCCGCGACGTACAGCCTGCTCACCGGGGCGATGGGCGCGGGCGCCGTGGCCGGCGGGCTGCTCGTGGCCCGGCGCCGCCGGGTCGGCGTGGCCGCGCTGGCGATGGCGTCCGGAGGCTTCGGCGCGGTCCTGCTGCTCGCCGCCGCGGCTCCGACCCTGGCGCTGGAGGTCGTCGCGCTGGTCGTGGTCGGAGCGGCGAGCGTGGCCTTCATCTCCACCGGCAACGCCACCGTCCAGTTGTCGTCGGCCCCCGAGATGCGCGGGCGGGTGATGGCGCTGTGGTCCGTGGCCTTCCTGGGCTCGACGCCCGTCGGCGGGCCGGTCGCGGGCTGGGTGGCCGAGACCTTCGGCCCGCGCGCCGGCCTGCTCCTGGCCGGGGCGGCGGCCATCGCCGGATGTCTCTACGCCCTCGGGTCGTTGCGCCGGGCCGCCGCCGGCAACGGGCGGGCCGCGGCGCTGGTCAGTCCGCCGTGGACGCGTCCTCCGGGCGCGACCACGGCGCGGCGATCGCCTCGCGCGCCGCGGCCTGCCCCAGCCCCGGCAGCCGCGGAACATCCTGCTGGTACATGCCCCGGTGGACCTGCACGGCCCAGCTGTGGTACCGCTCCATCTCGGTCATGAAGCCGGGCTCGGTGTAGCGGCTGCCGTCGATGGTGGGCCCCGCCGTCCCCTCGAGGATCGCCTCCACATCCTCGCCACTGATCGTCTTGTAGGTCTCCAGCGCGTGCGTCAGGGAGAGCACCTCGCGCCGGTTCGCGGCCAGCACGGCCTCGGTGCGTTCGTAGAGCTCCCGCAGCTTGGCCTCGACCTGCTCACCGAACGGGCGGTCGGCGTCGATCGACGCCGACCCCATCTGGTTCTCGATCATGCTCAGCCGGGAGGCGAGCGTGTCGCCCATCGCCGCCGACGAGATGTTCCCCGACACCAGCAGAGTGGCGCTGCGCAGGTCACCGCCCACCCCGACGGTGTTGTCGCCGTCGAAGAACATCCGCTCACCGACCAGCGAGGCGAGCGACACCATCACCTGGATCTCGATCTCTGACTTCCACATGAACATGCGTTCCTCGATCGCGACGTGCGCGACGAAGCCGCCCACTCCCCCGCGCCGCTCGATGGTCGCCAGGTCGATGACCCGGCCGCGCTGGGTCCGGTAGGCGACCACCGCGTGACAGGCCTCGTGCAGCGCGATGCTGTGCCGTTCGCGGGCGATGTGCTCATGGTCGTCGGCGAGGCCGTACTCCTTGACCACCCGGGCACGGAGCATGTCCTGCCAGGTGATCACCTCGCGGCCGTCCTTGATGGCCTGGACGAGCGCCTCGTTCACCGTGTCCTTGATGGTGGCGCCGGTGGCCTCCGGACTCATGATCGCCAGCCGCTCGATCTGGTCGGAGGTCAGCTCGTGGCGCACCTTCGCCAGGTAGCCCTCGAAGGTCCGGATCCGGCCCTCCTTGCTCGGGTAACCGACCTTGTAGATCCGGTCGATACGGCCCGGCCGCAGCAGCGCCTCGTCCAGCGACTGGGGCATGTTCGTCGCCATCATCACCAGGATGCGGTATTTCGGCGGCGGCTTCGGGCGCATACCGAGGGTGCGCCGGACGACCCGGTTGAGGAAACCGCGGGGCTTCTTCAGCCCCGACATCTCGGTCAGCAGCGCCTGCAGGGTGCCGTCGAAGTTCCCGCCGCCGCCCATTCCACCCATCACGAGGTTCTCCCGCTGGGCGCGTTCCCGGGCGATCTGGGCCTGCGCGAAGGAATCCAGATAGGAGAAGCCGTTGCAGGCGTCCAGCGGCGCCTGGCCCGCCGGCATTCCGAACGCGTCGAACGCGCCGGGTACGGATGAGATGGCGTGCCGGCCACCGGCGGACCCACCGCCGCGAGAAAAGGCCCGGGCCGCGCCGCCGAGCTTTCCACCGAACCCGGTGGCGAGCTGCCCGCGGTTACCAAGAGTGTCCGCCTCGTCGAAGAAGACGATCACGCCGCCGTAGCGCAGCGAAAGCTTGCGCAATCGACGGAAGAGCGACTTCACCTTGAGAATGCCGACACCGATGAACATCGCCGAGAAGGCGCCCGGATCCACGAACACGTAGGGCTTTCCGGTCTCGCCGGCGACGGCCTCCGCGATCAGCGTCTTGCCCGTCCCCGGCGGGCCCCACAGGAGGATTCCGCCGGGGACGTAGCCACCCCGGTCCTCGATCTCCTCGGGGCGCTCCAGATAGAAGACGTTCTCCCGGACCCGGCCGACGACATGGTCCTGGCCCCACACGTCGGAGAACCTGGTCTTGATGTCCTCCGGGAAGTAGACCTCGACGCCGCCCTTCGACAGGAACCAGAAGATCGCGACGAACTGGCCGACCATGAGGCCCAGGAACAACACGAGCTGCAGTACGTACGGAATCGCGCCCCAGACGGCGGCGGGCATGCCGACCGTGGCCTCGAACAGGGACTGGTCGACGACCCGCGCGTAGACGAAGAGGACCAGCGCCAGCGCGGTCACGATCTTCAGGGCACGGCTGACCCGGTACCGGTTCCAGTCGTTGAGGCGCAGCAACCGGCGTTCGGCCCGGCCGAAGACCCGATCCGTCCAGAACAGGTAGTAGGCGGCCGACCGTTCGCCGAGGAAGATGTGGATCTGGTGGACCACCTCAAGACCCAGCAGGGCCAGGATCCACCAGCTCGACCGCGCCTGGATGCGGAACGCGTCGCCCCAGGTCATCAGCGGGTTACCCGAGACGTCCGCCGCCACCACGAAGGTGAACAGCGCTCCGAGCAGGAGCAGGAACTTGATCCTGTCCCAGAGCGCCGCCGGCCGGCGGCGCTGCTCGGCGCGGGCTTCCGAGCCGCGGTCGCGCCCGGCGGCATCACCCGCGGCGGAGGAGGTAGCCGGGCCACCCGCCCGGTCGCTTGCGCTCATGGCTACTGCCCTCGGTCCGTCGGCTTGATGGTGAAGGAGCCCGTGACCTCGCCGATCTGCCCGCCGTGCTGGGCGTAACACAGCGCTGAACAGGCCAGGACGAGTTGGTAGAGCACGGTCTGGTTCTGGTCGAGGAGGCTTGTCTGGTCGATGGTCACCAGACCGGCCGCGGTGGCCACCTGGTAGATCAGATGCACGCCGTGGACGCCCTCGTCCCGAGACACCGACTCGTCGGCCATGAGCAGGAAGCTCGGCGCGAGGCGCGCGCCGTACGGGTCGCGGCGGACCGCCTCCTGCTGGGCCGCGACCGCTTCGTCCACGGAGACGACGAAGTTACGCAGATCATTGACAGAGACCGCGCGGGCTTCCTCCGGAAGGAGGTGGCGCACCTGGACGAAACCCTTCGGCAACGGGGCATCCGGCACGAAGAGGCTGGTTTCGTCGAACTTCTCGGACGCGTCGAGGCCGACGACCCACTCCCGCGACATCAGCGTCCGCAGCATCTCCGGGCTGACATTGCGGGCGTCAATACCGAACAGCGCGGGGCCGGCCATCTCCTGGTGGGTCCAGCCGGCCGGCACCTTCAGGAAGGCGCCGTCGTTTTTGTTTGTCACATATTCGTAACTAGGCGAACCACATCCGGACGCCGCGGCCAGCAGCGCGACCACCGCGGCGATCACCAGGGCGGGCCCTGACCTCGGACACAGGCGCGGTCGGGGTCGGGTTCCTGGCCGGGATGGCGTCAGCGGTCGTGGCAGGNGGCCACGACTTTTAACCTCCACGGCGATCCTCCAGCCTCGCGAGGTCGATCCCATGGTGCGGCGACGGGCCATGGATCTCACATTTCCCATGGCAAGTGTGACTCATTCCGGCGGGACGTCGCGGAAGCTTCACCGGAAAGAGGCATTGCAGATACCCTCCGCTGTCACATCTGACGCCTCCGATCCAGGTGGCGCGCCGGTTCCACCCTGCGGTCACCCCCGGGAGGGCGCCAGTCGGAGGGCACCCGTCCGGTGACCCGGTGACGCGAGACGGAACCGGTCCGGGGTGGCCGGGTACCCCCTTCTGGACAGTTGCCACACAGGGGGCACACTGTTGGGTATGGCGCATTACCGGCGTGGTCGTAAGGTGCCCGCGCTACCCCCGGTACGCCGGCACATCGTCGGCGGGCTCACCGTCGTCGCCGTCTTCGTCATGGTCGGCCTGGCGGCCTGGCGGCCGATCGCCGCGCTACCCGCGATCGCCGCGATCGCCGTTCTGGGCGTGCTGGACTTCGTGCTCGTCACCACCTCGCCGGCGGCGCAGAGCCTGCCGTCGGGGCCGCTGAGCGGCAAGGAGCTCGACTGGGAGTCCGGGCTGATCGAGTCGGCGCCCGGCCTCGTCGACGCGCCGACGCAGATGCTGCCGCGGCTGTCCTTCCGCTACGCCCAGGGGCCTGAGGACGGCCCCGAACCGGCTGTCGAGGACGTCCACACGATGGCCATCGACATGCGGGGGTACCTGGACGAGACCGGCGCGATGCGCATGCGCTGAGGCGGGCCCGCACCCCCGTCGTCCACGACGGCCCGGCGCCCGGTCAACCGCGACCGGCAGCGTCCTCCTCGCGCCACCCGGGCAGCAGCCCCAGCACCGTGCCCACGGCGGCCTGGACCTCCGCGACGCTCCCACCGGCCCGGCCGGCCGCCAGACCGGCCAGAAAGGCCGTCAGCGGGGCCGCGGGACGGGCCACGCCATGTGCCACGTCTCGGGCGAGGGCGAGCACCAGCGTGGCGTCCACGCTCCCGGGAGCCAGCTCCAGTGCGGACGACACCCGCTCCAGCCACTCGCCCAGGATGTCCTCGCCCGGCCCGCCCGACTCTCCCGGTGCGCTCGGCTGCTGTCCCGCGGTCATGGGATCCGCGGCGTGCAGACCCCGCCGTTCACGGCAGGGATGGAACGCCGCTCCATCGTGGTGATCACCGGTCAATGTCCAATCTGTGGGATCCGGGGGCTGTCAAGGTCTCCCGGCCGCGGCATCCAGCGCCCGGGCGGTGGCCAGTCCGCCGGGATCATCGCAGTCCAGGCAGGCACGCGCACTCGCGGGAACCGTGGGCACCGCCCGGCCGGCCAGCAACGACCGCACCGCACAGCCCGCGGGGTCGACCGGCAGCCGCGCGCGCAGCGCGGCGGTGTGCCACGCCGCCGCCAGGTACTGCGGACGTCCGGACGGATCACTCAGCAGGACGACCTCCGCCCCCGGCACCCGCACCCGCCTCAGCAGGCCGCGGATCTCCACCGCACCGAGGAAGGGCAGGTCCGCCGCCAGCACGACGACGAGCGGCGCCGCGACCAGGCGAAGGCCTGCCGCGATCGCGGCGACGGGCCCACCGCCCGGCGGGTCCTCACGGGTCCACCGGAGCGGTCGCGCGCCCGGAGCCGGTGCCCGCGGCGGGCCGACGGCGATGATCCGACCCACCGAGCCGGCCGCCTCGACCGCGCCGAGCACCCGATCCAGCAGCCGCACGCCGCCGACGCGCAGTGTGATCTTGTCGTCTCCGCCCATTCGCCGGGATCCGCCACCCGCGAGGACGAGCGCGTCCCACGAAGCTCCCACGACGGCGCCTTCCCCGACGGCGCCTTCCCCGACGGCACCGACATCCGGGCCACCGACACCCGGGCCGCCGACACCCGGGCCGCCTTCGTGCCGGGGCGGCGCTGGGAAGCTCATCCCCCGATGGCCGACATCGGCCGGTCCGGCTGGCGGAATCCGGGCGCGTCGATGCCGTGACCAGCGCGCTTGACCCAGACCGCCTGCGCCCATCGGCGCGCCAGTTCGTCGTCGTCGGCACCGGCGCGCAGCGGTCCGCGCAGGTCGGACTCGTCCCGCGCGAACAGGCAGTTGCGGACCTGGCCGTCGGCGGTGAGCCGGACCCGGTCGCAGGCCGCGCAGAACGGCGCGGACACCGAGCCGATCACGCCGACGGTGCCGGGACCGCCGTCGACCAGGAACAGCTCGGCGGGCGCGCTTCCCCGGCCGGGCACCGGCTCCAGGGCGAACTCCTCCTGGAGACTGGTCATGATCTCGCCCGCCGTGATCATTTCGGCACGCCGCCAGCCGTGCTGGGCGTCCAGCGGCATCTGCTCGATGAACCGCAGCTCGTACCCGTGTTCCAGGCACCAGCGCAGCAGCGGTGCCGCCTCGTCGTCGTTCAGCCCGCGGAGCAGCACCGCGTTGACCTTGACGGGGGTGAGGCCGGCCTCGGCAGCGGCGGCCAGACCAGCCAGGACGTCCGCCAGCCGGTCACGCCGGGTCATCCGGGCGAAGCGCTCGGGGTCCAGGGTGTCCAGCGAGATGTTGACCCGGTCGAGACCGGCGGCGGCGAGGTCGCCGGCGAGGCCGGTGAGCCGTAGGCCGTTCGTCGTGAGCGAGATCTCCGGCCGCGGGACGAGCGCCGACATCCGCTCGACCAGGTGGACGAGGCCGGGGCGCAGGGTGGGCTCCCCCCCGGTCAGCCGGACCTCCGTCACGCCGAGCCGGGTCACCGCGAGGCCGACCAGGCGCAGGACCTCGTCGTCGGTGAGGATCTGCGGACCGGNCAGCCAGTCGAGCCCTTCCGCCGGCATGCAGTAGGTGCACCTGAGATTGCACCGGTCGGTCAGCGACACCCGCAGGTCGGTCGCAACCCGCCCGTAGGAGTCGGTCAGCCGCATTGGGCCAGACTAGGTGCCCGTGGCAGGCGGCACACGCGTTTGCCCCGCATCCCGCCCACCACGGGTGCCGCCACCGGTCGCGCGGCCCCGATACCACTGTCGGCCGCCGGCCGGTATCCCCGACCGACCCACTCCGCTATGAACGACCGTCACCGCCGAAAGCGCCCGTCACTGCCACGTCGTCGTGGCGGCCTGCGAAACTACAGCAGGTACCGGCAAGGCTGGCCCAAGGTGGAGCGCCCGGCGGCGCCCGAGTCGGCCACCGGCGGGCGGGGCGGCACCGGCCGGGCGGCACCGGCCGGGCGGCGCACAGCCCGGCGGCAAGGCATCGGCCGGGCGGCGCGCGGCGGCAGAACGCATAGCGAGACATTGCGGAGAGGACGGGGTAGATGCAGGTCTTCGGGGTCGACATCGGTGGGACCGGAATCAAGGGGGCCCCGGTCGACATCGAGGACGGTTCGCTGGCGGCCCCGCGGTTCCGGATCCCCACGCCGCAGCCGGCGGACCCGGAGTCGGTCGCGCGGACCGTGGCGGAGGTGGTCGCGCACTTCGAGTGGACCGGCCCGGTGGGCGCCACCTTCCCCGCTGTGATCAAGTCCGGCGTCGCGCACACCGCGGCGAATGTCGATCAGGGCTGGGTGGGCACTGATGTGTCCGCCGTGTTGTCCTCGGCACTCGGCCCGGCGCTCGGTGGCTCGGAGGTCGCCGTCGCCAACGACGCGGACGCCGCCGGGGTCGCCGAGATGGCTTTCGGGGCCGGCCGCGAATCGTCCGGCCTCGTGATCATGACGACCTTCGGCACCGGCATCGGGACGGCGCTGTTCCTCCATGGCCAGCTGGTCCCGAACACGGAGCTGGGGCATCTGGAGATCCACGGCCATGACGCCGAGACGAAGGCATCCGAGGCCGCCCGGGAGCGCGAGGACCTCTCCTGGGAGAAGTGGGCGAAGCGGGTCAACCGCTACCTGACCAGGCTTGAGGACCTACTCTGGCCCGACCTGATCATCATTGGCGGCGGAGCGAGCCGGAAGGCCGAGAAGTTCTTCGACCACCTGGAGCTTCGGACCAAGGTCGTACCGGCGCAGTTGCTGAACGAGGCGGGCATCATCGGTGCCGCGCTGGTCGCCGCCGGCGACCAGACCCGCCCCCGCCCGGCCCCCCGCCCCGCCCGCCGCCGCGGCCCGGCGACCAGGCCCCCGGGCGGCAGGCGCCCCTGACGACCCCCGGGCGGCAGGCGGCCGACGGGCACACCGCGCCCTGCCGACGTCCGCGTCCTGCCGACGTCCGCGTCCTGCCGACGTCCCCTGAGGGCACCGAAGTTCTCCCCCGAAAGGGCCATGGACGCGTTCGCGGGCACAGGCCCACGCGGCGACGGAGCACGGCCAGCGCGGACCCGCGCGGCCAGCGCGGGCGGGGGCGGCCCGGGCGGGCGGGGGGCGACCCGGGCGCGATGCCCGCCCCCCCCGCCCGATCGGTCCACCCGGTCGGGTGGGATCGCGGACGGTGATGCGTCACATCGGTGCCCGGGACAGGCCCCCGACGTGTCCAGAACCTTCAGCGAGAGTCAGACTGTGCGTGTCGACGGCCGCAATGCGACCGTCTGGCGCCATCAATGGCAGGCTGTCATCTACCGGGACGCATGGCGGCGAGGCGGTTTTCGCGCGCACTCCACGCGCCGGTGCGCCCTCAGGGTGTCCCGCGGGGCACACCGGATGCTCGGCCCCGTGCGGGTGCCCGGCACGGTGTGTGCGCCGCGCCGGCCCCACGGCAGGAGATCGACGGGAGGAGAAGGCGCCATGCGCGAGCTGCGGGCGGTCGCACTCAGCGAGGACGGCGGCTATCTCGTACTCGCCGATGCAGCGGGGCGTTCGGACGCGGAGCAGTTCCGCGTCCCGGTGGACGATCGACTTCGGGCCGCCCTGCGCGGGGCCCGACGTAGTGAAGTACGCGCGGAGAGCGCGTTGACCCCCCGCGAGATCCAGGCCCGGCTGCGCGCCGGCGAGACCGCGGCGGACGTCGCCCGCGCCGCCGGCATCCCCGTCGAGCGGGTCGAGCGTTACGAGGGCCCGGTGCTCGCCGAGCGCGCCCGCGTGGTCCAGGAGGCCCGGGCTGCGCTGCTTCCCAAGGACCCGGGTGGCATCCCGGGCCGGCCCCTCGGCGAGGTCGTCGACGCGCGTCTGCTCAGCGTCCAGGACGACCCGGAGTCCGCGCAGTGGGACGCCTGGCGGCGCGTGGACGGGATCTGGCTGGTCCAGCTCACCTCGGACAGCCGCTGCGCCCGCTGGACGTGGGATCCGGTGGTCCGCCGGGTGCGTCCGCACGACGACGCGGCCCGGGCGCTGGTCGCGCCCGAGTCCGCCGAACCGCCTTCGCAGCCGCCGACCCGCACCAGCGGCCCGGCGCTCACCCTGGTGCACGACCAGGGGGCCGCCCCTCCATATCCGGGGGCGGTGAACGGGTCCGCCGGCTTCGCCCAGCCACCCGCGCCCGCCGCGCCTCCCGCCGCGCCTCCCGCCGTCCTGCCCGCCGCGGCCGCCGGGAACGCGGCGGGGTACCTGCCGACCGGTGCCGGGAGCCTGTCCGGGTACGGACCGGCCGCCGCCGACGAGCCCGGGCAGGCGGCGGGCCGCCACCTGCCGGGGGCGGAGGACAACGGCTACGGCGCCGCCGGGCGGGAGGCGGCCGCCGGTCGCGACACTGCCGGGTACGAGCGGCAGGAATACGACCAGGGCCGTGCCGGGGCCACCAGCCACCCCGCCGCAGCGGTCGGCCGGCCCGACGGCGGCGCGCCCGGCGCCCCCGGGGCAGCGGGCGCCGGCCACTCGCCGGCCGGATACCCGCCCGCCGACGGGGTCCGATCCGATCGCGCCGCCGACAGCTACCCCCCCGGCGCCGCCGCGCAGCCCGGCCCCGGGCAGGACGACTACCCGGCCGCCCCGGCTCCGGCGCACCGCCAGGCGCCCGCCGCTCGCCGCGGTGGCGCGACGCCGTGGCCCGGGGCCCCGGGAGTTCCCGCCACCCGGCCGGGGCAGGGCCGGCGCGTGGCCCCGCCCACCGGCCGGTTCGGCTCCCGCGACCGTGCGGTTCCGCCGGCGGACAGCCTGCCGGCGCCGGAACACCTGCCCGCGGCAGAACACCACCTGCCCGCGGCAGAACGCCACCGGCCCGCGCACGCCGACGAGCGGGTGGACGTCCGGCAGCCGGCCGAGGCGGGCAACCGTGCGGCGGGCCCGCACACGACCTGGTACGGGGCCGAGGCAGACCCGCGCTACACGGCACCGAGTCACGCCGCACCGAGCCATGACGAGACACCGGCCGACCACGCCGGTACCCAGGCTGCGGACACCGCCGACGACTTCGGTACCGCGGGGCCGCTGCCCGGCCCCGACGCCGGCCCCGGCGCCGCCACCGGCGCTCCGGGCGCCATCGAGAACGGCGCCGTGACGTCCGAGGGCGACTACGCCGACGACCTCGGCGCGGAGCAGCCCGCGGGCGCCTGGGCAGACGCGGAGCCCGCGGACCGGACGCGCGCGGCCAGCTCCGCCGCGCCGGCCCGCGACCGCGAGTCCACCCAGGGTGCCGACCAGCCCCGCGTGACCGGACTTCCCGGCAGGACCGAGGCGCCCGGCGAGACCGAGCCGGCGCGTGAGACCGAGCCGGCGCGGCGAACGCCGCGGCGGCCCGCAGCCGCGGCGGCCAGCGCCCGCCGGGCCGCCACCTCACCGGTCACGGCGGTTCCGGGCGTCGAGTCTCCCGCCGACGCTCCGGCAGCCGGCCAGGCCGAGGTCACCGGGCGCGGCACGGCTCCCCGCCGGTCTGCGGCCGCCCGCGCCGCGACCGGCCGGCCGGTGCCCCCCGGAACCCCCGCGGCGGCCTCCGCCGGCGCTGCGTCGGCAGCCAGCGGCCCACCGGCCAGCGAGCCGGCTGGCAGGACTGTGGCCAGCACCGGCGACCCGAAGAACGCGGCCGGGGACGAGACCTCCGACACGCTCGCCGCCGAGGCCGATGTGAGCCCCACGGACGAAAACACCACGGAAGGCACGCCAAAGTCATCTAAGAGCAACCAGGCGGCTGCCACGGGTAACCGCGGACGCCAGGGCGGGACAGGTCGTGGAAGCGAACGTCCCGCAGGCGGTCGACGCGGACGCAAGTCGGTGCCAGCATGGGACGACATCGTGTTCGGCGCTCGTCGGCCCTGACGGCGGACGCCGAGGACGAAGGCCGCCACCGGTTCACCGCGAGGAGGTACCGGNGGCGGAGGCCGCTCTGGATGCAACGACGCCGAGAGAGCCGGCTGTGAGTAAACCGTCACATGGTCAGGCGGAACGTCTGGCCGCTCAACACAGTTGGAGAAGGTGTGACAGGGACTACCACGAAGCCGACGCTGACCAACCTCGACCGTTGCGACAGGTGCGGCGCACAGGCGTACGTCCGGGTCGTTCTGCCTGGCGGCGGAGACCTGCTGTTCTGCCGCCACCACGCGAAGTCGCACGACTCCAAGCTCCGCTCGGTCGCGGTCGAGTACCACGACGAGACCGACAAGCTGAGCGTCTCCTGACACATCGGGCAACCGGGGGCATGCCATGGGCCATGGCATGCCCCCGACTCACGTCCGGCCTGGTGTCGTGGCAACCAGGCCGGGCGACGTCCGAGTGCCGGCCACGCCGTACCGGGCAAGTACGCGGTACCGCCGCTGGTGAACGGGCACACAGGTGCCCTCACCATCCACCCGGGCGGGTAGTCATACGGTAAGCACGTGTCCTCCTCGGGGAACGAACCGGTTCCCGTTCTCGCCTCCCCGGCAGGTGGGCTTCGGTTTCTTCGGAGCGGCGCCCGGTCGGCGACCAGGCAGGCGATGCGTGCCGCCGGCTGGCTGCGGCTGTTCCTCCGCCCGGGCGCGCCGAACCGCGCCGAGGCGGTGCGTGACCTCGTCCTGCGGTTGTTGAAGCCCCGGTCGTGGATTCCGTGGGGGGCGCTGCGCCTGGTACGGACGACCATGGCGAACGCCTGGCGACATCGCGTCCTCGGGCTCGCGGCCGAGGCCGGTTTCTGGCAGCTGCTGTCGATGCCGCCGCTGCTGCTCGCGCTGCTCGGAACGATCGGCTACGTCGGCGACATCCTGGGCGGTGACGCCGTCGACAACGTCCGGCAGAGCATCCTCGACGGTGCCGACAACCTGCTGACGACCTCGGTGGTCGATGGCACCGTCCGGCCGACGATCGACGAGATCCTCTCCCGCGGCCGGCCGGACGTGATCTCCATCGGCTTCCTGCTGTCGCTGTGGACCGGGTCCACCGCCATGGCGACCTACGTCAACACGATCACCATCGCCTACGGTCAGCGCGACTTCCGCTCCGCCGTCCGCAGCCGGCTGGTCGCGCTCGGGCTGTTCCTGGCCCAGGTCGCCACCGGCGTCATCCTGCTGCCCGCGCTCGTGCTCGGGCCCGGCATCCTCTCCGACCTGTTGGACTCCAGTCGGCACCCGCTTGTCGACGAGCTCCTGAAGGACCTCTTCTGGCCGGTGGTGGGCGTCGTGGCGCTGTCGATGCTCACCACGCTGTACCACCTGGCACTGCCGGTCCGTCGGCCCTGGCGCCGGGCGCTGCCCGGCGCCGCGCTCGCGCTGTTCCTGTGGCTGGTGGGCAGCTACCTGCTCCGGATGTACCTGGAGCTGGTGTTCAGCAACGAGCTCGTCTACGGCTCGCTGGCCGCGCCGGTCGCCGCCCTGCTGTTCTTCTACATCACCGCCCTCGCGGTGCTGCTGGGCGCCGAGCTGAACGCCGCGATGGACGAACGGCAGCCTCGTCGGCCCGGCGAGCACCGCCGGCGCTCCCACCCGGAGCCACCAGCTCAGTAGCGGCCCCGGCGGCGGGCTCAGTAGGTGCAGCCAGCCGCTTCGGACGGAGTGGGCGGGCCAGCCTGGGCCAGCGTGAGCCCACCTGAAGGACTCCCGGACACCGCCTCGGCGGACAGCGCACCACCGGACAGCGCACCACCGGACAGCGCACCGCCCGTGACCGTCGAGGAGCCGGCGAGCGAACTGACAGCGGAGACGACCGGGGCCGCGGCCGAGACGACTGGTGCCGCGGTGGGGACGCGCCCCAGCCCGACCGCGCCGTTCGGCCGGGACCCACCGAGCTCGTCGAGCAGAACGGCCAGCTCGTCGTCCTTCGCGAGCAGCACCGACTGCTGGCCCACCGTCGACGGGGTGGCGGGAACCGTTTTGAAGGCCACCCCGCCGCTGCTGATGCCCTGCATCCGTACCGCCAGTCCGCGCAGGTCGGTCAGGGACGTGTTCTGGTCCAGCGTCAGCGCGGACGTCGCCGCACCGACGACGTCGAGCAGCCGCCCCGGATTGAGCAGGGTGCCGGCCGACGCGACCTCCCGGAAGATCACCCCGAGGAACTGCTGCTGGCGGCGAATACGGTCGATGTCCCCCTCGGGGAGGCCGTAGCGCTGCCGGACGAAGGCCAGCGCCTGCCCGCCGTCCAGGGTGTTGTCGCCGACCTGGCCGTGCCAGCCGGAGTAGCGGTCGTTGAGGTTGTCCAGGCCACGCGCCTTCAGCTCGGCCGGCAGCTCCTTCACGCAGACCGTGACCCCGCCCAGCGCGTCGGTCATCGCCTGGAAGCCCACGAAGTCGATCTGGAGATAGTGGTCGATCCGGATGTTGGTGAGCGTCTCGATCGTGCGGACCAGCAGGGACGGGCCGCCATAGGCGAAGGCCGCGTTGAGCTTGGACTTCTGCGCCGCGTGTTCCGCGCCGTCGGCGCCGGTGTAGGCGNGGATCTGGACCCACAGGTCCCGAGGGAACGAAACCAGGGTCGTCGAGCCGTCGGCGTCGAGGTGGGCCAGGATCGTCGTGTCCGAGCGTTGCCCCTCGGTCTCGCCGAACTCGCCCTCGGTGCCCTCCCGGCTGTCTGAGCCGACGAGCAGGATGTTCTGGGTACCGCCGCCGGCCGCGGCGGGCCGCGCCGCGGCATCCGAGAACGTGAGCTCGATGTGGCCCACCTTGCCGTTGTAGTGCCGCAACACAGCCCAACCGGTGGTCGCGATCAGCAGCACGACGATCGAGACGAGGGCCGCGCAGGCGGTGATGGTGCGGCGCAACCCACTGACCGGGCGGCGCGGGTCCTCACCGGGCTCGGCCTCGTACTGCTCGGACGGGCCGTAGGGGTCGGGGCGACCGTACTGATCAGGGCGGCCGTAGGGAGCCGGCCGCCCGTAGGGATCGGACGGGCCGCGCCGCGCCTCCCCCCGGTCGGCGGCGCGCGGCGGCCCGGGAGGCCCACCGCCCAGGCCGGGCCGGAGCGGCTGCCGCCCTGGTCCCTGTCCCGGGGCGTTCGACGGGTTCGGCGGGTTCGGCGGGTTCGGCGGCAGCCGGCGGGTCGGCGGGACCGCCCTCGGCGCGGCCGATCCGGGATCGCGGCGCGGCCAGCCGCCGGCGGGCCAGTTCTCTCCGCCCCCGGACGGTCGCCGCGCACCACCCGGCGGCGGATCGGGGCGACCGGGAACCTGCCGGCCCTGGCCCGAGCGCTGCCCAGGGCGGCCCTGCCCCTGGCCCTGCTCCGGATACCGCGGCGGACGGCGGCGGTCGCGTGGGTCCCGGCCGCCCTGATCGCCATCGTTCGGAGGCCAGGCCATGGCAACGTCCCCTCGCTCACCCGCCAGGACGAAGGTCGCCGCCCCGTGCGGACCCGGCGAACTCGCGCCGCCGGGCGCCTGCCCGTTCACCCCACCAGCCACGGCGAGCGGCCGAGCGGGTTCCGGGCCCCACACTGTTCTACCTGTGTTCGGCGGGCATGCACCGTTGTAACCGCATCTCTGTCTGCATCCGGTCACACCACGCCCCAACTGCCGACATCCACCATCTGCCGGCCTCCGCCGACCGCCGACATTCCCGGCCGCTAACCCCCTGCCGCTAACCCCCTGCCGCTATCCCACCCGCCCGTATCCCATCTGCCGGCTCCGACCATCCATCCCGGCGGTACCGAGGGCTGCCGCCGCGACTGCGCCGAGCCCGGGGGACAGCTGCTCCGCCGGCGACTGACGGAGCCGTACCAACGCGCCGATCCGCCCCCGCCCGGCGGAAAGGTGGTCCCCGCGGTCCTCGTGATGCGCAAACCAGCCCGGGAGCGGATCACACGCGGGCCACGGATTTCCGCAACCTCCGCGCGGGATTGCTCGCCGGTCGTGGTAGGAGACACAGCCGGAGATATGCCAACACGGCCCGCCGGCGGGACGAACGATCAGACCGAACGTGGCAATATCAGGACGGATCACCCTACTCGGGTGACACGTCGGCCGCGGACCGCGATAGCGACTGACGCCGAATGCGCTGCCGTCCGCGGTGGGATCCGCAACCGGAACTCTGTGTTTGGCCGTCCGTCCGGACAGCCCGTGATGGACGCCATACTCGGTTCTCTTGCGCGAAGCAGTCGCGGACCGGATGGGCCCGTAACCTCATCGACCTGCCCGGGGTCCGGACATGGTCGCCAAATTCGCGGCGGGATTGCCCGGCACCACCCGACCCNCCCGAACGCCAGCCGACCCATCACAGCAGGCCGATACTTCTCCCGCCGGAACACCCACCCGATCGACGATCCGCGACATAAGGTCACGGTCCGTCGCAACCACGAGATCCGGAACGACGGATTGCCGGCCGCGGCCGACCATCCGGGAGTAAGTGGGCCGGCCGGCCGTGAACGGACCGCGGTACCCGGGAGGCGCCCGCCCGCGAAGCTTCACCGGTGATGACCGACCATCGGCCCCGGCACGCGTCATCGGCGCTAAGGGAAGGCGGCCGAAAGCCGGCCGAGATCGAGGATGAGAAGATCCGCCGACGCCGCCGACGGCGGTCGCCACGGCGAGTGCCGCTACCCGACCATGGTGCCCGCGGCCTACCGTTAACGGTATGAGCGCCCAGTCCCACCAAACACCATCTTCACATCCCGTCACGGAACCGGTCCCGGGCGGCGGGAGCGACCACCTCCTACCGCGGAGCTCGCTTGCTTCGCACCGCCTGGAAGTGGAACCGGGCACGCATCCGGCGGACAACACGACACCGGCCGCGCCCACCACCGCCACGCCGCCGAAAATCTCCACCGGATCTGATCAGGAATCATCCGGACCGCTGCCCGGGACAACTCAGGCACCCGGGGTGACGGAGATAGACCCGGCCCCGGCGGCTCTGGCCGGGGACACTGCCCGCCCGACGGCTGAGGAACGCGCCGCGGACGAACCGGGCAGGAGCGGGCAGGCCAATCACGACGAGGAACCCCACGCGGCGTTCAGGCGTTTCATGGCAGGCGGCTGGGCCCCGGTGGGTGAGACCGTCGCGCCGCGTGACGAGTGCGCTCCCTACACCACCAAACGACGGTCACTTCTCGCCACAAGATTCCCTTCGGACACCCTGGTCGTACCCAGCGGCGGGCTCCATGTGCGGGCGAACGACACCGATTACCCGTTTCGCCCGGGCAGTGACTTCTTCTGGCTCACCGGATGTCACGAACCTGACGCCGTCCTGATCCTGCAGCCCAACGCGGCTGGTGACCACGACGCCGTGCTCTATCTCGCGGACCGTTCCGACCGCTCCAGCTCCGCGTTCTACACAGATCGCCGTTACGGTGAACTGTGGGTCGGCCCCCGCCCCGGGGTCCGGGAGACCACGGCGGCGCTCGACATCGAATGTCGGCCGTTGCCAGAACTGCCAGAGGCCCTCGCCCGCCTGGCACCCGCCAGGACAAGAGTGTTGCGCGGTCTGGACACCCGGGTGGACCGGGCGGTGAGCCGCTGGGCACCGGGCGGATCATCCGNCGACCGGGATGCCGTGTTCGCCCAGACGTTGTCCGAACTCCGACTGGTCAAGGATGATTTCGAGATCGCCCGGCTGGACGAGGCGGTCGCCGCGACCATTGTCGGCTTCACCGAGTGCATGAACGAGTTCGGCCGCGCGGCGACCCTGCCCAACGGCGAGCGCTGGCTGGAGGGAACCTTCTGGCGGCGGGCCAGGGTCGACGGCAACGACGTCGGATACGGATCCATCGTGGCCTGCGGGCCGCACGCCACGACGCTGCACTGGGTGCGGGACGACGGTCCGGTGCGGCCCGGTGACCTGGCACTTCTCGACATGGGGGTGGAGGGCCGCTCGCTGTACACCGCCGACGTGACGCGGGCCCTGCCGGTGAGCGGGAGCTTCAGCCCCCTGCAGCGGCAGGTCCACGACGTCGTGTTCCAGGCACAGCAGGCCGGAATAGCGGCTGTCCGTCCGGGCGCGGCCTTCCTCGATCCGCATCGCGCCGCAATGCGCGTGATCGCAGCGGCTCTGCACGACTGGGGACTGCTGCCGGTCTCCCCCGACGAGTCACTCAGCGAGGATCCGAAGGCGCCGGGGGCCGGGCTGCACCGGCGTTACACCCTGCACTCCACGTCACACATGCTCGGGCTGGACGTGCACGACTGTGCGCACGCCCGCGACGAGACATACCGGGATGCCGCGCTTGAGGCGGGGATGGTGCTGACTGTGGAGCCGGGGCTCTACTTCCAGCCGGATGACCTCACCGTTCCGCCGGAGCTGCGCGGGATCGGCGTCCGGATAGAGGACGACATCCTGGTGACGGCGGACGGAAGTCGGAACATGTCGGCCGCGCTGCCGCGTTCGGCCGACGATGTCGAAAAATGGATGGCCGGCGGAGCCGGCGGGCGCTGAAACCACGGGAGATCCAGCCGGCCGGCCGCCCATTTGGCCGCCCCCGGCCGCGGTGCGGCCGCCGGCCGGCAATCGGCACAACGTGGTCTGGTCCCTGCCCATCGGACACCCGATGGGCAGGGACCAGGACGCGAAAGGGTGATCACGTCTTCTTCGGCCGCCGACCCGAGGAGACCCACACCAGCTATCACGGTGGTACTCGGGTAGTACCAGGGTCGAGCGCGCGGCGCGTCGACCCGGAAAGCAGTTGGACCTGACTCTAGTGAGCCTTGTCGTACGCCTCGACGATGTTCGACGCGATACGGCCGCGGTCACTCACCGTGTAGCCGTTGCTGCGCGCCCACTCGCGAATGTCGGCGGTGCGGTCGGTTCCACCGGTACGACGCGAAGCGGCCCGCGCGCCACGCCGGCTACCGGCGGCACGCCCACCCGAACGGCGCGCGGCGGNGACGAACGGCGCCAACGACTCCCGCAACTTCGTGGCGTTCTTCTCCGACAGGTCGATCTCATACTGTGCGCCGTCCAGTCCGAACCGGACGGTCTCGTCAGCCTCTTCTCCACTGAGATCGTCAATCAACGAGACGATGGTCTTCTGGGCCATGGCTCTCTCCTTCAGGTCAGCGGACCGCAGAACTTNCGGGTCTAGTATTACCACGAGAACACCGTGAACTGTCACGCCTGGTTCGTCGGACGCGCGAGCCAACCGCGTCCATGGTGCAAGTCCCCGGCTCGTGGTGGCCTGTCGACGCAGCCCAAAGGAGCGGATCGACATCGACATGATAGAGAGATGATCATGTTCTTCGAATCACACCTTCCGGTTCGAAACGTCGACCNGCGAACCGCCCCGGCGCGACACACGGCAACCCACCGGCGCCCCGCCGCGGGGCCGAGACGCCGCTACCCGGACGGGAGCCGGGCTTCGCACGCGTCCGGACCGTTCGATTGCCCGGCAAACGAGGCCCCCCACACAGCAGCGACTTTGGACCGGCGCGCGCCCGGGAACCCACCGCCGTGTTTGCCAAAGCCGACCCCCGGCGCCGGATGAGTACGCCGGATTCCGCTCCTGACGCTATGCACCCGCCCGGCGCGGACTACGGGCTCACGTGGGTCGTGGACGCTGCGAACGTGATTGGCGCACGACCAGACGGCTGGTGGCGCGACCGTGCGGGTGCCGCCAGGCGACTACACAGGGACATTCTCACCNTGCTCCACCGGATGGACGGACTGGGCACTCTGGCCGATCGACCGTCACGGGTGCTTCTTGTTCTCGAGGGGGCCGCCCGGTCGGGTGTAGCGGCCGGGCCGAGCACAACAGAGTTCGTACCACCCGGCGGGGGTACGAGCGATATCTCCGCCGGCCAGTCTGAAGACCAGACACCGACAGGACAGCTCCAACTGAACGCCCAGTTACCTGGAATGTACGCGGAACCCCCACACCTCCTGGTGATCCACGCATCGTCCAGTGGGGACGAGTCCATCGTGGACGCGGTACGCGCGACTGCCCCGCCGACCCTGGTCATCACCTCGGATCGGGAGCTGCGGGATCGCGTTCGCGCACTGGGCGCGCGGGTTACGGGCTCTCGCTGGCTGCGGGATCTTCTCGACGGAGTAAGCGCACCGTGATCCGGCATGCCGAGATCCGCTCCCGCGACCGCCCCCACACCGGCGGCCGCCACATCAACAGCCAGTGCATCAATATGCCGGAAATCACTATGCCCGGAATCACACCCGCGTGGCCCCGGGGAGGAACCCGGTCGACGAGCTCCCGCCGTCCCGGGTAACGCCGACGAGCGTCCTCGTCGACGTCACCGCGCGGCTGACCCGCGGGCCGCTGCCCGGTGAGGAGAGCGAGAACGGGGCCCAGCGAGCGAAGCGGCGGCGCGGGGCCGGGAATCACGGACCGGGGACCGAACCGGAATGAGAGGGCGTCCCGCCTCGGCACCGCAGGCTGCCGGACCCACCCGACACGGCTGGCCCGAAACCGGCTGCCCGGCGCCGCGGGCCCGAAACCACTGGCCCGCAACCACGGGCTCGGTGCGCCGGCGGGACGCCCCGGCTCCGTCGGGGCCGCACGCGCCCGTCGCTCCTGCCGAGGGGCTGCGATCGCGCGGCGACAGGCGGGCACCGGCGCCTCAAAGCGCCGGAGAGCGCCCGAACGGCGACAGGGGAAAAGAACACTTCGGTTTGCGGATGCATCGCCGCACAGGCGCTCTGAGCCGTTCCAGCGGCGGACGTCGCCGCGCCCGCCGGGAAAACCCCGCCACGCCCCCTGGGAAGCCACCCCGTCACCCGGCCGGTCCACATCCCGACGCCCGGCCTCCCGCGGAGCCGCGGGCACTCCGGTGGGCGCTCGGGCCCTCCGGTGGGCGGCCCCCGCGGGGCTCGGGCTCACGGTGTCGGGCCGGGCCCGCCGGCATTTCACGCCAGCGAGCGGTCAGCGCCGGATCAGGCACCACGGGACGGGCGCGACGGGCGCGGGTCGGGACAGGCGCGGGTCGGGACAGGCGCTTTCGGGACAGGCATGGGCGCGGACGGCCCCGAGGAGACGCGGTCAGACCGGGGCGGGTGCGGTCAGACCGAAGCCGGCGCGGGCGGCCGAACCCGCGGCCCGGGCGCGGCCAGCCGCGCCGCGTACCGGCCCGCCGAGGCCGTGATCTCCAGCGGCAGCCCGAAACAGGCCGACAGATGCTCGGAGACCAGCACCTCGCCCACCGGCCCGGCGGCCAGCACCTGCCCCCGGCGCAACAACAGCGCGTGCGTGACGCCGACCGGAATCTCCTCGACGTGATGGCTCACCAGCACGGTGACCGGCGCCGCCGGGTCGGCGGCAAACCGGGTGAGCCGCCGCAGCAACGCCTCCCGCGCCCCGAGGTCGAGGCCGCTCGCAGGCTCGTCCAACAGCAGCAGCTCCGGGTCGGTCATCAGGGCCCGCGCGATCTGGACGCGCTTGCGCTCGCCCTCGGAAAGCGTGCCGAAGGTGCGCTCGGAAAGATTCCGACAGCCGAACTGGCCCAGCAGCTCGGCGGCGCGGCGCAGGTCGACCTCGTCGTACTCCTCGTTGCCGCGGCCGAGTACCGACCAGCCCGCGGTGACCACCGCGTCGAGCACGCGCTCCTCCGGCGGCGGCCGATCGGTGAGCACCGGGCTGACGACACCGACGCGGTAGCGCAGCTCCTGCAGGTTCACCCGGCCCAGCCGCTCGCCGAGCAGCTCGACCGAGCCCGAGGTCGGGAACATCCGCGACGCCGCGATCTGCAGCAGGGTGGTCTTACCCGCGCCGTTGGGGCCGAGCAGCACCCAACGTTCACCCTGGTTGACCACCCAGTTCACGCCCCGCAACAGATGGGCCCCGTCGCGTCTGACCGTGACGTTCTCAAGGCGTAGCACCGCGTCCGGCATGACGCTCACGTTACGCGAGCCGAGAACGCGCCCGCGGGGCCGGCGGCTGATCCGGCGGCGGGGGTGGACGGGCCGCGTCCGGCCCGGCCACCCCCGCCGGAGGTCATACGCGGTCGGGGTCGATCTCCGCCCACACCAGCTTGCCTTCGGCCAGCGGCCGCGTTCCCCACCGCAGCGCGAGCCGCCCGACCAGGTCGAGCCCGCGGCCGGCCTCGTCGTCAGGACCGGCCCGGCGCCGCCGCGGCATCCGTCCACCGGCGTCGGTGACCTCTACGAGGATGCGCGGGGCGCCACCGGGGACGGTTCGCGCGGTCTCCATCCTGCGGACCCGCGCCAGTCGCGGCGACCGGCCGTGGACCAGCGCGTTGCCGACCAGCTCGGAGAGAACGAGCACCACGGTGTCGATGACCGCCGGCTTCACCAGCGCGTTCTCCAACGCGACCCGCACCTGCGCCCGGACCCGGCTGAGGCCCTCAGCCGGATCCGCCGTGATGTCCAGCGGATCCACCGCCGGATCCCGCCCGGGCAGCCTCGCCAGCAGGAGCGCGACATCGTCGCCCGCACCCGCACCCGCACCCGCACCCGCACCCGCACCCGCACCCGAGCCCGTGCCCGAGCCGGCGCCCGAGTCCGTATCCGGCCCGCCCACCCGCGGCCTGGCGGCGCAGGCCGCGGCGGCCAGCAGGTCGAGCCGGCCGTCCCAGTCCTCGGCCGGCCGGGCGAGGACCGCGGCCAGCTGCGACACGCCCGCGTCGATGTCCGTTCCGTGGCCGCGGACCAGCCCGTCGGTGAACAGCGCGAGCAGCGCCCCCGGGCCGAGTTGCACGGTGTACTCGGTCATCGCGTCGCGGGCCAGCCCGAGCGGCGTCGCGACCGCCATGTACAGCCGCGACACCAGACCGTCCGGAGCCACCACCAGGGGCGGCGGATGTCCGGCGCTGGCCAGGGTGAGCTGGCCGGTGTCCGTCTCGATGACGGCGTAGATGCAGGTGGCGACCATGTCCTCGGCGAGGTCGGCGACGAGGCCGTCGAGGTGGGTGAGGACCTCCCCCGGCGGCAGGTCCAGCCGCGCGCAGGTGCGTACGGCGCTGCGCAGCTGCGCCATGAGCGCCGCCGCCGGGAGGCCGCGGCCCATCACGTCGCCGATGACCAGCGCCACCCGGCCGGCGCCCAGGTCGATGGCGTCGTACCAGTCACCGCCCACGTCGTCGGCCTCGCCGGCGGGTACGTACCGGGCGGCCAGTTCGAGCCCGGGCAGGACGGGCATCCGGGGCAGCAGGGCCGTCTGGAGCGCGCGGGCCTCCCCGCCGCCGCGGCTGCCCGCCTCCGCGCGTTCGAGGGCGGGCGCCGCCCGGGCCGCGATCTCGGCCAGGAATGTCAGATCATCCTGGGTGAACGCGGCCCGCCCACCGGCGGCGATCAGCGTCATGACTCCGACGGGACGTCCGCGGAACAGGACCGGGACGGCGGCGACGCTGTGGCTTTCGGCGTCCCGGGCCCACCGGGCCAGATCCGGGGACAGCACTCCGTCCAGGAACGGGGAGGGTTCGGCCACCGGCAGGCTGTCGGGCAGTCCCGCGTCCCGCCCCGCCGTGATGAGGACGGGCGCGGTCTGGAGGGCCGCCAGCGGACTCGCGGCCGGCAGGACCAGCGCACGGCCGGCAGGCGGCGGCCCCGCGGGCAGCCCCTCCCCGACCGTGAACACCGCCGGACGCAGCCCTGGTCCGGCCACGGCCTCCTGGCCGGGATCGTCCGCGGCGGCCAGCAGATGGACGAGGCAACCGTCGGCGACCTCCCCGACCACCGCCGAAGCCAGCGCGGCCAGCGCCCGGTCGGTGTCCGGGGCCGCGGCCACGGCGGCACCGGCCCGGGCGAGCAGGTCCAGCCGGCGCCGGGCGGCGTCGGCCGCGGCCGCCTCGGCCCGCGCTGCCATCCGCGCCGCCGCCAGTTCCGCCTCGTGGGATTCGCGGACTCCGCGGTGCTCGGCCGCCTCGGCCGCGAGCCGCTCGAACAGCGTCGCGCGCTCCAGCGCCTGCGCGCACTGGTCGGCCAGGGTCAGCAGGAACTCCTCGTCCTCGCCGTCGAAGTCACGCGCGTCGGGGAAGCCGAGGTGCAGCACGCCGAACGGCGCGTCCGCGGTCGCCAGCGGCAGCAGCGCCCAGGAATGCTCGGGCCCTGTCTCCACCGCGCCGAGCAGGTCCGCGACCGGCCAGCGGGCTCCGAGCTCGCCGCGGCTGCGCAGCAGGATGGGCCGCCGCCCCCGGACGACCTCGGCCAGCGGGTGGATCGCGCCCAGCGGGACCTCCGACCAGCGCTCGGCGTACTGGGCCGAGGTGCCGACCAGGGACCGGAAGCGGAGGCGGTCGTCGCCGGAGTCGACGAGGGCCACGCCGCGGCTGACGGCGCGGACGGCCCGGCCGCCGTGCTCGAGCACCGCCGCGACCACGTCGTCGACGGTGGCCGCCCGCCCGAGTGCGGTGGTGAGGCGCCGGACCTGTTCCCGGCGCCACCCGGTTTCCTCCGCCGCGGCGGCGGCCGAGGCCCGTCCGGCGGCGGCGGTCCGCGCCTCGGTGACGTCGGTGAGCACGCCCACCCACTCGACCTGCTGACCTTCGATGACCGGAACCAGCCGGGCGGTGACCGTTCGGAGCTTTCCGGCGGCGTCGGCGACCGCGAACTCGCCGTCGAAGGGCTCCCTGCGCTCGACCGCCCCGCGCCAGGCCCGGCGGACCGGCTCGCGGTCGTCCGGATGCAGCGCGTCCAGCCAGCCGAAACCGGCCACCTGCGCCCGCGACTGCCCCGTCATGCCCCGCCAGCGGGGCAGGTCGGTGTCCAGCCCGCCGTCGGCGGCCCCGTGGAAGACGTCGGCGGCGGCGGCCTCGGCCAGTACTCGTTCGCGGGCCGCGGCCCGCTCGAGGTCCGCCTGAGCGCCCTTGACCCGGGTCGCGTCGAGCGCGACCAGGACCGCGCCCGCGGGCCCGCCGAGCCGGTCGGTGGCCGGGTACCAGCTCGCCGACCAGGTCTGATCCGGTCCGGTACCGCCGGTGGCGACGCCGATCTCAAGATCGGTCACCGGCTCCCCGGTGCGCAGCACCCGATCCAGCAGGATGTCCATCTCCTGGCCGATGTCGCCCAGCAGCTCGGACATCGTGCGGCCCAGGTGCTCGGCGGCGGGCCGGCCGTTGATGCGGGCCAGCACCTCGTTGACCTGAACGTAGCGACNGGCGGCGTCATAGAGGGCCAGTCCGACGGGCGCCCGCTCGAACAGGGCCTCCCGCAGAGCCTGCCCGGCCGCGTCCACCCCCGGCGGTGACGGCCGCTCGGCTCCCCCCGCGCCCGCCCCGCCGCCGGTTTCGAGGGCCGGTGTGTTCCAGGACGTACCGAAGTCAGACGGCATCGGCCCCGCGCCCGGCGGCAGCGAGCCCAGGGGAAACGGGGGAAGCCCGGGAAACCCCGGTCCGGCATCGCCACCGGGGCCGCGGCCATCCCCGCCCCGCCCGTCCGAGCTCGGCCCACCGGCGGCGGCCAGCGCCGCCGGCGGTGCCACCGCGGACGGCGGCAGCAGCGGCAGCGACGACGCCGCGGACGACGCCGCCGAGGACATATCGGGCGGCGCGGTCCCCGGCGGCGGTGTCAGACCTGGCGGCGGTGTCAGACCCGGCGGCGGCACGGTGGACGACGGCGGCGGGCCGGACGGCAGCCCGGTTGCCGGAACCGGTGCGGTGGACGGCGGGGGCGCGGTGGACGGAGCCGCCGGCGGGAGGTGCCGCGGGGGCATCTCGCTCGGCGGAGGTGTGCTCGGCACCGGGATACCCGGCGGCCCACCCGGTGACAGCGGCTGGTAGGCCGCGGCCGCGCTGTCCCCCGGGAGGGGCTCCCAACCGGACGGCGTGAGCGGCGGGCCGGCGGTGGCCGGACCACCGAGGTCCGGGTAGGACGGCCAGCTGTGCGGGTTGGGCTGGCCGTTCCATCCGCCCGCAGACCCCTCGACACCGTCCCAGCCGGCGGCGGGCCCGCCGAGGCGGCCCGCGCCCGCCGGACCTGGAGCGCCCGGCCCGGCTGGTTCGTCGCCGGCGGCGTCTGCGCCGCCCGCTTCGGGGCCGACGGACGGCCGGCCGGCTGGCTGGGCAGGGTACGGCGTGGTCATGGCAGACGATTGTGGACGGTGTGGACACGTTGTGCCGAACCGGGCCGTGGCTCGGAGTCGACCGGCTGCTCCGTCCTCGGGCGCCAGAAGCGGCGGGGGCCGGCATCCGCGCGGGGCAGCGGCGGGGCGAGGGTGATCTCCGCCGACAGCACGCTGACCCGGTCGACGGAGACGATGACCGGGTCGAGCGCGAGGCTGCGCAGACCGCCGATGTCGTCCACGAGGCGGGCCAGCCGCAGCAGCAGGTCCTCCAGCGCGGCCACGTCGACGGGCACCGCGCCGCGATAGCCGAAGAGCAACGGCGCCGCGCGCACCGACCGGACCAGCCGGGCGGCGTCGGCGTCGCTCAGCGGCAGGATGTGGTGCGCCCGGTCGCCCAGCAGCTCCGTCGCCGGACCGGCCAGGCCGAAGGACACCAGCGGACCGAAACGCGGGTTCTCCGCGGCACCGAGCACCACCGCCACGCCCGTCGGCACCATCCGCTGCACGACGAGTGGGCCCTCGGGGCCGACCCGCTCCGCCAGTGCCCGCCACGCGGTCCGCAGCGCCGCCGGATCCGTCAGGTCGAGCCGCTGCCCACCCAGCTCGGGCCGATGCCGGAAGCCGCCCGATCGCGCCTTGAGCACGACCGGCCAGCCGAGCCGCTCCGCGGCCGCCACCGCCTCGTCCGCGCCACGGACCGGGATGCTGGGCACGACCTCGATGCCGTAGCAGGCCAGCAACGCGGCCGCGGTGTCGTCGGGGAGCCGCCCCGTGGTTCCCGCCGCCAGCCGCCGGGCGTCGTCCGCCCGCACCGGCATCGTGGGAACCGCGCCCGCCGGCAGGTCGCGCCAGCGGGCATAGGCGACCGCCCGGCGCAGCGCCCCGACCGCCGCCTCGGGCGATGAGTAGGCGGGAATTCCGGCCAGTTCCGACGGCACCCGCGAACCGCGGACGGTGGCCAGCATCGGCACGGTCAGCTCCGCCGCCGCGGCCGCCGCGCCGAGGGCCGCGGGTACCGGACCGGGTAACGCCGGCGGCAGCCGGACCGCGGTCGTGATCAGCGCGTCGACCCGGGCCGAGGCCGCGACCATGGCGTCCCGGAACGCCTGCGGACTGCTGCCGACCGGCAACAGCACCTCCTCCACCGCGAGGCCGGCCGCGTCGGCCGCGCGCGCGGTGAACCGGACCAGGGCCCGGGAGTCACCGACCACCGCGACCCGGTTGCCCGCCGGCAGCGGACCGGCGGCGAGCAGCAGGGCGACGTCGAGGCCCTGGGAGACCCGGTCCACGCCGATCACCCCGGCCTGCCGCAGCAGCGCCTCGTCGAGCGGCGTCCGCTCGGACAACACGACGACCACCGGGGTGTCCCGCCCCAGCCAGCGAGCCAGCCGGGCGAACTTTCGCGGGTTCCCGAAGGTTTCCAGGTGCATCAGGGCCACACCGGTCGACTCGTCGTCCTTCCAGTACTGCAGCAGGTCGTTGCCGCTGACGTCGGCGCGGTCGCCGGCCGAGACGAAGACGGAGAAGCCCAGCCCGCGGCCGGCGGCGGCCTCGAGTAGCGCGCCCCCGATCGGACCGGACTGCGAGTAGCAGCCGATCCGGCCGGCGCGGGGCATTTCGCTCACCAGCGACGCGTTCAGGCCCACCGCGAGGTTCTGCAGCCCGAGGCTCGCCGGGCCGACCACGCGCATACCGAACGCGCGGGCGTCGGCGGCGAGGCGGGCGTCGGCGTCGTCGTCGCGCTGGTCCGTCATGACCACCAGCCCCCGCACGCCGTGCCGGCCGCAGGACGCGACCACGGATGGGATCTCGCGCGCGGGCACGCACAGCACCGCCAGGTCGACCGGGAGCGGCGTGTCCTCGACGGAGGCGTACGCCCGCACCGACGCGACGGCGCCGTCCGCCGCGGCGGCCACCGGGTTCACCGGGTAGACCGGGCCGTCGAAGCCACCCGCCAGCAGGTTGCGCAGGACGATGTTGCCCACCGAGCCGCGGTCCCGGCCGGCCCCGATCACCGCCACCGCCCGGGGGTGCAGCAGCCGGTTCACCGACGCGGCCTCCGCCCGGTGCTCACGCGCCCGCATCACGTCGACGGACCGCGCGGTGGGCGCGATGTCGAACGACAACCGGACGCTGCCGGACTCCCAGGCGCGCGCGACGGTGTAGCCGGCATCGAGGAACACCCTGATCATCTGCTGGTTCTCGCTGAGCACCTCCGCGTCGAACCGGCGCACCNCGCGCTCGGCCGCCGCCGCCGCCAGGTGCTCCAGCAGGACGGACCNGAGACCCCTGCCCTGCTGCGCGTCCTCGACCAGGAAGGCGATCTCCGCTTCCGGCGCGGTCGTCCCGGTCGTCCCGGTCGGCCCGGTCGGCCCGGTCGGCGGCCGGCCGCGCTCCCAGTGGGCGAGCGCGACGATCTCGCCGCCGATCAGGGCCACCAGCGCGCCCCGCGTCCGCTGGTCGACGTTGGTCGTCCGCGCGATGTCCTCGTCGCTGAGACCGCGGCGGACGTTGAAGTACCGGAAATAGATCGTCCGGGTGGACAGGCGGGACCAGAACGGCCGCAGCAGCGCCCCGTCCGCCGGCCGGATCGGGCGGATGTGCGCCGTCCCGCCGTCGAGCAGGATGACGTCCGCCTCCCAGTGGGCCGGGTAGTCGGGCGGCGGCGCACCGGGCTCGGACGCGGCGGCGCTCACCTGTCCCGGAACGGATCGAGGCCGTGCAGGGGCAGCACCGCTCGCCGGGTCGCGGCGACGGCCCGGTCCAGCGGATCGTCCGGGTCGCCCTCGCCCGCGTCCCAGCCGTGGTAGGACGCCGGGGCGCCGTCCCCGAAGGCAGCCGGCATCCTGGCGGCGCCGACCGAGTCGTGGCCGGTGGCGGCGCGCACCCGGGCCGGGGCGCTGGCGGCCCAGTCCGCCGGCAGCGGCCGCGCCGGGTCCAGCGGGCGGTGGGCGGCGATCGCCAACAGTTGCGTCCAGGCCCGCGGCACCACGGCGTCGAGGGCGTAGCCGCCGCCCCCGCAGGCCAGCCAGCGGCCCTCGCACACCTCGTGGGCGAGCGCGTGCAGCGCCGCGTAGGAGGCGCACTGGCCCTCCAGCGACAGGCGCAGGTCGGCGAGCGGGTCGAGCGCGTGCGTGTCGCAGCCGTGCTNGGTGACCAGGACCTGCGGCCGGAACGAGCGCAGCAGCACCGGGACCACGCCGGAGAACGCCCGCAGCCAGCCGGCGTCCCCCGTCGACGGCGGCAGGGCGACGTTGACCGCGGTGCCCTCGCCCGCGCCCTCGCCGGTCTCGCGCGGGAAACCGGTGCCGGGGAACAGGGACATCCCGCTCTGATGCAGCGAGATGGTGAGCACCCGCGGGTCGTCGTAGAAGGCCGCCTGCACCCCGTCACCGTGGTGGACGTCGACGTCGACATAGGCGACCCGGGTGGCACCGGCGGACAGCAGCCAGGCGATCGCGACCGCCGGGTCGTTGTAGACGCAGAAACCGCTGGCCGCCCCGCGCATGGCGTGGTGCAGTCCACCGGCGAGGGAGACGGCATGCCGGTGGGTGCCCTCCCACACCGCCCGGGCCGCCGCCAGCGTCCCGCCGGTGATGTGGGCGGCGACGGTGTGCATCCGGTCGAACAGCGGGTTGTCGGCGGTGCCCAGGCCGAACCGCGCGGCGATCCGGGCACCGGCGGCCGAGTCCGGCGTGGCGGCGCGCACGGCCCGCAGGTAGGCGGGGTCGTGGACGAGCTCGATCAGGTCGTCGGTGGCCAGCCCGGCCGGAGCCACGGTGAGCCCTGGTACGTCCAGCAGGCCGACAGCCCCGGCGAGATCCATGGTCAGCGCGAGCCGCACCGGGTGCAGCGGGTGCGCCGGGCCGAAGTCGTAGTCGAGCATCCCCGGATCCCAGGCGAGCAGCGTGCCACCGCCCTCGGCCGGCCCGACCGGCTCCGGCACGCTGGTCGGCACGGTTGGCGCGGACGACGCCGACGACGCCGACGACGCCGACGACGCCGACGGTCCGGGCCCGGTGGAGGGCGGCTGTGCCGCATCGGCGTTCCTGGACCCGCTCACACGACAAGACGGTAGCTCCCGGCGCCGTCCGGCACGACCGCTCTGCGCACAGGCACCCGCGGCGCAGCCACCCGCGACGCAGCCACCCGCGGCACAGGCACCCCGCGACACGACCACCCGCGGCACAACCACCCGCGGCACAACCCGTGGACACGGCCGTGAATCGTGTCGACCGAACGGCCGAAGGCTGACGGTGTGGCGGACGGACCGGTCGACGGCACGCATTAGGGTCAGATCACGTGGCGGGTGACGAAGGACCAGCAAACGACGAATCAGGTGACCGGTCGCACGAGACCGCGGGCCACGGAACGCCGCGCGGCGCCCTGTCTCGAACACCGTCGGGAACGGTGCTGTGGGAGCCGCCGCCGCGCCGAGCCGCCGAATCGTCCGTGACCCGGTTCCGCGAATGGGTGACCGAGGAGACCGGTCTACACCTCGACGACACGGCCGCGCTCGCCCGCTGGTCGGTCATCGAGCCGGGCCGCTTCTGGGACGCGATCTGGGAGTTCTGCGCCGTGGAAGGCGACCGCGGCGACGGCCCGGCCCTGTCCGGGCGGGGGCTGGCGGACGCCCGGTGGTTTCCCTCCGCCCGGCTGAACTACGCGGAGAACGCGCTCACCCGACACGGTGCGGCGCCGGGGATCATCGCCGTCCGGGAGGACGGCGCCACCGCGGTGATGAGCTGGGACGAACTGCGCCGCCAGGTGGCCCGGGCCGCCACCGGGCTGCGCCGGCTCGGCATCGGGCCCGGGGACAGAGTCGCCGCCGTGCTGCCCAACACAGCGCACGCGGTGGTCGCGATGCTCGCCTCGGTGAGCCTCGGAGCGGTCTGGGCGGCGTGCCCACCGGACCTCGATCCGGCCTCGCTCGCCGACCGATTCGCGCCGATCACACCCCGGGTGCTGATCGGCGTCGACGGATACACCCACGGCGGCCAGTCGTACGACTCGTCGGGCCCCCTGGCCGAGCTGGCCCGGCGCCTGCCCAACCTGGCCGCCACGGTGGTGGTTCCCTACCTGTCGGCGGATGCGCTGGCCCGGGCCAGCGAGGCGGGCACCCCCGCCCTGCTCGCCTGGGACGATCTCCTCGGCGAGGAGCAGGAGCTGACCTTCACCCGGCTGCCGTTCGACGCGCCGCTGTGGATCCAGTTCACCGCGGAGAACATCGGCCCGCCCCGACCGGTCGTCCACGGGCACGGCGGCATCCTGCTGGAGCATCTCAAGTCGCTCGCCCTGCACCTGGACCTGGGACCCGACGACCGGTTCTGCTGGCTGGCGACGACCGGCGACCTGATGTGGAACTACCTGCTCTCCGGCCTGCTCACCGGCACGACGATCGTGCTGCACGACGGGAGTCCGGCCCAGCCCGACCTGTCGATCCTCTGGNGGCTGGCGGAGGCGGTGGAGGTGACCTGCCTGGGGCTGCCCGCGGCGTTCGTCGAGGCCTGCCGCGACTCCGGACTCGTCCCGGCGGAGGTCGCCGATCTCTCGCTGCTGCGCACGGTGGGGGTGTTCGGCACTCCGTTCGTGCCGGACGCGGCGGCCTGGGTGTACGAGGCTGTGAACCCGTCCGTGGCCTTCACCGCCATGAGCGGCAGCGTCGAGCTCGGCACGGCGCTGATCGTGGCACTGCCCACGGAGCCGGTGCGGGCCGGCGAGGCCGGGCCCGCTCTCGGCTGCGCGGTCGCCGTGGTCGACCGGGCCGGCCAGGTGACCAGCGCCGCGGGAAGCGCCGACGGCGACCTGGTCGTGACCGCGCCGATGCCGTCGATGCCGCAGTTCGTCTGGGGGGACCCGTCCGGGTCGTGGCTGTTCCAGACCCGGCTGGCGCGCTTTCCCGGCTGGTGGTGGCAGGACGAACGCGCGCGCTCGACTCCCGCCGGTGCGTTCTCGGTGGGAGACGTGCGCTTCCCGACCCTGGTTCCGTCGGGCGCTCGCCGAGGCTTCTAACGGCTCGGCCGCGCGGGACTGCGCGGGACTGCGCGGGAAAGGAAAAGCCGGATCCTCGCTGACGGCGAGGATCCGGCTTCCGACCACCCCTGCCGGAGCGGGACGGCTGCCCTGCCCCGGGCTGCTGCGGGCGCCGGCCCGCGATGCCGGCGCCCACCAGACGACCTCGTCCCAGACGCCCGTTCCTCAGTTGATCAGTCGAGGAACTCGCGCAGCCTTCCGGCCACGGCGGGCTTGCGCAGTTCCCGCAGCGTGTCCCGCTCGATCTGGCGGATCCGCTCACGGGTGAGGCCGAGCCGGTTGCCGACCTCGGCGAGAGTGTGCTGCTTTCCGTCGGCCAGACCGAAACGGAGCCGCATCACCTCACGCTCACGAGGGTTCAGCGCGCCGAGGACGTTGTCGATCTCGTCCTGCATCGCGCCGTAGGACGCGGCGTCGGCCGGCGACGTGGCGTCCGAGTCCTCGATGAAGTCGCCGAGCACGGAGTCGCCGTCGTCACCGACGGACGACTCCAGGCTCACCGTGTCCTGCGCGTAACGGCGCAGCTCGACGACCTGCTCGATCGGCATGTCCAGCTCGAACGCGAGCTCCTCGTCCGTCGGCTCGCGGCCGAGGGTCGAGACGAGCTGGCGCTGCAGCCGGGTGATCTTGTTGATCTGCTCGACCACGTGCACCGGGATGCGGATCGTCCGGGCCTGGTCGGCCAGCGCGCGGCCGATGGCCTGGCGGATCCACCAGGTGGCGTAGGTCGAGAACTTGTAGCCCTTCGCGTAGTCGAACTTCTCGACCGCGCGAATGAGGCCCAGGTTCCCCTCCTGGACCAGGTCCAGCAGGGTCATGCCGCGGCCGCTGTACTTCTTCGCCACCGACACCACGAGGCGCAGGTTGGCGGAGACCAGCTGCTGCTTGGCGGCCTGGCCGTCGGTGACGAGGACACCCAGGTCCCGACGGAGGTCCTCGGCCAGGTTCTCGTCCGTCTCGAGCTTGTGCTCGGCGAACAGACCGGCCTCGACCCGCTTGGAGAGCTCGACCTCCTGGGCGGCGTTGAGCAGCGGCACCTTGCCGATCTCACGCAGGTACATGCGGACGAGGTCGGCGGTACCAGCGTGGTCGGCGACGGTCCGGCCGGCGGCAGCGGTGGTGCCGGCCCCGGCACGCTCGCCTTCCTCTTCCTCGACGAGGTCGATTCCGGCGGCGCCCAGACGGGCGATCAGCGCGGGCAGCAGCTCCACGCCGATATCAGCGGCCTCAAGGGCCTCGCGCAGCTCGGCGCGGCTCAGTTCGCCGGTCTCACGGCCCCGGGCGATGAGCTCCGCCACAGCGGAGACGTCGAGCTCGTCAAGCTCGTCAGGGACCGCGGCCAGCGTGCGGCTGGTGGTACGGACAGGAGAAGCGGAGCGACGGGCACGCCGCGCACGCGGGCGTGGCTCGTCGGTGCGCTCGGCTAGTTCAAGGGCAGGCAGCGTCATCAGTGGCAGATCCGATGGTCGGTGCGGGTGGGTCGTCTACTTCCTTGCACGTGGAGGTAACGACCGAAGAGGCGCAACCATTCCCGTGCAGGCACAGCCGGACGTCAGCGATCGCCGGGCCTACTGCGAAGTGTAGACCCCTGCCTTCGGGACGCTGAACCCGCTGTCGCGAAGACTACCTGGCAGATCGCGCCCTGTGGCGAGAACGAGCAACTATCTCGCCGACTCCCACCGTCGACCCTCGACTATCAGTGACAATTCACAACGGAGAGTGATCTCCCTACCACTTTCGGGAGCCCAACCCAGAGATCGACGTCACCTTCCCACCGCTGCGGCGAGGGTAGGCCACGCTGACGCCGTCCCGCGCCGGGCTCGGTTCACGGACCCGGCACAACGGAGCCGGTACCGAACGGACCACCAGGAGACCCACGCGATACCCGGTGGGCGTTCGCGCCATGCCTCCGCCGGCCCGTTTCCGTGGCTTCCCAGCCTTTCCNCCAGCCATAGGTGGCGGTGGCGAGTGACCGGACCCACATCGAGGCCCGCGACCGGCCCGCGGCCGCATTCCGGAGCCGACGGCGCGCGACGCTCACCCACCGCGTCAGCCCTCGGACGCACGCGACCCGCGGACACGACTTCTTCGCCGGGATGACAGGCCGGCACCCGCACCCGGCGGCCAGGCGCGGCCGACACCGGAGATCTTCCGTACACCCGAGCAAACATCACTCTGCGTAACAGGCCACCGTTGCCGTGGACCGCTCGATCCGATCTTCACGCTGTGCGTGACGCCACCCGGCGCGACCCCGGCCATCCACCCCTGGCATGGCCTCCGAGCCGGACTTTTTCGACGGTTAGCGGCGAAACACGCGCCTGTCACAACATCACCACGGCCCCGGGAAGTCATCTTCCGTTAGCCCGGCCACACCGGGGACCCCCACCAGGCGAGCACGGCGTGTAACCGCTACTCTCTCACGATGTCGGTTTCCCCGATGCCCGGGTCGTTCCCCTCCAGCCCCATCACGCCGACCTCCGCGCGCGGTGCGACCGCCGCCGCGGCGCCGCCGGAGACTCCCGCCGGCTCGGCCGCCGGCCCCCCTCCGGTGGCGGCTACGGGCACGAAGCGGTCGCCGGCGCACGCCGCCGGGCTCGGCACCACACACCCCGTCGACATCCCCGCCCCGGCGGACGCGACGGCTGTGACTCCGGCCACTGCCCGGCCGGCCGGTGCTCCCAGTGGCACGAGCGTGCCTGCTGCCGCGTCGCCGGAAACCGCCGTCCGGCCGGCGCCCCCCGCGCCCCGAAGCGCGACCGAGGCCCCGCCCGCGCCCACGCCCGGAACCGCACCCACGCCCACGCCCGCAGGGGAGATTCCGCTGCCGGCGGACCTCGCGGCGCTGCGGGAGACGGCCGTGGGCGTCCTGCGCGCGAACGACCTGGGTGACATCACCCGGCCGTCCCCGACGCTGTACCCGCACCAGTGGCTGTGGGACAGCTGCTTCATCGCCATCGGGCTGCGGCACCTCGACCCCGCACGGGCCGCGGCCGAGCTGCTGTCGCTGCTGCGCGGGCAGTGGCCCGGCGGCATGATCCCGCACGTGATCTTCGCGGAGACCTCCGACTACTACCACGCCGGCCCGCAACGCTGGCGCTGCGACCGCGTGTGCACCACCGCCGGCGGAGCCCAGTCGACCGGCGTCACCCAGCCGCCCATGATCGCGGAGGCGGCCGTCCGGGTCGGCGAGGCCATGAGCCGCGACGAGCGCGTCGACTTCTACCGGCGGCTCGCGCCCGGGCTGATCCGGTTCCACGAGTGGCTGTACCGCGAGCGCGACCCCGACGACACCGGGCTCGTCNCACTGGTCCACTCGTGGGAGTCCGGGATGGACAACACCCCCACCTGGATGGAGATGACCAAGCCGGTCGCGCCGCGCACGGTGCGGGCACTGCGCCGCATCAACGGTGACGACGCCCTCGACGCCCTGCGCCGCGACTCCAAGGAGGTGCCGCCGGACGAGCGGCTGACCTCCGCGGACCTGTTCACCCTGTACCGGATCGTCCGCGAGCTGCGGCGTAGCCGGTATGACTTCCGGACCATCCGGAACACCTTCATCCCGCTGGTCCAGGACGTCGCCTTCAACGCGATCCTGGTCCGGGCGAACGAGCACCTCGTGGCGATCGCCGAGGAGGCCGGCATCCCCATCCCNCGCTGGCTGGAACGGTCGATGCGCCGCACCCGCACGGCGATGAGCGAGCTGTGGTCGGACGGTCTCTACTACAGCCGGGACTTCCGGACCGGCGAGCTGCTGCACCACCCCACCATCGCGAGCTTCCTGCCGCTCTATGCCGGAGTCGTCCCGGAGGACCAGGTCGACGGCCTGGTCGAAACGCTGACCTCGCCGCGGTACTGGGCGAAGTACGGCATCGCCAGCGTCCCCACGGACGACCCGGCCTTCCTGGCCCGCTGCTACTGGCAGGGCCCCGTCTGGGTGAACATGAACTGGCTGATCGCGGACGGGCTCGACCGCTACGGCCGGCAGGAGGCCGCCGACGCGATCCGCCGCAACACCGTCGAGGTGATCAGCTCGTCCGGCTCGATGTTCGAGTACTACTCGCCACTCGACGGCTCCGGCGCCGGCAGCAACCGCTTCTCCTGGACGGCAGCGCTGCTCATCGACATCCTCGCCACCCACCCGCGGTGAACTGACGCCGAGTGCCCCCGGAGCGCCCCCGGGAGGCGAGCTGTCGCCTCCCGGGGGCGCGGCGGTCTGACCCGGAGCCGCTCGGTCAGCTGCAGCCGCTGGTGGAGCCGCACTGCTCGCAGACGTAGCAGCTGCCGGCCGGGCGCATGTTCACACCGCAGGTGAAGCACAGCGGCGCGTCGACCACGGTCTGCGCGGTGAGCGAACCGCCCGGCGTCGCGGTCCGCAGCTCGCGCGCCACCAGCTCCGGGCCACCGCTGGCAGCCGGCCCGGCGAGGCCGTTCAGGCCGGCGGACCGGGCCGGGTCGGCGACCGACCCGCCGGCCGCCGGGGCCGCACCCGCGCTCGGGCCGCCTCCCGCCGCGGCCGTCGCCCCTGTCGTGGCGGTCGCCCCCGTCGCGGCCGGGCCACCTTCCACCGGCGCGGACGCCCGCAGCCCATCGATGTCGATCTCCGGCTCGGTCGGCGCGGCGGCCGGGTCACCGGACTGGTCGGCAAGGCGCCGCGTGCGCTCGGAGGCCGACAGGATGCCCAGCTCCAGGCGCTGCTCCTCGCTGAGGTAGTCCAGCGCCAGCCGGCGGAAGAGATAGTCCATGATCGACTGCGCGATCCGCACGTCCGGGTCGTCCGTCATGCCCGCGGGCTCGAAGCGCATGTTGATGAACTTGCTGACGTAGGCCTCCAGCGGAACGCCGTACTGCAACGCGATGGAGATCGCGATGGAGAAGGCGTCCATCACCCCGGCGAGCGTCGACCCCTGCTTCGACATCTTGACGAAGACCTCGCCGAGACCGTCGTCGGGGTAGGAGCCNGCGGTCATGTAGCCCTCGGCACCGCCGACGGTGAACGAGACGGTCTGCGACGGACGCTTCTTGGGCAGCCGGCGGCGGACCGGGCGGTGCTCGCCGGGCGTACCCGGCCACTGCGGAAGACCGGTGCCGGCAGCACCCGCGGCACCCGCCGCCGTTGCCGTTGCCGACGGCGCCGCGGGGCCGGCCGCCAGGGCGGCGGCCGCGTCGGCATCCCGCCTGGCGCCCTTCACATCGGTCAGCGGCTGCCCGACCTTGCAGTTGTCCCGGTAGATCGCCAGCGCCTTGAGCCCGAGCCGCCAGCCCTCCAGGTAGATCTCCTCGACGTCCTCGACCGTGGCGGCGGCAGGCATGTTCACCGTCTTGGAGATCGCGCCGGACAGGAACGGCTGCACCGCCGCCATCATCCGGACGTGCCCCATCGGGCTGATCGCGCGGTCCCCGATCGCGCAGTCGAACACCTNGTAGTGTTCCGGTCGCAGGCCGGGGGCGTCGACCACGTGGCCGTGCTCGGCGATGTACTCGACGATCGCCTCGATCGTCTCCTCCGGGTAGCTCAGCGCGCGCAGCGCCGCCGGGACGGTCTGGTTGACGATCTTCATGCTGGCCCCGCCGACCAGCTTCTTCATCTTCACCAGCGCCAGGTCGGGCTCGATCCCGGTGGTGTCGCAGTCCATCGCCAGCCCGATGGTCCCGGTCGGCGCGAGCAGGCTGACCTGCGCGTTACGCCAGCCGTGCTTCTCCCCCACCGCCCGCGCCCGCTCCCACTCCCGGGCGGCGGCGGCGATCAGACGGGTGTCCTCAGCGTGGTACGGGCGCACGGCGTCGTTCGCCGCCGAGTGCTTGCGCACCACCCGGCGGTGCGCGTCGGCGTTGCGGGCGAAACCCTCATAGGCGCCGACCGTGCCGGCGAGCTCCGCGGAACGGCGGTAGGCGGTCGCCGTCATCAGCGAGGTGATCGCCGCGGCGAGCGCGCGCCCGCCCTCGGAGTCGTAGGCGCGCGCACTCGCCATGAGCAGGGCGCCCAGGTTGGCGTACCCGATGCCGAGCTGCCGGTAGGCCCTGGTCACCTCGGTGATCTCAGGGGTCGGGAAGTCGGCGAAGCAGATGGAGATGTCCATCGCGGTGATGATCAGCTCGACCGCGGAGACGAACCCCTCGGCGTCGAACGTACGGTCCGGCCGCAGGAACTTCATCAGGTTCAGCGAGGCCAGGTTGCAGCTGGAGTTGTCCAGGTGGACGTACTCCGAGCACGGGTTCGACGCCGAGATCCGCCCGGACTCCGGGCAGGTGTGCCAGTCGTTGATCGTGCCGTCGTACTGGATGCCCGGGTCGGCGCACGCCCAGGCGGCCTGGGCGATCGTGCGGAACAGACCGCGGGCGTCCACCGTCTCGATCACCCGGTTGTCGAGCCGGGCCCGCAGGTCGAACGACGTCCCGTCGACGACGGCCCGCATGAACTCGTCGTTGACGCGGACGGAGTTGTTGGCGTTCTGGTACTGGACGGAGGCGATGTCCCGCCCGCCGAGATCCATGTCGAAACCCGCGTCCCGCAGGGCGCGGATCTTGTCCTCCTCACGGGCCTTCGTCTCGACGAACTCGACGATGTCCGGGTGGTCGACGTCGAGCACGACCATCTTCGCCGCGCGGCGGGTCGCGCCGCCGGACTTGATCGTCCCCGCCGAGGCGTCCGCCCCGCGCATGAAGCTCACCGGGCCGGAGGCCGTCCCACCGGAGGAGAGCAGTTCCTTCGACGAGCGGATGCGGGAGAGGTTGAGGCCCGCGCCGGAGCCGCCCTTGAAGATCAGGCCCTCCTCCCGGTACCAGTTGAGGATCGACTCCATCGTGTCGTCGACCGCGAGGATGAAACACGCGGAGACCTGCTGGGGCGCCGAGGTCCCGACGTTGAACCAGACCGGGGAGTTGAAGCTGAAGACCTGGTGCAGCAGCATCCAGGTGAGTTCGTGCTCGAAGACCTCGGCGTCGTTCTCCGAGGCGAAGTAGCCGTGCTCGCGGCCGGCGGCGCCGTAGCGGTTGACCNCCCGGTCAATCAGCTGGCGCAGGGACGACTCGCGCTCGGCGGATCCCAGCGCGCCACGGAAGTACTTGCTGGCCACGATGTTGGACGCGTTCACCGACCAGCTGGTCGGAAACTCCACCCCACGCTGTTCGAAGTTGACGGAACCGTCCCGCCAGTTCGTCATGACTACGTCCCGGGTCTCCCACTCCACCTCGTCGTAGGGGTGGACCCCGGGTGTGGTTCGAACCCGCCGGATCTTCAGCCCGGCCGCCTTCGCGGCCGATCTGCCGCCCTTGCCGCGGGTCTCGGTCATGGCACTCCTCGTGTTCGCTCTCGACAGGTTCAACAGCCGCGGCCGGGCCCACCTGCCCGCCCGGGCCAGGTGTTCCGAGCCGGCCGGCCGGGGTGTGGGCACGGCGAAAAGACCGGGTCAGCCTCGTCGCTGACCGGTCGGACGTGCTTCCGGGTTCTGTGGCGGCACGCGCGACCACCGCTGCCCGCGGGGTGCGCGACCGCCGATGTAGGTCAGCCGACGTGAGTCAGCCGATGTCAGTGATACGTCTGGTGCCGGCGGCGCCCTGACCTGCGACGCAGGCCCGGCCGGCACCCACCGGGTCGGAGCATGGACCCGGGGCCTCGTCGCCCCGTGGGTCAGCGGCCCATCCGGGGGGCCCGGACCGTGGGCACGGCCGGGCCCTGCTCGGCCGCCACGGCCAGGGCCGGCGCGACCGCGACGATTCCGCCCCGCTCAGATTCGTGCCCAGCCTCAGCACGAAGTGCGGCGATGGCGACCTCGAAGTCCGCGAGTGACTCGAACGCGAGGTACACCGAGGCGAACCGCAGGTAGGCGACCTCGTCCAGCTCGCGCAGCGGGCCCAGGATCGCCCGGCCGACATCCTCGGCCGCGACCTCCGCGGAGCCGGAGGAACGCACCGTCTCCTCGACCCGCTCGGCCAGCAGCGCGAGGTCGTCCGACCGGACGGGACGCCCCTGGCACGCCTTGCGCACGCCGACGATCACTTTGGCCCGGCTGAACGGCTCGGTGGCACCGCTGCGCTTCCGTACCNGCAACGATGCCTCCTCCATGGTCGTGAACCGGCGCCCGCAGGCCGAGCAGGATCTCCGCCGCCGGATCGCGGCGCCCTCCTCGGCCTCCCTGCTGTCGACGACACGGCTGTCGGGATGCCTACAGAAGGGACACCGCACAGCCCACTCCTCTCGATGCCGGGCAGGCCAACGCCGCCGCGCGCGGAGCGACTCCGACGGGCCCACCGCCGCCGACGGGCTGCTCCTGCGAGCGACCTGCCGACGACCTGTGGATAGCGGCGCACAAGCTGTGGATGACTTACCGGTATGTAACTACAAGATGTTGTGTTCACCGTAGCGCACACGCCCGACTCTTCCGACACCGCCCCCGCCGGCGTGTCACCCGGTTCCCGCGCCGTGACCACCCCGGCACCGCCCGGCAGGCGCCCGCGGCGCGTCAGGGAAGGCGAAGCTCCTGACCCGGCAGGAGCGCCGGGGTGCGCAGGTCGTTCAGGGACATGAGCTGCCGGACGACCTCGCGGGTGTCGGCGTCGGGGTTCGCCCCCAGCGCGATCTCCCAGAGCGTCTCGCCCGGCCGTACCAGGTGCGTCCGATAGCTTTCCTGGCCGCCGGTGAATGCCTGCGAGGCCGTGACCAGCGCCAGCGAGAGGACCACGGCGAGCGCCGCACTCGTGAGAGCCATCACGACGACCCGGCCGCGCCTGGTCAGCCGCAGGGGCGGCTGCCGCCGCTCCCGGCGCGGCCGAAGCGTCTCGGGCAGCCGCTGTGCCGGCACCGACCGACGCGGCGCCGGTACCGACCGACGCGGCGCCGGCGGCAACCGGTGCGGCGCCGGCGGTTCGGGTCGGTGCTGTTCGGGTCGGTGCGGATTGGTGCGGTGCGGAGCCAACGCCCCGGACACCGCCAGGACCCGCCACTGGATGCCGGGCATCACGATGATCTGCGCCGACCCCGCCCCGGCCGCCGGGACCTCGGAGCCGCCCGCGCCCACCGCCGGGAAGGCGACCTGGCCGCCGCCCCGGCAGTGGGCGGTGCCCGGACGACCGATCCGCCGCCGGTCGACCGCGGGCACCGACCGGCCCCGCACGACCTGCCCCCGAACCACCCGGCCGCGCACCGCCCGGCTGCGCACGGCCACGCCGCCGACCCCGGCACCCCGGCGCCCGGAGGCCCGCCGCCCGCCGGGCGCGACCGCGCCGACGAGCGCGACCCGCCGCCCCGGAACAGCCGCGGGCGCTCTCGTGCCGGCGCCGACCGAACCACCGCCACCAGTGACGCCATCGCAGTGGGCCACGTCAACCTCCCAGGCGCGAACATTCGTTCGATCGAACACCTGAGCGATTCTTACACGGCCGCCACGCACACTTCCCCCGACACGCTCGAACAGACGTTTGAGATTCGGCGACCGGCCGACTACCGTCAAGGACGATCAGTTGTGGACGATCGTGCGAGAAGCAGCGAGCACGAAGAATCACCCGAACCGGTCAGAAGTTACTAATAGGACAAAGAGATAGATCGACCGGGTGGGTCACCACGAGCAGGACCACCGACCGCCCGGTCGCGGGGAGGCCGGTGGCGGGAGCCCCGGCGGAGAAAATCGACAGGGAGAGCGGTAGGCCATGACCAGCCAGGGACGTACCCGCCAGGGCGAGGCACGCGGCAACGTCCGCGATCTTCCCGACAGCCCACCGGACGCCTCGGGCCTCACCCAACGACAGAAGAAGATACTCGAGGTCATTCGGGGTGCCGTGGAGCTGCGCGGCTATCCGCCCAGCGTCCGGGAGATCGGCGAGGCGGTCGGTCTCACCAGCACCAGCAGCGTCGCCCACCAGCTCAAGGTGCTCCAGGAGAAGGGCTTCCTGCGCCGCGACCCGAACCGGCCGCGGGCGATGGAGGTGCTCCCGATCGGCGGGCAGCGGGCGGGCGCCCGGGCGCGGGCCGCCGGCAGGTCCGCGGAGCCCGCCGGCCCGGTCGCCGTGGAAGGTGGCACGCCGACCTACGTGCCGCTGGTCGGGCGGATCGCCGCTGGTGGGCCGATCCTGGCCGAGCAGGCCATCGAGGACGTCTTCCCGCTGCCGAAGGAGATCGTCGGCGAAGGCACGCTGTTCCTGCTCAGGGTGGTGGGCCAGTCGATGGTCAACGCGGCGATCTGCGACGGCGACTACGTCGTCGTACGGCAGCAGCCGGTGGCGGACAACGGCGAGATCGTGGCCGCGATGATCGACGGCGAGGCGACCGTCAAGCGCTTTCGCCAGCGTGACGGCCGAGTGTGGCTCGCCCCGGAGAACCCGGCCTTCTCTGACATCCCCGCCGAGGACGCGACAATCCTCGGCCGGATCGTCGCCGTCATGCGCCGGGTCTGAGGCGCGCCCTTACCGCCGCGTCGGGTACGACGGCCAGGTTCTGACCGGCAGGGCCTGAGCGGCGACACGACAAAGCGCCGGGCGGGCACCCTGGCGGTGCCCGGCCCGGGCGCTAAGGCGGCCTGCCCCTGATCCCCGGGGGCTACGGCACGGTGCTGGGCTGCTGGGCGGTGCTGGGCTGCTGGGCGACCCGGTACGGTTCCAGCTCCGCGGCCAGACCGGCGGGGAGCCTGGCGGCCACCTCGGTACCGGCACCCGTGTGCTCCAGGCTCAGCACCTCGCCCTCACGGTGGATGCGCGAGACGAGGTCGCCGCGGGTGTAGGGCACCAGCAGGGACATCTCGACTTCCGGGTGCGGTATCCGCGCGGACAGCGCGTCGACCAGCTCCGGCAGGCCGGCCCCGGAGCGCGCCGAGACGAGGACCGCGTCCGGAATCGCCTTGCGCAGCACCGCCAGCGTCGTCGGGTCGACCGCGTCGACCTTGTTGACCACGACGAGCTCGGGCACCCCGGCGGCGTCGATCTCGGCGAGGACTTCGCGCACCGCCGCGATCTGGCCCATCGGGTCCGGGGCCGACCCATCCACCACGTGCAGGACGAGGTCCGCGTCCGCGACCTCCTCCAGCGTGGAGCGGAACGCCTCGACGATCTGGTGCGGCAGGTGCCGGACGAAGCCGACGGTGTCCGCGAGGGTGAACACCCGCCCGTCCGGCAGCGTGGCCCGCCGCACGGTCGGGTCGAGGGTCGCGAACAGCGCGTCCTCCACCAGCACCCCGGCGCCGGTCAGCCGGTTGNGCAGCGACGACTTCCCGGCGTTGGTGTAGCCGGCGATCGCGACCGCCGGGATGTCACCCCGCCGGCGCGCGGATCGCTTCGTCGCCCGGACCGTTGCCATTCCAGCGAGGTCCCGCCGCAGCCTGGCCATACGCGTACGCAGTCGCCGCCGGTCGGTCTCGATCTTCGTCTCACCGGGACCGCGGGTTCCGATGGGAGCCCGGCCACCACTGCTCGCGGCGGCCCGGGACATCGACTCACCCCAGCCCCGCAGCCGCGGGAGCATGTACTGGAGCTGGGCGAGCTCGACCTGGGCCTTGCCCTCCTTGGACGTCGCGTGCTGGGCGAAGATGTCGAGGATGAGGGCCGTCCGGTCGATGACCTTGACCTTGACGACCTCCTCAAGCTGCCGCAGCTGCCCGGGGGTCAGCTCACCGTCGCAGATCACCGTGTCCGCTCCGGTGGCCTGGACGATCTCGGCGAGCTCGCGGGCCTTGCCGGAGCCGACGAAGGTCGCGGCGTCCGGCCGGTCACGGCGCTGCACGACTGCTTCCAGGACCATCGAGCCGGCCGTGGTGGCAAGTGCCGCCAGCTCGGTCATCGACGCCTCGGCCTCGGCGGGCGTTCCCGAGGTCCACACGCCGATCAGCACGACCCGCTCCAGGCGGAGCTGGCGGTACTCGACCTCGGTGACGTCCTCGAGCTCGGTGGTGAGACCCGGGATGCGGCGCAGTGCGCTGCGTTCCTCCAGGTCGAAACCGTCGCCCTGCTCGTCGAAGAACGCGAAGCTTTCGGCGGCGTCGAGGCGGACCACGCCCTCGTCGTCGCTGTCGCTGTCAGGGTTCGAGGTCGGGTACCGGGTGGACGCCGTGACGGCGTCGGTGCGAAGACTCATACCATCCGTTCTCAACGCGGCGCGGTGGCCGTGTCATTCCTCGCCCGCCCCGGTCGGGGCGGCGCGGCACCGCCGGCCGCGGCCCGTCGGCTCCGGCCAGCGGAACATCCACCAGCCAAGAGTGACACGGCGTTGCCGCGATCGCGAACCCTTTACCCGTGGGCGCAGCCGGTCCTTCGTCCCGAGACGGCTGCCCCGACGGCACCGCGCGCCAGGCGCAGCCAGTCCGGCCGGAGGACACCATCGGACACGAGGACGGCCGGCCCACGCAGGACGACCGTCGACGGCCGCCATTCGACGGCCAGCCGGCCCCCGGGCAGATCGACCTGGACCTCGGCCGGTGGCGCGCCGTCGGCCCGGGCCGCCCAGGCGACCGCGACCGCGCACGCTCCGGTACCGCAGGAGGCCGTCTCGCCGACTCCCCGCTCGAACACCCGCATCGCGACCCCGTCGCCAGTCGGCACGACGACCTCGACGTTCACGCCTTCGGGGAACGCCTGCGCGGGGAAGACGGGAGCCCGAAGATCGAGGCCGGCCAGCTCCCCCGGCCCGAGGTCGTCGGCGAAACAGACCGCGTGCGGGTTGCCCATCGAGACCGCGACGGCCGCGAACTCCCGGCCCACGACGGTGACCGGTACCGGACCGGCACCGAACGCCGGGGGGCCCATCTCCACACTCACGTCGCCGGTGGGCGGCACCTCGACCAGACGCAGGCCCGCCCTGGTGGCCACCACCATCTCGCCGGGCGCCTCGTAACCGGCGTCCACCAGATAACGGGCGAAGACGCGGATCCCGTTGCCGCACATCTCGGCGATGGAACCGTCGGCGTTGCGGTAGTCCATGAACCAGCGGGCCGCGCCCCGGAACGCGGCGGCCGCGGGCTCCGCGGCGGCGAGCACCACCCGCAGCACGCCGTCGGCGCCGACACCCTTGCCCCGGTGGCAGATCGCGCGCACCAGGTCTCCGGTGAGGTCGAGTTCTCCGTCCGCATCCGGAATGATGACGAAGTCGTTGCCCGTCCCGTGTCCCTTGACGTACCGCACGCGGCGATCGTACGGCGCCGGGCACTCAGCCCGCCGCGGTCGCCCGAGGTCGGTCGGTACGCCCGGAACAGCCGGAACGGGCCCTACGCGGGTCATGCCCCGCCCTGGACGGGTCGTGGCCCGCCCTGGACGGGTCGTGGCCCGGCCTGGACGGGTCGCGCGCCGGGGTGGGCCCGGGCGGCCGCCCGGCGGAGCGGTTGCCGACATCGGTCCAGGAGTCGGCGGACGGCTTGTACCAGCGGTCCGGCCGCCCGCGACCGAGCGCGATCAACCGCGCGTCCTCCACCGGAACGGGCGGGCAGAACAGCGGCCCGGACACCCGGTCGCAGTCCAGCCTGCCCACGGCGGTCGCGAGCCGCGCCGTGTCGACACCCTCCGCGACCACCACCAGCCGCCGGCGGTGGGCGACGCCCACCAGGGACGCGAACGCAGCCTGCCCCTCCAGGTCGCGGATGGTCGCCCGCAGGAACCGGCCGTCGATCCGCACGAGGTTCAGCGGCAGCGCCTCCAGCGTGGACAACGATCCGGACCACGTGCCGAAGGCGTCGACCCCGACCGCGATCCCCAGGGCGTGCAGGCGCCCGAGCAGCCGGGGCAGGCCGGGTGCGGCGAAGGCCAGGGCGTCCTCGGTGAACTGGAGGCCGACCGCCCCGGGCGGCAGCGAGCGGCCGAGCACCAGCCGTTCCACCTCCGCGGCGAACTCCGGCCGGGCGAGCTGAGCGCCCTCGACGCGCACCCACAGCCTGGGCGGGCGCACCGCGGTGCCCGCCGCCATCCGGTGCCAGGTGCGGGCCTCGGTCACCGCCATCCGCAGCACCCACTGATGCACCTGGCCGACGAGCCCGGCGGCCGCCGCGACGGGCATGAACGCCTCCGGGCCCAGCAGGCCCAGCTCGGGGTGCGCCCAGCGCGGATGTGCCCGCATACCCGGGACGGAGCCGTTGCGCAGGTCCACGTCGGGCTGGTAGTGCAGGCGCAACGTGCCGTCGTCGAACGAGGCGTACAGCGCGGGAACCAGGGCAAGGTCGAGCGCGGTCACGTCGGACTCCAGACGCCGGGAGGGCCGGGGCCCCGACTGACGGGTCAGGCCGACGGATCAGCCGTGGTCCCGTGGCGCGAGGCCCGGCACACGTCAGAGTGAGCACACCAGACGNCGCACCGCGGCGAGGTCCGGAGATTCGAACCAGGATATCCGCCGGTCGCGCCGGAACCAGGACCTTTGCCTACGTGCAAAACGCCTGGTAGCCGTTGTTGTGGCCTGTTTGGCCTCGGCCATGGACTCCATTGCCCCGTCGAGGGCGGCCAGCACCTGCGCGTAGCCGAGGGCACGCGAGGCCGTCCGCCCCTCCCGCAGCCCCTGCGCGGCCAGGCCGGCGACCTCGTCGACGAGCCCGGCCCGCCACATCACCTCGACCCGGCGCTCGATCCGCTCGTCGAGGTCCGGGCGGTCCAGGCCGACCTGGACGACGTCGTAGACCGACCGGTGCTCGGGCAGCGTCGCCTCGAAAGTGCCGGTCAGCTCCACCACTTCCAGGGCACGGACGATGCGTCGCCCGTTGCTCGGCAGGATCGCCGCCGCGGCGGCCGGCGCCAGCCGCGCCAGCCGTTCGTGCAGCGGCCCCGGCCCGACCTCGGCGAGCTCGGCCTCCAGCGCGGCCCGCACCACCGGATCCGTCCCCGGGAAGGCCAGATCGTCCAGCACGGCCCGCACGTAGAGGCCCGAGCCGCCGACGAGGACGGGAGTCCGACCGGCCGCGAGCAGGCGGTCGACGACCCGGCGGGCGTCGGTCTGGTAGCTGGCCACGTCGGCGGTGCGGGTCACCTCCCAGACGTCGAGCAGATGGTGCGGCACCCCCCGGCGCTCGTCGAGGGGGATCTTGGCCGTCCCGATGTCCATTCCCCGGTAGAGCTGCATGGAGTCGGCGTTGATGATCTCCCCGCCGAGTTCCAGCGCGATCTCGACAGCCCAGTCGCTCTTGCCCGCTCCCGTTGGTCCCACCACCGCGACGACCGGGCCGCCGCGGGTCGTCACCGGCCGCCCACCGGTTCCCAGCCGACGACCAGATAGCCGACCCCGAACGGAGCGTCGTCGTAGCGGACCCGGCTCGTCCAGGACCGGGCCGGCTCCGCCGGCGTCGCCCGGCGCACCGCCCCCGCCAGGACCTGCCAGGACGCCCGCCCCGGCGCGAGCAGGTCACGGGAGAGGCTCGGATCGAGCGCCAGCAGGGCGTCGACGTCCACGGCCGCGAGCGCGGCGGCGACCGACGCGTCGTGGGCCGCGGCCCGCGGGTCGAGGCTGCCGGGTGCCTTGACCGTGCGCCGGGCGCTGGCGTCACCCATGATCAGCAGGGCCAGCCGGGCCCCGTCCGCCTCCGCCGCCGCGACCAGGCCGGCGCCGAGCGCGGCCGCGGCCGCCGGGGTCGTCGTCGCGGGCACACCCCGGGCCTCGCGGTGGCCCGGCCACCCCACCTGCCGCAGCAGCCAGGCACCGATCGTCAGCGAGAGCGGGAGGCGCCGCCCGGCCCCGGGAACCGCCGCGGTGGGACGGGACCCGGCACCCGAGCCGCCCGCCGCCTCGGCCGGCGGGGCGAGCGGGAAACTGAGATCCACCCCGAACCCGGCGAGCGAGCCGGTGGACGTCCCGTCGTACGCGGTGTCCGCGCCGTCGTCACCGACCAGCACGATCCGGTCCGGCTCCAGGGCGCACAGCCGCCGCACGGCGGACAGGGCGTGCTCCCGCACGTCGATCGGGTCCTCGCCCGCGACCTGCGGGACGAGCAGCGGGGGGTGCGGGCAGACCGCCGCGGCGAGCAGAGTCACCGCGCGGGCGTGCTCGGCCGGAGCGCCGGCATACCGAGGGAGACCACGGGCCGGCCCACAGCGGAATCCTCCGCGGTGGCGCCGCCCGCGGCGGTGGCACCCCCGGCCGCGCCCGCCGCCCCGCCGGACCGGGCGGCCTCCCAGTTGTCACCGGCCCTGGTCCGCCGGTGGCTGCGCAGCGGACCGTCGGCGGTGAGGTGGTGGGGCGCGCCCCTGGTCACCACGGCCTCGATCACGTCTCCGGGCCGGACGACCCCGTCGGCGGCGTGCGGGTCGGTCACCAGCAGGTGGACGAGCCGCCCGTCCCGCGCGCGCCCGGAGAGGCGGCCGGTCTCGGAGTCCTTCCGGCCCTCCCCCTCGGAGACGAGGACCTCGACCTGCCGCCCGACCTGGGCACGGTTCTCCGCCCAGGACATCTCGTCCTGCAGGCTCGCCAGCCGCTCGTAGCGCTCCGAGACAACCGCCGGATCGACCGCGCCGTCCATCTCGGCCGCGGGCGTCCCCGGCCGCGGGGAGTACTTGAAGGTGAAGGCTCCCGCGAACCGCGCGGCCCGGACGACGTCGAGAGTGTCGGCGAAGTCGGCCTCCGTCTCGCCCGGAAAGCCCACGATGATGTCGGTGGTGATCGCCGCGTCCGGCAGCGCCGCGCGCACCCGCTCGACGATGCCGAGGAAACGCTCCCGGCGGTAGCTGCGCCGCATTCGCCGCAGCACGGAGTCCGACCCCGACTGGAGTGGCATGTGCAGCTGCGGGCACACGTTCGGGGTCTGCGCCATCGCCTCGATGACGTCGTCGGTGAAGTCGCGGGGATGCGGGGAGGTGAAGCGCACCCGCTCCAGGCCCTCGATCCGGCCGCAGGCGCGCAGCAGCCTGGCGAAGGCCCCCGGGTCGCCCAGCGAGCGCCCGTAGGAGTTCACGTTCTGGCCGAGCAGCGTGATCTCCAGCGCGCCTTCGGCCACCAGTGCCTCGACCTCGGCGAGCACGTCACCGGGGCGCCGGTCCCGCTCGCCACCGCGCAGGCTGGGGACGATGCAGAAGGTGCAGCTGTTGTCGCAGCCGACGCTGATGCTGACCCACGCCGAGTGATGGCTCGCCCGGCGGGCGGGGAGGCTGCTGGGGAACACCTCCAGCGCCTCGGCGATCTCCACCTGGGCGGCGGAGTTGTGCCGGGCGCGCTCCAGCAGGACCGGCAGCCGGTGCAGGTTGTGCGTGCCGAACACCACGTCGACCCAGGGCGCGCGCTCCAGGATCACCGAACGATCCTTCTGGGCCAGACACCCACCGACCGCGATCTGCATCGCGGGGTTGCTCTTCTTCGCCGGGTACAGATGACCGAGGTTTCCGTACAACCGGTTGTCGGCGTTCTCGCGGACCGCGCAGGTGTTGAACACGACGACGTCGGCGTCGGCTCCCTGCGCGGTCGGCACGTAGCCGGCGGACTCAAGGAGGCCGGCTAGCCGTTCGGAGTCGTGCACGTTCATCTGACAACCGAACGTCCGGACCTGATAGCTGCGGCCGCTCACCCGACCAGCCTACGGCCCGCGGGCGGATGCCGTTCGGCGCGCCGGTGCGCGGTGATCGGCGGCGGACGTCACCGGATGCGGGACGATGGGATACGCGCCGCGCCAAGGCCCGCTCCGCGTGCGTCGCCGGGACCGCGGTTTCGGGACGCGGGATCAGCGGGCCGCAACGCGCCGCACACGGTCAACGGCCGGGCGCACGCCCTCCGACGTGCCCGTTCCACCGGCGAGCCGGGGCGGGTCGGCGCGAAACGGCCCACCTCATACCCGCCGGAACGGCACGCCATACGCCGGTGACCCACAGGCGCGACTCCTCACAAAGCGTCGCCATTGCGGATGATTGGGGCGTAAAATCCAGAAATGCGCGCGAGCAAGATGCGGCGAGGCCTTCCGGCCGCCCGGGGCCGCCAGACCCGGCGCGGGCGGCCCGCGCCGGCCCACACGTTCCCGTTCCCAGGACCCGGGAGTGTGTCATGCCGTTGGTGACCCTGGAGGGTGTCGGAAAGTCGTTCGGGAAGAACCGTGTCCTGAGTGACATCAATCTTGAGGTCCACGCCGGCGAGGTCGTGTGTGTCATCGGCCCGTCGGGCTCAGGCAAATCCACGCTGTGCAGATGCGTGNACCGCCTGGAGACCATCGACGAAGGGCGAATCACCTTCGACGGACGTCCGCTGCCCGCCGAAGGGCGGGAACTCGCCCGCATGCGCGCCCAGGTGGGCATGGTCTTCCAGTCGTTCAACCTGTTCGCGCACCGCACGGTGCTCGACAACATCACGCTCGGTCCGCGCAAGGTGCTCGGAGTCGGGCGCGCCGAGGCCGAGCGGCGGGCCCGCGCGCTCCTGGAGCGGGTGGGAATCGCGGACAAGGCCGACCGGCTGCCGCGCCAGCTTTCCGGCGGGCAGCAGCAGCGCGCCGCGATCGCCCGGGCGTTGGCGATGGAACCGAAGCTGATGCTTTTCGACGAGCCCACCTCCGCGCTCGACCCGGAGATGATCCAGGAGGTTCTCGACGTCATGCGGTCGCTGGCGTCGTCCGGAATGACGATGATCGTCGTGACCCACGAGATGGGCTTCGCTCGCTCGGCGGCCGACCGCGTCGTTTTCATGGCCGACGGCCGGCTGCTGGAGGTCGCGCCGCCGGAGTCCTTCTTCGCGGCACCGAGCAGCGAGCGCGCGGCGGATTTCCTGGCCAAGGTGCTCACCCACTGAGCGGATCCGCCATCAGACCCGACCGGCAACGCAACAGACCGACCGGCGACACCCGACCGAAGACACGGCCCCGCCGCCCGAACGCAGCTGCCAGATTCCCTGGAGGGGATTGCCATGCGCATGTCGCTCACCCGGACCAGACAGCGGTCGGCCCGCGCGACCTCGCCGGCGGCCACCGCCGGCCCACCCGCACCCCGGCGCCGCTCACCGCGCGGCGTCGCCCTCGTCCTGACCACGGCCCTGGTGGCGACGTTCGCGCTGGCCGCCTGCGGTGGCGATGACGATGACGAGAGCGACACCGCGGCCGCACCCGCGACCACTACCTTCCCGGCCGGCAGCACCATGGCCAAGCTCCAGTCCGCCGGGTCCATCACCGTCGGAACCAAGTTCGACCAGCCGCTCTTCGGGCTGCGCAACCTGCGCGGCGAGCCCGAGGGCTTCGACGTCGAGATCGCGAAGATCATAACCAACGCCCTCGGGATTCCCGCCGACAAGGTGAAGTTCGTCGAGACGGTGTCGGTGAACCGGGAGCCGTTCATCCAGCAGCACAAGGTCGACATGGTGGTGGCCACCTACACCATCAACGACAAGCGCCGGCAGATCGTCGACTTCGCCGGGCCCTACTACGTCGCCGGCCAGACCCTGATGGTGCGGGCCGACGAGTCCGCCATCACCGGCAAGGACACGCTGGCCGGCAAAAAGGTCTGCTCCGTGAGCGGATCGACGCCGGCGGAACGTATCCGCAGCGAGGCCCCGGACGCGCAGCTCACCCTCTTCGACGTGTACAGCAAGTGCGCCGAGGCGCTCAAGAACCGGCAGGTGGACGCCGTCACCACCGACAACGCGATTCTGCTCGGCCTGATGGACTCCGACCCGGGCACGTTCAAGCTCGTGGGCAAGCCCTTCAGCACGGAGCCCTACGGCATCGGCATCGCCAAGGGCAGCGAGCAGTTCCGCACGTTCATCAACGACACCCTGGAGGCCGCTTACAGCGACGGCCGGTATGAGGCGGCCTACGAGTCCACGATCGGCAAGGTCGAGCCGGACATGCCCACGCCCCCCGCCGTGGACCGCTACGTCTCCTGACCGTTTCGTCCTGACCCACGCCGGCCCGCTCCCGGATTCGTCCGGTAGCGGGCCGGTTCCCGGTCGACCCGCCTGATCCGGCTGATCCGGCTGATCCACAACGGGTGGTCCCCATCGACGCCGTCCTCGACAACCTCGACATCTTCCGCGCGGGCTTCCTCCAGACCCTCAAGCTGAGCGTGTGCACCGCGGTGGCGGCGTTGCTGCTCGGCAGCCTCCTCGCGACCATGCGGGTCAGCCCGGTCCCGCCACTGCGCTGGGCCGGAACGGCCTACGTGGAGACAGTTCGCAACACGCCGTTGACCGTCGTGTTCTTCTTTGTGGTCTTCGTCCTGCCACAGGTGGACGTTCGCTTCAGCTTCTTCATCTTCGCGGTAATGGCGCTGACGATCTACCACACGGCGTTCGTCTGCGAGGCCGTGCGCGCGGGCGTGAACGGCGTGGACGCCGGTCAGCCCGAGGCCGCGCGCGCCCTCGGGCTGACCTTCTCGCAGACCCTGCGGCTGGTCGTGCTGCCCCAGGCCTTCCGCAACGTCATCCAGCCGCTGGGCAGCGTCTGCAGCGCGCTGATCCGCAACACCTCGATCGCGGCGGCCTTCGGCGTCGAGGAGCTGACGAGTGTCAGCCAGCGGCTGTCGACAGCCAATCCCGGCGACGTCATCGCCGTGCTGCTGGCGGGCATCGCCGGCTACCTGGTGCTGACCCTGTCGCTGGCCGCGGCGGTCGGCTTCGCGGAGCGGCGGCTCGCCGGGGTCCCCCGATGAGCCTCCAGATGGCGGATCCGCCCGGCCCGCGCGGACGGCGGCGGATCCTCATCGCGAGCCTGCTCGCCGGAGCGGGTCTGGCGGCGCTCGCCGTGCTCGCCGTGCTGCGCCTCGACGACGCCGGCCAGCTCGACCCGAAGCTGTGGCGCGTCCTGCTCGACGAACCCGACCTGCGGACGCTGCTGTGGGAGGGCCTGCTCGACACGCTGCGCGCGGCCGCCACCGGGATGGTGCTCGCCATCGTCCTGGGAACCCTGCTGGCCTTCGCGCGGCTGTCGAAACGCCCCGCCGTCCGGGCCCCCGCCGCCGCGATCGTGGAGATCCTGCGCGGCCTGCCGCTGCTCATGCTGATCTTCTTCGCCTATCTGGGACTGCCCGCGCTCGGCCTGGAGCTCTCCGCCTTCTGGGCCCTCGTGCTCGGCCTCACCGCCTACAACGGCGCCGTGCTCAGCGAGATCTTCCGCGCCGGCGTGCTGTCCATCGACCGGGGGCAGACCGAGGCCGCGGAGGCACTCGGACTGCGCGGCACGCAGATCTTCCTGTCGATCCAGTTCCCGCAGGCAGTGCGCCGGATGGCCCCGACGCTCGTCAGCCAGCTCGTCACCCTGCTGAAAGACACCTCACTCGGCTACGTCATCGGCTACACCGAGCTGCTGCGGCAGGGCCGGTCCGCCGTGGAGGTTCTGGGCGGGCGCTACGCACTCCCCCTGTACACGACCCTGGCCGTGATCTACATCATCGTGAACGGCTCGCTGTCGCTGACCGCCCGCTGGCTCGAACGGCGCCAGAACGTGCGGGCCGGCAGGTCACCACTGCCCGTGGACGTCGGTGAGAACCCCGGGCCGGTACCCGCGGTCCGGATCTGACCGCCCCCGCCCGCCGGGCGGGGGCCGACGCCAGCGGGTGTCAGCGGGTGTCAGCAGGTGTCAGCGGGCGAGGCCGATCGCCCGGGTCTCGCGCACGACGGTCACCCGGATCTGGCCGGGGTAGGTCAGTTCATCCTCGATCTGCTTCGCCACATCACGGGCCAGCAGGTGCGCGGCGACGTCGTCCACCAGTTCCGGCACGACCATGACCCGCACCTCCCGCCCGGCCTGCATGGCGAACACCTTCTCGACCCCGGGGCGCTCCGCCGCGATCTGCTCGATCCGCTCCAGCCGTTTGACGTAGGACTCCAGGCTGTCGCGGCGCGCCCCGGGCCGCCCGCCGGAGATCTGATCCGCCGCCTGGGTCAGTACCGCGCCGATCGACCGTGGCTCGACCTCGTTGTGATGCGCCTCGATCGCGTGGACGACATCCTCGTGCTCACCGTACCGGCGGGCGATCTCCGCGCCGACGATCGCGTGCGAGCCCTCCACCTCGTGGGTCAGCGCCTTGCCCAGGTCGTGCAGGAGCGTGCCGCGTTTCGCGATGGCCGGCGGCAGCCGCAGCTCCGCCGCCATGATCCCGGCCAGGTGCGCGCTCTCGACGAGATGCGCGAGCACGTTCTGCCCGTAGCTCGTCCGGTAGCGCAGGCGCCCGAGCAGGGTGATCAGCTCGGGATGCATCTCGGCGATGCCGACGTCGATCAGTGCGTCCTCGCCGGCCCGGACGCACTTCGCCATCACCTCACGCTCGGCGCGGGCGTACTCCTCCTCGATGCGGTGCGGGTGGATCCGCCCGTCCGACACCAGCGCGGCCAGCGTGATGCGCGCGGTCTCCCGGCGCACCGGGTCGAAGCAGCTCAGCAGGACGGCCTCAGGCGTGTCGTCGATCAGGACGTTGACCCCGGTGACGGACTCGAAGGCGCGGATGTTGCGCCCCTCCCGCCCGATGATGCGGCCCTTCATCTCGTCGCTGGGCAGGTGCAGCACCGAGACCACCGACTCGGCCGTCTGCTCGGAGGCCACCCGCTGGATGGCGAGGGTGACGATGCGCCGGGCGCGGTCCTCCCCCTCCTCCTCCGCTCGGGCCTCGACCTCACGGACCCGCACCGCGGCCTCCAGCCGCGCCTGGTCCTCCACCACCTTGACCAGTTCGGTCCTCGCCTCGGCGGAGGTCAGGCCGGCCGCGCGTTCCAGTTCCCGGCGCAGGCGGGCCTCCTGGCCGGCCAGGTCCGTCTCCCGACCGTCGAGGCCCGCCTCCCGAGCCGCCAGCTCCTCCTCCCGGAGCTGCAGCCGGCGCGCCTGTTCCTCGACCGCCGTGCTCTGTTCCGCGAGCCGCTGTTCGCGCTGGGACAGCCGAGTGTCCCAGCCACGCAGCTCCGCCCGCTGGGAACGCAGGTCCTCGTCCAGCTCCGCCCGAAGCTGCTCGCGTTCAACCCGGATCGCCTCGCGGGCCTCGGCCTCGGCCTTCGACGCGCGCAGCTCCGCGTCGGCCACCGCGCGGGCCCGGATCGCCTCGGCCGCCTCCTCGGCATGGCGACGGATCTGCGCCGCCTCCCGCTCGACCCGGGCGATCTGCTCGGCGGCATCCTGCTCTGCTCGGCGCCGGATTCCGTCGCCGTCCTCCCGTGCCTCCCGCGCCTCCCTGCGGAGGTCCGCGATGCGCGCCGTGAGCTGCGTGATCTCAGCAAGCTCGACCCGGGTGCCCAGCCCCCCGTCCGGCTCCGCCGCCTCGCCCGCCCCGCCCACCTCGCCGGCCTCGGCGGACGCCCAACCGTCGAGCGCCGAAGCGGCGGTATCGGGGCTGTCGCTCCCAGGCGGACCGACACCGGCGGCCTCGTCTCCTGGAGCCAGGTTGGCACCGCCCGCCTCAGTGGCGGACTCCGCGGCCCGCGTGTCGACCGGGGCGCCGTACCCGGTAGCGCCGTACCCGGCAGCGCCGACGGCCCGCGCCTCGGTGACAGCGGCATCCCGCGCACCGGCCGCAGTCGCCTCGGGGGCGGCGATTTCGTCCTGACCAGCGGAAAGGGTGGTGTCTTCACGGGTCGGAGGCGGGTTCGACGCGGGCGGCGGGGCACCACCGCTCACCCCCAGCGTTCCGGCCCGCACCAGGCGCAACAACACGAAGGTCAGCCCGAGCACCGCGACGAGAAGCAGCACGAGAAGCGTTATGAGGGCGGCACCCATGGTTGCTCCTCCCGCTTCCGCCGCGTCTGCGATGACAGACGTGAGGCGCACGGGACCCGAGCCAGGCACTGGCAGGCGTGTGTATCGCGAAGCCCAAAATCAGGCCGCCGTCTGGAGCACCGGTACGAAAACCGAGGCAACGACAGCATGCGGTCACCGGCGCCCGAAGGAACGCCCGCCCGGATGTGAAGTTGTGCCAGCTATCTGGACCGCATACGAGCGGTAGCCCTCGCGCCTTTGTGAAAGGGTAGGTCTGCCTCTTTCATTCGGTCAAGAAAAAGATCCGAGATCTACCGCCCCCGGACGGCTGACCAGGGTCTACCCATTCAGCAACCCCGATGGCCGCGGAGCTGACTCACCCCGAGAGCTGGTCCGGGTCACAGTCCTCGCCGTCGGTGGCCGGGACGGCCTCCGTGACCACCCGCATCACGAGGTCCAGCGGGTAGCCCTTTCGGGTGAGCAGCGCGACAAGCCGCCGGACCCGAACCGGTTCCGGCAGACCGCCCATGGCCCGGAGCCGCCGAGCCACCAGTGCGCGGGCGGTCTCCTCCTCGTCCTCCACCTCGACGGACGCCAGCGCCGCCTCGGACACCTCGGGTTCCACTCCGCGGCGCCGCAGCTCCACCGCGAGCGCACGCCGGCCCAGCCCTCGACCGGCCCGGGCGGAGGAGACGAACGCCGCCGCGAACGCCTCGTCGTCCACCAGCCCGACTTCCACGAGGCGATCGAGCACTCGCTCCGCGACGTCCTCCTCGACGCCGCGGCGACGCATGACGGCCGCGAGCTCCGCCCGGCTACGCGGCCGGGCCGCGAGCTGATGCAGACAGATCTCCCTCGCGGACGCGAGGGGGTCAGCGTGGCCGGCTTCCCCACGCCGACCCGGACGCGAATCCGGTGCGGCCGACGCCGCGGAACCCGACACCCTTGGGCGGCTCACCGCACTCGACCGACCCGGCGGTGGGTCCAGGTCCCGCGACCCACCTCCGCCCGTCGTGGCGTCAAAGGGGTACGTCGACACACCTGACTCCGCTCCGGTCACCCACTCGCCCGTCAGAGATCAACTGGAACAGGAGCGGGCGCGTCCGCGTCCAGCACCGGGATCAGACCCAGCTTCTCCTTGATCCTCTTCTCGATTTCGTTGGCCAGGTCCGGGTTGTCACGCATAAATGACCGCGCGTTCTCCTTGCCCTGCCCGAGCTGATCACCGTCGTAGGTGTACCAGGCTCCGGACTTACGGATGATGCCGTGCTCGACACCCATATCGATGAGTGAGCCCTCACGACTGATGCCGCCGCCGTAGACAATGTCGAACTCGGCAATCCGGAACGGCGGCGCCATCTTGTTCTTGACCACCTTGACCCGGGTCCGGTTACCGACCGCTTCCTGACCGTCCTTCAGCGTCTCGATCCGGCGGACGTCGAGACGGACCGAGGCGTAGAACTTCAGCGCCTTTCCACCGGTGGTCGTCTCCGGCGAACCGAACATGACGCCGACCTTCTCGCGGAGCTGGTTGATGAAGATCGCGGTCGTGCCCGAGTTGGCGAGGGCTCCGGTGAGCTTGCGCAGGGCCTGTGACATCAGCCGGGCCTGCAGGCCGACGTGGCTGTCACCCATCTCGCCCTCGATCTCGGCACGCGGTACCAGGGCCGCCACCGAGTCGATCACGATGATGTCCAGCGCCCCGGAACGGATCAGCATGTCGGCGATCTCCAACGCCTGCTCACCCGTGTCGGGCTGGGAGACCAGCAGCGCGTCGGTGTCGACACCCAGCTTCACCGCGTACTCCGGATCAAGCGCGTGCTCCGCGTCGATGAACGCCGCAATGCCGCCGGCCGCCTGCGCGTTCGCCACCGCGTGCAGGGCGACCGTGGTCTTTCCGGACGACTCGGGCCCATAGATCTCGACGACGCGCCCGCGCGGAAGGCCTCCGATACCGAGCGCGACATCGAGGGCGATTGACCCGGTCGGGATCACCTGGGCCGGGGGCCTGGTCTCGTCCCCCAGGCGCATGACCGAGCCCTTACCGAACTGCTTGTCGATCTGCGCAAGGGCGTTCTCCAACGCCTTCTCGCGGTCGGGTCCAACCATTGGAGTTACTCCATGCTGAGGTCGTCGAGTCTTGGCCACGATCCGACGCTAGGCGGTGGGTCCGACAGTTTCGAGAGCCGGGTCGCTTCTGTGGACATCGGAGAGCATGTGGACAACAGTAGCCGAACATCCGTTCGAAGACGCGGCGACACACCGAGGCTCACCCGAACGGGTGACACCGCCACACCCCGCACCAGCCGACCAGGACCGACCCGAGCGCCCGCAGACCGACCGGTTGCGGCCCGGCAACCCGCACTCGGCTCGGCAGGTCACCGACAGCCGGAACCCGACGACGGCCGGAACCCGGTGCTGATCTCCGGGCCACCGCCGCGACGGCGGCGACGTCAGCGGTCGCCGGCCGGCAGGTCGAACTCGTCGCAGACCGCGCGCCACACCTGTTTGGCGTCATCGCCGCGGCGCAGGGCGGACTCCACCGTGGCCCCGCCCAGGCCGGCGATCACGTGATCGCGTGCGAGCGAATCAGCGTACGCCGTCCCGAACTGCTTGTTCATGTTCGCCCAGAACTCGGTCAGTCGCACCGTTCCAGTGTGCACGTGCCCGCCCCGCTCTCGTCCACGCCCACACGCCCATACGCCACCGGACCACCGGCCACCGGGCACCGGGCACCGGGCACCGGGCTTATTTGTGTCGGTGGGAGGACGCAGACTGGTCCACGTGACCGCACCGGACCCGCTCGCCGCCTTCTCGGCCCCGACCAGGGAGTGGTTCACCTCCTCGTTCGCGGCGCCGACACCGGCGCAGGCCGAGGCGTGGGCCGCCGTCGCCGCGGGTGGGAGCGCGCTGGTCGTGGCGCCGACCGGATCCGGCAAGACCCTCGCGGCGTTTCTCTGGTCCCTCGACGGTCTCGCCCGTTCCGGCCCGCCGCCGGACCCCGCCCGCCGCTGCCGGGTGCTCTACGTGAGCCCGCTCAAGGCACTCGCGGTCGACGTCGAGCGCAACCTGCGGGCGCCGCTCACCGGAATCCGGGCTGCCGCGGCGCGGCTCGGGCTGCCGGTCCCGGACGTGTCCGTGGGCGTCCGCTCGGGCGACACCCCGGCGGCCGAGCGCCGCGCGTTCGGCCGCACCCCGCCCGACATTCTGATCACCACGCCGGAGTCGCTGTTCCTGCTCCTGACCAGTGCCGCGCGGGAGGCGCTGCGGGGCGTCCGGACGGTGATCGTCGACGAGGTGCACGCGGTCGCCGGCACCAAGCGCGGAGCGCATCTGGCGCTCAGCCTGGAGCGCCTCGACGAGCTCCTCGACGCCCCGGCCCAACGGGTGGGGCTGTCGGCGACGGTGCGACCGGTGGAGGAGGTCGCCCGGTTCCTCGGCGGGCCACACCCGGTCACCGTCATCCGGCCACCGGCTTCGAAGACCCTGCGGATCGAGGTGGTCGTACCGGTCGAGGACATGACGAGCCTCGGCGAGCCGGCGGAAGCGGTGCCCGAGGGGCCCGCCGCGGGGTCGGGGCCACGGGCGTCGATCTGGCCGGCGGTCGAGGAGCGGGTGCTGGATCTGATCCTCACCCATTCGTCGACGATCGTCTTCGCGAACTCGCGGCGGGTCGCCGAGCGCCTGTGCGCCCGGCTGAACGAGCTGTATGCCGACCGGCTGGCCCAGGCCACCGAGCAGGCCGGGACCACCGAGCAGGCCGGGACCACCGCCGCTCGGACCGGGCCGGCGGAGCTGATGGGACCCTCCGGTTCCGCCGCGCCGCCGGCGGCGCTGGAGGTCGCCCGCGCCCACCACGGCAGCGTGAGCCGGGAGCAGCGGGCCCTGATCGAGGAGGACCTCAAGTCCGGCCGGCTGCCCGCCGTGGTCGCCACCTCCAGCCTCGAACTGGGCATCGACATGGGCGCCGTCGACCTGGTGGTGCAGATCGAGTCCCCGCCGAGCGTCGCGGCCGGCATGCAGCGCATCGGCCGGGCCGGCCACCAGGTCGGCGCCGCCAGCCGGGGCGTGGTGCTGCCCAAGCACCGCTCCGACCTCCTGGAGTGCGCGGTCGTGGCCGAGCGGATGAGTTCCGCGCGGATCGAGGCCATCCGCTACCCGCGCAACCCGCTGGACGTGCTCGCGCAGCAGATCGTCGCGATGGTCGCCATGGAGGACCGGGAGGTGGACGAGCTCGGCGCGCTGGTCCGCCGGGCGGCGCCGTTCGCCGCCCTCCCCGCCTCGGCGTACGAGGCGGTGCTGGACATGCTGGCCGGGCGCTATCCCTCCGACGACTTCGCCGAGCTGCGGCCACGCATCACCTGGGACCGGGCCACCGGCGTTCTCGCCGGCCGGCCGGGGGCCCAGCGGCTCGCCGTCACCAGCGGCGGAACCATCCCCGACCGCGGGATGTTCGGGGTCTTCCTCGTCGGGGAGAAGGCCAGCCGCGTCGGCGAGCTCGACGAGGAGATGGTCTACGAGTCGCGGGTCGGCGACGTCGTGCTGCTCGGCTCGTCGAGCTGGCGCATCGAGGAGATCACCCCGGACCGGGTGCTGGTGACACCGGCGCCGGGCCGGCCGGGGCGGCTGCCGTTCTGGCACGGCGACGCGCCGGGCCGGCCGGCGGAGCTCGGGCGCGCGCTGGGCGCGTTCCTGCGGGAGCTGTCACCGCTGTCCCCCGCCGACGCCGCGGCCCGGGTCCGCGCCGCCGGCCTGGACGAGTGGGCGACCGGCAACCTGTTGAGCTACCTGGACGAGCAGCGGGCCGCCGCCGGGCGCCTCTCCGACGACCGGCACCTGGTCGTGGAACGTTTCCGCGACGAACTGGGCGACTGGCGGCTCGCCGTCCACTCACCCTTCGGTGCCCCGGTCAACGCGCCCTGGGCCCTGGCGATCGGCGCGCGCCTGCGTGCGCGCTACGGCTCCGAGGTGCAGATCATGCACACCGACGACGGGGTCGTCGCCCGGGTCCCGGACACGGCCGAACTGCCCGGGGCGGACCTGGTCGTCTTCGAGCCGGAGGAGGTCGAGGCGCTCGTCCGGGCCGAGGTCGGCGCGAGTGCCCTCTTCGCGAGCCGCTTCCGCGAGTGCGCGAGCCGCTCCCTGCTGCTGCCCCGCCGCACACCCGGCCGGCGCACGCCGCTGTGGCAGCAGCGCCAGCGCAGTGCCCACCTGTTGTCGGTCGCCTCGGCGTTCGGTGACTTCCCGGTCGTGCTGGAGACGATGCGCGAGTGCCTGCAGGACGTCTACGACGTCCCGGCCCTGGCCGGGCTGATGCGTGCGGTCGAAGCCCGCTCGCTGCGGGTTGTCGAGGTGGAGACCCCGGCCCCCTCGCCGTTCGCCTCGTCGCTGCTGTTCGGCTATGTCGCCGCGTTCATGTACGACGGTGACGCGCCGCTGGCCGAACGGCGCGCCCAGGTTCTGTCCCTGGACAGCTCGCTGCTCGCCGAGCTGCTCGGTGAGGCGCAGCTGCGGGAGCTCATCGACCCCGCCTCCCTGGAGCGGGTCGTCGGCGAGTTGCAGCGGCTGGTGCCCGAGCGGCACGCCCGGGACGCCGAGGCCACCGCCGACCTGCTCCGTGTCCTCGGGGACCTCAGCACCGAGGAGGCCCGCGAGCGCGGCGTGGACCCGTCCTGGCTGGAGTCGCTGGAGCGGGCCGGCCGGGTGATCCGGGTACGGATCACCGGCACGGAGCGATGGGTCCCGGTCGAGGACGCCGGCCGGCTGCGGGACGCGCTCGGGGTGGCGCTGCCGATGGGTCTGCCGGCCGCCTTCACCGAGTCCGTCCGGGATCCGCTCGGTGACCTGGTGTCCCGCTACGCCCGCACGCACGGGCCGTTCGAGGTCGGCGACGTCGCCGACCGGTTCGGGCTCGGTGTCGCGGTGGTCACCGGAGTGCTGACCCGGCTGGCCGCCGACGGGCGGCTCGTGCGCGGCGAGCTGCACCCGGACCGCGCCGGTGAGCAGTGGTGCGACGCGGGGGTGCTGCGGGCGCTGCGCCGGCGCAGCCTGGCCGCGCTGCGCCGGGAGGTCGAGGCGGTACCGGTCCGCGCGCTGGGCGCCTTCCTGCCGGCCTGGCAGTCGGTGACGAGCGGGCGCGGGCGCGGCGTGGACGGCGTGCTGCGGGCGGTCGAGCAGCTCCAGGGGGCACTGATTCCAGCCAGCGCGCTGGAGCAGCTCGTGCTCCCCGCCCGGGTCAGCGACTACGCGCCGGCGATGCTCGACGAACTGTGCGCCACCGGTGAGGTTCTGTGGGCCGGCGCCGGTGGGCTGCCCGGGAACGACGGGTGGATCACCCTCGTGCCGGCCGACGCCGCCGAGGAACTGCTGCCGGCACCACTGCCGGACACGCCCGACAGCCCGGTGCACCGCGGGATTCTGGAGGCCCTCGCCGGTGGCCAGGCGCTGTTCTTCCGGAACCTGTCCGACCGGGCCGGCAGCCTCGACGACACCACGCTCGCGGCCGCGCTGTGGGATCTGGTGTGGTCCGGGCTGGTCACCAACGACACGCTCGCCGCGCTGCGCGTCCAGCTCGGGGCGGGGCGGCCGGCGCATGCCGGCCGCAGGACGCCACGCGCCCGCACCGCGCGCCACGGCCGGGCCCGGCCCGCGATGCCGCGCCGCGCCGGCCCGCCGACCGTCGGCGGCCGGTGGTCGCTGCTGCCGGAGCGGGAGACTGACCCGACCCACCGCGCGCATGCGCTGGCCGAATCCCTGCTGGATCGGCACGGCATCGTCACCCGGGGCGCGGTCGCCGCCGAGCGCGTACCGGGCGGCTTCGCCGCGGTGTACCGGGTGCTGTCAGCCTTCGAGGACGCCGGTCGCTGCCGCCGCGGCTACTTCGTCGAGTCCCTGGGTGCGGCGCAGTTCGCCGTCCCCGGTGCCGTCGACCGCCTGCGGGCGATCGCCGGGGCGCAGCGCGACACCGCCGACCGACCGTCGTGGGCGGCTGCCGGCCCGCACGGCCCCGGCCCCGGCACCGGCAGCGGCAGCGGGCACGTCGCGGCCGCGCGGCTGACGGGGCCACCCGGAATCGGCACCGGATTCGGCGCCGCGCAGCGGGGCCCGGCTGAGGGCGGCGCCGTCGTGCTGGCGGCGGCCGACCCCGCGAACCCGTACGGCGCCGCGCTCGCCTGGCCACCGCGCCCGGGCGACACCGACGGGTCCGGACACCGTCCCGGCCGCAAGGCGGGGGCGCTGGTTGTGCTCGTCGACGGCGAGCTGGTGCTCTACGTCGAACGCGGCGGTCGCACGCTGCTGTCGTGGGCGGATTCGCCGGCGCTGCTCGGTCCCGCGGTGGAGGCGCTGGCCGGCGCCGTCCGGGCCGGCTCGCTGGGCCGGCTCGCGGTGGAGAAGGCGGACGGGGCCGCCGTGGTCGGCAGCGAGCTCGGCGCGGCGCTGGAGCGCGCCGGCTTCCACCCGACCCCGCGCGGGCTGCGGCTGCGGGCCTGACCTTCGCCGCCGCGGGCGCCGCACGTGCAGAATTCCAACTCCTACACGTCCAGCAGGGGAGGTGCGGAAAGGTGCGGTTCTCGGTGCACCGGCGCGGCCGGCGCCGCACCTCCCCAGACGGTCACGCGGAGCCCACGCCCTGGGATCCGCGGCTGCGGTCGCTGACCATCGGGCTGGTCAGCACCGTCACACTGATCGCGTTCGAGGCGATGGCGGTCATCACCATCCTGCCGGAGGTGGCCGAGGATCTTTCCGGTCTGTCCCTCTACGGCTGGACGACCAGCGGGTTCTTCCTCGGCCTGCTCGTCGGGGTCGTGCTCGCCGGCTCGGAGACGGACCGCACCGGACCCGTCCGCCCCTACACCGCCGGCCTGCTGTTGTTCGGCGCGGGCCTCGCCGCCGCCGCGGTCGCGCCGACCATGGGCATCCTGGTGGCCGGGCGGGTCCTGCAGGGTCTCGGCGGTGGCGCCGTGCCCGCCGTCCTCTACGCGACGATCGGCCGCGCCTACCCGGAGCCACAGCGGCCCCGCATGTTCGCGGTGACGTCCACCGCCTGGGTACTGCCCGGCCTGGTCGGCCCGGCGGCCGCCGCGCTCGTGGCCGAGCACGCCGGCTGGCGCTGGGTCTTCGGGGGTCTCACGCCGCTGGTCGCGGTCGCGGGGGTGATCACGGTCCGGGCGCTGCGGGGCCTGGGGCCGACGACCGCCGGGGTCGTCGAGGCGACCGGGCCCCGGCTGGTCGCGGCACTGCGGGTCAGCGTCGGCGCGGGCCTGGTACTGGGTGGCCTCACCAGCCGGTCGCCGGTGGGGCTGGTGCCGATCGTCGCCGGAGCCGTCCTCGCCTACCGACCACTGCGGTCCCTGCTGCCGGCGGGCACCCTGCGGGCTCGCCGGGGCCTGCCCGCGGCCGTGGCCGCCCGCGGGTTGTTGACCTTCGCCTTCTTCGGGGCGGACACGTTCGTCCCACTCGCGATCACCGCGGCCCGGGACCAGCCGACCATCGTGGCCAGCGTGGCCGTCACCGCAGCCACGGTGACCTGGACCACGGGGTCGTGGACGCAGGCCCGGCTGGCCGGTCGCGTTCCGGGACGGGACCTGATCCGGCTCGGTCTGCTGCTGGTCGCGGCCGGCACCGCGGGATTCGCCCTGGTCCTGGTGGAACACGTCGTACTCGTGATCCCGATCGCCTGCTGGGCCGTCGCCGGGCTCGGGATCGGCCTGGCCTACTCGCCGATCGTCACGCTCGTCCTCGCCGAGACGCCACCCGAACGCCACGGCACGGCCTCGACCTCGGTGACGCTGTCGGACAATCTCGGAACGGCCTTCGGGACCGGGCTCGGCGGGGTCGCGGTGGCGGCGAGCGAGGCGGCCGGCGGCGCTGCCACCGCCGGGCTCGCGGTCGTGTTCACGCTGGCCGCGGCCGTCGCCGCCCTCGGTGCCCTGGTGGCGGGGAGGGCCCCCGCCCGGATCTTTCCCGCCTCCCCCTGAGCCCGGCGGAGCGGACGGAAGCCGGCCGAGGAGGCACCATCGGGGTATGCCCGAAGGTGACACCGTCTGGCTCACGGCTCGCCGGCTCGATGCCGCGCTCGCCGGCCGGTCATTGCTGCGCACGGACTTCAGGGTCCCGTCGCTGGCGACGTCCGACCTGAGCGGGCGGCTCGTCCGCAACGTCGCCGCGCGGGGGAAGCATCTGCTCCTGCGTGCCACCGGCGGGCTCACTCTGCACACCCACCTGCGCATGGAGGGGTCCTGGCACCTGTACCGGCCGGGTTCGCGGTGGGCTGGCGGACCGGAGTGGCAGGTCCGCGTCGTGCTGGTCACCGCCGAGCAGGTGGCGGTCGGCTACCGCCTCCCGGTCGTCGACCTGCTGCCGACCGCCGAGGAGCACCGCGTGGTCGGGCACCTCGGCCCGGACGTGCTCGGAGATGACTGGGATCTGGACCGCGCGGTCGCGAACCTGCGGGCGCGGCCGGACCGCACGATCGGTGCCGCGCTGCTGGACCAGCGGTCCATCGCCGGTCTGGGCAACGTCTGGCGCACGGAGGCGTGCTTTCTCGCCGGGGTGAGCCCGTGGACCCCCGTCGGCGAGGTGCCGGACCTGCCCGGTCTGGTCCGCCGCGCCCAGGCGATGGTCAGGGCCGGGGCGCGGGGCGGGCACCAGGTAACCACCGGTTCCGCCCGCCCGGGCGAACAGCATTGGGTGTACGGGCGCGCAGGCAGGCCGTGTCGGCGCTGCGGCACGCTTGTCCGCCGGCTGGAGCAGCGGAGATCCACCCAGAGTTCACCCGGGCGCGGATCGCCGGGACGTCTGGGCGGGCCCGGTGAACGGGGCCCGCGCGGCGACGTCCGGCACGACCAGGGCCGGCGCGGAAGCGACCGGCGTGGTGCCCACCGGCGCGCAAGCGCCGGCGGTGGTGCCGACGTCGCCGTCGACGTCGTGGATCAGGATGGCCGGATCACCGCGTGGTGCCCGACCTGCCAGCCGGGCCCGGTTCCGGAGCCGGCGGCGGACCTGCCGGGAATCCGACCCGGCCGCGGTGGCCTCACGCCCGGCTGGCCGCCAGCAGGCGGGCCCGACCGCGGGTGAACGCGCCCTCCGCCGCCTTGACGCTGATCGACAGATCATCGGCGGCCTGGCGGGTGGTCCGGCCGGCGGCACGGGCCATCATGATCTGGCGCTCCCGGCCGCGGAGCCGGCGGGTCTGGTCGAGCAGCCAGAGCGCCTCGGCGCGGTCACAGGTCGAGTCCTCGGGGCCGGGATCGCTCGGCGCCGCCACACTGCGGGCCATGGCACGGTCCGCGCGCATCCGCGCACGGTGGTGGTCGACACACAGCCGGAGCACGGTCGTGGTGAGGAACTGACCGACCCGATGGCTGTCGAGGTTACGGAAGCCGGCCGCGCGCACGAGGGCCTCCTGCGCGCAGTCCTCCGCGTCGGCGGTGCTCGGCAGGCGACGGCGGGCGATGTGCACCAGCCGCTCGCGGTGCGGGAGGACGAGTGACCACCGGTCGCCGCTGAACGGCTGGTCGACGTCCGCGAGGGTGACCGCTTCCTGGGGTGCCTGCCGGGCAGGCTGCTGGATCGGGGATTCGATATCGTCCCCATTGATTTGCGTCATGGCACTTCCACCTGCCTGGCTGCGTCATGCCATCCGGACGTCCGGGACCGCCGGTCTGGCCATCGCACGGCGGCGATGAAAACGTGGACGACGCTCCCCTTCGTCATCCGCGCCACAATCGCCGATCGGACAACTGGGACATTAAGGCAATCCGCTCGTGTGCGCCATAACCCGGGTCACATTCTCAAACCTACATGCCACCCCAAGGTGCCAACCCGGGTTCACACCACAACGACATAAAAGAATTAGCTGCATAGTCGCTGTGCACTTAGGCGGATGACCTTTGTCCCGGCGACTCGGCGGAAAGTCGCTGCCGGGCAGGCACAACGGGCCGCCGGCAGCGGGCCGGCCGACGTGGCCGCCCCGGCCCGAGGTTAAGCGGGCGTGACACCTGAGAGGATCGTTCCGGATCAGGCCGGACTGCCCGACCCACCGGTTCCCAGCAGTTCCGATAGCCCATCGGCGTAGTTCCGCAGGCGTTCGACATCCTCGGCGAGCCGATCCAGCTCCGGCTCCGCGGCGGCCACGGCCACCGCGCCGACGATCCCGGTCGCCAGCGCCACCAGTTCCTCAAGCAGGTCCGCGGCCTGCTCCATGCCTGTCAGCAGCTGGGCGGAAGCAGCCTGTATCTCGGCCCGTCGGGCCTGGCCCGACACCGCCCGCAGCGCGGACTCGCAGGCCAACACCCGCCGCGCGGTCGAACGAAGACCGTCGACGAGCCGGACCGCGGTCCGCGTGGACTCGGCCACCTGGACCGCCGCGGGGCCCTCGACCGAGCCGAGAAGCGCGGCGAGCGCCGCCAGCCCGGCCTCGCCTCGGCGCAGCGGCCGCGCGGCCGCGGACCGCCGCAGCTCCAGCGCTCTCAGCGGGGCGACCAGCGGCGCCGGCAGCCCGCCCGCCGGGGTCGTCCGGTACTCCCGCACGGACAGGCCCGCCTGCACCACGGCGGCGGCACCGAAGAGCAACCAGCCCTTTTCGTCGGCGACAACGGCCGCCGCGGGCGACACCGCGGCGGCCGCCCCCCAGATCCAGGCAGAATTCAGGGCCCGCTCCCGAGCCCGCCGGAATGGCCGACCGAGCCGCCGCCGCGAGTTCGCGAAGGAACGCCGTTCGACGTCCACCCGGAGCCAGTCCGGCAACCCGGGAACCACCGCGGCGGCGAGCTGTGAACGCCCGGATCCGGGGGCCGTGTCCGCCAGCCCGAGGAATTGAAAAAAACTTCTCCGCTTTTCCGGGATAACAGGCGCGCCGGGCACCCGATGTTGACGCCGCGTCCGGTCCGCATCATCGGACGTGACCACAGGCTCCGAATATCCGGGATATCCGGGAGCTTTCGGGTCGGCGGGCATCCCGGGCCGCGTGGCCCGGGAGCCGGACTCGCCGCCCACGGTGCCGGGATGCGTGGGCGGTGGGAACGGGCCACCAACCGCGTCGGTCATCAGCAGCCTCCCGTGGGTCGCGCATCCGCGGCGATCGCCTCCGGGCGGGCAGCGCCCGCCCGCTCGGAACCGGGTCAGCGCGGCGGCGCCTGCGGCCCGGTGGCGGGCCGCCCGGAACCGTCGTCCTGGGACGACGGCGTATCTCCTGGTGCCTTCTCCAACGACGGACGCCGTTCACCCGTGCCGCCGGGGTGGTCGAGGGCAGCGGCGCCGCCGCGGGCAGCGACCGAGGGGTCCTCGCCGGCCGGCACACCCTCGCCGGCCGGTGCGCCCTGGCCACTCGGCACCGCCGGCCGCGCGGGCGAGGAGTGCCCCGACTGGAGGCCTGCCCGCAGCTCGGCCAGCCGCCCCTGCGCCTGCGCGTCCATAGTCGCGCGCCGCACCTCGATCATCTGCGCTTCCAGCCCCTGCGACGCCAGCTCCTGGCGGCCGAGCGCGGTCGCGTACCGCTTCTCGACCTTGTCCCGGACGTCGGCGAGCGTCGGCACGTCGCCGACCGGCGGGAGGGAGCTCATCTGCTCCATCACCCTGCCCATCTGCTCGTGCATGGCGGCGTGCTCGATCTGGGTGAGCAGGCGGGTCCGTTCCGCGGCCAGCCGCTGCATCCGCAGGGTGTTCTCCTCCACCGCGGTACGCGCTTGCGCGGCCGACTCGGCCGCCTGGCGCTGGAGCACCTTCAGATCCTCCAGCGCCGCCTCGGCCGCGATGAGCCGGCTGGCGAAGGCCTGCGCGGTCTGCTCGTACCGGCCGGCCGCGGCCGGGTCACCGGCGGCGCGGCTGTTGTCGGCGAGCGTCAGCGCCGACCGCGCGGACTCGGTGAGGTCCGCGACCTCCTCGATCTTGCGACCCAGCTTCATCTCGATGTGGCGCTGGTTGCCCACGACGAGCGCGGCCTGCGAGACCAGTCGTTCGTGCTGGCCGCGGGCCTCGTCCATCGCCTGCTCAAGCTGGATCTCCGGCCTGGCCTTCTCCTCGAACGCGACCTCGGCCCGCTTTGACAGGTAGCGGAAGGCCTTGCGGACGACGTTTGCCATTGTTCGATCGTCGCACGCTGGTGGCGATCCGGAGAAGCGACAGGTGTCGCCGATCCGACGGCACCGGCCCGCGGGGTGCGGCACCGGCCCGCGAGGTGCCCGGATCGCGGTGGGACGGGTGCTCAGATCACTGCCGAACGGCCCCGAGCCCGAGCCTCGGCCCGTATGCCGGGCGCGCGCCGGGCGGGTGCCGGGCGCGCCCGGCGGGGCCGGGGCTCGACCGCGGGCACTAGACCATGGCCTGGAACATCCAGTGCTGCTCCTCCAGGTCACGGATCACCGAGATGAACAGGTCCTGGGTCACCGGGTCCGGCTCGGCGGTCAGATCCATCCGGGTCCGCATTCGGGTGATCATCCCGGCGAGCACGTCGGTGATCAGGCGGATGGCCTTCTCGTCACCGATGTAGCCTGCCTCGACCCCGTGCAGGTGGCTGCCGCGAGCGACGGTGGCCGCCTGGCCGTCGGGGTTCACGCCGATCGAGACCGCCCNCTCCGCGGCCGTGTCCGTGTGCCTGCGGCCCAGCGCCACAACTTCGTCGAGCTGCTGGTGAACGGTGCGGAAGCTACGTCCGATGACGTTCCAGTGCAGCTGCTTGCCCAGCAGCGACAGATCGATCAGGTCCACGACCGCGCCCTGGAGGGCCTCCCCCACGACGGTGCGCGCCTCGTCGGACAGCGGACTGCGGATGGCGCTCATGGTGATCCTCTCTGCAGGCTCGGACACGTCCGCNGAAAGAAGTGCCCGCCGAGAAGATCCGTATGCCGGGTTTCCGACCCGCCGCCCAGGACTACGCGGCGCGGTCCACCACCGCCGGACGAGCCGGCACGACCACGGCCGTGGGACCGACCGGCGTCGGCCCGCCCGCGGCCAGCTCGGCGAGCTCCAGCTCGCCGCTGACCTCACGGAGGAGATCCGCCAGACGTACTCCCAGCGCGTCGCAGATGGAGGAGAGCAGTTCCGAGCTCGCCTCCTTCTGGCCGCGTTCGACCTCTGAGAGGTAGCCGAGCGACACTCTGGCCGCCGACGACACCTCCCGCAGGGTGCGATGCTGATCCTGTCGGCGGCGGCGCAACGCCTCGCCGATCACGCGTCGGAGCAGGACCATCGAGCCTCCTCCTTCGTCCACGGGCTGGCTTCACCGTATACCCGCCGAGCCCCCTTCCGGGGCGTCGTTGATGGGACTGTAACGCTGTAAGCACGGCCAGGCCGGGACATCCGGAGATCCGGGGCACCGCTGGGCGGTCGCCGTCCGGCGCACGTCGCCGGCGGGCCCCGTCAGCGGGGGTCGGCGGGTGCGGCCAGACCGGAGGCCTCCGTGGCCACCGCCCCCGCCAGCACGCGTCGCAGCACGTCGAGAGCCTGCACGACGGCGAACTCGCGCACCCGGCGCTGGTCGCCCGGCAGCCGCAGCGAGCGGGTGGCGGAGCCGTCCGGGCCGGCCAGGCCGACGTGCAGCGTGCCGACCGGCTTGCCCTCCTGCTCGGACGGGCCCGCCACACCGGTGGTGGCCAGCCCGTAGGTGGCACCCAGCCGTTCCCGGACTCCGACCGCCATCGCGGCCGCGGTCTCCGGCGACACCGCCCCGTGGGACTCCAGCAGGGCCGCCTCGACGCCCAGCGCGGAGTTCTTCACGTCGGTCGCGTAGGCGACGACCCCGCCCCGCAGGACCGCACTGGAGCCGGGGACGTCGCTGATCCGACCGGCCAGCAGCCCGCCGGTCATCGACTCCGCGACCGCGAGTGTCGCGCCGCGCGACCGGAGCAGGTCCAGGACGACCTGTTCCAGGCTCTCGTCATCGACGCCGTACAGCGCGGGGCCCAGCGCCGCCCGGGCCGCCGCCTCGACCGGGGCGATCAGTTCGTCGGCCGCGGCCCGGTCGCCCGCCCGCGCGGTGATGCGGACCCGGGTCTGGCCGCCACTGGCGAGGAAGGCGATCCGCGGGTTCCCGAGCGGCTCCAGCCTGGAGACCTCCTCGGCGAGCGCCTCCGCGACCATCGACTCCCAGATGCCGGCCGTCCGCAGCACCCGGTGGACGACGACCGCCGGCTCACCGGCGCGCCGCAGGATGTCCGGCAGCACGCTGCGGGTGAACATGTCCTGCATCTCGAAGGGGACGCCGGGCATGGCGTAGACGACGCCGGAACCGATCTCCATCTGGACACCCGGCGCCGTGCCCGGCACGTTGGGCAGCGGCTGCGCGCCGACCGGCAGGTCGGCCTGGCGGAAGTTCATCTCCGGGACGCCGCGGCCCCCGGCGCCCCGGGCCCGCCCCATCTCGGTGAACCGGCGACGGAGCAGGGCCTCCTGGGCCTCGTCGCGCCGCAGGCCCACCCCGGCCGCCTGGGCGATGCCCTCCCGGGTGAGGTCGTCCTGGGTCGGACCGAGGCCCCCGGTGATCACGACGGCGTCGGCGCGTCCCAGCGCCACGCTGATCGCGGTGGCGATGTCCGCGATCACATCTCCGACCACGGTCGACGTCGACACCTGGACCCCGACATCCGCCAGCTGGCCACCCAGCCAGGCCGCGTTGCCGTTCACGATGTCGCCGTAGAGGAGCTCGTCCCCCACCGCCAGCAGCTCAGCGCGCACCCGACTCCCCTGTCCCGGGCCCGGCGGTGGCCCCGTCCACATGCTCCTGACCGGGCACGGCCGCCGTGCCGGCCCGGCGCCGCAGCACCAACGCCCGGTAGACGTAGTCCACACCCGTCACCACGGCGACGATCACCCCACAGCCGAGGATCACCGCCCGGCCCGTCGCCGTGGCCCCGTCGAGCGGAAGCACGTAGAGGCCGAGAGAGATGTTGAGCAGCAGGGTCTTCGCCTTCCCGCCGCGGCTGGCCGCGATCACGCCGAAACGGATGACCCACAGCCGCAGCAGGGTCACGCCGATCTCGCGCACGGNGACCACGATCGTGACCGCCCAGGGCAGCTCCCCCAGGGCGGACAGGGAGACCAGCGCGGCACCGGTGAGCGCCTTGTCCGCGATCGGATCGACCAGGATCCCGAAATCGGTGATCAGGCCGCGCCGGCGGGCGACCGTGCCGTCGATCTGGTCGGTGATGGCGGCGACGGCGTAGGCGCCGAAGGCCGCGTACCGCCAGCCGTCGGTCTCCGGGCCGGCGAACAGGAAGCAGACGAAGACCGGGACCAGCGCCAGTCGCAGAATGGTCAGGACGTTGGCGATGTTGAGCACCGGCGGCCTCGGCGCCGGCAGGCCGGGCCTCGGGGCGTTCCCACGGACCGGCCGGTCGCTTTCCGCGAGTACCGGGCGGTCGCCGCGCGCGGACGCGTCACCGGGAGCGGCGCCCGCGTTCGGTGCGGTCACGCCACAGATCCGGCCGCCGCTGATCCGACCGCCGCTGATCCGACCGCGGTGGCCCCGGCTCCGGAGGAGCCCGCGCGGTCGAGCATCGCGGTGTACTCCACGATCAGGTCGACGCCCTCGGCCGCGACCACGCGCGCCGCGATGAGGTCCCCGACGGCGATGGCGCCGGGCAGCCCGGCCGCCGCACCCGAACCACCGACCGCACCCGAACCACCGAGACCGTCAGCGGAACCCGCGGCCGGCAGCCGCACCGTGCACGAACCGTCCGCGTCGGCCTGCTGGTGCCCCGCGCAGCCGAACGCCAGGCCACCGGCCACCTCCTCGACGAGCACCTCCACCGTCGTCCCGACCCGGCGCTCGGCCCGGGCCGCGGTGAGCTGCTCGACCAGGTCGGTGACGTCGGTGCGGCGCCGCTCGATCTCGTCGGGGTCCACGTGGCCGGCCAGGCCGGCGGCCTCGGTGCCCTCCTCGTCGGAATAGCCGAAGACACCCACGGCATCCAGCTCGGCGCGTTCGAGGAAGTCCATGAGGATGTCGACATCCTCCTCGGTCTCCCCGGGAAAACCGACGATGACGTTCGACCGGGCCCCGAGGTCGCCGAGCAGCGCGCGAGCGCGTTTCAGGAGATCGAGGAAGTCGTCCGTGCCGCCGAAACGGCGCATCCGGCGCAGCACGGCCGGGCTGGCGTGCTGGAAGGAGAGGTCCAGGTAGGGGGCCAGTCCCGGGGTGGTCAGCAGCACCTCAAGCAGGGACGGGCGCAGCTCCGCGGGCTGCAGGTACACGGTGCGGACCCGGACGATGCCCGGCACCTCGGCCAGCCGGGGAAGCAGCTTCTCCAGCGCCCGGAGATCACCGAGATCCTTGCCGTAGGACGTGGAGTTCTCGCTGACCAGCACGAGTTCGCGCGCGCCCTGCGTGGCCAGCCATTCGGCCTCGGCCAGCACCTGCTCCGGAGCGCGGGAGACATGCGAACCGCGGAACGACGGGATCGCGCAGAAGGCGCAGCGCCGGTCGCACCCGCTCGACAGCTTCAGCGGCACGACGGGGCCCGACGTGAGCCGGCGCCGGCCGACATCGACGCCCACCGAGGCACCGAGAGCAGCGCCGGCACCGGCCGGGCGCTCGACCCGCGCGCCCGGCGCCGTTCCGGCACCGGCACCGGCACCGGCACCGGCACCGGCCCGCGACTCGGGCAACTGGATGTGCCCGGGCAGGTGCGGGGCGTGCGTGTCCCGCGCGGCGTCCGCGCGGTCGACCGGGGTGATCGGCAACAGCGTGCGCCGGTCACGCGGCGTGTGCGAAGTCGGGGCCGCGCCGGCGATCACGGCGTCGAGATGCGCCGAGATCTGGGGGTACGCGTCGAAGCCCAGCACCGCGTCGGCCTCGGGCAGGCTGTCGGCCAGCTCGCGGCCGTACCGCTCCGCGAGACACCCCACCGCCACCACCGCACGCGGCCCGTCGGCGACCTGACCACCCGGGCCGCCCGGGCCGGACCCGCCGGCCGCCTCGGCCGGCCCGCGCAGGGCGTCCGCGGCGATCAGCGCGTCGATCGAGTCCTTCTTGGCCGCCTCGACGAACCCGCAGGTGTTCACCAGAACGGCGTCGGCGTCCTGGGCGTCGTCGACCAGCTCCCAGCCGTCGGTCGCGAGCCGCGCGGCGAGCTCCTCGGAATCCACCTCGTTACGGGAACACCCGAGCGTGACGAGAGCTACCCGGCGTGTAGGACGAGGGGACACGGACTCAGGCTACGGGACGCCGCCGCGGGACGTGCCGACGGACCTGCCGAAGCCCGTCGGGATCCGCCGGGCCGGGTCAGCGGCGCGCCGGGCCGGTCGGCGAGAGATCGGCGGCCGCGCTGAGGCCGGCGGCGCCGTCAGCCCCGACGGTGCAGCCGTCCCCGGTCTCCGCGAGCGCCAGCCGAACCGTCACCACCTCGCCAGGTCCCCCCGCGGGGCCCATGGCGCGGCCGTTGCAGGTGAGGTCCACCGCACCCGCGTTACCCATCTTGATCTCCAGGGCGCCCTCGGAGGACACCTCACGGCTGTCGCCCTGCTGGAGAAGCTGCTGCAGGAGCACCCGCTTCGCGTCGTCCCTGACCTCCAGCCAGCTCTGCGCCTCGCGGGCCTCCACCCGCACGTTCACCCCCGGCGGCTGACTCGGGGTCGGCGCGGGGGCCGGTGTCGGCGCCGCGGTGGCCGCCACCGTGCTCGGCACCGCGCTCGGACCGACCGAGGTGACGTCCTTGTCGTCCCCGCTCGAGGGCAGCAGCAGCGCGACCAGCGCCAACAGGCAGACCACGACCAGCGAGGCGATCATCGCGGGGGCCCACCGGAACCCGCCCCGCATCCCGCCGCCGCCACCGCCGCCGTGCAGCGGGTCGAACTCCGGCGAGGCCACGACAACCGGGGACGGAACCCGCTCATGACCGGCGTCGTAGGCCGCGAGCAGCGGCCCGGGATCGAGGCCCAGCGTCGTCGCGATGCTGCGCAGGTGGCCGCGCGCGTACACCGTGCCGCCGCAGCCGCTGAAGTCGTCGTGCTCGATCTGGTCGATCAGCGAGGCCCGGATCCTGGTCCGGTCGCTGACATCGTCGACCGTCAGGCCGGCCGCGTGTCGCGCCGCCGCGACCGTCGCCCCGATCGAGTCGGGGGCCACCCGGCTGGAGGTGTCCGGCTCCGGGGTCGCCGGTTCGTCCGCGGACTGCATGAGCGAACCTCCGCACCCGTCATCCCACTGGCGCCAGTGGCGGCGCCAGCCGATATTACGGTCGCCCGCAGCCACCCGCGGAGCGGGCGACGGACCTGTCGAGACTTTCTTATCCGTTGCGGAGCGTCGTGAGAAGTCCTTCCAGCTCGTCCGGCATCACCAGCACGTCGCGGGCCTTCGAGCCCTCGCTCGGCCCGACGATCCNGCGGCTTTCCATCAGGTCCATCAGCCGACCCGCCTTCGCGAAGCCCACACGCAGCTTGCGCTGCAACATCGACGTCGAACCGAAGTGGGTGCTCACCACGAGCTCGACCGCCTGGAGGAACAGCGCGAGGTCGTCGCCGATCTCCTCGTCGATGTCCTTGCGGGCCTCGCCGCCGCCGTCGAAGACGTCCTCCACGAAGGTGGGCTGCGCCTGCTCCTTCGTGTGGTCCACGATCGCGGAGATCTCCTCCTCGGAGACGAAGGCACCCTGGATGCGGGCCGGTTTGCTGGCCCCCATCGGCAGGAAGAGCGCGTCACCGAGGCCGACCAGCTTCTCCGCGCCCGCCTGGTCCAGGATCGTGCGGCTGTCGGCCAGTGAGGCCGTCGCGAACGCCAGCCGGGACGGCACGTTCGCCTTGATCAGACCGGTGACGACGTCGACGGACGGGCGCTGGGTGGCCAGCACCAGGTGGATGCCGACCGCCCGGGCCATCGCCGTGATGCGGCAGATGGCGTCCTCGACGTCCCGGGGCGCCACCATCATCAGGTCGGCCAGCTCGTCGACGATCGCGAGAATGTAGGGGTACGGCGCGTACACCCGCTCCGAGCCCGGCGGCGCCACGATCTCACCGGCCCGGACCTTGCGGTTGAAGTCGTCGACATGGCGGACCCCGCAGGCGGCCAGGTCCTCGTAGCGGTTCTCCATCTCCTTCACCACCCACTGCAGCGCGTCCGCCGCCTTCTTGGGGTTGGTGATGATGGGCGTGATCAGATGGGGAATGCCCTGGTAGTTCGTCAGCTCCACCCGTTTGGGGTCGACCAGCACCATGCGGACCTGGTCGGGCGTCGCCCGCGCCAGCACGCTCGTGATGAGCGTGTTGATGCAGGTCGACTTGCCGGCGCCGGTCGCGCCCGCGATGAGGATGTGCGGCATCTTCGCGAGGTTCGCCAGCACGTAGCCACCNTCGATGTCCTTGCCGAGGGCCACCAGCAGCGGGTGTNGGTTGCCGGTCGCCTCGGTGCTGCGCAGCACGTCGCCGAGGGACACCAGCTCGCGGTCGGTGTTCGGGATCTCGATGCCCACCGCGCTCTTGCCCGGGATCGGGCTGATGATCCGCACGTCGGGGCTCTTGACCGCGTAGGCGATGTTCTTGGCGAGCTGGGTGATGCGCTCGACCTTCACCGCCGAGCCCAGCTCCACCTCGTACCGGGTCACTGTCGGCCCACGGGTGAAGCCCGTGACCTTCGCATCCACCTTGAACTGGGTGAACACGTCGGTCAGCGAGGCGATGACACCGTCGGTGGCCGCCGAGCGGACCTTCGGCGGAGTGCCCGAACGCAGCAGGGTCGGCGACGGAAGCCGGTAGGAGCCTTCGAGCGGCGGGACGAGGTACTCGATCTCGTCCGGTCCGGGTGGCTGCTCCGCGGCCGGGACGATCGCACCCGAAGCGGCGCCCGCCGCTGCCCGCCCGCGCCCGCGCCGGCCACCGGCGCCGGTGGCACCGCCACCGCCGGCACCCGGGCCGGCGGCCGCCGCCTCGTCCTCGACCTCCTCGCCGTCCACGCCGTCCACGAGCCCGGCGACATCGGCGAAGAGGTCAGCGGGGTCGACGTCGTCCTCCGGGCGGGCGCCCCGGCGCGGCCGACCGCCACCCGCCCGCCCGCGACCGGTGTCGACGGCACCCGCACCCGCCCGAGCGCCCGCGACCTCGGCGTCGACGTCGTACACGCCGCCGCGGGTGCGCCCGGCCCCGCCGCGCCGCCGCGAGCGCGGTGGCGCGGCGTCAAGCAGCTCGTCCAGCTCGGCGTCCCCGGGGTCGCCGTGGCCACCGAGGGCCCCGTGGACGTCCTGGTCGGGGTCGTAGTCGTCGAAGTCCTCGTCCTCGTCGTAGGAGTCGGGATGACGGATCGGGACGGTGAGCCGCTCGGCCAGCTCGCGAAGTTTCTCCGGCACCTGCCGAACCGGCGTCGCCGTCACCACCAGCGCCCCGAAACACGCGANGAGCAGCAGCAGCGGGACGGCCACGTACGCGGTCACCGCGCCGACCAGCGGGGCGCTGCCGAGCAGCCCGAACAACCCACCGGCCGCGCGCAGCGCCGCGACACCGTCGGCGAAGTCGGGGAGGCCGCGCGCGATGTGCAGCACGCCCAGGATGCCGACCGCGATCGCGGCCCAGCCGATCACCACCCGACCGCGGCTCTCCGGGTCGGAGGGCGCACGCACCAGCCGCCAGGCCGCGCCGAGGCAGAACAGCGGCACCGCCAGTGCGCCGCCACCCACGAACAGCTCGATCGTCGCCGCGACGAACGCGCCGACCGGCCCGCCGGCACCGCCCCACAGGGCCGCGCCGAGAAGGATCGCCGCGCCGAAGGCGGCGAGCCCCAGCCCGTCCCGCCGATGCTCGGGCTCGATACGGAGATCCCGGGTGTTGCGCCCGAAGCGGCGCAGCAGGCCGCCGAGCAGGCCGGCCGCGGCCATCCAGCCGTGGTAGACGGTCTTGATGACGACCTGGGCGACGAGCAGCTGGACGGGGGGCCGCGGCGGGTTCCGCCGGGCCCGGCCGCCGGATCCACGGGTGGCCGCGCCTCTGGTGGACGTGCCGGACTGCGGACGGGGCCGACCGGAGCCGCCCGTGCCACCGGGCCGCACCGTGGCCGCTCGGGGTTTGGGCTGCGCCTGCGTGCGGGCGCCGGACGTGCGTGTGGCCACGCCGAGAAGGTACCCGGGAAGCGCCGCGAGTCGCGGCAACCCAGACTATCCGGGCGTGCCATGCCTGTGGTTGCCGCGTTCCCGTCCACCCAACCGTGCCGCCGAGAACGGACCGGTGAACGTCGCTGCCCCGGGCCGGCGGACCGGCCCGGGGCAGCGACGCGTTGTTCCCGAGGAGTCCTCAGACCTCCAGGACCACCGGAAGGATCATGGGACGGCGCCGGTAGCGCTCGTTCACCCACCGGCCGACCGTGCGGCGGACCAGCTGCTGCAACGCGACCGTGTCGGTCATCCCGGAGCGCATCGCGTCGTTGAGGGCGTCGGCGAGCCGGCTCTGCACCTCGTCGAAGGCTCCCCGGGCGTCGGAGAACCCGCGGGCGGACAGGTCCGGGCCGACGACGACCTTCCCCGCGGCGGCGTCCACCACGACCGTGATCGTGATGAAGCCCTCCTCCCCNAGGATCCGCCGGTCCTTGAGGCTGGACTCGCCGACGTCACCGACCGCGAGCCCGTCCACGAACACCATGCCGCAGGGCACCGCCCCGGTGATGCTGGCCTGGCCGTCGATCAGGTCCACGACCATGCCGTCCTCGGCGAGGATGATCCGGTCCGGCGGAACTCCGGTCGCCTCGGCGAGGGCACCGTGGGCACGCAGGTGCCGCCACTCGCCGTGCACCGGCATCATGTTCGACGGCCTCGTCGCGTTCAGCACGTAGAGCAGCTCACCGGCCGGGGCGTGCCCGGAGGTGTGGACCATCGCGACACCCTTGTGGACGACCTTCGCGCCCCACCTGGTCAGGCCGTTGATCACCCGGAAGATGGCGGTCTCGTTTCCCGGGATCAGGCTGGAGGCCAGCACGACCGTGTCGCCCTCCTGGATGCGGATCGCATGGTCCCGGTTGGCCATCCGGGACAGCGCCGACAGCGGCTCACCCTGCGATCCGGTCGAGATCAGGCAGAGGTTGCGGTCCGGGAGCGAGTCGATGTCGCGGCTGTCGATCACCAGACCGGGTGGGACGCGCAGCAGACCGAGGTCGCGGGCGACCCCCATGTTCCGGACCATGGAACGGCCGACGAAGCAGACGGACCGGCCGTGCGCCTCGGCGGCATCCAGCACCTGCTGCACGCGGTGGACGTGGCTGGCGAAGCACGCGACGACGATCCGCCGGTCCGCCTCGCGGAAGACCTTGTCGAGCACCGGCGCGATCTGCCGCTCCGAGGCGACGAAACCGGGGACCTCCGCGTTGGTGGAGTCCGACAGCAGCAGGTCGACGCCCTCGCGGCCGAGCCGGGCGAAGCCGCCCAGGTCGGTCAGCCGCCCGTCCAGCGGAAGCTGGTCCATCTTGAAGTCGCCGGTGTGCAGGACCAGACCCGCGTCGGTGCGGATCGCGACGGCCACCGCGTCCGGGATCGAGTGGTTCACCGCGAGGAACTCGCACTCGAACGGCCCGAAGTTGTGCCGCTCCTCCTCGCGGATCTGCAGGGTCACCGGCTGGATGCGGTGCTCGGCGAGCTTGGCGACAGTGAGCGCGAGCGTCAGCCGGGTGCCGATCAGCGGGATGTCCCGGCGCTCCCGCAACAGGTAGGGGACGGCCCCGATGTGATCCTCGTGCGCGTGGGTGAGGATGACCGCCTCGATGTCGTGCAGGCGGTCCCGGATGGCCGTGAAGTCCGGGAGGATCAGGTCCACTCCGGGCTGGTCGGTCTCGGGGAAGAGCACACCGCAGTCGACGATGAGCAGCCGGCCGGCATGCTCGAACACGGTCATGTTCCGGCCGATCTCGCCGAGCCCACCCAGCGGGATGATCCGCAGGCCGTCGGCGCGAAGCGGCGGGGGCGGGCCCAGCTCGGGGTGCGGATGCGTCATGAAGCCGCCGTCCCCGCGCCCGCCGACGCGGCGCCGGCTCCTGCTCCTGCTCCGGCTCCTGCTCCGGCCAGCGCGACCGCCGGATCCAGCAGGGCCGCCGCCAGGTCGGCGCGCAGCAGGGCACGCTCGGCATCGGTCGCGTCGACCAGCGGGGCGCGCACGGGCCCGGCGGGCAGGTTCGACATCGCCAACGCCGCCTTCGCCAGGATCACCCCCTGGGTGCGGAAAAGTCCCTCGTATGCGGGCAGCAAGCCCTTGTGTAGCGCGATCGCCCGACCCACCTCACCGGCCCCAAAGGCCTCGATCATTGCCCGGATGGCGGGTGCGGCCACGTGGCCGACGACACTGACCACACCGCAGGCGCCAACGGACAGCAGCGGAAGATTGAGCACGTCCGTGCCCGAGTAGTAGGCGAGGCCGGTGTTGGCCAGCACTCGCGAGGAAGCGGCCAGGTCGTCCTTGGCGTCCTTCACCGCGACGATGCGCGGATGTTCCGCCAGCCGCAGGAGAGTCTCGGTCGCCACGGGCACCCCGGACCTGCCGGGAATATCGTAGATCATCGTCGGCAGCCCCGTCGCGTCGGCGACGGCCCGGAAGTGGGCGAGCAGCCCGGCCTGCGGCGGCTTGTTGTAGTACGGCGCGACGACGAGCAGGCCGTCGACCCCGGCCTTCTCGGCGGCCTCGGCCAGCTCCAGCGTATGCCGGGTGTCGTTCGTCCCCACACCCGCGATGACCTGGGCACGCCCGCCGACGGCCTCGCGGACCACACGCAGCAGCGTGTCCTTCTCCGCGTCCGTCGTGGTCGGGGACTCGCCCGTCGTACCGTTGATGACCAGCGCCTCGTTGCCGGCATCGACAAGATGCTCCGCGAGCGCCGCGGCGCCCGGGACGTCCAGGCCGCCGTCCGAGGTGAACGGCGTGACCATCGCCGTGATCATCCGCCCGAACGGGGCCGGGGGCAAAGCTGACATACCTGCCACGCTAGCGGGCACCTCCGACATCTCCTCCGACGGTCACCGACCGGCGAAGTCGGCGTTCCCCCACCACATGCCTCCACCGTGCGCGGGCGACACCGCCCAGACGCTCACGGCTGGACACCCGCCACACACCGGCGGACCGGGGCAGGGAACGAAGTACTACTTCCAAGCGGCTTTCAGGAGCGTGATGCCAGCTCCGCCGAACTCGACGGACGGGCGGGCACACGGCCCGCAGGCCGCGGACGGGCCCCGGCGATCATGTTCCGGTCGAGCCGCAACCACAGCTCACGACGGCCGAGACGGACGAACGACCGCAGGCCACCCGCGCGCGCCGCGCTGCCCGCGACTCCCGCGCCGTAGTTCTTCGGCATGCTCACCGTCCCGTCTCGCACGACAGTTGGTTCAGGGTACCGCCCTGGCCGGGGCGGGGGCCGCCGTTCGGTGGCTCCGGCCGCGTCCTGCCCGCATGGCCTGGCCGAACGGCTCCCCCGCGGACACCCTGCGGGCCACATACGCCGTACCGACTGGTCCCGGTCATGTCCGCGCACCGGACTCGCCGGACTCAACGGACATGATGGACGGAGCCGGTTCCTCCGGTGGGGTGTGCCAGCCCAGCGCGCGCAGCCCGGACAGCACCGCCAGCGCGACCAGCAACGCCAGCAGAGCCTGTTTCGTCGGACCCAGGACCCAGGCCGCGAGGCTCGACCGCTCCCGGGTGAGCAGCATCGTCGCGGCGAACGACGAGGGGACCGCCACCACCGCAACCGCGTCGGCACCGAGCCGGAACGGCAGCGCCGACAGGGCGACGGTGAGCACCATCAGGACCAGGATCGCCATGGCCACCCGCCCGACGTCCGGCGAGACGCTCAGGCCGACGACCAGCTTCGCCCGCGCCGCCCGGCTCGCGTCGATGCTGTAGAAGGCGTACACCTCGCGGTTCTGATGGACGTCCTCGATGTAGGTCCGGTCGATCCGCTGGTCCCACAGGTCGACCGTCACCGGTGTGCTCAGTTCGATGCTGGAGTCGTCGGTGCCCACGCTGGCGTGGTAGCTGCCCGGGCCACCGGGGTCGATGTCCACCAACGCGACCGGGGTCAGCCACCGCCGCCGCAGCGGGACGGCGCCGTCCCGCACCGGGAACCGGCGCGCCAGCACCGTCCGGCGCTCCTCCTTCATCTTGATCAGGCACGGGCGGTACGGGTCCACCGTCACGGCCGCCAGTGCCTCCCAGCGCCGCCCGTACTCGGCGACGGTGCTCAGCACCGGCGTCGCCGCGGCGCCGACCAGGCTCAACCGGTCGATCCAGGCGGTGAACTCACCCAGGTAGCCGGAGATGTGGTCGATCTCCAACGGGGTGGGGACCTCCGGGTCCCGCCACAGCTCACCGACGGCGAGCAGGAGGGTGTCGGCGCTGCTCAGCGGGTCGAACGGCTCGTCCAGCACCTGGCCGAGCAGGCTCTGGGCCGGTTCCAGCAGCCCCTGCCAGGACCGCATGGTCGCCGCGGGTACCGCCAGGTCGGCCTCCCGCTCCAGATAGGTCCGCACGTCCTCGAGCGACAGCGGACGTCCCCGCCGGGGCGCCAGCCGCGGCAGGTTCCCCGTCAGCCGACCGGGGCGGAAGCGGGAGATCGCGTCCACCACCCGGCGGGCGTCCCCGGGGAGCGGACAGCCCGCGTCCTCGGCGAGCAGCGCGACGAGGTTCCCCTGGATGGCGACCGAGGTCCCATACGGCATCAGGTGGGCGTCGGAGCCACCCGGCCCGACCAGATCGAAGCCGACCAGCGCCCGCTTGGGCAACGTGGAGATCGGCAGCAACAGGCAGACCTCCGGGGGCAGCCGCCCCGCCGTGTCCAGCCGGCCGGTGCCCGGCACGATGCTGTTCAGCAGCCCGTCCAGCGGGCCCCAGTTCACGGACCGGGCGAGCTGGCAGCGGTTGGCGCTGACGATCGTGAACTGGTCGACGACCCGGCGGCGCAGCCCCTGGTACTCGGCCGGTGGCGCCAGCAGCATCGTGGTGACCTCGTCCACGTCGGTGAGGTCGAGCACCGGGGCGCTGTCGGCGTCGTCCCGCCGGCTCCAGCGCCGGAGCCGGCTGGGCCACGCGCCGCCCATGCCACCGAAACCGCCGAAGCCGCCGAAGCCACCCGGTCCGCCCGGCCCAGGCCCAGGCCCAGGCCCGGGACCCGGACCGCCCGAGCCTCCCGAAGCCACTGCGCGCTACACCGGTCCCTCGGCGGCGGCCGGCACGCTCCGGCCGGTCCCGCGGGCTTGTCCGCTCACAGTCCGGCAGAGTAGCAGTGTCTCCACGGACGGGGACATCCGCGACATGTCGCGTGTCAGGGGGTCGCGGCGGCAGGGGGTCGCGGCGTCAGGGGAGAAGCGCGCGGGCCGCCCGGGCGATCTCGATGTCCTCACGGGCCTCGATGACCAGCGTGCGCGCCGGCGCGCCGGCAGCGGTGATCTCCAGGTCACCGCCGGCGTAGGACGCGTTCAGGTCGTCGTCGACGGCGACGCCCAGGAAGCCGAGGCCGGCGGCGGCGCCCGACCGCACCGGAGCCGCCCGCTCCCCCACCCCGCCGGTGAACACGAGCACGTCGAGCCCATCGAGCGCCGCGGCCATGGCGGCGGTCTCGGCCCGCAGCCGGTGCAGGTAGACGGCGAATCCCAGCGCCTCCGGGCTGCCTTCCCGCCGGGCGCCGTCGAGGACCGACCGCATGTCCGCCGAACCGACCAGCCCGGTCATACCGCTGCGGTGGAACAGCGCATCGGTGAGTTCCTCGGCGGTCAGGCCACGCTCGGTCTGCAGCCACAGCAGCAGGCCGGGATCCACCGTCCCGGAGCGGGTGGCCATGACCATGCCCTCCAGCGGGGTGAAGCCCATCGTCGTGTCGACGCTCACGCCATCGCGGACCGCCGCCAGCGACGCCCCCGAGCCCAGGTGCGCCGTAACCACCCGGCGGCCCCCGGTCAGCTCGGCGGCCCGCCGGGAGGCATACGCGTGGGACAGGCCGTGAAACCCGTAGCGGCGCACCCCGTACTCCTCGCGCCAGCTCGCCGGAACCGGGTAGGTCACCGCCTCGGGCGGCATGCGCGCGTGGAAGGAGGTGTCGAAGCAGGCGACCCGCGGCACCCCGGGGAGCACCGCCGAGACGTCCGCCAGCGCGGTCAGCGCCGCCGGCTGGTGCAGCGGGGCCAGCGGCACCAGCTCGCGCAGCCGCCGCTCGACCTCCTCATCGACCAGGACCGGGTCGGTGAAGACCGGACCACCGTGCACCACGCGGTGACCGGTGATCGCTACCTCACCGGCGTGGGCGAGGTTCTCCACCGCCCGCTCGAGCTCGCCGGGATCCGGGCTGCCGGCGACCGCGCGCAGGTTGTGCGCTGCCAGCACCTGATCGCCCGGATCGAGCAGCCGCAGCTTCACGCTGGACGAACCGGCGTTCACCACCAGTACGTTCCGGTCCCCGCCGATACCTGCCCCGCCTTCGTTCATGCTGCCCTCGGTCGAGCCGGCCACAGTCGAGCCGGCCACAGTCGTGCCACCCTCGGTCGCCCCGCCCTCGGTACGGCGCATCCTCAGTACGGCCAGGTCCAGTCGCGGATGCTCGGATCGTCTTCGCCGTGGTCCCGGGTGTAGGCCCGGGCCGCCAGCCGCGCGTCGATCATCCGCTGCCGGACATGCGCCGCGCGCGCACCCAGGCTCGGCACCCGGTCGATCACGTCGACCACCAGGTGGAAGCGATCCAGGTTGTTCATCATCACCATGTCGAACGGCGTGGTGGTCGTGCCCTCCTCGATGTAGCCCCGTACATGCATGTTGTTGTGGTTGCGCCGGCGGTAGGTGAGCCGGTGGATCAGCCACGGGTAGCCGTGGTAGGCGAAGATGATCGGCCGGTCCTCGGTGAACAGCGCGTCGAACCGGGGATCCGAGATGCCGTGTGGGTGCTCCGCCTCGTCCTGGAGGCACATCAGGTCGACGACGTTGACCACCCGCACCTTCAGGTCCGGGAAGTGCTGGCGCAGGATGTCGACGGCAGCCAGCGTCTCCAGCGTCGGGATGTCCCCGGCGCAGGCCATGACGACGTCGGGGGTGCCGTCACCGGCGTCGGTGTGGTCGTTGCTCGCCCAGTCCCAGATACCCAGGCCGCGGGTGCAGTGCGCGATCGCGTCCGTCATCGACAGATAGTTCAGCGCGGGCTGCTTTCCCGCGACCACCACGTTGATGTAATGCCGGCTGCGCAGACAATGATCGGCCACCGAGAGCAGGGTGTTCGCGTCCGGCGGCAGGTAGACCCGGATGATCTCGGCCTTCTTGTTCACCACATGGTCGATGAAGCCCGGGTCCTGGTGCGAGAAACCATTGTGGTCCTGCCGCCAGACGTGGCTGGTGAGGAGGTAGTTCAGCGAGGCGATCGGGCGGCGCCACGGAATGTTCCGGGACGCCTTCAGCCACTTCGCGTGCTGGTTCACCATCGAGTCGACGATGTGGATGAACGCCTCGTAGCAGGAGAAGAAGCCGTGCCGGCCGGTGAGCAGGTATCCCTCCAGCCAGCCCTGGCACAGGTGCTCCGAGAGCACCTCCATCACCCGGCCGTCGGGAGCCAGGTCCTCGTCCGTGGGGCGGATCTCGGCGTTCCAGGCACGGTCCGTGGTCTCGAACAGCGCGCCCAGCCGGTTCGACTCGGTCTCGTCCGGGCCCATCACCCGGAAGGTGTTCGGATTGGCCCGCATGACGTCGCGCAGAAAGCCGCCGAGCACCCTGGTCGCCTCGCTCAGCGTGACGCCCGGCGCGGGCACGTCCACCGCGTAGTCCCGGAAGTCGGGCAGCGCGAGGTCCCGCAGCAGCTCGCCGCCGTTGGCATGCGGGTTGGCGCTCATGCGCCGGGTGCCCACCGGAGCGAGTGCCGCGAGCTCCGGCCTCAGCCGCCCGTCGGCCTCGAACAGCTCCCAGGGCCGGTAGCTGCGCAGCCACGCCTCCAGCTGGCTCCGCTGGGCCGGATCCCGTTTCGGGTCGGCGATCGGCACCTGATGGGAGCGCCAGTTCCCCTCGACCGGCTTTCCGTCCACGGTCGACGGGCCGGTCCAGCCCTTCGGCGTCCGCAACACGATCATCGGCCAGGCCGGGCGGGACGGGTCACCGAGCCGGCGGGCCCGGTCCTGGATGTCGTGGATCCGCGCGATCGCGAGGTCGAGCACGTGCGCGAGTCGCTGATGGACCTCGGCGGGGTCGTCCCCGGTCACGTGCAGCGGCTCGTAGCCGTAGCCGCGCATCAGCGCGTCGAGCTCCGGCTCCGGTATCCGGGCGAGGACCGTCGGCTGCGCGATCTTGTAACCGTTGAGGTGCAGGATCGGCAGCACCACCCCGTCGCGCACGGGATCGAGGAACTTGTTCGAGTGCCAGCTCGCCGCGAGCGGCCCGGTCTCCGCCTCCCCGTCACCGACGACCGCGGCCACCAGCAGGTGCGGGTTGTCGAAGGCGGCACCGAAGGCGTGGGTGAGGGCGTAGCCCAGCTCACCACCCTCGTGGATGGAGCCGGGCACCTCCGGGGCGACGTGGCTGGGAATGCCGCCGGGGAAGGAGAACTGGCGGAACAGCCGCCGCATCCCGTCCACGTCCTGGGCGACGGACGGGTAGATCTCGCTGTAGGTGCCCTCCAGGTAGGTGTTCGCCACGATACCCGGCCCGCCGTGGCCGGGGCCGATCACGTAGATGGCGTCCAGGTCGTTGCGGCGGATCACCCGGTTGAGGTGGGTGTAGATCAGGTTGAGCCCGGGAGTGGTTCCCCAGTGCCCCAGCAGCCNGGGCTTGATGTGCTCCGGGCGCAGGGGCTCCGTCAGCAGCGGGTTGTCCAGCAGGTAGATCTGCCCGACCGACAGGTAGTTCGCGGCACGCCAGTAGGCGTCGAGCAGGCGCAGCTCGTCGACGGACAGCGGTTTCGCCACCGCGCCGGACTGCGCGCCGATCTCGGCAACCTTGGTCATACCGGCCCTCCCCTGCCCGTTCCGCCCCGGCGCCGTTGCCCGCGCGTCCATCCNACCGCTCGACCCCACCATCGTTCCCCGCGGTCATCACCGATCGGTGGTCCGTTGTGAGCAGCGGCGTGGTCATCTCCGCCTGTGCGAAGGCATGGCGAACGGCCCGGGCGCATGTGCCGGACGGCCCTTACGGCCCGTCGGAACGCGGAATCAGCCTTCGCCGACGAGTGGGCTGGAGGCCACCTCGGTGCCGTCGTCGAGTGTGCTCACCCGGAAGTCCGCGAACACGTTCGGCGCCACCTCCCGCAGGGCTCCCAGAATCGCGATCGCGAGACCGCGGATCTCGACATCGGCGTGCTCGCTGGCGCGCATCCCGATGAAATGCCGCCAGGCCCGGTAGTTGCCGGTGACGACGATCCGGGTCTCGGTGGCGTTCATCAGCACCGACCGGGCCGCCTGCCTCGCCTGCTTGCGGCGCGACGTCGGCGCGGAGACGTCGGCGAACCGCTTCTCCAGCCCTTCCAGCAGCCGGGCGTACGCCTCCATCGAGGCCGTCGCGGCTTCCGTGAACAGCGCATGCAGCTCCGGGTCGTCGGCGATGACCTCGGGTTCGACCAGGGCCGCGTCATGCTCGGGGACGTAACGCTGCGAAAGCTGGCTGTAGGAGAAGTGGCGGTGCCGCACCAGCTCGTGGGTGAGGCTGCGGGACACCCCGGTGATGTAGAGCGACACCGTCCCGTGCTCCAGCACGGACAGGTGCCCGACCTCCAGGATGTGCCGCAGGTAGCCGGCGTTCGTCGCCGTCGCCGGGTTGGGCTTGCTCCAGCTCTGGTAACAGGCCCGCCCGGCGAACTCCGCCAGCGCCTGGCCGCCGTCGGCGTCGGTGCTCCACGGGACGTCGTCCGGTGGAAGGAACTCGGTACGGGCGACGACCTGCACCTTCAGGCGCGCCGTGCCCGCGCCCGCGATGTCGCCCCGCGGTGACCCGAGCGCCTGGACCCGCTCCGCCGACCGGGCGGCGCCGGCGGGCCCACCGACCTCCCCAGGCGCTCCGCCCGTACCGGCGGTGCCCCCGCCCACAGCGACCTCACCCACAGCGACCTCCACGACAGCGACCTCCCAGAGGAACGACGTCCCACGGCCGACGCGCACCACGGTATCCGCTCGATGCGGGCGGCCCAGGGCCCGGCGCCTGACGAGGCCCACGAGGACCACCACGCCGCACCGGCGGGCATCCGCCCACGGCGGGGGCACCCGACGACGGGCGGTGCGACCGGCATCGGCATGCACCGGACCGGTTGCGTTCGAACCGCCCAACCGGCCCGTGTCGTCACCCACTTACCCGTCCGGTGACCCGTCCGGTACACGGCGGTGGCCGGGGCGGCCCACCGTGGTACACCGGATGTGGGCCCCCCGCCGCGGTCGGCGAGGGGTCCGGTGCTCGCCCGGCGGGTGGTCCGGCCGGGGGTCTCCGCCCCCGTCAGCCCTCGGCCGTGACCCTCGCCGATGGCGGGCACCGCGTCCACCACGCGGCCGCGACCGCCGGTCGGCCCGTCTCCCGCGCCGCCGACCGGCGCCGCGGTCGCGTGGCGACCCCGAGGGCCACGCGGCGGCTTCGCGGGCTGGGCGGCTTCGCGGGCTGTCAGCCCACGGAGCCGGCAATCACTCTCCGCGACGGGCGGTCACCCGGCGGGAACCCACACCGCGGGATCGGCCGGCCCCTGGTCGCCGGTCGCCATGTTCTTCACCTCGTGCGGGCGGTCGTCCCCGAACGGCGGGAACCAGACGTGCGGGATCCCCTTGCGGGAGGCATAGCGGATCTGTTTCGCGAGCTTGTCCGCCTGGTGGTAGGTCTCGACGTTGAGGCCGCGGCCACGGAGCAGGCGGGCGGTCGCGAGCGCGTCGGGACGCCGCTCGTCGCTCGGGATGACCATGAGCACCTGGGCCGGGCTGGCCGGCCCGCCCCCGATCGCCCCGTCCGCCACGAGCTTGGCGAAGATCCTGGTCAGCCCGATCGAGATCCCCACGCCCGGCAGGTTCCGGCGGATGAACGTCCCGGCGAGATCGTCGTACCGGCCACCGGAGCAGATGCTGCCGTACGCCGGTGAGTCCACGAACTTCGCCTCGTAGACCGTGCCCGTGTAGTAGTCCAGCCCGCGGGCGATCGACAGGTCGGCGACCACGCTGCCCGCCGGCAGGTCGGTCAGGTCGTCGAGCACCCGCGCCAGCTCGTCCAGACCCTCGCTGAGCAGGTCGGACTTCACTCCGAGCCGGCCCACCTCGTCGACGACGGCGGCGTCCGCGCCCCGCACCTGGGCCAGGTCGAGGCAGGCACGCGCCTGGTCGGCGCTGAGGCCGACCGGACCCGTCAGCAGCGCCTCGACCCCCGCGGATCCGATCTTGTCGATCCGGTCGGCGGCCCGGATGACCGCGAGCGGGTCGCCGATGCCGAGACCTTCGTAGAACCCCTGCAGCACCTTGCGGTTGTTGATGTTCAACGTCCACGCGGGAACACCGAGGTCGGTGAGGACCTCGTGCACGATGCGGGGCAGCTCGGCGTCGAAGTGCAGCGGGACGTTGTCGACGTTGATGACGTCGATGTCGCACTGGGTGAACTCACGGTAGCGGCCCTCCTGGGGCCGCTCCCCGCGCCAGACCCGCTGGATCTGGTACCGCTTGAACGGGAAGACCAGATCGTTGAAGTGCGCGGCGACGTAGCGCGCGAACGGAACGGTCAGGTCGAAGTGCAGCCCGAGCCGCGCGCTGTCGTCATCGT
>NZ_LRTK01000029.1 GCF_001636565.1 Frankia sp. EI5c
ACCCCACGTCCACCCGACGTCCACTCCGCACCAGCTCCGTCACCCGATCGCCCCCGGACCGTCACCCGGCCGCCCGTAACCCGGAGCCGGTTCCGTGGACCGAACCTCCCCGCCACGCGGACTTGTTGACATCGGCGACCCACGAAGTTAGAACGACTGTTAAAATTTCGTGCGTACCGCCCGGTGAGGCCGGCGGTGCGCGGGGCCAGTCGAAGGGGGCTCTCCGCTTGAGTCACAACGGTCCGGTCTACTGGGATCCGTTCGACCGCGACATCGCCGCGGACCCCTACCCGACGTACCAGCGGCTCCGCGCCGAAGCACCGCTCTACTACAACGAACCGCATGACTTCTACACGCTGAGTCACCACGGGGATATCGATCGCGCCCTCACCGACTGGAAGACCTTCTCCTCGGCCCGCGGCCCCATCCTGGAGATCATCAAGGCGAACATCGAAATCCCGCCGGGCACGTTACTCATGGAGGACCCGCCGGCCCACGACATCCACCGCGCGCTCCTCTCCCGGGTGTTCACACCCCGGCGGATCTCCTCGCTGGAGCAGCAGGTCCGGGATCTCTGCGTCCGCTGCCTCGACCAGCTCGCCGGCATCGACAGCTTCGATCTCATGACGGAGTTCGCGAACGAGGTGCCGATGCGCGTGATCGGGATGCTGCTCGGCATCCCCGAGTCGGACCAGCCGACGATCCGGGAACGCGCCGACGCGAAGTTACGCACCGAGCCGGGGCAGCAGATGCAGGTCTCCAGCCGGGCGCTCATGGACACGGACCTGTTCGCCGAGTACATCGACTGGCGGGCCGACCACCCGTCGGACGACCTGATGACCGAGCTGCTCCGCGCCGAGTTCGAGGACACCCTCGGGGNGACCCGCACACTGACCCGCCAGGAAATCCTCACGTACGTCACCGTCCTCGCCGGCGCCGGCAACGAGACCACCGCCCGGCTGATCGGCTGGCTGGCCGCGCTGCTCGCCCAGTACCCCGACCAGCGGGACGAGGTGGTGGCCGACCCCGGGCTGATCCCGAACACCATCGAGGAGACGCTGCGGTTCGAGCCCACCGGCCACGCGCTGGCCCGGTACGTCACGACCGACGTCGAGCTGCACGGCCAGACCGTGCCGGCCGGCAGCGCGATGATGCTCCTCGTCGCCTCCGCGAACCGCGACGAGAAATGCTGGCCCGAGCCCGAGCGGTTCGACATCCACCGCAGAATCAGCCAGCTGCGGACCTTCGGCCTCGGCACCCATTACTGCATGGGCGCCGCGCTGGCCCGCCTTGAGGCCCGAGTGGCCCTTGAGGAGTTCCTGAAGCGCTACCCCCGCTGGGACGTCGACTGGGATCACGTCGCCCTTTCCTCGACCTCGACGATGCGCGGCTGGGAAACCCTTCCCGTCGCCGTCGCCTGACCAGCCCACCTACCGGAACCATCCAGCCCGAGCCAGGAGAGAGCACCATGGGAAAGCTTGACGGCAAGGTCGCCTTCATCACCGGAGCCGCCCGCGGCCAGGGCCGCAGCCACGCGCTCCGGCTGGCCCAGGATGGGGCCGACATCATCGCCGTGGACCTGTGTGGTCCGGTGCGGTCGGTCGCGTACCCGATGCCCACCATCGAGGACCTGGAGCAGACNGCCAAGGNGGTCGAGTCGCTCGGCCGGCGGATCGTCGCCCGGCAGGCCGACGTCCGGGACTACGCCGCGCTGGAGGAGGCCTTCCAGGCCGGTACCGCGGAGCTGGGCCCGGTCGAGATCGTGCTCGCCAACGCCGGGATCGGCGCCGGCGGTGTGGCGACGGACGAGGAGCAGTGGGAGGACGTCGTCGCCGTCAACCTCACCGGCGTGTGGAACACCGGCCGTGTCGCGATCCCGCAGCTGATCCAGCAGGGCAAGGGCGGCGCGATCGTGCTGACCAGCTCCACCGGCGGTCTGGTCGGCGTCGGAATCCCCACCGCGGGCTTCCTCGGCTACACCGCCGCCAAGCACGGCGTCATCGGCCTGATGCGGTCGTGGGCGAACTTCCTCGCGCCGTTCAACATCCGGGTGAACAGCGTCGCCCCGACCGCGGTCCGCACGCCGATGGCCGGCGACGGGAACCTCGCCGAGATCCTGGAGCGGGCCCCGCAGCTCGCCAACGCGCTCACCAACGCCATGCCCGTCGACCTGGTGGAGCCGGAGGACATCTCCAACGCCATCGCCTGGCTGGTGTCGGACGACGCCCGCTACGTCACCGGCACGGTCGTCCCCGTGGACGCCGGTCTGCTGAACAAGCGGTAGCCCAACGCGGGCAGGGGGCGGCGCGCGGCGCTCGCCCCCGCCCGCCCACGCCGATGTTCAACCGCATCGGATTGCGGACATACTCGGTGCGCCCGGTACAGAACGGCCACCGAGAGGCAGGCAACGCCCGATGCGGTTCGACGACTCGCCGGTCGACACGTCCCAGCTGGAGGACCGGCGTGGGGGGCGGAGAGCCGGCCGCGGCCTGGCGATCGGTGGTGGCGGGGCCGGTCTCGTCGGCGTGCTCGTGTATCTGCTGGTGGCACTCCTCGGTGGCGGGAGCGGCGACCCGGCCGGAACCGACGTCGGCACGGGGCGGGGCGCGCTGCCGGCCGGCGACATCGCCGCGCGCTGCGCCACGGCAGGCGCACTCGACGAGTATGACGACTGCTTCGTCCTCAAGGTTTTCAACGAGGTCAACGAGGTCTGGGCGGCCCAGTTCCAGCAGACCGGCCAGAGCTACCAGCTGCCCACCCTCGTCTACTTCGACGACGCCGTCTCCACCGGCTGCGGCACGGCGTCCGCGCAGGTCGGGCCCTTCTACTGCCCGCCGGACGAGCGCGTCTACATCGATCTGGGCTTCCTGCGGCAGCTGCAGGAGCAGTACGGCGCGCAGGGCCGTTACGCGCAGGCGTACATCGTGGCGCACGAGGTCGGCCACCATCTGCAGACGATCACCGGTACCGAGCAGCGGACGCGGGACGCGCAGCAGGCGGATCCGGCGCGGGAGAACGAGCTGTCGGTGCAGCTCGAGCTGCAGGCGGACTGCTACGCCGGGGTGTGGAGCACCCTGGCGAACCGCGGCGGCAACGTGACGATCACCGAGGCCGACCTGGACGAGGCACTCGGTGCGGCCGAGGCGGTCGGTGACGACCGTATCCAGGCCGGCGCGGGCGTCGAGGTCGACCCGGAGTCCTGGACCCACGGGTCCGCGGCGCAGCGGCGGGCGTCCTTCCTGACGGGCTACCAGGGGGCCACGGCGGGTTCCTGCGGCACCGTCCCGGCCTGATCCGCACGGTCCTCCGGGAGGGCCGGGGACAACGATCCGGTGACAGGCGCCGCGCGGCCGGGTACCGCAACCTGTGGGGGTGACGCGCTGCCCGTCGGCGGCCACGGACCGTCTCTGGTCCACGGCTGACGGGCCGGGAAGCTGATGCAGACCTTTCTGCCCTACCCGGACTTCGCCGCGACGGCGGCGGTCCTCGACGAGCGCCGCCTCGGCAAGCAACGGGTCGAGGCACTGCAGATCCTGCGTGCTCTGACCTACGCCGGTTACGGCTGGCAGCACCATCCGGCCGTGCGCATGTGGGCGGGGCACCCGCGCGCGGTCGCCGCCTACGGTCTCGTGATCTGTGCCGCGTGGACGGCTGGGGGCCGCGCCGACACCTGCGCGGCCACCATCACCGCCGACCTCGCCCGGGCGGGGCTGGCTCCGCCCCGCTCCCAACAGGCGCTGGCGGATCAGGGGGATCTGCCNGACTGGCTCGGCGACGAACGCCTGCACCGAAGCCACCGGTCCGCGCTGCTGCGCAAGGATCCCGAGTTCTACGGCCAGCTGTTCAGCGACGCAGACCCCGCCCAGCCATACTTCTGGCCGGTTTGACCACCGCGGCCGCCATCGCCTCGAATGCGGAGGTTCATTACTGGCCCCCCGTGCGACCGCGACCACCACGTCACGTTCTCTTTCGGTCAGGCGCTCCACGCGGCGCGAGAGAACGGGGCTGACGCTGCGGGACTCGGCCTGACCGAGCCCCGCACGTCGGCCGCGGCCGCGCACGCAGTCTGCTCACGCAGCGGGAGCGTGCACGGCCGGGAGCCGATCGTCAGGCTCTCAGGCCTTCGCCTGGGCGCTGGAGCGAGCCGGGTTCGCCTGCTTCTTCGCCTTCGGATCGAGTTCGGACTGCTTGGCGCGCACACCCTCCTCGATGTGGTTGCCGAGGTCCTTGTCGACATTGCGCCAGTACTCGAACGCCCGCACCAGCACCGGCTCGCTCACCCCGTTGAGCAGGTGGCCGATGATGTTGTCGGCCAGCCTCGCGCGGGCCGCGTCGTCGAGAACCTCGCGGACCATGGTGCCCGCCTGGCCCCAGTCGTCGTCCTCAGGGCGCCGTGTGTAGGCGGTCCGGACCATCTCGCCGTCGGCGTACCAGCGCCCGCCGTCGTCGGTCAGCTCCGGCTGGGCCGCCGGGCCGCCATAGGAGTTCGGCGCGTACACCGGGTCCGAGACGTTCTGGACCCGCATCGCCCCGTCCTTGGAATAGCTGTGGACGGGCACCTTCGCCGAGTTCACCGGGATCTGCTTGTAGTTCACCCCGAGCCGGGCACGGTGCGCGTCGGAGTAGCTGAACCCGCGGGCCAGCAGCATCTTGTCCGGCGACAGTCCGGTGCCCGCGACGAGGTTGTTCGGTTCGAACGCGGCCTGCTCCATCTCGGTGTGGTAATCCGAGATGTTGCGGTTCAGCGTGAGGCGACCCACCTCCTGCAACGGGTAGTCCCCGTGCGGCCACACCTTGGTCAGGTCGAAGGGGTTGAAACGGTAGGACTTCGCCTCGTCGAACGGCATGATCTGCATCTTGAGCGTCCAGCTCGGGAACTCACCGTCCCGGATGTGCTCATACAGGTCACGCTGATGGTAGTCGGTGTCGATCGCGGCCATCTGGTCGGCCTCGTCCTGCGTGAAGAACTCGATCCCCTGATCGGTCTTGAAGTGGTACTTCACCCAGAACCGCTCGCCCGCCGCGTTGATCCACATGTAGGTGTGGCTCGAGTAGCCGTTCATGTGCCGCCAGGTCCGCNGGATGCCGCGGTCACCCATCAGCCAGGTCACCTGGTGGGCAGATTCGGGAGAAAGCGTCCAGAAGTCCCACTGCATGTCGTGGTCACGCAGGTTGTTGTCCGACCGGCGCTTCTGCGACCGGATGAAGTGCTGGAACTTCATCGGATCCCTGACGAAGAACACCGGCGTGTTGTTGCCTACTATGTCCAGATTTCCCTCCGACGTGTAGAACTTCACCGCGANCCCGCGCGGGTCACGCCAGGTGTCCGGGCTGCCGCGCTCCCCCGCCACGGTCGAGAACCGGATCAGCACTTCGGTGCTCGCCCCGGGCTGGAACACCGCCGCCCGGGTGAAGGCACTGACGTCCCGGGTCACCTCGAACGTCCCGAAAGCGCCGCCGCCCTTCGCGTGCGGCTGGNGCTCCGGGATGCGCTCCCGGTTGAAGTTCGCCATCTGCTCGATCAGATAATGATCCTGAAGCAGCAACGGGCCATCCGGGCCGACGCTCAGCGAATGCTCATCACTGCTGACAGGGATACCCGCGTCGGTAGTGGTCGGACGACGCTCCTGTGTGGTCACCACACGCTCCTCATCCTGCTGCGATCTGCGCTTCTCGGGTTGAGTTCACCGCCCGCTTGCCCACCCGACTCCCCGGCCGCACCGCCCCCCTGCCCGGCGGCCCTCTCCGGCGATCCGTCCGTCCGGCAGACCCGCGGTCCCGCCGCCCCCGTGCCGTACAAGGCCGGCCGGTCCCCACCCGCCGACGCCCTCCGCGTCGGCAGCCAGGACCGCGACCTGCACCGACGCAGATCAGACGGAACCGCGGATCGTGCCGCTCCAGCCCCCTACCCGCACTCCGCCGCCACACACACCCCAACCCGGATCCGGTCGGCCACGGCCCGCGGCGCACCTGTGCCCGGAGAGCGGGCCGTCCCGCGTGCGCAGAACCCGCGGGTTCCGGGGACGTTGCCGGCCACCTATCGTCGGCGTATCGAAAACCTCATACGGGCAGGCAACACCACGTTCCCTTGACTGGCGGCATGAGCTACAGCGAACCAGCCCGAACAGCGGTCGCCCCCGCCCGAGCGCCGGCTTCGTCGCCCTCCTCGACCATCCCGACCACCGGAATCACAGCTTACGGATGCAGCCGGCACGAAGCAGCTTTGTTCCGGGAAACGGCGCCCCGCTTTGGAGTAGTCCCAGTAATCACCGGGGAGGCGGTTTCCGAAGCCAACATCCACCTGGTTTTCGGAAACCGATGCATCAGCGTCAGCCACCGGAGCCGGGTCACCGACTCCACCCTTCTCGCCCTCAGCGGGGCCGGCGTGGAGTACATCTCCACAAGAAGCATCGGATGCAACCATGTCGATATCGGGTACGCGGCGAGTGTCGGCATCACCGTCGGCAATGTCTCCTATTCACCGGACAGCGTCGCCGACTACGCGGTGATGCTGATACTGATGGCGGTCCGCAACGCGAAGTCCGTCGTCCTCCGCGCCGCCAGCCACGACTACAGACTGGGTGAGGTCGCTGGGAAGGAACTGCGCGACCTGACCATCGGGGTGGTCGGTACCGGACGCATCGGCACGGCGGTCATGGCCAGACTGCGAGCTTTCGGCTGCCGGGTGCTGGCCCATGACAGCCGCCCGGGGGCCACCGCCGACCACGTTCCACTCGACCCCTTGCTGCGGATGAGCGACGTCATCACGCTCCATACACCACTCAACGCGGACACATACCACCTCCTGAATCGCGAACGTATCGCGCGAATGAAACACGGCGCGTTCGTCGTCAACACCGGGCGCGGTTCACTCCTTGATACCGAGGCCCTTGTCACGGCGCTGGAGAGCGGGCGCCTCGGCGGCGCGGCGCTGGACGTCCTCGAGGGCGAGGAGGGAGTGTTCTACACCGACCACAGACACCAGCCCATTGAGAACGAACTGCTGTCGCGACTACAGCAACTGCCGAACGCACTTGTCAGTCCGCACACCGCCTATTACACGGAACGCGCCCTGCGCGACACCGTCGAGAACGGTCTCATCAATTGCCTGAACTTCGCGGCGGGAGGGCGGCGTGGCTAGGTTGAAGGTGGGCGTCGTCTTCGGCGGCTGCTCCGAAGAACACCCCGTCTCCGTCAGGTCCGCACAGGAGGTCGCGAAAAACCTCGACACCGCGAAATTCGAGCCGTTCTGGATCGGGATCACGAGGTGCGGCGGGTGGAAGCTCTGTACGGGCCCGGCCGCGGGCTGGGAGGGCCGCGGCAGCCGGCGGGCCGTGCTGTCACCGGACAGAAGCGTCCACGGACTACTTGTCCTGGAACAGGGGAACTACGCAGAGATCAGGCTGGACCTCGTGCTCCCCGTGCTGCACGGCAGGACCGGCGAGGACGGTGCGCTGCAGGGCCTGTTGGAGCTTTCCGGCATCCCCTACGTCGGCTGCGACGTCCAGAGTTCCGCCCTGTGCATGGACAAGTCCCTCGCCTACACCGTCGCCCGGGCCGCGGGAATCGAAACGCCGAACTTCTGGTCCGTCACGGCGGACGAGATGGTGGATGCCGAGCGGCTCACCTACCCCGTCTTCGTTAAACCGGCCCGCTCGGGGTCGTCCTTCGGCGTCAGCCGGGTGGGTCGCAAGGAAGAACTCATGGCCGCGGTCGAGACCGCCAGGAAGTACGACTCCAGGGTGCTGATCGAAGAGGCCGTCATCGGCAGCGAGGTCGGATGTGCCCTGCTGGGGAACGATCCGGAGCTGATCGCCGGCGAGGTGGATCGGGTCGCGCTGTCGCACGGCTTCTTCCGGATCCACCAGGAAAGCGATCCCGAACGCGGCTCGGAAAACTCCACACCAGTCGTTCCCGCCGATATCTCGGCAGCGTCACGGGCCCGCGTCCTGGAAACCGCGAGGGCAGTCTACCGCGCTCTGGGGTGCAGGGGGCTGTCGCGGGTGGACATGTTCCTGAAGGAAGATGGAACAGTCGTCCTCAACGAGGTCAACACACTGCCCGGCCTGACCTCGTACAGCCGCTACCCGAGGATGATGGCGGCCGCCGGGCTGCCGCTCGCCGAGGTGCTCGACCGGATCATGTCGTCGGCACTGGCGGAGGAAGCCCGATGAACGAGGACTTCGCCTTCGTGGACGAACTTCTGCCCGGGATACGCTGGGATGCCAAGTACGCGACCTGGGACAACTTCACCGGCAGACCCGTCGACGGCTACGCGGCGAATCGGATCGTCGGCACGAGGGCCCTGTGCGCGGCCCTGGCGGACGCGCAGGAGAAGGCCGTCTCCCTGGGGTTCGGCCTGCTTCTCTGGGACGGGTATCGCCCACAGCGCGCCGTGGACTGCTTCCTGCGGTGGTCAGAACTGCCGGAGGACGGTCGGACGAAGCCGCGGCACTATCCGCGTGTCGGCCGGCGCGAACTGTTCGAGAAGGGGTATGTGGCCGCCAGGTCGGGCCACAGCCGGGGCAGCACCGTCGACCTCACGCTCTATCACCTGGCCACCGGTGAACTTGTCCCCATGGGGGGCCGCCACGATCTGCTGGATCCGGTCTCACACCATGGAGCCGAAGGAATCAAGCCGCTCCACGCGAGAGGCCGACGACACCTGTGCTCCGTCATGGAGGCCTGCGGTTTCTCTCGGTACGAGCACGAGTGGTGGCACTACACACTGTCCGACGAACCCTACCCGGACACGTATTTCGATTTTCCCATCGAGTCGTCGGGCAAACCAGCGGCCGGAAAGTAGCTGCCGGCGGCCATTCGGCGGGGCACGTCGAGCCCGCGATGACCTTCACCGGCGCGCTGCGTCGGCATCCCATGCCGAGTGACGTGAGCTCCACTGATCGGTTATCTGCCGGTGTCCGGTGGCGCGGCGGGTAGCTGCACCGCGACGCGGAGCCCGCCGCCATCCCGGGGTGTGAGGGTGAGGGTTCCGTCGTGCGCCTCGGCGATGCTCTTGACGATGGCCAGGCCGAGACCGACACCCGCCTGGTCGGTGTGGGTGCGTCCAGTGCCGCGTTGAAACGGCTCGACAAGCGTGGCAGCCATTTGCGGGGGGAGCTTCTGACCGGTGTTCTCGACAGCGAGCACAACCACCCTCGAGCGAACGCCGGTCGTCACCCACACGGCGCCCCGTTCGGGCAGATTGTGGACGATCGCATTGTGCACGAGGTTCATGGTCATCTGCAGCAGGAGCGCATGTGAGCCGACGGAAACGGCCACGTCCCCGGAGGTCTCGATGGTGACGCCATGTTTTTCCGCGAGCGGCAGCATTGTTTCGGTCGCCTCTTCCGCCGCGAGGGACAGGTCGACGCGTTCTCGGGCGAAGGATCGCTGGTTCGCCCGGCTGAGCAGAAGCAGTGCTTCGGTGAGGTCGATCGCTCGGGTGTTGACCAGCCGGAGGCGCTCCACAAGCTCTCCATTGCCGTGGCCCGGATCGCTGCGGGCCACGTCGAGCAGGGTCTGCGTGATCGCCAGTGGAGTGCGCAGTTCGTGGGAGGCGTTGGCCGCGAATCTCCGCTGCTCGGCGTCGTGTGCCTCGAGCCGGGCCAGCATGGTGTCGAAGGCGTCGGCGAGTTCACGGAACTCGTCACCGCGCCCTTCCATCTGGATCCGGTGGGAGAGCGATCCGTTCGCGGCCAGGCGGGTCGCCTGGGTGATGCGGGTCAGGGGCGCGAGCATGCTCCCGGCGAGGATCCATCCCCCCAGCAGGCTGAACAGCAGCAGGAACAGCAGCACTGCGGTCACCTTCGGGGCGAAGGCCCGCAGCAGGTCGGAGCGGTTGGGTACGAACAGCGAGCGGCCGGGCCGCGCCCCCGTTTCGGGCGGCGCTATGAAGATCGTCTCGGGTACGTAACGCAGCAGGAACACCCACACGACCGCGAGCAACAGAACACCCGCGACCATGAGGAGGCCGGCGTAGCTCAGCGTGAGTTTGAGGCGGACACTCGGACCGGGCGCCCTATCCACGGTGCCCGCCCACCCGCCCGGTGCCGGGTGCTGTGTCGATGCGGTACCCGACGCCCGGCACGGTCGCGATGATCCAGGGTTCGCCNAGGCGTCTGCGCAGCGCCGAGACCGTGATGCGCACGGCGTTGGTGAACGGGTCGGCATTCGCGTCCCACGCTCGTTCCAGCAGTTCCTCGGTGCTGATGACACCGCCTTCGGCTGCGACGAGTACTTCGAGCACGGCGAACTGCTTCCTGGTCAACGCGACATATCGACCATCCCGGAAGACCTCGCGGCGAAACGGATCCAGCCGCAGGCCCGCGATCTCCCGAACAGGCGGCCTGATGTGCCCGCGCCTGCGGTCGAGCGCTCGGAGCCTGAGCACGAGCTCTCGCAGTTCGAACGGCTTGGTGAGGTAGTCGTCGGCACCGAGCTCGAAGCCGGAGGCCTTGTCGTCGAGCCGGTCGGCAGCGGTGAGCATCAGGATCGGCATACCGCTGCCGGCCGCGACAATACTTTCGGCGACCTCGTCACCGGAAGGCCCGGGAATATCCCGGTCGAGTACGGCGACGTCGTAGGTGTTGCTGTGCAGAAGCTCCAGGGCGGCGTCACCGTCACCGGCGATGTCGGCCGCAATCGCCGCCAGGCGCAGCCCATCGCGGATTGCCTCGGCCATATAGGGCTCGTCCTCGACGACCAACACACGCACGCGCTCGATGCTATGAGCAGGCGTATATCGTCCGCATACCGAAAGACCGAGGCGCCGGCCCGCGGCCCGTCCTGGGGGACGGTACCGGGGCCGGCGCCTGGGCAGGACGCGGTCAGACCGGATCGGTCAGGGAGCGTCGGCGTACCGGAGGTAGGGCTTGACCTCCTCGACGTTGCTGAGCTTGCCCTTGGCGTCCTCGGTCGACAGCGCCGGGGAGACGATCACACGCTGGCCGGGCTTCCAGTCGGCCGGGGTGGCGATCGGGTTCGCGTCGGTTGCCTGCAGCGCGTCGATGATCCGGATGATCTCGTCGAAGTTGCGGCCCACCGACTTGGGGTAGGTGAGCGTGAGACGGATCTTGTTGCTCGGGTCGATGATGAACACCGAGCGCACGGTCGAGGTGTCACCCTCGCCGGGGTGGATCATGTCGTAGAGCTCGGCGACCTTGCGCTCCGGGTCCGCGATGATCGGGAAGTTGAGCGCGGTACCGCCCACCTCGCCGATGTCGGGAGCCCAGCCGCGGTGGTCGTCGACCGAGTCGACGGACAGCGCGATCGCCTTGGTGTTGCGCTCGTCGAACGCGCCGCGCAGCGCGGCGGTGCGGCCGAGCTCGGTGGTGCACACAGGGGTGAAGTCGGCCGGGTGGCTGAACAGCACCGCCCAGGAACCCTGCTTCCACTCGTGGAAGGTGATCTCGCCATCGGTGGTCGTGGCGCTGAAGTCGGGCGCGATGTCGCCCAGCCGGAGGCCCATTGATGCGTCCCCTTCGTCGTTGGCAGAGACTGAACCGCTGCCACGNCCCGAGGCGTGACAGTAGGCCAAAAACTACCCGAGACGAGGCCGCGTACTGCGGTTCTCGCGAAACGATCAACATCACGCCCATCTCCCGGCCCCGTCCCGGCGGCGAGGTCCGGGCCCGGTCGCGGTGGCGAGCGCCGGCTCTCCCGAGTGCGGACCGGCCGCCGCGGGTACGCCGATCCCCGTCATGGGTGCACTGGATGGCAGGACCGCGCTCGTCACCGGGGCCAGCCGCGGCATCGGGCGGGCGGTGGCGCTGCGGCTGGCCGCGGACGGTGCGCTGGTCGCCGTGCACTTCGGCACCGATGCCGCCGCCGCGGAGCGGACCGTGGCAGCGATCACCGCCGCCGGCGGGCACGCGTTCCCGCTCCGCGCCGAGCTGGGCGTTCCCGGCGACGCGGCGGCGCTGGCGGCGGCGCTGTGGGCCGCCTTCGACGCGGGGCTGGCGGCGATGGACGTCCCCGCCGGGGTCGATGTCATCGTCAACAACGCGGGCATCGGCCGGTCGGGGGACATCCGGGAGGTCACCCCGGCGGAGTTCGACCGGCTGCTCGCCGTCAACGTGCAGGCGCCGTTCTTCATCGTGCAGCAGGCGCTGGGGCGGCTGCGTGACGGCGGCCGGATCATCAACATCTCCTCCGGCGTCACCCGCATCGCGACGCCGGAGATCATCGCCTATGCGATGACCAAGGGTGCCCTCGACGTCTTCAGTCTCGCGCTGGCCAAGGAGCTCGGCCAGCGCGGCATCACGGTGAACTCGGTGAACCCCGGCATCATCGACACCGACGTGAACGCCGCCTGGCTGGGCGGCAGCGAGCAGGTGCGGGCACAGGCCGCCGCCCTCTCCGTCTTCGGCCGGGTGGGCGAGCCTCGGGACGTCGCGGACGTGGTGGCGTTCGTGGCGTCGCCGGACTCCCGCTGGATNACCGGCCAGACCATCGACGTCACGGGCGGCTCCGCGCTCTGAACCACCCGAAACCAGGCCCAAGNGTGTTTTGCCCGACATCGGGGGGTGCGACCTGTGAGGACTAGTCCGATTTGGCTAGGATGACGGTAGGTCAGCGCCTTCCAGAGTGGAGCAGCGGCATGAGCACTCGCTCAGACATCGCCCACGCGGACACCTCCCGCACCCCGACGCGAACCGACGCCGACCCGGCCGACTTCGAGTGGTGGGTGCACGAGATCGACCCGTTCCGCCGGCTCTCGCCGACCGAGCGCCAGGCCCGCGCGCGAGCCGCCCGACGCCACTGGATCGCGGACATCGAAGCGGCGACCACCCGCTGCCGCCGGGCGAGCCTCAGATAGCGAGCCGACAGGCGGACCACTCAGCCGGCAGGCCGAGCCCAGCTCGCGAACCGCGCGCACGGTGGTCACCAACCGGGTGGAGACCGGCCGCAGAATCCGGAAACCTACTTCATGGTGGATTTCTACTTCATGGCGGATTTGCGAGGTTGCCCGGTCCGATATCCGTGCTAGCGTGACTATCATGCCGCGGAACTGATCCAGCCGGGCATCGACCGGCCGGCTCGATCCCAGCGTTCACGATCAACAGCCCTCGCGACCAAGAGCCCCTACCAAGAGAAATCGGTCAGCGGGAATCGATCAGAGAGTACTGATCAGCCGGCGGCGATCGGGGCGCCGACCCGACCGGAACCGACCCAACCGGCGGGGTGATGTTCCGCGGCCACACAAGCGGCCACACAATCCGTGAGGCCAACGGAGAACGACCACAGACCGGCAGGCGGCGTCATGGCATTCCGGCGACCACTCAGAGAAACGAGCCCAGGCGGGCGACCGGCTCGTGAGGCGCCGCCTACCCCGCCGTCCGAGGCGGAGACGCTCCGCGGGACCTCCGGCACTCTTCGCGCCGTGATCGAGCGAGCCTGGGAGCGCGCCCGCGGGTTCGCCGTGCCGGCGGATTTCCCCGAGGCACGCTACGTGGAGGTCGATTCGGACTGCCCGTTGACGCGGGTGGCTCAGCCCGTGCTGCGGTCCGCCGTCGACCGGATGAGTGGAATCGCCGTCGTCGGAATGCTGGCGGACAGGAACGGACTGCTGCTTTCCCATTCGTGTGGCGAGCGTTCCTTCGAACGGCAGCTGATGGACAGCGGCCCGATCACCCCCGGGTTCGACTTCTCGGAGATTTCCATGGGGACGAACGGGATCGGAACTGCCCTGGCAATCGAGCACCCGATTCTGATCGACGGCGGAGAGCACTACGCCGCGGGCGGGAAATCGTATTCCTGCGGCGCGGCGCCGGTCCGCGGCCCGGATTCGGACGAGGTCGTCGGCGTGGTCAATTTCACCTGCCCGGCGCGGGACTCGAGCCCGCTGCTGCTGGCGATGGCCTCCTCGGTGGCCGCGCAGACCGAGCGGGAGCTGATGATCGCCGACCGAGCGGGTCTGGCGATCTCGTCCTGCTCCGACGACCCGACGGCCTTACGGGCGCTGATGCTGGCGGAACGGCGCCGGCACGCCCTGCGAAGACGGCTCCACCGGGCCGCGTTGCTCGCCGCGACCACCGACCTGCGCAACCTGCTGAGCCAGGTGATGAGTGTGGCCGCCCAGATGCTCCCGATCGAGGCGGCGTGGGTGCTGCGCAGTCAGGAGTCGGGAGCGCTGCGGGTGGTCGGCACCTGGGGAGACGTCCCCGCCGACGCACTCGGTGCATCTGTGGCGGCCGAGGTCACCGAGTCACTGCTGCACGCCGCCGGCGCCCGGTCGACCGGCGGGCAGGCCCCGCGCGGGTCGTCCGCCGGGCGGTTGTGGATGCTCCCCGGGAGGCTGGGACCGGCGGGCACGAAACTTGTGGCGGCCATCGCGCCGAGCAGGCCGGGACCACCCCCGCAACCGGAGGCCGCCGGTTCGTCCGAGCGGACCGCTCCCACCGCTCTCCAGCCGGGCCGGTGCGTCGTCGTGGCCACCCTGGGGGCGAGCCTGGAGGCGGAGACCCGCGATCTGCTCACCGAGATCGCCACCGCCTGCGACAACGCCTCCCGCTTCGAGGAGATCAGGAGGCAGGCGGCCAGCGACGCGCTGACCGGGCTGCCCAACCGGCGTCGCTTCATGGAACTGGCGCGGGAGCGGTTCACCCGAGCTCAGCGGGACGGCCGGCCGATGGCCGTGCTGATGGCCGACATCGACCGCTTCAAGCAGGTCAACGACGCGTTCGGGCACGCCACCGGTGACCGGGTGCTGATCGCGGTCGCCGCCGCCATCCGGTCCGCCCTGCGCGGCGGGGACCTCGTCGGGCGTATCGGCGGAGAGGAGATCGCCGTGGTCGCCGGGGCGGACGCGCTCGATCTCGCCGAGCGGATCCGCCGAGCGGTCGCGCGGACGGATCTCAGGACAGCCCGGGGACCGCTCCACGTGACCGTCAGTGTCGGCGCGGCCCTCCAGACCGCCGACGACGAGGCGCTCGGCGACCTGCTCGACCGCGCCGACCGCGCGCTCTACGCGGCCAAGAGCGCCGGCCGCAACCGCGTCGTCGCGAGTTGACCCGGGCGCCGTTTCCGTACCGAGAGTTTCCGTACGGCGCGGCGTTTCCGTGGTTGCGCTCCCCGTCCGCGCTTCTGCGGTGACGACGGGACTTGCGGGAATGGCGGAACATCGGCAGTGTTCTCGGTGCGCGGACCGTGGAGCGGCCCGGCATCAGGGGGATCGCAGGAACCGTGGACACCAGCGACACGCGGGTCCAGCCACCGCGGCCAGGAGAGCCGACCGTGCTGGGGCGCCACCGCGTNCTCGGTCGCCTCGGCAGCGGCGGAATGGGCGTGGTCTACCTCGCCGAAGGACCGTTCGGCAGGGTTGCCGTCAAACTCGTCCGCGAGGAGCTCGCCGACGACCCCGACTTCCGCCGCCGGTTCCAGCGGGAGGTGCAGGCGTGTTTCCGGGTCGGTGGTTCCCGCACGGTCCGGCTCGTCGACTTCGAGCTCGACGCCGACCGGCCGTGGTTGGCCACCGAGTTCGTGGACGCGCCCAACCTGGCCGTGCAGGTGCGCGCGGGCGGCAGGCTGGGGCCGGACGAGCAGATCGTCCTGGCCACCGGCCTCGCGGAGGCGCTGGTGTCCATTCACGGGACCGGCCTGATCCACCGCGACCTCAAGCCCTCGAACGTGCTGTGGACGCCGGCCGGGCCGAAGGTCATCGACTTCGGGATCGCGGCCGCGGCCGACGCCGCCGCGTTGACCGTCAGTGGCCAGTTCGTCGGCACACCGGGCTGGCACTCCCCCGAGCAGGTCGCCGGGCAGGAGGCGACGCCCGGCGCGGACGTGTTCGCCTGGGGCGCGCTGATGTGCTTCGCCGCCACCGGCGAGGCCCCGTTCGGCACCGGGCCGGCGCCGGCCGTGCTGCAGCGGGTGCTGCTCGCCGAGCCCGCGGTCGACCTCGATCAGCTGGCGCCCCCGCTGCACGGGCTGGTCACGAGCGCGCTGGCCCGCGAACCCGCCGACCGGCCCACCGCGGTTGACCTGCTCACCGCGCTCGGGGGCCCGCTGCCCGCCGATGACACCAACCACTCCACCCGTCGCCTCGGTGCCTCCGCCGCCCTACCGCCGACGCCCCCCTGGTCCGCCACCGTGACCGCGACGTCGGCAGCGACGTCTGCGGCGACGTCTGCGGCGACGTCTGCGGCGACGCCGGGGGGTGCGCGGCCGCCGGCGGCGGAGTCGGGGGCGGCCCCCACCGGCGGATCAGCTCGCGCGCGACGGCCCCGGCGGCGGACCTTGGGTTTCCTGGCCACGGCGGCCGTGGTGGCCGTCGCGGCCACCGTCACCGCCGTCGTCCTCGCCGCACGTGACGACGGATCGGGCTCCTCCTCGTCGGAAGGCGGAGCCGCCGCCACCGGCACGTTCAGCTCCGCCGAACCGTGGCGGCTGAGCGTCGACAACCAGACCGAGGACGGCAGCGGCTGCACGGTCGTCGTCTCGGACACCGCCACCGGCGAGAACGAGACGCTCAGCGAGCTCTACGGCGCGAAGGAGTACCAGGTCTATCGGACCGGCGAGTTCCGCTTCGATGTCAGCGCGGCGGGGTGCACGGTGGCGGGCCTGCCCACGAACGGCGACGCGGCCCTGCCGTTCGCGCATCCGGCGTACTCGGGCGACACCGAGGTGTTCCGGACCACGGGGACCGTCCGGGTGGCCGTGGTCGACTTCGGCGACGCCGAGGACTGCGAGCTCTCGCTGCACGCGATGTCCGACGGGCGGCTGCTCGACTTCGCGACCGCCACGGCCGGCGGCGCCGGCGAGGTCACGCTGCAGGCGGGCGGACCGGATCAGGTCTACCTCGCGGAGCCCCCCTGCGGCATCCGCGTCCCGGCCGAGTAAGGACGTCAGGCCGCCTTCGGCTTCTCTCCCTTCGCGGGCTTGTCCCCCTTGGGCGCCTTCTCGCCCTTGGCCGGCTTCGCCGCCTTGGCGGGCTGCTGCTCGAGGTAGAACTTCGCCGCGGCGCGGACGGCGTCCGGGGTCGGGGACGGTTCCCAGCCGAGCTCCCGCGTGGCCTTGCTGTGGTCGAGCGGCGGCATGAAGTGCATGAGCCGCGCGCTGACACTCGTCATGACGACGTCACGGCGCAGCACCCGGCCGGCCACATCCCCGGCGCGGCCGATCAGCTTCATCAACCCGATCGGCATGCCGATGCGGGGCGGCCGGGCGCCGCCGGCCTCGGCCGCGATGGTCACCAGTTCCTTCCAGGGCATGAAGCGCTCACTGACGATGTACCGCTCGCCGACCCGGCCCTTCTCCGCGGCCAGCAGGAACGCGCGGGCGGCGTCCTGAATGCCGACCACCTCCATGGACGCGTTGGCGAAGTAGAACGGCAGCCGGCCGCGCGCCGCCTCGGCGATCATGACCCCGTGCGGGGAGCCGTGGTCGGGCGCACCATAGGTCGTCGACACGCACATGACGACCGCGGGCAGATCACGCTCGCGGCAGTAGCTCAGGACGAGGTCCTCCGCGGCGACCCGGGCCTGGATGTACGGCCCGCCCAGGTGCAGCCAGTTGTTGGGGATCTCCTCGTTCGCCGGCCCACCGCCGTCCGCGAGGCCGATCGTGCCCACGGTGCTGCAGAAGACGAACCGCCGCACGCCGGTCTCGACCGCCGCGTCAAGCGCGTGCCGCAGGCCCTCGACGTTCGTCGCGAACAGCGGAGCCGGGTCGCGCAGCCAGGCTCGCGTGTCGACGATGCAGTAGTACACCGTGTCGACGCCGCTCATCGCCTCCCGCAGCGCGCCGGCGTCGGCCAGCTCGCCGCGGTGCTGCGTGACCCGCAGGTCGTCGATGGCCCGGGTCGAGCTGGAGGGGCGAAGCCACACCCGGACGTCGTCGCCGCGCTCAACCAGCTGCCGCGTGACGTGTGACCCGAGGTATCCACTCGCGCCCATCACCAGCTGTACATCANCCACCGGTGCCCACTCTCCCTCTGCTGACGGTGTTCGCCGGACCACTCGCCGGCGGCCCTGTGGCCACGGCTGGGCACCCCCCGCGGGGAGACGTACCGACAAACCTGCCGGAGATGAGAGTTATCACAGGTCACGCCCTCAATCGACGGGTTCGTCCGCCGCCGGGAGCCCCGGGAGGGCCGGGAGCACCGGGAGCGGGTTTGCGGCGCGCGGGCGGCGCGCACGTTCAGGGCGGAACTCGAACCCGTCCTGCGGAGGTGGCACTGTGACGCACAGCCTGGAAAACCGGAAGATCGCGATTCTGGCCGCGGACGGAGTGGAGCGCGTCGAACTCGACCAGCCGCGCGGTGCCCTCCTCGGCGCCGGCGCGAGCACCGAGGTCATCTCCATCCACCCCGGCGAGATCCAGGCCCGGCAGTTCGACAGCGTTCCCGCGGGGACCATCCCGGTGGACAGGCTGGTCGCCGACGTGGCAGTCGACGACTACGACGCGTTGCTCCTGCCGGGCGGCACGCTCAATCCGGACAGCCTGCGGCTGAACCGCGACGCGGTCGCCTTCGTCAGCGCGTTCACCGCTGCCGGCAAGCCGGTGGCGGCGATCTGCCACGGTCCCTGGATGCTGGTCGAGGCGGATGTCGTCCGCGGGCGGAGGATCACCTCGTGGCCGAGCATCCGCACCGACCTGCGCAATGCCGGGGCCGAGGTCGTCGACGAGGAGGTCGTCGTCGACGGACAGTTCGTCACCAGTCGATCTCCCGCCGACCTGGCGGCCTTCTGCCGGGCGATCGTGGAACATTTCGCCCGGCCCCGGGTGCCCTGACCGGCCGTACCCGGCATCGGCGAAACGGCGCTCCCGGGCATGACAGGATCATCGCGGTAGGCAGTGCCACCGGCGGTTGACCATGGGCCAGGAGCGAGGGCGATGAACGGGGAGCAGGCAGCGAGCCGGGAGCAGGAAGCGGACCGGGAGCAGACCGCGGACCGGGAGCAGGCAGCGGAGCGGCAACCGGAACGGGGTGGTGCGCCGGTGCGGGCGGCGGGTGGGGTCGTGTGGCGCCCGGCCGCCGAGGAGGTCGAGATCGTGCTGGTGCACCGGCCTCGCCACGAGGACTGGTCACTGCCGAAGGGCAAGCTCGACGACGGGGAGACGTGGCTGGCAGCCGCCGTCCGCGAGATCGAGGAGGAGACCGGGTTCGCGGTCGAGGTCGGCGAGCCGCTCGGCGACGTGACCTACCTGGTGGACCACCACGGGAGCCNGGCCACCAAGATCGTGCACTACTGGGCGCTGCGGGTGACCGGCGGCGCGTTCGTCCCGAACGACGAGGTCGACGAGCTGCGCTGGGTACCGCTCAGCGCCGCGTCCGGACTGCTCAGCTACGACCTGGACCGCGAGGTGGTGGACCGCTTCCGCGGCGCCNACGGCCGGCGCGGCCTCGGCTGACGAACCACACTTTCCGGTGAACTGTGGCCGTCCCGTGGCCCGGGGGACCGGTCCAGGCGGGAACGCGAGGGCACCGAAGTGCCACGATCCGTCTCGGCTGGTCGGTCAGGTCCGGGAAGGGCGGCGAGACGATCATGGGTAGGCACCGCCTTGTCAGACCCGGGCCGGCGGCGCGGATGCGTGCACCGGTCCGCCGGGCAGCCGGGGTGGCGGGGACGACGATCGTGCTGACCGGCGGCGTGAGCGCCGCCGGAATGGTGGCCGGCCCAAGCGCGGTCGCCGCCCCGATGACCAGGGTGATGGTCATCGGTGACTCGGTGACGCACCAGACCGCCGGCGACTACACCTGGCGCTACCGGCTCGCCCAGCACCTGAACCTCTCCGCGCCGGGCGCCGTCGACTTCGTCGGTGACCGCATCGACGTCTGGGACAACACCGCGAACGCGCCCGGCTCGAACGACTACATCGACGCCTGGTTCGACCGGGACCACCACGCCGTCTGGGGGGACGCGACGCGCGTCGAGCGGGACGCGGTCGAGGGCCTGCTGCGCGCGAACCCCGCGGATGTCCTGGTCGTGGCGCTGGGCGCGAACGACCTCACCTACTGGTCCACACCGCAGACCGCCGCCGACGACATGCTGGCGCTCATCAACAACGCCCGCCGGGTCAACCCCGGCATCGACGTCGTGGTCGCCCAGGTCCTCGACCGCTCCGACTACATCGGCGGACGGGCCCTGCAACAGCAGGCGACCGCCTACAACACGCTGCTCGACCAGCAGGTCGCCGGCTGGCAGACGGCGACGTCCCGGGTCGTCGTCGCCCGCGACTACGCGGAGTGGAACCCGAACCTGCACACCTGGGACGGCTCGCACCCGAACCCGACCGGCGACTTCGTGATCGCCCGGGCGGTGGCCAACGCCCTGGCCCAGCTCGGGATCGGCTCGTCCTTCGGCCCGCTGTACGGCGCCGTGCCGTGGCCGGGCACCGGCCGCGCGGTCACCGCCGTCGCCCAGGCCGGCCGGCACACGCTGAGCTGGGCGGCCACGCCGGGCGCCACCGCCTACCTGATCGAGCAGCGGGTGCTCTCCTACGGCGAGCAGAACTTCTACCGCCTGCCCTACCCGCTGGCGGCGACGGCCGGGACGAACTCCTGGACGACGGGCACCCTGCCGGCCGGGCTGACCACCCAGTACCGTGTCGTGCCGGTCAAGGGCAACATGACCGGGCAGGCCGGGCCGTCCGGCCAGGCCACCGCACTCTGACAACCGCACGCTGACCGCACGCGCTGACCGCCGCACGCTGACCGCCACGCGCCGAGCGCCGCCCTCCGACCGCCGCGAGGCCCTCGGCGCGCGGGTAGGTTCGGACAGGTGAGGACATATCCGGCCCGGCTCCTGCCCGCCCGTGTCCGCACCCGCGCACCGCGCCGGAGTGTCGCCACCCCCGGCCGCCCTTCATGATCGAGACAGCCGCTCCGCTGACGGACATCTCCGAGTGGGCCCGCGGCAGCGGCCTCGAGATCGTCATGATCCTGATCGGCGCCGTCCTGCTGACCCGGCTCGCGAACTGGGTGGGTGGCCGGGTCGAGCGGCGCATCGACACCCGGGCACAGCAGACCGACGCGGTGGTGCGCTCCGAGTCCACCAAGCACCGCCACGCGGTCGTCCAGGTCCTCACCTGGGTGTCACTGACGCTCGTCTACTGCGTGGCTGTCGTTCTCGTGCTGAAACGGCTCGGAGTGCCGCTGACCGGGGTCGTGGCGCCCGCGACCGTGCTCGGCGTGGCGCTCGGCTTCGGCGCGCAACGGCTGGTGCNGGACGTCCTCGCCGGCTTCTTCATGGTCGCCGAACGGCAGTACGGCTTCGGCGACCTCGTTCGCCTGGTCATCACCGGTTCACCGAACGCGATCACCGGGACGGTGGAGGAGGTCACGCTGCGCATCACCCGGCTGCGGACCTCGAACGGCGAGGTGGTGATCACCCCCAACGGCCAGATCATCCAGGTCGTCAACCTCTCCCGGGACTGGGCCAGGGCCGTCATCGACGTCCCGGTTCCCTTCAGTGTGGACGTCGCGACCGTGACCGAGGTGCTCACCCAGGTCGGTACCGAGGCCTACGCCGACGATTCGTTGCACGATCTGCTGCTGGACGCGCCGACGGTGCTGGGAGTGGAGAGCCTCGATCTCGACCAGTTCAAGGTCCAGATCGTGGCGCGAACCCTGCCGGGCAAGCAGTTCGAGGTCGGGCGGGCGCTGCGGGCCCGGATCAGCGGCGCCCTGCTCCGGGCCGGCATCCACATCCCGGCCGTCCTCGACACCGCCCCGCCGACGGCGTCATGAGACGGCTGATCCGCGCCGGGTGGCTGGCCCACCGGCCGACGCGCCTGCCGATGCGGCGCTCGACCGTGCTCCTCAGCGTCGCGCTCGCCGGCGTGTTCGTCCTGTACATCCTGGTGCGGCCGCAGTCGCTGCCGGCGTCGCGCTCCTACAGCGCGGCGGTCGAACAGGCCAAGAGCGAGATTCGTAAGGAGCAGGAGGCACGGGCGTCCGCCACGCCCACCACCTCTACCGGCGCCGGCGCCGGCACCGGCAGGTCGCCAGCGCCGACGCCGGCGGCCCCATCCACCGGCGTGGAGGAGCCGAGCCCGACGCCCGAGGTGTCGACCGACCCGAGCCTCGCCCCGTCCCCGCCGGTTCCCGGTACCCCCACTCCGACACCCGACGGGTCCGCCAACGGCTCGCTGGACCCGTTCGCGTCCCTCGCCCGCACGGCGGGCCCCGCGCAGCCGAGCATTCCGACCCCGACCGCGACCGGCACCCCGACCGCGCGCTGACCGCCCGGCCGGCTCAGCGGCGGAGCATGCCCGCCTCCTGGATGGCGGACGCGACGAGAGTGCCGTCCCGGGTGAAGAACATGCCCCGGGAGAGTCCCCGGGCCCCACCGGCGCTCGGGCTGTCCTGCACGAACAGCAGCCAGTCATCCGCCCGGAACGGGCGGTGGAACCACATCGCGTGGTCGAGGGAGACCAGGTCGAGCAGCCCGGGCAGGCCCGCGTAGGGCAGGCTCGCCGTGCTGGCCAGGGTCAGGTCGGAAAGGTAGGTCAGCGCGCAGACGTGCAGTAGCGGGTCGTCCGGCAGCGCCTGGTCGACCCGGACCCAGACGTGCTGCCGGGGCATCCCGTCGGACGGCCCGCCCGCCCCCGCGGCCGTAGCCGGCCGGGGCTCGGTGCCCGCGGTGGAAATCGGCGTCGAGCGGATGTCGACCAGCAGGAACGGCTGGTACTCGGGGGCCTCGTCGATCGGCCCCCACCACCGGCGATGCGTCTCGGGACCGGCGACGTCGGGGGCCTGGAGCTGGTGCGTCTCGCCGGTGTCGCGCGGCCGCTGGAACGACGCGGACATCGAGAAAATGGTCTCCCCGTCCTGCACCGCGCTCACCCGGCGGGTGGTGAACGAGCGGCCGTCACGGATCCGCTCGACGAGATACACGATCGGCGCGTCGGTGCGGCCGGGGCGGAGGAAGTAGCCGTGCAGCGAGTGCATCCGCCGGTCCGGTTCGACGGTACGGCCGGCGGCGATCTGGGCCTGGGCCGCGACCTGCCCACCGAAGGCCCGCATCGGAGCGCCGTCGTGGCACTGGCCCCGGAAGATGTCGCGGTCGACGGACTCCAGCGTCAGCAGGTCCGCGAAGTCGGGTTTCCGCTCGGTCATCGAGACCCGCCGGCGGGTACCGGGCCGGCGGCCACGGGCAGCCGCCACCCGCGGCCGACGGACCCCTGCTTGGCACCCGGCTCGACGGCCGGCTGCACCGGCGGGGCGACTACCAGCCGAAACGGCGGGATCAGGACCACCGTGCGAGGCTACGCCGTACTCACCGCCGCCGACTCGACCCGGGGTCCGTTCCCACCACTCGCCGCGCCCCGACCGCCCCGACCGCCCCGACGGCCCCGACGGCCCCGACGGCCCCGACGGCCCCGACGGCCCCGACGAGCGGATCAGCCCCGACCCGGACGAGCCACGTCAGTCGCCAGCCGCGCTCGTCTCCGGGGCGCCGCCGAAGATGCTGTTGCAGAACAGCAGGTAGAACCGGTCCGGCCGAGGTACGTGATCGATCTTCTCCAGCTCGCTGGTGTGGTCTCCCTCGGTCTCCAGGGTGAAGGAGCCGTAGCCGAGAACCCGGCCGGTGGGATCCAGATCGTAGGAGAGGTCGGTGATCTTCGACATCGGGATGCTCTGGACCCGGACGGTGATGATGCCGGATCTCCTGACCAGCCGCGAGCTCGTGATCATAACGGAGGTGCAGCGCCAGTCGAGCAGGCGCCACAGCAGCCGCAGCACCNCGGCCAGCGCCGCCCACCACAGCAGCGTGACGAGGAAATCCGCGCCACTGTCATGGAGCGCTGCGTAGATGGAGAGCGCAGTGACCCCGGCCAGGACCGCGCCCGTTTCAAGAACCACCCGTGCCAGCACCACCCAGTGCGGCCGGATCCGGACAATTGTCTGTTCATTGGCAGCCAAGAACCTGGCATTGCCCATACCGAGCCTCGCCCCCCGCGTTCGCTCGGCGCATAATCTCATGTTTCCCGGGGATCTGACCATACCCCGTGGGGCATTCCGGATTCCCACCCCCGCGCGATAACACCGGAACGGCCGCCCGGGGCGCAGACCACCAATCCCGAAAAACAGTGGGATCAGCAGGACGCGCGCGACAGGTCCGCCGAGCCCGCCGCCGGTTTATGCGCCTTTCGTCGCCTCCGCTGCCTTTGCGGTCTCTGTATCGTTATTGCCGGCGAGATCGCGCAGCAGGGCCCGGGTGCGCGCCGCGTCCGGAGCGGAGAAGCGGGCCGCGACGAAGTCGGTGACACCCGCGCCGGCCAACTCCGCGATCCGGCCCCGCACCGCCTCCTCGTCGCCGATCAGCGCCACGTCGGCCGGCCCGGCGGCGCCCTCCCGGTCGAGCATCGCCCGGTAGGAGGGCAACCTGCCGTAGATCTTGAACTCGCGGGCCGCCCGGTCGCGCGCGGCGTCCGCGTCGTCGGTGACGGCCACCGGCAGGACCGCCACCACCCGCGCCGCCGGCCGGCCGGCGGCCGTCGCCGCGGCCTGGATCGTCGGCACGATGTGCTCTCGGATCGTGCGCGGGCCGGTCATCCACAGCACGGTGCCGTCCACCCGTTCGCCGGCGAGCCGCAGCATCTTCGGCCCGAGTGCCGCGACCAGCACCGGAAGACGTCCCAACCGCGGTGTGCTCAGCGCGGCCGCGGCGCGCACCGTCTCCCCCCGCACATCCACCGGCTGCCCGTCGAGCAGCGGAAGCAGGACGTCCAGGTACTCGGAGAGGTGCCGCAGCGGCCGGTCGAAGCTGTAGCCGAGCATGTCCTCGATCACCATGCGGTGAGACAGCCCGATGCCCAGCGTGAACCGCCCGCCGAGCGCCAGCGCCGTGGTGAGCGCCTGCTGCGCCAGCATCACCGGATGGCGCGGGTAGGTCGGCACCACGGCCGAGCCGACCTCGATGCCGGGCACCTGGCTTCCCGCGAGGGCGAGCGCGGTCAGCGCGTCCAGGCCGAAGATGTTCGACAGCCACGCGGAGTGCAGGCCGTCGGCGGCGGCCTGGGCGAGCTGGTCCCGCAGCCGCTCCAGCGCGTCCGGTCCGGCGCTGTCCGAGAGCGTTGTTCCGATCCGCATGCCTTCTCCATCCTGATCGTTCACGACGCCCGGACGCGGTAGGGCCGCTTCCGATGATCGGACAGCGGCCGGTCAGGTGCTCGGTCAGGTGTCGCAGGGCGACGCGGCGGGAGTCGGCGCCGTCGGGACGGCCGCGGCCCAGTCGGGCAGCAACCGGTCGTCCGGGGTCGGGACCCAGCCGCCGGGGCCGGGCAGGTAGCGCCAGCCAGGGCCGCGGGTCAGGTAGCTGCGCAGTGCGTCGAGGAGCTCGTCGACGTCGGCGGCGGTGGAACCCACGCCGACGCTGGCCCGCAGCGCCCCGGCGGGTGCCCCCAGCCGGTGGAGCAGCGGATGCGCGCAGAACCGGCCGGCCCGCAGGCTGATGCCGCGCTCGGCGGCGAGATAGGCGGCGGCGTCCGGGTGGTGGCCGGTGAGGGTGAAGGTGACGACGCCGACCGGCCCACTGTCGGTCACCGGGGCACCGGCGGCAGGTGCCGGGTCCGGGCCGGCGTCGGGCCACAGGGAGAGCACACGCACACCGGGCAGGTCGGCGAGGCCGCGTACCAGCCGGCCCTTGAGCTCCTCGTCATGCGCGGCGAGGGCGCCCACCGGCAGCGCCGCCAGCGCGCGGCAGGCGGCCGCGAGCGCCGCCACGCCCGGAAGGTTCGGCGTTCCCGCCTCGTGCCGCGCGGGGGCGTCGGCCCAGTCGACGGAGGTCAGCGTGACCTCGCGGACGGCACCGCCACCGGCCAGGTAGGGCGGCGCCACGTCCAGCCAGTCACGCCGGCCGAGGAGCGCCCCGGCCCCGAACGGGGCATAGAGCTTGTGGCCTGACAGGGCCAGGTAGTCGATGCCCAGGCCAGCCAGGTCGATCGGGCGGTGCGGCGCCAGCTGGGCCGCGTCGACGAACAGCCGGGCACCGGCCTCGTGCGCGAGATCGGCCAGCCGGGCCAGCGGCAGCCGCTCGCCGGTCACGTTGGACGCGCCCGTCACCGCGAGCAGCGCGGTCGGCTCGGCACACAGCGCGGCGGCCAGCGCGTCGAGGGTCTCCTGAGCCGTCGGGCGGGTGGCCACCACCGTGCGCCGCAGCGCCGACCACGGCAGCAGGTTCGCGTGATGTTCCAGGTCGAGAACCACCACCCGGGCCGACGGGCCGACCGCGTGCGCGACGCAGTGCGCGAGCAGGTTCACCGCGTCGGTGGTGTTGCGCGTGAACACCACGGTGTCGTCCGGCCGGACGCCGAGGAACCGACCCACCTCGTCCCGGGCCGCCTCGTACACGGTCGTGCACACCTGCGAGCCGAAACCGGCNCCGCGGTGCACGCTCGCCGAGTAGGGCAGCAGCCGGGCGACCTCCTCGGCCACGGTGACGAGGCTCGGCGCGCTCGCCGCGTAGTCGAGGTTGACGTGGCGGGCGCGGCCACCGCCGACCAGCGGCACCGGCAGGTCCGCTCCGACGACCGGCAGCAGCGCGTTCCGGCCCGGTCCGGTCGTCGCGGGCTGGCTGAGGGCAGGCTGAGCAGAGGGCACGGCCAGGACTCCTTCGGGTCCATCGGACCCCGGTGAGGGTCCGCACTTGCCGCTCCGGCTCATCCGGACGCGGCCTGGTCACAACCGGGGGCACCCCGCCGCGGAGGAGGGTTGCCGGCCAGCAAGCCCGGACTTGACGCTGGCGCTCTTGACCTGGTCGAACACAGTGCGGCGCTGCACCTCCACGGTGCGGGATCCACAGCGCGGATCCACAGCGCCACCGCGCGAGTCACGCAGGGCGACCCATGGCGGCACAGAAAGACTACCCCGCCGACCGAGCCGGTCGACAACCACCCCTCAGCTCCCGTCCGCACACGCCCCGCGCTCGCCGGCAGTCCGGTCGACCGCGCACCGATGAGTTCCGGGACACGCTTCGGTCAGACCAGGTGAACACCCAGCAGGCCGCCGGAACCCGCGAACATGGGCTCCGCGAGCACCCAGGACAAAGCCAAGGAGCGTCCGGAATGCGCACTCTGATCGTGACCGCCTTCGTCTCCGTCGACGGTGTGATGGAGGCACCGGGCGGGGAGACGGGCTACCGGAACGCCGGCTGGACNTTCCAGGACATCGACTTCGACCCGGCCGCCTACGAGATCAAGGGCCGGGAGCAGGCGGAGACCTCTGTCCAGGGCTCCCTAGACTGTAACGCATGCGAGTCACCACACGTCGGACCATCCGGGTAGCCGTCTACCTGCGGATCTCTCAGGACCGGGCCCTAGAGGAAGAGGGCGTCGACCGCCAGCGTGCAGACTGCCGTGAGCTGGTCGGCAAGCACCCGGACTGGACACTCCACGAACCGTTCTTCGAGGACAACGACAAGAGCGCCACGTCGGGTGAGGTACGCCCCGCCTTCGAACGGCTACTCAGAGAAGTTGAACAGGGACAGATACAGGTAGTAGTCGTTTACACATCGTCACGATTCCTGCGCCTACGGGAAGAGCGGGCCCGGATCATCAGCCTGTTCCGGGAGCACGGCGTCCGCCTGGTCGCAGTCAAGGGCCCCGGGTACGACTTCTCCTCCGCCGACGGCCGGTACGTCGCCGACCTGATCATGGCTGGTGATGCGGCGGAAGCCGAGAGGATCGCGGAACGGGTCGCGCGGGCGGCAGAGGACAGGGCAGAGAAGGGGCGACCCCACGGCGGGCCCCGACAGTTCGGGTTCACGGCGGTAGGGAAACAGATCATCGAAGAGGAAGCCGACGCGATCCGGGCCGTTGTCGACCTCGTTCTCGGCGACCAAGACAGGGACGGCATCAACGTCACCGCCGCCGCCCGCTGGCTTGACGAACAGGGCATCAAACCCCCGTCCGGGGCCGCGCAGTGGGAGCGGAAGACAGTGGCACGGCTCCTGGCCTCACCCGCGCTCATCGGCCGGCGGACACGCCACGGTAAGGACGTCGGCCCCGCGAACCACGGCCCGATCATTGACGAGGCGACGTGGTACACCCTTCAGGAGCGACTGAAGAAGAACGTCAAGACGACCCCTGCCAACATTGCGCGGCACCTTCTCTCCGGCACGGCCCGGTGTGGCGAGTGCGACTCTGCCATGTACAGCAAGACGCAGAGAGACCCGAAGAGCGGGAAAGAATATAAGTACATCGCGTGCCGCAAGCCTGGATGTAAGAAGTCGTGCCAGGACATGGCTCAGGTGGACGCGCACGTGACGGCAGTTTCCCTGGCCTACCTCTCGCGGGAAGACGTCCGCGAAAAGCTCATTTCCGAGGCGATCCCGGATGCCCGTATGTTCGCGCGACTAGAAGATGACATCCGCCACGTCGAGGATCGCATGGTTGCTCTGACAGAAGAGTTCCCCGACCTCACCAACGACCTTAACCGCCGGATGTTCCGCGCGGGGCGTGAGCGTCTACAGGCAGAGCTAGACAAACTGTTGGTGCGCCGGTCGCAGTATGCCGAGACTTCGGCTCTGGCCGGTCTGGTCGGCGTGAGCGACATACCGGAACACTGGAAGAGCCTGACGCTACTCAAGCGTAAGGAGCTGATCAGGACCCTGTTCACGATCAAGATTCACTCGGCGAACCGCAGGCACGGGTTCGACCCCACGCTAGTGGAGATCACGCCGAGGAAGGTCGTCGAACCGAGACGAGGGTCACGCACCCCGGAGGNATAATAACCGGAGCGTGACTGATCGCGTACGGGAACGCGGGGAATACCCTCAAAAGTACCATTGCGCCGCCTGGTCTCTGGCCTGTTAGCTGGACTCCGACACCATCGCTCACCCACTAACGCCAGGAGAAACACCAGGACCACCGCAAGGCCCGTGTGCGCAGGCTCTGCCTTTCGCAGGCTCTGTCCTTCGCTGCACCGGAGTAATACCCGTCCTTGGAGGGACAACAACACAGCACGACACCACCCGTGTCCTTGAAAGGAAAACAGTGCCACGGGCTATTAACGCGCCTAAAAAGTGGAATGACGAGGAGATTGAGTCTTATCGAGCTGAGCTAGTAGCGTCNTGGGCTCCGCCGACGCGAGAAGTCATGGCAGAGGTAAACCGTATCCTCGGTGCGATTCCGTGTGCGGGTACCGGCGCGGGGGCACAGGAGACAGTGATAGCCGCGTAGAAACCCGCGATTAATCAATTCCTCCGACCAGCTTTGAGGGGGGCTGGTCGGGCCACCACGCACACCAAGGATCACGGTTGAACACAGAGCCATACACCCACTGGGCGTACTTCACCACCGAGGAAGCCGCGCGGAAGTGCGCGGACGATCTGACGGCCAGGTTCGACGCCCTCTGTGCGGTCGACCCGCCGATGCCGCCCACGGAGCGGTACCCGATCCCGGACACCAAGTGGCTTCTACGTGCCGCCCGGAACGTCGACACTGACACCGATTGGCACGCCCCGGTGGAAGCCGTCGTAATCGCCNACAGCGGCAAGTACGACGGCGGCGAGTCCACTTATGACGTGGGCACGGGAGAGCCGATCCGAGCAGCCGATAGCTGAGCCCTGGCATCACACCCCCGTTCACTTTCGGGCGGGGGTTTTCTTTTTCTGTGACAGTGACCCCCGGTATGTAGTCGAGGGCCGGGACAGTGCGCATGCCCGGTCACTCCTTAGATACGAGACTGACTGGTCTTGTATCCCATGTGAACGCCGCTTTGCGAGAGCATGAGCTTGTCATAAAAGAAGCGCCCGGTGGGAGCCGGGCGCCATTACACAGAGACGATACAACCTTGTCAGACATGAACAGCGTAGCAGAAGACTACGCACGTGAAATAGACCACTGGGCGAGAGTCTACGGTGGCCACGGCTGGATGATCGCTCCGGCTGACCTTTACCAGGGCGAACACCGGGACGAGAAAGAGTTCCGGTCACTCAGGGGCGTGTCCTGGAAGGATGACGCCACGGGTAGCCGCCGGAAGCTATCGCGATGGTTCAATCCCGAAACTGGCGAGCATGCCGGCACAGGGATCATGGCGAACTGCGAAACCTCAAACGTGGTTCTTATCGACCTGGACACCAAGAACGGTAAGGACGGTGTCGCCGAGTGGGAAGAGCTACAGCAGCGGTATGGAGCCGCCCCTACCCCATTCACTGTGACCACGCCATCGGGCGGTAAGCACCTGTACTACCGGCAGCCGGAGAACGGACCACGCATCAACGGGAAACCAGGGAAAGAAAGGTCAGGGATCGCGGCCGGGATCGACATCAAGGCAGATAGCGACGCGGGCGCCTTCCTTCCACCAACGATCATCAAGGGTTCCGAGGGGAGAAGGTATCAATGGGATAGTTTCAGCGGCCCGACCGATATCCCTCGTGCTTCTGAGCTTCCCGAAGCACCGTCGTGGATTCATCAGGCCNTCGTTGACCGGGAGGCAGCTCTATCAACCCCNCGCGCCAGTCAGACCCCGGTCGACAATTGGAAGAACCGTGGGCCGCGCGAGGAACGTAAGGAACCCTTGTCGGAGGTGGGGCGCACGCTCGACCGTTACAAGCGGATGCGCCTTCACCCAATACTGCAAGAGGACACGGATAGCAACCCTTCTGTCCTGCGCTATCTGGACGCCGAAGCGAATTACATTAGCGCGCTCCCGGTGGATGGTCCGGGAAGCTCGGAAACCAACAGGGTGACGTTCTTCTTCCGCCGGTTTGTCCTCTCGGCACAGTTGGACCCGGAGGTACTGCGGGAGCGCATGCACGCGGCTGTAGACGAGGGGTGGACAAGANGGAAGCACCACGGGTACCGGGGCATTGAAAGTGCTCTCAGTGCGTCTGAGGACAAGCTAGAGCCCCTGTATTGGGATGACCGTACCCAGAGCCCCGAAACGATGGAAAGGCTCATGGGGGCGTTCTGGTACGCCCGGCCGGAGCTGACGCATATCTACAGGGAAAGTCTGGCACGACGTGGTGCACCCTGGGCAGTGTTGGGAGGCGTGCTCGCGCACGTGATATCGCAGGTCCCGCCGAATGTCGTTCTTCCTCCTATCATCGGCGGGTATGGGTCGCTCAACCTGTACGTGGTCGCCATGGCAGCAAGCGGAGTAGGGAAATCCTCGTCACAGGTCATCGCCCGTGAAATCATCGAATACGTGGGCTGCGAGGACATCTACACGAGGGAGTTCGGGACAGGGCAAGGTGCCGCCGGGCTCTTCGTCGAACCCGCGAAACAAGGGAGGGGAGACGGCGCACCCGTAGGCATCGACCTCGAAACGGGCATGAAGATTCTCCGCAGCTCGGCGATAGGAACGTTCGGGGAGATTTCGAGTCTCGCAGCACACACCAACCAGCAGGCCAGTATCACAATGTCCACGCTGCTACAGATGTTCATGGGTGAGGCCACGGGGCCGAAGTACAAGAACACGAACGTGGACCTTGATATACGCGCCCACACTTACCGCTTCTGCGTCCTGGCGACCGCGCAGACCAAAAAGGCGGGCATCCTCCTTAAAGACGCTGACGCGGGGCTGCCTCAACGATTCCTATGGGTGCCGGCGACCAAGGATCCTGTGTCTCGCGANGCCCGACCAATGCGAGGCGAACCACTGAAGGTACGTCTGCACCNGGACATCATGCGCNGGAAGAATCCAGGGCAGGTTGAGAACCCGCTCTATGGGAAAGCCGAGTTCGCGCCCGAATACACGGAAGATTTCACGGCCACACCTGAGAGGGTGATTGTATCCGTCGCCAAAGAGGTCATCCGTGAGATTGAAGACGAACAGGATGCCAAGGCGCTAGGACTCTGGGTAGAACCAGACGAAAAGGACGAGCTTAATTCCCATTCCTCAATTCTTCGACTGCGGGCGGCTGCGGCTCTGGCGTTCCTCGCGGGACGGATAGATGTCACGGTCGAAGACTGGGAACTTGCGGAAGTCGTCATGTACGTGTCTGCCAGGACGCAGGAACACGCGCTATCCACGATCGAGCAGGTAAAAGCCAGTGCCACAGTAAAGAATGAGAGGGACCGTCGAGAGGCGATCGCATCGGTTGATGCGTCCGAACGCGAGAACGTCGAAGAGACAGCGTCCGCAGTGCTGGAAAAGCTCAGTGTCGAAGAGGTCACCTACGGTGAACTCCGGGACAGTCTGAGTAGAAAACAGCGCATCTACCTCGATCGTGCGCTGACTCTGTTGGAAGAGCGCGAGCACATCAAGCGGGTGGAACGGCTGAATAGCAGACGGAGACTTACTCACTATCTGTCACTGAAATCATAGCCCGGTGACCCCGGCTGTCGTGGTAGCGAATACCCCGGTTACCCCGGCGGACAGCCGGGGTATTCGTCGCACATGGCGCGTTCCGGGGGCCCGTTCATTACAGAGAGTAAAGCCAGAGGGATAGATTATCACTGACAGTATAATTAATTAAAGATGTCTTCCGGTAAAACCTCATCCTCTGGCTTTTTCACGTGAATACCCCGGCGGACAGCCGGGGTAACCGGGGTATCTGAGACGTCCCAGCGCCGGGGTAACTGGAGTCTTTTTCTGCTCACGCACAGTAACCCCCTGGCTTTTCACGGAACCCGTGCTCCGGCCGGCATCTGGAGTTCTACCGCCAGCGTCACAACCTCTGACAGCGTCAGGTCGAGGTCTGCCGACTTCTCTTCTAGCCACTCGACTACGGCGGCCGGCAGGCTCAGGCTCACTTCCTGGCGGTCGTCTGTAGCGTCTTCTCCGTCGTCGANGGGCTCAAAGTCCTCTACGACCTGATACGGGGCCGCGGTGGTGTTCCGGCCTGGAAACCTCGGTAGCGGGTCGTCTTGCCTACGCCAGGACCCCGGGAGGTCCCGACTGAATTCCTGGGCTACGTTCCTCCGGCCCCACATCACTCTTTCCCTGTGGCCGAGACACTGGTCATCCACAGCTCCACAGCCGCGCGCAATGTTTCCGCCATCGTCGAGCCTGAGCGTGTCTGTACGGCCTTCAGGAACCTGTACTGGTCAGCAGTAATGTCGAAGGCCACTTGCTTTGCATAGGCCCCGTAAGGCCGCGGTCGCGTTTGTGGCCGCTTCGCTATGCTTTCATACGTCGTCATTAACAGAGACTCCCTGGTAATTAGCTTCTTTCTCTCGATAGTAAAGCCAATTAGCATTACCTTTCTCTTTCGTGCAACTATTTATTCAGGCCCTCGAAAACGCGGGCCCACGCGAAAGGAAAAGTAATGCCACCACGCAAAAAGACACGGGTTCCCCTCGTACCGGACAGGACACTCCCGCTTCACGTCGATAACGGTCGTCTGAAGACACCCACGGGTTCACCAGCCCCCGTAAAAGGCGGCGTAGCCAATTACCCTTGGGATGCCTACAACCCGAACATCCGGCCTACCGACGTCGCGGGGGCAGAGAAGGGCGTCAGCGGCCACACAGGGCCCTTTATCGAAGCACAGCAGGTTGATACCCGTTCAGTACCCGCACAGAGGTATCAGGCTTCCATCGTGGGCNGGGGCAACATCCTCTCGTCACAGTTCGGAAAGGATGCTGTGACGGCAGCTCCACGGGAACAGGTTGACGGGCTCCAGGACCCCACCCCGGGGTCACGCTCACGGAACCGCAACTTCAGGAACACAGCCTCCATGAATTGGGACCGCTGAAATGGGCTATATCGAAAACGCAAATGCCTACATAGCCGACTTCCACAGTCGTCTGATGTCACGCGGGCAGCCGAACATTAATGAGGACCAATTCGGGGAATTGAAGGACGGGCTCAGGAAGGAACCGAAAGCATCGACAGCACCGAAACCAGCCCGCGCACCGAAGCCGAAGTCAGAGCCACAGGCCGCGCCGAAACCAAAAGTCACCACGACAGCCGGAGCATCACCGAAACCACCCGCTGAGAATAAGCCATCCGGCCCGGACAAAAGCGGGATTCGCGAGCTGTAGTTGTTACACCGACCAACCCGGGTTGCAGCTCAAAACGGAATTAGCCGTCTCACATGTTGAGATGGCTAGTTCTGTAAGGCGGAACTTCACACGCGGGCACATTTCATCGANCCGCCTGCAAATAAATGATTTCGGGTCGCAGGATGACCCGACAATAGTTGATACAACAAAGGATATTCGTATGGATACAGGTATTAATTCACCGTCGGGGTTCTGGGCCTCGAAAGTAGCAGCACAGCAACGTGAGCAGGAAGCCCTAGAAGCAGCTACAGAGGCAGCGTGGGTAGCACGGGCCGCAGAGATCGGGGTCTTGGGGATGAAGAGGGAGCGGGCGCAGCAGACAGCCCTACAGAACGCACAGGAGCCCGCAGAGCACGAGGTGTGCCCGGTCTGCGGGTCGGAGGTCTGGAGTTCCGGCAGCGCGGGTCAAGGCATCGCAGAGAACGGACTCACCGGCCCTGTACAAAGGATGGGAAAAGACCCTCGCCAAACCATCGGGTGGAAGCGTTGCAGCAATTTTGGTTGCTCATGGCCTGTCGGTGCACAGAGCGGTAGCGGCCCATATTCTGCGGGCGTAAGGAACTTCCTGAAATGACCACGGCAACGCTCACCCGTCCCTGTATCGAGTGCNGGAAGGAAAATAAAGCGTGGTCACATACATGTGATGCCTGCCGCTACGCCGCTCTCCCCCCTCGACGTAAAAAGGGAACGGGAGAAAGCGAAAAAGGAAGCACGGAAAAAGTGGATCCGCCAGAACGGGGGTTCGGGGGTCACGAAAGCAGAGAAAAAGGCTATCCGTGAAAGTAGTAATTGCGTATGGTGCTCAGCTCCGGCCGATGAAACAGATCATCTGTTCCCGCTATCACGCGGGGGTCCTGACGAGGTCTCTGGAATCGTAGCTAGCTGTGGCCGGTGTAATAGAAGCCGGGGAAACAAGCTGCTGACAGAATGGGATTGGACGCGGGTATGCCGGGGGCTACTTTCCAATGATGCAGTCGGTAGAGAACTTGCCCGACTAAGCGGGGAAGACAAGGACCCTACCGACCACATACCTACCGGACGTAGACCTACTCATACGTGACGTTCCCAAATAAATGATACCGCCCCCGAAATGATTCGTGCCCATTAATCGGGGCTACATTTCGGGGGCTCACTACTAGTGAGGAAACAAATGTACGCTACCCGTTCAATGAATGCTGACCTCGTCGAGGGAATGACCGACGGAAAGTTTAAAAAGGTCGTACAGAATCGGGGTCAAGCTGAAAGAACTACCTACCAGGACCGTAAAGCACTGAGCGATGTGTACTACGGGATCCACGAGACACCGGTGAAGGTCCTTCCCGATGGTCGTAGCGCGAGGACACCCGACTACGTAGCCACACCGCCTGTTCAGCCCTTCTACATGGGGTACTGAGCCTCACAGAGCCACAGCACGCGGCGCCGTTCACACAGCTCGACAGCACAGCTCGACAGCACAGCTCGACAGCCCCGGACCCATAGCAACAAGGGTTCGGGGTTTCCTCGTCTGAGTACACATTCGCGGAGCCCCGTACCNGCGTAGCCCTACCAACTTCCCGGCCGCGTTCCCTCGTCTCAGTACGGGCATGGGAAGCACGATTCCGGCCTGGTGAACGANGGCAGTGTCATCGGCCTGGTGGTCATGCGCCTGGCCGTGCTCGTTGCCGGGGGTACCTACCTACTCGGGAGACATGTAGTCACATCATCACGATTTGTAATATCGCATTCATGATCCATCTGCACGTGCATCCGCACTATCGTTCTGACGCCCGGGAATTGAAAGTTACCGGGCGTTCACCGGAAGTACGCACTTAACTACTCATGGTATGTATGCCTGAAGTGTTGCCCACGTCATACACATGAACGATTGACATCATGCTCAATATCAGGATGACCCCCGTCAGGGCAACGGGGTCGGGGCGAACAACATCATTTGTAAATGATGTTCACGGCTCGACGCACGCACGCGCATTGATGATCGATAACAGGTCGGTGCGTCAGGGCTCCGGCGTCGAGGTCCTGTCCGTCGAGGTTGAACGTCACGATGATCGATAACACTAGGGTGCGTCAGCCCTCGACACCACGCCCCCCGCTCGACGGTCGTCACGTGATGAACGACACATCGTCCCGCGATCATGAGCCCCCGACCGTCGTCACTTTCTGTAGCGAAGGGGGGTACCCTTAACGATCTTGACCTCAAGATCATGTGCCAGGCATCTCGCGCACTTTTCCCACAGAACTATTCACACAGTGTCAACAGTGCAGTCAGACCGACGGGGCCGGTGCCTCTACCTCTTCCATGAGCATCCGCAGAGTCAGGCTGTGCTTCTCCGGCGGTAGAGCGTCCAGAGCCCCACGCGCGTAGGCGATGCCCCCTGCCTTGTCACCAGCACGGGCGAGCATCAGGCCCCGGTGCATTTCGAGGTGCGTGCGGAACCTCGGGAGACTCGCGGGCAGGGTTTCCGCCGCCGCCTCCTGAGCCTTCAGGGCCCCTTCCTCGTCTCCGAGACGGGCCAGGAGCAAGGACGTGAAGACGTTCATCCGCCAGTAGGGCACCGCGTAGTCCGACTCCTGGTCTTCACTGCCGGCAGCGTCGAAGATCCGGCGCCCCTGGTCTAGGAGGTCGACCGCGGTTCCCTCGTCACCCCGGATCGCGGCGACGTGAGCACGCCCCATGACAGCGTTGAGCCTGCCGAGTGAGGGCCGTTCGTCGATCGCTTCCGCCTGCCGAGCAAGGGTTTCAGCCACCCCCAACGCCGCCCCCTCGTAGCCGAGAGCGATAGCCGCGCGACCTCGTACCCACACCCTCGTCTCGGGATCCCCGGACCTGTCGGCTGCTTCCACAGCCGTCCGGTACCAGGTCACGGCCTTCACTCCGTCGGAGCCTGGGTACGTCTTCGCGTACAGGGTCGCCAACCTCGACGCCACGCCCCACCGTTGCGGGTTATCAAGCTGTTGCTGTATGACAAGCATGTCACCGGTCAGCCGCTTTTGGATCTCCCCTGCCCCCAGGGACATGTAATCCCGACCGTAGGAGACGAGGGTCTCGCCCCACTCGTCAACGTCCGGGCCCGCACCCGCGAGAGCTGCCGAGAACCCGCTGTGAATGAGGTCAGACGCGATGACGGGGGCGATGCCCGTAGCCACGGCGGCTATCGAGGTGAAGCGGCGACGATCCACGGATGCATGCTCCATGATCTCTAGCGGGACCTGTAGGACTCCGGCCAGGTGACGCAACCAGAACGGATCGGGGCACCGGATCGCCCCGCGCTCCCACCTCGACACGGTTTCCCGCGTGATGGTGTCGCGGTTGCTCACNTTGACCAGCTCGTCAGCTAGCCGGCCCTGTGACCAGCCACGGGCCGAACGTAGCTCGCGAATCAGTTCTCCTACGGGCACACGACCAGTCTGCCCCTACAGGTGCCACTCCCGGTAGGTGCGGTGCGTGATCAGGCTGTGTCTAGGCGCATCGGGGAGTCAGGGGGTCGGTGCGCTCACCAGAACGCCCCCGGGTGTGCTGCTGCCGTCGACGCCGGTACGCCCGGGGGCCCTGAAGGGGGCGACGATGCCGTACGTCAAAGTCACGAGGTCAGCGGGCCCACCGGGCATCCTGTTCCAGGAGAGACCGACCGCCGGTAGTGCGGTACGCCGCCGTGCCATCCTCGGAGCGTCCGGCCTGCCCAGTGACGACGCCACATGTTGATCGTCCTGTGCTACGTGAACGATCGCGACTCCACGAGCACCGTGGTCAGCCCTGAAGTCCTCCGGCACGCGGACCTGTCGGAGCTTGCCTCACGCCTGGTGCGGATGCTGCCGGGGGCAGAGCGGGTGAGGATCGAGGATGGCAACGGGCACTCGCTANCAGACACCGGCGGCGTGGTTTCCGTCTGACCAGGGTTTCCCACCTAATCAGTGGACTACATAGAGTGACGCCCGTTGCTAGGCCCGAACGACGCCCGCCGGACCCCCCTGACAGCTACGTCGGGAGATCCGGCGGGAGGGTGCCCTAGCGGCCTAGATGCCTGTCGTTGCAGGGGTTCCTGGCCTAGGCGCAGACCTAGACCTAGGTCGTCACGCCCTCGTGGCTACGGCCTGTCTGAGGGCATCGCGAGTCACCCCGACAGCGTTCGTGGCCCGTCCCTTGACCCCCGTGGCCCACACCTGGTCATCGACCTCGACACCGGCGCCGCGTAGGTGGGCTCCGACCTGCTGAGCTGTCCACGGGGCCCCGTCCGCTCCGGCGTACCGGTCGGGGTGCAGCTCCGCGAGACGGACCGCGAGGNCGGCAAGGTGGGCCTTGTCCTCCCGCGTGACCTCCAAGACGTGCCNCAGGAAGACGACCGGACCGTGCTCGTCAACCTCGACGACTTCNCCGGCCGCCTGTCCGGACAGCGTCCCTGCCGCTAGCCGGAGGACACGAGCGCGGTCCGCTACCCGCTCTGCGGCCGGAGCATCGACATAAGCACCACGCGCCACGAACGGGTCATCGTCGACACCGGCAATGAATGCGATTCCTTTATCTTTCCGGGTGAATGTATAAGCCTGAACCCCACGGGCCGACATTCCCGTTCCGAGAATTGCATTGTTTTCGATATGACCCGCGACCCTCAATGCGATACGAATACCAGCATTAGCGGAAACGTCGAGNGGTAGGGAATCCTTATTCGGGCGCTGTGTCGCCAGAAGTAGCATGATTCCCAGGGCCGGGCCCCGTTTAATGATGGCGACGGAAAGTTCCGTAGCTTCCTCGCGGAGTTCTTTATTCGAAAACAGTTCCTGGCACTCGTCGATAGCCAGGACTACGGGTTGAAGGTCACCGATCTTTCGCGAGAGTTCGGGGGTTACCTTGTTCTCAGGACACACCGATTTCGGGAGGGAGCGGATGACGTCGGCCCGTCTCTCCAGTTCGGCATGGACCTCCNGGAGCCCCTCCATGCACGCCTGAAGTGCCTGTGCCCCAGCACCTGAAGCGTACCGGTGCGCTACCTGCTCACCAGGGCTGGACAGGTCACCGGTCCCTTTCAATTCGTAAATGTACATTTTCACAAAGGGATCGAGGGCTGCACCCAAAAGCAGCACGCGCAAGGACATCGNTTTCCCGTATCGGGGCATCGACCCGATAAGAACGTTATCGAAAATCAGCGGAATCGACACCGGCCGCAACCTCTGATCAAACCCGAACGGCAGGGGCTCGAAAATGTTCGCGGTGCCCTTATTGAGAAGCGGCCACTCCGGGGCCTTGCTCTTCGCCAGCGTGTCACGGCCCACCCACAGGACCATTCTTCCGGGGTGCGAATCCGTTTCGGGTTCCGGCCACACAGCTCCGAGTGGACGACGTAGGCCGGAAGCAAGCTTGTCACGTTTCTCCGCGACTTCAGCCACGGTCACCCCGTACNGGAGGTCGAATTCCGCACGCCATCCCGGACCATCCACCATGATCGGGGCGACCCATTCAAGGCCCTTATTGACGATCTGCGTGGAAATGGACGCCGGTAGCCCACAGTGGGCTAGGGCCCGCTCGACGACGTCACTCGTCAGCTTGGGAGCGCGGGATCCGGCGGTGGTAGGTGAGTCCAGGAGGGGCCGGTCACGGTGCCTCCCTACCGCTCCCAGGGCCAGGACTCCAGCCGCGGTGGTCATCCCGAACACGGTGGGCTCGCTGGCGTACAGAACCGCTTCGCCGATCCCGCTCCCGACGAGTCCGACACCGGCCACGGGCACTCGTCGCTTCACCCGTCCGTCGCGCTGCTGCGACATCGCCAGGTACGCCNCGGTGTCCTTGACGTCGAGCCCCCGGATTCGCTGCCTGCCCTCGACGTCGCCTGTCCACCGGCCCAGAGCGGCCACAGCGCGGAGGAACCCCCGGGGTGAGCCTGCGGTAAGCCTCGCCGCGTAGAGGGGCGTACGGGCCGCGTGGAAGGCAACGGGGTGCAGAGCTTCCTCTACCGCCCACAGGGCCGCTCGACGGAGTTCCCGAGCATCACGAACCCATGGAGCCACGACCGGACGACGATCGGACCCTGACTCCCACGGGTGCCCCTCGACATCCGCTGCACCGGTGTCGACAGGAACGGGGGGCCGGTCGTGCTCGTGGTCCTGGTGCTCGTTCGCGCGGTCGTTCTCTGCACCCTGGTCGGACTCGACGGGCCTCGGAACGGCCTTCACAGGGACCGCCCACGGGCCCTCGACGACGTCACCCACGGCCANGTTCTCCAGGTTCTCGGTCACGCCGCCACCCCGTTCCGAACGATGTTCCGAGCAACGGCAGCGATCATCGATGGCGTCGAGTGCTTCCCTGCCATCTGCTCTTTCGCCAAACGGAGTGCCCACTCCGGTACTTCGATGGGGGCTGACGAGAGGGGAGACGAGAGCNGACTCGTCGTGGTCCTGGCGGTGCGTCCCGGCTGCCTAGAAGGCACGTGGAGCCCCNGCCAGAGGTCCAGCCACGCAGACCACCACCGCGCCGGATCGTTCGCACGGTGTGCGTTATCAGCGGCCCGCACCATCGCGGGAACCCCAACCCGCGCGAGCACCTGGCGGACCACGTCCACCTGCTCAGGGGTCAGGGAGAACGTTGCGCGGAGCTTCTTATGGGCAAGTGCGTCCGCCAGATCGACGAGGTCAGCCGGAATCGTCCGAATCCGATGGATGTACGCGGCCCGCTCTCGCACCGGCCCCGCGCCCTGGTGACAGTCAGTGCCAAGCCGCTTAAAGCTCTCTTGGGTCAAGGACGTGGAGTCGTCGGTCGTGATGACCGGGCTGACCGGTCGTTCCTCAACGATCCGGATGTCATCGGCATCGTCGTCGGCGACCTCGACAGGCCGAACGAGTCGGTAGTCGTTGGACTTCCGGCCACCCCCGATGACCGTCACGAGGATCCCCAGCTTCTCCAGTCCGCGCACCCNCCGGCGGGCTGAGGACACGGAGCACTCCGCGCGGGCCGCGATGGTTTCCATCGAGGGCCAGGAGCCGGCCCACGTCACCGCGTCGATGTTGTGGGCTACAGCGGCCAGGACGTCACGGAGGATCCGGGAGGACACCAGCGTCTTGCCCACGAGCACAGGTTCTAGCGGGATCGAACGTACGTACGAAAAGAGTGCGGACACGGCGGACCGCCGCATGGTTCTGGACATGGCAGGGCTATCCTTTGAGGTCTGGGTAAGTGATCGCCTGCTACGAACGGGCGTTCGGGAAGGCCCGGGAGGTTCGCCCCCCGGGCCGTTCTCGTTTCAGGACCTGGTGACGGCCTGGTAACTGATCAGCGGCCGGTTGCGGTCCGGGTGATCGTCAGAGTGGGTGATCCACTGCTCAAGGGCGACATCGACCAGGGGGCGGAGCAGCTCCGGAACGTTCGCCAGGAGACACCGACGCTTGCACCGGCCGTTACCGGTCGGGTAGCCCTCGATACCGACCAGGGGGGCGACGTCGGAGCCCACCGGGATGTTCACGGTGCCCCGTCCGTCGATCCACGCGGACGCTGTCCGGGGGTCCAGGTCCCACGCCCACCAGATACGGGCCTGCGGGCGGATGGCCGGACGGATCGTCGGGCGTGGGGAGACGAGCGCGCTCACGCTGCCACCGCCACGGGAGCGTCAGCGGACTCGACGGACGGAGCGTCAGCGGACACGTCAGCCTGAGCAGCACGCCAGGACGCCAGGTAGCGGCGCGCGGTGTTCTCGTGGAGCCCCACCAACGGCGCGTACGTCCTGATCAGTTCGGCGTCCGTCCTGGTGTCGTCCGGACCGATCGCGTCGAGGTAAGCCGTCAGAGCCTCTTTCTTGCTAGTCCTGGGCTTGCGGGAGTGAGCCGTTCCGGCCTTCCGGGTGGTCCTCTGCGTGCTCGTGGCGGCTTGCTTCGGCGCGGGTTCAGGTGCTTGCTCCGGCGCAGTCTCGACGACGTCCACAGTCACGGGAGCGGGTACGGGAGCGACCTCGTCAACCGGGGCGGGAACCACCGGGCTGTCCTCGACAACGGGCAGACTCACCGGCGCAGACTCTTCCAACGCGCGGATCCGGCCGCCCACTTCGACCAGGCAGACCGACGCCACGACCACCAGGCCGTCAACGGAGATCGGGACGAGGGCGGACGACATGGCGGACTCGCCGTACCTTGCTGCGACCCCGGACATGTGCTGGTAGCTGATGATCGCCGCGATACCGGCCACTGCTGATGTCGAGACCCACCGGGCGATGCTCAGCAAGACGTGGTGCACCGGCACCCGCGAGATGAGTTCGACAGTGACCAAGAGGGCTACAGGAGGCCAACCAGCGATGCAGCGTCCGACCAGGGACGGTTCCGCGTGGAGGACGTTCGCGGCGAGACTCGCCAGCACGCCTAGGGTGAGGGACGCCCGGACTCCCCACCGGAGGCGACGGAGCCGCTTCAACGGGTCGGGCGGGCGGACAGTCGACGGGGGCGGAACCTCTGCTAGCTCAGGCGTTTCAGGGCCCGCGCGTCGTACACTGCTGATCATGTGGGTGACCTCCGGCGGTCGCTCCGCACCCCCGGTGGCCGTGAACCTCCGGGGGTGCATTCGTTTGGAACCCCGGAGGTTGGTTGAGACCACCGCGCTGCTGCTGGGCCGGGTCAGCTACCAGGCATTCGCCCCCATCTGGCCGACGATGGAGGATTTCGCCGGCTACAACGCGATGCCCCGGTACGTCGTGTCCAGCACGCTCACCGAGGCCGACCCCCGGTGGCCGGCGACGATCCTGCGTTCCGTCGACGACGTCGCCGCGCTGAAGGAGACCGACGGCGGCCCGATCGCCGTACACGGCAGCGCCACGCTGGGCAGGAGCCTGGCCGACGCCGGGCTGGTGGACCGTTACCACCTGCTGGTCTTCCCGCTGCTGCTCGGCGCGGGGAAGCGGCTGTTCAGCGAGGCCGACAAGGACAAGACCATGCTGAGGCTGACCGAGCACGAGACCTACTCCAACGGCATCCAGAAGCAGGTGTTCGACGTCGTCCACTGAACCGGACGACCCGCGACAACCACCGCCACCCACTATCGTCGGGCTCGTGCCGAACGACGGGATGCGAAAGGACTGGGCCGACAAGGCATCCCGCTGGGTGGAGAACGAGGCACTCTTCGACGCGCTGTTCGCGCCGGCGACGGCCGCGATCCTCCGGGCCGCGCAGATCGCTCCCGGCCAGCGGGTCCTGGACGTGGGCTGCGGTTCCGGAACCCTGCTCTCCGCCGGGGCCGCCGCGGGGGCGACCGTCGTCGGCGTCGACATCTCCCCCGGGATGGCGCGGGCGGCGCGCGGCCGGGTGCCGGCGGCCACCGTCGTCGTCGGTGACGCGCAGTCCCTCGACCTGGCGACGGCGGCACCCGGCCGCCCCTTCGACCGGGTGATCTCCCGGTTCGGCGTCATGTTCTTCGAGAACCCGACCGCCGCCTTCGCCAACCTCCGCGGTGCCGCGGCGCCGGGAGCCCGGCTGGCCTTCGCCTGCTGGCGTGGACGGGCCGAGAACCCGATGTTCACCCTCGGCTCCAGCGTGCTCGTCGACCGGCTCGATCCCAGGCCGGAGGACCGGGCACCCGACGCGCCCGGTCCCACCGCTCTCGCCGACCCCGACCGGCTGGCCACCCTGCTGGGCGCGGCGGGGNGGAGCGAGGTCGACATCAGCGCGCTCGACTTCGAGTGCGACTACGGCGCTGGCGACGGCGCTGGCAACGGCGCTGGCAACGGTGACGGGGTGGAGGAGCGGATCGCCAGCATCCTGAGCACCTCCACCGGCCGGTTCGCCCAACAGCAGCTGGAGCCGCGGCTGGGCCCCGCCGGCTGGTCGGCGCTGCTCGATGACGTCCGCGCGGAGCTGCGCCGCCATCTCGTGGACGGGGCTGTCAGATTCACGGCGGCCACCTGGCTCGTGACAGCGACGAACCCGGCGCGGTGACGAACCCGGCGCGGTAATCAGTTTCCGGGACGGGGCCGGTTGGCCGGCCAGGTGTTACTCATTCGTCCAGGTCAACGCTTCGGGGGACGGCTACTTCGTCGTCGAGCCGGAGCTGTGTGGCGAGGAGATCGGCGCCTGAAGGCCGGCGCCGGCACCAAGCGCTGGCGGCCGGCACACCCCCGAGCCACCCTCGCGGCAAATCGGGACACGCGAGTACAGGCAGCTTCCCGCCGCTTTTAACATATAGCACACTGGGGGGCTTGCCGCAAGACCTGGGTCGTGCCGCAGAATCGCTGGCCAGTGCCAGACCTGCCGAATCGGGAGTCACCAGATGCGCGTCCTGTTGTCGAAGCACTGCCCACGCGCGGAGGTCGCCAACCTCAGACCGGAAGAAACAGCGTGAACTCCCCCACCATCAGCGTTTTCGATCTCCCCGACCGGCTGGCCGCCAAGGCCGACCCGGCGCTGGTCGGCGGCGATGAGCGGCACTTCGCCGCCATCGCGGAGAGCCTCGCGCGGTCGATCGCCGACCTGACCGACCGCCTCGACGCCGAACGCCGGGCCCCCGGGGGCGCCGGCCAGGCCGCGATGGACCGCGACCTGGAGATCCACCGGCTCACCTCCCGCCTACGCGCCCTGCGCCGCTTCGGCCTGGACCTGTGCCTCGGGCACATCGTCAGTCTGGAAGACCCCGAGCCCGTGTACATCGGGCGGCTCGGCCTGGCGGACAGCAGCGGCCGCCGGCTGCTGATCGACTGGCGCTCCCCGGCGGCCGAGCCGTTCTTCGGCGCGACCCACGCCAACCCGATGGGTCTGGCGAGCCGCCGCCGGTACCGCTGGACCCGCGGCCGGATCAGCGACTACTGGGACGAGGTCTTCACCGCCGCCGGCTTCGAGGGCCACGCCGCGCTCGACGACCAGTCCGCCTTCATCGCCAGCCTGGGCGGCAGCCGGACGTCCCGGATGCGCGACGTGCTCGGCACCATCCAGGCCGACCAGGACGCGATCGTCCGCGCCGGGTCCGGCGGCCCGCTCGTCGTCGACGGCGGCCCGGGCACCGGGAAGACCGTCGTCGCCCTGCACCGCACCGCCTACCTTCTCTACGCCGACTCGCGACTCGGCCACCGCCGGGGAGGTGTGCTCTTCGTCGGCCCGCACCGGCCCTATCTGAACTACGTCGCCGACGTCCTGCCCAGCCTCGGCGAGGAGGGCGTCCAGACCTGCACCCTGCGGGACCTCGTCGCCGAGGGAGCCACGGCGGCGACCGAGACCGACCCGGAAGTCGCCCGCCTGAAGGCGTCGGCGAAGCTGGTGACGGCGATCGAGGCGGCCGTCGGCTTCTACGAGGAACCGCCCGGCAAGGGGATGACAATCACCACCCACTGGTCCGACGTCTGGCTGAGTGCCGAGGAGTGGGCCGAGGCGTTCGAGGCGGCCGAACCCGGCGTCCCGCACAACGAGGCGCGCGGGGCGGTCCTGGAACAGCTGGTCAGGATCATCGTGGAGAAGCACGGCGGAGACGACGCGCCGGAGCCGCTGCTGCGCAGGTCACTGCTGCGGAACAGGGAGCTGCTCACCGCCCTCAACCACGCCTGGCCGCTGATCGAGGCGGCGGATCTGGTCGCCGACCTGTGGTCGGTACCCGCCTACCTGCGCAGATGCGCGCCCTGGCTCAGCGCCGACGAACTCCGCCGGCTACAGCGAACGGACCCCAGGGCCTGGACGGTGTCCGACCTGCCGCTCCTGGACGCGGCCCGCCAGCGGCTCGGCGACCCGGAGACGTCCCGGATCAGGCGCCGGCAGAAGGTCGCCGTGGCGGCCGAACGCGAGCGCATGAGCGGGGTCGTCGACAACCTGATCGCCTCCGCCGTCCACGACGACGGGGAAGGCGTGCTGACGATGCTGCACGGGCAGGACCTGCGGGAGGCCCTGGTCGACGAGGCCGCCCTGCCCGGCACCGACCTGGACCGGCTCGCCGGCCCGTTCGCGCACATCGTCGTCGACGAGGCGCAGGAACTGACCGACGCCGAGTGGCAGATGCTGCTGCTGCGCTGCCCGTCCCGTAGTTTCACCATCGTCGGGGACCGCGCCCAGGCCCGGCACGGCTTCACGGAGTCGTGGCGGGAACGGCTGGCCCGGATCGGCCTCGACCAGATCAGGCTGACCTCCCTGAGCGTCAACTACCGGACGCCCGAGGAGGTCATGGCGGCAGCCGAGCCGGTCATCCGGGCCGCGCTGCCGGACGCGAACGTGCCGACCTCGATCCGCGCCAGTGGCATTCCCGTGGTCCATGGATCGACCGCCGACCTGGATTCCATCCTCACCAGCTGGCTCGCCGCGCACGCCGAGGGAACCGCCGCTGTCATCGGCGATCGCACGTTCGCGGCCACGTCCCGCGTGCAGTCGCTGCCGCCGGAGCTGTCGAAGGGCCTCGAGTTCGACCTCGTCGTCCTCGTCGATCCGGAGGCATTCGGAACGGGTGTCGAAGGCGCGGTCGACCGCTACGTCGCGATGACCCGGGCGACCCGGCAACTCGTCATCCTGACGAGTTCCTGACGAGTTCCTGACGAGTTCCTGGCGGGCTGCCGGCGGGCTGCCGGCGCCGGTGGGCCGACAGCCGCCCGGAACGCCGCACGGCCTGGGGCAGGCGCCGGGTGCGACTGGCGCCCGCCCCAGGTCACAAGCGTTTCTCGGCTGTTGGCCGCCTGGTCATACGCCGACTATCGGGGGGTCAGGTCGACTCGATTGTGTGCAGGGCGTCCTAGTTGATAACGCCTTGGAGGCCGCGCTGTGAGTTCTCCCGTTTCCCGCCGCAGTCTGATGCGCACCAGCGCGGTGGGTGGCCTCGGTCTTGTCGTCGCCGGCAGTGTGGACGTCCTCGGAGGTACCGCCGCGCAGGCGGGCGGCGGCCGTTCGGCGGTCGGCTACGGTGATCTCGTCGCCGACCCGGCGGGCCTGCTCGCGCTGCCGAAGGGCTTCTCCTACAAGATCGTCGCCCAGGCGGGCGTGACGAAGCTGGAGACCGGTGAGCCCACCCCGGCCAGCGCCGACGGCACCGCCGCGTTCCGTACCCGGAACGGTTCTGTGCTGGTCAACAACCACGAGATCGGTGGCAGCGCCACGTACCCGGTGCCCACCCTGCCTGGTCTGACCTACGACCCGGGTGCCCGCGGCGGCACCACCAACATCGAGGTCGACAACAACGGCCGGCGGGTCCGCGAGTACGTCAGCCTCGCCGGGACCCTCACCAACTGTGCCGGCGGGTTCACCCCGTGGGGGACGTGGCTGACCTGCGAGGAGACCGAGCAGCGTGCCGGTGGGGCATTCCAGTTCGACCACGGGTACGTCTTCGAGGTCGACCCGGTGGACCGGGCCGCGAACAGGAACCCGGTGCCGCTGAAGTTCCTCGGCCGGTTCGCCCACGAGGCTGTCTCCGTCGACCCGCACACCTCGGTGATCTACGAGACCGAGGACGCCGGCAGCCCGCTCGGGCTGTTCTACCGCTGGGTGCCGCCGAAGAAGTTCCGCGCCGGCAAGGGCGCGCTGCGGGCGCTCGCGATCAGCCAGGGCGGCGCCACCGCCGGCACCCTGCAGGCGATGAGCTGCCACAAGGGCACCCGGCACATCGCCAACCTGAGCGAGGCGACCACGGTCGGCACCCGGTACAAGGTGAGCTGGGTGGACGTGCCCGACCGGGACGCCGCCACCGTGTCCGTCCGCAGGCAGCTCACCGACGACAAGGTGACCCGCAGCCGCAAGCTGGAGGGCACCTGGTGGGGCGACGGCGGCGTGTACTTCGTCGCCAGCTACGCGCGGGTGAGCGACGGCAGTGTGAACGAGCACGACGGCCAGGTGTGGTTCTACGACCCGCGGTCGGAGACCATCACCCTCAAGACGCAGTTCGGCGTGAACCCCGACCCCGAGCAGGACGCCGACAACTACGACGGCCCGGACAACATCACCGTGTCGCCGCACGGCGGGCTGATCCTGGCCGAGGACGGCGAGGGCGTCAGCCNCCTCGTCGGCGTCACCGAGCGGGGCAATGCCTACTCGCTGGCTCGTAACGACCTCAACGACAGCGAGTTCACCGGGCCGACCTTCAGCGCCGACGGGAAGATCCTCTTCGCCAACATCCAGACCCCCGGCTACGTTCTCGCCATCACCGGCCCGTGGGGTCGGCCCGACGACCACGGCCACCGGTAGCCGTCACCCCACCAGTCACGTCGGTACCTGAAAGCGGGCCAGCCCGAGACCACGGCTGGCCCGCCCACGCGTCCGGCACCCGCACGTCCGGCACCCGCACGTCCGGCACCACCGCGTCCAGCGCCGCGCCCCCTCGACCGCACGAACCGCACCAGATGGGCGGGCCGGCTGACCCGCCGCCGTAGGCTTCACCTTGGCGCAGGGGGGCACCACGAACCAGACGCGGAACCTGCCAGACCATGCCGGGACGGACGGAAGCGAGCAGGCCATGGGCGACGCGGCGATCGAGATCGAGATCGAGTCGGCCTTGCCGGACCTGACCGATCTCGATCTCGCCTCCCTTGGCACCCTGCCGGGTGACAACGCGGGCAGTCCCGTCCTGGCCCGAGGGCTGGACCGGCTTCGCGCGGCGGCCCGTAACCCCGACGGAGCGGTGGCCGGCTTCGCGTCGAGCGCATAACGCGTCCGCGGGCCCGGGTGCTGACAACCGTCAGGGCGGCGGTGGGTCGATGCCGAGGTCGGCACGGCCGTTCGTCCGCAGGGCCACCAGCAGGGGATGATCCTGCTCGAAGATCGTCTCCAGTTCGGCGAGCACCGCCGAACGCAACGCGCGGGCACCGGCCTCGTCACCGAGTGCCTGCAGGTCGGCCGCCAGATTGGCGGACACCAGCAGAGCCGCCGGGGACTCCTCGCCGAGCTGCGCGCCGAGTTCCCGCACCGCCTCCTCGTCGATCTTTCTCGCGGCGGCGAACTGGCCGAGGTCGAACAGGCAGTTCGCCAGGTTCGCGGAACACGCGACCGCGAACGGGTGGTTCCCCGTCAGGGACGCCCGGATTCGCCGGCTCATCCGCCGTGCCAGGTCGAAGGCGGTCTGGGGATCCCCGCACAACCGGGTCGCGACGACGAGGCCGTTGGCCGCCGCGAGAGCGGAGAGGTCGCGCACCCCGAGCCGGTCGTCGGCACGTCGAACCGTGTCGGCGGCCAGGTCGCGGGCCTGCGCGGCGTCTCCCGCGAGGCAACGGGAGTTCACCAGCCCGACCGCGGCTGCCAGGGTGACCGGCTGGTTCTCCCCGACAGATCGGCGAAGGCTCCCGAAAGCCTCCTCCGCCAGACTCCGAGCGCGCCCGCTCTGCCCCAGCCAGCGCAGCGAGACCGCATGATTGGCCAGGGTGCGCAGAGAGTCCGGATGGTCCTCGCCGAGAACCCGGCAGCAGTCCGCGAAGATTCTCTCCAGAAGTTCCGCCGACTCCCGGTACCGGCCGAACTCCCGCAGATCTCTCGCATGACTGTCCGCGTACTGAAGCGTGAGGATGTCATCATCCCCATACGTGTTGCGCTGCCGGTCGTAGGCTTCGCGACCGGTCACGAGCGCGTGCTTGAAATCACCGACGAAACGCAGTGAAACCGCGAGGTTGTTCGCGGTCTTGATTTTCTCCCGGGTGTCAAGGCCGGAGATCTGGTGATAGCGGTGATAGGTGACCTCGTCGAGTTCGCGGGCTTCCTGGTAGTTGCCCTTCCCACGGAGGTCGCCACCCAGCGCCATCGCGGCCCGCAACGCCAGTGGGTCGCTCGGGCCGAAACGGCGGTCGAGCCGGTCGCGTGCCTGCCGGTCGAGCTCGTGCGCCTGCTCCGCCTCGCCGAGCGCCCGGTGGCTGTCCGCCAGGTCCAGACAGAGTTCCAGCGTGCGGGCATCGTCCTCGCCGAACTGCGTCCGCCAGACCGCCAGCGCCCGCCGGGCCAGATCTCGACAACCGCTGTGGTCACGCTGCGTGTACAGACAGCGGACCTGGTTGCGGACCAGGCGGGCGGCGGCGTCGTCGCGGGACGCGATCAGGCCCGCGGGTTCCAGGTGCGGCCTGATCTGGGCGTAGCGAGGCCAGGTGTCGGGGTCGTCGGGGTCATCGGGATCGGCGGCCGCCAACAGGGCGTGAACTCGCTCGCGAATCAGCTTCCTGTCCTCGGACGCCAGGTCCTCGCGGATGACCGTCTGGACGAGGCGGTGCATCACCAGCGTCCGCCGCGGCGAGTCGACCNGCGCGAGTGCATACTCCGTCAGCAGCCGGACGGCATCCCCCAACATGATGTCGCTGCGGAAGCGCTGGTCACCCGGGTCGGGGAGGACGGCGAGCCCTTCACCNGCGAAAAGGTCAAGGCTGATCGGTTCGGGCCCGAAGAACGCACACAGCTGCGCCAGTCTCGCCGCGGCGGGGGCCCGCTCGCGCAGGCGCCGCATCGAGAGCAACCACGTGCGGAACACCCTCGGCGGGTAGACGGGCGCCCCCTCGTCCAGCAACAGCGGCCCCGGGCTGTCCTCAAGAAGCTGCAGGTACCGCTCGGCCGGCATGCCGGTCTTGGAATGCCACGCCCCCGCGTGCTCCAGCGCCAGCGGCAGATCGCCCAGGACGTCGGCGAGCCGCGCCGCGGTCGCCTCCGTCAGCCCGGGGGCACGCCGCAGGAGCAGGTCGACGCTCTCCTGCCGGCTGAACACGTCGATTTCCCGGAGAAGCTGCTGCCCCCAGTCCCGACTGCGAGAGGTGACGATCACGTGCCCGGGCCCGGGAGGTATCAGCGGCATGATCTCGCCGGGCATCTCGGCGTTGTCGAAGACCAGCAGCCAACGCCGATAGGGCTCCCCGCGGCGCAGCGCGTCGACGACATCCGCGCTGCCCTCCCGCCCCGGCCTGGAGGGCAGCCGCAGGTCGGCCGCCAGCCGGTTCAGCCCACTGCGGACGAGCGCCATCTGGTCGCACCCGATCCAGTAGACGAGGTCGTAGGAGGAGCCGAACCGGAAGACGTACTCGGCCGCCAGCTGGGTCTTGCCGACCNCGGCGAGGCCCTGTAGCACCTGGCAGTGGACCGGTGTTCCGTCCTGGCCGACGAAGCGGTCACGCAGGCTCGCGAGAAGCGCCTCCCGGCCGATGAAGGCCGGGTTGCGCGCCGGCACACCCTCCCAGATCCGCGGCGGCGACCCTGGAAAGCGGAACTCCTCACCGAGGGCCGGCGGCAACGTGGCGGTCGGGTGGGTCGGCCTGTCGGCGGCCACCGACAGCGCCCGGCGGGCGCCGGCGGCGTCCAGACCGACGAGGTCCACCACCTCCCGGCCGGCGGTCTCCGGCGGCAGCCACATCTCCTCGACCCGCACGGGGATCAGCAGTCGCTGCGCTCCGTCCGGATCCAGCGAGAGCATCCGCCGCCACCGCTCCAGCGCCTCGGGTTCACGCAGGAAGGCTCGGGACAGGACCGCGACCATGCGGCGCCGCCCACCGGCCTCGGCGCTGGGGCCGGCCTCGGCCCCAGCGGTCGCGGCGGTGAACCCGACTGAATCCAGGATTACCCGGAAGCCGGCGTTCCGCAGTTCCGCAGCAATCCAGTCCGCCCACGGACGGTCGACGGCGGCATAACTGAGCACCACCTCCGTGGGAATGGTCACCCGGGCTCGTTCGAAAATCCGGAGCGTCTCCCGTCGCCGCTGCTCGTCCTGCGGCGGGAGCTCGCTCACCACCCCGTCGGTGAGGTGCGAGACCAGCCGCTCGTAGGCCGCGAGCAACGTGCCCTCCTGATGCGGGCGGTCACCGAAGACGGCCAGGATCTCCTCATAGGCGTAGTACGGCTTGTAGGGGACCTCGACGTCACCCCAGTAGCGCTCCCTCGCCAGATCGTCCATACCCCCGAGGAAGGAGTTGAAGGCAGCCCGCGCCACGTCCCGGCCCAGTTCCAGCCGGCGCTGCTCACCGTCGTCCGCCCGCATGACCACCGGCATCAGCCGAATACGCCGGCCCTCCGCCTGCGTGTCGATGGACCGCGCCACCGATTCGGCGCCCTCGATGCTCTGGGTACTCAGGGTGAAACAGTTCACCACCACGTCCGGAAGCTGCACCGTACAGATACCGGCGGTGTCGCTCAGCCCCGTCCTGCTGTCGACGAGGATCCAGTCGTAGGACGCGCGCATGTCGGCCCGCAGCGCGTCGATGAACTCACCGCCCCCCTTCTCGGCGTAGAAGGAGTTCCAGTCGAAGGTGTTCACTCGCTGGGCGTAGGCGGCGTCATGGCGACCCGAGCAGACGAAGTCGATGGTCCCACCCGACGCGAATGACCAGGTCAGCGACACCGCGTACCGCGTGATCGCGGTCGCCCGGCCGAACCACCCCTCGTCGCCGGGACCGAGCGGCGACATCACGGCGATCGAGAAGTCCCAGATCATGTCCATGATCCCGCNGGTGGAGCGGAGGTCGGGGTCGTGCAGAAAAGGATGGAAGTAACGGTGCAGGCCGGGGGCCTCGAGGTCCCAGTCCACGACGAGCACCCGGAATCCGTTGCTCGCCAACAGCCACGCGGTGTTGGCGAGCGCCATCGAGCGCCCGGTTCCACCCTTGTACGAGTAGAAAGTGACGACCGTACCCGGCATCGCTTCGGACATCGGCATCACGGCCCGTACAGACGTGGTGGGCGGCGGGTTTCCCCCAGTGGCCGGAAGACCCGCTGGAGATCGAAGATTCGCGCCTGGGAGTCGACGATGATCTGGACGAGCGCCCGATCGAACTCCTCCCGGGTGCGCACGTCCATCCGGAACAGCTTGTCCCGGCGGGTGAAGTTCTTCCGGAGCGCCTCCGCCAGCGTCTCCCGCAGGTGTTGGACGTTGTCATGTGTCTCGGCGTCGTCGGGATTGAAGGGCACGAGCACGCCGGACGTCGGCTCGTTTCGCCGGTCGTACGCCGACAGCGCGAGGCGGAACTCGTCCAGCTTGGCCGCCCACATGTCGACCAGGAGGACGACGATCTCGTTTCGGGCGGTCGAACTTTCCAGCAGATCGGAGATGCCGCCGTCCAACCGCTTGATCCTCGAGGTCATGCCCTGCTGGGCGGCGACCATCTGGGCGATCACGCACACCCGGTCGCGGTGATGCGGGCGATAGGGAGTCCATTCGTCGAAGTCGTCTCCATAGAAGTCCAGCTGCTGCCGCAGCGCGGCGATCTCCCCGGCGGAGGCCGCGGCGAGGACGAACGTCACGCGGCGGGGCCCGCCCTGCGACTCCGTCGCCGCTTCCGCCGCCGCCTCACCGGTCGATTCCGGCGGCGTGGGCGGACCGGGCGGCGCTGGCCGCGCGGGGAACTCGGGCAGATCCCGCCGGGCCGGCCATGCCGCGCCGCCGGCCGGCGAGGACGTCGGCAGCGCCGGCCGCTCCGGCGGGGCCGGGAGTACGGGCGGAACCGTGGTCACGACGCGAAACGCGTTGGGCGCCTGCTCAAGACTGAGGATTTCCTTGCGTGGGAGCAACGGTGATCCGTGCGCGAGCTGGACGATTCGCGTCGACAGGGCCACCAGGAAATCCTGGTACTCATCCCGGTTGCGGTCCAGCTGCATGAGGTACCGGAGGCCGTTCCCGGCGTNGACCTTTCCCAACTCGCCGTGATCGTACTGCAACCGGGCGAGCACCTGCGGGGTTTCCGGTAAGGGCGTCCAGATGACCGGCAGCAGCGCGGCGGGGCTGTCGTGCCCACCATCCGCCGCGGCGCGGAGACGCTCGTCGAACGCGGCCCACTCACGGCCGCAGTATTCGCTCGTGAAGAAGGTTGGAGAACACATCGCAATGAACGTCCGGCAGCGGGCCAGGGCCGCGCCGATCTCCGTAGACCACGACTGGCCCGGCTCGATGGTGCGAAGGTCGAAAAATCCCACCGTGCGGGCGTCCAGGGCGCCCGCACGCGCCCGCACCTCAACACTCAGCTCCCGATAGAACTTCTCGAGATAGGGGTCGTCGCCGCTGTCCGCCCGCGCGTAGCTGAGGAAGAAGTAAAGCGGCTGGGCTGCGGGCCCGTCAGACACGCCTGCGGGCACCGGCGCCGCCCGGCCTGATGTGGATCTCCGGACAGGCTCGCCACCCGGGCATTCGCCGTGCTCCGGATAAGCACAGGACAGCCTGCCGCCCGACGCGCTCCCCCGGCATCGATTGGCCCCTCTCCCGCGGTGTCGTCCCGCCGTACCGCGCACACAGGCTCAGGTGGGTCCTCCTGAGCCGAGTCGACCGCCCCGAGGGGTGGGAACAGATTCTACGATGTCCTCCGCACACGTGCGGAGGACATCGGCCCGTACCTGCGGTTCCCGTGGGAGCCCAGCGCGCGCCGCGGGACCGTGAATACGGTGAAGGTTCTCACGAAACCAGCAAACGACGGGATCACCCACGAACGCACAAGCGCGGAAGCGGCGCGCGGCGACGGAGTCATACACGGTCGAGGCGCCGGCCGCCCTAACCGGCTAGATTGGAGGATCCGAGGTGGAGGAGGCGGTAGCAGATGGACCGGTCATCGCCCGAGATCGAGACACGCCTACCTGATGTCGGCGGCTGTTACCTCGACGAGCTGGACGGGTCCGGGAACAGGATCCTCCAGCAGGTGCGACGCCGGCTCGCGCGGGAGGCCGCCCGACTGGATTCGACCACGGCCGGGTTTCAGTCCTCCGGCTGACCCGGGCAGCGACCGGACGGTGACAGCAAATTGAATACCGCCCACACCGGGGGTCCCGGTTGGCATGCGGGCGAATGGCCGGGCAGCGAGCTCACACGTGCCCGGCTGATCGGCCGGGAATGGCAGCCGGTCCCCTTTCGCCAGTTCGTCCTCAAGGTGAACAGCAGGTGCAATCTCTCCTGCACGTACTGCTACGTTTATCACCTGGCGGATCAAAGCTGGCGCCGGCAGCCCGTCACCATGAGCCCGGAGATCGTCGCGGCGACGGCGCGCGGAATAGCGAGGCACGCGGAACGGCACGGGCTCACCCGGGTCGAGGTCATCCTCCACGGCGGGGAGCCCCTGCTGGCCGGCGCGGGCTTCCTGGGCCACGTCGCCAGGCAGGTCCGTTCCGCGGTCGATCCCGGCACCGCCGTCGAGTTCACGGTGCAGACGAACGGCACGCTCCTGACACCGGCCTTCCTCGACCTGTGCGCGGAGGTCGGAATGAAGGTCGGCGTGAGCGTGGACGGCGGCGCCGCCGACAATGATCGGCGGCGCGTCCGACACGACGGGGGCGGGAGTCACGCCAGCGTCGAGGCCGGTCTCCGCCTGCTCACCTCCGAACAGTTCCGGCCGCTGCTCTCCGGCCTGCTCTGTGTGGTGGACCTCGCCGGCGACCCACGCACGATCTACGAGAACCTGCTGGCCTGGCGACCACCCTCGATGGATTTTCTCCTCCCCCATGGGAACTGGACCTCCCGCCCTCCCGGTCGGGACGCCGACGAGCGCTCGACGCCCTACGGCGACTGGCTGGGCGCCCTCTTCGAACGCTGGTACTCCGCGCCCGAGCACGAGACGGACATCCGCCTGTTCCTGGAGATCCTCGTTCTTCTCCTCGGCGGCAGCAGCCAGGTGGAGACGATCGGGCTCTCCCCGTCGGCCGTTCTCGTCATCGAGACGGACGGCGCGATCGAGCAGGTCGACGCGCTGAAGTCGGCCTATGCCGGCGCGGCCGCCACCGGCCTCACCGTCCTGCGGGACGACTTCGACGAGGCATTCCGCCACCCGGGCATCCGCGCCCGCCAGATCGGTGCCGCGGCGCTCGGCCCCGAGTGCTCCGCCTGCCCGGTGCACCGTGTCTGCGGCGGCGGCTACTACCCCCACCGGTACCGCGCCGGTAGCGGTTTCAAGAACAGATCCGTGTACTGTCCAGATCTGTTCGCGCTGATCACGATGATCGAGCGGCGGATACGGGCGGATGTCGGCGGGGTCCGGCACCCGGCGTGAACGTGGATTTCCATCGGCTGGCCCTGGCCGATTTCGACGAACTGGCCGCCGGCGGCGGGCGGGCGGATCTCGTCCGCTACCTCCGGCGAACGCAGCTCAGTAAACGCCTGCTCGCGCTGCGCGCTGTTCTCGAAGACGCCGCGCGACAGGCCCCGGACGCCTTTTCCAGCAGTGGGCTCGCCGAGGCGTACAAAGCCCTTTCCGCCGCGCAGCACAGGGATCCCGGCCAGCTCGAGCACCTGCTGCTCACACCCGGGCTCGGGCTGTGGGCGATGCACTGCCTGCGCCGCCTGCGCGGAGCAGCGGAGCCTCCCGGGCCGCTGGCGCAGGATCTGAGTCTGCTGGCCGCGTTCGCGGTCGCGGCCGCCCTGCGGACCGGCCTGGACATGGAGATCCGGGTGTTCCTGCCGGCCGGCGACCTTGTCGTGCCCTCACTGGGGCGCATCCGGACGGGCCGGGAGGGGTGGGCCGTCGCCCGGGTCGAAGCGGGGGGCGTGACCATCCGCCGCGACGGCGAACTGTCCGCGTCGCGAGCCGCGGCGACCATCCCGACGGCCGGACCCGGGCAGTGCGGCCGCCGGTGGCACCCGCTGCGCGTCCTGACGAGCTCAAGCTGGGGTCAGCGGATCCACCTGGCACTCGACGACACCGATCCCGCTCGCGGGCTGCTCGATCTCCCGATGTCGGCCGGGGTCGGCGAGGAGGAGATCGACACCTGGCAGCACCGTCTCGACGAGGGCTGGCGCATCCTCTGCGACTACGACCTGGCCACCGCGGGCGCTGTCGCGACCGGCCTGCGCGCGGTCTACCCACTGNGGCCGACCGAGCAGGCGGCGGAGCTGAGCGCATCGTCCGGGGAGGCGTTCGGCGCCGTGGCACTGACCCTTCCGAAGGACGGGCTCTCCTTCGCGTCGGCTCTCGTGCACGAGTTCCAGCACACGAAGCTCTCCGCACTGATCGATCTCGTGTCGCTGACGGACCCCACCCACAGCCGGCTCTACTACGCCCCGTGGCGCAGTGATCCACGGCCGGTTGCCGGCCTTCTCCAAGGTGCGTATGCCTACCTCGGGCTGACCGCCCTCTGNGGTTCTCGCCGCCAGGAGGAACAGGGAGCCGGCTACGCGCACTTCGAGTTCGCCCGTTGGCGCGAGGAGGTGTGGCGGGTGCTGAGCACACTGCGGCTCTCCGGCGCGATGACCCCGCTGGGCCTGCGTTTCCTCGACGGCATGCGAGCCGCCGTCGCGCGGCACCGGCAGGCGCCGGTGCCGGCCGGGCCACAGGCACTCGCCGAGCTCACCACCGCCGACACCTGGATCTCCTGGCGGCTGCGGAACCTGCGGCCGGCGCGGGCACAGGTGACCGCGCTGGCGCAGGCCTGGATGGGCCGGGAACCGCCGCCACCGGAGGCGGTGATCTCGCATCCGCGCCCCAGCGGCCGCGGGCTCGTGCACAACCAGCGGCTCGCCCTCACGCAGCTGCGCCTGACAGACCCGAAGCGCTTCGAGGCCGCGCGGCAGGGCGTCCCNCACGTCCTCGACGACTCCGTCGGCCTGGCGGACCAGGCCCTCGCCTTCGGCGACCTCGGCTCGGCGGCCAGCCACTACAAGGAGGATCTGACGGACGACCCGGAACGGCTCGACGCCTGGGCCGGGCTCGTCCTCTGCCGCCGTGACAGCGGCCGGCCCGGGGCCGACGTCCTGACCGCCCGCCCTGAGGTGGTGTTTCACCTGTATCGGCAGGTGAAGGAACTGGCCGGCAGCCCGGCGGACCCGGAGGCACTCGCCGCGTGGCTGTCGGCGACGACCAGTTAGCGGCTCCGGCGGCCCGACGGGGACGGGGGAGCCGCCCTACAGCGGCGGCGGCTCGAAGTCGAAGTCGAGTCGCTCGCCACGCTCGCCCGCCTGTACGTCGGGATGGCCCGGGCCCAGTACTCGACGGTAACGCTGCGAGGTCTCCTCGGCGAGCTTCCTGCCCTCGTCCTCCCGGCCCGGAGTCCGCAGGAGATCGAGGGCCGTGTTCGTCGCGCAGACCAGCGTGTGGGGATGGTCGGGGCCGAGAAGTTCCCGGAACCGGCCGAGGGCGCGCTCACCGATCTCCAGTGCCTCCGCCGCCTGCCCCTGGGCGGACCTGGCGGTCGCCAGGTTCGCGAGGCAGGTGAGCGTGAAGTGGTGGTCGGGGCCGAGCCTGGCCTCGAGCCCGGCCAGCGCGTCCTTCAGCAGGCGCTCCGCCTCGTCGAGACGACCGAGCTGGCGATGGACCAGCGCCAGGTTCAGATGGCAGCCGTAGGTGTAGGGATGGTCGGCGCCGAAGACGTCCCGGTACCGGTTGACCGTCTTCTCGATCNGCTCCGCGGCCTCGTTCGGGTCNCCGGCCACCCNCTGTGCGTTACCCAGGTTGATCGCGGCGGCGAGCGCGTCAGGATGTTCGTTCCCGAACTGGCGGCTCGAGGTGTATCGGTCGTACACCTGCTCGGCCAGCTCCAGCGCCTCGTGGAACAACCCGGCCTTCCGCCGGGCCACCGAGAGATCCTTGGCCTGCCCGAGCACGAAGGGGTGGTCGATCTGGAGCTCCCGCCGGTTCACGAGCTCCTCGAACATCCGGTAGGCGTACTCCGCCGACTCGCGCGCCTTCAGGTACTGGCCCAGCTGGCGCTGGTCACGGGCGACCGCGGCGAGCGAGGCGGCGACCCAGAGGTTGATGTCGCCGCCCCACATGTCCCGCCGGTTGGTCAGGTTTTCCTGATCGAGTTCGAACGCCCGCTGGTAGTCGCTGTTGAGGCTGCAGTCGACCGCGAGGTTGTTGACGACATGGTGCGTCTGGGCGCTTTCCGGGCCGAAGACCCGCTCATGCCGGGGCAGCGCGTCCTCGTCCAGCGCCAGCGCGGCCCGGAAATCACCGCGCGCGCGCAGGTCCGCACCGTGACCGTTCAGGATGATGAGGGTTTCCTCGTGATCCTCCCCGAGGACCTCGGTGATGNCCGCCAGGGTGCGGCGGCGGAGATCGTAGGCATCCTGGTACTTGCCCAGGGACCAGAGGGTGTTCGCCTTGATTCCCTGGAGGACGAGAACGTCCGGGTCCTGATCGCCGGAGTCCTGCTGCCACCGTTCCAGCGCGCGCTCGGCCTCGGCGAGTGCCGTCGTGAGGTCACCGGCGTTGTACAGATATCCGATGAGGTGTTCGATGAGCTGGCGGGCCCGAACATCCCTGGAGGTGTAGACACCGGACGGGACGATGTGCGGCAGGAGGTTCTCGAATCCCGCGCGGTTCTGGGTCTCGGAATCTCCCGGGTCCGCCGCCACGAGCAGGGCGTGGACCTCGTCCCGCATCCGTTCCTGCTCCTCCGGCGCCAACTCCTCCCGGATGAGCAGCTGGACCAGCCGATGGACCTGCACGGTCTTGCGGCTGTTGTCGATCCGGGCCAGCGCGTAGCGGCCGAGCTCCCGCATCGCGCGGCTCACCATGAGCCGGTCCTGCATCGACTGACCGAAATCCGAGTCCAGCGTGTACTTTCCGCGGTCCAGCATTTCCAGCGAAATAGGTTCTGGCCCGAAGAAGGCGCAGCGCCGAAGAAGTTCCAGCGCGAAGGGAGACTGATCCCGAAGCTGCGCCACGGACAGGCTCCACGCGGCCGCCACCGGCCNGGAGTAGTCGGCCGGCGGGTTCTCGGCGAGCAGCTTGCTGGAGGCGACCTTCAGGAGCTGGAGGTANTCGCGTACATCCATACCGGTCTCGAACTGCAGTGCGCCGGCCTGTTCCAACGCCAGCGGAAGGTCACCGAGCGCCTCGGCGAGGCTGTTGGCGTCGACCTCGGCGATACCGGGCACCCGGCGCCGCAGGAACTCCAGGCTCTCGCGCCGGTCGAAGACGTCGACCTCGATGGTGTCGACGATGCTCTGCCACCGGCGGTTCCGCGAGGTGACGAGCACGTGGCCCGGCCCGTGCGGCATCATGCTGCGGATCAGCTCGGGCTGGTCGGCATTGTCGAAGATCAGCAACCAGCGCCGGTACGGCGATCCGCGGCGCAGCGCCTCGAGGACCGCGGCCACCGAGTCGTCGATCCGCAGCAGGCCGCCCTCGGCGAGGCCCAGCCGCGGCGCCAGCGCCGCGAGCGTGGAACGCACCAGAACCGGCTGGTCCGCGGGAATCCACCAGATCAGGTCGTAGTAGGACTGGTACCGGTAGGCGTACTCGATGGCGAGGTGCGTCTTGCCGACACCGCCCAGGCCCTGCAGGGCGTGCGGCAGAACCGCCGTGACCTCGCCCTCGTCGGAGGCTATCCGGCGCCGGAGTTCAGCGAGTTGACTTTCCCGCCCGGTGAAGTTCTTGTTCCGTTGGGGCACCCCACCNCAGATCGTCGGAACGCCTCGACTCGGCCCACTCACCGGGTCGAACTCCACCACCGAAGCCACGCCTACCTACCCCCCGCCTGCTCGCCTGCTCGCCTGTAGGGATCAGCCGACGGGCATACGGGTGCGCACGCGTCGCCGGTGCGCCGCTCAATCACACGCGGTCGCTCCTGATCGTAACACCAGTCAACACGATTACCGAGGTGCCATGCACCTCCCAATCGTCTTACACCTCCCGACCGAGGGTCCTCTCGCGCCTTCACAGGATCCTCGCACGAGGCCCGGACCGCGGCCGGCACACGACACGGACCGGGATTCACGGACGCACCTCCCCGCGGCCCGCCGAGTGCATACTTCCGAGCGGATGTCCACCGCTTTCGACGGTTTCTCGCGGTGCCCGAAGGCGACAGCTCGGCGCGCCCGTCACCATCGACCACATAAACCTCGTGACCTGCGAATTCGCGCGACCCGGGCCCGGGATCCAGCATCCGACCCACGCTCGCAACACGCCCGTAACCACTCGGCACCACTCGCGGCCGAGTCGACACGCCGACACATCGGCAGCACACCTCCGATCCCACGGGAGCGACTGCGGCAGGCGGCCTCGTACGGCGAAAATCGTGCCACCTGGCACAGTCGACGCGCACCGCGCGTAAAGTCCCGGAGAATAGGGTGGACGGCCCAGGACCGGGTGCCACCAGAGCCGGAGCCAGGGCCGATGGATAGGATTCACGGGCACGGTCGCGCCAACGCCGAAAGGCCTCCGGTTCCATTGGAAGCATACCATTCAGTGATTGTCGGCAGATTTCCAACCAAAGACACAAAAAATCTACCCGGGGACTCCACTCCTCTGACCTGGCCGAACGGGCTCGCGGCGGGCGTCTCCCCAGGCCGGGCGGATGCGGCCCCAGGCGGAGGAGGACGGTGATCGAGGCACGGGCCACCAACCCGTACGTCGGCCTCCGCCCGTTCACCGAGGAGGATTCCGGGCTGTTCTTCGGCCGGGATGCCGCCGCCCACGCGCTGCTGGCCGAGTGGCTGCGGGCCCGCGTGGTCCTCGCCCACGGGCCCACCGGGGTCGGCAAGACCTCGCTGCTGCGGGCGGGCGTGCTGCCCAGCCTGACCTCGGTCGACGCCGATGTTCTTCCGGTGGGGCGAGTCAGTCTCGCGGAGGCCTCCCCGACGGTGCGGTCCCCCGACGTGGGACCCGCCGACCCGGGGAGCGCGCTCGGCGCCGGCAATCCCTTCGTCCAGGCCCTCCTGCGGTGCTGGTCGTCCACAGCGGACCCGCCGACCTTGCTCGAGGCGATCCGCGACCACCCCGACCGACGCCGGCCGCACAGCTCGACCCGGCCGATCCTGGTGGCGATCGACCAGGTCGAGGAGCTCCTCGCGCCTGGACCGGCGCGGCTGGAGCCCATGCGGGCCCAGTGCGTCGAGCTGCTCGCGCAGGCGGCGGCCGCGCTGCCGGCGCTGCGCATCCTGCTGGTGGTCCGCTCGGATCACCACCCGGCACTGGAGCCGTACCTGCGGATTCTGCTGGCCGGGATCGGCAGTGCACCCTCCACGCCGGTCATCGAGGTGCCCGTCGCGGCGCTGGAGCCACCGGCCGCCGAGGCCGCCCTCGTCGAGCCGCTGCGTGCCATGGGGACCCGCCTCGCCGCCGGCGCCGCCCATGCCTGCGTGGGCGATCTGCTCACCAGCAGGGTCGTCGACGCCACCGGTGCGGAGTCGACGCTGCTGGCCGACACCGTCCAGCCGGTGTTCCTGCAGTTGGTGGCGACGGAGCTGTGGCGCTCGCGCCCCGGCGCGGACCTGGTCATCACGTCCCGGCTCGGGCCCGCCGGGAACGTCACCGCCGTACTGGCCGAGTACCTGACCCGGGTGCTGGTCACGGTGGCGAACGAGCACGACCTGGACGAGGGCGAGCTGCGGGCGTGGCTCACCCGCACGTTCGTGACCGAACGTGGCCGGCGCGGTGTGGTGGACGAAGGGCTCACCACGACGGCCGGCCTGCCGACCCCGCTGCTCGAGGACCTGGCGGAGCGCTACGTCCTGCGCTGTGACCACCGGTCGGGCTCGCGGCGGTTCGAGCTTTTCGACGACCGGCTGATCGAGCCGCTGCAGCGTGGCTTCCCCCAGTGGGCGGACGGTGGCACCGCCGCCGAGGCGGGTGCCGACGACCACCTCCGGGCGGCCCAGGTGAGTTTCGCGGACCGCGACCTGCCCACCGCCCGCACCCATGTCGAGGAGGCACTGCGCCGCGAGCCGGGGCATTCGCTGACCCGGGCCGGCGCGCAGGCGCTGCGGGCGCAGATGTACGAGGTCCAGGGCCGCTGGCCGGACGCCGAGGCCTGCTACCGGGAGGCCGCCGAGGTCTACGAGTCACTCTCGGACACCGAGTCCTCCGGGCGGATGCTCGCCGCCCTGGGCCGGCTGCTGCTGGCCGCCGGTCAGACCACCCACGCGCTCGAGGATCTGCAGGCCGCCAGCGAACGGCTCCCCGGGGACGCGGAGGTGCAGACCGCGCTGGCGCATGCGCTGTGGTGCACCGGCCAGCCCTNGGCGGCGGCGGCGATCTTCTCCGCTGTTCTGACGTTCACGCCGGATTCGGCGGCGGCCCTGGCCGGCCGTGCCCGGCTCCGGGTCGAGCTGGGTGACGACGAGGCGGCGATGCAGGACTTCGACCGGCTCGCCCGGTCGTCGGCCCAGGTCGTGGCCCAGCCACTGATGCGCGCGGCCCGGGCGGTGGCCCTGGCGAGGCGCGGACGGGCCACCGATGCCGCGAACGAGACCGCGGTGGCGCTGCGCGAGGCGCCCGACAGCGGTCCGGTGCTGTGGCACGCGGCGGAGGTGATCCGCGCGCACGGTGACCACGAGGGTGCCGACGACCTGCTGAGACGTGCCCTCCACGCGGCCGAGCCCGCCCTGCTGCCGCATCAGGAGAGCCAGGTCCTACGCCTGTTGCGCCGGCCCGGCGCCATGGCCTGACCCGACCCGACCCGCGCGGCCACCGCCGCCGCCGCGGCCACCGCGGCCACCGCCACCGCCGCCACACCTCGACGCCGATGTGTGGCGGCGGTCACCAAATACCCGGCGTCGAGACGCCCGCCGGGCGCCTTCCCCCGCCCGGCGCGGGCGGATGTCGCCGCCTGAACCGACGCCCTCGCGACGCCCGCCCGACCGCCCTCGCGGCACCGCCCCGCCCGCCCTCGCGACACCCGCCCGTTACCCGCGCGGGGGCCGCGCGAGGCCCTGCGGGGCAGGGACATCCGCCCCGCGCAGCCCCTGCCGACGACCCGCGCGGGTGGGCCTCCGAGTACCCCCGGGGATCCGGCCGAGACCTGACGGTGCAGGTCAGCACACTGTGGGCGGAACCTCCGCCGCCGCCCGGGGCTCCGCCGGCGACCCGCCGACGCTAAGCAAGATCATCCTGTAACACTACTGCAGTATCTCCACCAACTAAGTTGACAAACAGCTGACTTAACTGTTTCAGTGGGCAGGTCGAAGCGTCCGCCCGGTTCCGCCGGGCCACTTTCTCTCCGCCGCGCAGGACGCCGCGCGGCACTCACGTTCGCGAGGAGTCCTGTGTTCACGCCTGCCCATCGGGCCGGCCGGAGTCGGCCACGCCGCGCGGCTGTTCTGACAGCCCTGTCCACTCTTTTCGCCGTCTGCGCGCTGGCTGCCTGTGGCTCGGACTCCGGGTCCGGCGGCTCGGCGGGCACGCCCGCGACGGCTGTGACCAGCTACCCGACGACCATTCCGGCCGGCACCACGCTGCGCGTCGGCGACCAGGGCACCATCAAGCCGGCGCTTGACCTGTCCGGGCAGGCCGCCGACACGCCATACAAGATCGACTGGTCCAAGTTCGCCTCCGGGCCGTTGCTGCTGGAGGCGTTCCGGGCGAACGCGGTCGACGTCGGCTACGTCGCCGACACTCCGCCGGTGATCGCCGCGGCCTCCGGGCAGGATCTCGCGGTGATCGCCAGCTGGCACAACCCGCCGGGCCAGATGGTGCTCCTCACGAAGCCGGGCAGCCCCATCAGGTCAGTCACGGAGCTGAAGGGCAAGAAGGTCGCGATCACCACCGGGACCATCCTGCAGGCCTACCTGCTGCGCTCGCTGGACTCCGTGGGTCTGGAGCAGAAGGACGTCGAGATCGTCAATCTGGCGATCACCGACATCCCGACCGCGCTGGCCCGCGGCGACGTCGACGCCGGTGTGACGGCCGAGCCGCTCGCCACCACCTATCTGCAGGCCAACCCGACCGCGCACAAGGTCGACGGGGCCGACACGTCGCCCGTGGTGCAGTACCTGATCACGACCCAGAAGGTGCTCTCCGACCCGGCCAAGCAGGCCGCCCTCGGTGACTTCGTGCAGCGCTGGGTGAAGGCCGTCTCCTGGCGGGACGCCAACACCGACGAGTACATCGACAAGTACTACGTCGAGGAGCTGAAGGTGCCGCTGGCCACCGCGAAGGTGCTGGTGGGAACCGGTATCCCGTCGGAGTTCGTCCCGATTGACGCGGAGAGCATCGGCGGTGCGCAGAAGCTGGCCGATCTGTTCCACGCCAGCGGGGTCCTGCCAAAGAAGATCGACATCTCCAAGGTTTTCGACGCCCGATACAACTCCGCGGTCGAGGAGGCCCAGCAGTGACCATCACCAACGACACCGAGACCCGATCCGCCACCACCGGAACCGCCGCCGCGTCCCCGGTCGGTCTGGATGTCCGCCCGATGTCCGGCTACATCGGCGCCGAGATCTTCGGCGTCGACCTGGCCGGGCCGCTCGCGCCCGAGGTCGTCGCGGAGATCCGGGCAACCCTGCTGAAGTGGAAGGTCGTGTTCTTCCGCGACCAGCACATCACCCCCGCGCAGCAGATCGCCTTCGGTCAGCTCTTCGGGCAGGTGACCCCGGGGCACCCGACGCTGCCGACGCTGGAAGGCCACCCGGAGATCTTCCCGCTGGACTCCCGGGTCTTCGGCGCCGGCATGTCCGAATACCAGGTCCGCAGCCTGTGGCACACCGACGTGACGTTCGTGCACAACCCGCCGATGGGCTCGATCCTGCGCGGCGTGGTCGTCCCGCCCTACGGCGGCGACACGCAGTGGACGAACCTGGCCGTCGCCTACGAGACGCTGTCGCAGCCGATCCGCGACCTCCTCGACGGTCTGCACGCGGTGCACCGCAACCAGATCCACCTGGAGCGCGGCGACGGCAGCAAGCTGCAGAAGGCGTTCGCCAGCAAGATCTACGAGTCGGTCCACCCGGTGGTGCGCGTCCACCCGGAGACCGGCGAGCGGGTGCTGTTCGTCAGCCCGACCTTCACCCAGCGGATCGTCGAGCTCTCCAACACCGAGAGCCAGACGCTGCTCAACCTCCTCTTCAACCACCTTGCGACCCCGGCGTTCACGGTCCGGTTCCGGTGGGAGCCCGACAGCATCGCGTTCTGGGACAACCGCGCCACCGCCCACCTGGCCCCGACCGACCAGGGCCACCTGGGCTTCGACCGGGTGATGCACCGGATCACGATCGCCGGCGACATCCCGGTGGGCGTCGACGGCGTGGCCTCCGAGTCCACCGAGGGTGGGTCGTTCGCATGACCTCGCTCGTCCTCGGGAGTCGTGGCGGCGCCGAAGACGTCCAGGTCGCCACCGCCGCGGTCCCCGCTCCCGCCGCTCCCGTCCCCGGTGCCGCCGGGGACGGGAGGGGCAGCGTGACGCTCGCGCTCGCCGACCCGAACCGGCCGCGCCGCCGGCCGGTGCCGAAGGCCCTCCGCCGGCTGCTCGGGCCGGTGCTGCTGGTGGCCTTCTGGCAGATCGGTTCGTCCGCCGGGCTGATCCAGTCGGACGTCCTCGCCGGGCCGTGGACGGTGCTGCAGAGTGGCTGGACCCTGGCCGCCGACGGAACACTCGGTGAGAACCTGGTGATCTCGCTGCGCCGGGTGGCGCTCGGACTGGCGCTCGGGGTGGGTGCCGCGGTGGCGCTGGCCCTGATAGCCGGGCTGTTCCAGCTCGGTGAGGACCTGGTGGACGCACCNGTGCAGATCATGCGCGCAGTCCCCATCCTCGGCCTGGTGCCGCTGGCGATCCTCTGGTTCGGCATCGGCGAGCAGGTGAAGGTGTTCCTGGTCGCGCTGGGCACCGCGTTCCCCGTGTACATCAACACCTTCGCGGCGATCCGCGGGGTCGACAGCCGTTACGTGGAGCTGGCCCGCACCGTCCGGCTCGGCCGCCTCGCGCTGATCCGCCGGGTGGTCCTGCCCGGCGCCCTGCCCGGCTTCCTCGTCGGCCTGCGGTTCGCGTTCACGGTCTCGTGGCTGATCCTCGTGGTGAGTGAGCAGATCAACGCCTCCAGCGGGATCGGCTACCTCATGGACCAGGCCCGCACCTTCAACCAGACCGACATCATCGTCGTCGGCCTCGCGGTCTACGGTGTTCTCGGTCTGCTCTCCGACGCCCTCGTCCGTCTGCTCGAACGCCGCGCGCTGGCCTGGCGGCGCGGTCTGGAGGCCACATGACCACGCCGAGGACGTCCCTCGCCCCGGCGCCGGGCACGCCGGCGACGGCGCTGACCGGCGCCGACACCCCGACCGCCACTACCCGACCCACCGCCGTGACCACGTCCCTGACCGCGACGACAACCGCGACCGCCGGGCGGGCGGACGCGGACGCGGACCCGACGGGTGGCAACGGCGGCGCGGTCGGGCCCGCGGTGCGGGTCCGCGGCGTGCGCCGCGAGTTCGCCGGCCGGGAGGTGCTGGCCGGGATCGACCTGGACATCGCCGCCGGTGAGTTCGTCGCGCTGCTCGGCCGGTCCGGCTCGGGCAAGAGCACGCTGCTGCGCATCCTCGCCGGCCTCGACACGGAGGCCACCGGGAAGGCGAGCGTCCCCGAGCGGGACGCCGTCGTCTTCCAGGACCCGCGGTTGCTGCCATGGGCCCGGGTGGTCGACAACGTGGCCCTGGGCCTGCGGGAACGCGACGCTCGCGCCCGGGCCGCCGCCGCGCTGGCCGAGGTGGGCCTCGCCGGCAAGGAGCGTGCCTGGCCCGGGACGCTGTCCGGTGGTGAGGCCCAGCGGGCGGCGCTCGCCCGGGCGCTGGTCCGCTCCCCCGGCCTGCTGCTGCTCGACGAGCCGTTCGGCGCGCTCGACGCACTCACCCGGATCCGGATGCACAGCCTGCTGCGCGACCTGTGCCAGCGCCACCGGCCGGCCGTGCTGCTGGTGACGCATGATGTCGACGAGGCGATCCTGCTCGCCGACCGGGTCGCCGTCCTCACGGACGGCCGGCTCTCCCTGGACGAGCCGGTCCGGCTGGGTGCGGTGCGCACCCGCGCCAACCCGCAGTTCGCCGCCCTGCGGTCCCGCCTGCTGGCCGAGCTCGGCGTCGCCGACGACGAGGCCGCCCCCGTCAGCGGCCGGAAGGACGACCGATAGCCGTGGCACCCACAACGCCGCCGGCACCGTCGCCGACGGCACCGTCGCCGACGGTCGAGGCCGAGCGGGCCACAGCCGCCGCCGCGCCCCGGGCCCAGGACGCGCGGCTGCGGCTGCTGCTGGCGGCGGAGCGGCTGTACGCCGAGCACGGCCTGGAAGCGGTGTCACTCCGGCACATCTGCCGGGCCGCCGGCAACGGCAACAACAACGCGGTGCAGTACCACTTCGGCGGCGAGCGGGGCCTGCTTGAGGCGATCATCGCCTACCGGGTCCCGCCGCTCGACCGGCGCCGGGCCGAGCTGCTGGCGGCGGCACGAGCCCACGGCCAGGACCACACGGTGCGTGGGCTGTTCGAGGTGCTGATGCGTCCGCTCGCCGAGGAGGCCCGCCGGCCGGACAGCTTCTACGTGCGATTCCTCGGCCGCTTCGGCGCCCACCCGCTGGAGGACCACCCCTGGTGGGCCGGCGGCAGACCGGCCGGCAAGGTCGGCCACGAGGTGACCGTGGCGATCCTTGACCTGCTGGTCGAGGTACCCCGGCAGCTGCGGACGTTGCGGCTGGCGCACCTGATCCGCCTCTGCCTGTCGGCCCTGGCCGGGTACGGGCAGCTACCCGCGGGGAGATCCGACGGCCCGGACCCGGCCATCCGCGAAAACGCCACCCGCGAAAGCGCCACCCGCGAGAAGGCACCCTACGAGGTCCCCTACGAGCTGTATGTCACCGATCTGTTCGATGTGGCCGCCGCGGCGCTCACGGCGCCCCCGTCCGCGCACGACCGGCACGGCCTCACCTGACGGCCNTGGCCCGCTCTTCGGCCCGTCTTCGCCGCGTCTTCGGCGCGCCCGCTGAGATCTTCGGGACGTCTTCCGGCGGGCGGTTGCGTCATCAGGGGTGGCCGGACTCCGGTAGATCCACGGTGTTGCGGCGATAGTGGATCTTCCAGCCGTCCGGAGTGCGTACATGACGGCTGTGGTGGTGCCCGAACCAGATGACGCGGGTCAGCCCGTCGTCCTGGGTGCGGCCGACCCCGTACAGCGCGGTGGAACGGGCGGCGTCGCCGTCGAGGGTGATGCGCGGGTTCACCTCCAGGTGGACCACCGCGGGCNGGTTCCGCTCCAGCACCGCGGCGAGCATGCCCCTGATCGCTGCCCGCCCGCGAGCCGTCCGGCCCGTGCTCATCTCGAACTCGCCGTCCTCGGCCCAGAGCTCGGCCCAGGCGTCGAGGTCACGGGCATCGAGCAGTTCGCCGTAGTCGATCAGACTCTGCAGGATCTCCTGCCGGTCCTCCAGCAGTCGCACGCGCTCTTCGAGGCTCAGCCCGCTTCTGGTCATGGCGAGTAGCTTGACCATCAGATTTGAACTTAGTCAAGAAAAATGCCCACCGCCCTCGGGGGGCCGGTCGGCGATCGCCGGCGCCGCGTTCCACGGTGAGCCGCCGACCGTCAGCTCTCGACCGTCTCGACGTTTTAGCCGCCGAGTCCGGACCAGACCAGGGGTAGAGGCCGGCGAGGTTCGGGACCGGCCACACCCGGTGGTCGAGGTGGGGAGTCCGAAGATGAGCGCAGGGCAGTCCCTGGAACGCCGCGGCCAGGACCGTGGGAACAGCGGGATCCGGCTCGCGATCCTGCTGGTGGCGGCACTCGGCGCGGGCTTCGCCGGTGGACGGCTGACGCGGATGCCGGCTCGGGTCGCGGCAGCGCCCGGCGACGCCACCGACGGGTCGAGCACGCGCGGCCGGGACGCGGGTTTCCCGCGGGCGCATCCGGAAGGCGGATCAGCGGTCATGGCCGGCATCGACCCCACCGACCCGGCTTCGCCGCTTCGGTTCGGGGAGCGGGGCGGCCCGCTCGCGACCGAGGACGCCGCGAACCCGCCGTACGAGGCGATCTCCACGAACACCGACTTCGCCAATGACATGAAGGGCGACGCCCCCACCCGCGCCGATTCCTCCGAAGGGGTCATCCGTACTGCGCCGGTGGCCCGGAGATAACCGTTCGGACCCGGCTGATGCGGGCCGATGCGCCGCGCCCCACCCGGGGGCCCGGTGAACGGTTTCATCGGCTGCCCTACCGGGAAGCGGTTCCTGGTTCCGGGGCCGGCCGTGGGTCTCGCATCATGGCGACGACGGCACCCCGGCTCTGCAGGCCGAGCTTGCGATAAATCTGTTCGAGGTGTTTGTGCACGGTACGCGGGCTGATTCCCAGGGCTACGGCGATCTCGCGGTCACCGATCCCGTCGGCGAGGCGAGCCGCAACCTCACGTTCCCGCGGGGTCAGCCCCGGGAGCCGGCCCGCGGCCTCCTCCGACGCCGCGGCGTGCCGCTGGGCGTCCCGCAGCGCGCGGGTCAGCCGGGTGAGCCGCGCCCGGTGCGCGACTGCCTGGCAGACCACCGGAGAGAGGAGATCGAGCAGTTCCCGGGACCGCTCGGGGAAGCCGCGCCGCGACCGGTTGAACACCAGCGCCGTACCCTGGTGGCGACCTACCGCTACCAGGTTCAGCAGCTGGTCATGTGTATTGCGCGGCCGGTAGAAGTCGGCGTAGATCGGCAGGTTGCGCAGGGCGCGGAGCTCCAGCAGATCCGTCAGGGCCACCGAGCCGCCGGCGGACAGCCGCCGTTCGCGGTGGGCGACGAACGCGGGATGCTGCCCGAGCACAGCGGCGAAGGCGGCCGACTCCGTGAGGTCGGTGCTGTCCGGCTCGACGACGGTCGCCAGCAGCCGCCGGTCGACATGGTCAACCCGGCAGTAGGATGCCGAGTCGCAGCCGACCATAGCCGCCAGCCGGGCCAGCACCACCGCGGGCATCTCGCCGCCCGCCTCATCATCTCCGTGCAGGACATGCACCAGTTCCAGGACATCCCGCAGGTCCTTTTTGATCGCGTCTGCCGACATATCCGCACCTCCTCCCCGCGTGCCGTCAGGCAAGAACATCCTCGCGCGAGGATTCCATGCGCTGTTAGCCCACGGAACCGGCTGTCCGGCACGAGACAGTTCGGTAACCGCCATCGGGAGCGGTAACGCAGATTGCGCGGAAGCACACATTTCCCGGCGGCCGGTGGAGCTGGTTACCCTGGGGTCGGCGCATTCAGGCAGGCCACACTCCGACATACCCGGCGTGGCCGTTTTCGCAGGCGATGGAACGAGACGTCTCGTTCCATCGCCACTCACTCCCGTCTGCCCGGAACCCGAGGAGGATCAGCCCGAGGCGAGGTGGCAGTGGTGACAGACCTGTCTGACCGGACGGGACGCCCCCGGTGCCGAGCCGGGCCGCGAGGCCCGGAGAGCGACCGCCCCGGACCGGTACCGGGGCAGCACCGCCCCACCCTTCCAACGTCCACCACCCCGCCCGCGGGAACCTCGGCCCGCGGCCAGCCGGCCGACGCACGGCCACCGGGCCGCCGCCCCCGACCGAACCCGCCACAACGCCGCCACCAGGGCTTTCAGCGGGCGCACAGGCCCCGAAACAGCCCTCGCCCGCCCCCGCGCCGCCCGTTCGCGGTGTTCTCCGACAGCGACTGAAGACCTCGTTGTGTCTCCGCTCCACCCGGGGTTGCGCCTCGTCCGCGGGCGGGAGTGTCAATACCTCTCGCGAGGAGACACCCAGAGCTCTTCAGTTGCCGAATCGCCACACCCACGCCGCCCCCCGAAATGCCGACCGCGACCGTCAGATCACGAACAGTCCCACCCCACCCACTGTGTCAACGGCTGATGTTCGAGAACCAGGTTGCGGTGTCGTTCCTCAGGTCACCCACGTACGAGACACGGGCTTACCGCGGCGGCACTTTCCGTCCGCACCAGGAATGTCGTTCTCCGACCCGATCGTCGGATGGGGACCGTCGACCTGGGGCTCGACCCGCGCGGCCGCCCGGCGGCGGTCAAGGTGATCCGGCCCGACCAGGTCGCCGAACCCGAGTTCCGCGAGCGGTTCCGGCGCGAGGTTGCGGGACTCCCCCGACCTCACGGGTGTGCCGGGGCGCCTCGTCCCGCCGCTGGCGCGCGCGCTCGACAAGGATCCGGCGCGCCGGCCCAGCGCGGACGAGGTGCTCTGGGTGCACGGCTCGCAGCCGGCGACACCGGCCACGAGGGCGATCGTCCGCTGCCAGACGGGCAGCGGTGAGCACTTCGTCTCGCCGGACGGTTCCCGCGAAGGCCAGATCGTCGAAGGTGTGCAGGGCTACGTCCTCACCGGCTGAGCACACCGGCCGAACACCGTCGGGGCGGGCGGCACCGCTCTGGCCCGGACGGCCGCGCGGCCGCTGACCTGGCACTTTCCAGACGAGAATGCGCCGGCCTCGTTTACCCGTCGAGGCGCCGACGTTCCGGCCGCACCGCATAGCGCACACCGTTCACCCACGGGAGAACCACCGGAGCTACCCGCCCGGTGGCCGATGCAATAATCGCGACGCGGGCCGGCAAACGGGGGCAGGCCCGGACGGGGGTGTACCTTGTGTTGGCAGCGGGCCGGTGGGATTTCTTCCTTTCCTACGCCGCGTCGGACCGTGGCTGGGCCGAGTGGCTTGCCTGGCATCTGGAGTCCGCGGGCTATCGGGTCCTGATCAAGGCCTGGGATTTCGTTCCGGGATCGAACTGGAGTTCACATATCCAGGCGGGCATCGTGGGTTCGAAACGCACGATGCTCGTGCTTTCGGCGGCCTACCTGCATTCTCTTGACGACGTGCCCGAATGGCAGGCGGCCATCGCCGCGAACCNGTCCGGATCCGACCGGCGCCTGCTGCCCGTTCGCGTCGAGGAGTGCGCGGCGCCGGGTCTGCTGGCTCGCCTGGCGCCGATCGACCTGTTCGATCTCTCCGCCGAGTCCGCCCGCGACACCTTGCTTCAGCTCGTCCGCCACGCCATGGACGGCCGCGCCAAACCGACGGCCGAACCGGAGTTCCCCCGGCGGGCGCCGGCCGCGGCCCCGGGGCGGCCCGCACCTGCCTTCCCCACCAGTGTTCCGAGGCCCTCCCCCGCGGGACGGCCAGCCCGTCCCGGCGGCCCACTCACCCGCCGGGGAGCCTCCGAGACCTGTGAGGCGCGGCGGCCGGGTGCCCAGGCTCGCGGCGGCGCTCGCCTCGTCCGGGCCCGGCTGACCACGCCGCCGACACCGGCACCGGCGGCGCCTGCTGGTGAGGCGCGTGCTGAGAGCTCCCCCGCCGACGGCCGCGTGGCAGCGCCGCCGCCGTGCCCGCGGCCGGCCGCCGTGGTCACCGTGCCCGGTGAGTCCTGGGGCGCGTTGCCGACCGCGCGGTTGATCTGGCTCAGGGGAACGACGGATGCCGCTGTGCGACGCGCACTCGACCCGCTGCCGGATGACGCGCCGGCCACCGTCGCCTACCGCCCGCGGCCCGTGCCCGCCTCCATGCCCGCCTCCATGCCCGCCTCCATGCCCGCCTCCATGCCCGCCTCCATGCCCGCCTCCATGCCCGCCTCCATGCCCGCCTCCATGCCCGCCCACCAGCATGCCCTGCTCGACGAGCTGGAGGCGGTGGCGATGGCGATGCTTCCAGCCTGGCTACCCGAGAGCGAGGTGATCGAGTCGGCCGGCGGATCGGCCCCGGCGGCGGTGCGGAAACTCGCCGCGGGGGTGGCCGACACGTGGGGAATCTCGTCGCGCTACCTGGCCGACCTCGCCGAGCGCGCGCTGCACGGCGGGGCGCGGCCACGGACCAGCCGCTTCCCGCTCGACATCCGGGCGGTGGGGGTCACCCAGGCGATCGCCGCGGGATTCGACCGAGCGCGACTGGCACTGGTCGTCGACCCGACCGCGGGGGACCTGCGTCCCGCCGGGCAGGGAGCCCTCCTGGACGCACTGGAGTGGTTCGCGTACCAGGGCCGGGCCGGTGTCTGGCTGACCGGGCAGCCCAGTGCCCCACACGCTGACCGGATCCAGGCTTCGCCCTGCCCGGTCAGCCACGCGAGCTCCCGCTCCACCCGTGCCATCCCGCCAGGCTCGCCGGCACCGACTGCACCGACTGCACCGACACCAGCTCCCGCACCACCGACTCCGACCTCGACTCCGGCACCAGCTGCGGCGCCGGCCGCGACGGCGCCGGCGATGCGGGGGCGGCCCCATCCGGCGAGTCGGGCGGAACAGCGACTGGAACAGGCGCTGAGCCGCCAGGCCTGGGCGCGCGGCAGGGCCTGGAACCAGCCGCACCGCTCCGGAGCGCTCTCGGCGCTGATCTACGTCGATCTGGCGTGGTTCGCGGAGCGGGTCGTCGTCGAGGTGGACGGCCCGGAGCACCGCGCGATGGCGCACTACGAACGCGACCGCTGGCGGGACAACGAACTCGGCCTCGAGGGGTTCACCGTCCTGCGGTTCACCAACGACGCGGTTCTCGGCGACGTGGACCTCGTCATCAACCAGATCGAGCGCTGCGTGACGGCGCGCCGGACACCATCGGAAGAGGCAACCAACCCATGACCCGCGCCAGCTCGGCGTCTCGTGGCGGCTCGGCCACCCGCGACGCGACCGCCCTCACCGCCCGGCAGGCAGCGCTCCTGCTGGCGCTGCTCGCCCAGAACCAGCCCATCTCCAACGGCGAGCTGCGCGACCGATTCGGTTTCGACCTGGTCGGCGAGGACCGGCGGCGCCTCAACGAACTCGGCCTGGTCGGCAGCGGCAAGATCTCCGGCCATGGCAACGTGCTGTTCCACGAGCTGACGGACGCCGGCTGGAACAGGGCGTTGCGGGAGCTGACCCCGACCGGCGAGTTCACCAGGCTCAGCGTGCCGGCCGGGGTGTTCTTCGCGTTCGCCGAGGGCGTGGCCCGGTTCCTTGAGCGTGAGCGGCGGACGATCGGCGACGTGCTCGGCGCGTACACGGGAACACCTGACAAGCCGGACGCAACCGCACCCGAGGCGGAGACGACGGCCCCGACGGAGGCGGCGGAGACGGCCGAGGCGGAGACGACGGCCCCGGTGCAGGCCGCTGGGAACGGGAGCCCTGGCGACCTGGAGACGGCCATTCGGGCGGCGTATGCCAGCCTGACGACCGCCGCTCCCGACTGGGTGCGGCTGGCCGACGTCCGGCCGCTGCTCGGAAGTGTCGACCGGAGACAGGTCGACCGAGCGCTGCGCCAGCTGGCCCGGCGTCCCGACGTGCGGGTGGTGCCCGACGAGGACCAGAAGTCGCTGACGGCCGCCGACCGCGCCGCGGCGGTCCGCATCGGTGAGCACGACAACCATCTGCTGCTGATCGGGCCGGTATGAGCGCCGAGCTGGAGGCGCTCGGCGCCATCAAGCTGGACTGGGTACACGGCCTCGAGGACGTGTGGCGCGACTCCCCGGTGCACGTGGACGGCGTGCACGTCGAGCCGCGGCGGCGCATTCTCGCGGCCCTGGACCGGCTCGGCGACGGCCGCCCCCCGGGCCTCGTCGTGCAGGGCCAGGCCGGCACGGGGAAGACCCACCTGCTCGGCTGGGTGCGTCAGCAGGTCGAGCGGCGGGGNGGCTACTTCTTCCTGATCGGCCCGGTCGGCGGGGACGCGTTCGCCGAGAGCGTCGTCTCGGCGATGCTCACCGACCTGTTCCGGACAGTCGACGGCATGACCCAGATCCGGCGCTTCCTGCTGGCGCTGTGCAGGCGACTCCTCGTGCCGGCGGAGCTGACGGCGACGGTCATCGGCGACCAGCCGCTCGAGCCGACCCACCTCAAGGACCTCGTCGTCGCGTTCTTCGACCACGACGGGGCGCTGGCCCGCGAGTGCCAGCACACACTGCGTGCCCTGGTCCTCTACAACTCGGAGGACTACGATGCCCAGGCGGTCGGCGAGACCTACCTGCGGTCCATGGACGAGCAGGAGCCCGGCGAGCGGGCGCGCCGCGGCATGCAGGCGCGGACCCGCCCGCCGATGGACATCGCCCGCGATCTGTCCCGGCTGCTCGCGCTGACCGGGCCGAGTGTCATCGCCGTCGATCAGGTCGACGGGATCGTCGCCGAGCTCACGGCCCGCGACGATTCGTCGGACGGCGACCCGGGCGGCTCCGGCGGGTCGGGCGCCGTGCGGCTGAACATGCTGGCGGACGGCCTGCTCGTCCTGCACGAACGCACGGAGCGGACGCTGTGCCTGCTCGCCTGCCTGCCGGTCAGCTGGATCCAGTTCCGCGAGCGGGCGGTCACCTCCATGCGCGACCGGTTCGCGGCGATCATGCCCCTGGACCGGCTGGACGACCCCGAGATCACGGCCAGGATCATCGAACGGCGGTTCCGGGAGGACTTCGACCGCATCGGCTTCACCCCGCCCCATCCGACCTGGCCCGTGGCCCGGGCGGCCTTCGAGCGCGCCCCGCAGTACACCCCTCGGGAACTGTTGCAGCGCATCGACCGGCACATCCAGGAGTGCCTGTCCGCGGGCGTCGTGCGCGAGCTGCCCGACTTCGCCGCCGCGGACGACGAGGAGACCGACGACGCCGGTAACACCGGTGGCGCCGGTAACACCCGTGGCGCCGGTAACACCCGTGGCGTCGACGACATCACGGTCACCGCCGACATCAGGGCCACCGACGGAACCAGCACCGGCGCCGGCCGAGCGCCCGACGAGGCGGGGACGGCCAGTCCCGAGGCACTCAGCGCGCTCGACACCCGGTTCGCCGAGCTGCGAGCGGGCCCGCGGCCTGCCGTCACCGCCGCCAACGAGGACAGCCTCGTACCCGTGCTGCTGACCGCCGGGCTGACCGCGTGGATCATCGAGAACGGCGAGGCGTGCGACTACGGTCTCGAAGCGGTTCCGAGCGCCCGCCCGGCGCTGCATGCACGGCTGACCCGCACCGTCGACGCCGACACCGGCGAGCAGCTGCACTGGTGCTTCCGGGCGGTCACCGCCAGCCATGGCAACGCGGTTCTGCCCCGGGTCATCGCGGCCTGCACCGCCGCCGCCATGGTCGCCGGCAGTCCGCGGCGACGGCTGTTCCTGGTGCGGAACACTCCGTGGAGCACCGGGAAGAAGGTGCAGCAGGCGCTGGCCGCGTTCGATGCCGCCGGCGGCCGTACCGTGTCGCTGCACACGGAGGACCTGGGTACCTTCGAGGCGTTGCGGACCCTGCTCGACCAGCGGCCGGCCGGGCTGCACGAGTGGCTGGTCGACCGGCGGCCGGCCAGCGGTACCTGGCTCCTGCGGGCGGCACTGGGTGACGCGGTCGGCATCGGCCCGGGTGCGGCGGTAGCGCGGGCACCCCACATCCCCGGCCCGACCGCTCGGTTGTCACCCCCTTCGCCGGAGACCGATCGTTCGTCACCGGCCTCGCCTGATGCCGCGGGTGGCGGCGGCGCGGCGCCCGCCGTGTTCGCGCTCGGTACGGCGGTGCGGGGTGGCACGCCGGCCCGGATCGACCTGGCCGTGCTGCGCCGGCATGTCACGATCTTCGCCGGATCGGGCTCGGGCAAGACGGTGCTGATCCGGCGGCTGGTCGAGGAGTCCGCGCTGCGCGGTGTGTCCTCGATCGTGCTCGATCCGAACAACGACCTGGCCCGCCTCGGCGACGCCTGGCCGAGCCCGCCGACCGGCTGGCGGACCGGCGACGACCAGCTCGCCGCCGACTACCTCGCCGGCACCGAGGTGGTGATCTGGACGCCGCGCCGGGACGGCGGGCGGGCGCTGACCTTCCAGCCACTGCCGGACTTCGCCGGGCTGCGCGACGACCCGGACGAGTTCGAGGCCGCGATCGACGCCGCCGTCGCGACGCTGGCGGTCCGCGCGAACGTCACCGGGAACACCGTCCGGGCCAATCTCGGGCGGGCGGTCCTGACGGCGGCGCTGCGCCGGTTCGCTCGCGGCAGCCGGACCGGGCTGACCGCGTTCATCGAACTGCTGGCCGACCTGCCGGACGGGGTGGCCGACGACCTCGACCCGGCGGGGAAGCGCGCCGGGGAACTGGCGCAGGCGTTGCGAGCGGCGATGGTCAACGATCCGCTGTTCGGCGGAAAGGGCGAGCCGGTGGATCCCGGCCTGCTGCTTTCCCCGGCCCCGGGACGGCGCGCCCGCGTGTCGGTGATCAGTCTCGTGGGGCTGCCGCACGACGAGCAGCGCCAGAGCTTCGTCAACCAGCTGCAGCTCGCCCTGTTCTCCTGGGTGAAGCGCAACCCGGCCGGTGATCGGCCCCTGGGCGGGCTGTTCGTCATGGACGAGGCGCAGACCTTCGCCCCGTCCGGTCCGTCCACCGCCTGCACCGCGAGCACCCTGGCACTCGCCTCGCAGGCCCGCAAGTACGGTCTCGGGCTGGTCTTCGCCACCCAGGCGCCGAAGAACCTGCACAACGGGATCCCCGGTAACGCCACCACGCAGATGTTCGGTCGGCTGAACGCCCCGGCCCAGATCGAAGCGGCGCGGATGATGGCCCGCGCCTGCGGCGGCGACGCCCCGGACATCGGCCGGCTCGGTGTCGGCGAGTTCTACGCCACCAGCGAGAGCCTGCCGTTCGGCAGGATCCGCACGCCGATGTGCCTGAGCCACCACCCCTCCTCGCCCCTGACCGCCGAGGAGGTCATCGACCGCGCCCGCCGGCCGCACCTCTGGTCACCGACGTGGGGGGCGCCGGTGACCAGAGCACCGGAGGCAACGGGCTGACTCCGGCGGGTGCGTCTGACGGTCAGTAGTTGGGGTTGTTGGCGTCGGGAATCTGGATGCTGATGGGGAAGTCGGCGCCGGAGAGGAGGACCAGCACGCCGAGACGGAGAATCTCGTCGAAGGCCCAGTAGACCTGCTGGAGGATTCCCGGGGCCCGCTCCAGCTTCAGCAGCCCTTCGCGGACGGCGACGAACGGCAGCCAGGCGACCTCGAAGGCGGTGTCCCAGAAGAGGGAGCGCGGCAGCNTGAGCCAGTCGGCGATCTGGTCACCGAGGAAGTAGCGGGTGAGGGCGCAGAGGATGGGCTTGCTCAGCAGGCTGCCGTCGATGAACGAGGCGAGGTTGACGAGGGTGTCGGCGAGTTTGATGCCCTCGGGGGTCGGGCCGAGGATGGGCGTGAGGACCTGGGCGGCCTGGGAGTTGGCCTCCGCCCAGGTGGCCGGGATGTACTCGTCGAGGATGCCGAGCATGTGGGCGGTGAGCTGCCAGGAGTGCAGGAACCCCGCCGACTCGGTGGCGTCGATCGGCACCTTCCACTGCAGCAAGTTCTGCATGACGGTGGTCGGCAGGCTGTGCCAGGTCACCATCATGTCGGCCTGGGAGATCGGGATCTCCTCGTCGGCGACCTTGTTCCAGTACGGCGACTTGGGCAGCAGGTGCCGCACCCCGGCATGGGCCAGCCGGGTCTTGACACAGGTCACAATCATTTCGCCGTCGGGCTCGAAGGCGTTCGCGGTGCCGATGTCGTAGCCCAGCTTGGCGGTTTTCGTGATGCGGTCCCTCATGTCCGCACCACCCTTGGAGTAGTACACCGCAATGGCTTCACGCGGGATGACCGTGCTCAGCATGCCGCTGACGAAGCCGTAGGTGACGCCGAGGTACAGACCGCGCTTCTGGTTGAAGTTGGTCGCGGCCTTCAGCTTGTTCTTGTCGGCCCAGCTCGGCAGCTGGCGCGCGCGCTCGATGAAGTCGCGCAGGTCCGCGGGCAGCCCGGCCGGCAACGGCTGGCCGTTCTTCGTCCACGTCTTCAGCAGCTTGTTGACCGCGGTCACGTCACCGCGCTCGCTGAGCGCGGCGACCAGCGGGTCGGCCTCGGCATCCCACACGTACTTCGGGTCCAGGCCGGCTCCCGTACCGACCACCGAACCCGAAGGCGACCACGACCATGCCGGGGTCGCCGCGGACAGCGCGCCGGCCATACCCAGCGCACCGCCCGTGATCAGTAACTGGCGCCTGCTCCGCTCGACCATCTTTCGCCCTCCAGCGGCTCGGCAGCCCCCGAGGTGAAACAGAGAAACATGATTGGAATCTCTGTATCATAGGCTGCGGGTACCATGAGACCACACTGGGCATTTGAGAATCAAGGCCCCTCTTCTGCCCTGACCTCACCGTCGCCGATTCAGTGACCATCCGACGGGCGACAGAGCATACCGGCCCCCCGGTGACGGCAGCACGGACTTTCCGGCAAAACGGGACAATCACTATGAGTCCGAAAAACACTGCCTTATACCGGGTGACCGGCGGACGCCCACTCACCCGACCCGCCGTTTCGAGAAGGCGCACCACGCCGGGGGCCGAGCCCGGCGCCGCGGACGACGTCCACCCCACCACCGGCGGACCCGGCGGCTCGGCACGCCCGGATGCCTGAGCCGCCCCGGTACCGCGGTACCGCGGTACCGCTCGGGCACCGGGTGCCCGGTCGGTCGCCACCACCCGGGTGCGGGGCGGGGAGGAACGGCCCGGAGATCTCCGCGGCCGGAGCGACCNCGCCTTCGAGACCTGCCTCACCGCCACCGGAACGGTCTGTCGATCTGGGCAACGGTCGGCCGCCGCTGCGCCTAACCTGGTGTTGAACGGAATGGGACGCGAAGGGAGATCTTTCGATGCCAAGGTGTCCGCACGCATACTGTCGACGGTCCCGATGAGTGCGCCGGTGGTCGTCGCGGTGGTGGGTGGTGGGGCCAGCGGCTGCCTCGCCACCGCCCAGCTGGCGAGGTCCGTGGCGGTTACCGGCCGGCGGTTCACAATAATGCTCGTCGAGCCGGACGAGGTCGGTGAGGGCCTGGCATATCTGACCCGGGATCCACGGCACCGGCTCAATGTTCCGGCCGCGAAGATGAGCGCATTCGACGACGATCCACTGCACTTTCTGCGCTGGCTTCGCCGGCACGTCGCGGTCGATTTTCCGCCCGGTGGTTTCGCGCCNCGCCAGTTCTACGCCGACTACCTGCGCCACACCCTGGAGGAGACGCTGCGGGCCGCGGCCGGCGTGCGCTGCGAGCGGGTGCGCGCCCGGGCGACGGACGTCCGCCGGCATGGCCGCCGGCTGCGGCTGACACTCGACGACGGCACCAGCCATCCGGTCGACGCCGTCGTCCTCGCGCTCGGGCACGGCGCGCCGACGGCGTCCTGGGCCCCGCCGGCGCTGACCCGCTCGCCGCGGTTCGTCGCCGACCCGTGGCGGGCGGAGTCCCCGCCCCGCGTCCCGACCGGCAGCGAGGTGCTGCTCGTCGGCGCGGGCCTGACCATGGCCGACATGGCCCAGCGCTGGAGCCGGGCCGGCGTGCGCCTGCACGTGACCTCGCGGCACGGGCTGCTCCCGCTGCCCCACGCGCAGCACNCGGCGCCGCCGATCGCCGCTCCGGAGCTGCCCGAGGCGCCGGTGAGCCTCGCCCAGGCCCGCCGGCTCGTCTTCGAGCACATCCGCGCGGCCGGCGGCGACTGGCGGCAGGCCGTGGACTCGATGCGGCCGGTGACGGCCGAGCTGTGGTCCCGCCTGGAGCCGGCGGCCCGGTCACGGTTCCTCGCCACCACGATGCGCCGCTGGGACCAGGTCCGGCACCGCGTCGACCCCGCCGTCCACTCCTGGCTGGAGCAGCGCCGCGCCGAGGGATCGCTGGTCGCGCACGCCGCGCGGGTCGTCGACGCCNGGGACACCGCGGCCGGTGTCGAGGTCTCGCTGAGCGACGGCTCCCGGGTGGTCGCCGCGGCCGTGGTCAACTGCACCGGGGCGGGCGCCGGCGTGCGGGCCAGCCACGATCCCCTGGTCATGAACCTGCTCGCCTCGCGCCTGGCGACGCCGGACAGCCTGGAGCTGGGCTTCGCCACCGAGACGTCCGGGCGGCTGGTCGCGGCCGACGGGCCCCGGCCGGCGATCTGGGCCATCGGGCCGCTGCGGCGGGGGGAGCTGTGGGAGAGCACGGCGATCCCCGAACTGCGTGGCCAGGCGGCCGCGCTCGCCCGCGCCGTCGTCGCCGCCCTGCCCGGGCCGCGGGTCGTGCGGCGGGTGCGCGACCCCTACGGCCTGCCGCTCACCGCCACCCCGGAGGCGGCCGGCCGCTATGTCGCCGGGCTCGGGCGGATCCTGCGGGTGCGGTCCGGAGCCGAGACGCTGGTGGCCGAGGCGGTCGCCGCCGACCCCCAGTTCGCCCTCGGGCAGGCGGTGCTGGCGCTGCTCGGGGCCGAGTGGGGGGCCGATGTCGACGTCCAGGCGGCGCTGCGGGACGCGCACCGCCACGCCGCCCGGGCCGACGAGCGCGAGCGGCGCTTCATCGAGGTCGTCGCCGCCCGCATCCGCGAGCCGGGGGCCGACTCGGCCGCGGCATTGCTGAGCTACATCCAGGCATATCCGGAGGACGCCCTCGCCGTCAGCATCGCCGTGCCCACGATCGCCTTCAGCGGCGCGACGGAGCTGCCGGCCGAGGCGTGGGCCCTGGTCGAAGGACTGGCCGCCGTCTACCGCGACGACTGGTGGTACCGGGGGCTGCTCGCCTTCACCCGCCAGGAGCAGGAGAACTGGGAGGAGGCGGCCGAGCTCGCGGCCCTGGCGCTGGCCGTGGAACCGACCGCCGGCCACGCCGTCCACGCGAAGACGCACGTCCACTACGAGACCGGCGACCACGAGGCCGGGCTGGCCTGGTTGGACGGGTGGATCTCGACCTGCGGGTCGGATTCGTCGCACCGGGCGCACTTCGCCTGGCACGCGGCCCTGCACGAGCTCGCGCTCGGTGACGACGGCGCGGCCCGGGCGCGGTTCGCGGCCCAGCTCTCGCCGCCGGCCGTCTCCGGCGTCCGGGCGCTGATCGACTCGGCGTCGCTGCTGTGGCGCGGCTTCGCGGCCGGTGCCTGGACGTCGGTGGAACTCGGCCCGGTGCTGGAGACCGTTCCCGGCGCGTTGCTCGTCGACCCGCCGACACCCTTCGTCGGGCTGCACTCGGCAGTGGCGCTCGCCGCCGCGGGCGACTGCCGCCGCCTCGCGCAGCTACGCCGGTCCGCGGCCGCCCGGTCCAGCCCGGCCTTCACCGACACCATCGCGCCGCTGGCCGACGCCCTGATGCACCTGCTGCACGGCGATCCCGACCGGGCGACCGACGCGCTGATCGCGCTGCCCGGCGTCGAGACGCTCGGGGGCAGCGCCGCCCAGCGCGAGATCGTCGAGGACACCACGATCTACTGCGCCATCCAGGCCAACCGGCCCGATCTCGCCCGGTCGCTGCTGCGGACCAGGCTCGACCGCCGCTGCTCCCCCCGGGACGTCCACCGCAGCGCGCTGCTCGTCACCGGCCAGCGCACCGACCAGCGCACCGCCCGCTCGTCACCAGGCGAGTGATCGGTCAGCGGTATCGACGCGCGGGCCCCGGCGGCGACCGTGCTACCCGGTGCGGCGATGGACGTGGTGGATGAGGCGGGCGATCCCGCGGTAGGGGTCCCGCGTGCCGGCTGCCCATTCGGCGTCGACGACGGCGTCCACGTCCGGCCCCGGCGGGAGGTCGCCGAGATGATCGGTGAACGTCCTGATCCCGTACCAGGCGAGCGACCGCGTGCCGGCCGCGGTGAGGATCGCGGCGACGTTCGCCGGATCGTCACCGGTTGGCAGGGTGCCCGCGGCGCCGGACGGCAGGGTGCCCGCGGCGCGGGGCACACGGGCGGCGCCGGGCTCGCCGAGCAGCATCGCGGTGTCCCGCCAGCGGCCCTGCAGACCTGCCCGCAGCGCGAGCGCCGGGCCGTTCTTGCCGACCACGGAGATGATCCCGCCGGGCCGGGTGACCTCGACGAGAACGTTCAGCAGGGGGGCCGGCTCGGGGACGAACATGATGACGCCGTGGCAGAAGGTGGCGTCCCAGCCGGTCCCCACCAGGCGGGCGGCCTCCCGCCCGTCCCCCCGGACCAGCTCGACGCGCCGCCGCACCTGCTCGGGGGCGTCGGTCAGCCTGCGTTCCGCCTCGGCCAGCATCTTCGGGTCGGGCTCGCAGATCGTCACGTCGTAGCCCCGCCGGGCGAACTCCAACGCCTGCACGCCGTTCCCGCCTCCGACGTCCAGCAGCCGCGCCGGCGCGGGCGGCAGGTGGCTGACCAGCGCACGGGTGACCAGCCGCTGCCGGACCACCCCTCGTAACGTCGCCGTGTGCGCCACATAGTCGGCCGCGTCCGCGTAGTCCGCCGCGTCCGGTCCGTCGACCGCGGCGACCACCCGGGGCTCGCGGAGGGCCAGGCGGTGATCACTGGTTGGGGTCAGCTGCATCAGGCGGTTCTCCCTTTCGTCAGTACTGAGGACCTGTCCCGGACGGCGGGCCGCGAACCCCTTGGTGACATCCCCGACAAAAGCCCCTGCCGCCCGGGCGGCGCGCACGGACCGCACACGTTGACTCGCCCCACCGCGCGCCCCATCCTGAACAAATGTTCAGAACAGATGTTCAGGACGTGCCGACAGGAACCGAGCCGACCGGAGCCGAGCCGTTCGACGTGGCGGTGATCGGTGGCGGTCCGGCCGGCCTGGCGACGGCGCTTCGGTTACAGGCCGCCGGCCTGTCGACGGCGGTGCTCGAAGCACACGGCCACGCCGGCGGCTGCGCGGGCTACTTCCGCAAACGCGGCTTCTCCTTCGACGTCGGCGCCACCACGCTCGTCGACTTCGCGCCGGGCGGAGTCGGCTTCGAGCTGCTGCGAAGCGTCGGGATGAACCCGCTGGACACCCGCGAGCTACCGGGTTACGTGGCGCACCTGCCCGACCGCGAGGTCGTGCTGCACCGCGACCCGGCGCGGTGGCACGCCGAGCGGCGGCGCACGCTCGGCGACACCGGCCCCCATCGACAGCTGTGGTCGCTGATCGACCGGTTGGCGCGGACGTTCTGGCGGGCGAGCCGGGCCGGGGTGCGCCTCCCCGTGCGCGGGCCGGCGGACGCGCTGCACGACCTGCGAGCCCTCGGCCCGACCGGCGTCCCCCTCGCCCGCTATCTGAACTGGACGCTCGGAGACGCGCTGCGCCGGTACGGGCTGCGCGACGACCTGGCGCTCGTCGGGCTACTGGCGATGCTCGTCGAGGACACCGTGCACGCGACCGTCGACGACGCACCGCTGATCAACGCGGCGCTCGGCGTGACGATCCGGGGCGCCGGCCTGAGCCGGCACGCCGGGGGGATGCACGGCTTCTGGCGGGCGCTCGTCACGCACTACCGCGGGTTGGGCGGCCGGCTGCGCACCGGGTGCGCGGTCTCGCGGATCGACGGCGAGCCGGGTGCCTACCGGGTGTCCACCCGCCGAGGCGCGATCGGTGCCCGCCGGATCGTGGCCGCGGTTCCCGCCGCCACCACCGCCGCGATCTGCGCGGGGCTGCCCGTGGCCGCCAGGCTGCGGCCCTATCTGGAACGCGACGCGCCGGCGCTCGGTGGCGCGTGCGTGGTGTTCCTGGGCGTACCCGAGGACGAGGTGCGGGGGCAGGAGTTCACGCACCACCAGTTCCTGCAGTCCTACGACCGCCCGCTGGGCGAGGGGAACAACATGTTCGTCTCCGTCTCCGAACCCGGGGACACCCTCAGCGCGCCGCCGGAGCACCGCGCCGTCATGATCTCCACCCACACCGAGCTGGCCGAGTGGGAAGGGCTCGACGAGCTCGAATACGAGCAGCGCAAGAAGTGGATCGGCGAGCTGCTCGTCGGATGTGCCCGCCGCGCCTACCCGTCGCTGGGGCAGCGGGCGGTGTTCGCGGCGACGGGCACGCCGCGCAGCTACGAACGGTTCGGCTTCCGCCCGGGCGGCGCCGTCGGGGGCGTCCGCCAGCACCTGCGCAACACCAATCAGCACGCCGTTCCGCACGACCTCGGCGGCCGCGGGCTCTGGTTGGTCGGTGACTCGACCTGGCCGGGTCTGGGCACGGTGGCCTGCGTGCTGGGCAGCCGCATCGTCGCGGAGGGAATGCTGCGCGAGCGGGGGTTCAACCGATGACCTCCCCGGACTCGCCCGGCCCGCCCGGCCCGCCCGGCCCGCCTGGCCCGCCTGGCCCGCCCACGCTGGCCGACCTGGGTGCCGATCTGCTGGTCACCACCCGCCGGCGGCGGTGGATCGCGCTCGCCCGCCCGATCGCCGGCCTGCTGTGTTTCGCGGCGGCGGCCTGGGCGGGCTGGTGGTGGCTGACCCCGGTAATCGTCTTCGGCATCTTCGTCGCGGTCGTCACGGTCACCCACGACGTGGTGCACGGCACGCTCGGCCTGTCGGGGCCGGGCACCGACCGGGCGCTGTTCGCCATGGGGCTCGTCCTGCTGGAGAGCGGGCACGCCTACCGCGCCACCCACACCCGCCACCACCGGCTCTTCCCGCACCCCGATGATCCGGAGGGACATCCCGCCGAACTGTCGCTGCTCGGCGCCGTGGGCTACGGCCCGGTGTTCCTGCCGCGGCTGTGGTGGTGGTCCTACCGGCGGGGGCGCGACCGCGGCTGGCTGCTCGCCGAGGCCGCCGCACCCGTGCTGGCGCTCGCGGGAGGCGCCCTGCTGTGGCCGTACACCCCGGCCGTGCTGGTCTACGCGCTGCTGGCGATCGCCGGGAGCTGGGTGTACCCACTGCTGACGGTGTACCTGCCGCACCACGACTACGGCGACACGCCCCTGACCCAGACTCGGACCCTGCGCGGGAGGATCATCCCCGCCGTGTTCCTCGAACTCACCTACCACCTCGAACATCACCTGTACCCACAGGTGCCCAGCCACCATCTCCCGGCACTGGCCCGTCGGCTCGACGGGTACCTCGCCGCAAACGGCGTTCGGCCGATACGCGTTGTCTGACACCCACGGCCGGACTGACACCCACGGCCAGACTGACACCCACGGCCGGACTGACACCCACGGCCAGACTGACACCCACGGCCGGACTGACACCCGCGGCCGGGCTGACACCCGCGGCCGGATCCTCGACGCCACGCTCGCCTGCCTCGTGCGGCACGGTTATGCCGGCACAACAGCGCGGGCGATCGCCCAGGTCGGCGGATTCGCCCCCGGCGTCCTCTACTACCACTTCACCGATCTGGACGACGTCCTGGTCGCGGCCCTCGCGCACACCTGTGAGGCGCGCGTCCAGCGGTACCGGGAGCAGCTGTCCGGTGTGGACCGGGCCGGGCGCGCGGTGGAGATTCTCCGCGAGCTCTACCTGGAGGACACCGAGGTCGGGCACATCTCCGCGGTCCAGGAGCTGTATGCGGGGGCTCGGCCGGGGTCGCGGCTGGCGGCCCAGCTGACACTGGAGACTCGGCGGTGGGAGGCACTGGCCGCGGAAGTGCTCACCACTGTGCTGCGCGGCAAACCGTTCGCGGGCCTGGTGCGCATGCCGGTACTCGCCCGGGCGGCCGTCGCGTTCTACCTCGGCGCGGAGACCGTCGCCCACCTCGACGACGACTCCTCGCGAGTACTGGAGTTCTTCGACCAGGCCGCCAGACTCGCCGGCTACTTCGACAGAGTTCCCCGGCTGCGACGAAGCACCCCCGGATAGTGGANGGTGCGCACAGCGGAGGGAGCGGATGTGGGCTACTACGACGACCAGGTACTACCGCGGATCATCGACGTGGTGCTCGGGCGGCTGGTGGAACCGGCCCGAGCCCGGGCGGCCGCCGGGCTGAGCGGCGAGGTGCTGGAGATCGGCTTCGGCTCGGGGCGCAACCTGCCGCATCTGCCGGCGCAGGTCACCCGGCTGCTGGCGGTCGAACCTGCGGCGGCCGGCCGGCCGGCGGCTGGCGCAGCGGCGGATCGCCGCGACCACCGTGCCGGTCGAGTTCGTCGGGCGGGACGGGCAACGGCTGGAACTGGCCGACGCCTCGGTCGACCATGTGCTGGTCACCTGGACGCTGTGCACCATTCCCGACGTCGACCAGGCACTGCGGGAGGTCCGGCGAGTCCTGCGGCCCGGGGGCACACTGCACTTCACCGAGCACGGCCGGTCCCCACGAGCGGGGGTCGCCCGCTGGCAGGACCGGCTCACCCCGGCCTGGGGCCGGGTGTTCGGCGGCTGCCACCTCAACCGGCCCATCGACGAGCTGGTCACGAAGGCCGGGCTGGCCCTGGAAAGCCTCGACAACTACCGGATCGGCCCGGAGGTCATCGGCTTCGGCTACGAGGGCGTCGCGGTGCGAGGCGACTGACCGTTCACCAGGCGGTCAGCCGAAATCGGGCACCGGCCGGCGGCGAGGAAATGGTCGTGTGTCGGGTCGGGGCAGTTTGAACACCAGCACGGAGCGTGGATAATCCAACGGTTGGCGACCGACTGGTGACAGGNGGATTCCACGGTGGCGGTGCACGACACCCTCCTCGAGGAGCTGCTCAAGGACGTGTCCACTGGCCGGATCCAGCTCCCGGACTTCCAGCGGAAATGGAAGTGGGACGACGAGCGGATCCGCTCCCTGCTCGCGACGGTCACCCGGGAGTTTCCGCTCGGCGTCATCATGTCGCTGGAGACCGGCGGTGAGGCCCAGTTCAAGGCGCGCCCGCTGGAGGGCACGAAGGCTCCCGACGGAGCAGTCCCCGCGCAGCTGTTGCTCGACGGGCAGCAACGCCTCACCTCGCTTTACCACGCGCTGATGTCCAGCGAGCCCGTGCAGACCGAGGACGAGCGGCACAACGAGCTGTCGGTCTGGTACTACATCGACATCGTCCGGGCGATCGGCAGCGAGGACGAGCGCGAGGAGGCCATCGTCTCCGTGCCGGCGAGCCGGCTGCTGCGCCGGGGCTCCGGGCCCGACGACGTCATCGACCTGACCAGCCGGGAGAAGGAGTGCGCGGCGGGGATGTACCCGCTCAACCTCAGCCTGGACTCGATGGAGACCGCTGGCTGGGGGTGGGCCTACGCGGTGGACGACGACCGCAAGCACACCTGGGCGCGTTTCAACGGCGAGGTACTCAAGAGGATCAACCAGTTCCGCGTGCCCTGGGTCAAGCTCCCGAAGGAGACGAGCAACGAGGCCGTCTGCACGGTGTTCGAGAAGGTCAACACCGGCGGGCTCGTCCTGAACGTCTTCGAACTGCTCACGGCGACCTATGCCGGCAACCGGGAGTACACGTCCACGCACGGGTCGGAGTTCAACCTTCAGGAGGACTGGGGAGGGATCTCGAAGGGACTGAGCGAGAAGTACCCGGTCCTCGAGGATCTGAAGAACATCGACTTTCTGCAGGCGCTCATGCTGGTCATCAGCTACCACAAGCGCCACCGCTACCTCGCCGAGCATCCGCGGCGGACCGCGGACGCACCGTCGATCCGGTGCAAGCGCAGGGACCTGCTGACGCTCCCCCTGGCCGACTACCGGAAATGGTCGCCCGCGGTGACGGAGGCGCTCGCGTGGGCCGGGGATTTCCTCCAGGGCCAGTGCGTCTTCCGCAGCGGCGAGCTGCCGTACCGGACCCAGCTCGTGCCACTGGCCGCGATCAGGACCATCCTCGGCGCGGTCACCGACCGCCCCGAGGCGCACGAGAAGATCGTCCGCTGGTACTGGTGCGGCGTGTTCGGCGAACTCTACGGCGGTACCACCGAGAGCCGGTTCCCGAAGGACGTCGAGCACGTGGTCGACTGGGTGAACGGCACCGGCCGCGAGCCGGACACCGTCACCGAGGCGGCGTTCCAGGAGCAGCGGCTGCACACCATGACGATGAAGCTGAGCGCCGCCTACAAGGGCGTCTTCGCGCTGCTGCTGCAGGAAGGCTGTTACGACTGGTATGCGACCGACGCGCCGATCAACGCCGACACGCTGGTGACCGAGGCGGTCGACTTCCGGCAGATCTTCCCGAAGGCCTNGTTCGAGCGCGCCGGCGTCAAGGACCCTCGCATGACCAGCGTGATCAACAAGTCTCCCCTCTCGCTGCGCGCGGCCAAGACGATCGGCGGGCGCTCGCCGGCGACCTACCTCGAGATGTTCGCCCGCGAGTCAGGCCTGCCGGCCGACTGGATCGATGATCTCGTCGATTCCCAGCGAATCGACCCGAAGACGCTGCGAGCCAACGACTTCGAGGCCTTCTACCAGGACAGGATCCAGCGGTTGCTCGCTGTGATCGAGAAGGCGATGGGCAAGCCCGCGAGCCGGGAGGCGCTCTCGCCCGCCGTCGCGGCCAGCTGACCCCCCGTCGCACAGAGACCACGAGCAACCCTTATGGACGACATCCTCACGTCACTGGTCGACGGCGAGCTGACGATCCGGCAGCTGCTGAGGCGGTTCGGCTACGGTGTCCGCAGCCCCGAGGCCATCTCCGCGATCCGCGTCCAGCTCTCCCAGGCCCGGCTGGCGACCGAGCCGACCTTCGAGGCCGGCCCACTCGACACCCTGATCAAGGTCATGCCGGTCTCGCGGCCAGCGCAGGACGAAGGCGCACCCCGCCCGAGCCCGCAGGACGCGCCGGCCGCCGAGGTGCTCGACCCGGCACCTTCACCCGACGACACCGCGACCTCCACGGCGTCACCCGACGAGATCCCGCCGCAGCGAGCCGCGGGCGACGGCGCGGCGGAGTCGAGCGGAAAGGGAGGAGAGGGAGGAAAGGAGGAACCAGCCGGGCAGGAGGCGGCGGGCGAGTACCCCGACGAGGAACTCCCGGCGGGGACGCTGCGGGTCGGCGACCTGCCGTCAGCCCATCGGGAGCTCTGCACCGTCGGGCCCAAGGACAGCCTCCACAAGGCGATCACCTGCATGCTCCAGTGGGAGTACTCGCAGATCCCGGTGCTGGAAGGCGCGTCCCATCTCCATGGCGTCGTGACCTGGCAGTCCGTCGCGATGCTGTACGCGCACGGTCACGTGCCNAGCCTGGCGAAGGCGACCGACGAAGACGTACAGGTCGTCCATGACACGGACAGCCTGCTGGCGGCACTGGCCACGATTACCGCATCCGACTACGTCCTGGTCCGCAACCAACAGGGGGAGATCTGCGGCATCGTCACGATGGCCGACGTCGCGACCCGCTTCGGTGAGCTCGCCCGGCCGTTCTTCGTGATCGGCGAGATCGAGCGGCTCATCCGCGGCCTGCTCACGCCCGCCTTCGACCATGACCCGGCCGTCCTGAAGGCCACGAGGAAGAAAACCGCACGGGTCGCGGAAATGATGTTCGGCGACTACATGTTCCTGCTGAAGGTGCCGGCGAACTGGCAGAAGCTCAACTGGCCGTTCGTCGACCAGAGCGCCTTCATCGACCTCCTCGACGCCGTCCGCAAGATCCGTAACTCGGTCGCGCACTTCCGCACGACGCCGTTGACCGTCGAGGAGAATCGCCAGATCAGCCAGCTTCACGGAATGTTGAAGAAGCTCGCCGTGTAACTGGGCTCGGGTAAGTGGGCTAATGTCGCGGGCTGGGGCGGCGGGGGTCGCCGTCCCAGCGCGGCGGCGGGAGCAGCGGGGAGACGGGGTGCAGGACAGGCGTTGGACGACGGTCACCGCGTCGCAGTTCGCCCATGAGCGGGACGCGCTGGAACACGTCCAGCGGCTGCTGCCGGACGCGGAGCCGTACCGGGCCTGGTCGAACTTCACCTTCGTCGCGTCCACCGGGCACCTGCGCGAGGTCGACCTGCTCGTCGTCGCCCGCGGCGGGGTGTACCTGATCGAGATCAAGAGCTGGGCGGGCCGGCTGACGGCGTCGGGGTCGAACTGGGTCCAGCACCGGCCGGCCGGCCCAGACCTGATCTTCGACAATCCGCTGATCCTCGCGAACCAGAAGTCCAAGGAGCTCAAGCACCTCCTGGAGACCGCGGCCCGCGCGCAGGGCCTCGGCCGGCTGCGGATGCCGTTCTTCCAGCCGGCGGTCTTCCTCTCGAACGGGACGTTGAAGGTCGAGCTGCCGGACTTCCAGCTGCACGGGATCTTCGGCCCGGAACCCGCCGCCGACGGCGCCCCGGTCCGGGCGGGCACCGCGGCCGCGCTTCCGTCGATCTGGTCCGGCCTGCTGGACGCCCCGCTGCGCGACGAACGCCACCGGATCGCCCCGGAGACGTCCAGGCGGCTCGCGGCGCTGCTCCCGGTCGCCGGGATCGCACCCAGCCGGCGGCACCGGCGCGTCGGCGCGTGGGAGCTGGAGATCCCGGCCTTCGAGTCCGGCCCCACCTGGCAGGACTACCACGCCCGGCACACGCAGATGCCCTCCGCGCGCCGCCGGGTGCGGATCTACCTGGTGGAGACGGGTGCGGGCGAGGCCGAGCGCCGTGCCCGGGAGGCGGCGGCCAAACGCGAGTTCCTCGTCCTCAACGGGATCGACCACCAGGGCATCGTCCAGGTCGACGGCCTGGAGCAGCATGAGGCCGGCCCGGCGCTGATCTTTCGGCACCACCCCGACGAGATGCGCCTCGACCACTACCTCGCCCGCTACGGCGACCGGCTCGACGCCGGCACCCGGCTGCGGATGATCCGCGAGCTCGCCGAGACGCTCGACTACGCGCACGGCCGCCACCTCTACCACCGGGCCCTCGCGGCCCGCAGCGTCCTCGTCGTACCGTCCGCCCGCCGCGGCCGCGACCAGGCGGAGAGCGAGCGGCGCTGGCTCTCCCCCCGGCTGGTCATCAGCGACTGGCAGGCGGCGGCCCGCGACATCGACGCGTCGACGGGGCAGCTGACCGGCTCGTTGACGAAGACCTCGGTCGCGCTCGCCCTCGAGCCCGCGCACCGGTTCCTGCCGCAGCTGGAACGGGCCGCGGAGAGCTACCTGGCGCCCGAGGTCGACGCCCCCTACCCGGACCCGGTCGGCATCGACGTTTTCGGCCTGGGCGCGCTCGCGTACCTGATCCTGACCGGCGAGGCTCCCGCGCCGACCCGCAACGCGGTGAAGGCGCTGCTCGCCGAGACCGGCGGGCTGCGCCCCTCCGCGGTCGTCGACTCGCTGTCCGAGACGGCGGACGACCTGGTCGCGCNGGCCACCCGCGCGAAGCCGGAGGATCGCTTCGCCACCGTCGGCGATTTCCTCGACTGGCTGGAGCTCGTCGTCGGGGAGTCCGCGGCGCCGGCCGTCGGGGCTACGGAGGGCGCGATCACCTCGCCGTTCGACCTGTCCACCGAGCCGGTGCCGGAACCGGACCCGCTGGAGGCCGAGCGCGGTGACCTCGTCGGCGGGGAATGGCGGATCACCAGCCGGCTGGGTACCGGCTCGACGAGCCGCGCGTTCCTCGCGCACAACGAGAAGACGAACCGCGACGAGGTCCTGAAGGTCGCGCTCTCCGACGAGCGGGCGGGGCGGCTCACGCACGAGGCGGACGTGCTTGGCCGGCTGCGCGACTCGCGGGTGATCCGGCTGGCCCGGCAGGACACCCTCGTCATCGGCGGGCGCACCGTCCTCGTCCTCGACCATGCGGGCGAGCAGACCATGGCCCGCAAGCTGCGCGAGGGCCGGCTCTCCGTCGACGAGCTGGAGATCTTCGCGGGCGACCTGTTCGTCGCGGTCGACTACCTCGACGGCGAGGGCGTCGCGCACCGCGACCTCAAGCCCGACAACATCGTGCTGCGCCGCCGGCCCAACCGGACCTGGCAGCTGGTGCTCATCGACTTCTCGCTGGCCAACCACTCCGTGCGCGACACGGCCGCCGGCACGCCCCGCTACCTGGACCCGTTCCTCGGTGCCGGCACCCGCACCACCTACGACGACCAGGCCGAGCGGTACGCGCTGGCGGTCACGCTGCACGAGATGGCCTCCGGCGAGCTGCCGCTATGGGGCGACGGCTCCACCGAGCCACGGTTCACCGAGGGCCCGCCGACGGTGGCGACCGAGGCGTTCGACCCGGCGATCCGCGGCGGCCTCACCTCCTTCTTCCTGCGCGCGCTCGACCGGGACGCGGCCAGGCGGTTCAGCTCGCTGAAGGACATGCGCGACGCCTGGCTCGCCGTCTTCCGCGCCGCCGACTCGACGCCGCCGGTGCCGAGCGTCCACCCGGCGGCCGGCGAGCAGCCACTGACCCCGGACGAGGCCGCGGCCCAGGCGACCGACGCCACGCCGCTCGACCAGGCCGGCCTGTCACCGCGCGCGGTGTCGGCGGCGCACCGGCTCGACGCGACGACCGTCGGCGACCTGCTAGACCTCGGCTCGAAGGACATCATCAGCCTGCCCGGCCTGGCCAGCCGGACCCGTCAGGAGCTGCAGGCCCGGATCCGGCAGTGGCGCCGCACGCTCGCCCCGGCCCCGCAGCGCCCGCCGGCGGAGGCGCCGACGGCGGCCCAGCCCGCGACGGCGGCGGACTACGCCCGCATGCCGGTCGAGGCGGTGGCCGACCGGCTGCTGCCCCGCTCCGCCCGGGCCACCACCGAGGCCGACGCCACCCGCCTGCTGCTCGGCCTGCCCGACGCCACCGGCACGCCGCCGGACCTGCCACTCTGGCCGGGGCAGCAACTGGTCGCCGAGCGAGTCGGGGTGACCCCGGGCCGGATCGCCCAGGTGCTGATCGCGCGGCGCAAGGCCTGGCACGCCGACGCCGCCGTCCGGTCGGTGCACGACGAACTGGTCGAGGTCCTCGCCGACGCCGGTCGGGTGATGGGCTTCGACGAGCTGGTCACCGCGGTGCTCGCCCGCCGGGGCAGCTCTCCGGGGACGAGCGCGCCGCGGGCGCGGGCGGCGGCGGTCGTGCGGGCCGCGCTGGAGACCGTCGACCTGGACTCCGAGCCGCGGATCGCCCGGCGGAAGTACAAGGACAGCGACCGGGTTCTGGTCGCCCTGGAGGTGACCGAGGCCGACGGGCCTACCACCCCGTCCGCGCCGGCGCTGCTCGACTACGCGGTGGCGCTCGGCAAGGTCGCCGACCGGCTGGCGAGGGCCGAGCAGCTCCCCAGCCCGGCGACCGTGCTGCGCGAGCTCGCCGCGGACACCCCGGACGGGATGCCGGCGCTCGACGCGACGCGCCTCGTCCGGCTGGCCGCGGCCGCGTCCCGCACCGCCGCGACCAACGCCCGCCTGGAGATCTACCCGCGGGCCCTCGACCTCGTCCGGGCGCTGCGACTCTCCCAGGCCGGTGTCCTCCTCCCGGCCCGCGCTGGCGGCATCCCCGCGCAGCCCAGCGGACCCGACGAGCGCGCCGAACGTGACCCCCTGTTCGTCGAGACGATCCACGAACGGGTGCTGGCCCGGTTCCCGGGGCTGGCCACCGAGCTGCCACCGCACCCGCAGCTCGACGGCCCGCTGCGCGACGCCGGGTTCGCCCTCGAATGGGACCATGCCCGCGGCGGCTACCGGCCACCGCACGGCCTGCTCTCCTCGACGGGTCTCGGCTCCCGGCCGACACCCGTCGTCCGCCAACCCACCGGCCTGGGCGCCTGGACCGGCCGATCGGGCTCGGCGCTGGCGGACGACAGCCCGGCACGGGCCGCCGCCGCGACCGCCGAGCAGCGGCTGGCCGCGGCCGCCGAGAACGGCGGTTTCCGCGCGCTCACCGTCCGGCGCAGCCACTACCTGACGGCGCGCGCCGAGCTGGCGAAGCCGCACCGGTTCGCCGCCGAACCGGTCGACGTCGCCGCCGTGTTCCTCGACGCCCTGCACGCCGAGGTCGACCCGAAGCCCAAGCCGACGTGGGCGACGATCCTGCGCGCCGACACCGCCGAACCGGGCAGCCGCGCCGCCGCGAACCTCGCCGAATACGTGCGGCGCGCCTGGGAGCGGGCCGCACCGCTCCTCACCGAACTGGTCGACGCCCCCGCCAGCCGGGTGGGGCCGGGCGGGCAGCCCGCGCCGCTGCTGCTGCACGACGCCGGCGTCTTCGGCCGCTACGACGGCCGGGGGCTCGACGTGCTGTTCACCCTCGCCGAGCGCGCGCGGACGCGGGCCGGCGGCCGGCCGCTGTGGCTGCTCTGCCCGACCACCGAGCCGAGCCTGCCGCCACGGCTCGACGGAGCGCTCGTGCAGCTGGTGACCGCGAGCGACTGGGTGCCGCTGCCGGACTCGTGGGTGGCCAACCTGCACCGCGCCGCGGGCGACGAACCCGACCTCGCCGCGTCGTAGCGCCACCTAACGATCATCCACCGTCAGCCCCCGTAGAGTTACGGGTGATCGGTTCATGGTCTTTGCAGCGTAGGAGGCCGGTGAGTGGTGGCGCGCTGGTTCAACATCGCTGGACCCTGTGTGCCGGGGAAACATTACATGATCGCGGCGTCGGCGCGACTACCCAAAGTACAGGGTCTGGTGGCGCGCGAGAACTACTTCGTGGTGCATGCACCGAGGCAGACGGGGAAGACGACCACGCTGCGGGCACTCGCAGCCGAACTGACGGCCAGTGGAAGGTACGCGGCGGCGAAGCTCTCGCTGCAGAGCGGCGCGGCCTTCGGCGACGACATCGGCGGTGCCACCCGCGCCATCCTCGCGAAGGCCAGCCGGGAGGCCCGGCTCAGCCTTCCAGCGGAACTGTGCCCTCCGGCCTGGCCCGAGGGCCCGGACGGGGATCTCCTCGGCGGCGCGCTCGCCGCCTGGGCCGAGTACTGCCCCAGGCCACTCGTTCTGTTCCTCGACGAGATCGACTCGCTCACAGGGGCGACACTCGTCTCGGTGCTCAGCCAGATCCGCGAGGGCTTCGAGGACCGCCCCGGCGCCTTCCCCGCCTCCATCGCGCTCTGCGGCCTACGAGACGTCCGCGACTACAGGAGCACCGCCGCTGGCCGTAATCCAGAGCGGTCGGGCGGACCGAGCCCTTTCAACATCGTTGTCGAGTCGCTGCGGCTCGGGGACTTCACCCTCGGCGAGATCCGCGAGCTCTACGGCCAGCACACCGCGGAGACCGGCCGCGTCTTCACCGACGAGGCCGTCGAGCACGTGTACGCGCTGACCGGCGGTCAGCCCTGGCTGGTCAACGCGCTGGCAGCGGAGATCGTCGACCGGATGAGGATTCCGGCGACGGAGCCGGTCACGGTCGAGCAGGTCGACACCGCCCGGGAGCGGGTCATCCAGGCCCGGCCGAGCCACCTGGACTCGCTGGTGCGCCGGCTGCGTGAGCCGGAGGTCCAGCGGGTCCTCCTGCCGATCCTCGCCGGCGCCGAGCAGCCCGTCGACCTGGAGTACTCCGACGACCGGTCCTTCGTCCGCGACCTCGGGCTGATCAGCGAAGGGGACGAGGAGGGCCCGCGGATCGCCAACCCGATCTACGCGGAGGTGATCTCCCGGGCTCTCGCCGACCAGGTCGTCCCCAGCCCGGCCGCGCTTCCCACCGCCCGGGACTTCGTCCTGCCCGACGGCCGGTTCGACGTCCCNGGCGCGCTGACCGGACTCGCCGCGTTCTGGCGCACCCATGGAAAGATGCTGGGCGATGGCAGGCCGTATCAGGAGGCCCTCCCGCACGCTTTCCTGTTCGCCTGGCTCGACCGGGCCGTCAACGGCGACGGCGACGTGTTCCGGGAGTACGCCAGCGGCCGGGGACGCGCCGACCTCTACCTACGCTGGCGCTACACCACCCGCGACGGCACCCGTGCCGAGCAGCGCGAGGTGTTAGAGGTGAAAGCCCAGCGGCCAGGGAAGGCCGACCCGCTCAAGGACGCGATCGCCCAGCTCGACGACTACCTGAACCACCTGGGCCTGCCCTCGGGCTACGTCGTGATCTTCGACCAGAGGCCGCGGCCCACGCCGGCCACCGACGAACCGTTGACCACCCGGACCAGTCCGTCCGGCCACTCGATCACCATCGCCCGTCTGGTCCTCCCACCCGCCCGCCAGCCGACCCGGGCGCCGTCATAGCCGGCGGCCTGCCGCAGGCATGGCGCTCCGGTGACGCACCGTACTGCCCATAGCATCGGATAGCCCTCCTTCCGGGAGCGGTGACACGGCGGGAGCGCCGGTGGGGCTGAGCGGCTGGGGGTAGTGCGTGATCGACCGGGCGGCGTTGCTGAAGGATGCCAAGCAGCAGGTCAAGGTGCTGGAGAAGGACCTGCGGGCCCAGGTCGACGCGGTGCCCGAGGTCGGGGCGCGGCTGAGGGCCGAGTACGACCGCGCGTTCAAGGTCGGCCGGACGGCGGCGACCTGGTCGGCGTGGCTGGGCGAGCGGGTCACCCAGGCCGCGGTCGCGTGGGTGCTCGGGACGGTGTTCGTCCGCTTCTGCGAGGACAACGGGCTGATCGGTGACCCGTACCTGGCCGGGCCGGAGGCGCGGCTCACGCTGGCCGAGGAGCGGCTGAACGAGTTCTACGTCCAGCACCCGGAACTGACCGCCCGCGACTGGCTGCTCGCCGCCTTCGGCGAGATCTCGAAGGTGCCGGTCGGGGCCGGGCTGTTCGACGAGCGGCACAACGCGCTGTTCCAGATCCCGGTGACCCACGACGCGGCCAAGGACCTGATCACCTTCTGGCGCACCCGTCAGTCCGGTGCACTCGTCCACGACTTCACCGACCCGGCCTGGGACACCCGCTTCCTCGGCGACCTCTACCAGGACCTCTCCGAGGACGTCCGCAAGAAGTACGCCCTCCTCCAGACCCCCGAGTTCGTCGAGGAGTTCATCCTCGACCTGACGATGAAGCCGGCTCTGGAGGAGTTCGGGTATGACGCGGAAAGCCTCAAGGACTTCAAGCTGATCGACCCGACCTGCGGGTCGGGGCACTTCCTGCTGGGCGCCTTCCGCCGCCTCCTCAGCGAATGGAACCGGCTCGCGCCGGACCCGCAGAAGGACGTCTTTGAGCGAGTGAGCCTCGCGCTAAACGCTGTCCACGGAGTGGACATCAACCCGTACGCGGTGGCGATCGCCCGGTTCCGCCTCATCGTCGCCGCACTGCGCACCGCCGGGCTGGAGACGTTTTCAGCTGCGGCAGGCTACGCGTTCCCGCTACACCTAGCCGTCGGCGACTCGCTCCTCAAGGGTCGTCAGCTCGATCTCTTTGGCGAAGAGCGCGACGAACTCGCCGAGTTCTCCTATATCACCGAGGACGTACACGAGCATAAGGGCATCCTCACCGATGACCAGTATCACGTCGTCGTCGGCAATCCTCCCTACATTGTCGTAAGAGACAAGAAACTCAACGAACTTTACCGCCAACTGTACAGCGCATGCTCCGGCAAATATTCCCTGACCGTTCCATTCGCTCAGCGCTTCTTCGAACTCGCGAAGTTCGCGGACACCGAAGGCCAAGGCGCGGGCCGAGTTGGCCAAATCACGGCCAACTCCTTCATGAAGCGCGAGTTCGGCAAGAAGCTCATCGAGGATTTCTTCGCTTCTAAGGTCGAGCTAACCCATGTGGTCGACACATCAGGCGCCTACATTCCAGGCCACGGCACACCGACCACAATTCTCGCAGGTAGACGCAACCGCTGGAATCGGCCAACCACCGTTCGCGCGATTCTCGGAGTTCGAGGCGAGCCCGAACAGCCAGCCGACCNCAGCAGAGGAGTTGTTTGGCGATCGATTGTCGATCATATAGATCTTCCGGGGACAGAAAATGAATGGGTCAGCATATCCGAAATTGCTCGCGAGCACCTAAGACCTCACCCGTGGAGCCTTTCGGGCGGCGGGACGGTCGATCTACATTCACTTCTCGCCCTAAACTCGCCAGCCCGACTAAGCTCACTAGTAGAATCTGCTGGCGTCGCATCCGTCACCGGCGACGATGACGTGTTTATGGCCAACGGCCCAATTCCGCCACGTTGGCGACGAGAAGGCCTTGATTGGATACCATCCACGGTAGGCGACGACGTCCGCGACTGGCAATGTAACTCGAGTCCGATAATCTGGCCCTACAGGGATGGCCATCCTAACATGCGTCTCGCACAGTCGCCAACCTTCTGGCCACAGCGGCCTGGACTGCGAAAATCTCTCTACTTCGGTAAGACACGAGAGGAACGCGGTCTAGCCTGGTTCGAGTACGCAATTGTCGTACGAAGCCGTATCGATGGCTCGCCACTAATCTCCTTTTCCTTCATATCCACCCATAGCCATTTTTCTCTTACCAGAGATCGCCACATTTTCAATCGTTCGGCACCGGTGATCAAGCTGCCGGCGGGGGCTTCGGAGGAGGAGCATCTGCGGCTGTTGGGGGTGTTGAACAGTTCGACGGCGTGCTTCTGGCTCAAGCAGGTCAGCCACCCCAAGGGCGGGAGCGGTATCGGCCGGGGCGTGCAGGATGAAGCATGGGAGAACCGCTACGAGTTCACCGGTACCAAACTTGAGGAGTTCCCGCTGCCGGCGGAGTATCCGTTGGAGTTGGGGCGGGAGCTGGACGGGCTGGCGCAGCGGCTGACGGCGGTCAGTCCCACGTCGGTGGCCGCCGACGATGTGCCGACTCGTGCCCGGCTGGCCGAGGCCCAGACCGAATGGTCGTCGACACGGGCGCGGATGATCGCGCTGCAGGAGGAGCTGGACTGGCAGGTCTACCGGCAGTACGGGCTGCTGGCCGACGAGCTGACCCTGCCGATGGCCGACGTCCCCGAGATCAGCCTGGGTGAGCGGGCGTTCGAGATCGTCCTCGCCAGGAAGATCGCCGATGGTGACGAGACGTCCGAGTGGTTCAGCCGGCACGGCTCCACGCCGATCACCGAGGTGCCCGCGCACTGGTCGGCCGAGTATCGCGCGCTCGTCGAGAAGCGGATCGCGGTCATCGAAGCCGACCGGAACATCGGGCTGATCGAGCGGCCTGAGTACAAGCGGCGGTGGGCGACCGAGGGCTGGGACAAGCTGCGGGACGCGGCGCTGCGGGACTGGCTGCTCGACCGGCTGGAGGACCGTGACCTGTGGTTCGCCGACGTCGACGGCATGGTGCAGCCGCGGCTGTGGACGACCGGCCAGCTTGCCGATGAGCTGGCCGCCGACGCGGATTTCGTCTCCGTCGCCGAGATCTACCGCCCCGGCGAGGAACTGGCCAAGGTCGTCGCCGCCCTCGTCGCGGACGAGCACGTCCCGTTCCTCGCCGCCCTGCGGTACACCGACACCGGCCTGGTGAAGCGCGTCGACTGGGAGTCGGTCTGGGAGCAGCAGCGTGCCGAGGACGCCGCGCCCACCNCGGAGAAGGCCAAGGAGATCCGCGACGCGATCCCCGTGCCGCCGAAGTACGCGCCGAAGGACTTCCGGAAGACGTCGTTCTGGCGGGCCCGGGGCAAGCTCGACGTGCCGAAGGAGCGGTTCATCTCCTATCAGCCCGCCGGCCGGGACAACGACCCGACGCTGCTCATCGGCTGGGCCGGCTTCGACCACCGGGAGCAGGCGCAGGCGCTTGCGACCATGATCGTCGACCGCCGCGACAACGACGGCTGGGACGGCACCCGCCTCACCCCGCTCGTCGCTGGCCTGCGCGAGGTCATGCCCTGGGTCCGCCAGTGGCACAACGAGGTCGACCCGCTCTACGACGGCTCCCCCGCCGAGGTCTACGACGCCTTCCTCGCCGACACCATGGGCCAGCTCAACCTGACCGAGGAGGCCCTGGCGAGCTGGCGCCCGGCGGCCCCCACCCGCGGCCGCCGCGCTACCAAATGATCAGCCGAGGCCGCCGCGCCGCATCCGGCCCAGTCTGTGCAGGATGTCAGTCCGGGTGGGAATGGTCGATGAATGTGCAGGGTACTGCGTTGTCAGCGGGATGGGACCTTGCGGTCGAGGGGAATGAGCACGTCTAGATCGAGGTGCTCGATGAGGAGGAAGTTGAGTCGGGGACTGTCGATCAGTTCGATCCGGCCGTGCCGGGCGACGAAGTCCCAGCTCGATTTCCCATACCAGGAGGTGGTGACCATGATTCCCTTGGTGGCCCGCTTGTCTTCCATCACCCCGGCCAGGGCGCGTACAGCCTCCACCCCCACAACATGGCGGTACTTCTTCGCCTGGATCACACACAGCCCGCCGACGATCGGATCGACGTTCGTCGCCACCGCATCGATCCCGTCGTCCCGGGACCCCTGGGTGACCCACGAGTTCATGCCCATCGCCTCGAAAAGCTGCCGGACGAGGTGTTCGAATTCCGTCGGCGTCATCNCCAGCAGGTTGGGACGTCCGTCGAGGTCGGCGAGGGCGTCCATGCCGTCAATGAAGCGGTAGGAGGACAGGTCGAAGTCGACGACCGGTCGTACCGGCTCCAGGTCGTAGGGGTGCGGAGAAACGAGGGCGTTCAGGCGTCGGAGGCATTCGCTGGGATCGACCTGGGCGAGAACGAGGCCGCTGAACTCCTCGCGGGTGGCGCTGACGCTGACCAGGCAGGGCCGGATTTCCTGCCCGGTGGCGCGGTCGATGGTGGAGACATGGCCGTTGAAGACGACCGTGTCCACGACGTCGGCACCCTCACCGTCGAAGAGCTCCCGTATCGTCCGTAGGGCGATCTGGGCGACGACCGAGCGGTAGAGGTCCCGTCGTTCCCGTACCGGGCGAGCAGCCGCGGTGATCTCGTCGGTCTTCTTCACATAACGGAACGAGCGCTGCTCGGGGATCACGTCGGTGGTCGGCAGCTCGTAGTCGATGACGAGGTCCCGCGAGTCCGGCCGGTAGAGCAGCCGGTACTGGTGTGGGAAGCCGTTGGGATAGACCGACGACTGCAGGACGTCGGCCATATAGGCGACGACCACCTCCGGGTCACCGGCACCGAACGCAGCCGCCATCCGGTCGACCTCGGCATTGTTCGCCTGAACGCGCTGCCGTTCCTCCGTAAGCATCCGGTCGTACTGCGCCCGGCGTTCGGCGAGGCGCCGCTGCCGGTCCGCATCAAGGGCAGCGTGCTCCTCGCGCGCCGCGGTGTAGTCGGCCTTGGCCTGCGCCAACGCCCTTTCGTATCGGCCCGCCCCGCCGAAGGCCCGGCCAACGGCACTTGGCGGTGAGGGTTCGAAGGCGGCCCAGTCCGGGGAAGCGGCCGGTACGTCGAGGCCGCCGGGGTCGAACGCCGGGGCGTTCGGGGTCTGCCGCAAGACGTCGAACGGGAACCCCGGCGAGGTCGCCAACGACGAGCGCAGCAGGGTGGACAGCTCGGCGATCCGCAGGTTCAGGTGCGCCGTCCGGGCGGATGCCTCCGCCTCACGTTCCTGGACGTGCTGCCGCGCACGTTCGCGGTCGCTCGCCGCCTGGGCGCGCTGGGATTCCCGCAGCGTCCGCTGTGCCTCCCGGTCGATCCGGGCCGCCTCGCGGACAGCGGCGCGCTGCGCCTGTTCCGCCTCACGTCGGCGCCGGGCCGCATCCCGCTGCAGCTCCGCCACGAATCCCCGGCGTCGTGCCATGGCTACGCTCCCCATCAGGCCATCCGGATCAACTCCGAACCGTATCGCAATGGATGCGAATAGATATTGCAAATAGGGAAGGTTTGCGGATAGTGACTCGTCTGCGTCACGGAGGTCGCGCGACAGTCACGCGTCCGCACTCCGCTCAGGGCTGGGAAGGCTTGGTGAGACATACCCGGCGGTCTGGAGCAGACCGGGGATCATCGCGGTCTCGAACGCCCGGAAGAGCGGTGTTCAGTCAGCTGCGCAGCGGCGCCACCAGCCGGCCCGAGAATTTCCCGCTGTCGGTCGCTCTGTGCGGCCTGCGCGATCTCCGCAACGACAAGACAGCCGCAGGCGGGGACCCCAACCGGCTGGGTGGACCCAGCCCTATCAACATCATCCTGAGGTCGCTGCGGCTGGGGAACTTCACCCCCGCCGTCCCGATGGTGCCCAGGCCGTGCAGCGTCAGGCCCTCGAGCTGAAGGTCCGCGCCGAAGGCGGCGCCGGTCCCGTCGGCCCCGCGCTCGTCCAGCTCGACAGCAACCTCGACCGCCAGCCTCGACGCCGGCGCTCTGCTCCTCTTCGACCGCCCCAGCCCGGCCGGCGGCCCCATCACCCGGTTCCAGGGGTAGGACAGCGTCGAGGACCGAAGGCCGCCTGAGTCAGAGCGGGAAGTTGCCCTTCACCAGCTCCAGCCCTGGTCGGCCACGAAATCGATCAGCCTGAGGCAGGGCACGCCGAGCGCCGCACACACGTCCGGTATTCGTGGCCGTTCGATGCTGCCGCTCATGCTCTCTTCGGTGACGACGATTCCGCCAACGGCGAGGGCAAGCCCGATCACAAAGGGATCCGCGCCGTTGCGGCCGCCGCCCCTTCCCATCATCTTGGGGTGCGAGGCGAGTACCGTCTTCGTAGCCTGCTGGATCTCCAGCCCGAGGGCTACGAACAGGTCGCTCTGGAGCCCGGCCCACTCTTTCACCTCGTCGTCACGCTTGGCCAGCTCGTCCCTGACGACATCGACTGCCCGGATGTTACCGGTCAGGATCATTTCTTCGACATTGCGCCAGAGCGAGGGGAAGACCGCGGGAGGCAGCAGATCACGCCGCCCGTTGATCAGTGCGCTGGTGTCGAATGAATAGAATGGCATCTGTCATGCCGGCAGCCGAACTGCCGCCTCCTCTGCCAGCTTCGCTATCTGGCCCACCTTCGCGTTGAGATAGGTGGCGGCCGTGTAGCTGTCGATGACGCGGCGGCGGTGTGCATCCGCTACTCGGCGCACGTAACCCTTGNCCAGATCGCGCGCGGCGTTCCGGTACCAGTTGCCGCCGCCCCGGGCCCGGTCGGAGTCCGCCTCGTACGCTGCGACGAACTGCGGGCGTCGGGCGTCGTAGAGTTCTCTGCTCGCACGGCCGAGAGTGACCAATCGCCGAAGGAATGCCTCAGCACTCACCCCGAACGGGGCAGCGGCCCCCCGGAGGGTCGCATAATCCCACTGCTCGTCCACCTCGCCCTGGCCTGTGGACTCCAGCCAGGAGATGACGGCCTCGGCCGGCATCAGGGCCGCGGCCGCCACCGCGTTGCACCGCGCTTCCAGCCGCCGATCGGCTGTCGTCTCCCGCTGGTCGGTGACCGTGTCGCACAGACCGCCGGTGTGTAGAAGAAGGTGCGCGTACTCATGCAGCAGAGAGAACAGCCGGCCACGGGGTGCGTCGCTTCCGTTCAGCATGATGACCGGGTACTGGTCGAAGTGGAGCGAGAACGCTCTCATCTCCCGGGTCAGCACCCGCCCCTGCGACGTTGACATGACGAGGATGCCGGCGTCCTCCGCGGCTGCCGTCCAGTAGTTGAGGGCGTCGTACTCCGTGCCACTCGCCGGCGGAGAGGCGGGCTGGGTCATCGTCAGGATGTGGCGCGCGAAAGCGCCGATTCTCTCCTCGTCGTCCTCTTCGGCGACAACCGCCGTGCTCCAGGTGGTGGGAGGCGGTCGCTCATCGAGCTCAGCCAGTTCCAATGCGTGCTCTCGCTGGGCAAGCGCCCGCCGGTACTCCGCGTGTAGCTCGGGTGACCATTCCCCGTCCGCCCCATCGTCGAGCCGCCGGAAGTCGCGCATCGCGTCGAACGAGCGAGGCGGCTCAGGCAGGAAGAAGACGCCCAACGGGCGCTTGTAGGCGGTCGCGGCGGCACGCAGCTGCGCGATCGTGGGCTGCGCGGCGCCGACTTCCCATTCGTCGACGCGCCCGTCCGGAACGCCGATCCGGCGTGCGGCCGCAGTCGATGTCAACCCGATCGAGTGTCGAGCCCACCGCAGAACCGAGGGTTCGACGAGCGCGGGGATCGACTGCGCCATTGCCCTCCCCCTCAACCGCAGGCACATTACCAATCAGTGACGACTCGGACACTACCTGCCTGGCTCACGCAGAGCCAGCACCGGTCCATTAGCTGCCGACTTGAGCGGAGCTTCAGAGCAGGTCGGCGATCTCGTCGACGGCGGCGGCGCGGGTGCGGTGCTGGGTGGCGAATCGTTCGGCGAGCTCGCGGCGGTCGTGCTGGCGCTCGGCCTCGAAGCGGGCGAGGTCGCGCAGCTGGATGCGGCGGTCGCGGCCGACGCGGTGGGACGGGATCTCGCCGCGGTCGAGGAGCTTGTAGAGATGGGTCCGGCTCATCCCGAGCCGCTCGGCTGCCTGGCTGGGCGTCAGGGAGGCGGCGCCGCTGGTCGCGGTGATCGTCGCCCCGTCGCGGATGCAGCGGCTGAGGCCGAGTAGCAGGTCACGCAACTGCGGCCCGGCGTCGCCCCGAGCGAAGCGCTCGAGATCGTCAAGCTGATCGGTTGGGATCTCCGCGGTCGCAAGGTCCTCGATCACGCTGTCCTCCGAGCGTCACAGATGACTCAGGTGTCACAGATGAACTTAGCGGGCCCGGCTGGCCCGTGCAAAGGCAAGCGCCACTGGAGCGTCGGATGATGAATGTCACCTGTGACGGCGAGCGGTATGTTCGGGCGTCGCGCAGGCAACCCGGGCTTCCCGGGCTGGTGGGTTCGGGCAACCTGACCCACCCTGTCCGTACGATCTGTACACGGGCGGATCTGGCGAGTGTCGCTCCTGCCCGACGCAGGCGCAGTCCCACAACCGCACGACCGGATTCCGGGGGGCCGTATGACCAGCCCGTCGTCTCAGCCGCTGCTGCGCGACGTCATCGACATCCCGGAGCGGACGTCGGACAGCGACTTCGTCCTCAAGCTCACCGAGGGTGTCGCCGACGCGGCCGCGACGATGCGCGACTACGTGCTGACCGACCGGCTGGTGCACAACTTCGACGAGGCGCTCGGCCTGATCGCGCAGGCGGTGAGCACCGGGGCGTCCAAGGGCGTCTACCTGCACGGCTCGTTCGGCTCCGGCAAGTCGCACTTCATGGCGGTGCTGCACGCGCTGCTGCACGGTGAGCCCGCCGCGCGGGCGCTCGACGACCTGGCCGCCGTGCTCGGCAAGCACGACGGCGAGCTGGGCGGCAAGAAGTTCCTGCTCGTCCCGTTCCACATGCTGGGCGCGAAGTCGATCGAGCAGCGGGTTCTCGGCGGCTACGCCGACCGCCTGCGCGCGCTGCACCCCGAGGCACCGATTCCGGCGGTGCACCGGGCCGAGGCGTTGCTCGACGAGGCCCGCGGCCTGCGGGTGAAGGTCGGCGACGCGGCCTTCCTCAAGGAGCTGAACCGCGCGGGCTCGGGCGGCGGCGAGGAGGACGAGTGGGGCGACGACACCTCCTGGACGGCCGCCGAGCTGGACGCGGCCCTCGCCCCGACCGGCGCGGACGCCGCGGCCCGCCGCCGGCTCGCCTCCGACCTGCTCTCCACCTGGTTCCCGAACACCTACCGTGACCTGCGGGAGGACGCCGAGGGCTTCGTCTCCCTCGACCAGGGCCTGAGCGAGATCGCCCGGCACGCGAAGGAGCTCGGCTACGACGCGGTCATCCTGTTCCTCGACGAGCTGATCCTCTGGCTCGCGAACAACATGGGTGACCAGGCGTTCGTCTCCCGGGAGGTCCAGAAGGTCACGAACTTCGTCGAGGGTGGGCTCGGCGCCCGGCCCATCCCGGTCGTCAGCTTCATCGCCCGGCAGCGTGACCTGCGGGAACTGGTCGGCGAGTCGATCGCCGGCGACGTCCGGCTGAGCTTCCTCGACGTGCTCACCTTGGCCGACGGCCGGTTCGACAAGATCATCCTTGAGGACCGGAACCTGCCGCTGATCGCGAACCGGCGGCTGCTGCGCGCGAAAGACGCCGCCGCGGCGGCCCGGATCGAGAAGGCGTTCGAGACGACGGCGAAGGTCCGCGCCGAGGTGTGGGACACGATGCTCGGCGGCGGCGCCCAGCTCGGCGCCGACCGGGACGCGTTCCGGCTCTCCTACCCGTTCAGCCCGGCCTTCATGGACACCCTCGTCCACGTCTCCTCCGCTCTGCAGCGCAACCGGACCGCGCTCAAGCTCATGCGCCAGCTGCTCGTCGCGCAGCGCGACGAGCTGCGCCTGGGCCAGGTCGTCCCGCTGGGCGATCTGTGGGACGTCATCACCCGAGGCGGGGACGCGCCGTTCACCGACGTGCTCAAGGTCGAGTTCGAGGCGGCTCAGCGGCTCTACCACCGCAAGCTGCGCCCCTACCTGCTCGACACGGAGGGCCTCGACGAGGACATCCTCGCCCGGGTGCGCCGCGGCCAGGCGACCGGCGCCGCCGTCGACGGGGAGCTGGCGGTCAAGGTCCGCCGGTTCACCGCCGACGACCGGCTGATCAAGACACTGCTGCTCTCCGCGCTGGCACCGAGTGTGCCGGCGCTGCGCAACCTGACGCCGCGGCGGCTCTCCGCGCTCAACCACGGCAGCATCACGAGCCCCATCCCGGGCGGCGAGGCCGGCCTCGTCGGGAAGAAGGTCGAGCGCTGGGCCGGCCAGTTCGGCGAGGTCAAGTACCTGCCGGTCGAGGGCGGCGATCCGGGGGTCGGCCTGGAGCTGGTCGACGTCGAGATCGACGGCATTCTCAGCCAGACGATCGCCTACGACGGCGGTGGCAACCGCCGCGCCCTGGTCAGAAAGCTGCTCGGCGAGGAGCTGGGCATCACCGTCACCGACGATGCCTACGGGGACCGGCTCGACCTGGTGTGGCGAGGCTCCAGGCGCTCCGCCGAGGTCGTCTTCGGTTCGCTGCGCAGCTCGGAGCTGCGCGACGACCAGCTGGAACCGGCCGATCCGCAGACGTGGCGGCTGGTGATCGACTATCCGTTCGACGACGCCGGCCGGCCGCCGGTGGACGCCCGGGCCCGGGTCGAACGGCTGCGTGGCGCTGGGGCGTCGCACCGGACGGTCTGCTGGATCCCGGCGGACCTGACCGCCGCCCGGCTCGCCGATCTCGGCATGCTCGTCCGGCTCGACCACCTGCTCAACCGGAACCGGTTCGACAGCCACGCCCAGCATCTGAGCGCCGACGACCGGCAGCGCGCCCGCGGCGTGCTGAAGAGCCGGTACGACGCCCTGCTGGCGAAGACCCGCACCCTGCTGCGCATGGCCTACGGGCTGGCGAAGCGTGAGGAGCAGGATGTCAGCGACTACACGGACTGGCTGCGCGCCCTGTGGCCGGGGCTCACCCCCACGCTGGCCTTCGGGGCGACGTTCCGGGAGGCCGCGCGGCGGCTGGTCGGGGATCTGCTGGCCGACCAGTTTCCCGGCCACCCCGACCTCGACCCGGACCAGACCGGCCAGCCGGCCAGGCCAGCCGACTACAAGCTCGTCCTCTCCTACGTGGCGAAGGCGGCCGAGGCCAACGGGAACTCTGTCGAGGTCGTCCGGAGCGACCGGGCGCCGATGCGGCGGATCGCGCCGGCGCTCGGCCTCGGGGTCATGCACGAGGCGCGTTTCGAGCTCGGCCGGGAGTGGGTCGACCACTTCATCAGGAAAGCCGCGCAGGCCGCCGCCGGTGCTGGTGGTAGTGGCGGCAGCGCCGGCGGTGTCGACGGCGAGCTGCGGGTGGCCGACCTGCTGACGTGGATCGACGAGCCGAAGCCGCGCGGCCTCGACAGCCCGGTCGCGGCGCTGATCGTCAACGCGTTCGCCGAGCAGACCGACCGCGCCTGGTACAGGTACGGGGGCATCCTGCCCGCGCCACCCGAGTTGACGGCCGGGATCAGGGACATGACGCTGCGCGAGCAGCCGCTGCCCAGCCCCGAGGAGTGGGCCGCCGCCTGCCGGCGGGCTCAGGTCCTCTTCGGGGTGCAGCCGCCGCCGCTGCGACGCGGCCGGCTGATCCGCTCATTCGCCGAGGACCTGACGAAGAAGGCCCGGGAACATTTCACGGCGACGCGTGATCTGGTGACCGCGCTGGAGGCGCACGCCCTCGATCTCGGCCTCGACCCGCGGACCGGCGCTGCGATGGAGCCCGCCGGAACCACCACGGGACGTCTCCGGACCGCCNGGGCCGCCCACGACCTGGTCGCGGCGCTGGACGGCCCGAAAGGCGGCACGGAGATCGTCACCCGGCTGGCGCACGCCGATCTCGCGGGACCGGCGGAGCGACTCGCGCTCAGCATCAGCCGCGCCGCGACCGTCGCCGAGGCTGTGACATCCGCCCCGTGGGGCGAGATGTTCGGCATGATCGCCACCTTGCCGGAGCCCTACCAGACGGAGGCTCAGGAGATCCTCGGGCGTATCCGGCGGGCCGGCGCCGCCGACGAGCTGACGATCCCGCTCGCGCGTGTGCTGGGCGACGCCCGCTCGGAGGCGACCCAGCTCATGCGCCGGGCCGTCAGCGCGCCCCCCGCCAACCCGCGCCCCGTTGACCCGCAGCCCGTCAACCCGCGCCCCGTTGACCCGCACCCTGTTGACCCGCAGCCCGTTCACCCGCAGCCCGTTCACCCGCAGCCCGTTGACCCGACTCCACCCGTCACGCCGAAACCCGCCGAGCGGCAGTGGCGCGTGCGGCCCACCGAGCTGGACCAGGCNATCGCCGCCGTCCGTGCGTATGTCGGTGACCAGCCGGGCGAGATCGAGATCACCTGGCGGCCGGTGCCGTGAGCGTCCTGTCACCCGCGGCCGGCCCGGTGGGCTCCGGCACCCCGGCACCACTGGTCACCACCGCGATGCTGGACGGCCGGGTCGCACGGCTGCTGCGCGGGTTGGCCGGGACCGGCGAGCGGGCTCGGATCCTGCTGGTACGGGCCCAGCCCGAGTGGCCCGGCCCCGGCGAGCTGCTGGTCAGCGGCCGGACGGTGCGGGTCGTCGCCTGCGTCTCACCGCTCGGTGTGCTCGAGGAGGTCGCCCGCTGGGGGCGGGAGCCGGTGCCCGACGGCTGGCTGGTGCTGCTCACCGACGCAGACGAGGAGACGCTGGGCGACACCGTGCTCGCCCAGGTCCACCGCCAGCGCGTCGACGTGATCGAGCCGTGGGCCGCGGTCGCGGAGGACTTCGGCACCGCCCAGCTCGACCCGCGGCTACGCAGCCACGCCAACCGCTGGATGGCCAAGGCCCTGTTGGAGGCGCGTCCGGCGACTGGCTGGCCGCGCCGGCCAGGCGGTGTCCTCAGCCTCGAGGACGCGCTGGCGGAGCTGACCGCCGTCCGGCTCGGCCTGACCGAGCTGGGCCTCGGTGCCGCCGATCTGGACATCGCCACGCTGCTGCGCTGGACGACGGTTCCCGGGGCGACCGAGGCGTTCCGCCGGCTCGGCGAGGACGAGCGCGCCGGTATCACCGCGTTCCTGCGGAAGCGGACCGGTCAGGCGGGACGTGCGTTGACCACACTGGTCGCCGCCGGCAACGGCGAGCGTGCGCTGGCCCTCGGCCTGGTCTGCGACTGCCTCTGGCCGGGCGACGACGGCCGTCCCGTCGATCTGGCCGCCGCGGCCGTCGAGCGGGCGAAGGGCCGGGTGGAACGCTACTTCGGCGACACCCAGCTCGACGACGGGACCATGCGCCGGTTCGCCGACGCGGTCCGGGAGGTCGTCCGCACCGGAATGAACACCGCGGACGACCTGCCGGGGTTGCTCGACACCGCCGACCGGCTGCTCGACGAGCTCGACGCACGGGCCGCCGGCGTGACCAGCGACATCCTGCGGGCCGGGTTCGAGGAGCGGCTGTCCGCCGTCGCCGCGGCGCTGCGTGGTTTCCTGTCCGCCGCCGACGCCGGCGTGCACCACGCATTGCTGCGGACCTCGGCCCGCGAGGTCGCGACCGCTGTCGACGCCCTTCGGGCGCATCTGCTCGCCCGCCTGGAGACCGGGCAGGTCGAGCGGGCCGAGATGGCGGCCCGCCTCGCCGGCTGGCTCGCCGGCCGGCCGGTGGACGGCCCCGGCACCCTCGCCGCCGCGCTCGACAGCCATCTCGACGACGAGGCCTGGGCCGACATCGCGCTCGGGCAGCTGGCCGCCGGTGACCCGTCGCCCGCGGTCGGTGCCGTCTACGGCGACCTGTACCGGGCCGCGAACCGGCGACGGCAGGCTCTCGACGCCCGATTCGCCCGGCTGCTCGCGGACTGGACGACGACTGGCCGCCTGCCCAGCGAGACCGCGGGTGCGCCGCTGGGCATCGAGGAGGTCCTCGACCGCGTCGTCGCCCCCGTCGTCACGGCCCGGGGCAGGGCGCTGCTCATCGTGCTCGACGGGATGAGCGCCGCCGTCGCCATCCAGCTCGCCGAAGGACTGCGCCGCGAGCGCTGGGAGGAATGTGACCCGCTCGGCGCCAGCACGCCCGGCGCCGGCACGGGTGGCAGCGACACGGGTGGCATCGCCCGGCGGCGGGCCGCCCTGGCCGTCCTGCCGACGGTGACGGACAGGTCCCGGGCCTCGCTGCTCGCCGGCCGTCTGTTGACCGGCGACAAGGCGAAGGAGAAGAGCGAGTTCGAGGCTCACCCGCGCTGGCGGCGGCGAGCTGTCCGCCTGTTCCACCATTCCGACCTCGACGGAACGCCGGGCACCGCGCTCGGCCGGGAGCTCAGCGATGAACTGACTTCGAACACCCCGCTTGTCGCCGTCGTCATCAACACCATCGACGACCTGCTGGACTCCGGCCGGCAGCGTGACGACGGCGGCTGGAGCCTCGCCGACGTCGGCAAGCTGCGCACCATCCTGCGCTACGCGCAGACCGCCGGCCGGGCCGTGATCCTCACCAGCGACCACGGTCACGTTCTCGACCACGGCGCGTCGACACTGGCCGCGCCGGACGCCGTCTCGGCACGGCACCGCATCCCGGCCGACGGTGTCTCCGCGGATGTCCGTGACGGCGAGGTCGCGCTTGCCGGGCCGCGGGTGCTCGTGCCCGGCCAGCGGATCGTCGCGCTCTGGGACGCGGCGCTGCACTACCGGGGCCGCAAGGGCGGCTACCACGGCGGCGCGGCGGCGGCGGAGGTGACCGTGCCCGTGTTGGCGTTCCTGCCGTTCCGGCTGTCGGCCGCGTCGACGAGCAGCGACGTGCCGGCGGGCTGGCGGCTGCTGCCCGACCAGCGGCCCCGCTGGTGGTCGCTGGAGCAGCGGGACCTGCTCGCCGGACTCGGCGGCGGCGACACCGTACTCGTCGGTCGGCGCGATGGTGGCGACACGATGCTCGTCGCTCGGCGCGGTGGCGATGCCGCTCCCACTCCCGTCCTCCCGACGCCGTCACAGCCGCGCAGGCGGCCCAGGGCAGCCGAGACGCAGACCGGTCCCGCGCTGTTCGACCTGCCGGAGGAAACGGCGGCCGAGTCGGCCGAGTCGGCCGAGTCGGCGACCGCGCCGGCCGGATCGGCGGCATCGGCCGGGTCGCCAGTGCCCGCCGAAGCCGCGCCGACGACGGGTGTCGACGTGCTCGTCGCCGCGCTGCTGGCCAGCGAGCTGTTCCACTCCCAGCTCGGCGGCCTGGCCCGCCGGGTACCGGTCGAGAAGGTCGAGGCGGCGGTGCGAGCGCTGCTCGACGCGGGTGGCACGCTGGCGACCAGCGTCGTCGCCGAGCGGGCCGGGGAGCTGCCGCACCGGGCCGCCGGCTTCGCCGTCAACCTGCAGCGCGTCTTCAACGTCGACAACTACCCGGTGCTGGAGCCGCTCGACGACGGGCACACCCTGCGGCTCAACGTGGAACTGCTGGGCCAGCAGTTCGGGCCGCTCACGTGACCGGCATCGCCGTCAGCGCCGTGCGGCGACGCGACGTCCTGGATGCCCTGCGGCGTGGGGCGGTGCCGGCCGCGGGGCTGGACCTGCTGGCCGTGGGGCTGGACCGGTTCGAGCGCTCCGTGGGCGAGGACCTGGCCGCGGTCGCGTCGGGCGGGTCGGTGTTCAAGGCGGTGCGGGGCGAGTACGGGTCGGGGAAGACGTTCTTCACCCGGTGGCTGGCCGAGCGGGCGAAGAAGGCGGGGCTGGCGACGGCCGAGGTGCAGATCTCGGAGAACGAGACGCCGCTGCACAAGCTGGAAACGGTCTACCGGCGGCTCACCGAGCGGCTCACCACGTCGACCTTTCCGCCGAGCGCGCTGCGCAATGTCGTCGATGGCTGGTTCTACGCGCTGGAGGAGGACGTCCTCGCCGCCGACGGCGGCGCAGGCGACGACCCGGCCACGTTGGAGAAGGCGGTGGGCGAGCTGTTCGACCGGCGGCTGCTCGACGTCGGTCGAACAGCGCCGGCGTTCGCCGCCGCGCTGCGCGGCTACCGGTCCGCGGTCGTGGCCGGTGACGAGGCGACCGCGTCGGCGCTGCTCGCCTGGCTCGGCGGGCAGCCGCACGTCGCCGCCAGCGCCCGCCGGGCCGCCGGTGTCCGTGGCGACCTCGATCATTTCGGGGCGCTGGGCTTCCTGCAAGGGCTGCTCGTCGTGCTGCGCGACAGCGGGTACAAGGGGCTGCTCGTCGTACTGGACGAGGTCGAGACGCTGCAGCGGGTCCGCTCCGACGCGCGCGACAAGGCGCTGAACTCGCTGCGCCAGCTCATCGACGAGGTGCAGGGCGGCCGGTTCCCCGGGCTGCACATCGTGATCACGGGAACACCCGCGTTCTACGACGGGCCGCAGGGGGTGCAGCGGCTCGCGCCGCTTGCGCAGCGGCTGGCGACCGACTTCTCGACCGACCCGAGGTTCGACAATCCACGGGCGGTGCAGCTACGGCTCACCGGCTTCACCGAAGCGTCGCTCATCGAGCTCGGGGCGCGGGTCCGGGGGCTGTTCGCCGGCGGCGCCTCACCCGAGGCCGCGGCCCGCATCGAGAGACTGACCGATGACGCCTACCTCGCCGAGCNGGCCAGCGCGGTCGCGGGCCAGCTCGGTGGCAAGGTCGGCGTCGCGCCGAGGCTGTTCCTGAAGAAGCTCGTCGCCGACGTTCTCGACCGCGTCGACCAGCACGCCGACTTCGACCCGCGCCGGGACTACCCGCTGACTCTCAACACGGCCGAGATGACGGACCTGGAGCGCAACCTCGCGGGACGGGTCGTCTCCTCCGCCGACGACATCGACCTGGACCCGGACCTCTAGTGGCGGACCGGCCGGACGCGGCACCGTCAGGCACGGCACCGCCGGACACAGCGCTGCCGGGCGCACCGGACCTGCTGCATCCGGTGGTGCTGCACCACATCGTGAACTCGCTGCAGTGGCCCGGGCTGCGGCCGTTGCAGGAGGCCGCGGTGGCGCCGCTGCTCGGCGGGTCTGATGCGTTGCTGCTGGCGCCGACAGCCGGGGGGAAGACCGAGGCGGCGATGTTCCCGACGCTGTCGCGGATGGCCTCCGAGAAGTGGCAGGGCACGTCCGTTCTCTATATCTGTCCGCTCAAGGCGCTGCTGAACAACCTGGCCCCCCGGCTCGAGACGTACACCGGCTGGCTCGGCCGCCAGGCCGCCGTCTGGCACGGGGACGTGACGACCGGCAGACGGGAACGGATCCGCCGCGAACGGCCGGACGTCCTGCTCACCACGCCCGAGTCACTCGAAGCGATGCTGGTCAGCGTCCGCACCGACCATCGCGGCTTCTTCGCCGGCGTACGGACCGTGATCGTCGACGAGGTGCACGTCTTCGCCGGTGACGACCGGGGCTGGCACCTGCTGGCCGTGCTGGAACGGTTGCGACGAATCATCACCGCCGACGCCGCCGACGCGGCCGGCTCGGCCGACTCGGCCGGCTCGGCCGGCTCGGCCGGCTCGGGCTCGGGCTCGGGCACGGGCACGGTCCAACCCGAGCTGCAGGTCGTGGGCCTGTCCGCAACCGTCGGTAACCCGGCCGACCTGCTCCGCTGGCTCCAGGGTTCCGGCGTCGATCGGCGGCCCGGGCTTGTGGTCGCGCCCGACATGCCGGTTGGGGCGGACGTGCCCGTGGGGGCGGACGTGCCGGTCGCGACCACATCGGCGGCCGGGCCGCCGCCGGGCGAGATCGAGCTTGACTACGTCGGCTCGGTGCCGAACGCGGCGAAGGTACTCGCCACCCTGCACCAGGGCGAGAAACGGCTCGTCTTCTGCGACTCGAAGCAGCTCGTCGAACAGCTCGGCAGCGAACTGCGCGCCCGCGGCGTGACCACGTTCCTCTCGCACGCGTCCCTGTCGGTCGACGAGCGGCGCCGGTCCGAAGAGGCGTTCGCCGAGGCCCGCGACTGCGTGATCGTCGCGACCAGCACGCTGGAACTGGGCATCGACGTCGGCGACCTCGACCGTGTGATCCAGTTGAACGCCCCCGGCTCGGTCGCGTCGTTCCTCCAACGCCTCGGCCGAACCGGGCGCCGGCCGGGAACCGTCCGCAACTGCCTGTTCCTGACGCTCACCGAGGACGCGCTCGTCCAGGCCGCCGGCCTGCTTCTGCTGTGGCGACGAGGCTGGGTCGAGCCGGTCGTCGCCCCACCCGAGCCACGGCACATCGTCGCCCAGCAGCTGCTCGCCTACTGCCTACAGGAGAACAAGGTCGGTGACCGGCTCTGGGCCGACGAATGGAACGGCCTCGCGCCCTTCGACCGGTCCGCCGAACCGATCGTCCGTCACCTCGTCCGCCTGGGCTTCCTCGATTCCGACGGCGGCATGCTGTTCATCGGCCCGGAAGCCGAACGCCGCTTCGGCCATCGGCACTTCTCCGAACTGACCGCCGTCTTCACCGCCGCACCCGAGTTCACCGTCCTCTCCGGCCGCACCGAGATCGGCCGGACCGACCCGATGCTCCTTTGCGACCCGGTCGAAGGCCCACGGCTGCTCCTGCTCGCCGGCCGCAGCTGGCGTGTCACCCACACCGACTGGAAGCGCCGTCGCTGCTTCGTCGAGCCCGCCGACAACGGAGGCCGCGCCCGCTGGACGAGCGCTCTCCCCCCGCTGTCCTTCACCATGGTCAGAGCCATTCGCGACGTCCTCCTCGGAGCCGACCCCCAGGTCGTCACGACCAGACGCGCCGCCACCCGCCTGACCGAGATCCGCGACAAGCACACCGACCTCGTCCACCCGGCCGGCACCGTGATCGTGCGTACGGCGGAGGCCGACGTCCGCTGGTGGACGTGGGCCGGCCACCTCGCCAACCGCACCCTCACCGCCTCCCTCAGCGATCTCACCGACCCCCGCCAGAACGCCGACGAAGCATTCATCCGGCTACGTTCTGACCTGACTCCGGCTATGTGGAAGGCCGCCACCGCGGATCTGGAAAAACGGCTCTGTCTGCCCCACGTGGACGAGCAGGCCCTGGCCGGCCTGAAGTTCAACGCGGCTCTTCCCCCACGCCTGGCCGAAGCCACCCTCGCCACCCGCCTGGCCGACCTGGCCGGCGCGAAGGCGGTTATCGCCGAACCGGTCCGGTGGTACACCACGCAGCACGATTCCTAATACGCATCCCGCGCCGCGCCAGCTCCGCCCGCAACACCTCGTCCATTCGGCCAGTGTGCGCGCGACGGCGCACCCGCCGCGATCATGGACGAGTTCGGCCTGGAATGCCCCAGTTGGCCGGGAACGACAGCGGAGGGCCTCCCCGATGAGGGGAGGCCCTCCGCGTGCCCGAGCCGGGTTCGAGCGCGTCCGAGCGGCCGCGCTCAGGCGCGGTTCGGCCTCGGTCAGCCGGACTAGCTGGCGGCGTGACCGCGGTGCAGGTATTTCAGGTACGCGCCGTTGGTGTAGGTCGACCAGGCGGTCGGACCCTGCGAGGAGCAGACCTTCTTGGCGGCGGCGGCGTTGGCGGACGCGTCATACAGGTTGGTGCTCTTCGTCCAGGGGTGGGCCCAGGTGTTGATCTGCCAGAGGCCGCGGGAGTCCTCGATGCTGGTGGCCAGCCGGGCACTCGGGTTGCCACCGGACTCGGCCAGCGCGATGGCGACCCAGGTGGCGGTCGGCACGCCGCGACAGCCGGAGAGGCCCGCGTTCTTGGCGGCCTGGGCGATGGAGACGTCGGAGGCGGCGCTGGCCGGAGAGGCCGCGATCATCCCAAGGCCGGTGGCGGCGGCCCCCGCCACGGTGATGGCGGCGAGACGGTTACGCAGGCTGCTCTTGGCGGTGCGTCGGATCGACAAGAAGAATGCTTCCCCACGATGCCTACGGAGGCCCGAAAAGGGCACGCGAGCACGCAGCTGATAAGCGTTGCTCGCAACGGAGAATGCTTTTTCGCATCCGCCCGGCACAACCCTGAGGGGTTCTCCGTCTCTGCCCCGCGAAAATGAGAGACGACATGCACCGGAACCGTGGGCAGAAATCGGCATCGGCCCGGTGTTGATGTCCCGCCGGCTTCGTACCCCCGACCGGAACAGGCACGACACTAGGCAGGATCCCGACCCGGAGGCAAATACACAGCGTCACCAGACACGGTCTCGATCGCTGACTGTGGGCATCTCCCGTTCGTCTGCAGGCAGATCAGCGGACGGCCGGTGACCGGCGTCACATGCTGGCCGGCCGCGAGATACCGAAAGCGTGGCCGGGCGGCGCCGGGCCGCGCCGGGCCGCGCCGGGCCGCGCCGGGCCGAGGCCGGGCGAGGGTGGCCAGCCTGAGGCGGCGGTGACAGAACTGTCTGATCGGACGGGCCACACCGAGCGCCGCGGCGGGTCGTGAGGCCCGGAGAGCGACAGCTCCGGGCCGGTACCGGGGCACCACCGCCCCGCCCGCTCCAACATCCAGCCCGCCGCCCGCGGGCACTCGGCCCGCGGCCAGCCGGCCGAGGAACGGCCGCCGGGCCGCCGCACCCGGCGGAACCCCGCCGCAACACCGCCACCAGGGCTTTCAGAGCGTGCACAGGCCCCGAAACAGCCCCCACCCACCCCCACACCGCCCATCCGCGAGTATTCGCCGACAGCGACTGAAGACCTCGTTGCGTCTCCGCTCCCGGAGAGGTTGCGCCCCCTCCACCACCGGGGTTGTCAATACCTCTCCCGAAGAGACACCACGAGGTCTTCAGTCGCCGCATCGCCACACCCGCGCCCGCACCCGAAACGCTGACCGCCACCGTCAGATCACCAACCACACCCACCCGACCCCCTACGCCAGGTACCCACCCGCCCCGCCCGCCGATGCCCTCGGCCAGTCACGAGATCACGATCGCCGCGATCTTCACCTGGCTCGGTAATCCACGAGAAGCCGCCTCGCGGCGGGGCCGAGGTCGTCCCGTTCGCGCCGTTCCGGTCGCCTATTGATTGGAATGCGCTTCATCGCTGCTAATGTCCCCCGGTGGACCGGAGAACGCTGCTGTCACTGCTGAGCATTGGCGCCGCCCAGTTCCTCGTCGGCTGTTCGTCCGGATCCACCCCGCCCGGGCAGCGGACGCCGCAACACCCGCCGCTGGCCGTCGGTCCCACCGCGCCCGCCGGACGGCCGGTACAGGAACGGACACCGCTGGCCGCCGGTCCCGCCGGACCCACCGGACCCGCCGGTCCCACCGGTCCCGCCGGACCCGCCGGGCAGGGGGGCGGCACCGCGGGGCCGACGACCGGGTCGACCGCGCCGCCCGCGGGAAGGGCACTGCCGCCAATCCCCCCACCACATCCCGGCCGCCCGACGGTCGTCTTCAGCGCGCCGGGCCAGACCCGGCGGATCGCCCTGACCATCGACGACGGCTACTCACCCGAGACGGTCGCCGCCTACGTCGCCTTCGCGCAGCGCACCGGAATCCCGATCACTTTTCAGCCGAACGGCGCCTACGAGGACATCTGGAACCGTCATGCCGCCGCCCTGGCGCCGCTCATCGCGGCCGGCCAGGTACAGATCGGCAACCACACCTGGACGCACCGCGACCTGCTCGCCCGCGGGCGCTCGGACGCCGACATCCGGGCGGACGTCGAGCGAAACGAGGAATGGATCCAGCGGACCTTCGGCATCACCAGCCGACCATGGTTCCGCCCGCCCTACGGCTCGCACAACAGCCATGTGGACGGCGTCGTCGCGGAGGTCGGATTCACAAAGATCATGCTGTGGAACGGTTCCTTCGGCGATTCCGCCCAGCTGACCCCGCAGCAGCTGATGGACGAGGCCAGGCGCTACCTCCAACCGGGCACGGTCATGCTCGGGCACGCGNACCGTCCCACCATCACCGGCCTCTTCGACCAGGTCACCGAACTGATCGAACAGCGCCAGCTGGAGCCCGTCACCNTCGACACGATGTTCGGCACCTCCCGCGCCGCCGGCTGACCCGCCCCCCGGGCCGGGCCGGATGACAGTGCCAGGCAAGGTGACAGGGCAGGGAAGGTCACGCCGACGGCTTCCTGAACAGCTGCGGACGGCGGGAGCACCGCCCGGTCGGGACGTTACCCAAGGAGCCGTGGCCGGTTTGCCTATTGTGGCGGCATGGGATCGCTGGGGGATCTGGTCAGGATCGTGTCCGACCTGGTGATGAGAAGTCGCCGCCGGGCTGAGACGCCCCCGACGGCGGCCACACGCAGTGCCCCCGCCCGGAAGCGGGCGGGGGCGTCCCGCACCCGGGCGGAGGTCTCCCCGGGCGAGTCCGGGCCACACGCCACCAGGGAGGTCGATCCGACCCGCCTCGGGCGGGTGCGCATGAGCTACGCACCGCAGTCGGACGGGGCCCCGGATCCCGGCGAGATCGTCTGGACGTGGGTGCCGTTCGAGGAGAACGACGGACGAGGCAAGGACCGCCCGGTCCTCGTGGTGGCCGCCGAAGCCGCGGGCACCTATCTTGCTCTGCAGCTCACCAGCAAGAACCATCAGGGCGAGGGCGACTTCGTGTCCGTGGGCGCAGGCGGGTGGGACGGCGAGCGCCGACCGTCCTGGGTCAACCTGGACAGGGTGATCCGGGTGCACGAGGGCGGGATGCGCCGCGAGTCGACGGCCCTGCCGCGCGAACCGTTCGAGCGGGTCACGGCCCGGCTGCGGCAGCGCTACGGCTGGCGCTAGCACCCGCACCGCGGGCTCGGCCAGTTCATCGGTCCTCCTGAGCAGATCTCGAAACTGCCTGCTCAGCGTGTGCCGTCTGCCAGGCCGGGATGGGATGGGATGGGATGGGATGGGATGGGACAGCCTGGCGGTGATCGCGACGGGGCGCGAGCCCACATGACAAGCGAGCTTGACTAGATGGAAAGTCAACTTTACATTGAACCGATGGTTGACGAGACTCGACAGGACAACGTGACGCGCGACGCCTGCCGGGCGATCATGATCGACGGCATCCCGGTCTCCCTCTTCGGGGCGGTGGCACTGGCACTGGGCAGTTCCCCCGACCAGAGCACCACCGAGAAGGGCTGGTGGCTCGGTGTGACCGGCGCCTTCACGCTCGCCATCGTGTGGGTCCTGGTGCGGGCCTTCCGCCGGGCCGACGAGTACCAGCGCAAGATCCAGATGGAGAGCATGGCGATCGCTTTCGCCGCCGTCCTCGTGGGCCTCCAGACCGCCGTTCTGCTCGACGCCACCGATGTCGTCGCGCTGCGAACCCTCAGCGAGGTCATCGTCATCGGAGGCGTCGGGATCTGGTTCGCCCTCGCGGACCTGCGCACCCGTCTGCACCGGTGAGAAACCGGCTGCGCACGCTGCGAGCCGAGCGCCGCTGGAGTCAGGCCGACCTGGCCGACCGATGCCAGGTATCCCGGCAGACCATCAACGCGATCGAGACCGGACGGTACGACCCCAGCCTGCCCCTGGCGTTCACCCTCGCCGACATCTTCGGCCTGACCATCGAGGACATCTTCTTTCCCGACCGACCCCCGGGTCCCACCGACCCCGCCACACGCCGATGACCGACCATCAGCACGTGGCGGAGACGATGCGCCCCGCCATGCGGGCGTCAGCTCCCCGCAGCGGAGCGCGGGCCCGGCGGCGCGGTCGGGAGATCGGCCGGCACGCCGTTTCGAGAAGGCGCTCGTCGTAGCTGACAGACGCCTCCAACCTGGTATCGCTCTCGGCGGAGCACCGAAAGGCGGTAGCGAGGTCCCCAGATTCGAGCGGTGTTTCGTCCGGGGGCATTGCGGCGCTGGTTCCGCAGGTGCGGCTTTCTGCCCCGCCTGCCAGGCCCAGACCGTCTGGCCGTACCGACACCGATCTGCCCCGTCATTGCCCAGGGCCGGTAGGAAGCGTTCACCTGGACGCGGGCAGCAACTTTCCGTTCCCGGCCACGCTCAGCGGCAGGACCTCGGCGTGATTGTCAATTGACAAGCGAGATTAGTGGTCGTCTCAGGTGGGCGTTCGGGGCGGCGCGGGTGGTGAGGATTCCCGGCGATGTCCATGATGCCGGGCCAGGCACAGGACCGCGATCGCGCGGTTACGCAGGCGGGCCGTGACCTGGGAGCGCTACCGGTTCGTACCCGGCTCTGGTCCTCACCGAAGGTGACGTCGCGGACCCGGTGCGGCCGGTTCTCGACCGGCCGGTGCTCGCCGCGGACGCGGCGAGCCGGGGTCGGGCCGACCTGATGCGTCGGCACGGTGGTTGCCGCGTGGAGGACCTCGGTCCCGGCTGGCCCGCCGGGCAGGCAGATGCCGGGCAGGCCTGTCGCCGGTGCGGAAGCCACGCCAAGCCTCCACGTCGACCGCGGCCCGCTGCCGCGTACCGGTTCCGGGGCAGGACGAGCTCCCCAGGCTCGGCGACCGGGCGAGCGGCTCCACGTGGGCTCCCGCACCGATCGACGCGGTTCTCGCCGGCTGATCAGCCAATACGAACAAGCGCCTAAAATCGCAGGTCACGGCTCGTGGCCGAGTTCTGGCATCCCACAGCCGTTCGCGGTCCACCGCCGCCGCCGCCGGCGCCCGTTCCGCCTTCTCGCCGTCCGAGAGCCGGGTCTCGGCTTCGCCCGCAGCACCTTTACGGGGTTCCCGCGAGACCAGCCATGAAGTCCGGCCTGGCCGGATTCCGTGTCTGCGGCCTCAGGACCTGACAAACTAGGTCGGCAAGGAAGTCCCCCGCGGCCGAGGAAATGACTTCAACAATCCCGACCATGGTGGGTGGCCTGATCGCCCGCGCGGGCACCCCAGCTCCGTCGTCCGTCACGGTCCGTCACTCTGACCGTGGGCAGCCTACCTCCATCGCAGCTGTCACAGAAAGCGGGTGGACGTCGATGCCACCGCCGGTATTGGCCTCTTTCGGCCATCCTCTGGGAGGTCGTATGCACAACTCTGACCTGCAATTATGACGCCCCCGGCGCTCAATTTCCTCGTGGAACGGACGGCGATGCCCTGCGCTCCAGCGAGTACCCGACGCCGCCGTCAGGAAAGCAAGAGTGATCGGTGATCACCCACTTTTAAACGGGAGACAGGTCAAGACGCGATGAATGGCGAGCAGATCCTTATCATGCACGAAGCAGCGCGCTCCTGGCAGCCGAACAAACACGCTGCCGAAGCCCTGGAACACACCGCCGAATGGCTCACCCGCTTCCAGGTGCACACCCCCCGGGCCGAGAGGTATGCCACGCTTTCGGGCTGGGTGTACCCGCTGGCCCCATTGCCGGAGCTGGAACTCGCTTACGATATCCACGCCTTCTTCCGGATCTACGATGATTTCACCGACGACCTGGCGGCGGACATCGGCCGCATCAACGTCATCAGCGCGGAGCTCACCGGGATCCTCTACGGGCGGCCGGCGAAGTCCCCGATGGGGCTGATCTTCCAGGACCTGTGGGCGCGGCAGATCGTCAGCTCGCCGGACCAGTGGGTGGCCCGGGCCCGCGAGCACTGGGAATGGTATTTCAACACGCAGGCCACTTATGCGGCGATGCGGGACCGGCGAATGGACACGACGGTCGAGGAGTATCTGGAACTACGCCTGGGAAACGGCGCGGTGCCGCTGTGCCTGGTGCTCGGCGAGAAGATGAACTTCACCTATCTGGCGCCGCACATCCACCACTGCACCCAGTTGCGACAGCTGCGGAGGCTGGCCAGTGACATCNTCGTGTACTGCAACGACGTCTACTCCTCGGTCCGCGACGCGAAACGGGACGACCCGCGCAACCTGATCACGATCCTCCGTGACCGCGACGGCTGTGACTGGCACGAGGCGAGGGCCCGTTGCGAGCAGGAGATGCGGACGCTCGACGAGTCCATACGCACCACGAAGCAGCGCCTTGACGCGGCCTGTGACGTCCTGCGGTTCACCGACGCGGAACGCGCCCAGGCCCGGATGGGTGCGCGGATCGCCGACGACTGGAACTGGGGTTACCAGGCGTGGGCCGCGGCCAACGAGCTGTTGATGGATACTGATCCGCCGCGCGAGGAGATCTCTCGCATGCTGACCGCGCCGCAGGCGGCCTGACAGCGCGGCGGAACAGCCGGAAGCAGCCGGATGCAGCCGGAAGCGGCCGGCGACAACTGACGGTGCGCCGGAGACAGCGGTTCAGCGCCCGGGAGTCGCTCCCGGGCGCCCCCCCCGGCGGTACCGGCGTCACCCGGCGGTACCGCGGCCGGCCGGCGGGATCTCGCTCGACCGGCTGGCGGTGTCTTGGCCGGCCGGTAACCTAGGGCCGGCCGCGGAACAGGCCGATCAGCGAGGCCCGGAAGCCGCGGCGAGTGTCCGTCCTGGCCTGTCCGCCGGCCTCGGCCACCGCCTCCAGTGCCTCCAGCGCGTGCTTGGCGGCGCTCGGCTCGACCGCGGCGGAGGCCGCCGGGGCGGCTGGCGCGGGCTGCTGGACGGGACGGCGCTGCGGGGCGAACCTGACCGGGAGCGCGTCAAGGCGCCGGGACCAGGTCGAGGCCGTCCAGGTCAGCTGGTCCTCCCGCACCGCGAGGTGCAGGTCGGGCAGCCGGTTGAGCAGCACGTCGACGCCGGTGTCGGTGATGGCGCGGGCGATCTCCTGGCCCGAGCACTCGTGCGGGCCGCGGCTGAACGCCAGATGCGAGCGGTTGCCGTGCATCGGCGCGCCGAGATTCGGGCGGATCTGCGGGTCCGCGTTGCCCGCCGCGATGCCGAGCAGCAGCATGTCGCCCTCGCGGATCTCCTTGCCGGCGAACTGCAGGTCGTGCGTGGCGAACCGGGCCGGGCAGACCAGCAGCGGCGGGTCGTCCCACAGCATCTGCTCGACCGCGTCCGGCAGCGTCATGAGCCCGCCGGCGAGCGAGGCGCGGAAGCGCGGGTCGGTCAGCACCATCCGCAGCGTGTTCGAGACCAGGTTCGTCGTGGCCTCGTAGCCCAGCACGATCACGAGGCGCAGGTGGTTGAGCACCTCCTCGTCGTTCAGCCCCGAGTGGTGCTGGATGAACCACGACGCCAGGTCGTGCGCGGGGACCTTGCGCCGCTCCTCGGTCAGCGACCGCAGGGTGCCGATGATGTACTGGTTGCGCGCGTACGCCTCCTCGCCGCCGTTGACCATGCCGACGATGGCCTCGACCAGTTTCGGCCCGTGCTCCTCCCCCAGGCCGACCAGCCGGCTCAGCACGAGCATCGGCAGGTACGCGGCGAACTGGCTCACCAGGTCAGCCGTGCCGTCCTGGACGAAGCCGTCGATCAGCTGGTTCGCGTAGCGCTGCACGTGCCGGCGGGTGCCGTGCCGGTCGAACCTGGTCAGGCACTCGTTGACGGCGGCGCGCAGCCGCTGGTGCTCCTCGCCGTCGTAGGAGACGACGTCGGGGCGCCAGCCGATGAGCGGGATCAGCGGGTCGTCCGCGGCGATCCTGCCCTCGGTCCAGTCCCGCCAGAACCGGGCGTCCCGGGTGAACCGCATCGGGGTGCGCGCGACCTCCATGTTCTCCCGGTAGCCGAGCACCAGCCACGCGGGGACGCCGCCTTCGAGCTCCACCGGCGCGATCCCGCCGTGTTCCGCGCGGAGCTTCTCGTAGACGGCGCGCGGGTCGTGCTGCGCCTCCGGGCCGTAGAGCGCGGTCAGGGCGGCCCCCTGCCCGAAGGCCGCGTGCGCCGGGCACTCCGGCGGCGGTACCGCCGTGCCCGCTTCCGCGCCCGCTTCCGCGGCCGCTCCGGATCTGCCGGATGTGGAGGTGGATGTCGACATGCCTACTCCGTGGCGGCCGAGGCGGCCACCGGGGCCGCGGAATGGGTGGACAGCCAGTACAGGTAGCGCATGAGGGCCAGCAGGGTGTCCCTGCTCGAGGCCCGCAGGCGCGCGTCGCACGAGACGACCGGCACGGCGGCCGGCAGATCCAGCGCTGCGCGCACCTCCTCCAGTGGATGCACCGGGGCGTCCGGGAAGACGTTGACGGCCACGATGAACGGCACACCGCCCTCCTCCAGCCGCCCGATGACGTCGAAGCTCGCCTCGAGCCGCCGGGTGTCGACCAGCACGACCGCGCCGAGGGCGCCCTCGAACAGGCCCGTCCACAGGAACCAGAAGCGCTGCTGCCCGGGCGTGNCGAACAGGTAGAGCACCAGTTCCTTGTTGATGCTGATCCGGCCGAAGTCCATGGCCACGGTGGTCGCGTTCTTCTGCTCCACCCCGCGGACGTCGTCCACGCCGACGCTGACCTCGGTCATCGTCTCCTCGGTCGTCAGCGGCCTGATCTCGCTGACGGAGCCGACCAGGGTCGTCTTGCCGACGCCGAACCCGCCGACCACGACGATCTTGACCGCGGTGGAGGCCGAAGCGGGCAGCGCGTCCTCGCGCGCCGGTCCGACGGCCGGCTCAGAGCTTCTGGAGTCCATACATCACCGCCTCGAGCAGTTCGCGATCGGGGATCCCGGCGGTGTGCACCGTGGCGCGCACCTCGACGGACGCGTCCGAGAGCAGGTCGGAGACCAGGAGGGTGACCACGCTGAACGGCAGCTTGAGGTACGCCGAGATCTCCGCCACCGACAGGGGGTAGTGGCACATGCGCAGGATGGCCGCGTGCTCCGGCTGCATCTCCGGCCGGGCCGCGGCCCTGGCGACCACGAGGGTGACCAGGTCGACGTCGGCCCGGCGGCGCGAGGGACCGCGCCCGCCGGTGATGACGTACAGGCGCTCGGGACCGCCCTGCTCCCAGCTGGACGACGGGTCGTTGATCGGGGACGGGGTCACCCGGCCGCCCTCTCCTCCATCCGCGGCGGGCTGGTGAGGTGCTCACCGATGCGCGCGACGAGGCTGCGCATCTGCTGGCCCATCAGCCCCGCGTCCACGCCTTCGTCGGCCAGCACCGCGAGGTACGCGCGGGCGCCGGCCGCCATCAGGTAGAAGAATCCGCCGCCCGCCTCGATCACCACGAGCCGCATCCGCCTGTCCCCCTGCGGGAACTCGGCGGCGACGGCGGCGGACAGGCTCTGCAGCCCGGCGCAGGCGGCCGCGAGGCGGTCGGCGGTGTCCACATCGGTGTTGTACTGGGCCATGCGCAGGCCGTCCGCGGTCAGGACGACGACATGCCGGGTGCCCGGCACGCTCTCCGCAAGGTCCTTGAGCATCCAGTCCATGCTCGGCTGCAGGTGGTCCATCGACTACTCGCCTTCCTTGCTCGACGCATCGTCAGTCAGGGCGTGCGTGGGGCTCGTGTCGTCACCGGAGACCGCGTTCTGGAACGCGGCGAGCCACAGTCCGGGCGGCGGGGGCGGCGCGGCGGGAGCGTATGCGTCACTCGATCCGGCCGGCGGCGGGGCAGCGGGCCGCGGCGAACGCGGTGAGCGCGGTGAAGGCAGCGCCTGCGTCGACTGCGGCAGCGGCGGCAACTGCGGCAACTGCGGCGCGGTGAGGCTCGGCTGGCTCCCGCTTCCGCCGAGCGGGGCGGTGGCGCTGCGCCTGCGCTGCGGCAGGCCGTTCGCGGTGGTCTTGATGTTTCGGGGCTCCTCCGGCTGCAGGGTGAGGGCGGGCACCGGTTTGGTCGAGTTCGCCGTGACAGCGGCACCCGGTGTGGCCGCGGACAGCGGCAGGGCGGTCACCAGGTCGCGCGGGATGATCAGCACGGCGCGCACGCCGCCGTACGCCGACGGCCGCAGCGAGACCTGGAAGCGGTGGGCCTGCGCGAGCCGGCCGACGACGGACAGCCCGAGGCGCGGGTTCTCGCCGAGGTCGGCGAGGTCGAGACCCGACTTGACCTCGGCGAGCACCCGTTCGGCGCGCAGCCGGGCCTCCTCACCGAGGCCGACGCCCCCGTCCTCGATCTCGACCGCGATCCCGGACTGCACCTCGACCGCGGTCATGTGCACGCGGGTGACCGGCGGCGAGTACCGGGTCGCGTTGTCCAGCAGCTCGGCGAGCGCGTGGATGAGCGGTTCGACGGTGGGCCCCGAGATGGCGATCTCGACCACCGAGTGCAGTTCGACCCGCTGGTAGTCGGTGATCCGGGACATCGCGCCGCGCAGCACGTTGAACAGCGGCACCGGCTGCTGCCACTGCCGGCCGGGCCGGGAGCCACCGAGCACCGCGAGCGAGTCGGCGAGCCGGCCGATCAGCGCGGTGCCGTGGTCGAGGCGGAGCAGGTCGTCGAAGACGGCGGGGCTGGCGCCGTGCCGCTCCTCCATCTCGCGCAGATCCTGGAACTGCTGGTGCACGATGGCCTGGACGCGGCGGGCGACGTTGACGAACGCGCGCTGCGCGGAGTCACGCAGGTCCTCTTCCGCCTTGACCGCGACGAGGACCGTGCGGACCACGTCGTCGTGCGCCTTGATGAAGGCGGCGCCGAGGGCGGGCGACTGGGCCGAGCCGGACAGCGCCTCCTCGACCGAATCGCCGCGGTGCAGCCGGCTGATCGCGGCGGGCAGCACCTCGACGGCGAGGCGGTGGGTCTCGGCCTCCTGCATTTCCAGGCGGCGGACGAGCTCGTGCTCGGTCGCGGCCTGCCGACGGCGCATCTCGACGATCTCGTACCCGCGGCGCCGGATCTCGGCGCAGGCCAGGCCGACCGCGATCACGGCGGCGAGGCCGCAGACGGCGACGGCGGGCCGGGCCGGCGGGGTGACGAGGAGGATCGCGGCCACCGTGCAGAGCGCGGTCACGGCTGCTGATATCTGGGCACTGAAGACGACGGGCGAGCCGCCTTGCGAGCCACGAGGTGACGGTCGCTTGCGCATCATTCGCAGAACCTTGGTCTGATCGTGGGCGTGTGTCGGTGACCGACGGGGGCCGGGAGACGAGTCACGGGCGCGGCCCACGGAGAGACGGGCACGCCGGCGAAAGACCGACGGCGATGTTCTGACTGGGCACGCGGCCACCTTGCTCAGCGTTTGGATACGGCGGTTCTGACGTCCCTCCGGGACAGGCCAGACGCTATAGCAGGCCGATGATGCGGCGAAAATGAGGCCACGCCGGCCACTACACCCGGGCAACGCGCCGGCGCCAAACCGAGTCGCTCGCTACGGGCCGGTAAATTATTGGCCACCGGAATGTGGACGGTCGCTCAATTTCCCACCGCCGGTTTAGCGCGCAAGCAATTTCCCCATCTGCCGGTCATGCATCGCGCTACGGGTCGCCCGGCTTCCAGAGCGCACGGGCCTCCACCTATTTGCCCAGGTCAGAGCATTATTACGCATCGTGCTATGTCGGCCCAGCTCCCACTCCGATGTTTCCTTCGCCCTGACCGCGAACGCACCGGGTCGGCCCGGAGGTCATCCGCCTCGGGCGGTCGGAGAGGCGGCCAGGGCGCGGGCCGGCGGGCCTGTGCGGCACTGCGCTGTTCGGGCCGCAACCGGCGCACCCGCGGTCGTGCGGATACCACCGGACAGGTGCCGGTCAACCAGTCCGGGCCTCCGGAGAGGCTGTGCCCGCTCGGCCACCGGATGCTTGCCCTAAGGGCGCAGGGCGCGCAGGAAGAGGCGCACGGCGGCTTCGATCCGACGGTCAGCCTCGGCCGGGTCGGGTACCACGCCGAACGAGGCGAGCCGGGCGGGTGCGCTGGAGACCATGCCGATGTAGAGGTCGGCGAGCGTCTCAGGGGTGTCGGTGAGCGTGATCGCGCCGGTGGCCGCGTGCCGGCACAGCAGATCAGCCACCAGCCGTTGGCGCGGCGAGCCGCCGGTGGCGAGCTGGCTTCGGCGGGCGAGTTCGGGGAAGCGGTCGTTGTGGGCGATCGCGATCCGGCTGACTTTCACCATCGCCGGGTCGAGTGCGCGGCGCAGTGCCGCCTGGCCGATCGCGGTCAGCGCGCCCTCCAGGTCGTCGAGGTCAGGCGGCTCAGGCTCCGGCAGCGGCCAGTCGGGCCGGGCCATGGCCCAGCTGAACACCGAGGTGAACATGGCGTCCTTGCTCGGGAACCGCGCGTAGAGCGAGGCCTTCGTCGTCCCGACAGCCTGCGCGATCGCGTCCATGGAGGTGCCCTCGTAGCCGTTCTCCAGGAACAGCCGCAGCGCGTGCTCGCGGACATCGCGGTCGAGCCGGGCGGTCTCCTCACGGGTCGGCCGGCCGCCGCGGCGCGGCGTCGGCCGCGCCGCGGCCGGTGGGGATGCCATGACCGCCAGTCTGGCAGACCTCGCGACGGATCCATCGATAACTAGACTCACCGGTTGACTTAAAACTAGACTCACCAGATTAGTAACCCGGTGTCGAGCCCCCGCCTGCCTCACACCGGGCCCAGGCGCTGCCGGCCCGCGGCAGCGACTTCAGAGGAGGGGCGTCACATGTCCGCGACGATCAGGACGACCAGCCAGCCCGCCACACTCAGCGAGGCCGTCGTGGCGGCGCTCGACGCCCGCTTCCAGCAGCGCCGCCAGCAGGTGCCGGTGCTCGCCCAGCGCGCGAAGGCCCAGGGGGTCGAGGAGATCCGGTCCGCCGAAGACGTGGTCGGTCTGCTGTTCCCGCACACGACCTACAAGAGCTACCCGGAGACGATCGTCTCGAAGGGGCGGTGGAAGCAGCTGAACCGCTGGCTCGACTCGGTGTCGACGTACCGGGTCGACGTGGGCGTGGACGGCGTCGAGGATCTCGACGGCTGGATCGCGCGGCTGGAGGAGCACGGCCACCTGGTGTCCAGCTCGTCCGGCACGTCCGGCAAGGCCTCGTTCCTCAACAAGACCATGGCCGACCGCACGGCCACCGGTCAGAACCTGCTCGACAGCCTGACCTGGCTCGGCATGCCGCCCGCGAGGGAGTGGCACATCGTCCCGGTCGGGCCGGACTCGGGGATCAGCTCCGCGGCGTACATACGCGACGTCTTCCTGGAGAACTACCGCCGCCCCGACGCGCTGCCGCTGCCGGAATCGAAGCCGGTCACCGACCACCACAAGTACATGGCGCGCCTCGGCGCGATGCGCCGGGCGATCGCCGACGGGACCGCGTCACCGGGCGAGGTCGCCGCCTTCGAGGCCGAGGGCGCGGCTCGGCAGGCCGCGGTCGAGGAGCGGCTGGAGTTCCTGGCCGAGCAGGTCATCGCCCACAAGGACGAGAACATCTTCTTCAACTCGATGTTCCCGATGCTGTACCGGCTCAACGAGATCCTGCGGGACAAGGGCGTCAAGCCCGGCGACCTCACCGGCGCCAACGGCCTGCAGGTCGCCGGCGGGCTGAAGGGCATGACCCTGCCGCCGGACTACCGCGAGCGCATCTTCGAGCTGCTCAACATCGACCCCGGGCGATTCCTGCACTACTACGCGATGCAGGAGGTCAACCTGCGCAGCCCGAAATGCCTCGCCGGCCGGTACCACGTGCCGGAGGGCCTCCTGTTGTTCGTGCTCGACAAGAACGGCGAGACGCTGGAGCCGCTCTCCGACAGCCAGGTCGAGGGCCGGGCGGCCTTCTTCGACTTCTCCGTCGACGGACGGTGGGGCGGCACCATCAGCGGCGACCGGATCCGCGCCGACTTCGGCACCTGCCCCTGCGGCCGGGCGGGAACGACCGTCTTCGAGGACATCACCCGCTACAAGGACCTGCCCGACGGGGACAAGATCACCTGCGCCGGCACCATGGACGCCTACGTCCGCGGCTTCATCGACAACTGAGGGAGCGGCACGTGACCATCACCGAGCCCACCGCAACTCCGCCCGCCACTCCCCCCTCCCCCGGCCTGGCGCCCTCTGCGCCGGCGAAGCCGGGAAAGGGCAAACTGCGGGTTCCGCACGTCATTCGCGGCCGGGTCGTCTGGGGCGACGACGTCGAGTATCTGTCACGCGACTTCGGTGTGCCGTTCGTGACGCCGCGGATCGACTTCAACGAGTTGATCACCCCGCGCACCGAGCAGGGCCCAGCCTTCGACGTGCCCGTCAGCGACATCATCGACTACCTCGTCGAGGTCGCCCAGCACCTGGACCTCGAGAAGAACCCTTACCTGCAGGAGTCCCTCGAACTCACGGCGCAGGTCGGCCAGATGCCCCGACGGATGATCGAGAACACCTTCCGCCGGCCAGGCCAGTTCCTCACCAGGCAGGCGATACAGTTCCGCCTCGAGACGACCTTCCGCGACCCGCGCATGCTCGACGGCTGGGTGGCACACACCGATCCGCACGGCCGGACGACCCGGATCCGCGCGTTCCCGCCACGGCTCGTGCACATGCTGGCCGGCAACTCCCCGTCCGCCGCGATGACGTCGATCGCGGACGCGGCGCTGGTCAAGGCCATCAACGTGTTCAAGCTGCCGTCGGCCGACCCGTTCACCGCCGTCGCCGTGCTGCGCACGATGGCCGACATCGACCCGGACCACCCCGTGCTGCGCTCGATGTCGGCGGTCTACTGGCGCGGCGGCGACGCCAAGATCGAAAATGTCCTCTACCGCGCCCAGTACTTCGACAAGATAATCGGCTGGGGTGGCGGCGCCGCCATCAACAACATCATCAAGTACACCGGACCCGGCTTCCATCTGGTCGCCTTCGACCCGAAGGTCTCCATGGCCGTCATCGGGCGGGAGGCACTCGCGGACGACGAGACCATGCGCCGGGTCGCCGAACTCGCCGCGGCCGACGCCACCGCGTACAACCAGGATGCCTGCCTCGCTCCTCGGCACATCGCCGTCGAGTGCGACGCCGACGACGCCGACGAGCTGGCGCGCCTCGACCGGTTCTGCGCGCTACTGCGCGAGCGCCTGAACGTCGACCGCGAGTTCGCGAGCGCCATCGGCCCGGCTACGCCCAGTGAAATCCGGGAAGCAGTCGACGGAATGCGGTTCCTGGAACCGGAATACCGGATCTGGGGCGAGTACGACGGCTCCGGCCTCGTCGTCCGCTCCCCCGAACCGGTCGACTTCCACCCGACGAACAAGACCGTCAACATCATCCCGGTCGCCTCACTGACCGAGGCGACACGCTTCGCGAACGTCGCGACGCAGACCGTCGGCGTCTACCCGCCGGAACGCAAGGCCGAGATCCGCGACCTGCTCGCCACCGCCGGCGTGCAGCGCGTCGTCCGGCTCGGCAGCGCGATGACCGGCACCATGGGCAACCCCCACGACGGCATGTATCCCCTGCACCGGTTCGTCAACTGGGTTGCCGATGACGACGCCTGACCTTCCCGATGCCGGTCCCGCGACCCGCACGAAGCGTGTTCCCACGATCGCGGGTCCGCAGGAGTCCGTCTGCCGCGACATCTACTCCGCCTTCCGAGAAGCGGGCGGACCTTTCGCCGACACGGCGAACAACTCCGCCGCCGGCGAAAGCGAGGAAACCGTCGGACGCACCCGAAGCGATCGTCACCCGGGCGGTTCCGGCCGGGTCGTCGGGCGCGGGCACCGGCGAGGAGATCCGCCTGTTCGCCGCGCGTGGTTACGGGCGGTCTTCGAAGGTGGCCTCGCCGCCGCGTACTTCGAACGATCCAGAATCCAGAATCCCGACAGCCGTCGGCCCTCAGTATTCCCTCCACGGCGAACAGGACATTTTTCGGCTTTCCGCGCCGGCGCAGCGGACTCTCCTCCGGCAACGCATTCCAGCCCGTCTTGTCATTGATCCGATGATCGTCCAGAGTATTCGTATGGATTTCATGGGGCGGGCCCGGAGGCAAACGGATGAGAAGTCCGCGCTCGCGGCTCTGCGCGGCGGCGCCCAGGAGGTGTCCGAGCTGCTCGCGACGGGGCTGACCGGTGCGGCCTGCGAGTCAGCGCTGAGCGGTCTCGTTCCCGCGGCACGGGACCACCTCGATCAGCACAGGTCGATGACGGCCTCCGTACCGAACGCGCTCTGGGCATGCGGCGAGGCCGCCTTCTCCAGGGGTGCGCTGGACCTGGCGGCACCGCTGTTGTTGGGGGCCGCGCGGTGCGCTCTGTTCACCGAGGGCGGAGCCGGCCAGGGAGAGCTGGTCCACTCGTCACACCGGATGACGCTCGCCTCGCTGCAGGCGGTTCTGGACCTCGCGAAGCAGCGGAAAACCCTGAACGAACTGCCCGCAGAACGCAAGCTTGAATTGATCAACTCCATGAACTGGCCCTACCTGCGGTCACCGACGGAGATGTTCAAAGGTGTGGCCGACCTGATCTCGATGTTCTATCGCACCAATGACCAGAGCTTCCGGCTGATGGCGATCGCGCTCGGCACCGGGGCGCTCGATCTTGAGCCGTTCATCCCCCCGCAGGACCTTGACGGCCGGCTGGCCGCCCAGGAGACGAGGTTCTGGCTCGGCATCGTGATGTCCGCCAGCGAACTCGTCCCGTATGAGAGCGTTGACGAGCAGCTGCGGCAGGGGCTCTCCCGGATCGCCGAGATGGACCAGCCGGGGGTGGTCCTCGACGGCGGTTCGCTGGCACGCGCTCTGAACGCGCTCAAGTTCCTGTTGTTCACCACCGGCAATCTCAGCCCCCTCATCTCCCTCGAGATGGCCTTCGACGGCCTGGACGGGATCGAGCAGCTCACGCTGGAGGTCCCCGATGATCCGCTGCTCCAGGCGGGCCTGCGCTCCCGGATCCGGCTGCGCTGGCCGGTGGCGAGCGGCTTCGGCCTTCGCCTCAGCAGCGTGCTCCACACTCTCGACACGAATGAGCGCACGCGACTTCAGGATCTGATCGATCGAACGCACGACGACGGCCCGAACTGAGCGGCCCGCCCGGTTCTGCGGCCCGCCCGGTTCTGCGGCCCGCCCGGTTCTGCGGCCCGCCAGGTCCTGCGGCCCGCCGTTTCCGCGCATTCTTGCGCCCGGCCCTGGCGGCCGGGCGTTGCACCTCACGGTGCCCCCGCCCCCAGCGCCCGCGTGCCACGAGAAGCGCCGCGAGCAGTCGCGCGCCGACGCCGTAACGCCGGTGGCCGCCGTCGACAGCCATCCAGCGCAGCCGCCACCCGACCTCGCCCCACGGCGGCCGTGGCACTCACCCGAGCTACGAATTCGAAAACGCTAACGTCTGGAGAGAGGCAGCCGGACGGCAGGCGGAAGCGGCGCCAGGACGGGGTTCGCCTGGAACGACTGGAGCATCAGGGCGGCGAAACGCCGCGATGCCGCCACCCGCATCTCAGGTGACTCGACGCGGATGCCTTCGTTCGCCATCAGCGCCAGGCTGATGTCCGCCAGCACGAAATCCCTCCGCAGGCCGCCGGCTTCCTTCGCGCGCCGCACCAGTTCGAGCAGCAGCCGCAGCGTGTGATCACGGTGCGCGGCGAGGTCGACCCCCTCGGGAAGCTGTGACGTGAACGCGCGCGCGAAGCCTCGGTCGAGGGCATGCATTTCCATCAGCCTGTCGAGCACGAGGCAGAACCCACGCCACGGGTCGCTCGCGGCCAGGCCCTCCTCCACGACCTCCGAGCAAAGGGCCATCTGCTCGGCGAATGCCTCGGCCAGCAGAACGTCCTTGGTCTGAAAGTGCCGGTAGACGGTCGCGACACCGACGTCGGCACGCCGGGCGATCTCCCTGATCGGCACGTCGAGGCCGTCGGCGGCGAAGGCCGCGCGAGCGACCGCGAGGATGCGCTCCCGGTTGTCGCGGGCGTCCGAGCGGAGCTTCGCTACCACTTGAGCCGGCACCTCTCTCACTTTAGCCAACCGGACGGGGTGCTCCGTTACGGTCGCCGCATGAGATCAGTTCAGTTCACCGAATACGGGCCGCCGAGCGTCGTGCACGTCGCCGAGGTGGCGGCGCCGCACGCCGGCCCGGGCGAGATCCGCGTCGCCGTGCGGGCCTCCGGGGTCTCGGCCGGGGAGATGCTGCTCCGCTCCGGGGAGATGCGTGCCGTGCTGCCTGTGACGTTCCCGTACCGGACTGGATTCGACGCCGCGGGTGTGGTGGACGAGGTCGGCGACGGTGTCACGGACGTGGGTGTCGGCGACGAGGTGTTCGGCTGGGCCGATGCGGCCACGCGTGGCGCCAATGCCGAGTTCGCCGTCCTGGTCGCCTGGGCACCCAAGCCCGGCGCGTGGAGCTGGGAGGAAGCGGGCGGCGCCGCGGGCCCCGTCGAGACGGCCACCCGCGTCCTCGACCGGCTCGCGGTCGGCGCCGGGCACACCGTGCTCGTGCAGGGCGCGGCCGGTGGGGTGGGCACCGTCGCCGTCCAGCTCGCGGTCGCCCGCGGCGCCGCCGTCATCGGCACGGCGAGCGAACACAACCACGATCTCCTGCGCTCCCTCGGCGCGGAGCCGACGACGTACGGGACGGGGCTCGTCGAACGGGTCCACGCGCTGGCGCCGACCGGCGTGGACGCGGTGTTCGACTGCGCCGGCGGGGCACTGCCAGACCTCCTCGCCATCGCCGGCGACGCGGCTCGGGTCGTGACGATCTGCGACTTCACCGCCCCGGCGCACGGCGTGCACATGTCCCACGGCGCGCCGGTCGACGAGACGGGAACGGTCCTCGGATCCGGCGCCGATCCGCTGGCGTCGCACGGCCTCGCGATCGCGGTCAGGCTCGCCGGCGAGGGCCGCCTGCGAGTGCCGGTCGCGGCGGCGTTCCCGCTCGCCGCGGCGGCGGCGGCGCACGAGCTGAGCGAAACCCGGCACGCCCGCGGACGGATCGTGCTGATCAGCTGAGGCGGCACGCCACTGGGGCGGCACGCCGCTGAGGAGGCCATACCTGCCCCGAACCGCCACCTTGATCCACGGGAGATCACCCACGATCGAGATCGCGAGCGGCGGCACCGACCGCTGCCGTCTACGGGCGACGCCGGGCCCAGTGGCGGCAGTGGCTGGCCCGAAGACCGCGGTGACAGAGCCCAACCCGAGGCCGGGTGACATACCTGTCTGATCGGACGGGGCGCCCCGGGTGCCGAGGCGGGTCGCGAGGCCCGGCGAACAACCGCTCCCGGCCGGCATCGGGACACCGCACCCCAGTCCTTCCGACGCCCAACACCTCGCCCGCGGACACCTCGGCCCACGGCCACCCGGCCGAGGCACGGCCACCGGGCCACCGCACCCGGCGGAACCCACCACAACGCCGCCGCAACGCCGCCACCAGGGCTTTCAGCGGGCGCACAGGCCCCGGAACAGCCCTCACCCACCCCCGCGCCGCCCGTCCGCGGGTGTGCGCCGACAGCGACTGAAGGGCTCGTTGTGTCTCCGCTCCCGGAAGGGTTGCGCCCCCTCCGCCGTCGGGGTTGTCAATACCTCTCCCGAGGAGACACGACGAGGTCTTCAGTCACCGCATCGCCACACCCGCGCCGCCACCCGAAATGCTGACCGCCACCGTCAGATCACCCGCCCGCACCGGCCACGGATCCCCGCACCGGCGACAGATCCGCCCCACCGGCAGATCCGCCCCACCGGCAGATCCGCCGCACCCGCAGATCCGCACCGCCCCGATCAGGCGCTGCCCAGATCAGGCGCTGCCCAGATCCGCCAGGCGGCTGATGCTCAGCCGCGCCTGGACCGCGGCGCGCCGTCTGCCCGGAAGCGGCTGAGCACTGGTAGGACCGTCGCCCGCAAGGCAGTCTGGACCTCCTCCGACGACCCCTCGGCCGAGACGACGGCGAACGACGGCGCCTCCGGCATGGAGCGGTACGCGTTGTCGAAGGCGACGAGGTAGTCGAGTTCCTCACGGTCACGCCCGCGCTGCTCCACCCGCAGCTGCGCGAGCCCCGCCGGGACGGACAGATAGCAGACCAGGTCAGGCGCGGGGAAGTGGCGGAACATGGCACGCACTCGACGTTCGCCACGGTCGCCGCGGGCACGCATGATCGCGTACTGGCAGTAGGCGTAACGGTCCATCACCGCGACGCGGCCAGTCAGCCAGGACAGCGCGAGCGCCCGGCCGACCGCCACCCAGCGCACGGACGCCTCGACCACGACGTAGGCGCGGCGGCCGAACAGCGCCCGCCCGTCCGCGCGGCCGAGCCGGCGGGCCAGTGCATCCCAGATGGGGCGACCGCCGGCGTTCTCGAAGTAGCGGGCCGGCACGCCCTGCCCGTTCAACCAGGTCGCGAGCCGTCTGGCCTGGGTCGTCTTACCCGACCCGTCCACCCCGAGCAGCGCGATGATCGGCGGGCGTCGCATCGGACAAGCGTAGATGTCGGAGCAGCCTCGGCACGGGCGTACCGATCGGCGAGGAGGCGTCCTCGGTCAGGGCGAGACGTGCGCAGCGCCGGTCAACATGCCCGCCGCTCCCCGTGGTTCCACCCCGACATGCACGCGGAGGGCCCTGTTTTCAGGACCCTCCGCGTGTTCGTGCGTCGAGCGCTAGGAGGCGGCGTAGCCGCGGCCCAGGAACTTCTTGTAGGAGCCGTTGGTGTAGGCCGACCAGGCGGTCGGGCCCTGCGCGGCGCAGACCTTCTTCGCGGCGCGGGCGTTGGTGACCGGGTCGTAGAGGTTCATGCCCTTCGTCCACGGGTGGGCCCAGGTGTTGATCTGCCAGAGGCCGCGGGAGTCCTCGATGCCGGTGGCCCTGGCCTTCGTGTTGCCGCCGGACTCGGCCAGCGCGATGGCGACCCAGGTGGAGGTCGACACGCCGCGGCAGCCGGACAGACCCGCCTGCCTGGCGGCCTGGGCGATGGAGACGTCGGAGGCGGCGCTGGCCGGAGAGGCAGCCAGCAGCCCGAGACCGGTGGTGAGGGCTCCCACCATGCCGACAGCGGCGACACGGTTACGCAGGCTGCTCTTGGCGGTGCGTCGGATCGACAAGAAAAACACCCTTCCACGACACCTACGGAAGCCCGAAAAGGGCGCGTGAGACCTTTGGCCGACAGGCCCGACCCACAGCGGAGAATGCTTCGTCGCATCCGTCCGGCACAACCCCCGAGGGGTTCTCCGCCTCTGCCCCGCGCGAATGATGGACGACATGCACCGGAGCCGTGGGCAGAGGTTGGTGTCGGCCCGGTGTTAAAGGCCCCGTGCGGTTTCGTTCTCCCGACCGGAGCGAGCACAACGTTAGGCACAGCCCCACCCCGACGGCAAACACTTTCCGTAATCAGCCGCCGACCCGATCGTTTACTCTGCGCATTCTCTGTTCACCCTCAGGCAGATCCTCGGCCAACTTGTGACCGGCATCACAGATTGGATTGCGATTGAACGTCGAATCGTGACCGGCCGGCGCCGCAGAGCACCGAATCTCGACGTCGACCACCGGCGCCGCATGACTGCGGGTCACGGAGTGGGAAGCCGACGGCGCGGCGCGGCGCGGCAACGGCCGAGCGGCTCCCGATGCTCTCCTTCGACGGCGCGCGACCCCGCGAATCCCGCAGGCCGCAACCACCGCAACCACCGGCGGCACCGGCCCGCCGCCCGGTCAGGGTGTCGTCGGCGCAGACGCGACGGCCAGGTACAAGAGCGCCGACCTGATGAGCGGAGCCTTCGCGCGAATCTTCGGGTACAGCCGCNGCCTGAACGCCACCCGCCATCCGCGCGCTCCCTGCCCATCCAGGTTCGGGACGTCCGCCAGGTCCTTGAAGTCCTGCACGTCGCGCCGGCTGGTCATGGCACTCCTCGGTTCCGCCGCTTCTCTCAGGAAGTACGGATCTGTCGTCCACTCGGGCCCCCGGACGCTCAGCGGGAGGTCATCGTGATCCCCCGCGACCACGAGGGCCGGCCTGGCCATGTCCGCGAAGCTCGGGTTCCTCAGCCACGGGAAGTTCTCGGCCGCGAACGGCGTCAGGTCGGCCCCGCCCCGCCCGGCCGTGGCGAGCAGGACGCCCGCCGAGATCCGCGGGTCGGACAGATCCTCCGGCTCCTCGCCCTCCTGATCCGGGACCCGCAATCCCAGCAGGATGCCCGCCGTCTGGCCGCCGAAGGAGTGCCCGGCAGCGGCGACACGGCTGCGGTCCAGGCGCCCGGCCAGGCCGGGAACGGCGGCTTCCAGGAGATCAAGATGATCAAGAATGTGCTTCATGTCCGCAACCCGGAAACGCCACAGCCGTGGCGTGCGGGGATCGCCGGGCCGAAGACCCACGGTCCTGGAGTCGAGGTGAGTGGGCTGAATGACCGCGAAACCGTGAGCAGCCCAGAAGTCGGTGAGCGGGCCGTAGCCGTCCAGCGATGATCCGAAGCCGTGGGAGAAGACGACAACAGGAAGTTCCCGCCCGGTGACGGGAGCTGACACCCGCACCGGGAGGCCCTGACCACGGCTCGGGTCCGGTATCTCCACCGGTTTCACCGAGACGATTGGCGCGGGTGCACCAAGGGCATCAGCAACGCCGCCGCGAACTGGCGAACAGGGAGACGCTGCCAACCCCAGTGACGCATGACGACCGGCCGTCTCCGGGCATGCCGAGGTGGCGCTGAGCCGCGACCACGGGTCGCCCGACCGGCGGGCCGCGGGAACGAGCAGCAGTTCCCCGCTGGGCGCGCGGTCCGCCGTCCGCCGCGCCTGCTCCGGCGCGGCATCGCGTCCGCGCCGCCGGGCACCCCGAAGCACGCCTGATCACCGACCGGAGACAATCGATCCGATCGTCCGCTCTGCCGCGTCAGGCCGTGAACAGGGTGCCCGCGTCGTAGACGAGCAGGCCGTCGTCGCGGAGGCGCACGCCCGAGGTCACGTGATGTGGATCGGTGCGGCCGTCGTGGCGCAGGTGGAGCACCTGGGCGTCGCGGGCCAGCGTGACGAAGTCGGCGATCATGCGGCGGTGGCAGCGCCACCACACGGTCTCCGCGCACATCACGGCGGTCCGGGCCGTCCGGGCCTCGTCGAGCAGTTCGTCCACCGCCTGGGTGAACTCGGGCGCGCGCATCCAGGCGGCGTAGCCGGCGAACGCCCGGTTCCTCAGCGCCGTGTCCGGAGAGTCCGGCGGCGCGGCGCGCCGGCCGCCCAGGCGTGGCTCCCAGCGGTAGGCAACTCCGGCCGCGGGCAGCCACCGCTCCATCCGCTGCCGCGCCACCTGCGGATTGTGCCGGCTGCCCGGCATCGACCGGACATCCACCAACAGCGTGACCTCGGCATCCTGCAGCAGCCCGGCCAGCTGGTCCTCGGACAGCGTGCCGTGGCCGACGGTGAGCAGAAACAGCCCCTGTGTCACCCGGCAGGTGTACCCCGACCGCGGCACCGACCAATGTCCACACGCGTCGCACCAACCACGAGGCGCCACCGATCAGCCTCCCGCATCGCATCGCGGGACTCGCTTCGGGCCCTTGGCGCTGCACGTCCGTGTCACTGAGCGTTGATCGCGAGCGCAACCCCGCTCACGAATCGGCCCGGCTCAACGCGGAGCTGACGGATGCCGGCGTTATCCGCGCAGCTCTGGCCGCCCCAGACGGCACCATTCTGGATCATTGCCGCGAACCCAGGCGCTCCAGATATCGACAGGTCGGCACAGTAGCGGGCAAGTAGGCACGGAGTAGACGCCCGAAAGGCCGACGTTCCTGCCCGTTTTCACCGGCACGTCCAGATCTGACCGCAGCCACCTCCTCGCGGTTTATCACACAACTCGTGGGTACGCCGCCGCCAAGCGAGAGATGATCCCGAGATCCACAAAGATTCACGGGGGGGAATATGGCACCGCCAGTCGACAGCATCAAGGATTCAACTATAGCCGTCATCGGCGATCCAGCATGCTTCTGGGCCGTTCTTCCAGTAGACGACGAAGGACACTGGTCCGGCACCGAAGGAACCTCTGGTGCACTCGAAAGAAGCGCCAAGACCTACGCGGTTGAGGCGGGCTCCCTCCTCGTCCACAATCTCCTGACCGGGACATCCCCAGGCGACAAAAGCCCTTATATTGATTTTAATCGGGATACTGACAAAGTACTCGAAAGCGAGAATCTACATCATTACTACGGTGCGCTGAAAAATTACGAAAATTCTCGCGGCGACCCACATAAGAAGAAGATTCGCATATCGCATTTTTCGGGCCACCAGCTCGGCAGTAAGCGGACTCGTACGCCCGCCGAACCCGAGAAACTCGGACATGAGGACTTCGACACACTCGTCGTGTGCGACCTTGGCCTGAGCAAGAGCTTCTCGTGGCCACACTCCCCGGGGGGGTGGACGCTCCTCGAAATCAATGGAGCACGAATCGAAGAGCGTGCCTCGCTCAAGAAATTCAAGGACGCCCACTCCGAAAACGTGGTCCCGAACACAGCAGCCATTTTGGATGTGGGTGCCCTACGGCGAGCCGGCTGGGAAATCAGTGCGGATCTCTCCTGGGAGAGATCCACACTGGACCTACTAGCGGAGTTCGAGAAGCATCGCCGCCGTGCGACTGACCCTGGAGACCTCGGCCTCCAGAAGTTCGAGTTCGTCGTCTGCACCTTCCGTCAGGCAGGCGCATTGATGATTCATAACCTTGATCACGAGGAAACAGGAACCCTGTTCTTCCACCCGGACGTGACGGAGGGGAGTTTCGACCAGAAGAATCGTGGTTCGCTGTTCGGGCTGACCTCGGTCATCTGCGCCGCAGTCGCCGACGAGCTGCATAGAGTGCAACGACCCGAAGCCGGTAACATCGAGGCAGAAACAAACCCCAAGGATGCAATCAGAAACGGTATAGCGCGANGGCTGGCCTCGGGGAGAAGGGCGTTTGATGCTGGCTTCGGGCCTCAGGAAAGATGTGACTGCAACCCCGACATGCCGGCCCACGAAAGAGATCTTCCGTATCCTATTCAAAGAATTGACGACATTGAGAACGTATCAATTGGAGAGATATTCGTCAGGCTCCCGAGCAACTATGAAGCCAGGCAGGGATGGACAATACTGCAGGCGAAGTACTCCGAACAGGAGATCAAGAAGTTCGCGGTTCCCGTGGCGGAGAACGGTGTCGATGCACTGAAAAAGAAGATGGTTCCGTACTGCCAGCTCGGAGAACTCCTTACGGTCGACCGGGAGGAGATCGAGGATCTTCGCGCCGTAATCAAACTCATACGGCGGTACCTGCAATCCAGAGAAGGCCCGAGTGACGCCTCCCAGATACCACCGTGCTCTATTGTCATCCTTGGCCCGCCAGGGACCGGCAAAACGTTCTCAGTGAAAGAGATAGCTAAGAGCCTTCAACACGACGTCGGAGAGCATAAACCGCTAACATTCAACCTCTCACAGTTCAACTCGGTCGACGATCTCACCGATGCGTTTCTGAGGGTTCAAGAGAGGCGCCTGTGCGGCGCGGTTCCCTTTGTCCTCTGGGACGAATTCGACACAGAACAGAACGGCCGCGAACTCGGGTGGCTCCGACAGTTTCTCGTGCCAATGGAAGAGGGCCGATTCAAGCGCGGCGATACGTGGCATCCAGTTGGTCAATCCATCTTCGTGTTCGCGGGGTCGAGTTCCGAGACTTTCTCAGAACTCCAGGAGAGGGCCGACAATACCCCTAACGCCAAGGCGACCGATTTTCTGAGCCGGGTGGACGGATATCTCGATCTCAAGGGCGTAACTACAGAGAAAGGAGAGGTGACACCGGACCGCGTTCTGGCCCGCGCCATAATCCTGAACAGCCTACTAAGAAGAACGAAAGTATCTGGACTCGCTACCAGTTGATGTAGGCGAGGTGGGGATCGCCGAAGAATCCCATGACGAGGCCCGGGTTTTCCTGGANCCTGCGGAGCGCCGCGAGAACATTGGAATACAGGTCCGAAACCGATGTGATCATTTTTCGGCCGACCTTGGCGGTCTTGACGTTGTTCCAGACCCATTCGTCTGGGTTGGTGTCGGNGGCGTAGGGAGGGAGGCGGAAGATGCGAAGTCGTCCTTGTGTACTGGTAACGAACTCGCGGACGGCCTTCGAGTCGTGGTATTTGACGCCGTCGACGATGAGAAAAACTTTTCCGCCGTCGTCGTGGAGCAGTTTCGAGCAGAACTCGATGAAGAC
>NZ_LRTK01000030.1 GCF_001636565.1 Frankia sp. EI5c
CACCCCACAACAGGCCTACGACGAATACCTGAAAAAGCAGGATGCCGCGTAAATCAGCTTAATAGGACCTGGCCGGATGCAAAGGGGCGCATCAGGGTGACTCTGTCGAAGCGTGCGTCCTGGTTCCTGATCGCGGTGGGTGTGTGGACGTGGGCCATCTGGCCGAATTTGTAGAACATTCACTTATGACCTAGGTACTGGGTCTGGGCCACAGATGATCGGCCAGCGGTTGCGGGGCCAGATGGTGGGTTACCCGCGAAGGAGGGTCTCGCTGGACGCGCGCACGTCACACTCTGGAAGCCTGCCGCCTCGATCGATGATCGGCTAGGGCAGTAGCGTGAGCGTCCGATTGGCTTTGACGACAGTGAAGTGCCGGCGGTCGACGGTGGCGACCTCGTCGACGCCGAGTCGTTCCGCGCAGGCGATCACCGATGCGTCCACGGTGCCCAGGGGCAGGCTGCGGTACTGGTTGACCAGATCGGCGATCCTCAGCCAGTCGGTTGGGTGGACGGTCTCGACATCGAACGCACCGGAGGCCAAGTCCGCGAGGAAACGCAGTTCAGCCTGCGTGCCGAGTCGGGTACCGAGTAGGTAGACCACCTCGGTGATTACAAGGGTGGGGACGATCAGCGGTCCGNGGTGGGTTTCCAGCAGATCCGCGCAGGCCTCGTGATGTTGGTCGTCGGCGTCGACGTACGCGTAGAGCGGGCCGGCGTCGACTACGAGGGCTATGACGCCACCTCGTTGGCGAGGATCTCCTCCATGCGCTCGGAGATGTCCTGCCGGCCGCTGCGGCCTGCGCCCCGGGCGCCGAGTACGCGCCGTCCGTTGGTCGTCTCGACCCGTTCGAGGAGTTCGGCGAGACCTGCCGGCACGATCGCGGCCAACCGCTGGCCCTTGTCCGTCAGGTAGACGACCTGACCAGACGCGGCAGCCTCTCGGACGACCTCGGCAAGCTGGTCGTCGGGGGGAAGCGGCATCTCCGTCATGGCGACATCGTAACTTTGGTTCACTCGTCTCACCCGCTGTCGATCGCTCGCTCGGGGGCGCGGCACAGCGACGTTCCCACCACTCAAACAGCAAGCTCTCAGGGATGCCGTCTACTGGTCCCACCCTACGGGCGATCGGCGTGGCTGAAATCGCGCGTCCACAGGGAGGCCACGGAGGCTGTGGGTGCGAGGCTGGTGGAGTGACTCTGTCGAAGCGTGCGTCGTGGTTCTTGATCGCGGTGGGTGTGTGGACGTGGGCCATCTGGCCGAATTTCCTGAAGAACATCTGGAAGGACGACCGCTCCTGGGATGACGGGCCGACCAGCTTCTTCACCGTTCATCTTGTCCTGGTCGTCTCTTCTCTGGCGATTGGATCGGGCGTCGGCTGGCTCGGCATCCGCGGGGCGCGAGCAGGCCGTCCCGGTGCGTCCGGTGATGCGGCTACTCCTGACCGACTGATCAGCTCCGGTCGCTGAGGCCGCTGCGGACCGGGTAGCACCCCGCCGCCACCGGAGTCGCCGCCACCGCCGAAGTAGCCGCCACTCGCGCCGCCGGACGTGGTGGTCTTGGGGTCTGGCAGGGCGGGGTGTACACCCCGTTGCGGGTAGGTTCCCGGTTCCGTCGACCCCGCCGGCTCCGGAAACACTGTTCGCCGCGGGACATCCCGGTCCGCCGCGGGCCTTGGTCGAGCGGCGACGGGTAGTTCCGGAGGCGGTGGTCGGCGCGGCTCATCCGGACGGCTGCCGCCGGTGTCTCCTGGGATGGGTCAGCGGCGCAGATTCCGGTGGCCCGACGGCCAGGTTGGTTCGGGGAGATCTCGCCCGAGGAGCCTGTCCGCCTTCCTGGTCCATCGCGGCCGCTGATGCCACAGTTCCGCTTCGACGTCGTCGGCCCAGCGGCGGCGGTTGAGCCGGGTCATCATGGTGCCCTGGTCGAGATAGCGCTGGTAGCGGCGGTAACGCAGTCGCATCGGCACTGTCGCCGAAAACAGTGCGATGCAGCCACCCGTCAGCAGTATAATTCCGAGAATTCCGGCCGCCGCCTCGTTGCGGAAGATGAAGCCGACTGAGACTGCGATGAAAAGAACCGCTCCGCAATAGGAGTAGCCAAGAATCGCGGTCGAGCCCTCTGGCTGCCTCTCACGAATCTCCAGCCAGAAGTACCACGGCGGCGGGAGGGGTGGCCTTGGTGCGTCTTCGTGGGTGAGTGCCGGGCGGGATGGGTCGTGCAAGGTTACCGTCCCCCCGATCCTGGCAGGCGGGCTGGCAGCCCGCGGCGCGATTAATTCTAGCGGTGATGGCACGTTCGGCGGCCTGGATCGTGGGATCCCGAGACGTCGCGCCGCGGCGTGCCGGGAGTGCGGCGGAGGTGTCAACATCCGACGGGGCGGAAGTGACCCGGTGGGCCCGGATGACGGTGGAGCGGGATCCGCACCTGCGCGCGGCTCCTGCCAGCGCACAGGTCGGGTACTTCGCCCAGCTGCTCCCGGACACNGCGATCGGCCGGCACGCCGTCCAGCACATCGAGACCGCGCTGCGCCCGCGAGAGTACGGCATCTATCTGCGGCCTCGCCAAGTGGCGCTCGGGGCGCGTGCGCAATGGCTCGACCGGCAGGAGCGGATCGCCGTCGACCTGAGAGTGATCCTCGGGTCCGGAGAACACAGCCAGTTCAATGCCGCACTGCGTGCTGGCTATCGGCAGCGGGCGCGTACCGGGCCGGATGGCGTCCAGTATTTCCCGCCCCCGAACCGGCTCCTCCCCGGCAGCCATGATGTCGCGGGCTTCGCGGCGGCTGTGGTCGACTACGACTGGATCCGCCAGCTCGTGCGGGACTTCGCCGCGCGGCCGGGGCACGGTGTGCTCGGCCGCGAGCCCGCCTGATAGGGCGACCCTGATCCGGGCGCCGAAACGGCCCCGCCGGATGGCGCGTCCCGGTGTAAGGAGAAACTGGCGGGATGATGCGTGGTGCCCGCGGGGCGGTGCTGCTTTCGCTTGGTGGGTGGCTGGTCTGCTTCCTTGGTTGGATTCTCCTGCTGACGAGCGAGGCCGTACTGGGCTGCCCGGCGCTCATGCACGATTCTGACTACGGCCAGCAAAGCTGGGTCTGGGGGCCGCCGGGAAACCGGTGTACCTGGTCACTGGCCGAGGGCACCTATGTTCAGGACCCGCCGTTCGCGAGGTACGGACTGATCCTGCTGTTTGTTCTCCGGCCGGCGAGCACCTTGCTCGTGGCCGGTGCGATCCGGCGGGAGGGCCGGGGCAAGGCCGGGTAGATAGCCGGGCCACCGTGGCTGGTTCGGAACGAAGGAAAGCCGTGGGGGCGCGGAGCCCGTGCGGGCAGCCCCTGTNCCCCCAGCGATGCCGCCTCGTCTGATCGGTTGATCAGTTCCGGTCGCTCTGTCGACAGCGCCGGGGAGACCCGGCCTGGCTATGCCGACTTCGTCGTCAACCGCCTGCGCGGCTGTACCTCTCCCGGGCCGGTCTGATCGCGCTGGAGGCCATGCTCGCCCGGTAACAGCGTGGTCGCGCGGGTGCCCGTGACCAGGGTTGTCGACGCTGAACGTCAGCTCGGCGATCATGAGGCCGGCGTAGTGACCTTCCCGTCGCGCCCACGGCTGTTGGAGCGGGCGCGGCGAAGGCCGGGTCAGGTGTTGCGGCCGCCGTTGACGCCGATGATCTGGCCGGTGATGTAGCCGGCTTCCTCGGAGACGAGGAAGGAGCAGGCCGCGGCGATGTCCTCGGGCCGGCCGACGCGGCGGACCGGGGTGCGGGCGGCGTGCTCGTCCACAGTCGCGCCGAAGCGGCCCTTTTCCTCACTGTGGCGCAGCATCGGGGTGTCGACGAAGCCGGGCGGGATGGTGTTGACGGTGATTCCGGCGGGGCCGAGTTCGAGGGCGAGGGCCTTGGTGAAACCGATGACGCCGGCTTTGGAGGCGACGTAGTGGGTCATGTAGGGCTGGCCGCTGTGGGCACTGGACGAGGAGATGTTCACGATCCGGCCCCAGCCGGCCTCGATCATGTCCGGGGCGGCCACCTGGCAGCAGTGGAAGGTCCCCGTCAGGTTCACGGTCAGAATGGACGTCCACTTCTCCAGGGAGATGTCGAGGAACCGGTGGTATCCGGTCTTGCCGGCGGAGTTCACCAGGATGGCGATCGGCCCGAGCTGGTCGCGCACTTCCGCCAACGCGGCCTCGACGCTCGCGCGGTCGGCGACGTCGACGCCGACGCCGACGGAGTGCGCTGATCCGCCTTCGGTCGCGGTCGACGTCGCGGCCGCGATCTCGGCCGCGACGTCCTTCGCGGCACCCTCATTGAGGTCGAGGACGGCGACCTTGGCGCCGTCCCGCGCGAGCCGAAGCGCACACGAGCGTCCGATTCCCGAACCGCCGCCCGTGACGACGGCGACCTTGCCGATCAGTGTGCCGGCCATGTGTGATCCTTTCAGCGTCAACTGCCCGCGCCGTGTGTCGTGCGCCGCGGGGTTGGGTGTGGTGCGCGGTTGGGTGAGGCGTGCGGTTGGGTGAGGTGCGCGGTGTCCTGGTCAGTCGGCAGGCCCGGTGGCGCGATCAAGCTCCGCGATGATCTCGGTGGGGATCTCCAGCCCCGAGGCGGCGAGTACCTCGTCCAGCTGGGTGGTGGTCGAGACGGCGACGCTGGCCGTGGCGACCGGCTTCGTCCACTGCCAGGCCAGCGCGAGCTGCGCGGCGGTGCAGCCGAGCCGCCTGGCGGCCGCCCGCACGGCGGCGAGGCGTGTGTCGCCGACCGGGCGCCCGGGAGTGCTGGCAGGGCCAGTGCCGGGGCCGGGGCCCATGTCAGTGCCAGCGCCAGCGACAGGTGCGGCGACTGGTTCGGGCTGGTCCGGCCCGAGGGCCGGGACGCCGATGAAGCCCAGGCCTTCCTCGGCGAGGAGCGGGAAGTGCTCGCGTTCCGCGGCGCGGACGGTCGGGCCGTACGCCCCCCGCGCTGAGACGAAACGGGCCCGGCCGGACCGGTCGCTGGCGGCGAGGGCCTTCATGAGGCGGTAGGCGGGGAAGCCGGTCGCGCCGACGTAGAGAACCTTGCCCGCGCGGACGAGATCATCGAGTGCCTCGATGGTCTCCTCCAGCGGAGTCGTCGGATCGTCGGCACCGAGCTGGTAGAGATCGATGTGGTCGGTTCCGAGCCGGCGCAGGCTGGCGTCGCAGGCGGCGCGCAGGTGGCGCCGGCTGTTGCGGGTGCCGTGGCGGGCCGGGTCCGGTGCGGCACCGGCGGTGGCGGCGAGCACGACCTCCGAGCGCCTGCCGCGCAGCGCCGCGCCGCAGATCTCCTCGGCGGTGCCGGGCAGGTCGGTGGTGCCGGGCAGGTCGGTGGTGTCGACGAAGTTGCCGCCGGCGTCGAGGTAGCGCGCGAGGATGTCGGCGGCGGTCCGCTGGTCACAGCCTCGGCCGGGGGCACCGAAGGTCGTGGCTGCCAGTCCGAGCTGGGAGACGTAGAGACCACTTCGGCCCAGCCGCTGGTAACGCATGCGCATCGGCCCGGTAGCCGCGGGCATGGTGGACGCCACGGCGGGTGCGGGTGCGGGTGCGGGGACGGGCACGGGCACGGGCACGGGCGCCGGGTGGTCGCGGGTCAGGACTCCGCTCAGGAAGAGGCGCACGGCGTGCTGAAGACGCTGCTCCTCCATCTCGGGGGTGCGGTAGATGCCGTAGGCCGCGAGCCAGGCCGGCATCGCCCCGACCATGGCGAAGAACTGCTCGGCGGCCAGCGTGATGTCCGGGACGGACACGGCTCCCGCCTGCTGGTGGTCATGGAGAAGATCGATGATGACCTGGATGCGGGGTGACCAGGTGGTCGCCTGGGAACTGGCCGCGAACTCCGGGAAGCGGGCCGATTCGGCGATGGCCATCCGGCTCAGCCGCACGATGTCCGGGTCGACGGAGCGGGCCAGGATCGCCCTCGCGATCAGGGTCAGGCTGGCGGCGAGATCGTCCGGCAGCGGTTCGAGGACCCTGGCGTCGCGTTCCTGCCGGGTGAGCGCCCAGGAGCTGACGGCGATGAACAGCGTCCTCTTGTCGGGGTAGCGGCTGTACAGGGTGCTCTTGGTGACGCCGGCGGCCCGCGCGACGGCCTCCATCGTGGTGCGGTCGTAGCCGTACTCGAGGAAGGTGTCGACGGCGGCCCGCCGCAGCTTCTCGGTGAGCCTGGCGGCCTCCTCGGACGTCGGCCGGCCGGCGCGGGACCGTCCGCTGTCGTCAGATCTGGGCTCCACCGAAAAAACGTACGAGCACGTCTGCTTCTGGGTCAAGGCGAGGCCCTCCGGTCCGCCGGTTGACCGAAACCGGACGCCGTCGTACGTTTTTGCCCGTCCGACCTGGCCGCAGTCCCGGAGGCAGTCCCATGGCCTACTTCTCCAAGCCCGCCGAAGGCAGCTGGACGGAGCACTACCCCGACCTCGGCACGGGGCCGGTCTCCTTCGAGGACTCGATCTCCCCCGAGCACTACGAGCTCGAGCGCGCGGCCATCTTCCGGCGGACCTGGCTGAACGTCGGCCNGGTGGAGCAGGTCCCGCGCAGGGGGTCCTATTTCACCCGGGAGATCCACGCCGCGAACGCGTCGGTGATCATCGTGCGGGACGCCGAAGAGCAGGTGCGGGCCTTCCACAACGTCTGTCGGCACCGCGGCAACAAGCTGGTCTGGAACGACTTCCCGCAGGCGGAGACCAGCGGCACGGCGCGGCAGTTCACNTGCAAATACCACGCCTGGCGCTACGGGCTGGACGGTGCCTGCACGTTTGTGCAGCAGGAGTCCGAGTTCTTCGATTTCGACAAGGCGGACTACGGCCTCGTTCCGGTGCGCTGCGAGGTGTGGGAGGGGTTCGTCTTCGTCAACTTCGACAACGAGGCCGGGCCGCTGCGCGAGTATCTCGGGCGTTTCGCCGCCGGTCTCGAGGGCTACCCGTTCGGCGAGATGACGGAGGTCTACCGGTACCGGGCCGACGTCGGCAGCAACTGGAAGCTCTATCTCGACGCGTTCGCCGAGTTCTACCACGCACCCGTGCTGCACGCGAAGCAGTACGTGAGCGAGGAGTCGCAGAAGCTCATGGGCTACGGCTACGAGTCGCTGCACTACGAGCTGGACGGTCCGCACTCGATGCAGTCGGCGTGGGGCGGCATGGCCCCGCCTCGGGACCTCAAGATGGTCAAGCCGATCGAGCGGGCACTGCGCAGCGGCAACTTCGGCCCGTGGGACCGCCCCGACATCGCCGGCCTCGACCNGCTTCCGCCGGGGGTGAACCCGGCCGGGCACAAGGCCTGGGGACTGGATTCCTACGTCTTCTTCCCCAACTTCATGATCGTGGTGTGGGCGCCGGGCTGGTACCTCACGTATCACTACTGGCCGACCGCCTACAACCGGCACATTTTCGAGGGGACGCTGTACTTCGTCCCGCCGAAGACCCCCGGTGACCGACTTCGCCACGAGCTGGCCGCGGTGACGTTCAAGGAGTTCGCCCTCCAGGACTGCAACACGCTGGAGGCCACCCAGAAGATGCTGGAGACCCGGGTCGTCCGGGAGTTCCCGCTCAACGACCAGGAGCTCGCCGTCCGGCACCTGCACCGCAGCGCCGGTGACCGGGTGGCCGCCTACCAGCGGGAGATGGCCGGCGGGCACTGACCGCGGACCTTCCGGCGGCGGCGGACCCCTCGGTGGCTCTTCGCCGGGCGTGTCGGTGGCCTCGACCGGACCTCTCGCCGGCGCCAGCCGAACCGGTCGGTGGCGTCCGGTAGACAGGGGGCATGGCGGACCAGGCTGCGCACCCCGGCACGGCACCCTTCGGTACGGCACTCTCCGGCCCGGCACCCCTCGGCACGGTGCCGCCCTCCGGCACTGAGCCGGGCGGCGCGGCATCCGCCGGTGTCGGTGCCGGTGTCGGTGCCGGTGTCGGTGTCGGTGCCGGTGCCGGTGCCGGGGTGCCGCGCGCCCGGGCCGAGGAACTGCTGCGGGCGCTGGCCGGTCCGGAGGCGGCCCTGCGTGACGATCAGTGGCGGGCGATCGACGCACTCGTGACCGGCCGGCGCCGGGTGCTGCTCGTCCAGCGCACGGGGTGGGGGAAGTCGGCCGTCTACTTCCTGGCCACGGCGCTGCTGCGGGGCGGCCGGAGCGCCGGTGGCGCACCGGTCGGGCCCACGGTGATCGTCTCGCCGCTGCTCGCTCTCATCCGCAACCAGGCGGCCGCCGCCGCGCGGCTCGGGGTCCGCGCCGGGGAGATCCATTCGGGCAACCTCACCGAGTGGGACGAGGTCTACGGCGCGCTGCGGGCCGGCGAGCTCGATCTGCTGCTGGTCGGCCCGGAGCGGCTGAACAACCCGAAGTTCCGGGACGAGTACCTGCCGGAGCTGGCCCGCACGACGGGCCTGCTCGTCATCGACGAGGCACACTGCATCTCCGACTGGGGCCACGACTTCCGGCCGGACTACCGCCGCCTGCGGTCGCTGATCGGCGGGCTGCGCCCGGAGGTGCCTGTGCTCGCCACGACCGCCACCGCGAACGCGCGGGTGGTCGAGGACGTCAGCGAGCAGCTCGGCGCGGGCTCGGCCGGCGCCGAGACGTTGGTCCTGCGCGGCCCGCTGGAGCGGGAGAGCCTGCGCCTCGCGGTCGTCACGCTGCCCAGCGCCGAGGAGCGGTTCGGCTGGCTCGCGGATCGCCTCGCCGAGCTTCCCGGCTCCGGGATCGTCTACACGCTCACCAAGCCGGCGGCCGAGGAGCTGACCGGGTTCCTGCGGGCCCAGGGGCACGCCGTGGCGACCTACCACGGCGGGACGGAGCCGGCCGAGCGGATCGTGGCCGAGGAGGACCTGCTCGCGAACCGGGTCAAGGCCCTGATCGCCACCAGCGCGCTGGGCATGGGGTTCGACAAGCCGGACCTCGGCTTCGTGGTCCATGTCGGGGCGCCGAACTCGCCGATCGCCTACTACCAGCAGGTCGGCCGGGCGGGCCGCGCGCTGGAGTCGGCCGAGGCGATCCTGCTGCCGGCCGCGGAGGACCGCGCCATCTGGCGGTACTTCGCCGACACGTCCTTCCCGCCCGAGCAGCTGGTGCGGGGGGTGCTCGGTGCGCTGGAGCAGGCATCCAGGCCGATGTCGACCCAGGCGTTGCTCGCCGTGGTCGACCTGGGGCCCAGCCGCCTGGAACAGATGCTGAAGGTGCTGGACACCGACGGCGCCGTGCGGCGGGTCAAGGGCGGCTGGGAGCACACCGGGCAGCCGTGGGCCTACGACGCACGCCGGTACGCGCGGGTCGCGGCGGCCCGTGCGGCCGAGGAGCAGGCGATGCTCGACTACATCGCGACCCCGTCCTGCCGGATGGAGTTCCTGCGCCGCGCCCTCGACGACCCGCACGCCCGCCCGTGCGGCCGGTGCGACCGGTGCACCGGCCAGGCCTGGGCTTCGGACGTCTCCGCCGGTGCGCGGGCCAGTGCCCGCGCCGAACTGCACCGCCCCGGAGTCGTCATCGAGCCGCGCAAGATGTGGCCCACCGGCATGCGCACACTGGGTATCGACGCCTCCGGCCGGATTCCGGCCTCCGCCGCGGCGAGGTCCGGGCGGGCACTGGCGCGGCTCAACGATCTGGGCTGGGGAAACAGGCTGCGGCCCATGTTCACCGGCGGCCCGGGGAGCGCCGGCCGGGAAGGGGGTCTGGACGCGCCGGTGCCCGACGACGTGTTCGACGCGGTGGTGCGGATGCTCGCCGCCTGGCAGTGGGAACAGCGCCCGGCGGCTGTGGTGACCATCGGGTCGCGGACCCGTCCGCGACTCGTCGCCGACTTCGGGAAGCGTGTCGCCGAGGTGGGCCGGTTGCCGCTGCTCGGGGAGCTGGCTCGGGTCGCGGACGGGCCGTTCGCGGGCCAGGTGCACAACAGCGCGCACCGGCTCGCCGGGCTGTGGTCCGCGTTCGAGGCGCCGCCCGCGCTGTCCCGGGCGCTCGGTGAGCTGGCCGGTCCGGTGTTGCTGGTGGACGATCTGGTCGTCACGGGCTGGACGATGACGGCCGCCGCCCGGGTGCTGCGCGCGGCCGGCGCACCCGCCGTGCTGCCGCTGACCCTGGCGGTCGAGAGCGGCTGACGGCTGACCGCGGCGGTGGCTGCGCGCGTTACGGACAGGGCCCGCCGCCTGCCCGGGGCCGGTAAGATCAAAACCGAATCCAGGCTTTCCCGCCCCATGAAGAGCGAGGTCCTCGATGGCGCTGCGGGCCAGGATCACCGGTCACCTGGCGCCCTTCCTCGTCCCAGGAGAGCGCGTTCAGCAGGCGTTTCCGGCGCAGGCCGGGCCGTCTTTCGCCCCCGGCCTTCTCATGATCCTGGGCTCCTTGCCGACCCTGCTGGTCGGTCATCTTTTTCCCGATCTCTATTTCCTTGGCTTCGGTGTTCTGGTGGTCTGCTACGCCGCCGCTCTCGTGATCCTGCTGGTCTCGGTGGAGAACAGGATTGTGGCCGTCACCGACCAGGGCATCCTGGTGCTCGCCGCCGGCCCGTTCTCGCCGTTCACGCCGAAGTGGCAGGCGCCGCTCGCGCGCCTGCCACGGCAGACCGCTCTGGGCCCGGTCAGGGGTCTGTGGGGAACGAGCAGGTTGGCCGGCGAGAAGCTGCGGGTCTCGATCGTGTACCGCGGGGAGGTCGCCGCCGCGAACGCCGCCGTGGCCGAGGCCATGGTGTGACGGAGTCGTCGCCGTGGCGGGGTGTCTCGACCCGGCTCGACCCACCCTGGCCGCGTGTGTCGGCGCTGGCGCCAGCGCTGTTGCGATGACGCGACACGGGCCGTGGTGTCTCCGATGTGGGTTTGTTGCGATGAAATGAGCTTCGTGATTAAGTTAGCTTTCCTTTACTTGCCCAGGATCGAGCAGGGGCCGTCAGCCCTGCCCTGATTCAGGGATGCAGGAAGGCAGGCGAGATCAGCGATGGCAGTGGATGTGCGGCCTGTGGTGTCTGGCCCGACGACGGTGCTGTATCCCCTGCGTAACCGCCTGGTAGAGGTCCGCCGAGTCACCCGGCTGACGCCCCGCATGGTGCGGGTGACCCTCGGCGGGGAGGAGATGGCGGGCTTCCAGGACGGCCAGGCGGGTTCGCCCGACGACCACGTGAAGCTCTGCTTCCCGGCACCCGGCGCGGATCTTCCGGTGCTGCCGGTCGTCAGGCCGGACGACCTGGGGGAGCAGGACCCGAATGGGCCGCTCCCGATCCTGCGGGACTACACCGTCCGCGCCTGGCGCCCCGAGCGGCTGGAAATCGACGTCGACATGGTGCTGCACGGCCACGGCATCGCCACCACCTGGGCCCGGGAGGCAAGGCCGGGGAAGGTGATCGGCGTGCTGGGGCCGCGCGGCTCGGTGCACTACACCGGTGACTACCCCTGGTACCTGCTCGGCGCGGACGAGACCGGGCTGCCGGCACTCGCCCGCCGCCTGGCGGAGTTGCCGGCCGGCGTGCCCACGTTCGTCTTCGTGCAGGTGGCGGGCCCGGCCGAGGAGCAGGAGCTGACGTCGGCGGCCGACGTGTCGCTGACCTGGCTGCACCACGGCCCGGCGCCGGCCGGCGCCGGCTCCCCGCTGGAGGCGGCGGTCCGGGCGCTCACCCTGCCCCCGGGCGAGGGCCTGGTGTGGTTCGCCGGTGAGGCGACGATGCTGCGCCCCATCCGCCGCTACCTGCGCCGGGAGCTGGGCCTCCCCAAGGAGCGGGTCGACGTCGACGGCTACTGGAGGCGTGGTGTGATCGAGCTCGATCACCAGGAGGCCGTCGGCGAGGACTGACGCCGACGGCCGCTCCCGGCCGGCTACTGATGGGTCAGCTTCTCGGCGATCTGGTCGATGAAGCCCTGCTCGATGGTGCGCGGCGGGACGTTCTGCACATTGATGACGGTGAGCTCGACCGCCACCCGGCCGACGTAGAAGTAGAACGTGTCGTACACGTAGCCGTAGGTGTCGTACTGGTCCGAGATGCCCAGCGAGGTGCGGACAAGCGCGGTGACGCCGCGCGGCGGGGTCGGTGTCTCGACCGCGACGATCTCGTAGCTGATGTCGTCGGTTCCCGCGCCCGCCAGCTGTTCTTCCAGGGAGCCGCGGAAGCAGTCACCGAAACGCGGGTTGGTCACGATCTCCGCGTCCTGGCGAATCTGCTCCGCCGGAAGAATCTTCGCCCGGCTGGACGCCGTGAAGTCGGACTCCTCGATGTTGGCGAACCTGTCACCGGTCGCCTCGTCCGAGGGGGGCGGCGGATCGTAGCCCGGAACCCCGACGCAGGCGGCGACCTCCGCGCGCATCGAGCTGTCCTGCTCGCTCTGGCCGGCGGCGCCCGAGCGTTCGAAGTCCGCCGTCTCGGGACCGGCGGTGAGCAGGTAGTCGTTCGCGCGCAGCTCCCGCGCGGGTGCGCCGGTGGGTCGCTCGGACGGGGCCGCCGGCCCGGTCGCCGCGGGCGCGCTCGCCGTGGGCGCGGCCGTGTCCGGGAGCGTGAGGGTGCCCTCCTGACAGCCGGCGACCGTGACCGCCAACGCCGCCGCGGCGATCCCACCGGACACCGCCCGCAGCGCGCCCCGGCGCCGCCGAATGCCGCCCATCGCCTACCTCCGTGTGTTCGCTCAGCCGGTGTCGAACGGCGCGAACCGCCGTTGACGACGAGCAAAACGATGCCGGAGGAAAGGTATTCATGCCAATTCCTGGGATGTCTTCCGCGAGACATGTGTCGTCTACTGAATATCCGGAGAGAATTCGGCCCGGTGGCGTCCGGTGCTTGTTCGTGATGCCCCCCTTGACAGCGGGGGTGGAGGGCCTCGGAGTCCCGTGGGTGCCGGGTGCCGGGTGCCGGGTGCCGGGTGCCGGGTGCCGGGTGCCGGGTGCCGGCGGAGCGGCCTTCCGCACCCATCGGTTCGCGTCCGGCGGGCCGGCGCCTCGCCGGCAGCCCGACGTGGTCGTCACGGCGGGCCGCCGGGTCGGGCGACGGTCGAACCACTCACCGAGGCCGCCACGACCACGACGGCGTCGGTGAGGTGCGGATGAGGTGCGGTGAGGCTCGGTGAGGTGCGGTGGGTGGGTGGTTGGGGCGGCCGCGTCGGTCAGTTCTGTGGCTGCGGGTTGTGCGGCGCCGGCAGGTACCGCGGCTCCGGGACCCCTGAAGCCACGCCCGCCAGCGGCGTCTCCAGCTCGGCGCGGCGGAGCACCGAGCCCAGGATCTCCCCGGCCCGGACGGAGATGTTCGACAGCAGCGAAGAGGAGATGCCGTGCGCGTATTCGCTGGCGCCGGGGATGTAGATCCCGGCGGTGGTCTCGGGTTTCGTGTCGACGCTGTAGTCCCGGCCCACCTGTAGCCGCCCGTCCTCGCCGACCAGGCAGGAGGATTCCAGGCCGCCGAGCACCCGGCGGGGGTCGCGGGCGTCGTAGCCGGTGGCGAGAACGACGATGTCGGTGTCGAGGAGCCGTTTGTCCCCGGTCGAAAGGTGGCGGATGTGCAGCCGGGTGCCGTCCGCCAGTTTCTCGTAGGACTCCACCGTCGACGCCCGCAGGAAGTGCAGCCGGCGCGGGCCGCGGATCTTCTCCTGGTAGGTGCGGCGGTACAGCTCGTCGATCAGGTCCAGATCGACCGCGGAATAGTTCGTGCCGCGATGGTAGGAGAGCAGCATCGACCGGACGCTTTCCGGCGCGTGGTAGAACTCGCCGACCGCGTCCGGGTCGAAGATCTGGTTGACGAAACCGCTGTTGTCGGCCGGGCTCAGGCCGTAGCGGGCGAACACGGCGTAGATCTCGGCCTGCGGGAACCGGGAGTGCAGGTGCTCGGTCGCCTCGGCGGCGCTCTGCCCGGCCCCGACCACGACGAAGCGCTGCCGGGGCAGCTCCGGCAGGTTCTCCAGCCGGTGCAGAAGCTGGTGGTTGTGCCAGGTGCGGTCGTCGAGCTCCACGCCGGCGGGAACGCGGGGTTCGAGCCCGGCCGCGATGACGACGTTGCGAGCCCGCCGGACGACGGTGCGATCGGGCTGGCCCGGCCGCCGGCNGATCACGTCGATGTAGGCGATGACGCCGTCCTGGAAGACCGGCTGCAGGTCGAGGACCTCGGTGTCGTATTCGACGACGTCCGAGAGCCGGTTCGCGGCCCATTCCAGATAGTCGTGGTACTCGCACCGCAGCGGGTACATCGTCTTGAGGTTGATGAAATCGACCAGGCGGTCCTGGGAATGCAGGTAGGAGAGAAAGCTGAAACTACTGGCCGGATTGCGCAGCGTGACCAGGTCCTTGAGATAGGAGACCTGCATGGTCGCGCCGTCCAGCAGCATCCCCCGGTGCCAGCCGAAGCGCTGCTGCCGTTCCAGGAAAACGGCGCGGAGCGCGGCCCCCGCGGAGACACTGCTGTTGTGTTCCTCGATCGCGATGGCCAGGGCGATGTTCGAGGGCCCGAAGCCGACTCCGATGACGTCGTGAACGCCGAGTTCCGCAATCGGTGAACGGTCTCCCACGGCTGNCCCTCATGTCGGTTGATTCAGTCTTCGGATCGATCCGTGTGATCCGAAATATTAACTTAGGCTAACTTTACCTATGTTCGGACGGACATGTTGCGCTGTCAAGGTGTTCGCCGAGGTCGGGGTGGTTGTCCCGGTGAGCCGACAGGCCCGCCGGGGTCGGACGGTTGCCCTGGGTGGTCGAGGTGTTCCGGTCGGGAGGCTCCGGCCGGTTGGAGTCGCGTGGCCCCTCTTGACGGTGTTGTGGGTGTTAAGTGAACCTAACTTAGGTGGGATGCGGTTGGTGGTCAAGTGAGTCGGATGGGCGGTCTGGGTCACTCGTAGGCGCCTGACCTGTATCGCGAGGTTATGTAGGTTAGGTTCACCTAATACGCCCGGCGACACGTCCGACGCCGACCGCGAGCCCAACACACACTCGGAGGACCGTTGCTTCCGCTGTTGACCGAGCCGGCGGACCTGCTGGCGGACTATCGATCCGGGGGGTCCTTCCTCTTCGCCTCGCGGCGGGGCGTGCTGCTCGCCGAGGGGGCGGCGGCGCTGGTGGCCGCCGGCCCGTGGGGGCTGGCCGCGGACAGCATCAGCGGCGAACTCGCCGGCTACACCGGTCTCGACCAGTTCGCCGGTGCCGGCTGGACCGGCACCCGTCGCTCGCCGATCGCCGTCGGGGTCGTCCCCTTCGACCTGAACCGACCCGGCCGCCTCGTCGTCCCCGCGGCGGTGCGCGAGTCCGAGCCGTTGGACGTCCCCGTCGCGCGGCCGAGGAACCCGGCCGCCGCCCCCGACGACAGCCTGGACCCGCTGGCCCCCCACCCCCACCCCGAGCCGGAGATGGCCGTGCGCGCCAGCGGGCGGCTGGAGGCGCTGCCCACCCCCGCCGACTACGCCGCCGGCGTCGCCCGCGCGGTGCGGATGCTGCGGGCCGGGGAACTCGACAAGGTCGTGCTGGCCCGCACCCTGCGGGTACCCGGCCCGGTGGACGCCGCCGCCCTGCTCCGCCGGCTCGCCCGGCGCGATCCGCAGGCGTTCGTTTTCGGGGCGCAGGCACCGCTGCCGGCGATCGGCCAGCCGGGCGTGTACGGGAGTGTGGGCGGCACGCTGGTCGGGGCGAGCCCGGAACTCCTGCTCTCCCGGCGCGGGCCGCTGGTCGTCAGCAATCCGCTGGCCGGTTCCGCGGCCCGCAGCGCCGATCCGCAGGAGGACCGCCGCCGGGCCGCGGCACTGCTCGCCTCGGCGAAGGACGCCCACGAGCACGCCGTCGTCGTCGGCGCGGTCGCCGACGCGCTGCGCCCGTTCTGCCTCGGGCTGGACGTCCCCGCGGCCCCCAGCCTGATCCGCACCGCGACCATGTGGCATCTGTCCACCAGGATCAGCGGCTGGCTGGCCGACCCTTCGGTGTCGTCGCTGCGGCTCGCCGCGGCCCTGCATCCCACCCCGGCCGTGTGCGGCTGGCCGACGTCCGCCGCCCGGGCGGCCCTCAACGAGCTGGAGCCGTTCGACCGGGGTAGCTACACCGGCCTGGTCGGCTGGTGCGACGCCGAGGGCGACGGCGAGTGGGCCCTGGCGATCCGCTGCGCCGAGATCGCCTCGGACGGCTCCCTGCGCCTGTTCGCCGGTGCCGGGATCGTCGCCGAATCCCGGCCGGCGGACGAGCTCGCCGAGACCTCGGCGAAGTTCCGCACGCTGGGCCGGGCGATGGGGCTGGGGGACGACCTCTGATGCCCGCTCGCCGGCCCGCGAGGCGGTCAGCGCGCGCTGAGGGCCATGGCGTCGCCCGCACCGCCCGCGTCGCCCGCCCCGCCCGGCGCGCCGGGCTCGAGGCCGAGATCCAGGCCCCGGGCGGCGCGCGCGCCCTGGGCGGCCCGGCGCCGGGAACGGTCCGCGGGCACCACCAGCGGCGTGCCGCTCTCGGGGTCGGGGACCACGACGCAGGGCAGCCCGAACACCTCCTCGACCAGCTCCGCGGTGACGACCTCGGTCGGGTCGCCCTGCGCCACGATCCGGCCGGCCTTCATCGCGACCAGGTGCGTGGCGTAGCGGCAGGCCTGGTTGAGGTCGTGCAGGACCGCGACGAGTGTGCGGTTGCTCTCCTCGTGCAGGTCCGCGCACAGGTCGAGGATCTCGATCTGGTGCGCGAGATCGAGGAAGGTCGTCGGCTCGTCCAACAGCATGATCGGGGTCTGCTGGGCCAGCGCCATCGCGAGCCACACCCGCTGGCGCTGGCCGCCGGAGAGCTCGTCGACGTAACGGTCGGCGAGATCCTGGGTGTTGGTCGCGGCGAGGGCGTCGCGGACGGCCTCGTCGTCCTGCCGCGACCACTGGCGCAGCAGCCGCTGGTGCGGGTAGCGGCCCCGGGCCACCAGGTCGGAGACGAGGATGCCGCTCGGGGCGATCGAGGTCTGCGGCAGCAGCCCCAGCCGGCGGGCGACCTCCTTGGACGGCAGCGACCGGATGAGCGCCCCGTCCAGGTAGACCGCGCCGGTGCGCGGGCGCAGCATCCTGGCCAGCGCCCGCAGCAGCGTCGACTTGCCGCAGGCGTTCGGGCCGACGATCACCGTGAAGGAGTTGTCCGGGATGCGCAGGCCCAGGTCGGTGGCGACGACGCGCTGTTCGTAGGCGAGGGTGAGGTCCTCGGCATACAGGCGGGCCCCGCCGGACGTCGAGGCACCGGCCGCGCCGGCCGGGGCCACCGCGGCGGCCGGGGCCACCGGGCCCGCCAGGTCGGCCGGGTCCAGCGGGCCCGGGGCGCTCGACGCGGCTCGCGTGCGATCCGTCCCGTCGGGGCCGCGGGATCCGTCGCTCCCGGGCCGGTCCGTCGCGTGGCGCTTTCCGCGTCGTATGTCCAAGACCTCAACCAATCCGCGTCATATTAAGTGAACCTCACTTATCGTGTGGGCTGGTGTCGTGACTGGTCAAGGGGCGATCCGTGGCATCCGGCGCGGTCGGTGGTGAGTCCGATGCATGCGGAGTTGACGGATAGAGGTAAGCCTGACCTAAATGGCCACGTGGACCAAGGAGCGGCGATCCGGAAGCCCGCCGAGCTCGTGCTGCCGGGGGCGCGAACACCCACCCCGCCCGATGGGCGGCGCGGGCGGCCTGACGAGGCGGCTGGGTCGGGCCGATCAGACGAGGCTGGTGAGGCGCGCGGGGCTGGTCAGGCGGGCAGGGCTGGTCAGGCGGGCGGTGCTGGTGAGTCAGGGGCCCGCAGGGCTGTCCGTCCGCTCGGGCTCGCCGCCGCGCTGGTGCTGCTCGCGGGCGGCGTCCTGGCCAGTGTGGCCCTCGGCGCCAAGCAGCTGCCGCCGGCCGAGGTGTGGCAGGTGCTCTGGCACGACGACCGCTCGGAAGCCGCCATCATCGTCCACGACCTGCGCGTGCCGCGGACGCTCGTCGGCCTCGTCGTCGGCCTCGGGCTCGGGGTTGCCGGCACGTTGGCGCAGGCGCTGACCCGCAACTCGCTGGCCGACCCGGGTCTGCTCGGCGTCAACCTGGGCGCGTCGGCGGCGGTCGTGGCCGCCGTGTCGTTCCTGGGGGTCACGACGCCGGCGGGCTATGTCTGGTTCGCGCTGATCGGCGCGGCGCTCGCCTCCGTCGCGGTCTACGTGCTCGGCGCGACCGGCCGGGCGGCGGTGGCGCCCGAGCGCCTCATCGTCGCCGGCGCGGCGCTGAGCGCGGTGCTCGCCGCCTTCACCTACGGTGTCGCCTTCCTCGACCACGAGACGTTCGACCGGCTGCGCTTCTGGGACGTCGCCGCGCTGAACCGGGCCAGCCTCGCCCAGGTCGGCGCCGTCGCGCCGTTCATCAGTGTGGGTGTCGCGCTGGCCGTCGCGATCGCGCCGGCGCTCAACGCCCTGGCGATGGGGGAGGACTCCGGGCGGGGCCTCGGCGTCAACGTTCGGTGGACCCGGGTGCAGGGCGTGCTCGCGATCGCGCTGATGTGCGGCGCCGGCACCGCGGTCGCCGGGCCCATCACCTTCGTGGGACTCGCTGTGCCGCACGTCGCCCGCGCGATCTGCGGGCCGGACCAGCGCTGGGTGATCGCGTACTCCGCCGTTCTCGCGCCGACACTGCTGCTGGTCGCCGATGTCGTGGGCCGGCTCATCATCGCCCCCGCCGAACTGGAGGTCGGGGTCGTCACCGCGCTCGTGGGTGCCCCGGTGTTCATCGTGCTGTGTCGGCGCGCACGGTTGGGCCGATTGTGAGCGGACCGCATCCCGGGCTGGCCACGATGATCGTGGCCACCGCCGGGACCCACGACGGTGACGGGGCGGGGGAGGTGAGCGGGCCATGACGCGGGCGGTGACGGGCACGGCGGTGGGCGGCGCGGCGGTGACCAGCGCGGCGGTGACCAGCGCGGTGACCAGCGCGGCGGTGGGCGGCGTGCCGACCCGGGGCTGGGTCGTCCGCGACCGCGCCGACCGGCTGTCCCTGCGGATCGACGGCCGCGGCCTGGTGGTCTGCGTGGGCCTGTTCGTCGCGATCCTGGCCGCCGGTGCGGTGGCCCTGACGACGGGCGACTTCCACGTCCCGGTCGGGGCGGTGGTCGACAGCCTGCTCGGCCAGGGCAGCCCGGGGACGGATTTCGTCATCCTCGACCTCCGGCTGCCCCGGCTGCTCACCGGGATCATGGTCGGCGCCGCGCTCGCCGTCAGCGGAGCGATCTTCCAGACGATGACGGCGAACCCGCTCGGCAGCCCGGATGTCATCGGCTTCACGGCGGGTTCGTCCACCGGAGCGGTGATCGTCATCCTGGTCCTGCACGGCAACACCTACGAGACGTCCTTCGGCGCGCTCGTCGGCGGGTTGGTGACGGCCGTGGCGATCTATCTGCTGTCGTTCCGGCGCGGGGTCGCCGGGCCGCGGCTGATCCTGGTGGGCATCGGGACGGCGTCCATGCTCACCGCGGTGAACTCCTACCTGATCACCCGGGCCTCGCTCGGTGACGCGATCACCGCGCAGACCTGGCTGCTGGGCAGCCTGAACCGGCGGAGCTGGGACAACGTGCGCCCGCTGGCGATCGCGCTGGTGGTGCTGCTGCCGACGGCGTGGTTTCTGGGCCGGCGGCTGTCGATGCTCGCGATGGGTTCCGACGCCGCGCGGGCACTGGGCGTCCCGGTGGAGCGCACCCGGCTGACCCTGCTCGCGACGGGCGCGGCGCTCGCCGCCTGCGCGACGGCCGCGGCGGGGCCGATCGGATTCGTGGCGCTGGCCGCGCCGCAGCTCGCCCGGCACCTGGCTCGCTCGCCGGGGGCGGCCCTCGTCCCGGCGGCGCTGCTCGGCGCGCTGGTGGTGGTGGTGAGCGACCTGGCCGCCCAGCGGATGTTCGCGCCGTCGCAGCTGCCGGTGGGCGTGGCGACGAACGCGGTCGGCGGCCTGTACCTGGTGTGGCTGCTGTCCCGCCAGCGGCGGCGGACTTGACCGGCGCGGTGGCGTCGAAAAATCCGCTGGCCTGGCCTTCTCCCAACTATTCCGCACCCACGATGGAGTGGTCCCGATGACCATGTCAGCCGGCAACACCGTCCTGTGGGCGCAGCTCCGCTCGATGCCCGGCCCGCTGTCGCTGAGCGTGCTGGCCACCCTCGTCCAGCAGCTGGCGATGCTCGCGTTGCCCTGGTGCATCCAGCACGCCCTCGACGACGGCATCACCCCGCTCGACGTGGGGGACACGGTGCGCTGGGCGCTCGTCACCGCGGCGGTCTCCCTCGCCTTCCTGCTCGGCGGGGTGGGCGGCCAGTGGTGGTCGGGTATCGCGGCCAACCGGGTCGCGCACGGGCTGCGCGCCGCGCTGATCGACAAGGTGACCGTGCTGGACCGCCCGGCGCTGGCCCGGTTCGGGCGCGGTGACCTCGCCATGCGGGTCACCCGGGACGTCGACCTGGTCCGCCTGTGGCTGCAGAACCTCAACATCTGGGTCCGGGTGATCGTCACCCTGGTCGTCGTCCTGCCCGCGCTGGGTCTGCTCGACCCGCTGCTGCTGGTCGTCGGCCTGGTCACCGTGCCGCTGGTCGGGCTGGCCAACGCGTTCTTCCCCGGCCGCTACGACGCCGCCAACGAGGCGCTATCCGAAGCGCACAGCACCCGCGCGGACGCCGTCGAGGACCTGCTCTCCGCCAGCGCCGCGGTGCGGGGCCTGGGCGGCGAGCGGGTGCTGGTCCGCCGCCACCACGGCCTCTCCCGCACGGTCACCGGCACCTCGCTGCGGGTCGCCGGGGTCTCGGCCTGGTGGTCCGCGGTGCCGCCGGCGCTGCCTCGGCTGGCCATCGCGGTCGGCCTCGGCCTCGGCGGCACCGCCGCCATCCGCGGCGACCTGACCGTGGGCGGCCTCGTCGCGTTCACCTCGTGGATGACCACCCTCGCGCTGGCCATCGCCATCCTGGTCGACCTGCTCGCCGGCCGCGGCCAGGCCCGGGTCGCGGCGACCCGCATCGCCGAGGTGCTCGACACCCCGGGGATGGCGGCGGACGACGCCGACCCGGTGCCGCTTCCCGCGGGCGGGGTCCTGGAAGCCGCGGCGGTCGTCGTCCGCGGCGAGGACGGGCGGGCCATCCTCGGGCCGGTCGACCTGAGCGCCGGGCCGGGCGAGTTCGTGGCGATCACCGGCCCGACCGGGTCCGGCAAGTCGACCCTGACCCGCCTGCTGTGCCGGATCGACGACCCGGCGTCGGGCACCCTCCGCTTCGGCGGGGTGGACCTGCGTTCCGCGTCGCGGACGGAGGTGCTGACCCGGATCGGGCTCGTCCCGCAGCGCCCGCTCGTGCTCTCCGGGACGGTCGCCGACAACCTGCGCCTCGGCCGTGACCTCGAGCTGGCCGAGCTGCGGGCCGCCTGCCACGCCGCCGCCCTCGACGAGTTCGTCATGAGCCTGCCCGACCAGTACGACACGGTGCTCGGCGAGCGCGGCGGAACCCTTTCCGGGGGGCAGGGGCAGCGGCTCGCGCTGGCCCGCGGCCTGCTCGGACGTCCCGCGGTGCTGGTGCTCGACGACGTCACCTCGGCGCTGGACGTCGAGACCGAGGCGGCCGTCCTGCGGCGGCTGCGCGAGTGGAACCCGGACGGCACGCTCATCGTCGTCTCCCACCGGCCGGCGGTGCTGGCCGCCGCGGACCGCGTGGTGACCCTGCCACCCCCCGACCGGACCACCACCCGCTCCGGCGACGGCGCGGCCCTGCCCATCACCCGCTCCGGCGACGAGGCGGCCCTGCCCACCACCGGAGGTCACCGTGGCTGAGGCCCGCCTGCTGACGGAAGAACCGGACACCGCGGGCGCGCTGCGCCGCGGGTGGGTGTACCTGCGCCCGCACCGCGCGCTGCTCGCGCTGGCGCTCCTCGTCACGGTGGCGAGCACGGCGGCCGTGGTCGGGATCGCGCCCGTGGTCGGCCGCGGTGTCGACGCCGTGATCGACCGTGACCGCACGGCGCTGTGGTGGTCGGTGGGTGCCCTGGCGGTGGTCGTCCTGGCCCGCCTGCTGCTGCTTCGCTGGTCGGAGCTGCTGCTGGCCCGGGCCGGCGAACGGGTCGTGCAGGACCTGCGCGACCTGGTCGTGGAACGCCTGGCCGGCGCGCCGCTGCGGTTCGTGGAGGCCCACCGCACCGGAGACCTGCTCCGCCGTGCCACCGGCGAGATCGCCGACCTGGCGCTGTTCATCCGCGAGCAGGTGCCGAACCTGCTCGGCATCGGGCTCACCGTGGTGCTGACGACGATCCTGCTGATCGTCTACTCGCCGCTGCTGGCCCTGATGCTCATCGTGCTCTTCCTCCCGGCGGCGTTCGCGGTCATCTGGTGGTTCAACCGGGTGGCGGGCCGGGCGTTCGGCCGGCAGGCCACCGCGGACGCGGCGATGACCGCGACCTTCACCGAGACGCTGGCCGCGAGCGAGGCGCTGGTGGTCGTCGGGCGTCCCGGAGAGTGGGTCGAGCGGTTCCGCCGCGACAACGACGAGCTGCTGCGGGCGTCCAACGGGACCATCGGGGCGCAGAACCGGTTGGAGCTGTTCAACCTGCTCGAAGGGCTGGCGACGGCCGCGCTGCTGCTGCTGAGCGTGTGGCTGGCCCGGGCCGGTCACCTCGGGGTGGGCGCCGTCGTGGTCTTCGTCCTGGCCACCCGCAACCTGTTCGAGGGCATCGCCGGGCTCTCCCGGCTGATCGGGCAGCTGCAGACGGCCCGGGTGGGTGTGGCGCGGCTGATCGACCTGCTCGACGCGACCGACACCTCGGCGACCGGTTCCTCGGCGACGGAGACCTCGGCGACCGGTTCGTCTGCGACCGAGACCTCGGCGTCGGGCGTCCCGGCGGACAGCGCCTCGGCGGGCGGCGGGTCGCTGCCGGCCCGCGGGGAGCTGGCGGCGACGGAGCTGCGGTTCGGGTACGGGACGGCCGGGGACGACGTGCTCCGCGGCGTGTCGGTCAGCTTCCCGGCCGGCGACCGCGCCGGCCTCGTGGGTACGACCGGTTCCGGCAAGACCACGCTCGCGAAGCTGCTCTGCGGCCTCTACCAGCCGGACAGCGGGGCGGTGACTTTCGGCGGCGTCGACCTGAGCACCGTGTCGCCCGCCGAGATCCGCTCCCGCATCGTGCTGGTGCCGCAGCAGGTCCACATCATCACCGGGTCACTCGCGGAGAATCTGGCGCTGGCGCCGGGCGAGCCCGACCGGGCGGCGATGGAGCGGGCGGTGACCGCGCTGGGGCTCGGCGAGTGGGTGTCGGGGCTGCCCGGCGGGCTGGACGCGTCGGTGGGGGCCCGCGGCGAGCTGCTGTCCGCGGGCGAGCGCCAGATCGTCGGCCTGCTGCGGGCGGCGCTGGTCGACCCGCCGGTGCTGGTGCTGGACGAGGCCACGGCCGACCTGGATCCCGAAGTGGCGCGCCGGCTGGAGACCGCGGTCGAGCATCTGCGCCCAGGCCGGACCCTGATCGTGATCGCACACCGTCAGTCCACGATCGACCGCCTGCCTCGCCGTGTCGGGCTGGCCGCCGGGCGGATCGTCACCGCCGACCACGCACCCTCCGTGCCTGGTCAGGCGCATAACGGGCACGTCGCCACCGATCGCGCCTAAAGGCTGACAAGCGGCCGAACTTAGCCTAGCCTTACCTAATACCACTAAGGTTGGCCTTACCCTGACGACGCGATCCGAGGAGACGGCAGCATGTCGACGAATCCCTTCGACGACGAGAGCGGAAGCTTCTTCGTGCTGGTGAACGACGAGGGACAGCACTCGCTGTGGCCGAGCTTCGCCGCCGTCCCGGCCGGCTGGACCGTCGTGCACGGNGAGGAGAGCCGCCAGTCCTGCCTCGACTACGTGGAGGCCAACTGGACGGATCTGCGCCCGCGCAGCCTCGTCGCCCAGATGGCCGCCCACGCGCCCGCGGGTGTCGCCGGCTCTGACACTCCCGCCAAGCGGTGATGGCGCCGTCGACTTCGTACCGAAGGACGGTCCCCCTCGCCCAACCCCCGGCGGCCGCCGCGGCACATCTTGCCCGTAGCGCCGCCGGGCCGTTCGTGGTCTACGAACGAGCCGGCGAGTGGTCCTTCGGCGCGGGAGTGCTCGCCGAGATCGAACTGCGGGCCAGCGAGCTGCGGCACCGCGTCGGCTCCGGGCCGTGGCAGGCCGAGCCGACCGGCCCGGATCCGCTGCACCGGGTGGCCGACCTCCTCGCCGGCCTCGGCGGCGCGGACTGGCGGGCCTACGGCTGGGCGGCGTTCGAGCTCAGCCATCTGCTGGCCGGTCTCGAGGTGCCAGCCGGCCCCGATCCGCTGCTGCATCTGATCATCCCGCGGCGGGAGGTGCGGCTGACCGACGGTGTCGCCGTTCTGCGGTCACTGGCGGCCTCCGGCCGGCCGGAGCTGGCCGAGCGGGCCGAGGCTGAGCGGGTCGAGGCTGAGCGGGCCGAGGCTGAGCGGGTCGAGCTGGACAGCCTGGCGGGGGCGTTGACGGCGGTGCGGCCGCCGGCCGCCGCCGACCGGCTGCTCACCGTCGATCTCGAGTACGGAGTCGACGACTACCAGCGGACGGTCGCGACCGCCGTCGCCGACATCCGCGCGGGGCGCCTGCGCAAGGTGATCCTCTCCCGGGCCGTGCCGGTCGACGGGGACGTAGACCTGGTCGCCACCTACGAGGCGGGTCGGGCGGGCAACACCCCGGCCCGGTCGTACCTGCTCGACACCGGCTACCTGCGCGCCACCGGATTCAGTCCCGAGACCGTGGTCGAGGTGAGCGCCGACGGCCTGGTCTCGACCCAGCCGCTGGCCGGCACCCGGGCACTGACCGGCGAGCCCGTCCTCGACGAGCGGCTGCGGGCGGAGCTGCGCGCCGACCCCAAGGAGATCTACGAGCACGCCGTCTCCGTCCAGGCCGCCCAGGACGAGCTGCGCCGGTTCTGCCGGCCCGGTTCGGTGACGGTCGACGAGTTCATGACGGTGCTCGCGCGCGGCAGCGTCCAGCACCTCGCCTCCCGCGTCGCGGGACGCCTCGCCGCCGGCCGCGACGCCTGGGACGCGTTCGCGACGGTCTTCCCCTCCATCACCGCCTCCGGCGTGCCCAAGGCCGACGCCTGCGCGGCGATCTCCGGCTACGAGGCGAGCCCCCGCGGCCTTTACAGCGGCGCCGTGCTCACCGTCGACGCGGACGGCTCCCTGGACGCCGCGCTCGTCCTGCGCAGCGTCTTCCAGCGGGAGGGCCGGACGTGGCTGCGCGCCGGTGCCGGGATCGTGGCGCAGTCCGACCCCGAGCGGGAGGCTGAGGAGACCCGGGAGAAGCTGCGCAGCGTCAGCCGTTTCCTGGTGGCCGCTCCCGCTCCCGCACCCGCACCCGCTGCCGGCCCCGCGCCCGCGGGCGTCCCGCCGTTCTGGTCGAGCCTCGCGGGCGTCCGCGCGGTGGTGGCCGAGCTGCTGGACGAGGAGCCGGCGGACATCGGCGACGAGGAGAACCTCTTCGAGCTGGGGCTGGAATCCATCGCGCTGATGAAGCTCGTCGGCCGGTGGCGCCGGGACGGGGTTCCGGTCTCCTTCGGGGAGCTCGCGGAGAACCCCACCGTCGACGGCTGGTTCAAGATCCTTTCCACCCGGGCGCCCGTGGAACCATCCGGGCCCGCGCCGACGGCGGGAACCGCGCCGTCGGCCGAGGCGGGTGGGGCGGCGGGCGAGCCCGCGGCCCCGGCAGGCCCGGACCCGGTCGTTCCCGCACTACCCGAGCAGGCCGTGCCCGAGCAGGCCGTGCCCGAGCAGGCCGTGGCGGACGGGACGTCCGCGGCGGCGCTGCCGGCAGCGGGGGCCGCGAGCTCGACCGCCGCGCTGGTGGACGACGCGGCCGAGGCGCGGGACGAGTTCCCGCTCGCGCTCATGCAGCACGCCTACTGGGTCGGCCGGGACGGCGGGCAGCCGCTGGGCGAGGTCGCCGCGCACCTGTTCACCGAGTTCGACGGCGCCGGCGTCGACCCCGAGCGGTTGCGCGCCGCGATCGAGAAGCTCATCGCGCGCCACGACATGCTCCGCATGCGGGTCACCGACAACGGCGCGCAGATCATCGAGGAGACGTCCGGCTGGCGCGGCCTCACCGTGCACGACCTGCGCGACCTGGAAGAGGCCGCGGTCCGGGCCAGGCTCGGCGAGATCCGCGAGCGGATGTCGCACCAGATGCTCGACATCGAGGCCGGCGAGGTCTTCGCGACCGCGCTGAGCCTGCTGCCGGGCGGCCGCGCCCGACTGCATCTCGACGTCGACATGGTGGCCGCCGACGCGGTCAGCTACCGGGTCCTGCTGGCCGACCTCGCGCACTTCTACGAGCGGCCGGCGGAGCCGGCGGTGCCGCCGGGCTACAGCTACCGCGAGTACCGGGCCGCGCGTGGCCCGGCCCGCGCGGCGGCCGCCCGGGCCGCGGCGGACTGGTGGCAGGGCCGCCTGCCCAGCCTGCCCGGTGCTCCCGGCCTGCCCCGCCCGTCGGTGCGCACCGAAAGCACCGGCCCGCGGGTCTCCCGCCGGTACTTCCTCCTCCCGCCGGCGGCCCGCGACGCGCTGCGCCGGGCCGCCCACAGCCGGGGTGTCACCCCGGCGATGACGGTGGCCGCGGCGTTCGCCGAGGTCCTCGCCGGGTGGAGCACCGAGTCGCGGTTCGTGCTCAACGTGCCGATGTTCGACCGCGAGCCGGTGCACCCGGACATCAACCACGTGGTCGGCGACTTCACCAGCTCGGTGCTGCTGGAGGTCGACCTGACCGAGTCGCTGCCGTTCGCCGCCCGCGTCCGCCAGCTCCAGGGCCGGCTGCACGCCGACGCGGCCCACGCCGAGTACTCCGGCGTCGAGGTGCTGCGGGACCTCACCCGCCGCAACGGTGAGCAGGTCCTGGCGCCGGTGGTGTTCACCAGCGCGCTCGGGCTAGGCGAGCTGTTCGACCCGAGCGTGCGCCGGCACTTCGGGGACCCGGTCTGGATCATCTCCCAGGGCCCGCAGGTGCTGCTGGACGCGCAGGTCACCGAGCTCGACGGCGGCCTGCTGGTCAACTGGGACGTCCGGGAGAACGAGTTCCCACCCGGGGTGGTGGACGAGATGTTCGCCGCCTTCGAGCGGCTCGTGCGCGACCTCGCCGACACCGCCGACGCCTGGGACTCCGCCGTGGACGCCCTGTTGCCGGCGGCGGCGCGGGACGTCCGCCGGGCGGTGAACGAGACTGCCGGGCCGCGCCCGACGCGCCTGCTGCACGAGGCGTTCTTCGAGCGGGCCGGGCAGCACCCCGACGCCCCCGCCCTGCGGTGGGACGGCGGCGACGGGCCGGCCGGGCTCAGCTACGGCGAGCTGAGCACCCGGGCGCTGGCCCTCGCGGCCGCGCTGGCCCGCCACGGGGTGCGCCGCGGTGACCTGGTCGGTATCAGCCTGCCGAAGGGGCCGGCCCAGGTCGTCGCCGTCCTCGGTGTGCTGGCGGCCGGCGGGACGTATGTGCCGGTCGGTGTCGAGCAGCCACCCGCCCGGGTGGAGCGGATCGCGACCGCCGCCGGGTTCACCCTTCTGATCACCGACGGCCCGCGGGACGGCCTGCCCGCCGGGGTCGTCCAGCTCGCACCCGACCAGCTCGCACCCGACCAGCTCGCACCCGACCAGCTCGCACCCGACCAGACCGCAGCCGACCAGACCGCAGCCGACCAGACCGCAGCCGACCAGACCGCAGCCGACCAGACCGCAGCCGAGCGGATCACGGGTCCCGACGTGCTGGCGCCCGCGGAGCTCGGTGGGCTCGACCGGCCGGCCTATGTGCTGTTCACCTCCGGGTCGACCGGCCAGCCCAAGGGCGTGGAGGTCGGGCACCTGGCCGCGGCGAACACCATCGACGACCTGATCGACCGCCTCGGCCTCGGCCCGGGTGACCGGACGCTCGCCGTCTCGGCGCTCGACTTCGACCTGTCGGTGTTCGACCTGTTCGCGCCGCTGTCCGTCGGTGGCGCCGTCGTCCTGCTCGACGAGACGTCCCGGCGGGAGGCGCGGCGCTGGGCGGAACTGGTGCGCGACCACCAGGTGACCATCCTGAACTGCGTACCCACCGTGCTCGATCTGGTGCTGTCCACCGGGGTGGAGCTCGGCGGCTCGCTGCGGGCCGTGCTGCTCGGCGGTGACCGGGTGGACGTCGACCTGCCGGCCCGGCTGGTCGCCGCGGTACCCGGCGCCCGCTTCCTCGGGCTCGGCGGCACCACCGAGACGGCGATCCACTCGACGGTGTGCGAGGTCGACGGCGCCCGGCCGGTACCCGACTGGTGGCGCTCCGTGCCGTACGGGACGCCGTTGCGCAACGTGCGCCTGCGGGTCGTCGACCCACTGGGCCGCGACTGCCCCGACCACGTGGCCGGCGAGCTGTGGATCGGCGGCGCCGGTGTCGCCCGGGGCTACCTGGGCGATCCGGAACGGACCGCCGACCGGTTCGTCGAACACGCCGGCCTGCGCTGGTATCGCACCGGTGACCTGGCGCGATACCAGCCCGACGGCTCGGTTGAGTTCCTCGGGCGGCGCGACCACCAGGTCAAGATCCGGGGCTTCCGGGTCGAGCTCGGTGAGGTCGAGGCGGCGCTGGCGACCCTGCCCGAGGTGCAGGCCGGTGTCGCGGTGCTCCTCGAAGGCGCCGGCGGGCATCCCGCCGCCCTCGGTGCCGGCATCGTGCCGGCCGCCGGGAGTGGTGGTGCCGGCGGGAGTGGTGGTGCCGGCGGGGCCGGTGGTGCGGTGGTGGACGCGTCGCCGGCGGCCGTGCGGGAGCGGCTGCGCGGGGTGCTGCCGCCGCACATGGTGCCGGACCTGATCGTCACCTTCGACGCGATGCCGCTCACCGCGAACGGCAAGATCGACCGTCGGGCCGTCACCGCCGCCGTGCGCCGGGCGGTCGGCGGCTCCGGCGAGCACGCCCCACCGCGCGACGACCTGGAACGGGTCGTGCACGCCGTCTGGCGGGAGGTGCTGGGGGTCGCGGAGTTCGGCGTCACCGACGAGTTCTTCGCGCTCGGCGGCGACTCCGTCCTCGCCACGGCGGTGGTGCGGCGGCTGCGCGACGAGCTGGACACGACGGCGGTCAGCGTGCGGTCCCTGTTCGCGGCCCCGACCGTGGCGACGCTCGCCGAGCGCATCCGCGCCGCCGACACCGTGCCCGGCCGGTCCGACCGGGTAGCCACGATCGCCCTGGAGATCGCGGCGATGACGGACGACGAGGTCGCCCTGGAGCTGGGCGATCCGGGCGACACAGGAGGCTCCCGATGACCGCCCCGTCGACGACGCCGTCGACCCCGCCCGCGCCCGCGCCCGCGCCCGCGCCCGCGCCGGCTCCGGCTCCGGCACCGGCCCTGGCCCCGGCCTCTCAACCGGGGGGCGCCGAGGCCGACTGGGTGCGGTGGCCGGCCGAGTTCGCCCAGCTCTACCAGGACACGGGGTACTGGCGGGAGCAGACCCTGGACGGGCTGCTGCGGGAGTGGGCCCACCGGTTCGGATCGGCCACCGCGGTGGTCGCCGGCTCCGAGCGGATCAGCTACGCGGCGCTCGACGAGGCGGTGGACGACCTCAGCGCCGGCCTGTCGGCGCTCGGCGTCGGCCCCGGTGACCACCTGGTCGTGCACCTGCCGAACCGGGCCGAGTTCGTGACCGTCCTGTTCGCGCTGATGCGCGTCGGGGCGATCGGGGTGCTGGCACTGCCCGCCCACCGGCGGGTGGAGATCGAGCACTTCGCCCGGCTGGCCGGTGCCGTCGGGTACGTCATCGCCGACCGGCACGAGGGCTTCGACTACCGGGAGCTGGCCCGCGAGGTGGCCGGCGCGGTCCCGTCGGTGCGGCACGTGCTGGTGGCCGGGGACCCCGGGGCGGGCTCCGAGACGGCGGCCCCCGCGGATGCCCCCGCCTTCACCGGGCTCGGCGAGCTCGCCGCGGCCGGGCGCGCCGCCCGCCGGGCCGCGGCGGCCGGCGGCGGGAACGCGGGCGTCGCGCCCCCCGGGCGGGGGCCGGATGACGTCGCCCTCCTGCTCATCTCCGGGGGGACGACCGGCAAGCCGAAGCTGATCCCGCGCACCCACCGCGACTACGCCTACAACGCCCGGGCCAGTGCCGAGGTGTGCGGGCTGACCGCCGACGACGTGTACCTGGCCGCGCTGCCGGCCGCGCACAACTTCCCGCTCGCGTGCCCGGGGATCCTCGGCACGTTCGGGGTGGGCGGCACGGTCGTGCTGGCGGCGGCGTCCAGCCCGGACGCCGTCTTCGACCTGATCGGCCGCGAGCGGGTCACCGTGACCGCCGCCGTGCCGCCGCTGGCCGGGCTGTGGGTCGAGGCCGCCGGGTGGGAGGGGCCGGACACGACCAGCCTGCGCCTGCTCCAGGTCGGCGGGGCCAAGCTCGACGAGGGCCTGGCCCGGCGGATCACGCCGGCGCTCGGGGCCCGCGTCCAGCAGGTTTTCGGGATGGCCGAGGGGCTGCTGAACTTCACCCGCCTCGACGACCCCGACGAGATCGTCTTCACCACCCAGGGCCGGCCGCTGGCCGAGGCCGACGAGCTGCGGGTCCTCGACGGGTCCGGGCACCCGGTTGTGGCCGGCCAGGTGGGTGAGCTGTGGACCCGCGGCCCGTACACCATCCGCGGGTACTACCGGGCCGCCGAGCACAACAGCACCGTCTTCAGCGACGACGGCTTCTTCCGCACCGGGGATCTCGTCCGCCGGCTCCCGACCGGCCACCTGGTCGTCGAGGGGCGGGTCAAGGATGTGATCAACCGGGGTGGGGAGAACGTGTCGGCCGGTGAGCTCGAGGAGCACCTGCTGACCCACCCGGCGATCGCCCGGGCCGCCGTCGTCGGCCTGCCCGACCCCGATGTGGGGGAGAAGGTGTGCGCGGCCGTCGTGCCCGTCGCGGGCGGGGCCGCGCCACGGCTCAAGGAGCTCAAGAACTACCTGCGTGACCGCGGCCTGGCCCATTTCATGCTTCCCGATCGCCTGGCGGTCGTCGCCGACTTCCCGTACACGGCTGTCGGCAAGATCGACAAGAGGGAGCTGCGCCGCCGCCTGGAGGAGTGAGCCTGCCCCGCTCACCCAGTCCGGAACCGCCCTGTCCCGCGGTCACCGGCCCGTTTGCCTGAGATCGCATCGATTCCGCCCGTCCCGCGTGCCCGCAGGTCCGCACGTTTCCGCTGGTGGAGGTCGGCCGTCACCCGCGGCCGCCTCGCCCCAGGCGGGAGCGCGCGAACGGGGGCGGGGGCGAGGCCCGCGGCCTGGCCGCGACGCATTTCCGGAGGTACGACACGTGGCCAGCCCCGACCCGCAGGAGCGCAAGCGCGAGCTGCTCCGCCGCCGCCTGGCGGCCGAGAGCCTCGCCGTGGCCGGGGGGCCGGCCGAGAGCCTCGCGGTGGCCGGCCCGCGGCGCCCCAGGCTGCCCGGCGTGGGTCATCCGCTGAGCCCCGGGCAGCTGCGGATGTGGTTCCTCCAGCAGCTCGACCCCACGAGCACCGCCTACAACGTCGCCGCGGCCTTCGACCTCACCGGGCCGGTGGACGCCCCCGCGCTCCGGGACGCCCTGCGCGCGCTCGCCGGCCGCCACGAGATCCTGCGGACCACCTACCGCACGGCGCCCGGCGGCCAGCCCGAGCAGGTGGTGCACGCCGAGCTGGAACCGGGCTGGTCCAGCCACGATGTCCAGGCCGAGCCGGAGCCGCGCCGCGAGGCGCTCGTCGAGGAGATCGCGCAGCGCGCCGGACGCCACGTCTTCGACCTCACCGCGACCTCCCCGCTGCGGGTCACGCTGATCCGCACCGCGCCCGAACGGCACGTTCTCGTCGTCGTCGCGCACCACGTGGCGTGGGACGACACCTCCTGGGAGATCTTCTTCCGGGAGCTGTTCGCCGACTACGACCGGCTGCGTTCCGGTGCCGCCGCGGCGCCGGTGGACGCCCGGACACCGCAGTACCTGGACCTGGCCGTGCCCGCCGCCGCGGGCGCGGGCGCGATGGCCGGAACCGACGCGGGCGCGGGCGCGGCGACAGGCGATGCCGAGGCCCTGGCGTACTGGCGGGACGCCCTCGGCGGCCTGCCCGAACCGCTGCGGTTCACCGGCGGCGCTGACGGCGCTGGCATGGATCGGGCCGGGCAGGTCGTCCACCGGGCGGCGGACGGGACCGCCGCGCGGGTGCGGGCCTTCGCGGCCGACCACGGCGCCACCCCGTTCATGGTGCTGCTCGCCGCGTTCGCCGGGGTGCTGCACCGGCACACCGGTGCCACCGACCTCGTCATCGGCTCCCCGGTCGTCAACCGGGACGCCCCGGGCGCGGACCGCCTCATCGGCTACTTCGGGAACACCGTCGCCGTGCGCGTCGGCGTGCGGCCCGGTGACACCTTCGCGGACCTGGTGGCGCGGACCCGGCAGGCCTGCCGGGGCGCGTTCGCCCACCGGCACGTCGACCTCGAAGACGTCGTCCGCGCCGTCAACCCGGACCGCTCGGACGGTGTCTGGAGCGTCTTCACCACGATGTTCGCGGTGCGCACCCCGGCCGCGGAGCACCTCGCGGCCCGCGACCTGCGTGGTTCCCGGCGCCCGCTGCACAACGGCAGCGCCCAGTTCCCGCTGGGGGTCATGGCCGAGATCGGCGACGACCAGCTCGACCTGGAGGCCACGTTCCTGGCGGCGGAGGTGTCCGCGGCGACGGCGGGGACGCTGCCACGCCACCTGGAGGCGTTCCTCGAGCAGGCGCTGCGGCACCCGGAGCGTCCGATCGCCGCGGTCGACCTGCTGACGTCCACCGAACGCCACCGGATTATCACCGAGTGGAACGACACGGTGGCGCCGAGTCCGGCGGAGACCTGGGTGGAGCTGTTCGCCCGGCAGGCCGGCGCGAACCCCCGGCGCCCCGCCGTCGTCACCACCGACGCCTCGCTCACCTACGGCGAGCTGGCCGACCGCGCCGAGCTGTTCGCGGGCCGGCTGCGCGGGTGCGGCGCCGGGCCGGGCACTCTCGTTGCCCTGGCGCTGCCGCGCACCCTCGACCTGCTCGTGGCCCTGGTGGGGGTCGCCCGCGCCGGTGCCGCGCACCTGCCGGTGGACCCCGGCTACCCGGCCGACCGGATCCGCTTCGTCCTCGACGACGCCGCCCCGGCGCTGCTGGTGACCACCCGCGCGCTCGCCGCCGAGCTGCCCACCCCCGCCGGGATCAGGGTCCTCCTCGTCGACGGATCCCCCGACTCGCCGCCGGCCGAACCAGCCGAACCAGCCGAACCGGCCGCCGCGGCCCCGGCCGCCCCGTCCTCGCTCAGGGCACCGGCGTACGTCATCTACACCTCGGGGTCGACGGGACGCCCGAAGGGCGTCGTGGTGCCACACCGCGCGCTGACGAACTTCCTGGACTGCATGGTCGACCAGTTCCAGCTGGGGCCGGCGGACCGCGTGCTCGCGCTGACCACCCTGTCGTTCGACATCGCCGTGCTGGAACTGCTCGCGCCGCTGACCGCGGGCGCCACTGTCCACCTCGCCAGCCAGGACGAGGCCCGCGACCCCGCCGGCCTCGCCGCACTGCTCGCCGGCGGAACCCTCACGCTCGCCCAGGCGACACCGTCGATGTGGCAGTCGATCATCGCGGCGGCCGGCGACGGCGCCCGCTTCCCCGGCGTGCGGCTGCTCAGCGGCGGGGAGGGCCTGCCCCCCGGGCTCGCCGACGCGCTCACCGCCCGCGCCGACGAGGTCGTGAACATGTACGGCCCGACCGAGACGACCGTCTGGTCGACGACCGGCCCGGTGCCGGCGGCGGGAGCCGGCCGGCCGACCGTGGGGCGCCCGATCCGCTCCACGCAGGTCTACCTGCTCGACGCCGGGCTCGCTCCGGTCGGCCCCGGCATGCTCGGCGAGCTCTACATCGGGGGCGTCGGCGTCGCCGACGGGTACCTGGGCCGCCCCGGGCTCACCGCATCCCGCTTCGTCGCCGACCCGTTCGGCGCCGGCGGGCGGATCTACCGCACCGGCGACCTGGCCCGCTGGACGCCCGACGGCGACCTGGACGTCGTCGGGCGGGTCGACGACCAGGTCAAGCTGCGCGGTTTCCGGATCGAGCCGGGCGAGATCGAGGCGGTGCTGTCCGCGCACCCGCGGGTGGGGCGGGCCGCGGTGATCGTCCGCGACGACGGCCCGGCCGGTCGCCACCTCGTCGCCTACCTCGTCCCGGCCGGTGACGCGGGTGACGCGGGGGGCACGGCCGGGCCGGATCACGCGGAGCTGCGCGCGCATGTCGCCGCCGCGCTGCCGGAGTACCTGGTCCCGGCCGCGTTCGTGCTGCTCCCGGCGCTGCCGACGACCCCGAACGGAAAGCTCGACCGGCGGGCGCTGCCGCGCCCCGACTTCGCCGCCGAGGCGGGGACCCGGGCCCCGGCCACCGCGGCCGAGGAAGTGTTCTGCGAACTGTTCGCCGCCGTCCTCGGCGTGGGGCGGGTCGGCGCCGACGACGCGTTCTTCCACCTCGGTGGCGACAGCATTCTGGCGTTCCAGCTGGTGGCCGGGGCACAGGCCCGCGGGCTCGCCTGCACCCTGCGGGACGTCTTCGCCCACCCCACTCCCGCCGGCCTCGCCGCGGCGGCCACCCTCGCCGCCGCCCCCGCCGCCCCCGCCGCCCCCGCGGACTCGGCAGCCGGCGGGGCGGCAGCCGGCGCCGGCACCGAGCCCCCGGACGGGATCACGCTCGCCGGGGCCAGCCCCGCCGACGTCGAGCGGTGGCGCGGGCGCTACCCGGACCTCGCCGACGTCTGGCCGCTGTCCCCCCTGCAGTCCGGGCTGCTCTTCCACGCGCTGCTCGACGACGCCTCGGCGGACGCCTACATCCTGCAGTTCGTCGTGGACGTCCACGGTGAGCTGGAGCCGGCCCGGCTGCGGTCCGCCGCCCGGGCGCTGTTCGACCGGTACCCCAACCTGCGCTCGGCGTTCGTCTACGACGGGGACACTCCCGTGCAGGTCGTGCCGGCGGGCGTCGGCGAGGCCGCGTTCGACCAGGCGTGGATTGAGGCCGACCTGGCCGGCTGGCCGCGGGCCGAGGCCCTCGCGGAGGCCGAGCGGCTCGGGCGCGGTGACCGCCAGACCCCGTTCGACCTCACCGCCCCGCCGCTGGTGCGGTTCCTGCTGGTGCGCACCGGCCCGCGGGACTGGCGGCTGGCGGTGAGCCCGCACCACATCGTCCTGGACGGCTGGTCGGTGCCGCTGCTGCTGCGCGAGCTGTTCGCCCTCTACACCGCGGCCGCCGACGGCGCCGGTCGGCTGGACGTCGCCGCGGCGGCGCTGCCGGCCGCCCCGTCCTACCTGGGCTACCTGCGCTGGCTCGCCGGCCGGGACAGGGCGGCGTCCCGGCGGGCGTGGGCCGAGATCCTCGACGGCGTCACCGAGCCGACCCTGCTCGCCGCCAGCCACGGCCCGACCGGCCCGCGGGCCACGCCGCCCGAGGCGGCGGCCGGCGCCGAGGTGACGGCGACCCTGGAGCGGCACGTCGACGCCGACCTGACGGCGCGGCTCGGGGAGCTCGTCCGCGCCCACGGCTCGACCCTCAACACGGTGCTGCGCGCCGCGTGGGCGATCGTGCTCGGCCGGGCCGTCGGCCGCGGCGATGTGATCTTCGGGACGTCCGTCGCCGGGCGCCCGGCGGAGCTGCCCGGCGCCGCGGAGATGGTCGGCCTGCTGCTCGCGACGGTGCCGGTGCGGGTCACCGTCGACCCGGCGGAGACCTTCGCCGACCTGCTCGACCGCGTCCGCGTCGAGCAGGCGTCGACGTTCGAGCACCACCATCTGGGCCTCGCCGACATCCACGCGGCGGCGGGCCTGCCCGAGCTGTTCGACACGCTGCTGGTGCTGGAGTCCTACCCGTTCGACCAGGCCGGGCTGCTCGGGACGGGCAGCGGGCTGACCCTGGCCAGTCTGACCGGCTACGACGCCACGCACTACCCGCTGACGATCCGGGTGATCCCGGGTGAGCGCCTGCGCGTCACCCTCAGCTACCGGCCGGACCGCCTGCCGCCGACGACCGTCGAAGGGCTCGCCGACCAGCTCCTCGCCCTGCTCACCGCCGCGGTGGCGGAGCCGCGCCGGACCGTCGGCACCCTCGGTTCGGTCGGTGCCGCGGACGGTGTGGCCGGTGCCGCGGACGGCGCGGTGGCCGCTTCGGCGGCCGGTGTGGTCGGCGGCCCGGGGCCCGTCGGTGGGAGCGCCGGGTGGTTCGACGCCGAGGCGGTGACGCTGCCCGAGCTGTTCGAGGCCCAGGCCGCCCGGGTACCCGGCAACGTCGCCGTGACCTGGGGTGACGTCCAGCTGACCTATGCCGAGCTGGATGCCGCGGCGAACCGGCTGGCCCGGTTGCTGGCCGCCCGCGGGGTCGGGGTGGAGTCGATCGTCGCCGTCGCGGTGCCGAGGTCGGCCGACCTGGTCGTCGCGCTGCTCGCGGTGCAGAAGGCGGGCGCCGCCTACCTGCCGCTGGACACCGCCTACCCGGCCGACCGGCTGGCCTACATGATCGCCGATGCGGCCCCGGTCTGCCTGGTGACGACCGCCGAGGCGCTGACGGCCATCCCCGCCCGCACCCGCGTCCCGGTGATCACGCTGGACGCCCAGCCGGTGGTCGCCGCGCTCGCCGAGCAGGACGCCGCGCCGCTGCCGCCGGGGCGGCGGGCACGTCCCGGCAACGCCGCCTACGTGATCTACACGTCGGGGTCGACGGGGCGCCCGAAGGGCGTCCCCGTCCCGCATCAGACCGTGACCAGGCTGTTCGCGAACGTCCAGCCGTGGTTCGGTTTCGACGAGACCGACGTGTGGACGATGTTCCACTCGGCGTCGTTCGACTTCTCCGTCTGGGAGCTGTGGGGCCCGCTGCTCTACGGCGGCCGGCTCGTCGTCGTCGACCATGACGTCTCGCGTTCCCCGGAGCTGTTCGAGCGGCTGCTGCGGCGCGAGGCGGTGACGGTGCTCAGCCAGACCCCGTCCGCGTTCAGCCAGCTCATCGAGGCCGACCGGGCCCGACACGAAGCCCTCGCCGCGGGCGCGACCGAGGACGCCCCCGCGGAGCTGGCGCTGCGTTACGTCGTGTTCGGGGGCGAGGCGCTCGACTTCACCCGGCTGCCCGGCTGGTACGCCCGGCACCGTGACGACGCCCCCGTGCTCGTCAACATGTACGGGATCACCGAGACGACCGTTCACGTCACCTACCTGCGGCTGGACGAGCGGATCGTCGCGGCGGCGCGGGCCAGCCTGGTCGGCGAGCCGATCCCGGGCCTGCGGGCCCGGGTCCTGGACCACCACCTGCGGCCGGTGCCGGTCGGCGGCGTCGGCGAGCTCTACGTCAGCGGCGGCCAGCTCGCCCGCGGCTACCTCGGGCGCCCCGGGCTGACCGCCACCCGCTTCGTCGCGGACCCGTCCGGCCCCGCGGGCAGCCGGATGTACCGCACCGGGGACCTGGCCCGGCGCACCGCCGACGGCGAGGCCGGTGGCTTCGAGTACCTGGGCCGCGCCGACGACCAGGTCAAGATCCGCGGGTTCCGGATCGAGCTCGGCGAGATCCAGGCGGCGATCGCGACGCACCCGGCGGTGGAACAGGCCGTGGTGGTGGCCCGCGAGGACCAGCCGGGCCAGCCCCGCCTCGTCGGCTACGTGGTGCCGGCCCCGGGTGCCCAGGTCAGTTCCGAGGAGCTGCGCCAGCACGCCGCCGCGACCCTGCCCGACTTCATGGTTCCGGTCGCGGTCGTGGAGGTGGCCGCGTTCCCCCTCACCGGCAACGGCAAGCTGGACCGTGCCGCGCTGCCCGCTCCCGACCTGTCGAGCGCGTCCACCGGCACCCGGGCGCGCACGGAGCGCGAGCAGAAGCTGTGCGACATCTTCGCCGGCGTGCTCGGCCTGGAACAGGTGGGCGCCCAGGACGACTTCTTCAGCCTCGGCGGCGACAGCATCAGCGCGATCCAGCTGGTCAACCGGGCCCGCCGCGAGCTGATCGGCTTCTCGCCGCGGGACGTCTTCACCCACCGCACCCCGGCCGCCCTCGCCGAGTCCGCCGGCTCGCTGGCCACCCCCGCCACTCCCGCCAGCGCCGCCACTCCCGCCAGCGCCGAACCCCACGCCGCGCCCGGCGCTCCCGCCGTGCCGGCCGGGCCCGGGACCCCCGCCGCGCCCGCCGGCCCCACCGGAGCCGGCGCCGCCGCCGATGCCGAGGCGATCGGCGTGTTCACCCCGCTGCCGATCGTCGCCCGCCTCGCCGGCTGGGGCGGCTCGGTTCGCCGGTACAACCAGGCGCTGCTGGTGTCCGTCCCCGCCGAGATCACCGAGGACGTCCTGCGGGTAAGCCTGCGGGCCGTGCTCGACCAGCACGACGCGCTGCGGGCCAGGCTGCTGCGGCCGACGCCGGCACTGTGGCTGATGGAGACCCGGTCCGCCGGCTCGGTGCGGGTCGACGACCTGCTGCGCCGGGTGGACGTCGCCGGGCTCGACGAGGCCGGGCTGCGCGCCGCCGTCGCCGCCGAGTCGGATGCGGCCGCCGGGGCGCTCGACCCCGAGGCCGGCTCGGTGCTGCGCGTGACCTGGCTCGACGCCGGTCGGGAGCGCCCGGGCCGGCTGCTGCTGGTCGGTCACCACCTCGTCGTCGACGGGGTGTCGTGGCGGATCCTGCTCGCCGACCTGCGGACCGCCGCCGAGGCGGCACTGGCCGGCGAGGAACCGCGGCTGGACCCGGTGGGGACGTCCCTGCGCGGTTTCGCGCGGATCGTCGCCGAGCGGGCCCAGGACCCGGCGCGCCTCGCCGAGCTCGCCCACTGGACCGAGACCCTCGCCCCCGGCGCCCGCCTGCTGGACCAGCCGGCCGCGACCGGCACCGCCGGCACCGTCGCACAGACCAGCCGGCAGGTCGTGGAGATTCCCGCGCGGCTCACCACGCCGCTGCTGACCACGCTGCCGGCCGCCGCCGGGGTGGACGTCACCGAGGTGCTGCTGGCCGCGCTGCGGATCGCGGTCTCCACCTGGCGGCAGACCCAGGGCCGGGACGTGCCGGCCGACCTGCTCGTCGATCTGGAACGCCATGGCCGCGAGCCGATCGCCCCCGAGGTCGACCTGGCGCGCACCGTCGGCTGGTTCACCTCGATCGCACCCGTCCGCCTGCCCGCCGGAACGCCGACCGCCGGCACCGCCTCCGCGGTGGATGGGGCGGCGGCCACGCTCGCCGCCGTCGCGGCCCGGCTGCGCGCCGTCCCCGACGGCGGCGCCGGCTTCGGGATGCTGCGCTACGCCAACGCGGCCGCCGCGCCGGTGCTGGCCGGGCTGGACCGCCCGGAAATCCTCTTCAACTACCTGGGACGGTTCGGCGCCGACGCGGCGGACGCCTGGGCACCGGCGCCCGAGTTCGACGCGCTGGCCGCCGACCCCGACCCGGACCTGGGCGTCGCCTACCCGCTGACCGTGGACGCCGTCTGCGTGCAGACCCCCGCCGGGCCCGTCCTGCGGGCGACCTTCACCCACCTGACGACGCTGCTCGACCACGCGGCCGTGGCGGCGCTGGGCGACGCCTGGCGTGACGCGCTCGCCAGCCTGGCCGCCCTCGGACCGTCGGTGCCGGCGGCCGGCGACCTCGTCGAGCTCGCGCCGCGGGACCGGGCGCGGGTCGAGGCGGCCAGCCCCGGCCCCGTCGAGGAGATCTGGCCGCTGTCGCCGCTGCAGGAGGGACTGTTCTTCCACTCGGCGTTCGACCGCACCAGCGACGCCTACACCGCCCAGTTCGCCCTCGACTTCGGCCACCGCTTCGACGCCGACCGGCTGCGCCGCGCCTGCGAGACGTTCCTGCGCCGCAACCCGACGCTGCGCGCCGGCTTCCTCGGAGACGGGCTGCCCAACCCGGTGCAGTTCGTCGTCACCGAGGTGCCCGCGCCGCTGTCGGAGGTCGATCTCACCGGCCTGCCTGAGCAGGAGCGGCTGGCCCGCGCCGAGCAGATCGCCGAGCGGGACCGCTCCCGGCCGTTCGACCTCACCCGCCCGCCGCTGTGGCGGCTGACCCTGCTGCGCCTCGGGCCCGACCACGACCGGCTGGTGTTCAACCGCCAGGTACTCGTGTGGGACGGCTGGTCCGGCGCGCTGGTCATCGACCAGCTTCTCGGCCTGTACGAGCGGGGCGGCCACGACGACGGCCTGGCTGCCCCGGCGGCCTCCTACCGCGACTTCCTGGTGTGGCTGCGGGGCCGGGACACCGACGCCGCCCGCGACGCGTGGCGGTCGGCGCTGGCCGGCCTGGAAGGCCCGACGCTGGTCGTGCCCGAGGCCCGCGGGCTGCCGCCCATCGAGCCGGGACGGATCACCGCGGAGGTCCCGGAGGCGACCGCGCACGCCGTGCGGGAGCTGTCCCGCCGGCACGGCATCACGGTGAACACCGTGTTCAACGCGGCGCTGGCGCTGGTCCTCGGCAGCGCGGTGAACTCCGACGACATCGTGTTCGGCACCACCGTCGCCGGCCGGCCGACCGACGTCGACGGCATCGACGAGGTCGTCGGCCTGTTCCTCAACACCGTGCCGGTGCGGGTGCGGATGGATCCGCGGGAACCCGTCCTGGACCTGCTGCGCCGCGTCCAGGAGCAGCGGGTCGAGCTGATGGACCACGAGTACCTGGGCCTGGGCGACATCCAGCGGGCGGCCGGCGCCACGCTGCTGTTCGACACCCTGTACGTGTTGCAGAACTTCATCGACGAGGTCGCGACCGACCAGAGCAGCGACCGGTTCGGCATCACCGGCGGCACCAGCATCGACCACACGCACTACCCGCTGACGTTCGTGCTGTTCCCCGGCGCGCGCATCACCGTGCGGCTGGAGTACCGGCCGGACGTGGTGGGCGCCGCCCGCGCCCAGGCGCTGTTCGACCGGTTCCTCAACCTGCTCGACGAGCTCGTCCGGGATGTCTGCGCCCCGGTCGGTTCGGTCGAGGTGCTGCTGCCGGCGGAACGGGCCGCGCTCGCCGCCGACTGGTCCCGCCCCTTCCTCCCCGTCGGGACGGAGAGCATCGCCGACCTGCTGGCCGCCCCGGCGGCACGCACCCCCGACCTGACCGCGCTGGTCCTCGGCGACGAGCGGGTCACCTACGCCGAGCTCGACGCGCGGGTGAACCAGATGGCCAGGCTGCTGCTCGCCCACGGCGCCGGCCCGGAGACGGTGGTGGCCCTCGGCCTCGGCCGCTCCGTGAACATGGTGGTGGCGCTGTTCGCCGTGCTGCGCACCGGCGCCGCCTACCTGCCGCTGGAACTGGACCACCCGCCGGCCCGCCTGCTCGGCATGGTCGCCGACGCCGGCGCCGCGCTGCTGGTGGCGACCACCGCCACCGCCGCCTACCTGGACGGCGCCACCGCCGACCCGGCCACGGGGCCGGCCGGCGCCGCCGGCGCGGTTCGGCTGCTGCTGGACGACCCGGCGACGGCCGCGGAGCTCGCCGCCGCCGACGGGGGCGCGTTGTCCGACGCGGAACTGGGTGCGTTCGCCCGCGGCCGCGCCGACCGCCTCGACCACCCCGCCTACGTCATCTACACCTCGGGTTCGACGGGACGTCCCAAGGGTGTCGTGACGCCGTACCGGGGCCTGACGAACATGCAGCTCAACCACCAGGCGGAGATCTTCGCGCCGGCGGTGGCGGCGGCCGGCGGGCGGCGGATGCGCATCGCGCACACCGTCTCGTTCGCGTTCGACATGTCCTGGGAGGAACTGCTCTGGCTCGTCGAGGGCCACGAGGTCCACGTCTGCGACGAGAACCTGCGCCGGGACGCCGAGGCCCTGGTCGCCTACTGCGACACCCACCGGATCGACGTCATCAACGTGACGCCGACCTACGCCCATCACCTGATCGAACTGGGCCTGCTCGACCGCGCCGAGGACGCGCGGGCCACCGCCGATGCCCGCACCGGTGGCGGTGGGGGGCACCGGCCGGCGCTGGTCATGCTCGGCGGCGAGGCGGTCTCGGAGGCGGTGTGGAGCCGGCTGCGCGACACCGAGGACACAGCCGGCTACAACCTGTACGGCCCCACCGAGTACACGATCAACACCCTCGGGGGCGGCACCGCGGACAGCGCCACGCCGACGGTCGGGCGGCCCATCCGCAACACCCGCGGCTACATCCTGGACCGCTGGCTGCGCCCGGTGCCGGACGGCGTCCCCGGTGAGCTCTACATCGCCGGTGACGGGCTGGCCCGCGGCTACCTCGACCGGTTCGCGCTGACCGCCGCCCGGTTCGTCGCCGACCCGCACACGCCCGGCGGCCGGATGTACCGCACCGGCGACCTGGTCGTGCGCGGCGCCGACGGCAACCTGGACTTCCTGGGCCGCACCGACGAGCAGGTCAAGATCCGCGGCTACCGGGTGGAACTCGGGGAGATCACCGCGGCGCTCGACCGGCACCCCCGGGTCAGCCAGTCCGCGGTCATCGCCACCGACGACGCCGCCGTGCCGGGCACCCGCCGGCTGGTCGCCTACCTCGTGCCCGCCGAGCTGACCGCCGCCGACCGGGCCGCGGTCGAGGCCGACCAGGTCGGCGAGTGGCAGCAGGTCTACAGCGACGAGTACGTCCAGATCCCGACCGCGGTGCACGCGGAGGACTTCGCCGGCTGGGACTCCAGCTACGACGGGCAGCCCATTCCGCTGGAGCACATGCGCGAGTGGCGGGCGGCGACGGTCGACCGGATCCGCGCCCTCGCCCCGCGCCGCGTCCTGGAGATCGGTGTCGGGACGGGCCTGCTGCTCGGCCAGCTGGCGCCCGACTGCGAGAGCTACTGGGGCACGGACTTCGCCGCCCCGGTCATCGACAAGCTCCGCGCCGAGGCCGCCGCCGACCCGGCGCGACTGTCCGGTGTCGAGCTGCGCTGCCAGCCGGCGCACGTGACGGACGGCCTGCCCACCGGCTTCTTCGACGTGATCGTGATCAACTCGGTGATCCAGTACTTCCCGAGCCCGGACTACCTGCGCTCGGTGCTGCGCGCGGCCCTGGATCTGCTGGTACCCGGCGGTTCGCTGTTCGTCGGGGATGTGCGCAACCTGGCTCGTCTCCGGGCCTTCCACACGGCGATCGAAGTCGGCCGGGCCGGCGCCGCGGACCGTGGCGGTGACCTCAGCAGGCTCGCCCCGGCCGTCGACCGCCGGGTCCGGCTGGACAAGGAGCTGGTGCTCGCCCCCGAGTTCTTCACCGAGCTCGCGGAGGCCGCCGGGGTGGGGGTGTCGCTCCGGGTCAAGCGCGGCACTTTCCACAACGAGCTGACCCGCCACCGCTTCGACGTCGTGCTGACCCGTCCCGCCGACACCGCCGACACCGCCGACCCCGCCGACACCGCCGACACCGCCGACCCCACCGGCTCCGGCAGGGCGGCGGTGAGCCTCGCCGGCGCGCCCACGCTGGTCTGGGGCCTGCAGATCAGCGACCTGGACGGCCTCGGGGAGCACCTGCGCGGGCAGCGGCCGGCGACCCTGCGGGTGGCCGGTATCCCCGACGCCCGGGTCGCCGCGGAGCTCGCGCTCGCCGCCCGCCTCGACGGCGCCGACACCACCGACACCACCGGTGCTAGCGGTGCTAGCGGCGCTAGCGGTGCTGCCGGGGCGATCGACCCCGAGGATCTGTTCGCGCTGGCCGACCGGCTCGGCTACGAGCAGCACCTGACGTTGTCGGCCGAGGCCCCGGGCCTGCTCGACGCGGTCTTCGTCCGAGCTGAGGGGGCTCCCGCCGGCCCGCGCGTCGACGGCTACCTGCCGGACCCGGCCGCGCCACTCGCGAACGACCCGACTGCGGCCCGCGGTGACGCGGCGCTCGCCGCGGTGCTGCGCGCCGACCTCACGGCCGTGCTGCCGGACTACATGGTTCCCGCCGCCTACGTCACGCTGCGGGAGATCCCGCGAACGGCGAACGGCAAGCTCGACGTGGCCAGCCTGCCCCCGGCCGAGCCGACGGTGTCGCTGGTCGCCTCCCGGCCGGCGTCGTCGCCCGCGGAGGTGGCGCTGTGCGCCCTGTACGCGGAGGTGCTGGGTCTTCCCGAGGTGGGCGTGGAGGACGACTTCTTCGCCCTCGGCGGCCACTCGCTGCTGGCCACCCGGCTGGTCAGCCGGGCACGGGCGACCCTCGGCACCGACCTGGCCATCCGCGACCTGTTCGAGGCGCCGACGGTGGCCGCGCTCGCCGAGCGCATCACGGCGGCGGGCGCGGCCACCGAGGCCGGCCGCGGTTCCGGTTCCGGGACGGGGAGCGGCCCGGCCCGGCCGCCGCTGGTTCCCGCCACCCGGCCGGAGCGCGTCCCGCTCTCGTCGGCGCAGCGCCGGCTGTGGCTGGTCGACCGCTTCGCGGACGGCACCGACGCCTACAACTACCCGCTGGTCATCCGCCTGCACGGCCAGGTGGACGTGGCCGCGCTGCGGCTGGCCGCCGCCGACGTCGCGGCTCGGCACGAGATCCTGCGCACGGTCGTCGCCGAGCACGACGGCGAGGGCTACCAGCGGATCCTCGCCCCCGCCGACGCCCGCCCACCCCTGCGGGAGGTCGACCTGACCGGGCGGGCCGCCGAGCTCGACCGGCTCGTCGAGGAGTTCGTCGCCGAACCGTTCGATCTGCGGGCGGACCCGCCGCTGCGGCTGGCGGTGTTCCGCACCGGCGCGGCGGAGTCGGTGCTCGCGGTCGTGCTGCACCACATCGCGACCGACGAGTGGTCCGACCGGCCCTTCCTGGAGGACCTGGACACCGCCTACGCGGCGCGCCGGGCCGGGCGGGCCCCCGAGTGGGAGCCGCTGCCCGTCCAGTACGCCGACTACACCCTCTGGCAGCGCGAGCTGCTGGGCGACCCGGCCGACCCGGCCTCGCTGGCCGGCCGCCAGCTCGCCTACTGGCGGCAGGCGTTGCGCGGGATGCCCGAGGAGATCGCGCTGCCGCTGGACCGGCCGCGTCCCGCCGTCCGCGACGGTGCCGGCGGGCGGGAGGCACGCGAGCTGCCGGCGGCGACCGTGACGGCGCTGCGCGCCCTGTGCGCGCGCACCGGGGCCAGCATGTCGATGCTCGCGCACGCGGCGACCGCCACGCTGCTGCACCGCTTCGGCGCGGGTGACGACATCCCGCTGGGGGTGCCGATCGCGGGCCGCACGGATACCGCGCTGGACCGTCTCGTGGGCTTCTTCGTCAACACGCTGGTCCTGCGCTCCGACCTCAGCGGCGATCCGTCGTTCGCCGAGCTGCTGGCCCGGACGAGGGAGACGGACCTGGCCGCGTTCGACCACGCCGACATTCCCTTCGAGCAGGTGGTCGCGGCGGCCAACCCGCGCCGCTCGGCCGGCCGCAACCCGCTGTTCCAGGTGATGACCGGCTACCACCACCTCGCCGAGGACGAGCACACGCTCTTCGGCCTGCCTACGACCTGGCTGGTCACCGAGGCCGGCACGGTCAAGTTCGACCTGGACGTCACGTTCGTCGACCGGGCCGCGAGCGACCGGATCACCCTGCTGGTCGAGTACGCCCGGGACGTCTGGGATCCGGCCACCGCCGGCGGCCTCGCCGACCGGCTGGTCGCGCTCCTCGGCGCGCTCGCCCGGGACCCGGACCGGCCCGTCGGCCGGCTCGACCTGCTCGGCGCCGCCGCCGCTGCCGATGTCGACGGAGCCGGAGCCGGAGCCGGAGCCGACGGAGCCGCCCTCGGCGGTGGCGGCGGCGGCCTGGCCGGCCCCCGCCGGGAACCCGCTCGGCCCACCGCGGCGGAGCTGTTCGCCGCGGCGGCTGCCGCCGCCCCGCACGGCCCGGCCCTGGTCACCGGGGGCGAGGAGCTGACCTTCGCCGAGCTGTCGGCGCGGGTCGGAGCCCTCGCCGGGCTGGTCGCGCGGCACGGCGCGGGCAGCGAGGACATCGTCGCGCTCGCGCTGCCGCGGGCCGCGATGGTGCCCGCGCTGCTCGGCGTCATGACGGCCGGCGCGGCCTACCTGCCGCTCGACATCGAACATCCGGCCGAGCGGTTGTCCTTCCTGCTCACCGACGCCCAGCCGCGGCTCCTGCTCACCACCGCGGAGTTCGCCGGCCGGCTGCCGGCCACCGGGCCGGGGGTCGAGGTGATCTTGCTGGACGCGCCGGCCGTCGCGGCGGAGCTGTCGGCGGACCCCCCGGCCCCGGCCACGGCCGGCCCGGGCTCGGCCACCGAGCCGGAGCCGGCCCGGCTTCGCCTGCTGCCGGACAACGCGGCCTACGTGATCTACACGTCCGGCACCACGGGACGGCCGAAGGCCGTCGTCGGCACCCACCGTGGGCTGGCGAACCTGTTCACCTCGCACGAGGCCGAACTGATCGGTCCGGCGGTCGCCGCCCGCGGCGGCGAGGCGCCGTGGCGGGCCGTCCACGCCGCGTCCTTCAGCTTCGACGGCTCGTGGGAACCGCTGTTGTGGCTGCTGGCCGGGCACACCCTGCACGTCGTCGACGAGTCGACGATGCGTGACCCGGCGGCCCTCGCCGGCTACGTGGCCCGGGCCGGCATCGACGTCCTCGACGTCACCCCGACCTACCTGCGCGAACTCGTCCACCACGGCTTCCTCGACGGTGACCGGCTGCCGGGGGTGATCCTCGTCGGCGGGGAGGCGACGGCACCCGCGCTGTGGGAGCGCCTGCGTTCCCTGCCCGGGGTCAGCGCGCACGACCTCTACGGGCCGACCGAGTACAGCGTCGACGCCTACGGCTGGCACGGCGGCGGCGAGGCCGGGCCGGTGGCCAACACGTGGGCCTACGTGCTCGACGCCGGCCTCGGGCCCGTCCCCGACGGTGTCCCCGGTGAGCTGTACCTGGCCGGCGCGGGCCTGGCCCGCGGCTACCTGGGCCGGCCTGGGCTGACGGCCGGGCGGTTCGTCGCCGACCCGTTCGGTCCCGCGGGCGGCCGGATGTACCGCACCGGCGACCGGGTGTCGCGCCGTGCCGACGGCACGCTGGCCTTCCTCGGCCGGGCGGATGACCAGGTGAAGGTGCGTGGCTTCCGGATCGAGCCGGGGGAGGTCGAGGCCGCGCTGTCGGCGCTGCCCGGCGTGGGCGCGGCCGCGGTGATCGTCCGGGAGGACACCCCGGGAGACCCGCGCCTGGTCGCTTATGTCGTCGCCGCGCGCGCCGAGGAGGCCGCGCGGGTCGATCTTGCCGCGGTGCGGGCCGAGCTCGCCCGGGTGCTGCCCTCCCACCTTGTGCCGGCGGCGTTCGTCGCCGTCCCCGAACTTCCGCGCACCGTGAGCGGCAAGCTGGACCGGGCGGCGCTGCCCGCGCCGGCGGACCAGGGCGGGCCGGTGGGCCGGCGTCCGCGCGGTGCCCGCGAGGAGCTGTTGGCCGAGCAGTTCGCGGCGGTCCTCGGCACACCCGCCGTCGGCGCGGACGACGACTTCTTCGCCCTCGGCGGGCACTCACTGCTGGCGATGCGGCTGCGCAGCCGCATCCGCGCCGCGTTCGGGGTGGAGATCTCCCCCCGGGAGATCTTCGACGCGCCGACGGTCGCGGGTCTCGCGCGCCGGCTGGAGGGCGCCACGGTGACGGCGCGCCCGGCACTCGCGCCCGCCGCGCGGCCGGCGCGTCCGCCGCTGTCGCCCGCCCAGGCCCGGCTGTGGGTGCTCGGGCAGGTCGAGGGGCCCAGCCCGACCTACAACATCCCGGTCACCTGGCGCCTGGACGGCCCGCTCGACATCGGCGCGCTGCGGGCCGCCGTCGACGACGTCGTCGCCCGCCACGAGGCGCTGCGCACGGTGTTCCCGGCCCCGGACGGCGTGCCGCACCAGCGGGTCCTCGACCCCGCCGAGGCGCGGGTGGACGTCGAGGTGATCGACCTCGCCGGCGCGGAGGCGGCCGGCGGCGGCGCGGAGGGGGCCGGCGCGGGCGAGCTCGCCCGTTGCCTGGAGACTGCCGCGGCGGGCGTTTTCGATCTTGAGAACAGCCTGCCGGTGCGGGTCACGGTCGTGCGGCTCGGGCCGCTGGCGCATGTGGTGCAGTTCCTCTTCCACCACATCGCCGCCGACGAGGGATCCGACCGGGCGCTGGCCCGCGACCTGTCGACGGCCTACCGCGCGCGGCTGCGCGGTGCCGCCCCCGACTGGGCGGAGCTGCCGGTCCAGTACGTCGACTACACGCTCTGGCAGCGGGCGCTGCTCGGTGACGACACCGACCCGGCGAGCCTCGTCGCCGCCCAGCGCGAGTTCTGGCGGCGTGAGCTCGCGGGCCTGCCGGCCGAGCTGGCGGTGCCCACCGACCGGCCCCGCCCGGCGGAGCCCTCGCACCGCGGCGGCGTCGTCGAGCTGACCTGGGAGGCGGAGCTGCTCGAACAGCTGCGCGCCCTGGCCCGCTCCCACGACGTCAGCCTCTTCATGGCGCTGCAGGCGCTGGTCGCCACCCTGCTGCACCGCCTCGGCGCCGGGGACGACATCCCGATCGGCAGCCCGGTGGCCGGCCGCGGCGACGAGCGGCTCGACGAACTGGTGGGCTTCTTCCTGAACACGCTGGTACTGCGGACGGACCTGTCTGGCCCGGTGAGCTTCGCCGAGCTGCTGGGACGGGTCCGCACCGCGGATCTCGCCGCGTTCGACCACCAGGACCTGCCCTTCGACCGGGTGGTCGAGGTGGTGAACCCGCCGCGGTCGCTGGCCCGGCACCCGCTGTTCCAGGTGATGGTCGTGCACCTGCCCGCCGCCGACACGGCCGACGGCCTCGACCTGCCCGGGGTGGTCGCCCGTCCCGAGCCGGTGCACGCCGCCACCGCCAAGTTCGACCTCTCCTTCGACTTCCTGGAACGCCCGGCGGCGCCCGGTACCGCCGGCACCGGTACCGCCGGCACTGATACCGCCGGCACTGATACCGCCGGCACTGATACCGCCGGCACCGAGCTGGTTGTCGGGCTCGCCTACAGCGCCGACCTGTTCGACCGGAGCACGGTCGAGGTCTTCGGGCGCCGGCTGCGGCTGCTGGCCGAGGCCGTCATCGCCGCGCCGACCACGCCGGTGGCCCAGCTGCCCGTTCTCGACTCCACCGAGCACGACCTGGTGGTCGCCGGGTTCAACCGGACCGGCCGCGAGGTCACCGAGCTCACCTGGCCGGCGGCGTTCGAGGTCTGCGTCGACCGGGCACCCGACGCGGTGGCCGTGGTCTGCGAGGACCTCGAACTGACCTACGCCGAGCTGGACGCGGCGGCAAACCGGCTCGCCCGGCTGCTGACCGCCCGCGGCGCCGGGCCGGAGTCGGTGGTGGCCGTGGCCGTGCCGCGCTCGGCCGACCTGGTGGTGGCGTTGCTGGGCGTGCTGAAGACGGGTGCGGCCTACCTGCCGCTCGACCTGGATCATCCGTCCGACCGGGTTGCTTTCATGATCAACGATGCCGGTGCCCGGCTGCTGGTCTCCTCCCGGGGCCACGCCGAGGAGCTGATCGCCCTCGGCGGGCTCGGCCCGGACGGGCAGCATCCCGAGCTGGTGCTGCTCGACGACCCCGAGACGATGGCCGAGCTCGCCACCAGCGACCCGGCCCGGCCGGCGACCGGCCCCGCCGGGCTCGACGCGGCGGCCTACGTGATCTACACCTCGGGTTCGACGGGGCGTCCCAAGGGCGTCATCGCGACCCACGAGGGCATCGGGAGCCTGGTGGCGACCGCGATCGACCGGCTGGGAGTCGGCGCGACGTCGCGGGTGGCGCAGTTCGCCTCGGTCGGGTTCGACGTGACGGTCTTCGACCTGTGCATGGCCCTGTGCGTGGGCGGTCGGGTGATCATGGTGCCCGCGCACCGCCGGGTCGCCGGGCCGGAGCTCACCGAGTACCTCGCCCGGCACGGCGCCACCCACATGATCCTCCCGCCGGCCCTGGTGGCCGCCCTGCCGGACGACTGCGAGCTGCCGGCGGGCGCGGTGCTGGTCGTGGGCACCGAGACCGTGCCGATCGAGACGGTGCGGCGCTGGTCGCGCCACCTGCGGGTGGTCGCCGCCTATGGCCTCACCGAGGCGACGGTGAACTCGACGCTGTGGCGGGCGGACCCGGACTGGACCGGCGCGGTTCCCATCGGCGTGCCCGATCCCAACACCCGCGCCTATGTGCTGGACGGGGCGCTGCGCCCGGTCGGCGTCGGGGTTGTCGGCGAGCTGTATGTGGGCGGCCGCGGTCTGGCCCGCGGTTNCCTCGGCCGCCCCGGCCTGACCGCCACTCGGTTCGTCGCCGACCCGTTCGGCGGGCCCGGCGACCGGTTGTACCGCACCGGTGACCGCGCGCGCTGGCGGCCGGGCGGCATCCTGGACTTCCTCGGCCGGTCGGATGACCAGATCAAGATCCGGGGCTACCGGATCGAGCCGGGCGAGGTCCAGTCCGTGCTGATGCGCCACCCGGACGTGCGGCAGGCCGCCGTGCTCGCCCGGTCGGACGGCGCCGGTCCGCCGCGGCTCGTCGCCTACGTGGTCCCCGAGCGGGACGGGCTCGATCCGGCGGAGCTGCGGGTGCACGCCGCCGAGTCACTACCCGAGTACATGGTTCCGGCGGCGGTCATCCCGGTGGCCGGCCGGCTGCCGATGACGCCCAACGGCAAGCTCGACCGGGCCGCGCTGCCGGTGCCCGACTTCGCCGCGGCGGCCGTCGGCCGGGCCCCCGCCTCGGCGGGGGAGGCGCGGCTTTGCGCGCTGTTCACCGAGGTCCTCGGGCTGCGGGCGGCCGGGGGAACCCCGGCGGTCGGCGCCGACGACGACTTCTTCGCGCTCGGCGGCGACAGCATCATCGCGATGCGGCTGGTGAGCCGCCTGCGGCGGGACGGTCACGAGATCCGGCCGGCGCAGGTGTTCCGGCACCGCACTCCCGCCGCGCTCGCGGCGGCACTCGGCCTGCCCGCCTCGGCCGGCGGCGTCGGCAGTGGTGCGCAGGCCGGCAGTGGTGCGCAGGCCGGCAGTGGTGCGCACGCGACTGACGGGGTCGGGACAGTGCCGCCGACGCCTCCGCTGCTGGCGCTGCGGGCGGGCGGCGGCGGCGTCGACGGGTTCTCCTCGCCGATGCTGCTGCGGGTCCCGGCCACGGCGACGCTGCCGGCGTTGCGGGCCGTCCTGGCCGCGGTCGCCGACCGGCACGAGATCCTGCGGTCGCGACTGGTGCGCCCGTCCCGCGGGCCGCTGCCCGACGACTGCCCGCCGGTCAGTGCCGACCGCGGCGAGGCCTGGTATCTCGACGTCCCACCGCCCGGCGCACCGGGCGTCGGCGGATGGCTGCGGCGGGTCGAGGTCGGCCCGGGGGACGACCTCGACCAGGTGCTCGCCGCCGAGGCGCGGCGAGCGGACGGGGAACTCGACCCGGACGGCGGGGTGATGGTCCGGGCAGTCTGGTTCGACGCCGGACGCACCACCCCGGGCCGACTACTGATCATCGTGCACCACCTGGTGATCGACGGGGTGTCCTGGCAGATCCTGCTCGACGACCTCGCGGCCGCCTGGCAGGCGCTCGCCGCCGGCGGCGTACCGACGCTGCCGGCGGTGCCGACGTCCTACCGCCGGTGGGCACTGGACGTCACGGAGCAGGCCACCGACTCGGAGCGCGAGGCGGAGCTGCCGTTCTGGCTGCGGGCGGTCGAGGGCGGCGCTCCGCTGCCCCGCCGTCCGCACCCCGCCGTGCCCGCCGTGCCTGCCGTGCCCGCCGCGGTCGCCGTGGTCGGCAGCGCGGCGGCGGAGCCGCTGGCCGACGGGGTGACCATCCGGACGGAACGGGAACCGGCCGCCACCACCGTGACGTTGTCCGCCGCCTGGGCCGGCGACATCCTCACCACCGCGCCCGCGGCCTGGCAGGTCGGGGTCGACGACGTACTGCTCACCGCGCTGGCGCTGGCGGTCGCCGACTGCCGGCGCCGCTGGGAGTCCGGTGCCGCCGAGGGGCTCGTGGTGGCGCTGCAGAGCCACGGCCGAGGAGACCTGGCAACCGGCGATCTTGACCTGACCCGCACCGTGGGCTGGTTCGCCGACGTGTACCCGCTCTGCCTCGACCAGCGCCCGATCGATCTGGCGGCCACGGAGGCGGCGGCGGAGGGCCGTACCGACGGCTCGGCTCTCCCGGGCTCAGGTCTCCCGGGCTCAGGTGTTCTGGGCTCAGGTGTTCTGGACTCCGACGTGCTGGATGCCGCGGTTGCCGACGTCCACCGGCGCAGGGCCGCGGTGCCGGGAGACGGCGGTGGGTACGGGCTGCTGCGTCATCTCAACCCGCGTACCGCGCCGGTGCTCGCGCGGGCGACGCCGCCGCAGGTGTACCTCAACTACGAGGGGCGCCTGTCTCGTCCGGAGCCCGCGGACTGGGATGTCGCGGTGGAGGACGAGGGCCTGTTCGCCGCCTGGAACTCCGAGCGGCCGGACCCGTTCCCATTGACGGTCATCATCCGGGCACTCGACCTGCCGGCCGGCCCCGAGATCGTCGCCCGCTGGACGGCGGGTGCCGACGGGCCGCCCGCCGACGCGGTCGCGGACTTCGCCGCGACGTGGGCGCGCGCTCTTTCCGCGCTCTGCGCGCGCGCCAGGCGGTTGCTGCAGCGCAGCGACTACGCCGATAGTTCAAGGTTTTAGGTTGATCGACCTAAAGGTCAGGCGTCGTCGCGACGACGACGTGAAGTCAGAGAGTTGAGGGGCAATGCGGGGTATTGCAAGGGCGTTGGCGGCGTTGTGCGTCGCCGGCGCGGTAATGACTGGGGCCGCGGCCTGCGGTGATGACAACGATGGCGGTGGTTCCTCGACTGGCGGTGCCGCCGCGGCCGGCTTCCCGGTGGAGATCAAGCACGCGTTCGGTACCACCACCATTTCCAAGGCGCCGACCAAAATCATCGCCCTCAGCTATGAAGAGGACACGCTGGCGGCGCTGGGAATCACCCCGATCGCCTACGCGGAGAACCCCTACAAGGAGGACGGGGAGTTTCCCTGGCTCAAGGGGAAGATCGACCTCGCCGACAGCACGGCGCTCGACACCAGTGGCGATCTCAACCTCGAGCAGATCGCCTCGCTCGCCCCTGACCTGATCCTCGCCACCAACTTCTACGGTCTCGAGGACTACTACGAGCGGCTCAGCAAAATCGCGCCGACCGTGGCCTACGAGACCGAAGCTGGCATCGCGACCTGGCAGGACGTGAGCAAGGTGATCGGGAAGGCCGTCGGCCGCGAGGCGGACACCGCCGCCGCGATCGCCGCCACCGAGAAGGTGATCTCCGACACCGCGGCGAAGCTGCCGGGGCTCAAGGACAAGACCTTCAGCTACAGCTTCTACTACGAGTCCGGTGGACTCGCGGTGATCGACGATCCGGAGACCGTCGCCATCCAGCTTTACGGCCAGCTCGGCATGAAACTCTCGCCGAAGGTGACCGCGAGCGTCGTCGACCGGTCCCTGAGCATGGAGAAGATCGGCGAGCTCGACGCCGACTTCCTGATGATCGGGTTCGCCACCGATGAGCTGGGCGCCGAGATGCGGGCGAACGAGCTGTACAAGAAGATCCCGGCGGTCGTGGACGGCCGGGCCCAGGAGGTCGACGCCTTCACCGCGGGCGCGGTGAACAACCCGACCATCCTGAACATCCCCTGGCAGCTTGAGCAGCTGGAGCCGACCCTCGCGAAGGTCGCCGGCGCCACGGGCTGACACCCGTCCGGCGGGTGGACGACAGCCGGGCTGCCGCGCGTGGTGAGCGCGCGGCAGCCCGGCTGCTTCGTCTGACGACCTGGGTGACCTGGGTGATCCGGGTGATCCGGTGACCGGGCGCTCCGCCGGCGGCGGGGTCGTCGGGTGCGTTGCTCAGGGTCGGTCGGTGAGATACCCGCCCATGGTGGTGAAGTAGTCGGTGGCGGCCAGTTCGCGGCCGTCGTCCAGGCGCACCGTGCGGATCAACAGGCCGTGGCTGCGCCCGTACCGCGCCTGCGCGCCGGCGACGATGACGACACCGTCCCCCTCTCGAATGAAGATCCGTCCCGGCGTGCCGCCGTAGCAGCCCCTGGAGACCTCCGCGGAGACGATGCGGACCCGCTCGCCGTTCCGGTAGGTGAAGGCGTTGGGGTAGGGGTCGCACTGCGCCCGTACGAGCCGGTCGAGCTCCTCGGCCGACCACGTCCAGTCGATGAGGCTGTCCCGCTCCGAGCGCTTGTGGAAGAAGCTGGCCTTCGAGCGGTCCTGCGCGATCCAGTCGGTGCGCCCGGTCGCCATCAGGTCCAGCCCCTCCACGGCCATCGGGCCGAACAGCGCGAGGGTGCGGTGGAACAGGTCGGCGGTGGTGTCGCGCGGGCCGACCGGAACCCGGTGCTGGAGAACGATGTCACCGGCGTCGAGCTCGTCGGTCATGATGTGCGCCGTCACGCCGACCTCGGGCTCGCCGTTGATCAGCGCCCAGATCAGCGGCGCGAATCCGGCGTAGGCGGGCAGGAGCGAGTCGTGGATGTTCAGCGTCCCCAGCCGGGGCAGATTGAAGATCTGCGGCGGGATCCAGGTCCGCCAGTTCGTCGCGACGATGGCGTCCGGATCGGCCGCCTTGAGCATCGCCATCAGGTCCTCGTCGTCCGGGCGGTTGCGGATCGCGAGGGGCACGCCGTACTCGGCCGCGAGATCGGCTACCGAGTCGTCCCAGATCTTCTCGTACGCGTGGTCGCTCTTCTCGTGCGTGACGACCAGGACCACCTCGTGGTGGGAGTCGAGAAGAGTCTTCAGCGTGCGATGTCCCCAGGTCTGGTATCCGAACATTACGACCCGCATGTCTGATGTCTCTCCTCTGGTCGCTGGAAAAGATCTTGCCGGGTGCGGCCCGGACGCGTCGGGCCGGGCGGCCACGCACGGGCGGCCGGGACGCACTGGAATTCGGGACGTGCTGGAATTCGGGACGTGCTGGAACGGCGGTTGCGGCGGAGCCGGTCGGCGGGGGAGCTCCGCAACCCCGCGCAGGCCGGGGTCGGCCAGGGGTCCCCGGGTCGGACGTCCTGACGGCCCGGCGGCGCCGCGGGAATCGGCGGAACGAATACGCCTCACTTAGGTGAGGCTTACCAATGTTGATGGGCTGCCTGGTTGGGTGTCAAGCGGTCAGCGCTTTCTGCATCCCTGGCGGCGGAATCCTGCGGTACACGGCAGCGCCCCATGTATGGGAGCCGTCACCGCGAACGGATGGCATCGGCATGGGCGAAGGCAATGGCAGATGTCAGCTGGCCGGGCCGCGGTTCGCTCCGCCCGGATGCGCGCCGTCCGCGGTGCGACGGCGGCCGCGATGCGGGGAGGCCGCGACGCGGGGAGGGGCGGTACGGAGAGGCGCGGTGCGAGGGCCGGTGTGCGGCCGCTGACCGCCGGCGGTCAGGGGCCGCCGGTCGCCGGAGTGCTCGGTGACACCGTCGAGCCGGGTCCAGGCGAGGTGGTGGGGCCCGGGCTCTGGGTGGCCGGGGGAGTCGTCGCCGGGGCCGTCGGTGTCGCGGTCGGTGTCGCCGACGGGGGCGGCGTCTCGACGGGCGGATCGACGATCGCGGGCTCGGTCTGCGGCGCGGGGACCGTGGCCCGGCGGGTCGGGCGGGGGTAGGTCGTCTGGGGCGAGGTCTCCGCCGGCTCGGGCGTCACGTCGGCGGTCGGGGGGGCGCTCCACGGCGTGGGCGCGAGCGACGGTGAGGGCGAGGCGCCGTCCGCGCTGGTTCCCCGCGGGGCATCCCCGTTCCCGCCCGTGAGCAGGATTGTCAGCAGGACCGCGAGGCCCGCGAGGGCGGCCACCGCCGCGCCGGCGATGATCGCGAGCTGTGGCGGCCGCCCGCCGTGAGCACCGCCGCGGGCGGAGTCTCCGCGGTGGTCGCCGCGGCCCGAGGGCGCCCGGTGGGAGGCCGGTGCCCGGCTCGTGCGCTCGGCGTCGCGCTCCAGTGGGAGCAGGCCCGCCGCCATGTTGGCGTCGTCCTGGTCGAAAAGGTCCGACGCCGGGGTCAGCGCGCCGATCTGGGTGAGATCATCGTGCGGGCCGGTGGACGGCACCGCTCCCGGGCCGGTGATGGGCGTGTGCCCGACCGCTGTCAGCTCGTCACCGGTCAGGGGCAGGCCAGCGGCCGGCGGCACGGGCGTGATCTCCCGGCCGGGGACGAGCCGGTCGGTCACGCCGATGTCGTCGGCGGGCGTCGGCTGCCGATCCGTCCGCGCCACGGCCGGTGGCGGTGGCGGTGGCGGCGCGGCGAGGTTCTCCAGACCGTCGTCCGAGCTGACCGGGTCCTCCGACGGCTCGGACGAACGGCTGCGGGGGTTCGTCACGACACTCGGGACCGGGTTGGCGTTGCGGGCGATCGGGGTCAGCCGGCGGCGGATCTCCTCGACGTCCGGGCGCAGCTCGGCCGGGCGGTCGAGCAGGTCGGTGAGCAGCCCGCGCAGCGGACCGGCCAGCCGGAACGGGCGGCGGCGACCCTCGACGACCGCGCTCAGCACGGCGTATGTCTCCGGCCCCTCGAAGGGCGGGCAGCCCTCGACCGCGGAGTACAGCGTCGCGCCGAGGCCCCACAGGTCGCTCGCGGGCGTGCCGGAGGACCCGCGAACCCGCTCCGGGGCGATGTAGGCGGGTGAGCCGACGAGCGCGCCGGTACCGGTCAGCGTGACGTCGCCCTCAGTCGCCGCGATGCCGAAGTCGGTGAGGCGGACGCGGTTGTCCCGGCCGAGCAGCACGTTGCCGGGCTTGACGTCACGGTGCAGCACACCGGCCGAATGGGCGGCGGCGAGCGCGTCGGCGAGTGCCAGGCCGATCGCCGCGACCTGGTCGAAGGGCAGCGGGCCGTGGTTCTTGATGGTGTCACCGAGGCTGTCCGCGTCGATGAGCTCCATGATGATCCAGTGCCGCTCGTGCTCCTCGACGACGTCGAAGACCGAGACGATGGCCGGGCTGTGCAACCGGGCCAGCGCCCGCGCCTCGCGCAGCACCCGCGCCCGAATGGCATCGCGCTCCGACTGCGCGCCGGCCATCGGCACCAGGATTTCCTTGATGGCGACGGGCCGCTGGAGAAGCTCGTCCTCGCCGCACCACACGACACCGGCGCCACCGCGCCCGATAGGTGCGTCGAGGCGGTAGCGCTGCGCTACGTAGCGGGGTGTGCCGTGCCGAGATGTGTCGGGGGGCACGCTCGCCGATCTGGCCATCGATTCAAGTCTGACAGACGAATTGGTCGGAGCGGACCTGGCCCCGCCGGCTGGTCAGACGGCGCTCGCGCCCGGGGCGCCTCATGGCGCCGGCCGAAACGTCGAGAGGAGCTGGCGCATCAGCGGCTGGTTCGCCGCCCACAGCTTCTCGGCCGTGTGCCAGTACAGAGCGTATCCATGCCCGTTTCGCACAGCGCCACGGTTGAGCACATGCACCGTCCCCCCACCGGAGGCGTAGGTGAACTCCCAGTCGGCCTGCCGTGAGCCGTCAGCCTGATCGCCTGGTTCGATCCGTACCCGCCGGTAGTCCCGCACCTGATTCCGGAAGCGTGCCTCGTTCGTGCGCCAGTCCTCGATGGCCGAGGTCTTCGCCGTCCCGATACTTCCGATGCGCATGAAGGTACCAGTAGCAGTATCCACGAAGTCCAGGTTCTCCGCGCCGCTCGGGCTCGGCCGGCGGTCCCAGGTCGCCGGATAGGCGATCGACCATCCGCTCGGATCGACGTACGAGACCCAGCCCGGCGCGGGAACGACCGGGGTGGAATCGGTCGCGACGGCCTCGCCCGCCTCGATCGCGGCCGCCCGGGGATCGACCGTCACAGTTGGGTTCGGACCGGGCACGGATGGTTCCTCGTCACCGCCACCAAGGAGCAGGACGGCGGCCAGGCCGAAAACGATCACGAGAATCAGGGCGACGAGAATCACAACAGGCCGCCGGGGGCGGCGGCGGGCGACGGGCGGAGCGCCGCGGTCGGCCTCCCCGGCGCCGGCGGCTTCTCCGGCGCCGGCGGCTTCCGTGGTGCGGGGGGTCTCGGCGGGGCTGGCGGTCGCCGTGGCACCGGCTGCCGCCGCGGCTTCGGTACCGGCAGCCGGCCCCGCGCTCGCGGTATCCGGAGCTGGGGCCGGGGTCACCGGCGGCGGCACCGGCTGGGCCCGGGCCGGGATCCCGCCGAGCGCCCGCATCCGGTCGAGCGCGCGCATCCGGTCCAGGGCTCGTGGGCGGTCGGCCGACCTCGGACCGTCCGTGTCCCGAGCACGCTCGGCCGCGGCGGCACGCCGTCGCTCCATCGCGCGGACCCGCTCCAGTCGGCTCGCGAGCCGGGAGGGAGACCCGGGCGAACCGCCCAGGGGGGCGTGCACGACGGTCGTCTCGGACCCGGGGGCCGGGGAACCCGTCGGCTCCGGGGGGGAGACAGCTCCGCCCTCGGTCGATGTGGTCCCTTCGGCGGTCTCCTCGGGTGCCGCCGGTGCGGCGGGGCCGCCCTGCGCCGGTGCTGGTGCTGGGGGTGCGGTGGTCGTACCGCGCATCGGCCCCATCAGCACTGTTCCGTCCACGGTGCTGCCGGAGGCGTCCACGGCGGAGTCGACCAGGACGGTCCGCGCTGCCCCCGGGTCGGCCGGAGCGGCACCGGAGCCGCGCTCCACGACGGTGGTGACGCTGTCCGCGGCTTCGCCCGGCCGCAGGACCGCCGTCGCGTCGACCGGTGCACCGGGTTCGGCCCGCGTCCCGGCGGCTGCCCGCGCTCCGGCGGCCTGCCCCCCGGCTGCCTGGGCACCGGCGGCCGGCCGGCTGACCAGCTGGGTGGCGTTCTCGGTGATCGGGGCACCCGCCGGGGCCGCGGCGCCGTCAGCGGGCGCGGGCGCCGCTGCCAGCGGGATACCTGGTTTCGGGGTGTTGGCCGACACGGTCGGGCGGGCCGGCCGGCTGCGGGAGCGGTGCGGGCGGGTCCGGCCCTCGTGCTCGAGGATCTCGCGCATCCGGGCCCGCGCGTGGGCCAGGCTCGGGCGCTGGGCCTGGCTCGGCGCCATCAGGTCGTCGATGACGGGCGCCAGCCGCCCCGCGGCGTGGAACGGCCGGCGGCGGCCCTGCACCACCGCCGCCAGAATCGAGATCGGGTCGTTCCCCGGGAAGGGGGAGACCCCTTCCACGGAGGTGAACAGGGTCGCCCCCAGGCCCCAGCGGTCACTCGCGGCTGTCCCGGCGTCGCCCCGGGCCCGCTCGGGGGACAGGTAGGCCGGCGAGCCCAGCACCATCCCGGTGCTGGTCAGCCGGGGGTCCCCGTGGCTGACGGCGATACCGAAGTCGGTGAGCCGCGCGCGCTGGTCCGCCGTCACGAGGACGTTGCTCGGCTTGACATCGCGGTGGACGATGCCCAGTCGGTGCGCCGCCTCCAGCGCGTAGGCGAGGCTGATGCCGATGCGGCAGACCTCCGTGACGCTCAGCGCCCCGCGCTCGTCGATGAGCCGCGACAGGGCCTGCCCGTCCACGAACTCCATCACGATCCAGGGCAGGTCACCCTCGGAGATGACGTCGAGCACCGCGACCGCGCCCGGGTGGTGCAGGCGGCCGGCGGCGCGGGCCTCCCGCAGGACCCTCTCCCGCGCCAGCTCGCGTTCCTGCTCGCTGCCGTCGTAGGGGAGCAGGACCTCCTTGACGGCGACCTGGCGGCGAAGCAGCTCGTCCGTCGCCCGGTGCACGACACCGAAGCCGCCGCGACCGATCACCCCGTCGAGCCGGTACCTGCGCCCGATGAGCGCACGCGAACCGGCTGAATCGGGAGCGTCACGGCGCGCGCCTGACATCGGCTGTCCTTTCCGCTCAGGTTGTCGCTCTCATGGGATCACACTCGGCGTGCCCGCTGACAGCGGGGCATGCTGGTCGCGGCCCCGGGCTGTGTGCCTGAGCGCCGGGTGCCGGCGGGGCCTCCTCGGCAGCGGGGCGGCCCGGTGGTCGACACTGCCCGGGGCGGGGGGAAACCGACCCGGGAGGGGTTCGTGGACGACAGTGTGTGGCAGCGGTTGCGCGCGGCGGCGGTGGGCGTCGCGCGGCACGCCTACGCTCCCTACTCGGGCCTGCGGGTGGGTGCCGCGGCGCTCGTCGACGACGGCCGGGTCGTCGTCGGCTGCAACGTCGAGAACGCGTCCTACNGGCTGACGCTGTGCGCCGAGTGCGGGCTGGTGTCGGCGCTGCGGGCAAGTGGCGGCGGGCGGCTGGTCGCCTTCGTGTGCGTGGACGGGACGGGCGCCCCGCTGGCGCCGTGCGGGCGCTGCCGCCAGCTCCTGCACGAGCACGGCGGGCCGGAACTCAGGCTCGCCACGGCGGGTGGGGTGCGAACGCTCGCCGAGCTCCTCCCGGACTCGTTCGGTCCCGCCGACCTGCCGCCCGGTGCGGGATTCGGGACGGGACCCGGTACGGGGCCGGCGGCATGAGCGCCGACCCGCGGACGACGCCGGCCGCCTACGACGCGGTCGACCTCATCCGGGCCAAGCGGGACGGTGGCGCACTGCCCGCGGACGCGATCGCCTGGCTGGTCGACGCCTACACCCACGGCCGGGTCGCCGACGAGCAGATGTCCGCCTTCCTGATGGCCGTCTGCTGGCGGGGTCTGACCGCCGACGAGCTGGATCACTGGACGGCCGCCATGGTCGCCAGCGGCGAGCGCGCCGACCTGGGCGGACTGCCCCGCCCCACCGTCGACAAGCATTCGACCGGGGGCGTCGGGGACAAGGTCTCCCTGGTGCTCACCCCGTTGGTGGCGGCCTGTGGCGCGGCCGTCCCGCAGGCAGCCGGCCGCGGGCTCGGCCACACCGGCGGAACCCTGGACAAGATGGAGGCGATCCCGGGCTGGCGCGCCGACCTCGACACCGGACGGATGCGGGAGATCCTCACCGACGTCGGTGGGGTCATCTGCGCCGCCGGCCCGCGGCTCGCGCCCGCGGACCGCCGGCTCTACGCCTTGCGGGATGTCACCGCAACCGTCGAGTCGATCCCGCTGATCGCCTCGTCCATTATGAGCAAGAAGATCGCCGAGGGGACGTCCTCGCTGGTCCTGGATGTCAAGGTGGGCACGGGCGCGTTCATGACGTCGATGGACGACGCCCATGAGCTGGCGCGCACCATGGTTCGTCTCGGCGACCGCGCCGGGGTGCGGACGCAGGCGCTGCTGACCGCGATGGACACGCCGCTGGGCCGCACCGCGGGCAACGGGCCCGAGGTGGCCGAGGCGGTCGCGACGCTGCGTGGCGCTGGTCCGGCCGATCTCGTCGAGATCACGGTGGCGCTGGCCCGGGTGATGCTCGACCTGGCCGGCCTCGGCCCGGTGGCGCCTGATCCGGCGGAGCTGCTGGCCTCGGGCGCCGCGTTCAAGGTGTGGCGCGCGATGGTCGCGGCCCAGGGCGGCGACCCGGACGCCGCGCTGCCGGTGCCCGCGTTCACCCGGGTCGTGCCGGCGCCGGCGAGCGGCTACCTCAGCCGGCTGGAGGCCCGCGCGGTCGGCGTCGCGGCCTGGCGGCTGGGGGCGGGGCGTGCCCGCAAGGAGGATCCGGTGTCGGCCGCGGCCGGGCTGCGGTGGTTCGCGGGGGTGGGGGAGCGGGTCCGGGCCGGCGAGCCGCTGATCGAGCTCTACAGCGACGACGAGTCGACCTTCCCGCGGGCGATCGAGGCCCTGGCCGGCGCTGTCGCGGTCACCGCGGAGCCACCCGCCTTCGCCCCCCTGGTGCTGGCCCACATCCGCTGACCTGTGACGGCCCGGTTGACCGGCGGCCCGCGGGCCCGGGGGCTAGCGTCTGGGAGGCGGCGCGGGAGGCGGTCGGGCCCGGCCACGGGTGGGTCCGGCCCAGTCGTGAGGAGGTGGCGAGCTGATCACCGAGGCCGAGATCCGGCAGGCGCCGAAGGTCCTGCTGCATGACCATCTGGACGGCGGGCTGCGGCCCGAGACCATCATCGAGCTGGCCGACGCCGACGGGTACACGGGCCTGCCCACGACCGATGTCGACAAGCTCCGGACCTGGTTCCGCGGTGGCGCGCACACCGGGTCGCTGGTGCGCTACCTGGAGACGTTCAGCCACACGGTGGGCGTCACGCAGACGTCCGAGGCCCTGGTCCGGGTGGCGCGCGAATGCGCCGAGGACCTCGCCGCCGACGGCGTCGTCTACGCCGAGGTCCGCTTCGCCCCCGAGCTGCACGGGGAGCGCGGACTGTCACTCGACGAGGTCGTCGAGGCCGTGCTGGACGGCTTCCGGGCCGGCTCGGCCGGCACCGGCCTGCACGTGCGCGCGCTGCTGACGGCGATGCGCCACCAGGCCCGCTCGCTGGAGATCGCCGAGCTCGCCGTGCGCTGGCGCGAGGCCGGTGTGGTCGGCTTCGACATCGCGGGCGCGGAGGCGGGCAACCCGCCTACCCGTCACCTGGACGCGTTCCAGTACATCCAGCGCGCGAACGGGCACTTCACCATCCACGCCGGGGAGGCCTTCGGGCTGCCGTCCATCTGGGAGGCGCTCCAGTGGTGCAACGCCGACCGGCTGGGGCACGGCGTGCGCATCGTCGACGACATCACGGTCGACCCGGACGGCAACGCGACCCTGGGTGACCTCGCGAACTTCGTGCGGGATGTCCGCGTGCCGCTGGAGATGTGCCCGACGTCGAACGTGCACACCGGGGCGGCGCCGAGCCTGGAACAGCACCCGATCGGCCTGCTGCGCCGGCTGCGGTTCCGGGTGACGGTGAACACCGACAACCGGCTGATGAGCNGGGTGACGCTGTCGAGCGAGTTCGCGGCCCTCGCCGAGACGTTCGGGTACGGCTGGTCGGACATCAGCTGGCTGACCATCAATGCGATGAAGTCGGCGTTCCTGCCGTTCGACCAGCGCCTCGCCCTGATCAACGACGTCATCAAGCCCGGGTTCGACGCGCTCGGGGCCGCGGCGGCCCCCGGCGGGCCGCCGTGCCCTGATCGGCCGTGAGAGGCTGAGCGGCATGACGGACGAGGGCGGCACGGTGACCGCCACCGCCACCGCCACCGCCACCGCCACCGCCGGCGCCACCGGCCTCGTCGCCGGTGCGGACGGCCTGCCGCGTTGCCCGTGGGCGGTGTCGACCCCGCTGTACGTCGAATACCACGACGCCGAATGGGGCCGGCCCGTCCGGGACACCGTCGGGCTGTTCGAGCGGATCACCCTGGAAGCGTTCCAGTCCGGGCTGTCGTGGCTGACGATCCTGCGCAAGCGGCCGGCGTTCCGGGCCGCCTTCGCCGGGTTCGACCCGGCGGCCGTCGCCGCCTTCGGCGAGGAGGAGGTCACGGCACTGCTCGCCGACGCGGGCATCGTCCGGAACCGGCGCAAGATCGAGGCCACCATCGCCAACGCCCGCGCCGTCCTCGGGCTGAGCGAGCCGCTGGCGGACATCGTGTGGTCCTTCGCCCCGGCGCCGTCCCGGCCGGCCCCCGTGACCGTCGCGGACGTGCCNGCGGTGACCGACGAGTCGAGGGCACTGGCCAGGGCGCTGCGGGCGCGCGGCTTCGTGTTCCTCGGCCCGACCACCGCCTACGCGCTGATGCAGGCCTGCGGGCTGGTAGACGATCATCTCGCCGGCTGCGTCGCCCGCGGCCCCGAGACCTGACGGCCGGCCGCCCGGCGGTCAGGTCATCCAGCTTCGGGTGCCGAAGCTCTGCACGGAGCGCGCGGCCACCCGGGACGCCTCGCCGAGTGAGCCGACCAGTTCGTCGGTCTCGATCGCGCCGTGGGCCATCATCCAGGCGAAGGCGCCGTGGAAGACGTCACCGGCGCCGAGGGTGTCACGTGCCGTGACCACCGGCGGCAGCACGTAGCCGCGCCGGTCCTTGGTCGCCCACCGGATCGGCCCCGGCCCGTCCGTCACGGCGACGAAGAACGGGCCGTAGCGCAGCAGCAGGTCCAGGATGTCCGCGCCGGGGTCGAAACCCGGCGGCCGGAACGCGGTGGAGCAGATCACGATGTCGACGAACGGCAGCAGCTGCTCGGTGCCCGGCTTCCAGCTCCCGCCGTCGAGCAGGACCGGCGGCCCGCCGCGCCGCAGCGTGCGGAGCAGTCCGACCGTGGCGTCCACCTGGTGGCCGTCGACCAGGACGACATCCGCGTCGGCGACGGCGGCGGCCGCCGCGGTGTTCGCCGTGCACCGCGGCACCATCCCGTGGGTCGAGGTCACTGCCCGCTCGCCGGTCAGTGCGGTGACCATGACCGCTGACATGGGGAGGGCATAGGAGGTTCCCGCCAGGCCGGCGAGATGGCCGGCGGCGGGGATCAGCCCGCCCGGGCCGGCGCCGGGGTGCCCGGCGGCCGCCCCGCCGTGACCAGGCGCCAGGCCGTGACCAGGCGCCAGGCCGTGACCAGGCGCCGCGCCGTGGCCGCCCGGCCCGCCGGCGCTCCCGTAGCCGCCGGGACCGCCGGGGCCGCCGTGCCCCAGGACGGCACCGTGCCCGACGGGGCTGGCCTGCCCGGCGTGCCCGCCCGCGCCACCGTGGCGGTGGCCGCCCGGCCCGGGACGGCCGGGAACCTTGCCGTGCGCCGGGGAACCACCGCCGGCCGCCCCGGGCAGCCCGTAGCCGCGGATGCCGCCGGCGCGCGCCCCGGCCGGCTTGTGCTGTAGGCCGTGCTGGCCGATCCCGCCGACACCGGCGGCCGAGTCGCCGGAGGTCTCGGGCACCAGCTCGATATGGCGGACGCCGTGGCGGGCCAGATCCGCGTGCACGAGCGCGGCGGCGGGAGAACTGCCGATCGCGCTCACCAGGCAGGGCCGGCCGCCGAGGTAGGCGAACGTCACCGCCGCGTTCGTGGCGGGGCCGCCAGCATTCATCGCGAAATCCCGGGCCACACACTTCTCGTCGGCACCGGGAAGCTGGTCCACGAGGTAGACCGAATCCAGCGTCGTCAGGCCGACGAAGACGCCTTTCATGGGCCCATTATCCGGCCTGGGCCGGAGTGGGAGGCCTGTTCAGGCGGGGGTGTCGAACCCGGCGAACAGGTCGCGAGGGCGCAGGACCCGGGCCGCCTCGGTGATGGAACCGGACAAGGAGGGATAGATCGAGAAGGTGTGCGCGATCTGGTCGACGGTGAGACCGTTCTCGACCGCGAGCGAAATTGAGAGGATTAGTTCACTTGCACGCGGAGCAACGATGACGCCACCCAGAACGCTGCCACTTCCGGGCCTACAGAACAGCTTCACGAAACCGTCCGATATCCCCATCATCTTCGCCCGGGGATTGCGGGCCAGTGGCACTGTGGTGACCTCGGCGGCGATCGCGCCGGAGTCCTTCATCCGCTGGGTCACGCCCACGGTCGCGATCTCGGGCTCGGTGAAGATGTTCGACGAGACCGTGCCCAGGCGCAGCGGCGTGACGGCCTCGCCCAGCGCGTGCCACATGGCGATCCGCCCCTGCATGGCCGCCACCGAGGCCAGTGGGAGCACTCCGGTGCAGTCGCCGGCCGCGTAGACGCCCGGCACCGACGTCCGGGACATGCGGTCGACCACGATGTGGCCGCCCGAGCCCAGCCGGACGCCGACGTCGGTGAGGCCGAGGCCCCTCGTCCGCGGTACCGACCCGACCGCCATCAGGGCGTGACTCCCCGTCACCGCCCGCCCGTCGGTCAGCTCGACGAGCACCCCGTCGCCGATCCGCCGGACCGACGCGGCGCGGGAGCGGTTGAGCACCTGGATGCCGCGGCGGACGAAGACATCCTCGATCACCCGGGCGGCGTCGGAGTCCTCGCCCGGAAGCACCCGTTCGCGGGAGGACACCAGTGTGACCTCCGCGCCCAGGGCGCGGTAGGCGCTGGCGAACTCGGCGCCGGTCACACCCGAGCCCACCACCACCAGGTGTTCCGGGATCTCCTTGAGCTCGTAGAGGTGGCGCCAGGTCAGGATCCGCTCGCCGTCCGGCTCACAGCCGGGGACCTCGCGCGGTGACGCCCCGGTCGCCACCAGCACCACGTCGCCGACGAAGGTCTCGCCGTCGGCGGTCTCCACCGCGTGCGGGCCGACGAGCCGCCCCGTCCCGTGCACCACCCGGACCCGCTCGCGCTCCAGATGGCTCTGGATGTCGGCGGACTGCGCCCGGGCCAGCGCGCGCACCCGCTCGTTGACCTGCTCGGGGTCGACCGACACCACGTCCGGCGGGGTGAGGTGCGACCGCCCGGTAGCGTCCCAGCTCCCGACCTCGACCCCGGGATCGCCATGTGGACGGACCCCGAGCGCCGGAGCCATCGCGAAGTTCGTCATCGTCTCCGACGTCGCGATGAGCGTCTTGGACGGGACGCAGTCGGTGAGGACGCAGGCGCCGCCGATGCCGTCCGAGTCGATCACTGTCGCGGTCGCGCCGAGCGACGCGGCGACCAGGGCGGCTTCGTAGCCGCCCGGCCCGCCGCCAAGGATGACGATGCGCGTCACGTGGGGTCCTCCCATGGCTTCGTGTTACCCCCTCCAGTCTGCCCCTCCGCAGACGTCCCTCTCGTCCCGGTCCGGACCCCTCCGTAGTATCTCCACCGACGTCGGACGACCCTCCGTGACGTCGGCCCATCCCGTGACCCATCCCCGCGACGCCGGCGGCCGCACCCGGCGTGGCAGCCACCCCGCGCAGCGCACCAGGCGGGGAGATCGGAAGACCCCGACGATGACGAAGTACGCCGCCTACGCGAGCAACCTCGATCCGGCGCACATGCAGGAGCGCGCGCCGCACTCCCCGGTGATCGGCACCGGGTGGATCCGAGGCTGGCGCCTGACCTTCGGTGGTGAGAGCGTCGGCTGGGACGGAGCGCTCGCGACCATCGTCGAGGCCCCGGGCGCCCATGTGTACGTGCTGCTCTACGACCTGGACCGGTACGACCTGGAGCGGCTGGACGTCTGGGAGGGCGCCGACACCGGCCTGTACACCCGGATCCGGGTGCGGGTCTCGACGCTGGACGGCGAGAGCCTGGCCTGGACGTACGTGCTCAACGCCTACGAGGGCGGGCTGCCGTCACGCAACCACGTGGACAAGATCGCCGACGCGGCGGAGAAGGCGGGCGCGCCGTCCGAGTACGTCCTCGAACTGCGCAGCCGCCCGACCGCGTGAGCTGACCGCGCTCGCCGGCCGCCGCCGGTGGGCCGGCCGCTCAGGTGACCAGCCCCTCCGTGCGGGCCGGATCGGCATAACGGTCGAGCAGCTCACCGGCCGCGGCGGACAGGAACCGCACCCCCACGCCGATGGCCCGCTCGTCCACGTCGAAACTGCCCTGGTGGAGGTCGTAGGTGGGGCCGCCGGGCGTGCGGGTGCCCAGCCGGGCCAGCCCGCCGGGCACGTGGGTGAGGTACCAGCCGAAGTCCTCGCCGCCCAGTGACTGGGCCACGGACGTGGCCGCCTCGTGCCCGAACACCGCGTCGACGACCGCGGCGAAGGCGTCCACGACGTCGGTGTGGTTGACCACCGGGGGCACACCGCGCACGTAGTCCACGGCGATCTGCGCGCCGTAGGGTGCCACGAGCTGCTCGGCGAGCAGCTCGACCAGCTCGGGGGCCGCCTCCCAGGTCTCCCTGGAAAGGGTGCGGATCGTTCCCCGCAGCTTGCCGGTTCGTGGGATGGCGTTGGCCACCGTGCCGGCCTGTACCACGCCCCAGACCAGCGAGAGCGCCGAGCGGGGGTCGACCCGCCGGGACAGCGCGGCGGGCAGGTCGACCGCGAGCCGGGCCAGCGCGTAGACCAGATCCACCGTGTTCTGCGGGCGCGAGGTGTGCCCGCCCGGCCCGGCCAGGGTGATCTCCACCGCATCCGCGGCGGAGGTGATCGGGCCGGAGCGCAGCCCGATCGTGCCCGCGTCGAGCGCCGGGTCACAGTGCATGGTGATGGCGGCCGTCACCGGTTTGAGCACGCCCGCGTCGATCACGTCGAGCGCGCCCCCGGGCATGGTCTCCTCCGCCGGCTGGAAGAGCAGGCGGACGGTCCCGGGCAGCGGATGCGCCCGCGCGTAGGCGGCGAGCGCGAGACCGGCTCCGAGCGTGACGGTGGTGTGCACGTCATGCCCGCAGGCATGGGCGACTCCCGGCACCGTGGAGCGGTAGGCCACGTCCTTGACGTCGGGCAGCGGCAGCGCGTCCAGGTCGGCGCGCAGCATGATGACCGGGGCGCCCGAGTCCACTCCCGGGCCGATGTCGCACCACAGGCCCGGCACGTCGGGAAACCGCTGCGGGCTCAGCCCGGCGGCAAGCAGCTGCTCCTCGACCACACCCGTCGTGCGGTGCTCCTGGCGGCCGAGCTCCGGGTGGGCGTGCAGATCACGCCGCAGCGAGATCAGGTCGTGCTCGTGTTCCGCCAGCCAGGCCGCCGCGGCGGGCGCCACCGCCGCGGCGGTCCTGTGCGTCAGTTCCGATGTCATCTACTGGGCCGGGCCCTCCGCCGCCGAATACTCCGGCCGGCTACGGCTACCCGGAGGTCACCGGCCGTCCCGAGTTCATCTCCGCCAGCAGCGTATCCACCACGGCGGTGAGGTCCCCGCCGGCCCGCCGCGCGGCGGCCTCCTGCCGGGTGTGGCTGGCACCGTCGGTGAGGATCCGGTGCACGTCGGTGAGCTCGTCGGCGCAGCCGAGCCGGCGGGCCACCGGCAGGAGATCGTCGACGAGGTCGGCGATCTCGGCCCGCACCGGGCGGACCGCGCCGTGGTCGTCCACCACGATCTCGGCGTCCAGCCCGTAGCGGGCGGCGCGCCACTTGTTCTCCTGCACCACCCAGCGGTGTGGCGTCGGCAGCGTGTACCCGCGGTCCAGCTGGGTGTTCATCCGGTCGATGATGCACTGGGCGAGCGCCGCGACCGCGCCGATCTCCATCAGGGTGGGAAGTCCGTCACAGATCCGCAGCTCCACCGTCCCGAAGTTCGGGTGCGGACGGATATCCCACCAGACTTCCCGGATCGTCTCGATGGTGCCGGCGGTGACCAGGGTNTCCATGAACCCCTCGAAGGCGGCCCAGTCGTGCAGTGGATAGGGCAGGCCGGCGGTCGGCAGGCTCTCGAAGATCTGGGAACGGGACGACGCCAGCCCGGTGTGCGCACCCTTCCAGTAGGGCGACGAGGCGGACAGCGCCAGGAAATGCGGTATATAGGACATCAGCGCGTTCACGATGGGCATGGCCTTCTCGGCGGAACGGACCCCGACGTGCACGTGCACCCCGAAGATGAGCAGCCGGCGCGCCAGCCACTGCATCTGCCCCACCAGGCGCTCGTACCGCTCGTCGACGGTGATCCGCTGCGTGGTGTAGTCGCTGATCGGGTGCGTCCCGGAGCACATCAGCCCCAGCCCGCGGCGTTCGGCGAGGTCACGCAGGGGGTCCACGGTGCCGGCCAGGTCGGCCAGCGCCTCCGGGACGGTCCGGCACACGCCGGTGATGACCTCGATCGTCGACTCGAAGAGTTCGTGCTTGGCCTTGGCCGCGCTCTCGTCACCGACCTTCGCCCGCAGGTCGTCGAGGATCTCGGACGCGCCGCAACGCAGCTGGCGGCTCTGTAGATCGACGAGTTCGAGCTCCCACTCGATTCCCAGGCTAGAACTCGGCGACGGCGAGAAGGGAATGTGCACCGCGGCTCCTCCGGGTGAGCGGGCACGCCGAGAGGCGAACCCGGAACTCGGGCAGCGAGCTCTCCGGGCTGGTTACCCAGATCGCGCGGTCGTACCCCGGCTGGACACCGACAACGGGCGCCTTTGTCGCCACTGGCCGAACCGCGTGCACCGATGTACCCGGATCTGCTCCGACTCGGAAACATGCTAAGGCCACATTTGTGGCCTGTATCACGAAGCCGTGAACCTGGTGATTTTCGTCCCCGGTGTATTCGCGGTCAGGACGACGCGCGGGGCGCGGCGGGGACCGCCGGCGGCGCGACCACCCGGATGCCGAGCTCGCGCAGCTGCCGCTCGTCGACGGCGGTCGGCGCGCCCGTCATCGGGTCGAGCCCGGACTGCGTCTTCGGGAAGGCGATGACCTCGCGGATGTTGTCCTCGCCGGCGAGGATCGCGACCAGGCGGTCGATGCCGAACGCGAAACCCCCGTGCGGCGGCGCTCCGTACCCGAACGGGGTCAGGAAGAACCCGAACCGCGCCTGGGCCTGTTCGNGGGAGATGCCGAGCAGGCCGAAGATCCGCTGCTGCAGGTCGCTCTCGTGGATCCGGATCGACCCCGAACCAAGCTCCCACCCGTTCAGGACGAGGTCATAGGCCAGGCTGCGCACGGCCAGCGGGTCGGACTCCATCTTCTCGACGTCGCTGGGATGCGGCCGGGTGAAGGGGTGGTGCCCCGGCTTCGGTCGCCCGGTGGCCGCGTCCACCCCGACGAACAGCGGGAAGTCGACCACCCAGACGAACCGCAGCTCGCCCTCCCCGGCCGGCGGCCGGCCGAGATCGTTGCGCAGCTGGCCGAGGACCTCGCAGGCGGTCTCCCACTCGTCCGCGACGAGCAGCAGCAGATCTCCCTCGCTCGCCTCGGTCGCGCTGACGATGGCCGCGAGCTCCTCGGGTGAGAGGAACTTCGCGACCGGCGACTCCAGCACGCCGCCCGCGGCGACCCGCATCCACACCAGGCCCTTCGCGCCGAGCTTCTTGGCGCGGTCGGTGAGGGTGTCCAGCGCCTTGCGGTTGTGCGTGGCCGACCCGCCCGGGACGCGGATGCCCTTGACCGCCGGAGCTCCGGAGAACGCCTTGAAACCGCTGTTGGTGAAGATGGCGGTGAGTTCGACGAGCTCCATGCCGAACCGCAGGTCGGGCTTGTCGACGCCGAACCGGTTCATCGCCTCGTGCCAGGTGATCCGCTCGATCGGCCGCAGGGCCCGCCCGGAGCCGGCCCCCGCCCCGGCCGCTTCGGCCGCGCCGAGCACGGCCGAGGAGACCACATCCAGGACGTCGTCGACGCCGACGAAGCTCATCTCCAGGTCAAGCTGGGTGAACTCGTACTGGCGGTCGGCCCGCAGGTCCTCGTCGCGCAGGCAGCGGGCGAGCTGGAAGTACCGGTCCGTACCGCCGACCATCAGCAGCTGCTTGAACAGCTGGGGCGACTGCGGCAGGGCGTAGAAGCTGCCGGGGGCCTGGCGGGACGGGACGACGAACTCGCGCGCGCCCTCCGGCGTCGAGGGCATCAGCAGCGGTGTCTCGACCTCGACGAACCCCCGGTCGGCGAACGCCGCCCGCAGCGCGCCGAGAACGGCGGAACGGGTGCGCAGGTTGCGCTGCATCCGCTCCCGGCGCAGGTCCAGGTACCGGTAGGTGAGCCGGGTGCCCTCGTCGACGGAGTCGGCGCGGTCGTCCAGCGGGAACGGCGGCGGGGCCGCGGCGGAGAGGACCTCGACGGAACAGTCGGTCAGCTCGACGTCGCCGGTCGCCAGCACGGCGTTCGCGGTTCCCTCGGGGCNGGCGGAGACCGTGCCCGTGATCCGCAGGACGTACTCGGAACGGGCGTCCACGGAGCCGTCCACGACGCACTGCAGCAGCCCTGAATGGTCCCGCAGGTCGACGAACATCAGGGACTGGCCGTGCTGACGCCGGTGGGCGACCCACCCGCACACGGTCACCCGCTGGCCGGCATTCCCGAGCCTCAGATCACCGCACAGGTGGGTACGCATCACGGTGCTGTGCGTTCCGGGCGTGCTGGAGGCTGTCGACATCGCCATCCGTCCTGTGTCACCACGTGCTGATGCTGCGGCATCGCTGTGTCGATGTATCTGATACGTGCATACCTGCCGGCGACCTTATCGGACGGGAGCCTGTTGATCGCGCGGCGCAGCGGACGATCAGCGGCGCAGGGCGCGGATGAAGCGCACGGCCTCGGACCGCAGCCTGTTCGGGATCCGCAGGATCTGCCGCCCGCTCGGCGTCGTGAGCTCGACCACGATCACCTCACCGTGCCGCAGGCCCCGGGACGCCGACACGTCCCGCCGGTCGATGGAGATGTCGAACCAGTCGCCCTCCCGGGGGAAGGGAGCCAGCACGAGCAGCCGCCGGGAGGTCAGCAGAATCCAGCGCGACATGCCGAGGCGGTGCCCGACGAAGCGCTCGGCCTTCGCGACGACCCGCCCGCCACCGGCGGGGTCGGTGATCCGGCCGCGGAGCACGACCTCGACCAACTCGCCCTCTTCCAGAGGGACCCGAGGTGGCCTGCGGACGGCCGGGACGAGGGACACCCCCCCAGTGTGCTCCGCGCGCGCCGTGCCGCGTCGCGCCGTGCCGCGCCGGGCCGGGCGGGGCCACGCCCGGGGCTACCCGGGTATGGCCGGACGGTGCCCGTACAGTCGCCTGGTGGCGGAACGTGGCAGTACCGGCGGTGATCCCGCGCCCGACCCGGAGGCCTCGGCGGCACGGCTGGCCGACCGCACCGGCGCCGGGCGGCACGATGTGGCGGTTGTGCTGGGATCGGGCTGGCGGCCCGCGGCGGACATCCTCGCCGAGGCCGGTGGCGCGGGAGAGGTCGTCGACGTCTCCTTCGCCGACCTCGGCGGTTTCCCACCCGCGGACGTCGCCGGGCACGAACCGACAGCCCGCTCCATCCGGCTCGGCAGCCGCCGGGTACTGGTCTACCTCGGCCGGGTGCACGCCTACTCCGGGCACAGCCTGGCCCAGGTGGTGCACAGCGTTCGCACCGCGCACGCCGCCGGCGCCGGCACGGTGATCCTCACGAACGCGGCCGGGGGGCTGCGTTCTGACATGTACGTCGGTCAGCCGGTGCTGGTGGCCGACCACCTCAATCTCACCGGCCGCTCCCCGCTGGTCGGGCCGCTGTTCACCGATCTGACCGACGCGTACTCGCCCCGGCTGCGCTCACTGGCACGCACCATCGAGCCGAGCCTCACCGAGGGCGTCTACGCGGCGCTGCCCGGCCNGCACTACGAGACACCGGCCGAGATCCGCATGTTGCGCGGCCTCGGCGCCGACCTCGTCGGCATGTCCACAGTGCACGAGACGATCGCCGCCCGCGCACTCGGCGTCGAGGTGCTGGGCCTGTCGCTGGTGTCGAACCTGGCCGCCGGGATGACCGCCGCGCCGCTGGACCACGCCGAGGTTCTCGCCGCGGGTACCGCGGCCGCCGGCCGGATGGGTGCCATCATCGCCAGGATCATCGAGGCCCTGTGAGGTTCCATGCCCGGTGACCTTCCGGCGGGGCTGGCGGGGCAGGTCGAGTCGTGGCTGCGGGCGGACCCCGACCCCGGGGACCGTGCCGAACTGTCCGCCCTGGTCGCCGCGGGAGACGTCCAGGGGATTCGGGAGCGGTTCGCCGGGCCGCTGACCTTCGGGACCGCGGGACTGCGCGGGCCGCTGCGGGCCGGGCCCGCCGGGATGAACACCGCCGTCGTGCGCCGGACCACCGCCGGCCTCGCCGGATGGCTGCGGGGCCGGTCCGGCGCACGCCCCGTGGTGGTGATCGGTCACGACGCGCGCCTGCGCGGCGACCAGTTCGCCCTCGACGCCGCCCGGGTCCTCGCCGCCGCGGGCGTGCGGGCGCTCCTGCTGCCGGCGCCGCTGCCGACCCCGGTGCTGGCCTTCGCCGTCCGCCAGCTCGGCGCGGACGCCGGAGTCATGATCACAGCCAGCCACAATCCCGCGTCCGACAACGGCTACAAGGTGTATCTCGGTGGTGACGGGCCGGGGGGTGGCGCGCAGCTGGTGGCGCCGGCGGACGTGCAGATCGAGCAGGCGGCCGCGGCGGTCGGCCCCGCGGCCGACATACCGCTCTCCGACGGCTGGGAGCGGCTCGACGGGTCGGTCGTCGCCGCCTATGTCGACGGCGCCGTCGCCGGCGCCGGCCGCCCGTCCCCACCCGGTGCGGCACCGCTGGTCGTCGCCTACACACCGCTGCACGGCGTGGGCGCGGAGGTGCTCGACACGGTGTTCACCCGGGCCGGTTACGCCCGCCCGGTGGCGGTGCCGAACCAGCGGGAACCCGACCCGGCCTTCCCCACGGTGCCGTTCCCGAACCCGGAGGAGCCCGGCGCGCTCGACGCCGTGCTCGCCCTGGGCCGCCGCATCGGTGCCGACCTGGTGCTGGCGAACGATCCGGACGCCGACCGCTGCGCCGCGGCGGTCGGCGAACAGGTGTTGACGGGGGACGAGATCGGGCTGCTGCTGGCCGACCAGGTGCTGCGTGAGCGCCCGGGACCGGTCGCGACCACCGTCGTCAGCGCCTCGGCCCTGCGGTCACTCGCCGGGTTGTACGGCGTTCCCTGCGCGGAGACCCTGACCGGCTTCAAGTGGATCATGCGGGCGGATCCGGGGCTGGTGTTCGGCTACGAGGAGGCACTGGGCTACGCCGTCGCCCCGGGCCTGGTCCGGGACAAGGACGGCATCACCGCGGCCCTGGCGCTGGCCCGGGCGGCCCAGCGGGCGAAGGACGCCGGCCGGACCCTGCTCGACGTCCTCGACGACCTGCAGGGCCGCCTGGGCGTGCACGCCACCGGCCAGGTCTCGGCCCGGTTCACCGACCTCGCCGGGATAGCCGCGGTGATGCGTCGCCTGCGCGCGACCCCGCCGGAGCGGGTGGGTGGCCGTCCCGTCAGCGCCCTGCGCGACCTGCTTGTCGGCGGGGGCGGGCTCCCGCCGAGCGACGTCCTGATCGTCGAGCTGGGTGACGCGGCCCGTTTCGTGGCCCGGCCGAGCGGGACGGAGCCGAAGCTCAAGATCTACCTGCAGGCGGTGGTCGGCCCCGCGGAGGTCGCGGCGGCGGGGCTGCCGGCGGCTCGCCGGCGCGCCCGGTCCGAGCTGGCCGCGCTGCGCGCCGACGTCACCGCGCTGCTGGATCTCCCGGCCGCCGCCGTGCCGCCGGGCGAGGTCGCGGGCGGTTCACCGCCGGGGCCGTGCTGACGCCGGCCCCGGCCCCGCCCCGGGCCCCAGCCCGGCTGTCGCCGTCGCTGTCGCCGCTGCCGCCGGGGTCAGGCCGGGATGCCGTCGAGGATGTCCCTGGTCGCGGAGAGACCGAGGCGGGTGGCCCCGGCCTCGATGAAGGCCAGCGCCTGCTGGGCCGTGCGGATGCCCCCGGCGGCCTTCACGCCCAGCCGGCCGCCGACCGCGGCGTGCATCGCCCGGACGGCGCGCAGCGAGGCCCCGCCGGCGGGGTGGAAGCCGGTCGAGGTCTTCACGAACTCGGCCCCGCCGCTCTCCGCGGCCCGGCAGGCGGCGGTGATGCTCTCGTCGGGCAGCAGCGCGGTCTCGAGGATCACCTTGAGGATCACATGTGGCGGCACCGACAGCCGCACCTCGGTGATCTCGGTTTCGATGGCGCGCCAGTTCTCGTCCATGGCGTTGGCGATGTCGATCACCATGTCGATCTCGGTGGCGCCGTCCGCCACCGCGCGGCGGGCCTCCTCCGCCTTGATCACCGTGAGGTGTGTGCCGTGGGGGAAACCGATCACCGAGGCCACCGTGAACGAGGGCTCGACGTCCCGGCCGGCCTGCCGGGCGCTCGCCGCGGCCAGGTAGACGTGGGTCGGCGCGACACAGACCGTACCGACCCCGAGCTTGGCGGCGTCGGCGCAGAGAGCGACGATCTCCTCGCCGGTGCTTTCGGGGCGCAACAAAGTGTGATCGATGATCTTCGCGAGTTCGCCTCGGCGGAGGGTCGCCGGAGTCTGCGCCGCGTCGGCACCAGGCGCGGGACGGCCCGGAACAGCGGGGTCCGTTGTCATCGTTGCATCATCGCTCATCGAGAGTCCGTATTCGCAAGCCTCCCGGGCAGGAGCCAGTCGTGCAGCTACAGGTCGTCGATCACCCGCTGGCAGCGGCGGCGCTCACCGTGCTGCGCGACGAGCGGACGGAGCGGCAGCGCTTCCGGGCCGCCCTGCACGACCTGGCGACGATGCTGGTCTACGAGGCGGCCCGCGAGCTGCCGACCATGCCGGTCTCGGTGACAACTCCGCTGACCACCACGACCGGGGTGGTCCTCGCGGCCGAGCCGGTGGTCGCGCCGGTGCTGCGGGCCGGGCTCGGCATGCTGCCCGCGGCGCTGGCCCTCATGCCGGACGCGCGCACCGCCTTCATCGGGCTCGCGCGGGACGAGGCCACATTCGAGCCCACGGCCTACCTGGAGTCGGTGCCGGCGGACCTGACCGGGCGGCCGGTCTTCCTGCTCGATCCGATGCTGGCGACCGGCGGCTCCGCACTGCACGCGCTGGGGCTGCTCGCCGCCCGGGGCGCCACGGGCGTCACCGTCGTCTCGGTCGTCGCCGCGCCCGAGGGCCTCGCCGCGCTCGAGCGCAGCGGGCTGGACCTCCGCGTCGTCGCCGGTGTCGTGGACCAGGGGCTGAACGACGTCGCGTACATCGTGCCCGGCCTCGGCGACGCCGGTGACCGCACTTTCGGGGCCGTCTGACCGGGGCGCGCGCGGTCGCGCATCACCTCGATCCCGGCACCGTCGGCACCCGTCACTCGTCGTCNGACGGCGGGAACACGGGCGGGAAGCCGTGCTGCTCCAGGCGGCGGTTGCGGAAGTAGCCGCTGGTGGCGAGACCCAGGCCGATGCCCGAAAGCAGCAGGAAGACGACGATGGTGATCCGCACGTTGGCCTGCCCGGGCAGCAGCGCGAACACCACGGCGAACGGGACCATGAGGAAGAACGGGCGCAGCGCCTGCCGCACCCGCCAGCCGGAGCCCGTCAGGTCGTGTGAGACCCAGTCGTTGTAGCGCGGTGGCAGCGTGCCGCCGAGGAGGTAGTGAATTCTGCCCCCGAGCGGGGGGCTCTCCCGCGGCGCGCCACCGACGGGTGCGGACGGCGCCGCGCCCGGCGGATCCGGGTCCGCCGCCGGCACGGCCTCCGCTGTTCCCGTGGGTTCCGCTGTTCCCGCGGGTTCCGCCGTGCCAGTGGGTTCCGCCGTGCCCGTGCGTTCCGTGGTCGTGCCGGGAGAGGGAACAACGTCCGCGGGGTCCGCGGCGGTTTCCGGATGCTGCCCCTGACCGTCCATGCGCTAGAGCCTACGGACGGCGCCGGCCGGCGGTGCGCCGCGCCGCCCGGAAAAAGCAGCGGCGGCGGCGACCCGCTCGGGACGCCGCCGCCGCGTGACCGCCGGCGCGGTCGGTCAGTCCTTGATCTCGCAGAGAACGGCGCCGCTGGTCACGACAGCCCCGACCGCCGCCGTGAGCCCGCCGACGGTCCCCGCCCGGTGAGCGTTGATCGGCTGCTCCATCTTCATCGCCTCGAGGACGACTATCAGGTCACCGGCCTCGACCGAGTCACCGTCGCTCACCGCGACCTTGACGATGGTGCCCTGCATCGGGCTGGTCAGCGCGTCGCCGGTGACCTTGGAGGCCGCCTTGCTGGCCGACCGACGCTTCGGAGCGGCCGCCGCGGACGAGGCCGCGCCGCCACCCGCGCCGAAGCCGGCGGGCAGGACGACCTCGAGGCGCTTGCCGCCGACCTCGACGACCACGGTCTCGCGCGGCTCGGTCTCCGTGTCCGCGTCGGTGCCGCCGCTGAACGGCGGGATCGTGTTGTCGAACTCGGTCTCGATCCAGCGGTTGTGCACCCGGAACGGCTCGGTCACGTCCTCCGGCGCGAACGCCGGGTCTCGGACCACCGCGCGGTGGAACGGAAGCGCGGTGGCCATGCCCTCGACGACCATCTCGTCCAGGGCCCGCCGGGCGCGCTCCAGGGCTTCCTGGCGGGTCGCGCCGGTGACGATGAGCTTGGCGAGCAGCGAGTCGAACGCTCCGCCGATGACGCTGCCGCTCTCGATCCCGGTGTCCAGGCGGACGCCGGGGCCGGCCGGCGCGACGAACGTCGTGACCGTGCCGGGGGCCGGGAGGAAGTTGCGGCCGGGGTCCTCACCGTTGATGCGGAACTCGATCGAGTGGCCGCGCGGGGTCGGGTCGACCGGGTCGAGTGCCTCTCCCTCGGCGATGCGGAACTGAGCCCGGACGAGGTCGACGCCGGAGGTCTCCTCCGTCACCGGGTGCTCGACCTGGAGCCGGGTGTTGACCTCCAGGAAGCTGATCATCCCGTCCTTGGCGACGAGGAACTCCACCGTGCCGGCGCCGACGTAGCCGGCCTCGCGGACGACGGCCTTCGACGCCTCGTAGAGCGCGGTGTTCTGGGCCTCGGTGAGGAACGGCGCGGGCGCTTCCTCGACGAGCTTCTGGTACCGGCGCTGCAGCGAGCAGTCACGGGTGCCGACGACGACGACGTTGCCGTGGGTGTCGGCGAGCACCTGTGTCTCGACGTGCCGCGGCTGGTCCAGATACCGCTCGACGAAGCACTCGCCCCGGCCGAACGCGGCGACGGCCTCGCGGACGGCGCTCTCGAACAGCTCGGGGAGCTCCTCGGCGCTCCAGGCGACCTTGAGCCCGCGGCCACCGCCACCGAAGGCGGCCTTGATCGCGACGGGCAGGCCGTGCTCGTTCGCGAACGCGACCACCTCGTCGACACCGGCGACCGGGTCGGCGGTGCCCGGGGCGAGCGGGGCGCCGACGGCGAGTGCGATGTGCCGGGCGGCGGTCTTGTCACCGAGCCGCCGGATGGCCTCCGGCGGCGGGCCGATCCAGGTCAGCCCGGCGGAGATCACCGCCTCGGCGAAATCGGCGTTCTCGGAGAGGAAACCGTAGCCGGGGTGAACCGCATCCGCGCCGGAGCTTTCGCAGGCCTGCAGAATCTTGTCGATTCTCAGGTAGGAGTCCCCGGGGGTCGTCCCGCCCAGCGCGTAGGCCTCGTCAGCGACCCTGACATGCATGGCGTCAATGTCGGGCTCCGCATATACCGCGACGCTTGAATAACCCGCGTCGCGGCAGGCCCGCGCCACCCGGACGGCAATTTCACCCCGGTTGGCGATGAGGATCTTACGCACGTTCCTCCCGTCTCGTCCGGCCTGAGTCTAGGCGAGTCGGGCCGCACCGTGTTCCTTCTTTGCCGGCAGGGGTGAGAACGACCTGGCCCGCCGCCGGCCGCAGCGCCCGTCGTGCTCGTGTCACCCGCCGAAGCGTATGCCGGCGGTGCGAGTCGACCGGGCCCACGCCCCGGGCCCGGCCGTGTGGCCGCCGCGCATGGCGAAGGCCGGATCGGCCCAGGTGGATCTGGTCCGGGGCGCCGGCGGTCCCGACGACGCCCGCGCGGTCAGGACCGCCACCAGCGCGGCGATTTCCTCCGGGGAGGCGTCGCCGCGGACCAGCCGCAGCTGCGGCCGGCCCGGAAGCTCTTCGGCTCTGTCGGCCACCGGCCGTCCTCCTCGGTCCCTCGTCCTGGTCGTCGTGTCCGGCCGGGTGGATGGCCTGCGGCCCGCTGGCCGGAAGCCGCCCTACAGCGGGATGTTGCCGTGCTTCTTCGGCGGCAGCGTCGCGCGCTTGGTCCGCAGCAGGCGCAGCGCGCGGATGACCTCGCGGCGGGTCACCGACGGCTGGATGACAGCGTCCAGGTAACCGCGCTCGGCGGCGATGTACGGGGTCGCGAAGTGATCGGTGTAGTCCTGGATCAGCTCGGCCCGGCGCTCGTCGGGAGCCTCCGAGCCGGCGAGTTCGCGGCGGTAGATGATGTTCACCGCGCCGCGGGCGCCCATGACCGCGATCTCGGCCGTCGGCCAGGCGAGGTTGATGTCGGCGCGCAGGTGCTTGGAACCCATGACGTCATAGGCGCCGCCGTAGGCCTTGCGGGTGATGACCGTGACCTTGGGGACGGTCGCCTCGGCGTAGGCGTAGATGAGCTTCGCGCCGCGGCGGATGATGCCGTTCCATTCCTGCGACGTGCCCGGAAGGAACCCGGGGACGTCCACGAAGGTCAGCACCGGAATGTTGAACGCGTCGCACGTCCGCACGAAGCGCGCGGCCTTCTCGCTGGCGTCGATGTCCAGCGTGCCGGCGAACTGCATCGGCTGGTTCGCCACGACGCCGACCGAACGGCCGTCAATCCGGCCGAAACCGACGATCATGTTCTGGGCGAACTGGGCGTGGACCTCGAGGAAGTCCTCTTCGTCCAGGATCCGCTCGATCACCTGGTGCATGTCGTAAGGGGTGTTCGCCGAGTCCGGGATGAAGGTGTCGAGCTCGGGGTCGACCTCGGCCTCGACGTCGGCCACCTCGGCGTACGTGGGCACCTCGTCCATGTTGTTCGAGGGCAGGTAGGACAGCAGGGCGCGGGCCAGCTCCAGGCAGTCGTTCTCGTCCGCGGCCTGGAAGTGCGCGACGCCGCTGCGGGAGTTGTGGGTGTGGGCGCCGCCCAGCTCCTCCATCCCGACGTCCTCGCCGGTGACCTCTTTGATCACGTCGGGGCCGGTGATGAACATGTGGCTGGTCTGGTCGACCATCAGCGTGAAGTCGGTGATCGCCGGGGAGTACACCGCCCCGCCCGCGCACGGGCCCATGATGAGCGAGAGCTGCGGCACGACCCCGGACGCCATGACGTTGCGGTAGAAGATCTCGCCGTACAGGCCGAGCGAGACGACGCCCTCCTGGATACGCGCGCCACCGGAGTCGTTGATGCCGACGACCGGCACCCCGGTCCGCAGGGCCAGGTCCATGATCTTGACGATCTTCTCGCCGAAGACCTCACCCAGGCTGCCGCCGAAGACCGTGAAGTCCTGGCTGAAGACACAGACCTGACGGCCGTCCACCGTCCCGTAGCCGGTGACGACGCCGTCGCCGTACGGCCGGTTGCTCTCCAGGCCGAAGTCGTGCGAGCGGTGCCGGGCGAACGCGTCGGTTTCGACGAACGAACCCGGGTCGAGGAAGGCCTCGATCCGCTCCCGCGCCGTCATCTTGCCCTTGGCGTGCTGCGCGTCCACCGCGCGCTGAGAACCGGCATGGACAGCCTCGTCGGTCACTGCCTGCAATCGTGCGAGCCGACCGGCGGTGCTGTGCGGTTCGGGTGTCGGTTCGTGCGCGGAAGCCGGGAGAGCCATAGTGCGAAGCGTACGGCGATCGGCGGTCCACGTGCTCGATTGATGTGGAGACCGTCTCACCCGGCCTCTGGGAGGGTAGTCCGGTGCCCGCTGCGTCTATTGATCCGCTCGGACGGCCAACGTCCCCGTCCGATCCCGTCGTCAACTCCTCCGCCGCAGGCCAGGGGCCTGATGAAGCGGCCGCGCCCGTCGCGGAGCCCCGCGGAGACGCCGCCCCGGCCGGAAAGGGACCCGGCGTGCCGACCGGGCTGCGGCAACCGCTGGACGCCGCGGCGCTCCGGCCGCTCGCCGCCCGCCTCGGCTGCCGACTGGCCGTGGTGGCCGAGATCGACTCGACGAACGCCGAGCTGGCCCGGATCGCGCGCGGAATCGGCGGCGTCACCGGGCTGGGCGCGCCAGCTCTCGCCGGCGGAGGCGACGCGCAGCCCCCGGGCGACGCGCAGCCCCCGGGCGACGTGGTCCTCGTCGCCGAGTGGCAGACCGCGGGCCGTGGGCGCCTCGACCGGTCGTGGGAGTCGCTGGCGGGTGCCGGGCTCATGGTCTCCCTGCTGGTGCGCCCCACGGTGACCGCCCGTTGGCTGGGCTGGCTGCCGCTCGTCGTCGGCACGTCCCTGGTCCGCACGCTGCGCTCGTACGCGGGCGTCGCCGCGATGCTCAAGTGGCCGAACGACGTCCAGGTGGCGGGCGCGAAGCTCGCCGGCATCCTCGTGGAGCTCGTGCCCGGGCCGGCGTCGCCGCCGGCGGCCGTCATCGGGTTCGGGCTGAACGTCACCGCCCTGGCGGACGAACTGCCGCCCCGTTCCACCAGCCTGCTTCTGCTGGAGGTCGACCCGGCCCGCCTGGACCGCCAGGAGCTGCTCGGTGCCCTCCTCACCGATCTGGTCGCCGCCGTCCGGCGCTGGGAGACGTCGCCGGAGCAGGCCCGGGGCGAGTACCGGGAGGTCTGCTCGACGCTGGGGCGCCCGGTGCGGGTCGAGCTGCCCGACGGGACATCGGTCCGCGGGATCGCCTCCGACGTGGACGAGTTCGGCCGGCTCGTGGTGGACGGCCGCGCGTTCAGCGCCGCCGACGTGATCCACCTTCGCTGATCGCCGCGCACGGGCCCGCTCCACACGGGCCCGCTCCACACGGGCCCGCTCCACACGGGCCTGCTGCGCACGGGTCTCCCCGCCCGGGTCCGCCGAGTACCGGGGCCGGTGCCGAGCGGCGCGATCGGTCAGGATGCTGACCGCTGCTGGGCCACGACTGTCCGGGATGCGACGATCTGGCCGTGGCGTTTCCGGACGACGTTCTGACCGACGACGAAGATGTGGTTCTCCACCTGCACCCGCACTGGGGCAGTCTCGTGCTACCCGCGATCTCCGTCGTCGTCGCGCTTGGTCTCACGACCCTCGGGGTGTTCTTCGTGCCCGACGGCTTCCTGCGGGAGGCGGTCCAGTACCTGGTGCTCGCTCTGGGCCTCGCCGCCATCGGGTACTTCGGCGTCGCGCCCTGGCTGCGCTGGATCACGACCCACTACGTGATCACCACCGAGCGCCTGATGATCCGCGAGGGCGTCGTGACCCGCACCGGCCGGGACATCCCGCTCGTCTGGCTGCGGGACGTCTCCTACGACCAGTCGCTGATCGACCGTCTGACGAACTCGGGCACCCTGTCGATCGACAGCGACGGCGAGCGGGGCCGGACCGTTCTCACCCACGTGCCGCGGGTGGAGGATGTGCACGCGACCCTGTACGAGGCGGCGGAGGCAGCCGACATCCGCCGCCGCTCCGGCGGCTGAGCCGGCCCCGACCCGGACTCCGCGGGATCAGAGCGGGTCGAACGCGCGCCACCAGGCGATCAGGCCGTTCGGGTCGGCGGACTCCGCGATGAAGCCGACCCGCTCGCGGTCGATCGTCCAGTAGATGGTGAAACCTCCCGGCTCGGCCTCGCAGACGAAGGTGCCGGTGCGCCGGGACGGGAGAAGGTATGCCTCGCTGCTGGTCTGCCCGGCCTCGCAGGACCCGACATCCACGGTCGCCGCCGAGCGCCGGGCCGCGTCCGCGGTCATCGCGCCGGCGTCGGCATAGCCGAGCACGACCACCTCCGTCGGCGGCCGGCCCCCCGCCGCCACCCCGGGGGCACAACGCAGGGCGGCGGTCACGCCGGACGCCCTGGCTTCGGTCGGCCCGCCCGGCCCGGCCGAGCCGGTCACGTCGTCGGTGGCGGCCTGGCAGTCAGTCAGCTCGAACGAGGACAGCCTCGCGGCGAGGTCGCGTTCGGCGTCGGTGCGCACCGGCGGTTCCGGTCCGGTCGCGGGCGCCGCGGAGGCGGTCGGCGACCCCGCGGGCCGCGGGGTTCCGGCGGGGTCGGTCTCCGCGGGGGGCGACTGCCCGTTGGTGGCCGCGAGTGCGATCATCACGCCCGCGCAGACGAGCGCGGCCAGCGCGAGCACACCGGCGACCAGGAGACGGCGCCNCCGGCCCGGTGCGTCACCGGCGGATGGGATCGAATCCACGCCACCACGCGATCAGACGTCCGGGGTCCTGGTCCGCCGCGGCGAAGGCGACCAGCGAGTCGTTGATGCTCCACAGGGTGACGAACTGGTCGGCGTACCGGTAGCAGAGCCGGGTTCCGCCGTTCGGTTCCTGCGGGGAACTCCACTGCTCGGAGCTCTCCTGGCCGTCGTCGCAGTTCCCGGAGTCGGTGTAGTAGGTCTCGCGCGCGCCGATCTGCCGGNCGAGGGCGGAGCGGTCGGGGAAGTGATAGGCGAGGACCTCGACACCCTCGGCGCCGATACACCGCAGGGTGGCGTCGGCGTAGCTGCTGTCGCTGCGCTGCGGCGCCTCGCAGCCTGTCATCGTCACCGGATTGAGCAGGGCACGCAGAGCATCCTCGGGATTCCCGGCCGGTGGCGCCGAAGGCTGTTCCGGGCTGGCGCCGTCGGTCGGCCCGAGCGGGGCGACGGCGTTCGCCGGTGCACTCGCGACCGGCGTCGTCGCGGCGTCGTCCGGCCCCCGCGTCGTCACGACGATGCCGATGATCGCGCCGATCACGACCACCGCCGCCACGCCGGCGATCACGGCGAGCGCGCCGGCCCGGCGCCGAGGCGGCTCGGATGTGCCGCCGGGGCCCGGGCGGTCCGGGCGGTCCGGGCCGGGGCGGGGCGGGAAGTCGGGGCCGCCCAGGCCGGCGAGAGGCCCCCCCGGTGAGGTGATCCTGGGCGGGATGGCCGGGAGCAGCCCGCCGCCCGAGGGGGAGTCCGCGTAGTTCGGCGTCGGCGTCGGCGCCGGCCAGGAGGGACCGTCGCTGATGCGCCCGGGCGGCGGCAGCGGCGGGCGGCGCACCGTGAACGACTCCTTGGGCGGAGGCGGCAGCGGATGGGGCCCGGTCAGGGGCGCCAGCAGAGGTTCACGGCCGTCGCGCGGCCCTCGCGGTCCACCGGGCTCCTGGCCGGCCGGGTTCGGGCCCGGTGGGGACAGCCGATAGGTGAGGTCCTCCGGCAGGTCCGCCGAGTCCATGGCGGGCGGTCCCGAGTGCGCGGGGGGCGCGGGCGGTCGCGACGGCGCTGGCTGCCCGAACTGCGGTGGCTGCCCGAACTGCGGTGGCTGCCCGAACTGCGGTGGCTGCCCGAACTGCGGTGGCTGCCCGAACTGGGTCGGCTGATCGAACTGGGTCGGCTGATCGAACTGTGCCGGCGGAGCCGGCCAGGCGGGGCCCTGCGGTTGCGGCGGCGGGAACCCGCCCTGCGGCGGTGGGAACCCGCCCGGCGGCGAGGGAGGCCATCCCGGGCCGGCCGGCGCGAGCCCGGGGGGCGGGGCGTGATCCGGGGGATGCAGCCCGGGAGGCTGGGGACCACCCTGCCGGGGCGGACCGGCGGCCGGATCCGCGTAGAGGCCCGGGAAGGCACCGGGCGCGGGCGGCCCGCCGGAGACCCCGGGGATCGAACCCGACATCCCAGGAAGGCCACCGGGCCTCAGCACTGTCGTGCTGTCCGCCTCGTCCTCGACGTTCGCGGCATCCGTGACGTTCTCCGCGTCCGCGGGAACGGGCGTCTCGCCCGGACCCGGTGAGCGGGGCGGCTCCTGGGCGGGCGACGCGCCGTGGCCGGGGTCTTGGCTGGGCACGATTCCTCCTGAGCGGGATCTGGCCGGACGTACCGAAGCCGGAACGAACAGAGGGGACTGGATGACGGCCATCCGGATGATGTGTGCGGCAACAGACTAGGCGCACATGTTCTGCCGGACTCCTCGGCATCTCAGCGATTCATCGCCCGTTGATCCCTCGTCGGGTCCGCTGCGGCGGACCCGACGTGTCCGGAGTGCCCGTGCCCGAGCGCTGCCCGCCCCCTGGCGCGAACGTGCCCGGACGCCGATCCGTCCTGCTCAGCTCTGCGGGATGGGGTCGAAGTCGGTCCACCATTCGTAGAGCGCGCTCGGGTTCTCGTCCAGGGCCATGAACGACAGCAGCTCGTCGTTATAGGTCCAGAAGATGAAGAAATTGTTCTCGTAGTAGTAGCAAAGGGCGGTGCCCTCGGTCTCGCCCTCGTGGAAGTTCCAGGTGAAGATGTCCGGGTCCCCGCTCTTGCAGTCGCCCTGGTCGGTGACGAGTGTCTCGCGGCCGTCGACGTCGTCGTTCATCGCCGAGGTTGACTTGTACTGGTAGGCGGCCACCAGCTGCCCGTTGTCCGCGGTGCAGAACAGCGCCGCGTCGATGTTGCTGTCCTCGGCACTCGAGTTCGGCTCACACTCGGTCATCGTCGTCGGGTCCAGCTTCGCGACCAGCGCGGACTGGGCCGAGGTGAAGGACTCGGTGGTCGGGGTCGCGCTCGGTGTCGGTGCGGCCGTCGTGGTCGTCGGTGACGGGCTGGTGGTCGTGCTCGTCGTGACCGAGGGCGTCAGCGTGGACGCCGTCACCGGCCGGTCCGGCTTGTCGTCGGAGCCCTTCGTGGCGATCAGCGCGACCGGAATGGCGATGGCGAGCGCGACGACCGCGGCCACCGCGATGATGATGATGTTGCGTCGGTTGCCGGAGCCGGAGCCGGGGCCGCCGGGACCACCGGGAGCACCCGGCCCGCCGGGATAGCCCGGCGGGTAGGCGTCGTATCCGCCCTGCTGGTAGCCGGCGTTGTACCCGCCCTGCTGGTAGCCACCGGTCTGCTGGTAGCCACCGGTCTGCGGGTAGCCGTCCTGGCCGTAGCCGGGCTGCTGATAGCCCTGCTGGTAGCCGGCGGTCTGGGGGTAACCCTGCTGGTTGTGGTCGGGATACCCGGCCTGCTGGTAACCGTCGGCCGGCGGGTAACCGTCGGGCTGTGGGTAGCCCGCCGTCTGCGGGTAGGCCGCGGTCTGCTGGTAGCCCGGCTGTCCGTAGCCTCCGCCCGCCGGGGGCTGGTGTCCGCCGGCCGGGGCCGGGCCCGGCTGCTGGTAACCACCGCCGGGAGGCGGATAAGCACCGGGTTGCGCCGCGCCACCGCCGTTGACGAGCTGGGTCTCGGCATCATCGCTGAAACCGTGACCACCGCTGTCGACCCGCCGAGTCTCGGCGTCCGGGTCGTGCGCACCCGGGTTCGGTGGCTGCATGACGTCCCTCCTGATGTGCCTGTGTCGCCCGCGTCAACGGCCGGTGTGACCGTGCCCGGTGGGGTGGGGCGGTGGAACCTGGACAACCCCGCGTGACGGCGCCGCGTGACTGGGGTCGAGGTACCGGGCGTCGAACTGCTGGGCATTCGCGGGCGCCCGGTCGTCCCTGCTGCCGAGAGCGGTAGGACGGTGCTGACGGAAGGCGCGAGGGAGCGACGCCGGGTGCCCGCCCAAGAGTAGGAGTTCGGTGCGGACTGGGCGGTTGCGGGTCGCATTCCGGACATGAGGATGCGGCCGGAGTTTCCGTGTAGTCACTCCGCGTAATCGCATCGCTCGATCGTCGCCGGGCCGCTCTTCTGCCGCCCCGCCGCTACCACTGGTGATGATCCAGGATCAGATGCCGCGTGCGTAGGGCAGGATCACGTCATCCACGACATGTTCGATGAACGGGCTGTCGACCTTGTCGCCGGTGATGAGTAGCCGTTGCAGGATCAGTGCTGTGCCGATTTCCACGAGCAGGGTCGGATCGGCGTTCGCGGCCACCTCGCCGCGGGCGATCCCGCGGTTGACGATGGACTCCGACGAGGACTGCCGCTGGCTCCACATGCGTTCCNGCACCGCGGCACGTAGTTCCGGATTGCGGGGCATCTCGGAGACCATTTCGGCCATGATCCGGCCCTCCGCGCTGCCGACCAGTTCGGCGAAGCCGGTGAGGAAGGCGACCATTTCGCTGCGCATCGAGTCGGCCTCGGGAACCTGCAGCGTCCGTTCGGTGAACTGGGTGAGGGCGTCCATCACCAGTGCGATCTTGGACGGCCAGCGCCGGTAGATGGTGGCCTTCCCGGCTTTGGCGCGGGTGGCGACCCGGTCCATCGTCACGCCGTCGTAGCCGTGCTCGGCCAGCAGCTCAAGAGCGGCCTCACGGATCGTGTGGTCCCTGCTCTCGTCGCGGGGGCGACCGCCTGGTCTGGGCGATGCGAGTGTCGGCCGCGTCACGGCGCACCCTCCTGGACCTCGAGCGGGCCGCGTCGTGAGCCCGGGTTCAGGTCACGTCTGGTGGAGAATTCGGCACGCTGTGCGTGGGCTGGTCACGAGAGCCTAGCGCAGCCGACGACCAGGAGAACTGATCGGTACCGGAACCATCCTGTTCCCTTGGGTCCCGTCGGGACCAGGGTGTGGGCTGGATGTTGTCCGGCTCCCCGGAGGTTTCGGGTAACCGGGGACCGGACGACACCGCCGGGTCAGGCCTGTCCGGCCGGCTCGGGAATCCGCTGGTCCTTGACCGGCACCGCCACCTTCGGGTGGTCCGGGTGCAGGAACACGTATTTCTTGTAGGTCCAGAAGCGGAAGACCGTGCCCAGCCCCGTGCCGAGAACGTTGCCGAACAGGTTGAACGCGACGACCCCTTCGAGGTGCAGCACGTACCGGGCGAAGCCCAGGCACGCGAGCGCGATGAGCAGGCCGATCGCGTTGAGGACCACGAACAGGGTGTACTCGCGGCGGACGCCGGTGCGGGCCCGGTGGTTGAACGACCAGTGCCGGTTGCCGATGTACGCGCAGGTCGCCGCGATCACCGTCGATACGGTCTTCGCGCTGAGCGGCCCCATCCCNAGAAGGGTGTGGCACAGGTTCGAGATTGCGAAGTCGATCGCGTAGCAGACCGCGCCGACGATCCCGAACTTGCCNACCTCATGGATGAGTACCTGAAGCGGTGACCGTTGCATGCGATGGCTCACCACAGGCGGCGCCGATCGACTTTGCGGACATCGATTTTGACCACCAGGAGAGACTACCGACGGCCTGCCGGGACCCGGCCGCCACCCCCGAATGCGCGGCCCACGGGTGCCGGTGGGGCTGCCATCCCGAATCGTCCGTTTACGGACCGGCGTCCGTTGCTTGTGGAAAGCCGAGCGTTGTGGGCTGGCGGCCCGTCGCGGCCCGGTCATGACGTCACCGTTGCGGAGTCCCGGCGAGAACGGTCCACCGGGCCGGTCGGACGGGTATCGAGCTGGGCGCGGACGCGGAAACAACCGGTCCGTGACAGCGCTGGGTGACGGCTCACCGCCTCAGTGTTCCCGGCTGACCCGCACCCGATACGTCGCGCCGCCCGGGTCCGCTCGCCGAATTGCCAAACGCGCTCAAAGCCCAGGTCACAGCCAGCCGCGTGCCCCGTTCCGGGCAGTGGGTTCGGCGGTGCCGGCGCCTACACCGGGCCGAGCCGGCGGACCCGGGTGGGCAGGCCGTCGGCGAGCGGCCGCGGCACGGACCAGTCCAGGGCGCTGACGCGCTCACTCCCCACCCGGCGCGCCAGCGCGGCCGGGTCGAGACGGTCGAGATGCCGGCACAGCACGACCGACGCGCCGCAAACCAGCGGTACCAGCACGGCCATCAGCAGCCCGGCGGTGCTGGCCGGCGCGCCCGCGGTGAGGACGCGGTCGTCCGGCCCCAGCGCGTCCCGGTGCGCGACACCGGCGGCGAGGCGCAGGAACTCCGCCTGCCCGGCGGGCGGGGGCGGCGGCAGGAAGCGGTCGCCGTGCGGGGGCACCTCGACCGCGTAGTCGAGCACGCCGGGAACGGCGGCCCGCATCCGGCCACCCAGGGGCCGCAGCGACAATCCGATGATCTCGTCGACACCGAGCGCGGTCGCGACGTCGATCCGGTCCTCGCCGACGAAGGCGACGCCGAGGTCGGCCGCCGCGGGCCCGCTCCGCTCCTCCAGGCCGGGCCCCTCCTGAGCGGATTCCTCCGGACCCGGCTCCTGCATGGCTATCCGGACGTCCATGCCCGCCGACCAGGCAGCCAGGAGGATCACGCAGCTCGTCCAGTGCGCGGGCAGGTCGAGGCCGACGGAGTCCCCGGGGGCCAGGCCGACGGTGTCGACGAGCAGGTTGGCGGTCTTGGCGACCCAGTTGTCCAACGTGGTGGTGGAGAACTCCACCCGTTCGCCGGTCGCGTCGTCGTAGAAGGTGATCATCGGCCGGCCCGGGTCGCGGGTGAGCCGGGCCGAGAGGGCCGCGGCGATCCCCGGGAACGGCGCGGCCGGCGTGTCCGGAGGCACGGCGACCGGGCGAAGAATCGAGGCTGCTGAGACGAACCGGACGTCCACCTGTTCCGGGCTCCAATTCGGTCGTCGTCGACAGGGGTGAGCCGGGCGGTGTCCGGCTTCCGGCGGTGCCGAGTTCTCGATGATCCGCCTTGGTGGGTAACGCTACCGACTCGGGCGTCCACATCCGCGAACGTCCGGGTCGCGGCCTGGTGCGTCGTACCGTTCGGGTCTGCCGGATCCGCCGCCGCTCACGGGGTGCAGGAGGTGTCGGCCGGCGGCGGAGACGCTGTGGCGGGTGAACTGCCCGCGGCTCCGGTCCCCGGGGGTGGGGTGCCCGCGGTCGAGGAGCCCATCGACGGAACCGAGGGGGGCGACGACCCGGCGGGGGCAGACAGCGTGGCGGGGGCAGACAGCGTGGCGGGGGCAGACAGCGTGGCGGGGTCGGGCGCCGCCGCCCCGCCGCCGGCGCGCATGGGCGCGAGCAGCGCCTCCAGGCCGGCCGGTTCGTGCAGCAGAACCATCCCGTGCGGCGGGATCGTGCCCTTGTCGTCCACGGCCCCGTCGGCGGCGAGTGGCACGTAGGTCGGGATCGTGACGAACCGCGGGCCCCCCGGGCCTAGATCACTGACTCGCCTGGCCAACCGCAGCATCTCGGTCCGGGTGAGGCTCCTGCTCGTCTCCAGCGTCCCGCCGACGGCGCCGAGCAGGCTGGAGATCTTCGCGGGATTGGTGAGCACGCCGGTGCTGGTGGCCTCGTGGAGCAGGCGGGAGAGGAACTGCTGCTGACGCAGGATGCGCAGCCGTTCCTCCCCGAGCGCCTTGCGGGTGCGTACGAACGCCAGCGCCTGGTCCCCGTCCAGCCGGTTGTCGCCGAGCTGGCCGCGCCAGCCTGACTCCGCGTCGCGCAGGTTGCGGGTGCTGCCGTCCGGCAGCGGCGCCACGCACACGGTGACGCCGCCCACGGCGTCGGTCATCGCGCGGAAACCGGCGAGGTTGATCGATACCGTGTGGTCGATCCGCAGGCCGGTGAACTGCTCCAGCGTGGAGATCAGGCCGGGNACCCCGGCCAGCGGGATCACATCAGCGATCTTGGACAGGCCGTCCCGGGCGGTCGCGGCCGAGGCGGGCACGACCGGCACCAGCGTGTCGCGGGGGAAGGAGACCAGCGTCGCGGTGCCGTCCGAGTCGAGGTGAGCGATGATCGTCGTGTCGGCCCGGGTGCCGCCGGGATCGCCGAACTCGCCGTTCGTCCCCTCCCTGCTGTCGTTGCCGAGCAGCAGGATGTTCAGGTCGCCGGGAACCTCCGCGGGCCGGTTGCCGGCGACCGGCTCCCAGTCCCTGCGGTCGACGGCGCGGTCGAACTGCCGGTAGGCGGCCCAGCCGACGGAGGTGACCGCGAGGACCGAAATCGAGATCATCGCCACCAGGGTGACGGACAGTCGGCGCAGCGGTGAGGGCCGCCGGCGGCCGGCGCGCGGGTCCAGCGCCGGCGGGAGCCGCCGGGCCGCGCCCGTGCGGCCAGCCCGGCCGTCCGCGCGCGAAACGTGCCGGCGGGTCGCCGCGGCCTGGTCCGCCCTGGTCGGCGGCTCCGGCCCGGGCGCGAAGGCGGAGAAATCATCCGTACGCCTCGCCATCACCACAATGTGACGCCCGGGGCGGCGGCCTGGTTGCCCGGGTCGGTTGATCGGACCGTGACATCCGGCACGTCGAGGACCCTGGCCCGCATCCGCGTCCCAGGGGCCACGCACCGCATCCGGCAGGCCCGTGGACGCCGGCCGCCTGGTCGCGTTCGGTAGTCGGTGCCGGGTGATCGCAGCCGGGTAGCCCGCGGCCGGCCAGTCAGCGGTGTCGGCGGTGGGCCACCGGCGGTGGGCCAGGCGGTGGGCCAGGCGGTGGTCTGCCAGCCGGCGGCGGGGCAGCGGCGGGGAGGGTCAGTAGGTGCAGGCGGTGGTCAGCTCCGTGGCGGTCACGGGCGCGGAGGGCCGGGTGCTGGCCGTCGGCTCCCCGGAGCCGGGTCCGGAGACGGCGCGGGCGCCCGCCGGGAGGGCGTCGGCGGAACGCACGTTCTGGAACGAGCTGCCGAGGACGAGCGCCACCCGGTCGACGAGGTTGCTGTCCGGTACCAGCCGGGCGTCCGGCACGACGGCGGCCACCGCGCGCGCCGCGGCCTCCTGCCCGGGCGCGTACCGGACCTCGGTGTGCGCGCGGGCGCCGGCCGGCCAGTCCCGCGGGGAACCGACCCGGAAGCCGAGCTTCGACAGGTCACCGCTGACCGTTCCGGCCAGGCCGCCGATCCGCGCGGCGTTGAAGACGTCGACGGTCACCTCCCGCGGTGGCAGCGTCGTGGGCTTCGTCGGCGCGGGACCGGTGGGCACCCGCCCGCGCAGCGGTGCGAGGAACGCGTCGAGCTGCGCGGGGTCGTACAGCTGCACCGAGCCGAACCGCGGCAGCTCGCCGACGGCGTTCCCGCCCTCGGCCGGGCTCGGGGCGTGCACGGGGATCGTGACGAACCTGATCTGGTCGGAGCTCATCGAGCCCAGCCGCTTCGCGAGGAGGCGGATGTCGTCGATGTCCGTGCTGTCGTCGATGGTGAGGGATCTCGTCGTCGCGCTGATCAGATTCTCCAGCCGCGCGGGATTCGTCAGCACGCCTTCGCTGGTGGCCTTTCGGAACACCGCGCCGATGAACTGCTGCTGGCGCCGGATGCGGTCGAAGTCGTTGTCGGGCAGCCCGTGGCGTTGCCGGACGAAGGCGAGGGCCTGATCGCCGTCGAGGTGGTTCTCGCCGACCTTCCCGCGCCACTGCGACCATTCGTCCCGCAGGTTGGTCCGGGAGCCGTCCGGCAGGGCCTTCACACAGACGGTCACCCCACCGATGGCGTCGGTCATCTCGCGGAAGCCGGCGAGATCAACCGATACGTAGTGGTCCNCCCGGATGTCGGTGAGGTTCTCGATGGTCCGGATGAGCAGCGACGGCCCGCCGATGGAGATCGCCTGGGTCAGCTTGTCCCGCCCGTGACCCGGTATGTGGACGAGTGTGTCGCGCGGGAAGGAGACCAGGGTGGTCGTCCCGTTCGCGTCGAGATGGGCGAGGATCGTGGTGTCGGAACGCTGGCCGGCGACCTCGCCGTCGCGCTGGAACTCGTTGCCCGTGCCGGCGCGGCTGTCCGAGCCGACGAGGAGGAAGTTGGTCGTCCCCTCGACCGGATTTGCGGGGCGGTCACCGTCCAGGCTGAGCCGCAGCCGGTTGATCTGCCGGTCGAAGTGCTCGTAGAGCGCGAATCCGCCGACCGCGAAGCCGAAGATCAGGCAGGACAGGAGGGCGCAGAGCCCGGTGGCGATCCGCGCGGCTACCGGCCGGCGCCCGGGGCAGCCCGGAGCGCTCCTCTCGGGCCGCGGGCCAGAGCCGGATCGCGGGCCAGAGCCGGATCGCGGGCCAGGGCCGGATCGCGGGTCAGGGCCGGATCGCGGATCGTGACCAGGCTCCTGCTCGGCCGCGGCGCGCGGTACAGCGCCGGTCACCGCGCCCCCCTCCGTGGTACGCCGGGTAACTCGGAGTGGTCGTTGGATGTCCGGCCCCTCCGCGGTCCGGTCGTTCCGCGACCGGCCTTCGGCTACTCAACGTACCCGGACTGTGACGGCACATGCGTCCGAGGGGCCGAGTCCTCGCGATGTCGTCGGATCACGGAGAGTGGGAGGACGACGGCCCACAGCAGGGCGGTCAGCGTGACCGTGGCAACGGTGATCCCGCAGGGCAGCGGCGCCCAGCGGGCGACCGCGGAGACGACATCCGGAACGCGGGCGGGGGTGAGATCGACACCTCGCGGCAGCCAGTAGTAGCTGCACACCGCGATCAGGGCGAGTACCTGCATGACGAGGGCACCGGTCAGCACGACCGCCGGCGCCCACCCGGCCCGCCGGCCGAGCGCCCGCCCGAGCCCGGCGGCGAGGACCACCGCCAGCCCCACCAGGCCCAGGTACAGGTACCGGCCCTGAACGGCGATGCCCCGGGTGTACCGCTCGTACTCGGCCCAGCTGCGCTGGCCGACCATCAGGTACGCGAAGGCCACGGGGGCGAGCAGCACCAGCGGAGCGGCCGCGCGGGTGGCCCACCCCGGGCCGGCTGCCGGTGCTCCGCGGCGCGCGGCCGTGACCACCGCCGTCACCCCCAGCCCGATCACGGCCACCGTCGCCGCGACGATCGCCACCGGGGAGAGCTGTGGCGGCTCGAACATGCCGAGGCCGCCCCAGAACCTGCTGATCATCGTCCGGAAGAAGTACCAGAACCAGGTGAAGAAGGAGTCGGGGAGCAGCAGTGGCTCCCGGCGCGGCGGATTCGCGGCCCACCCGTTCGGCTGGACGGCGTCGTAGAGCAGGTAGTTGCGGACCCACCACCAGCCGCCGATCGCCAGCCCCAGGCCGACGGCGATCGCCGCGGGCAGCACCGGCAGCCGGGGCCGCCCGTCGCCCCGTGCCGGGCCGCCCGCGCTGTCTCCCGCCGTCTGTCCCGTGGTCCGTTCCGTGGTCTGTTCCGGGGGCTGGGCTGCCTCCCGTTCCGGGTCTCGCCGGGCGTACCGCCAGCCGACTAGGTAGGCGGCGATGATCGTGAACGGGAGTGCGAACGCGAACGCCTTGGACAGCATCGCGACGCCGAACCAGAGGCCGGCCCACGCGGCGGTGCGCCGGCGCAGATCGCCGCGCAGGACGCCGGCCAGCACCACGGCGAGCGCGCCGGTCGCGAGAATCAGAATGCCGTCGTTGTTGAACGTCGCACCCACCCGGGTGAACCCGGGCACCGCCAGCGGCAGGGCCGCGGCCGCGGTGGCCAGCGGCCCGGGTAGCCCGAACCGGCGCGCCGCCGCCCAGGCGAGCAACGGCAGCGGCGCGACGATGAGGATGTTCAGCAGCCGCAGGGCCAGCACCTGCTGGTCGTAGGTCCAGCCCTCGGCGCCGGGCAGGACCTCCAGCAGCCCGGCGCCGACGGCGTAGACCAGTGGCGGATGCTGGATCATCTGGTTCGACAGCCGGCCGTCGTCGACGGGGGTCGCGCCCCCCAGCTCGTCGAAGGAGAGCCGGCTGCCGCGCGGCGTGGGGTCGATCTCGGCGAACGACGGTGAGCCGCGGCGTTTGCCGCCCGACTGGAACATGTCCTGGAAGCGGCCGCGGTCGAAGTCGTCCGAGGTCGCCGCGACCCCGGTGGCGATCATCTTCTCGCCGGGCGCGGGCCAGCCGGCCCCGTGCTGCAGGCCGTAGACCATGTCGACGTGCTGGGCCTCGTCGTAGCCCGTCCAGGTGGTGTAGACGAACGAGTAGGTCACCAGAAGTGCCACATGCAGCGCTGTGATGAGCAGAACCAGGGCCGGGATCTCCGGGCGCCGCGGCCCGCGTGGGCGCTCGGCGCGCGGCCGGCTCTCCCGGGACGGGGTCGCCGGTGGCTGGCCGGCGGGCGGGCTGGCACCGCCCTGCCCGGGCTCGCGCGAGCCGGTCGGCTCCGGCGTGGGTGACCCGGACTTTTCCGGCATGGGAGTCTCGAGCGTCATCAGGGGCCAGGTTAGCCGCACCCGCCGCGCCCCGGTCGGTACCGCCACGGCCGGGCCGTTGTGACGGCGGTGTTACTGCCGGGGTGTCACCGGCTGGCCGGAAACGTCTGCAAGACTCGCGGGGTGCGCATCCTCGTCACTGGTGCCGGTGGACAGCTCGGCAGCGACCTGTGTCGTCTCCTGGACGCAGAGTCGCGTGCCGCCAGCCCGCGTGTGCTCGCCTGGGCCGGCCTCACCCGCTCCGAACTCGACCTCGCCGACGCGGCCCGGGTGCGAGCGGTCATCAGGGATCAGACCCGCCCCGCCAACGTCCAGGGTGGCCTCGTCGTCATCAACACCGCGGCCTGGACGGATGTCGACGGTGCCGAGGCGGACGAGGCCGGTGCCTACGCGGTGAACGCGGCCGGCCCGGCCCACCTGGCGGCGGCCTGTGCCCAGGCCGGAGCCACGCTGGTGCACATCTCCACCGACTACGTCTTCGACGGCACGGCCACCAAGCCATACGAGACGAACGACCCGCCGGCGCCGGTCGGAGCCTACGGGCGGACGAAGCTCGCCGGGGAGGAGGCCGTGCTGGCGCTCTGCCCGGGCTCGTACGTCGTGCGCACCGCCTGGGTCTACGGGCGGACGGGCGGCAACTTCGTGAAGACGATCGCGCGGCTGGCCCGTGAGCGTGACCGGCTCACCGTCGTCGCCGACCAGCACGGCAGCCCGACCTGGTCGGCCGATCTCGCCGCCGGCCTGCTCGACCTGGTCACCGAGCGCCNCGCGCCGGGGGTCTACCACTGCACCGGCAGTGGTGAGACGACCTGGTTCGGCTTCGCGCGCTCGATCGTGGCGGCCCTCGGCCAGGACCCGGCCAAGGTGGTGCCGATCACCACGGCCGAGTTCCCGCGCCCGGCCCGGCGGCCGGCCTACTCGGTCCTCTCCCAGCGGTCGTGGCTGGACGCGGGCCTCCGCCCGCTGCGCCCGTGGGACGAGGCGTTCACCGCCGCGTTCGCGGACTTCGGCGCCGAGCTGTCCGGCTGACGGCGCCGGCCCGCGCGGGGCGATCGGGGGAGATCAGGAGCGCGGCCGGCGAGTAGTTTGATGCTGTGAGCACTCAGACCCCCGACACGGCCGCCTCCGACACGGCGGCGCGGCGTCCGGGCCGTCCGGTCCTCGTCGCCGTCGCGTGGCCGTACGCCAACGGGCAGCCGCATCTTGGGCATATCGCCGGTGCCTACCTGCCCGCGGACATCTTCGCCCGCTATCAGCGCATGGCGGGCAACCGGGTGCTGATGGTCTCGGGATCCGACGCGCACGGCACGCCGATCACCGTGCGGGCGGACGAGGAGGGGGTCTCGCCGCAGGCGGTCGTCGACCGGTACCACCCGGAGTTCCTGCGGATCTGGTCCGATCTGGGGATCAGCTTCGATCTGTTCACCACCACCCGCACCGACAACCACGCCGCGGTCGCCCAGGACGTGTTCACCCGGCTGCGGGCGGCGGGGTACATCTACCCGAAGGAGACCTCGCAGTTCTTCGACCCGGACGCGAGCCGTTTCCTGCCCGACCGGTACGTCGTCGGCACCTGCCCGTTCTGCTCGTACCCGCAGGCCCGTGGTGACCAGTGCGAGAACTGCGGGCGCACGCTCGACCCGGAGCTGCTGATCGACCCGCGCAGCAAGGTCACCGGCGCGGTGCCCGAGATGCGGCAGACCACCCACTTCTTCCTGCGCCTGTCCGGTCTGTCCGACCAGCTGCTCGACTGGCTGCAGTCCCGCCAGGGCTGGCGCCGGCACGTGCTGAACTGGTCGGTGCAGTTCGTCAAGGACGGACTGCACGACCGCGCAATCACCCGCGACCTGGACTGGGGCGTCCCGCTGCCCACGGACGAGCTGGGGCCGGGCAAGCGGCTCTACGTCTGGTTCGAGGCGGTCATCGGCTACCTGTCGGCGAGCAAGGAGTGGGCCGCGTCCACCGGTGACGAAGAGGCCTGGCGGGCCTGGTGGGAGGACCCGCAGGCGACCGCGTACTACTTCGTGGGCAAGGACAACATCCCGTTCCACACCGTCATCTGGCCGGCGATGCTGCTCGGCTACGGCGGCCTGAACCTGCCGACGGACGTCCCGGCCAACCAGTACGTCACCTTCGGGGGCGCCAAGGCGTCGAAGTCGGCGGGGATCGGCCGGGGGGTGCGCGAGTACCTCGAACTGCTCCAGCCGGACGCGCTGCGGTTCGCGCTGGCCTCGGTGCTGCCGGAGCAGAACGACACCGAGATCTCGGACGCGGACATCATCCGCCGGGTGAACGACGAGCTCATCGCCAACTGGGGAAACCTGGTCAACCGGGTGATGGCGCAGGTCAACAAGTTCTTCGGGGGTGAGCTGCCGGCGACCGGCGAGCTCGACGGCGTGCACGCGGAGCTGCTCGCCTCCGTCGACGCCGGTCTCGGCCGGGTTGCCGAGCTGCTGGAGCGGGTCGAGCTGCGGGCCGCCCTGCGCGCGGCGATGGAGATCTCCGCCGAGGTGAACGCCTACCTCTACCGCGAGGAGCCGTGGAAGACGGTCAAGGTCGACAAGGACGCCGCGGCCCGCAGCCTGGTGGTGGCGATCCAGGCGATCTCCGGGATCACGACCGCGCTGGCGCCGTTCCTGCCGTTCAGCTCGGCGCGGGTCGCCGAGGTGCTGGGTATCGACCTGGATGTCTGGGCGCGTCAGCCGGTTCCGGCGGGCCGTCGGCTGGCCTGGTCCGGCGGCCTGTTCACCAAGCTGGACGTGGACGCCCTGGAGACCGGCGGCTGAGGCCCGCGTGCCAGACTGACTGGCAATGGCGAGCTCATCGGGCCCGCCGTCCCCGGTGGGCGCACCGCCATCCCGGGACGGGACGGCGGCTGGGAACCTACCGGTCCAGTCAGGCCACGCCGACCTCAATCATCTTGTTTACGCGGATCAGGTCACCGATCCGCGCGGCCATGCAGCCTTCCTGCTGGTGCTCGCGCTGGCGGTCGCGGCCCGGGTGGCCGTCATCGCGGCCTACCGGCCCGCGCTGCTCTACCACGGCGATTCCCCGGCCTACCTGGACCAGGCCGCCCGCCGGCTGTGGGCCGGGGACTGGCGGCCCTCCGGCTACCCGATGTTCCTGCGGCTCCTCGGCGCTCCCGATCACCTGACCAGGCTGGTGATCGCGCAGCACACGCTGTCGCTGCTGGCCGGGGTGGCCCTGTACGCGACGTCCCGGCGGCTGTTCGAGCGGTGCGGCCCGGCCGCCGCGGCGCGCGGGCGCGGCGGCTGGCCGGCCGCGCTGGTGGCGGCACCGGCCCTGCTGGCGCCCTGGGTACTCGACCTCGGCCAGTTCGTCCTGGCCGACAGCCTGTTCGGGACGCTGGCCCTCGGCGGGGTCCTGGCGCTCGCCTGGCCGGGCGGCCCGTCGACCAGGCGGTTCGCGCTCGCCGGGCTGTTGCTCGGCGCGAGCGTGACCGTCCGGACCGTCGGCTACGGCCCGATCGCCGTCGGAGCCCTCGGCGCCGTCCTGCTGGTGGTCGGTCACCGGCGCCGCGCCGGTGACGACGGGCGGCGGCCGCCACGGCTGGCCCGGCCGCCACGGCTGGCCCGGCCGCCACGGCTGGCCCGGCCGCCACGGCTGGCCCGGCTGGCGGCCGGCACACCCGTCATCGCGTTCGTCCTGGCCGCGGCGGCGCCGGTCGTCGCCTACTCGGCGTGGAGCGCCAGCCAGGGCCAGGGCTTCACGGCGACGGCGCACTCGGGCTTCTTCCTCTACGGGCGGGTCGCGCCGTTCGCCGACTGTGCCCGGCTGCCCGAGGACCCCGAGCTGCGATCCCTGTGCGATCCCCGACCGGTCGGTGAACGTGGCTCTCCCGTGACCTACCTGTGGCCCGACGACTCGCTGCTGCGCCAGGGCAACGACCTCGTCCCACCCGGGCGGGAGGAACTCGCCGGCGACTTCGCGCACCGCGTCATCCGCGAGCAGCCCTGGATGATGATCAGCAGTACGGCCCGCTACCTGGGCGGATACTTCCTGCCCGTCCGGTACGAGACGGCGCTCACCAGCCGCGCCGGCACCTGGGAGCTGCCCCGGGCCGACACCAACCGCCTGCCCGGAGGGCAGCCGCATGCCACCGACGGCTACTTCACCGTCGAGGAGCGCAACGGTCAGCTTGCCGGCGCGCTCGCGGCCTGGTCACCGGTGTCCTATCCGGCGATGCCGCTGGTCGGTCTTGGCCTGCTCGGGGGGGTGCTCGCCGGTGCCGTCGGATGGGCCAGGGGGCGCCCCGGCCCGGGCCCGCTGTTCTGGCTCACGGCGGGCGCGGGTATGTCCACCCTGCTGCTCAGTTCCCTGACCTCCGGATTCGACTACCGCTACCTGGGGTCCGTCATCGGCCTGCTCGCCCCCGGCGCGCTGCTGGGAGCCTTCGGGCTGGCGCGGGTGCTGCGGGCGGGGCCGGGTGGAGGCATCGACGTCACGGACGAGGGGGAAAACCCATGAGAGTCGCGTTTCTCGGCCTCGGGCGGATGGGCCGGCGGATGGCCCGGCACATCCTGGACGCGGGTCACGAGCTGGTGGTCTGGAACCGGACGCCGGGCCGGGCCGAGGAACTGCTGGCCGCCGGGGCCGTGGCCGCCGCCGATCCCGCCATCGCGGTGCGGGGTGCCGACGTCTGCGTCCTCATGCTGTTCGATCCGGAGTCCGCCGCGGACGTGCTCGCGCAGGTCACGCCGGCCGCGAAACGGGGCCTGTTGATCGTCAACTGCACGACGGTGGGCCCGGCGGCCGCCCGCGAGCTGGGCAGTACCGCCGCCACCGCGGGACTGCGCTACCTGGACGCCCCGGTGATCGGCACGGTCGGTCCCGCCGAGGCCGGCACCCTGCGGGTCCTGGTCGGTGCGACTGACGACGACCTCGCTGCCGCCCGCGACATCCTGGAGACCTTCGGTGATCCGGAGAAGGTCGAGCACGTGGGCGCGGTCGGGGCCGCCAGCGCGTTGAAGACCGTCTTCAACCTCGGCCTCGCCGAGGGGATGGCGGCGGTGGCCGAGGTCCTCCGCTACGGCACGGAGCTCGGTATCGACCGAGACCTGCTGCTGCGCGAGCTCGCGGCCGGGCCGCTCGGGTACCTGGTCAACTACAAGCGATCGATGCTGGAGACGGACGACTACGCCCAGGTCGCGTTCACCGTCGCCGGGCTCGCCAAGGACGTCCGGCTCGCGACGGCCGCGGTCACCGGGCGGCTCCCGCTCGCCGAGGCCACGCTGGAGATCACCAGCGCGGCCGAGCGGGCCGGTCACGCCGGGGACGACTTCGCCGCGATGGCGGCGGCGGATGTCCCCGCTCCGGCCTGAGCGGACTGCCGCCCACACCGGCCGGGCCGGTCGTGGTGCCGCCCCGGCCGGGCGCTGGCTGGCGCTCGGTGTCGTCGCCGCCGGACTGCTGCTGGTTTCCGTCGGCCTGCTCGGAGCGTTCGCCACGGCGCCGTTCGCCAGCGCGGACGAGGCGCAGCACACCGCCTACGCCGTCGAGATCACCGACGGGCGGCTGCCCGAGCTGGACACACCGGTGCGTTCCACCGTTCCCGGCATGCCCGGTCTGCCCGCCGACTGCCGGGTACCGCGCGGAACGGCGCGGGCCGCCATCGACCGGGCCGGCGCGGGGTCGCTGCCGACCTGCGCGGCCCGGGACGCCGGGCTCAGCAACTTCGATCTCGTGTACACGGCGAACCATCCGCCGCTGTTCTACCTGCTCGAAGCCGTACCGCTCGGCGCCGGTGCGGCGGCGGGCCATCCACTGGCCGGCTTCTACGCGGCGCGGGTGCTCAACCTCGCGGTGGGGTTCGCGGCCCTGGTCGCGACGGCGCTGCTGGTGCGCCTTCTCCTACCCGCCCGGCCGGATCTCGCGGTGGCCGCGGCCGCCGTCACCGGTGTGACCGGTGCGTTCGTCGCCATCGCGTCCCAGGTGTACAACGACGCGCTCGCCGTCGCCCTGATCACCGCGGCGACAGCGGCGACGCTCGCCCTCGCCCGGCGAGGCCCTTCGGCGCGCACGCTCCTGCCGGTGGCGGTGCTGCTCCCCGCCGCTGCGCTCAGCCGCGCCGCCGGTGCGCTGGCGGTGCTTCCGCTCGTGCCCGCGGTCGGGATCGCCGTCGCGCTCGGCCGGGCCGGCTCCGCCGCCGCCCGCCCCCGTGCCCGGGCGTGGCCCCGTGCCCGGGCGTGGCCGGGGTGGGGGAGGGCGGCCATGGCAGGAGCCGCCGCGGCAGCGGCGGCGGGCCTGCTGACGGCCCTGTCAGCCGGCTGGTTCTACCTGCGCAACGTCAGGCTGTACGGCGACGCGACGGGCACCCGGCGGATCGCCGCGATGTTCCCCACCGGGTCCGGGCACCGGCCGGCCGGCGAGGTGGCCACGTCCGGGGATTTCTGGTGGTTGGTCTACCGCGGGCTGTACGGGCGCCCAACCCTGCTGGCGGGGCTGCCGATCCGCGTCGCCGCCGGGATCGGGCTGCTCACCCTGCTGGGCCTGTTGATCGCCGCCGCGGGTAGTGCCGTTCGGGCCGTCCGTGCCGTTCGGGACGATTCCGCCGAACCCGGTGCCGGCGGTGGCGGGGGGCCTGGCCCGGAGAGCGGGCGGAGCAGGGCGGTCGAGGTTCTGTGCTGGGTTGTCGTGGCCGCGCAGGCGCTGGCCGCGGTGGCGACGCTCGTCGGGTTCACGGCGGCCGGCGGGGCGCCGTTCACGCGGTACCTGCTGCCGGCGCTGCCCGTCCTCGCGCTGGCCGTGGCGGCCGGCTGCTCAGCGCTCCCGCTTCCGCCGGCGCTGGCGCGGCGCGGCGTGCCGGCGGTGCTGGTGGTGGGCGCGCTGGGTGGCACCGCGGCGATCATGTTGGGCCGGGAGCTGGCCCGGCGCGATCCCGCCCTGGCCGGGAACGACACCCTCGGCCGGTTGCGCGGTGCGCTGGCGGCCGGCGTCATCGGGCCGGACCATGCCCCGTTGTTCCTGGGCGCCCTGGCGATGCTGGGCCTGATCGGCCTTCTCCTGCTCGGGACGTCGATCGCCAGGCTCTCGGTGGGCCAGGAGAGCGCCTCAGCCGGCGACCCGCCGGTAGACGGCGGCGGTCAGTTCGGCGGTGCGCCGCCAGGTGAACGCCCGGGCGTGCTCGCGGCCCCGGGCGGTGGTGTCGGTGTCGGCGGGTTCGGCGAGCGCGGACCGCAGTGCCCCGGCGAGGCTGTCGGCGAAGTCGTCCGGCCGGCCGGGAGGGACCAGCCGGACCCCGGCGGCACCACCGACGACCTCGCGAACGGCGGGGATGTCGGCGGCCACCACCCGCGTGCCGGCGGCGAGCGCCTCCAGGGGCGGTAGCCCGAAGCCCTCGTAGCGGGACGGGAAACACAGCGCCGCCGCGCCCGCGACCACCGACCGCAGCTCGGCGTCGTCCAGGTAGCCGACGGTGACGACCGCGCCGGCGGGCAGGCCGGCGGTGTCGAGCGCCGGACCCCAGCCGGGCGGCCCGACCAGTGCCAGCGGCGGGGTGTCGGGCTCATCGGCACGCAGCCGGCGCAGCGCCGCCAGCAGGGCCGGCAGGTTCTTGCGCGGTTCCGCGGAACCGACGAAGAGCAGGTAGCGCTCCGGCAGCCCGCGGGCGGCCAGCCAGCCGCGGGCCGGCGGGGCGGCGTCGAACCAGGCGGCGTCGACTCCGAGCGGGGTCGGGGTGACCAGCGCCGGGTCGAGCCGGTAGGCGGCGATGACCTCGTCGGCGACGGCCTGGCTGGGGGTCAGCACCGCGTCGGCTCGGCGCAGCCCGCGGGGCACCAGCGTCGTGTAACGGGCGGACGCGTCGGACACCGTGTCCGGGGTCCGCAGGTAGGACAGGTCGTGGACGGTCAGCACCCCGCGGGCCGACGCCAGCGGGCCGAGGACGAAGTTCGTCGCGTGGACGACGTCCGCGGGTCCGGTGAGCCATTCGGTCGGCGGGTGCTCCGAACGTGTCCAGGCGTCCTGCAACAGCCGGGCCGGGACGCGCCGGGCCGCCGGCCGGACCCCGGGCGGCAGCGCGGCCGCGAGGCCGGCGGAACCCCGCCAGGTGAAGGCGGTCGCCGCCACGTCGAGGTCGGCTTCACCCAGGCCGGCCAGCTCGGCGAGCAGCGCCGCGGTGTACCGGCCGACGCCGGTGCGCGGCCCGAGCAGCGGGGTCCCGTCGAGCACGACGCGCATGTCAGGGCCTCGGATCCGGGGAGCGGCCCGGTTCGGGAGTCATGAGACGGCTGGCCCCGGCCTAGGAGTACAGCCGGCGGCGTTCGACGATGTCGTGCCACCGATCGGCGAACGCGGCGTCGGAGAACTGCTGGGCCCGCTCCACGGCGGACGCGGCGAGCCGGGACCGCAGCCCGACCTCGGTGGCGAGCCGCCGGGTGAACGAGGCGACCTGCTCGGGACCGTTCCAGCGGTAGCCGTCCCGCCCGTGCCGGACGATCTCGCGCTGGCCGGCGCGGTCGATGACGACCGGCACACAGCCCCCGGCCATCGCCTCGACGGTCGTCATCCCGAAGTGCTCCGCCGTCCAGGGCCGGCGCCGGTCGTCCTCGCCGTAGCCGGTCGCCGACCAGAACACCGAGCTGGTGGACAGCAGCCGCTCGACCTCGGCGCGCGGCGCGTTCGGCAGCACGTCGACCGGCAGCCCGGCGCCCGCGGCGCGAACCTGCTCCACGTAGGGCTTCTGCGAGTCCTCACAGCCGCCCACCACGTACATGCGCCACCCGGGCAGCCCGCCGGAGCGGTACAGCTCACCGAACCACTGCACCATCTCCAGCTGCCGCTTGGCGTGACCGAGGCCGGGGGCGAAGAAGCGCCCGACGGTGATGACGGCGTTCTCCCGCTCCGGCGCCGGGGTGAGCCGGTCGACCTGGATGGGCGGGAACAGCACGTCGGATTCCCGGCCCCACAACCGGCTGATCCAGCCGCGGGTGTACTCGGAGTTGGCCATGACGGTGTCGTAGCCGTCGAGGTAGCCGAGGTCGGCCGGATCGCGCAGCAGCCACGGGAACCGCAGCGCCATCCGCTCCAGCGGGCCCTCGTCGGCGTCGGTGACCCGCGGCCGGCTGACCGCCACCCCCAGCTCGCGGACGTCCGCCTCGCCGGGGGAGAAGGCATCGCTGACCAGGGTCAGCTCGGTGCCGTCCGTCGACGACGGCAGCGTCACCTCGAACGGCGCGAACTCCTGGCCGACCGTCAGCTTGGCGAGGACCGTCCCGTCCGCGTCGAGGACGTTCAGCCGCACGCCCTCGGGTGCGCCGGGGCGCCCGATGTCCGCCCGCAGGGTCCGCCCGCCGCCGGGGTTGACCGCGAGGACGCCGGCGCCGTTCGTCCAGGTCCACTGGCGGCGCCGGCCGCCCTCGGGCGGGTACCAGCCCTGCCCGAAGCTGACCGCGGGGGTCACGCCCCGCAGCAGCGGCCCGGCGGTGCGCACCGCGGCCTTGCGCCAGGTGGCCATGTCGTGGTCGAACGGGGTGGGGAAGAAGCACAGGTAGGCCGACCGCGGCGAGCGCGGGGCGAGCCTGCTCATGTACGAGCCGTTGACGAACAGGTGGTAGGAGTCGGACAGCGCGGCGATCGCCTCCTCGCCGCGGTCGGGCAGGCGCCGGTAGTGGCACCGGGACAGGTCCAGCCCCAGATGACTGCCGAGCGCGTCGAGGTCGACGTCGGAGTGCCCGATGAGGTCGACGTCCAGGCCGTCCGCCGCGAGCACCTGCGCGATCATGCCGTTGTGCCGCTCACCGCCGCCCATCGAGTGCCAGAAGCGGTTGTAGACGGCGGCCTTCGTCCCGGGCGCCACGGCCGGCGCCGTGCCGCCGCCCGCCGAGGTGCCCGGCTCGGGGGCGGTCATCGCTCGACCAGCCAGCTCTGCAGGCTGCGACGCCGTTCGGTGGCCGCGGCGCTGATCTCCCGGCGGCGACGCAGCATCGTGGGCAGCAGCCGCAGGTAGGAGGCGAAGACGCGGACCCGCAGCAGGGTGGGGCGCACCGCCGGGCGGCTGCGTGACCGCCAGGCCTGGCGCAGGGTGCGCACCGCGATCGAAGCGGTCGTCAACGGGTAGCGCGCGACCGCCGAGAACGCGGTGCGGGCGGTCGCGTCCTTGGTCAGCATCAGCAGCCGGTTGCGGTCGGTGTGGAACACGAACAGCGGGGACCACTCGACGCTGGAGGCGGAGTGCACGTGCCGCAGCACCGCGTCCGGGATGTAGCGGATCTGGTACCCGCGGGAGCGGATCCGCCAGGAGAGGTCGGTGTCCTCGTAGTACAGGAAGAAGTCGTCGTCGAACCAGCCGAGCCGCTGGCCGAGCTCGGTCCGCATCGCCATGCCGTTGCCGCAGGCGGTGAAGACCTCCTCGGCGTTGTCGAACTGGCCGGTGTCGATCTGCTGGTAGCCGCGGTCGGCGCCGTAGCCGTCGGTGAGCACGATGCCCCCGACGTTGTTGATGACATCCACCCGCGGGGCCTCGGCGTCCACGGTGAAGGACACCGTCGTCGGCTCGGCGGTGACCGGCAGCACCCGACTCGGTGATCCCGGGCCGTCCCAGCCCAGGGTGACCTCCTTGGCGGCGTCGGCCGCCCAGGTGACGCCGATCGTGACCGGGCCGCCCTCCGGCACCGGGACGCACAGCTCGCCCTCGCCGCGGGTCCAGAAGTAGGGGGCCTTCGCGGGGCCCTCGGCGCCGAACGTCAGCTTCTCCCAGAGCACCTCCCGCAGCACCTCCCGCCCGTCCACCGTTACCGAGCTGATCCGTACGCCCAGCTCGCGGGGGTCGTGCGGGCCGGGGGAGAAGGTCGGTGACGACAGGGTGAGCCGCAGGAAGCGGGGGAGGAAGACCACCTTGCCGGTGACCGCGCCGAGCCGGTTGCCGCCGGGCGCGTCGAACGGGGCGAGCAGCCGGGCCAGCCAGTCGGGCTCGGGGATGGCGTCGTTGTTCAGCAGCACCGCGAGCGGGGTGGTGACCTGGCGCAGCGCCAGGTTGTTCCCACCGGCGAAACCGAGGTTGCGCTCCGACCGCACGATCTTCACCCAGGGGTAGCGGCGGGCGAGCAGCTCCCGGGAGTCGTCGGCTGACGCGTTGTCGACCACGTGGGTCTCGAACGTGAACGGCACATCCTGCTTGGCGAGCGCGTCCAGGCAGGGTGGGAGCAGGTGTGCCCCGTTCCAGTTGACGATGACGACCGTGGCGAGCGGCTCGGCGCCCTCCAGCGCGCCCTCCCGCGGCCCCGCCGGGGCGCTCGCCCCGGTAGCCGGGGTCGGGAACGCCTCGGTGGCACCGGCACCCGGGCGCCGCGAGCCATGCCCGTTGAGCCCGTTGGTCCCGTTGAGGCCCTCGCGCCCACCGCCCGGAGCGCTGCCTGTCCCGCCGCTCATCGCACCATCCGCCTTCGGCTCGCAGTCACCGGCGCAGCCGCGCCTCGTAGTCGACCCGGAGCAGCCCGGCGACCTGCGGCCCGCTGACCCCGAACAGGTCCTCGAACCGCCGCACGGTGACCGGCTGACCCGTGAGGGCGTCGGACACCCGGACATTGACCGCGAACGCGCCGAGCAGCTCGGGCAGCCGCGGGACGACGAAATCCACCACCGTGACGCCCGGACCGGGGCTGATCCCGCCCGCCGGGGTCTCCATCAGCCAGATCGGCACCTCGCCCTGGCCCATGATCTCCACGTGCAGGTAGACGTGCCGCGGAGCGGCCTCGGTGATGTCGAGCTCGACACTGACGGTGAGCCGCTCACCCGGGTCGTACTGCACCTGGGCCGGCCCGCCGGGGTCGCGGCTGAACCGCACCGCCGCCGGCTTCACCGGCGACAGGTCGTAGGGCACCACGCCGCTCTCGGTGGGCAGACTGCCCAGCCGCTGGCGCAGCAGCTTCGTCCCCACCGCCGGCTGCCCGTCGAAGATGAGGTTGCCCGTCTCCAGCACCAGGATCCGATCGCACATGTTCTCGATCAGGTCGAGGGAGTGGGTGACGAACAGGATCGTCCGCCCCTCGGCCCGGAACTGGGCGATCTTGTCGAGGCACTTGCGCTGGAACGCCTCGTCACCGACGGCGAGGACCTCGTCGACGAGCAGGATGTCCGGGTCGACATGCACCGCCACGGCGAAGCCGAGCCGCACGTACTGGCCGGACGAGTAGTGCTTCACCTCGTCGTCGATCTTGTGGCGCAGCTCGGAGAAGTCGACGATCGAGTCGAAGAGCCGGTCGATCTCGCGCTTGGACAACCCGAGCAGGGAGGCGTTGAGGTACACGTTGTCCCGGCCGGAGAGCTCGCCGTTGAACCCGGCCCCGAGTTCCAGCAGGGAGGCGATCCGCCCGTTGACCGCCACCTCGCCGCTGGACGGGCGCAGGATGCCGGCCAGCACCTTGAGCAGCGTCGACTTGCCCGAGCCGTTCGCGCCGGCCAGGCCGACCGTCTGCCCGCGGCCGATCTGGACGTCGATGTCGCGCAGTGCCCAGAAGTCGTCTCCGCTCGCGGCCTCCCGCCGGACGAGGCGTTCCTTCAGGCTGGTCGCGCGCTTGTGGTAGGCGACGAACTTCTTGCTGACCCCGGAGGCGCGGATCACCGTCGGCGCGCCCGGCGACGATGATCCGGCCGCGGCGGCGGCCGCGGGCCGGTCGGGCTGCGCGGGCTGGGCTGGCGGGGCCAGTGGGGCTGACGACACTAGAGGTCCTCGGCGAAGTCGGCCTGGAACCGCTTGAACACCCGCAGCCCCAGCCACAGCACGGCCAGCGAGATGAGCGCGGCGATCGCCAGGTGTTCGAGGTAGAAGGCGTACCCGGTGTCGGCGATGACCGACGACGTGCCGGTGGTGTTGCCCGGGGGTGGGTCGTAGATCGCCCGTTGGAAGGTGACCACGACCACCGCCATCGGATTGAGCAGGTACACCCACGTCCATTCGTCCAGCCGGTTCTGGATCAGGCCGAAGGCGTAGACCATCGGGTTGACCCAGAACCAGGCCAGCAGCGCGACGTCCAGCAGGTGCTGGGTGTCGCGGTAGCGGACGTTGAGCGCGGACAGCAGTACCGACAGCGCGACGGTGAACAGCAGCGCCACCGCGCCGGCGGGGATCAGCAGCAGCAGCTCGGGCCCGAGCAGGCTGTACCCCAGCGCCAGGATCACCACGAAGAGCACGATGAGCTGGAGCAGGAAGTGCACCGCGGCGAAACCGACCGCCGACAGCGGCAGCACCATCAGCGGGAAACGGACCTTCTTCACCAGGTTCCCGTTGGCCACCACCGCCCCGCAGGCCGCCGAGACGCTGCCCGAGAACGCGTTCCACACCAGCAGGCCGGACATCAGATAGATGCCGAAGTGCNGGATGCCGGTCTTCAACACGACCTGGAAGACGAATGTGTAGACCACGAGGAGCAACAACGGGTTCGCCAACGACCAGGCGAAACCGAGCGTCGAGCCCTTGTACTTGACCTTCAGGTCCTTGCGGACGAGGTTGCGCAGCAGCTCCCAGCGGACTCTGGTCTGCGCCCGGCTGCGGTGGTCGACATGACGCGCGCCGTGGCGCGCGCCGCGCGGGCGACCGGCCGGGGCCTGGCCCGGCGGCTGCGACGGGGGGAGCGTGGACAGGTCAGCGACCCGCGACATGACCTTCTTCTTCCCGCGTCGGGCGTGCATCTGGGACCCGCATCGAGCTCGGCTCCTCCTCCGCCCAGCGCAACCGTCGCCGGTTCGCGTCGAGTGCCGCCACCGGGTTGGCGACGATGGCCGTAGACCGTACCGCGTGCCAGCCCGGCGAGGATGCCCCGAGTCCGGTGACTGGCGTCCCCGAGGGTGTTCATAGTATCGACCCGTCTATCTGGCTCCGGCCGGCAGCCGCTCCACCGGTGTACCGCCCCGTCGACATCCGGGAATTCCCGTCGGCGTCCAGCGGAGTCGATCCGGGGGGCGCCTGGCCGGCCCAGGTGGGGCAGCCGGGGGATCGGCTGCCCGGGAGGGGCGGGCAGTGTTCACCGACGTCCGGCTTCGCGAGGTCTGGTCGCATCTGGAGTCGGGCGGTGCGCAGGCCCTGACTCTCGACGTGTTCGACACCCTGCTCTGGCGCATGGTTCCCGAACCGGCGCACGCGTTCATCACGCTGGGGCACCGGCTGGCCGACATCGGCCAGCTGCCGTCCGGCGTCACGCCCGGCGAGTTCGCCCGGCTGCGGGTCTACGCCGAGCACAAGGCCCGGACGCACTCGCACGAGGTGCGGGGCACCTACGAGGTACGCCTCGACGAGATCTGGCAGGTCCTGGTGCCCGCGCTGCCGGGGGCGGGCTCCCTCGGCGACCTGATGGACGTCGAGCTGGCCGTCGAGCGGGACCTGTGCCGCGCCGACCTCGCCGTGGTGGAGCTCGCCGAGCTGGCCATGACCAAGCTCGGGCTGCCGGTCTACCTGCTGTCCGACACGTACTTCTCCGCCGCCCAGCTGGAGCGGCTGCTCAGCCGGCCCGAGCTGGCCGGCGTGCCGTTCACGCAGATCTTCACCTCGTCCGACGCCGGGATCAGCAAGAGCGACGGGCTGTTCCGGCACATGCTGGCCGCCTCGAACCTGCAGCCGTCCCGGGTCGTGCACCTCGGCGACCACCCGGTGGCCGACGTCGAGAGTGCCCGTGAGCACGGTCTGGTCGCGATCCACTACCCGAAGTACTCGGGCTCGCTGCAGGCCACCCTCAAGCTGGAAGGGCTGCTCGGCGGCCCCGGCGACGACTCCCCGATCGACTCCGCGCACGGCGACTACGGCATGACCGCGCTGCGGGCCCGCTCGCTGCACCGGGCGGACGCCGCCGCCGTCCCGCCGGGCCTGCGCCGCTACTGGGAGTCCGGCGCGACGGTGTTCGGCCCGGTCTTCACCGGCTTCGCCGACTGGGCGGTCGAACGCACCAGGGACCACGGCGCGGACCACATCTACTGCCTCATGCGCGAGGGCGAGTTCCTCTCCCGGCTGATCGCCGAGCCGGGTATGGACGCCGGCATCAGCACGTCCACCCTGTGGGCCTCCCGCCAGGTGTGCGCGCTGTCGAACGTGTTCGAGGGCAGCCCCGAGGAGCTGCGCGGGTTCCTCGTCCGCCGGCACGCGCCGAGCGTCGGTCAGCTGCTGCGCCAGCTCGGGGTGGCCATCGACAACGTCGCCGGCATCTCCTCGCTGACCGACCGGCGGCTGGACGTCCCCGGCCTGCTCGACGACACGCTTGAGGCGCTGTGCTCGGACGAGCGCATCCGCAGCGAGATCGTCCTCACCGCGGCCCGGCTGCGTGACCGGTACGTCCAGTACCTCGACACGCAGCTGCCCGAGTCGGGCCGGATCGTCCTGGTCGACCTCGGCTGGGGCGGCACGATCCAGGCCCTGCTCGCCCGCCTGCTGGCCTCCACCGGCCGCGAGTTCGACGTCGTCGGCCTCTACCTGGCGACGAACGCCGCCGCCGGCACCCACCGGCTCGCCGGCCTGCAGATCGAGGGCTACGCGGCCTCCGGCGGGCAGCCGGAGCTGATGGCCAACCAGCTCATGCGCAGCCCCGAGGTGCTCGAACAGCTCTGCATGCCCGACATCGGCTCGCTGGTCTCGTTCGACGACGAGCACCGCCCGGTGCTGAGCATCGACCGCACCTCGCGCACCCAGGTCGCCCAGCGGGTCGCCGTCCAGGACGGAATCCTGGCCTTCCAGCGCGAATGGCTGCGCTACCGGCGCTCGGAGACGGCGATGCCCTCGCTATCCGAAGCCGGGGCCCGCAACGCCGCGCTGCGGACGCTGACCCGCTTCGTCGCCCGCCCCACCGCCGCCGAGGCCTCCGCGTTCGGCGCGTGGGCGCACGACGACAACTTCGGCTCCGACTCCACCGAGGGCCTGCTGCCCCCCGAGCTCGTCCGCCGGATGCCGTACCTGACCCCGGCGGACGTCGAGAAGATCACCATGCGGGAGCTGTACTGGCCCGCCGGTGTCGCCGGGGTCGCGAACCGGTCGCTGGCGGTCATCAGCGGGCTGGCGGCCGCCGCCGGGGTCCCCCCCGAGGAGGTCTCCCCGGAGGCCGCCGCCGGCCCCGTCGAGGTGTACGTCGACACCGGCGCCGACTTCGTCAACGGGCACAAGGAAGTCGCCGTCACCCGCTCCGGCCGGGACGGGATGTCGATCGTCCGGCTGCGGGTCGAGGGCGTCGGCGCCCGCCGGGTTCGGATCGACCCGGCCGGCCGGCGTGGCCTGCTCCGCGTCGACTGGCTGACGATCGCCTTCCACCTGCACAACGCCGTGGAGCCCTACAAGGTCACGGTCACCTCGCTGGACGACCTCGCCGGCCAGCAGCTCGCCCTGATCGGCCTGCGACCACTGCAGGCGAACCTCCTGGAGATCGTCGGTGACGACCCCCAGATCATCTACTCGGTCGACCTCACGACGCAGCCGCAGCTCGGCGGGACGTACGCGATCGAGGTCGAGATGGCCTTCGGCTGGCTGGGGATCCGGGCCGACCCGCTGCAGGTGCCGACGGGCCCTGCGGCCCGTACCGGGCTCCCCGTCCGAGCCGCCCGGAAGATACGCCGTGAGCTGGGAGGGCTTCGATGACGTCCGAGGCGGACGGAGCCGGCGACACCAACGGCAGAGCCGACGACATCGGCGGAGCAGCTGACGAAACCGGCGGCAGGCCAGCCGGCGACGGCGAGGCCGGTCGCTGGTTCCGGCCGTTGTCGGAGCAGACCCGGCCCGACGCGAGCCCCCAGCCGCCGCCGAACTCGGTCTTCACCCCGCGTTCGGCCCGCCGTGCCGCCGAGGCGGCTCCTCCGGCCGCGGCGACCGGCGGCGGCGAGCCGACGGCCCATGACCGCGGCGCACCCGGCACCGACCACGACGCCCGCCCGGACCACGACGCCCGCCCGGACCACGAGACGCCGGGCTACGAATCCCACCCGGACTACGATCTCCCGCTCGCCGACGAGCTCCGGCCCGCCGACGAGCTCCGGCCCGGCCGCGACGGCCTCTCCGACTGGGAGGGCCGGTCCGACTGGGATGGCGGGTCGGAGTGGGAGGACCGGTCCGACTGGGACGGCGGCTCCGCCTGGGACAGCCGTTCCGACCGCGCGGGCCGTTCCGACCGTGCGAGTGCCGCTGACGGCTCGTTCGTCGGCGCGTCCGACCCGGCGTCCGCCGGCGCGTCCCGGCTGGTGTCCGAAGAGGCGGCCGACGGGGCGCCCGAGGGGACATCCGGCGAGGTGCGTGCCAGTGTCGCCGACCTGCCCGTCGACGCCTACGACGGCGGTGACCACGCGGCCGAGGCAGGTGAGATCACCGAGGAGACCCTCGCCCCGCTGCTGTTGCACTCGCTGACCGACCTCCGGGAGATCTGGATCCCGCTGCTGGAGGCGGCCGGCGCGCGCAGCGTCGCCGAGATCGGTTCGGAGAGCGGCGCGACCACCTCACTGCTCGTCAACCTGCTGCGCCGCGGCGGCGGCGGGCGCCTGCTGGTCGTCGACCCCGAGCCGGGCGTGACGCCGACCTCCGGCGGTGGCCTGGATGTCGAGGTCATCCGCGGCTACAGCCCTGAGGCACTCGAGGGCCACGCCCCGACCGACGCCTACCTGGTCGACGGCGACCACAACTACGCCACCGTCCACGCCGAGCTCACGGCGATCGACACCGCCGCGCGGGCCGTCGGGCGCTCCTACTTCCNGTTGGTGATCCTGCACGACGTCGGCTGGCCGGCCGGCCGCCGGGACCAGTATTACGCCCCCGACCGCATCCCCGAGGCGCAGCGCCAGCCGTACTCCTGGGACGTCGGCGTGGAGATCGACAAGACCGACGCGATCCCCGGCCGCGGTTTCCGCGGAGCGGGTGCCTTCGCCTGGGCGCTCGCCGAAGGCGGTCGGAAGAACGGGGTGCGCACCGCCGTCGAGGACTTCGCGGTCGAACATCCCGACCTGCGGTTCATCACGGTGGCGCCGATCTTCGGCCTCGGGGTGCTGCTCGACCGGCGCGCGCCGTGGGCCCGCGGCGTCGCGGACCTGCTCGCCCCCTGGGTCGCCAACACCCTGCTCGCCCGGATGGAACGCAACCGCATCGACCTCTACCTGCGGGTCCTCGCCATGCAGGACGACGCGGTCGCGGCGGCCCGGGCCCGGCAGCGGGAGTGGGCCCGCATCGACGACGAACGCAGCGGCAGTGCCGCGCGTGACCTGCAGCTGCTCAACCGGATCAGTGAGCTGGAACAGGAGCTCGCCGAAGCCCGCCGCCAGCCGCGTCCGCCGTGGGCGCCCGCCTCCCCGGACGAACCGAAGATCGTGACCGCCGCCAGGGTGGCGCGGGCCGCCATCCGCGCACGCCGCGGTGGCGACGCCGGCCCGCGGGACGCGTCGGCCCGGCCCGGCCCGGCGGCGCTGCCGGGCCGCGGCGGCAGCGGTCGGGCCGGCCAGGCCGCTGCCACCGGCAGCGCCATGGTCCTGCGGCTGGGCTCGGGCATCTCCCGCTTCGTGGAGAACAGAACCCCCGGCGGCGGAACCTCCGGCGGCGGCCCCACCAACAACCCGGAACGCTAGAAATGTCAGATCGCAGGGCTGCGGCCGCTAACCACGTGGTGACTCGACCGTTGGCGGGTTACTGGCCGAAGGTGTAGCGCAGGTTGGCGTTGATCAGCTGATTGAGGCGTTTGCGCAGGTGCCCGGCGAGGCTGTCGTCCGGAACAGGTTCTTCCACGTGAAGGATCCAGCGCAGGTCGGTACCGCCGTCGGCGGAGCGTTCCAGGCCGAAGCGGATCACCGCGTCCGGGCGCCTGGGCCAGAGCGAGGACCAGGTCAGCTCGGTCGGCCGGGTGGCAGCCAGCACCTGTGGGCGCTGCTCGTCGGCCAGCAGGATCAGCCACGGGCGGCCTTGATCCCGGTCGGGCTCGGTGAGGGCCTCGAACACCACGTGGGGAGGCGCCGGCTGGCTGCGGCATCGGTTCCCGATCTCGACCACACCCCAGGATAGCCAGGCGTCTCCGCCGGCCTGGATCAGTCGTGCCGGCTGAACAGGCCGGAGCGAAAGCCTGCCAAGGCAGCGGAATCCCCCGACCTGGCATGTGAGCAAATGGCAACAGTTCGCGTCAGCAGACGGGCTGGTAGGGGATGTCGACGATGTCGCGCTGCCATTCCGCCGGGGTGATTTGGCTGGCGGGATCGGCGCAGGCCCGGGCCACCAGGCCCGCATCGTCGATGCGGGAGACCCGAGCCGTGTAGTCGTCGCTGATGGTGACCAGCGATGCGCCGTCCGGGGTGAACTCGACACCCTGCACCCAGTCACCGTGGCCGGAGATCCGCCCGGCCGAGAGCCCCCCGCCCGGGCTGGTGATATCCCACAGGTGGGCGGTGGTGTCCCAGCCGGCGGTGGCCAGGGTCCGGCCGTCGGGGCTGTAGGCGAGGTCGAAGACCCATTTCTCGTCGGCCTGGAACGACGCGGTCGCACGTGGGCTCGCCGGGTCGGTCACATCCCAGAGTTTCACCAGGCCGTCATAGGCGCCGGTGGCGAGTTGCCTGCCGTCCGGGCTGAAGGCGACAGTCCAGACGTAGTCCGTGTGGGCGGTGATGGCGGCCAGCGGGCGGGGCTCGCTCGGTTTGCTGATGTCCCACAGCCGCGCGGTGCGGTCGGCGCTGGCGGTCGCCAGCAGCTTCCCGTCCGGGCTGAAGGCGACCTCGTTGACCCAGCTGGTGTGCCGATCGAGCACGGACAGCTCCCGCGGCGAGGCCGGATCGCTGAGATCCCACAGCCGGGCGGTGTTGTCGTAGCCCGAGGTGGCCAGTATCCGCCCATCGGGGGAGAAGGCGGCGTCGAGGACATAGCCGTTGTGACCCAGCAGCACGGCGAGCTGTCGCGGCGACGCCGGATCGCTGATGTCCCACAGCCGCACGGTGCGGTCGTAGCTGGCAGTGGCCAGCAGCTTCCCGTTCGGGCTGAACGCGGCGTCGAGCGCCCAGCCGGTGTGCGCGGTGATGGTGGCCAGCTGCCGGGGGCTGGCCCGGTCGGTGATGTCCCAGAGAATCACGAGGTTGTCGGCACCGCCGGTCGCGACGATGCGGCCGTCCGGGCTGACGCCCAGGCCGAGCACCGAGACGGTGTGGCCCTTGAGCACGGTCGCCGTCGCGGGGGCGAAGGACGTCCGCAGGCTGGCCTGGGCCTGCGGCACCGGGCTGATTCGGAAGGCGGCCAGGCTGAGGCGCGCGGCGCGTTCGGTGTCGGAGTCGCGGATGGCCTCGGCGCTCGACGCGACCCGGCGGGCCACCTCGTCCCGGGTGGTCTTCTCGTCTTTTCCGCCGATGAGAGCGAGCGGAATGAGCACGGCGATGAGCAGCAGCGTGATTATCGGCGCGATGATGAGCGCGACCCGGCGTGTCGTAGGGGTGAGGAACCGGGTGGTGCGGGGGCCGCCGCGCCCCGCGGTCCCGGCGTCGGCGCCCCCGGTGCCGGGACCTCCGCCGGTGCCGGGACCTCCAGTGCTGCCGGTGCCCAGGCCGGCTCCGGCGGTGCCGGTGAACGACGGCCGGTGCGGGCCGGTGGCCACGTCGTGCTCCGGCGCGGGCTGGGCGGGCACGCCCGCGAGTGAGCGGGCGGCCCCGGCGCTCGGCCGGCCCGCGGGTCTGCCGGCCGAACTGTCCGGGGTGCCGGAGCCGTCCGCCGGGCCCTCCGCCGAGCGGCCCGCGGGGGTGGCTGCCGGGCTGCCGGTGATGCCACCGGTCAGGTCCGGCAGCGGCAGGTCACCGGATGCCCCGCCCGCGCCGCCTCCCGGACTCGCGCCGCCTCCCGGACCCGCGCCGCTGGTACGGATCACCGCCGAGACGTCCGGGTCGGGATGGGTCGCCGGCCCCGTGCCCACCAACCGCAGGAACAACTCCTGTGCGGTCGGGCGCTCGGCCGGGTCCTTGCGCATGGCCTGCTCGACGATGGGCCGCAGGGTCGGGTCAAGCCCGTCCAGCAGCGGCTCCCGGTGGACCACCCGGTAGAGCTGGACGGGCGTGGGCCCGTCGCCGAACGGATACGAGCCGGTCCCGGCATAGGTGACCAGCCCGCCCCAGGCGAAGATGTCGGCCGCCGAGGTCACCGGCTGGCCGTTGGCCTGCTCCGGAGCCATGAACGCCGGAGTGCCGATGCGCTGGATCTCCTGGCTGACCATCGTCTGGGCGTCCAGGGCGCGGGCGATACCGAAGTCGATCACCCGCGGGCCGAGGGTCGACAGCAGCACGTTCGACGGCTTGAGGTCCCGGTGGACCATTCCGGCGCCGTGGATCGCGGTGAGCGCCGCCGCGACGCTGACCGCCACCCGTTCCAGGTCGGCCGAGCGCAGCGGGCCCTCGACGGCCACGGCCTGCGCCAGCGTGAGCCCGTCGACGTACTCGGTCACCAGGTACGGCTGCCCCTCGGGCGGGTCGACGACGTCGAGGACCTCGGCGGTGCAGAAGCGGGCGACGCGGCGGGCGAGGTCGGCCTCGCGCTGGAAGCGTGCCCGGAACTCGGGCAGCCGGGCCAGATCAGCCCGGATCACCTTCACGGCGACGAGCCGCTCGTCCGGCCCGCGGCCGAGGTACACGGTGCCCATGCCGCCCTCGCCCAGCCGCCCGATCAGCAGATAGCGGCCAAGTCGGGTCGGGTCGCCCGGCCCGAGCGGAGCAGTCATCCGCGTCGCCGCGGTCACGGAGGGGCCGGTCGAATCGGCGGGCGGCGCGCTTTCCCATCCCCGCTTTCGGCGCACGGCTCCCCCCGAACCGAGTTGACGGACACCGGGACCTTACGTGAGCGGTCCTCGGCCTGCTTTCTAGTGTGACGGCAGCGGGCTTGCCATGCTCGGCGGCTCCCCTTTTGCTGCCGACGGTGAGGAATCGCCCCCGGCCGAGTCGGAGCGGATCGGATCGGAAGAACTCCGTTCGTCGGAAGCCGACCCGGCCGGAGCGGATTTCGGCGCCGCCGGGTGGCTGGGCACGATGTCGGCCGGGTGCGGCGAGTCGGCCGGGTGCGGTGCGGTCGAGCCGCCCCGGCCGGGAGCCGCCGATCCGCCCGGTGCCCTTTCTTCCTCGCCATCGTCGGGGCCGGCTCCGCGAACAGCCGTCCACAGGCAGCTCGCGAAGACGAGAACCGCCAGCCCAGCACCGACCCACACGGTCGTGACCGCGGCGGACGGGGACCATGGTGACCAGGCGGTCATCGCCTCCCAGGCGTCCGCGAGGTCACCGCCGGGGGGCTCCCAGAAATGCGCGAGAACGGTCTTCACGGACCACCACTGCGCGGCCGCCGCGGCCGCGAAGAAAAGGACGGGAAAGACCCGTGAGGCCGGTCGGCCGAAAGCGGTGGCGCCCAGGCCGACTCCGATCGCCAGGGCCGTCAACCCGCCGTAGAGGTAGCGTCCCGAAATTCCGCTGACGTGACCGTGGTCGGCGAAGGCCAGGGCGGACTGCAGCGTCATCAGGCCGAAAAGCCCGATGGTCGGCCACAGCAGGAACAGGAGGTTCACCCTGGTCCGGCCGTTGCGCGCGGTGACGATCGCCAGCGCGAAAAGGACGATCACGGCGACGCTGGCAGGGCGTACGAACAGGGTCGGCAGGCTCACCTCGAACCAGCCGAACGATCCCCACCAGCGCAGGACCGTCCCGTTGACGAGGACGTCGGTGTAAGCGCCCCAGTCCTTGCCCAGATCATCGCCGAGCGGGAAGTTCGGCGTCTCCGGCTGGAACGTGTGGTAACGGACGACGTTGACGATCCACCACCACCCGCCGAAGGCCACCATGAGCAGGCCGCCGAGCAGGAACTGGCGCCACGGGACGCGGGTGGCCCCCGCCGGCACGGTCCGCAGCCCGGTGTCCGCGAGCAGGAACGGCGCGTCCCGGTCCGGTCGGCCCGGTCGGCCCGGTCGGCCCGGCCCGGTCTGGGGCCTGCGGTCCGGGCACCGGGCCACCGCGCGGTCGTCGCGCCGGGCCCGCAGCCACGCCACCACATAGGCCAGCGCGGCCATCGGGACGAGCACGATCGCCAGCGACTTCGTCAGCAGCGCGAGCCCGATGAAGGTCCCGGTCCAGGCGGCGGTGCGCAGCGATGTGTCCCCGCGCAGGACGTAGATGATCGTCACCGTGGCCAGCCCAGCGGTCAGGGCCAGCAGGTTGTCGTTGTTGACGCTCGACCCGATGTGGCTGAGCTGGGGAACCGCCAGCGGGACGAGCGCGGCGCAGGTCGCCGCGATCCGGTTGCCGCCGGAAAGCCGGTGCGCGCCCGCCCACGCCAGCAGCGGCAGCCACATGACCATCAGCGCGCTCATCAGGCGCAGCACCCCGATGGTGACGTCCCAGCGCAGCTCGTCGCCGTCGCCGGGCAGCGCCCACAGCACGACGGCGCCGGCCAGGTAGTACAGCGGCGGGTGCTGGACCAGCTGCTGGATGTCCCCGGGCGGCTGCGGCTCGCCGTCGGCCTGGCGGGTCTCACCCAGCTCGTCCCACTCGGGCCGGTCGGCGCGCGGGGTGGCGTCGTTCTCGGCGATCGGGGCGAAGTGCAGGTCGTAGGGCTGTTCGTCGGTGCCGTACGGTGACGCCGCGATCGCCCCGACGCCGTCCGGCCGCACGAACGCGTCCCCCGGATGCGGCCAGCCGGCGCCCTGGACCAGCCGCATCACGGCGTCGACGTGGTTCGGCTCATCCGGCGCGTGGTACTGCGGCACCAGCACCGACCAGCACGCGAGCAGGGCCCCGAACAGCGCGGTGATCAGCCAGATCGGCAGCGGAACCGAGCGCAGCAGCGCCGCCGGCCGGAAGCGCGCGCCGACGGGATAACCGGGCGGGGAGTGCTCCAGAGCCTGCTCCGGGAGGTGCGCCGGGGGCCGGGCCATGCCTCAGCGCCAGTAGTCGATGTGCCCGACGACCTTCGCCGGCGATCCGGCGACGACCGCCTTCGCGGGGACGTCCCTGGTCACGACCGAACCGGCGGCGACGACGGCGCTTTCGCCGACCGTCACACCTTTCAGGACGATCGATCCGGCGCCGATCCAGGCACGGTCCTCCAGGACGATCGGGCCGCTCATCGGCTGTTCGACACCGTCCACGACCATGGGGTGGAAATCGTNGTCGAGCAACTGCGTGTCCCAGGAGACATTGCAGTAGGCACCGATCGACACACGTTCGCGCACCAGGATCTTCGCGAATCCGTTGATGTTCGCGAAGGGGCCGAGCTCGAGCACCCCGGAGTCGACCACGACACGAATCCCGCGCTGGAGCGAGACCACACCCTCACAGCGGATCCGGCCCTCCGGATGCACGCGCACGATCGAGACGTCGTGTTTCGACGTCAGCCCGAACGGGGCGAGCCCGATCCGCAGCGCGCCGCCCNCGGCGAACTCGATGCGCTCCCGGCCTTCGATCACCGTCCGCGAACCGGTCCAGATCGGTTGTCTGTGGGCGAGCGGATACCTCAGTCCGGCCACGAACGAGCGTGCCGAGGTCTCCTGCGCCGCCCGGAGCGCCCGCACATGACGCACATACTCGCGTAGATCACCTCTGAACGTACCCACGAGCGCTAACAGTAGGCGCTGGCCGGGGACGACCGGAGTTCGGCCCCCGCCGCGGGCCGTGTCACCCTGGTGGGTGCAGGAGCCTGCGAGCTGCCGGGGACGGAACGCGGGCGCGCGACCACGACCGGGAGTCACAGCGACGTGAGTGTCAGTGCCATCCACCCGACCGACCACCACGAGGACCTGGTGGTGGACACACGGCCCTATGTGACCGTGGTCCTTCCCTGCTACAACGAGCAGGCCCACGTCGTCCTGGAGCTTGAGCGCATCACGGCGGCGATGGACGAGAGCGGTTACAGCTACGAGCTGCTCGTGATCGACGACAAATCGACCGACAACACGCTGAGCGTGCTGCGTGAGGTCGCGCCGAAGTTCCCGAACATGCGGCTGATGCCGTTCCGGCGCAACGGTGGGTCCGGCACCGCCCGGCGCATCGGCACGCAGGAGGCGCGGGGCCGGATCGTCGTCTGGACCGACGCCGACATGACGTATCCNAACGAGCGCATTCCCGAGTTCGTCCAGTATCTGGACGAAAACCCCGACGTCGATCAGGTCGTCGGGGCGCGGACCACGGAGGAGGGCACGCACAAATGGGCGCGTGTGCCGGCGAAGTGGCTCATCCGGATGATCGCGCAGCGGCTTTCGGGGATGAAGATTCCGGACCTCAACTCCGGCCTGCGCGCGTTCCGCCGGGACGTCTCGCTGCCCTACCTGCGGCTGCTGCCGCCCGGGTTCTCCTGCGTCACGACGATCACGATGGCGTTCCTCTCCAACCAGCACCCGGTGGACTACCTGCCGATCGACTACGCGAAGCGCTCCGGCACGTCGAAGTTCCACCCGTTCCGGGACGCGCGCCGGTACATCCTGCAGGTCCTGCGGATGGTGATGTACTTCGACCCGATCAAGGTCCTGATGCCGGTCGCCCTGTGGATCATGGGTCTCGGTTTCGCGAAGCTGATCGCCGACGTCATCCGGTACGACTTCCGGGTCACCACCTCGACGCTGCTGGCGATCCTGGTGGGTTTCCAGATCGTGGTCCTCGCGCTGATAGGTGACCTGGTCGCCCGATCGCGCAGCGACACCTGACCCCGCTGTGACACCCGACCCCGCTGTGACACCCGATCCCGCCCGGACTGATGGCCCGGCCGTGCCCTCGGACACCGCCCTGCGTATCGCGATCGTCGGGCCGACCCACCCGTACAAGGGCGGGATCGCCCAGCACACGACCGAGCTGGCGCACCGTCTTGCCGCCCGCGGTCACGACGTGCGGATCGAGTCGTGGTCCCGCCAGTACCCCGCGCGCCTCTACCCGGGCCGGCAGCGGGTCGACGCCCCGGAAGGCACGCCGTTCGCCGCGACCTCGTACCCGCTGTCCTGGCGCCGGCCGGACACCTGGCTGCGCCTGGGCCGTCGGCTGCGGCGCCGCGGAACCGCGAGCGAGCCGGGCGCGGACCTGGTCGTGCTCGTCGTGGTCACACCGATCCAGGCGCCCGCCTATCTCACGATCCTGACCGGCCTGCGCGGGGTGCGCGGCCTGCGCGGGGTGCGCGGCCGGCGGGGCGGTGGCGGCGAACGCGGGGGCCCGATAGTCCTCGGGCTGTGCCACAACGTGCTCCCGCACGAGCGCCGGGCCATCGACCGGCCGCTGATCGCCGCGGTGCTGCGGAGGTGCTCGGCCGTGCTCGTGCACACCGCGCCGCAGGCGGAGCTCGCGGCCAGCCTCACCGACGTCCCGGTGCGGGTCGCCGAGATGGCCCCGCACCTCTGGCGGCTGTCCGAGCCCACCGACGGCCGGACGACCGACGGCCGGACCACCGACGGCCAGCCTGTCGACGGCGGCGCGTCGCGGAAGCTTCTCTTCTTCGGCCTGGTCCGGCCGTACAAGGGGCTCGACGTGCTGCTGCGTGCCCTCGCAGAGGGGCCGGCGGACGTCCGGCTCACGGTGGCGGGGGAGTTCTGGGGCGGCGTCGAGGCGACCCGCGCGCTGGTGGCCGAGCTGGGCCTTGAGGACCGGGTCGAGCTGCGTCCCGGCTATGTCGCCGCGGCGGACGTCCCGGGCCTGTTCGCCGCCACGGACGCCCTCGTCCTGCCCTACCGGGCCGGCACCGCCTCGCAGAACGTCGATCTCGCGCACATGCACGGTCGGCCGGTCGTCGCCACCAGCGTCGGCACCCTCACCACCTCGGTGCGTGACGGTGTCGACGGCCTGCTCGTCCCCCCGGACGATCCGGCGGCGCTCGCCGCGGCGCTGCGGCGGTTGTACGAACCCGGTGTGCTGCCGGCACTGCGGGCCAAGGTGACCCCGCCTGACACCGACGTCGCCTGGAACCGCTACCTCGACACCGTGCTCGCCACGCCCTGACCCGCAGTCGCTGCCCGGCGCCCGGGAAAGGCAGACTGTCCGCCATGAGTCCCCTACGCGACGATGCTCTCGCCTACGCCGGCCACCAGGTGCATGTCATGCGCCGCCGCGAGGTCGGGACGCTGCTGTCCTGGGCGGGTGACCTGCACGGGCGGACGATGCTCGACGTCGCGGGCGGCGACGGCTACTGGGCCGGGCAGGCGATCCGCCGAGGAGCCCGGGCGGTGAGTCTGGACCTCGCCCGGCACAAGCTGACCTTCGGCAGCCGGCTGAAGCACCGGCCCGGGCTGGTCGAGGGCGACGCGCTGCGCCTGCCGTTCGCGCCCGCCACCTTCGACGTGGTGATGTCGGTCTGCGCCATCGAGCACTTCGACGACGGGCCCGCCGCGCTGGCGGAGATGGCGCGGGTGCTGCGTCCCGGCGGCGATCTGGTGNTGTCCGCGGACGCGCTCACCCGCGGCGACCGCTGGCCGCACCTGTTGGACCGGCACCGGGAGAAGTACCACGTGCAGCACACGTATCCGGGCGAGCGGCTCGCGAAGCTGCTCGACGGTGCCGGGCTGGAGGTCGTCCGCCAGACGTACATGTTCCGTTCGGAACGGGCCGAACGGCTCTNCCTCGGCCTGTCGGCCAAGGGCGGGCGGGTCGGGTGGAACGCCGCGGCGGCGCTCTCGCCGCTCGTCGCGCTCTCGGACCGCCGCACCCCGGACACCACGGGCAGCGTGGTGCTGACCCACGCGCGCCGGCGGCAGCCGTGACCACCCGGAGGTGGGCGGAGCGCCCGGGTGTGACGCGGGTCCGGTGCGCGCGGCACCAGATCGTGCCGCGGCTCGGGTGCCGGGGGCGGGCATGAGCGCCGCCGGTAAGGCCGGTACGCCCGGCAGGCCCGGCCCGCCCGGCGCGCCCCGCGGACAGAAAGTGCTGGCGGCCCTCCTCACCGTGCTGCTGTTCGCGCTGATCATCTTTGGCCTGGGTGCCGCCTTCGACCAGTTCGACCACCGCGGCTGGGGCTACGTGGTGGGGATCGCCACCTGCCTGGTCATGGTGGTCGCGGGAGTCTCGGCCGCCCGGCGCGACCGGTAGCGACCGGTAGCGGCCGGTAGCCCGTAGCGCCCGGCGCCGCGGGGTGGTGCCCGGCCCGCGGGGCGGCGGTCGATCTGGGCCCGCGGGGCGGCGGCGGGCCGCCGCGTGGGGCGCGGGACACTGATCGGCGTGCGGATCGGATTCCTGGTCGAACAGCTGTTGGCGCCGGTGCCGGGTGGCACGGGTCGGTACTCCGCCGAGCTCGCGGCCGCGCTGGCCCGCACCGCGGATCCCGGCGACGGCGTCGTCGGCTGGTGTGCCTGGCGCCGGGATGTCTCCGCCGCCGCGCTGCCGGGCGTCCTCGGGCCGCTGCGCCTGCCGCTGCCGCGCCGGGCCCTCGCCGCCGCCTGGGCGCGCGGTGTGGGCCCCGCGCCCGGTGGGGTGGACGTTCTGCACGCGCCGACGCTGCTGGTGCCGCCACACGGCCCACAGGCCGGGCCGGTCGCGGCGCGTCGCCGGCACCGGCTGGTGGTCACGGTGCATGACGCCGTGCCGTGGACCCATCCCGAGACCCTCACCCCGCACGGTGTCCGCTGGCACCGTGAGATGGGGGAGCGGGTGGCCCGCCACGCCGACGCGGTGATCGTGCCGACCCGGGCCGTCGCGGCCGAGATCCGCGAGCACCTGCCGATCGATCCGGAGCGGCTGCACGTGATCGGCGAGGGGGTCGCCGAGGCGGTGCTGCGGGTGCCGGCGGACGCGGACAGCCGGGCCGCCCGTCTCGGCCTGCCCGAACGGGGGTACCTGCTCACGCTGGCGACCATGGAGCCCCGCAAGGGCCTGGACACCGCGCTGGCCGCGATGCGCCACCCGGCCGTGCCGGATCTCCCGCTGGTGCACGTCGGTGCGGTGGGCTGGGGTGATCTCGGGGCCGGCACCGCCGGCCCGGGCGGCTTCGCGGATCTTGCCTCGGCGGGGCGGTTCCGTAGTCTCGGCCGGATCAGTGACGAAGATCTCGCCGTGGTCCTCTCCCGCGCGACGGTCCTGATCGCGCCGAGCCGTTCGGAGGGCTTCGGCCTGCCGGTCATCGAGGCCATGGCCCACGGGGTGCCCGTGGTCGTGTCCGACGCGCCGGCTCTCGTCGAGGTCGCGGGCGATGCGGCCCTGGTGGCCCGGATCGGTGATCCCGCCGGCTTCGCCGAGGCCCTCGCGCGTATCGTCCAGAATCCCCGGCTGCACAGCCGTTTGTCGCGTTTCGGACCGGACCGCGCGGCGGGATATACCTGGAATGGGGCGGCGCGATCGTGCTGGGAGCTCTACCGTCGAATCAGCGGTTCCCCTGCCGTGTCCGTCGCTGACGACGGGCGGGCGTAGTGTTGCCCCCGTTGAGAAGCAAGCGGCCACACTGAAATCAGGCGGCACGTCTCGGAAGGAGCGCCGTGGGACCCCGGGTGCTCGTTGATGCGACCTCGGTCCCGGCCGACCGCGGTGGCGTCGGGCGGTATGTGGACGGGCTCGTCGCCGCCCTGGGCGCGGCCGGCGCCGACCTGGCTCTGATATGCCAACGGTCGGACGAGGAACGCTACAGCCGGATGGCGCCACAGGCGACCGTCCTGTCGGGCCCGGCGGCGATTGCGCACCGGCCGGCGCGGCTGGCCTGGGAGCAGACCGGCCTTCCGCTGGTCGCGGAGCAGGTCAATGCCGACGTAATCCACTCGCCGCACTACACAATGCCATTGCGGGCGCAACGCCCGGTGTGCGTGACGATCCATGACGTCACCTTCTTCACCGAGCCGGAGATGCACACGGCCGTGAAGGGCACCTTCTTCCGCTCGGCGATGCGCACGGCGGTGCGCCGGGCGAGCCGCATCATCGTTCCGTCGAAGGCGACGCGGGACGAACTCGTCCGCGTGCTCGAAGGCGACCCGACCACCACCGACGTCGCCTACCACGGGGTGGACACCAGCACGTTCCATCCGCCGACGGAGGATGACCGGCGTCGGGTGCGGCTGCGCCTCGGGCTCGGGAACACCCGGTATGTCGCGTTCCTCGGCATGCTGGAGCCGCGCAAGAACGTCCCGAACCTGATTCGGGGCTGGGCGGAGGCGGTGCACTGGCGGGACGAGCCCCCGGCGCTGGTACTGGCCGGCGGCTCCGGCTGGGACGACGACGTCGACGCGGCCGTCGCCTCGGTGCCGAGCCACCTGCGCGTGATCCGGCCCGGCTACCTGCGCTTCTCGGACCTGCCGGGGTATCTCGGCGGCTCCGAGCTGGTCGCCTACCCGTCGCACGGGGAGGGTTTCGGGCTGCCGGTGCTGGAGGCGATGGCCTGCGGTGCCCCGGTGCTGACGACGCCGCGGCTGTCGCTGCCCGAGGTGGGCGGGGACGCCGTCGCCTACACCCAGCCGGACAGCGACTCCATCGCCCGCGAGATGAGCGCGCTGCTCGACGACGCCGAGCGCCGCACCCAGCTCGCGGCGGCCGGCCTGGCCCGCTCGCACGAGTTCACCTGGGCCGCCTCGGCCGAGGCGCACCTGGCGAGCTATGCCCGTGCGGTGGCCGACGCCTGACGCGCTACGGTCTTCCGGTGGACAAGCCGGAGATCCGGGTCGTCGTCGTCACCTTCCGGTCCGGTGAGGTCATCGGTACCTTCCTGGACTCGCTGGCGAAGTCGACCACCCGCCACTACGAGGTCGTGGTGGTCGACAACTCGCCGCAGACCGACATCGGCACCCTGGCCGCGGGCGAGCGCCCCGAGGTGCGGCTGCTGCGCCCCGGCCGCAACCTCGGCTACGGCGCGGGCGCCAACCACGGGGCGGCCGGCTCGGTGGCGCCGTGGCTGGTCGTGGCGAACGCGGACATCGCCTTCTCGCCCGGCAGCCTGGACGAGCTGATCGCGGCCGCGGAGCGGTGGCCCGGCGGGGGCGCGTTCGGCCCGGGCATCACCAATCCGGACGGTGCGCTGTACCCGTCCGCGCGGGACCTGCCGTCGCTCGGGCGCGGCATCGGCCACGCGCTTTTCGGCTGGTGCTGGCCGACCAATCCCTGGACGGCCTCCTACCGCCGCGAGCGGGGCGCGCCGCGGGAGATGACCGCGGGCTGGCTGTCGGGCTCCTGTCAGCTCCTGCGCCGCGAGGCGTTCGAGGCCGTGGGTGGGTTCGACGAGTCGTACTTCATGTTCATGGAGGACGTCGACCTCGGCCGGCGCATCGGGCTCACGGGCCGCCAGCTCGTCTACGTGCCGTCCGCCGTCGTCGAGCACCTCGGTGGGCACTCGACCAAGCGGTCGTCCCGCCGGATGGTGATCGCCCACCACCGGAGCATGATCCGTTACCTGTGCCGGCAGTACGACGGCCCGTCCCGCCTGCCGCTGCNGGTCGCGCTCACGGTCGGTCTCGGCGCGCGCCTGCTGCTGGCGCTGGCCTTCGCGCGGGACAGCGCCGGTGCCCGGGCCACCCGGTCCGCCGAGCTGCTTTCCGCGGCTCGCCGATCCCGCTGACGGTCCGCGCCACCCGACCGCGCTCAGGCCGTCCCCGGGCCTCGGACCGGGCCCCCCACCAGGGCAGGTGCTCACCCGGACGGCGGGCGGCGGTCACGGCTCGTCAGTGCTGTGTCGGATATGCGTGTCCGGGTTGTGTCCTCTCGTTGAGGGACGCGACTTCCCGGACAGGTGGGCGTTACTGGCCTGGGCAGCTCTGCGACACTGACGAATCATGGACGCAGTGATGCTGGTCGGCGGGCAGGGTACCCGTCTCCGCCCGTTGACGATGTCGGCGCCGAAGCCGATGTTGCCAGTCGCCGGCGTGCCGGTGACTGCTCACATGCTTGCCCGTGCGCGCGATGCGGGGATCACTCGTGTGGTGCTCGCCACCTCCTACCGGGCCGAGGTCTTCGAGGAGTACTTCGGTGACGGCTCCGGGCACGGCCTGGAGCTCAGGTACGTCACCGAGACCGAGCCCCTGGGAACCGGGGGCGCGATCCGCAACATCGCGGGGCAGCTGCGCGCGGGCGCGGACGAGCCGGTGGTGATCTTCAACGGCGACATCCTCTCCGGGCTGGACATCCGCGCTCTCGTCGCCCGGCACACCGCCGCGGACGCCGCCGTGACGCTGCATCTGACGAAGGTGGACGACCCCCGCGCGTTCGGCGTGGTCCCCACGGACGACGCCGGCCGGGTGACCGCCTTCCTGGAGAAGACCCCCGACCCGCCGACCAACCTCATCAACGCCGGCTGCTACGTCTTCCGGCGATCCGTGATCGACAGCATTCCCGCCGGGCGGCCGGTCTCGGTGGAGCGGGAGACCTTCCCCGGTCTGCTCGCCTCCGGCGTACCCGTGGTCGGTTACCCGGACGACACCTACTGGCTCGACCTCGGCACCCCCGCGGCGTTCGTCCGCGGCTCCCGTGACCTCGTCACCGGCCGGATGCCCTCCTCCGCGCTGCCCGGCCCGGTCGGCGACCGACTGGTGCTGACCGGCTCGACGGTGGCCACCGACGCCAAGATCGGCGGCGGTTCCACGATCGGCGCGGGCGCGTCGGTCGGGACGGGGGCCCGCATCGACGGCTCGGTCCTGTTCGACCGGGCGGCCGTGGGCGCCGGGGCCTACATCCGCGACAGTGTCGTCGGGCGCGCGGCCGTCATCGGTAACGGCGTCGTGCTGGAGAACGTGGTCGTCGGCGACGGAGTCGTCATCGAGCCCGGCAACGAGCTTCGCGCGGGCGCGCGGATCTTCCCCGGCACCGTGCTGAGCGCCGGGGCCGTCCGCTTCAGCTCCGACCGCGCCTGAAGTTCTCTCCGCCCAGGTCCTGACCCGGCCTGGGCGCTCCCCGGTCGAGTCCCGGGCTCCGCGCCCGGGCCGGGGCTCAGGGTGTGCCGGTGCGCCGGTCGGCAGCCGACCAGGCGACCTCGATCCACACCTGCCCCTCGTCGACGTCCGCCGTGACTGAGACGAGTTCCGATCCCGCCGGCCCGGCCGGCACGCCCACCAGCGTGTCGCCCGCCGGCGGGTCGTCCGCCGGGTAGGTGAGGAAGAGCCGCCCGCCCGCGTCGTCGTGGATCAGGGTGAGGACAACCCGCCCGGCGCCCGCCGCGGAGGCTTCGCCCAGCAGCGTTGGCAGCACCCCGACCAGCCGCTCGAGCACCGGCGGGGGAATGCGGCGGGTCTCCCCGTCCAGCCGCACCTCCACCTCAAGACCGCGGGATCGGGCCTCGACCACCGCCGGGGCCAGTTCGCCCAGCCCACCCGCGGCGCCGGCGACGAGGGCCTGCCGGATGGCGGTGGCCCGGCTGCCGCAGCGTTCGCGCACCGCCCGGTCACGCGGGTCGAGCAGCCCGTCCGCGACGGCCTCCAGCAGTGGCAGCACCTCCCGTTCGATGGTGGCGAGGCCTCGCTCCCGGTCGGCCCTGACCGCCTGCGCGGACCGCTCCAGCGCGGTGCGGGCCGTCTCCTGCTCGATGGCCCGGGCGACCTGGTCGGCGGTGCGCCGCAGCACCGGTCCGGCCATCGACACCGTGAGCTGCAGGGCGACCTGGCCGTTCGTCGCTGCCAAGAGCTGGGCGAGGGCGAAGGTGCCCGGGTTCGTCCCGGTCAGCACCAGCAGGCCAAGCACGACGACGGTGGCCACGAGCGCCGCGAGCCACTCGACGAACAGGCGGGACACCGCGACGAGGGCCAGCAGTACCGGCAGCACGAAGACCGGCCAGGTGGCGATGCGGCTCGCCGGCCCGCCCGCGCCCGGGCTGCCCGGCGCCGCGGCGGAGTTGAGCCCGACCACCACGGTCACCGCCAGCGCGAGCGTCATCAGCGCCGCGGCCTCGCCGGAACGCAACGAACGGCGGTGGGTGGTGATGGCCGCCGCGGCCACGAGCAGCGCCATCGCGAGCCAGCAGAGGACCGCGAGCGGTACCGAACGGGAGCCGGGGAGGGTGACCAGAAGGACGACCACGGTGCAGCTGAACCAGGCCGCCGCCCCGACGGCGGTCGCGCGGCGCAGCGCCGCCGCGTAGGAGTCCCGCAGTTCGGCGGCGGACCTGCCGGCCGGTACCGTGGCCGGCCCCCGGCGATGGACGCGGCGCCGTCGGGTGGCGGCTCCCGCCCCCGGTCGCCGCCGGGCGGCGCCGCCGGCTGTTCCGGCTGTTCCGGTGGGTCGGGGGTCGGCGGGTCGCGCGGCCTCGGCGAGTCCGGGGGCGGTGCCGTCCGCGGCCGTCCCAGCGGTGGCGGATCCAGCGGTGGCCGACCCGGCGGTGGCCGACGCGGCAGCGGACCAGGTCAGCCGAGCGGTCGTACCCAGGCCGTCGCCGGAGGTGATCGTGGCCCGCCCACCGACCTCCGCGAGCCGCGCGTGGACGGACCGAGCCAGGCCGAGCCGGTCGTCGGGCACCTCCTGAACGGCGAATCCCCGGCCGCCGTCGGCCACGACGACCTCCACGCCGCCGGGCAGGTGCGAGACCGCCAGCGTGGCGTGGTCCGTCCTGGCGTGGCGTCTGACGTTGGCGAGCAGTTCCTGGGTCGCACCGGCCAGTGCGCGGACGACCTCCTCCGGAAGATCTGTGGCTGGGAGTGACTCGACGTCCACCCGCAGCCNGTGGGCCCGGGCGACGGAGACGACCCGCAGCACCGACTCGGTGAGGTCGCGGGTCGCGGCAGCGGTTCCGTCGAGCATCGTGCGGACGGCGTCGATCGCGTAGCGGCACTGGTCGGCGGTGAGCGTGCTTTCGGACGGGTCCTGGCTGCCGCCGCCCCAGGCGATGCCGGTGAGGGTGTTGAGGACGGTGTCGTGCAGCAGGCGTTCCCGTTCACGCTCGTCCCGCAGTCGGGCGGAGGCGACGGCGGCGTCGCGCCGCTGGTCGGCTGCGGTGCCGAGCCGGGTGTCGGCCTCGACCGCGGCCGCCCGCAGGCGGCTGATCGCGAACCGGAACAGGACCGCGACCCCGATCAGCATCAGGCTCCCGGCGAGTGCCCGCGGCAGCGGGGCGGGATTGCCGCCCGACGCGGGGTGGTCGACCGTGATCTGCCCGACCACCGCGCCGATGAGCGTCGCCAGGACCAGCGTGGCGACCACGGTGGTCAGGGCACGGCGGCTGTATGCCCAGGCAGCGACGAGGGCCGCGTGGGTGGACGCGGAGAAGATCCAGGTCCCGGCGCCGGCGACGGACTGCGCCGGCACGCACAGCACCGCGCCGAGGTTGAGGCAGATGGCTACAGCCACGTTGCCGGCGACCACGGGGCGGTGCAGCCGGCCGCTGGACATGGCGGTGGCGACGAACACGACCCCCCAGGTCGCGGTCACGGCGGCGGCGGCGAGCCCGGCCGGGTGGGCGGCGTACCAGGTGTGCCAGACGAGGAGGTAACCGACGAGCAGAGCGACGTTCAGCGTCCGGAGTGCCGCGAAGGTCCGCACCGCGACCGTGTCGAGGGCCTGGTGGGCTGTTGCCGCCACGACGCCAGTGTGTCTTCGTTTCGGGCGGCCGTGTGGCAGTTGCGGGTATGTGGGCGGTCCGGGTATCGCTGGCCCTGGTCCGTTGCGTCCGCCGGCCCGTCGGCGGGCCGGCTTCCGTGGCAGGTCAGGAGGTGGAGGAACTCGCCGTGCTGGTGGCCGCGGGCGCGGCTGTGGCGGGGGCCGTCGACGGGATCGTCGCGGGTGAGGTGACGGTGGCCGTGGCGGGCGCCGTCGCCGAGCCGGTCGGGATGGGCATGGGCACCGAGGCGGCAGCGGTCGCCGGCGCCGTCGATGTCGGAGCGGGCGTGTCCGTCGGGGGAACCGGGGAGAGCGGAACGGTGGTGGTCGGCACGGCGCCGGTCGGCCCCGGGGTGGCCTCCGGCGTGGTGCTCGGTGTCGCCTCTGTGGGCGTGGGCGTGGGCGTGGGCGTGGGCGTGGGCGTGGGCGTGGGCGTGGGCGTGGGCGTGGGCGTGGGTGAGGGAGACGGAGCGGGGGAGGGGGAAGGCGACGGGGACGGCGTGGCGGCGGCGGCGAAGACGCTCGACGGCACGTTGCGGATCCGCACCCTCAGTTGGGCGGGGCAGCGCCGGTCGTCCGGACTGATCGTCAAGGTGACGATCACCGAGTCGTCCGCCAGGCCCGCGGCGGCGAGGCTGGCGCCGGGAATCCGGGCGAGCAGAGCCGGTACCGGGGTGTTGTCCGTGACCTGCAGGGTCGTCCAACTGGTGGTGATCTGCCGGTCATCGGTGCTGGCCGCGGCGGCCTGGACGGTGAGGGTGGTGTTCTTCCACGCCAGTCGCGTGGTGGTGATGTCGAGTGCTTCGGCGCCGGGGATGCTGGTGTCGAGGTCGGCGAGGGTGACGCCCAGGTCGGCGACCGTCAGGGGCGCGCAGCTGTCCGGGCGGCTGGTGGGCGCGGGGGTGGCCGTGGCGGAGGGCGTCGCGTCAGGCGGGGTCGGGCTGGTGGCCGGGGTGGTGCTGCCTTTGGGGGTGAGCTCGACGATGGGCACGTCGTCGAGGGAGGTGCCCGTGATGTCGGGGGAGAGCGCGGGAACGTCGTCGCCCGGGCTGCCCGGGCGGTCGGTGTCGCCTGTGGTGGCGATGGGGGTGGCGCCGGTCTGGCGGTATCCGTTGAGCCAGGTGAGGACGGTGCGGACGTAGGCGTCGGAGGGGTTGTAGGCGAGGATCGCGGCGCGGAGCTGGGCGGGGTTGTTCAGGTCGCGGCCGTGGGCGCAGAGGTAGTGGCCGGCGGCGAGGTCGGCGTCGTGGATGTTGTGCGGGTTCTTCGTGCCGTCGTTGTTGCCGTCGCGGCCGGAGGTGGCCCAGGTGGTGGGGATGAACTGCATGGGGCCGACGGCGCGGTCGTAGACGGTGTCGCGGTCGAGGGCGCCGTGGTCGGTGTCGCGGATGAGGGCGGTGCCGCCGGTGCCGTTGAGGCGGGGGCCGAGGATGGGCGGGTCGGTGACGGTGCCGTCGGTGGTGATGGCGTGGCCGGCGGCGTGGCCGGATTCGACCTGGCCGATGGCGGCGAGCAGTTCCCAGGGCAGGTGGCAGCCGGGTTTGTCGGCGGTGAGCTGGGTGGCGGCCTGCCGGTAGGCGGCCAGTAGCTGGGCGGGGATCTTCTTCGCGCTGGTGGTGAGCGTGACGGGGGTGGCGGTGTCGTCGGTGGTGGTGGCGTTGCGGGCCAGGGTGTCGGTGGTGAGGGTGGTGGGGTCGGGTTCGGGTGGGGTGTTGCGGACGAGTTCGGGCATGGGCCAGTCGCCGGTGCGCAGGGGTGCGGCGGTGGTGAGCCGGTCGCCGCTGTCGGTGCCGCCACCGCCACCGCCACCGCTGCCGCTGCCGGGGGCCTCGGGGGTGGCGGCGGTGCAGAAGAACAACAGGCCGGCCGCGAGCGCGGTCGGCAGCATCGTCGTCCGCACCAGACCGGATGCCCGGCCGCGTTGGGCGCGCCGGCCGCGGGTCGCCGCCGGCCCGCCGGCGCCTGCCCCGGCGCGGCCCTTCTTCCGCCCGTGTTTGCGGGTGCCTGGCGCGCGTCGGTGCGCCGGGCCGGAACCGCGGCCGGTGGGCCGGGCGTGCCTCCCGCGCTTCTTCCGGCGCGCCGGGCCGCTGCTGCCTCGCCGCCGACCCGCCGCCTTTCCGGTATTTCCCCCCGCCGGGGCAACCGGCATCTCGCGGGTCGGAGCCACCGGCATCCTGCCGGTCGGGGCCGCCTGGCCCGGGGATCCCGCGGGCGGGGCCCCGGCGGCCGGGCCTCTCATCGAGCTGCGGGGCACGAAAAGACTGGTTGGGGATGGCACGCTCGTGGATCGGCCGTCCGGCCGCTGACTCTTCGGGTCCTGCCGAGGTCGGCGGCGACTCACCGGCACATTCCTCCTGGACTCGGCGGCGCCCGACGGGCCGGGCAGGCGCCGCGGGATGTGAGCGCACGGGGCAGCCGTGCTGTTCGTGACCCCGCCGGTCGTCCGGCCAGATCTGTTTCGGTTACCTAGTTAACATCCGCCGGGAAACGACGACCATCCCCCGATTGTCCAGCCAATGAACTAGTCCGTCCCAGGCCGAGTGGGCATGGAGGGTGCTCTGCCGCTCCGGTGCCGGAAGCCGCCGCCTCGGGATGGGAGCGCCTTCCGTGCCCCCGTTCCACCGGTGCCCGGCGGGGGGCGCGATCCGGTCGCGCGTATTCCGCCTGTTCACGGCCAGCGGGGTGCGCGGGTGGCGTTCGGGCCCACTGAGAGCACAAAGCCACCGCGGCCCACGACAGGTGGGCCGCGGTGGCCGGTCACGTCGACCGGGACCGATCCGCTCGTTCTCGGAGGGCGTCAGGTGCCTGGCCCGAACGGGTCAGGCGCTCGCGTTCGGCGTGGAATCGAGCCCGGTGGCTCCGGCGGCGCTGACCTGAGGCTGCCGCGGCTGGGGTGCGGCGAGCAGCGGGGCGGCGGCCGCCGGCACAGCAGCGGTCTGCGGCACAGCAGCGGTCTGCGGCCGGCGCCTGTCGGTCCCGCGAGCAGTCACCCAGGCCGGGCGCCGGCGCTGGACGGGCTGTTCGATCAGGTAGTACGAGGCGGCCGCGATTCCCAGACTGACGACCAGCGCCACACCGGCGGCCGGCACCCGGCCCAGGCGGGGTACCAGGGAGTCGTTGGCGATCCCGGTCACGGGAAAGTGCCACAGGTAGAAGCTGTACGAGATGCGGCCGATCCAGGCGGCCGGCCCGCAGCTCAGCGCGCGGTAGTACCACCCAGGGCGGTGTCGGTCGGCGCCGAGGACCGCGACGGCGGCGAGGCTCGCGGCGAGCAGGTAGCCACCACGGGCCATCCAGTTGGGGGAGCCGGGCAGGTCGGGGGCGACGACGAAGAGGATCGCGATGCCGAGCAGCCCGACGGGGCCGAAGGCCGCCACCCGGTCGAGGATGCGCAGCCCGCGCTCACTGGCCGTCCCGGGCTGCTGGCCGGAGTCGCCGGCACTCCGGCCGTGCAGTGTGTCGTAACGCCAGACCGCCAGCAGGCAGCCGACGAACAGCGCGTCACACCGCGCGTCCGGCGAGTGGTAGATGTGCAGGTTGGACGCACCCAGCGAGATCAGTACCTCACGCCAGATCAGCACGAGGAGCACCGCGCTGATCAGGATCTCGGAGAGCCGTCGGCGCAGCCGCTCGCTCCGGCAGATCAGCACCANGGCAACCGGCCAGACCAGGTAGAACTGCTCCTCCAGGGAGAGCGTCCACACATGGCCGAACCAGGCGCCGCTGTCCGGTGGATTCAGTGTGCGCTGAATATTCGCGAAGTAGAAGACCGCCGCGACGGCGTTGCGGAGGAACTGCCATTGATCGTCCGCGTCCTTGAAGAGAAGAACGAGCGGGATCCCAGCTGCTACAAAGATGTAGAAGGCGGGAAGGAGCCGGAAAGCGCGCCGGGCCCAGAAGGCGCGCAGTGAGATCCAGCCCTCGCGGTCCCGCTCGGCCAGTAGCAGGCCGGTGATGAGGAACCCGCTGAGTACCAGGAAGAGATCGACACCCAGGTACCCGCCCGGCGCCAGGTCCATATGGTGCAGGAACACGGTCAACACCGCTACCGCGCGCAGCCCGTCGAGCGCGGGATTATGCCCACCGGCAGTCACGCGGGACGTACTCCGCGCTGGTGGCGCCGATTCGCCGCGTGGTTCTCCTGACAACTTGCCCAGCATGGTGTCCCCCCACAGGACCAATGATCCGAATGCGCTGGAGACAGACAATAGACCCGTCTTTTACCGCAAGTCGAACCCACTGCCCTCAAGTGCCTGAGAACACTCCGTAATGGTCGGGGGCAATGCATCGGCCGCCGTCGCGACGCCGGTGCTCGGTGGCGGGGGTGGCCACCGGGCCATTGGCGTGCGGTTTCGGACCGGGCGGGCCGATCGGGCCCGCCGCCCCGGGTCGGCCGATGGGGCCCTCACGGACGGTGACGGTCGGGGTGCATGCGGGGCGGTATGGGGCGGCGAGGACGCGCGGACGGAGCGGACGGCACGGACGGCCTGGCCGCGCGTGGGCACCCCGGGGGTTCGCGGAATGCGGAGATTCCGCGTTGTCCGGCGGGACAATCCGAGCATGAGGTTCAGCGTGGAACGCGACGTACTCGCCGACGCGACGGGCTGGGCCGCCCGCTATGTGCCGAAGCCGACGGGCGGCACCCAGCAGGTGCTGACGGGCCTGCTCCTGGAGGCCACGCTGCCGACGGAGGCCCCCGGCCCCGCCGCGAGTACCCCGGCCGCGGATGCCGAGGGGTCGAGCGGTCCCGGCCACGCCGGGCCGGCGCCGCGTACCGGGCTGACCGTCTCGGCCTTCGACGGCGAGGTCGCGGCTCGGGCGCCCGTCGGTGAGGCCGTGGTCACCGAGGCCGGCCGGGTGGTCGTGCCCGGGCGGCTGCTGGCCGACGTCGTGCGCAACCTGCCCGACGCCACCGTGGTCGTGGAGGCCACGGACGCAAGAATGATCATCGAATGCGGTTCCGCGCGGTTCCGCATCCCCACCCTCGCCGCCGCGGACTATCCCGTCCTGCCGGAGTTCCCGCCGCCGGTGGGCGAGGTCGACACCCTCGGCTTCGCCGCGGCGGTGGCCCAGGTCGCGCCGGCCGCGGGGCGGGACGACACCCTGGCGGTGCTCACCGCGGTTCGCCTGGAGATCGCGCAGGGTGGGCTGACGCTGGTCGCGACCGACCGCTACCGGCTCGCCGTACGCACGATCCCGTGGCAGCCCACGGTCGACGGCCCCGAGGCCGTCGCCCACGTGCCCGCGCGGCTGCTCGCGGACGTCGCCAGGCTTCCGACCGGCGCGTCCCGGGTCGCGCTCGGCATGGGTACCGACGATTCCGGAGTGCTGCGCTTCGGCCTGGCGGTCGACGGCAGGCAGACGATCGTCCGGCTGCTGGAGGGGACCTTCCCGAACTACCGCCGGCTGTTGCCGGAAGCCACCGAGCTCACGGTCACCGCACAGACCGCGGTGCTCGCGGCGGCGGTGCGCAGGGTCGCGCTGGTCGCCACGAGGACGGCGCCGCTGCGTTTCGTCTTCTCCGCGGGCCAGGTCGTCGCCGAGGCGGGTGAGGGCGGTGGCGCGCAGGCCAGTGAGCTGGTGCCGGTCGAGTACTCGGGCCCGGAGCTGTCCGTCCTGTTCAACCCGGCGTTCCTGCTGGACGGACTGGCCGCGGTCGAGGGTGACGAGGCCATCATCGCCTTCGTAACCGCGGATCCGCAGACCGCGTCGAGCAGGCCCGTCGTCCTGACCGGCAAGGACGACGGGGAGGACTACCGCTACCTGCTCATGCCCATCCGCACGGGCACCGCCTGAACCCCGGACAGCGAACGCCGGACAGCGAACCCCGCACGGCGCGGCCGGTCAGGGGGCCGTGTCGGTCAGGGGGCCGTGTCGGTCATGGTCCCGGCCCCGGGCGACGTCTGGGCGGCGGTGGCCGCGTCGACCGGGCCGTCCGCGGTGACGTTCAGGGTGCCGCCGGCCAGACCGGTCTCCGGCGCGGTCGGCGAGTCCCAGGTCGCGCCCTCCGCCGGCGGGTTCGCCCACTTGGAGACGAACTCCTGTACGACGTCCGCGGCGACGGTGGTGCAGCGCTGCGTCCGGTCCCAGGCGGTCAGCACGAAATGCTGGTTGTCGGCGAAGGCCTGGCGGGTCCACGGGACCGCGATGAAACGGTCACCGGAGTCCGCGGCGACCTTGCGCAGCGTCTCGACCTGGTCGTCGGGCAGCTCGGTGTCGTACCAGCCGATGACGAAGCCGTGCTCCATGCTGTGGACGGCCCGCTCGATGCGGATCCCCGAGTCCGGGTTGTAGAAGCGGATCGCGTCGGGCAGTGGGTCCGTGTCGTGACTGCCNGACGACGGCGGCGTGTCCTTGTAGTCGACCGTTTCGGCGACGCCGACGTGCTGGTTGCCCTGCGAGGCGTCGTTGCGGATCCCGGTGCAGCCGGCGGCGAGCGCGGCGGGGCTGGCCGCCGCCACGTAGCCGACCTTGCGTTCCTTGTTCTTCGACCGGTTGTCGATCACGCTGTAGACGATGATCCCGGCGAGGATCGAGAGGGCGACGAACCCGGACGTCCCGTAGATCAGCAGCGCGCGCCGACGTTCCTTCCGGCGCTGCTCCTGGCGGAGCTGATCCAGACGGGCGTTACGCGCGACAGTGCAGGTCGACCCGGGGCGCGGTGCCGGG
>NZ_LRTK01000031.1 GCF_001636565.1 Frankia sp. EI5c
AGGTCTTTAGTCGCCGTATCGCTACATCCGCGCCGGCCGCTGAAACGCTGACCGCCGCTGTCAGATCACTGAAACGCTCCCCCCCGGCCCTAGCTCCGGCCTCGGCCCCGGCCCCGGCCCCTGCGGCGCCGGCCCCGGCCTCGCGCCGGGTGAGGCCCTCGGCCGGTCACGAGGTGCCGAAGCGGACGTACCAGCCGGTTCCACGCCGCGGTCGCCGGAGAGATCCACGCCTCGGCGACGCAAGACCAACCGCCCCGGTACGCGAGACCGGCCGCCCCGGTCACTCCGGCTCCGGCGGCGTGGGGCTCGATGAGTGCCCCGACGAGTCCCCGGAGGTCGAGGCCCCTCCCGGGCCTCCAGGCCCTCCCGATCCTCCAGGCCCTCCCGATCCTCCAGGCCCTCCCGATCCTCCAGGCCCTCCCGATCCTCCCGAAGCACCGGGTCCTCCCGAACCACCCGCGCTGCCCGAGGTCACCGATTTCCCCAGCCGCGCCGCCGACCCCGACCCCGACCCCGACCGCGCCGCCGACCCCGCCGACCCCGACCCCGACCCCGACCCCGACCGCACCGAGGTCGCGGATCGCGCCGGCCCGCTGACGCCGTTCGGCACGGCGGGCACGCTCTCCTGGCGGCGGTGGCGCTCCCGCCGGTCCTTCCGGCTCCGCTCGCCGCGGGTGGCGGTGCCGTCCAGATCGGCCAGCAGTGCCCGCAGCTCGGAACGCAGGAAGTCCCGGCTGGCCAGGTCCCCGATGGAGATCCGCATCGCGGCGAGTTCCCGGGCCAGGTACCCGCTGTCGTCCTGCAGACGCAACGACACCTCCCGGTCCTGCGCGAGGTTCGCGCGGTCCCGGTCGTCCTGCCTGTTCTGCGCCAGCAGGATCAGCGGGGCGGCGTAGGCGGCCTGCAACGACAGGGCGAGGGTAAGGAAAATGAACGGATAGTTGTCGAAGCGCAGCCATGACGGCGCGAAGATGTTGTAGGCGAGCCACATCACGATCACCACCGTCTGCACGGCGATGAAACGGGCGGTGCCGAGGAAGCGCGCGATCCGCTCGGCGACGCGACCGAACGCGTCCGGCTCGTAGCTGGGCCGGATGTCCGCCCGCCGTGACGCGCGCGGCTGGTCGAGCCGCTCACCGCGCCTGCGCAGCAGCCCGCTCATGTCGCCGCCGGAGCGCTGCCCACCTCACCGCGCCCGCCCGGGTCGGGATCACCGGCCGGGGGTGCGCTCATGACTCCCGGCGTCCCGCCGACCAGGACGTCCGAGGTGAGCTGGCGCTCCCGCCAGTCGGATGGCAGCAGGTGGTCCAGCACGTCGTCCACGGTCACCACCCCCACCAGCCGGCCCGCGTCGTCCAGGACGGGTGCCGCGACCAGGTTGTACGACGCGAGGTGACGTGTCACCTCGGGCAGCGGGGTATCGGGGCGCAGCGGGGTGATGTCGACGTCGATGACGCCGCCGACCAGCGTGCTGGGCGGTTCGCGCAGCAACCGCTGGAAGTGCGCGAGCCCCAGGTAGCGCCCGGTCGGCGTCTCGTACGGGGGGCGGACCACATACACCTGGGCGGCCAGGGCCGGGGAGAGTTCGGGTGCGCGCACGCGGGCCAGCGCCTCGGCGACCGTCGCGTTCGGGGCGAGCACGACCGGCTCGCTCGTCATCATGCCGCCCGCGGTGTCGTCCGCGTAGACCAGCAGGCGGCGCACGGGGGCCGCCTCCTCCGGCTGCATGAGGCGCAGCAGCTGCTCGGCCTCGTCGGTGGGCAGCTCACCCAGCAGGTCGGCGGCGTCGTCGGGGCCCATCGCCTCCAGCACGTCGGCCGCCCGCTCGGCGGCCAGCCCGCCGAGCAGCTCCACCTGCTCGTCCTCGGGCAGCTCCTCCAGGACGTCCGCCAGCCGCTCGTCGTCGAGGGCGGCCGCGACCTCGGCCCGCCGCTTGCTCGACAGATGATGCAGCAGCGACGCGAGGTCGGCCGGCCGCAGTTTCTCGAAGGCGGCCAGCAGGTTCGCCGCGCCCTGCCCCTCCTCCGGCAGCGAGAAGCCGGTCACCTCGTCCCAGCTCACGGTGCGGACCTCGCCGCGGCGGCCGCGGCCGACCCGCACCGCCACCTGGTCGAGGATCCAGTCGCCGGAGCGGGTCGGCTCGATGGCGGCGTCGACGACGGTCACCTCCCGGCCGGCGGGCGCGGACGAGTCCGCGCCCGGCAGGACCAGGGTGACCCGGCGGTCGAGCAGTTCGGCGAGTACCCGGGTCTCGTTGGGGCGCTGCGCGAAGCGGCGCCAGCTCAGCCGCGCGGACGACAGCACCACCGCACCGGACTCGACCCCGGTCACCCGTGAGATCGGTACGAAGATCGGACGGCGCTGCACCTCCACGGCCAGCCCCAGCACCCGCGGCGGCTCGTGCCCCAGCCGCAGCGTGACGATCACGTCGTGCACCCGGCCCACCTGATCGCCGTTGGGGTCGAGCACGAGCAGGCCGGCGAGCCGGCGGCAGTAGACCCGGGCCGGGCCGGGCCGGGCGGTCATCGGCGTCCTCGGCCCGGGAGACGAGCGGGGGCAGGCACAGCGGTCACGGCGGGAGGCTACCCGTGCACCGGCCCGGCGCAACCCGCCGGGAGGCGAGGCCGCGCGCATCACACCGCGGCCGTGCCTGCCAGCGCGGCCGGAAACCAGATCAGCGCGGTCAGAGGCGCGGTCAGAGGTACTGCCGGGACGGCCCGACCATCGCGCGCACGGTGCGCCCGTCGTGGAACTCCCCGATGGCCGTCATAGCCCAGGTGGGCGCNCCCGGCTCCCGCCGCAGGCGGCACATGACCAGCCCGGTCGCCGGCTTCGACTCCGACAGGTCGAAGCGAACCAGCTCCTGGTTCGTCTGGTCGTCGATGAGCCGGCAGAAGGCGTTTCTGATGTCGGTGAACGACTGCCCGCCGAAGCTGTTCACCGTGAAGATCAGGCTCACCACGTTCGGCGGCAGCGCGCCGAGGTCGACGAAGATCGTCTCATCGTCGCCCTCACCCTGACCGGTCAGGTTGTCGCCCGAATGGCGCACCGCGCCGCGGGCGCCCTTCTTCGACATGAACCAGACCTTGTCCACGTCCTTGCCGCGCTCGTCGAACAGGATGCACGAGGCGTCGAGGTCGATGGACCGGCCCTGCTGGGCGGGATCCCAGCCGAGCCCCATCCGGACCCGGGCGAGCGGCGGCGCCCCGGTCTTGACCAGTGACACGCTCTGGCCCTTGCGCAGCGAGACCCGGCCCTTGTCCAGGTTCACCCGGCCAGTCTCGGCGCCCGCGGCCGGCGGCGGGCCGCCCGCCGGAGGACCCCACTGCTGACCACCCGCCGGGGGCGGGGGCGGCGGGCCCCACTGCTGACCAGGCGGGGGAGGCGGCGGGCCCCACTGCTGACCAGGCGGCGGGGGCGGCGGGCCCCACTGCTGACCAGGCGGCGGGGGCGGCGCACCCCAGTGCTGACCAGGCGGCGGGGGCGGCGGGCCCCACTGCTGACCAGGCGGGGGAGGCGGACCCCACGGAGCCCCGGCGGGCGGCGGGGATACGACCTGGGTCGGGGCGTCGTAGTGCGCCGGCGGAGACGGCGGAACGGGCGGAACGGGCGGAACGGGCGGCGCGGGCGGCGCGGGCGGCGGAGCCTGCACCGCGCCGGCCTGGGCGGACCCGGCACTCCCGCTGCCCGGGTCGTCGACCGTGATACCGAAATCCGTCGCGATACCCGCCAACCCGGAGGCGTACCCCTGCCCGACGGCACGCACCTTCCAGGCCCCGGCCCGGCGGTACAGCTCGACGAGCACCAGCGCCGTCTCGGTGCTCAGGCCGGCCGGGTCGAAACGCGCGATCTCCTGACCGCGGTTGTCCCGAACGGCCACCGCAAGACCACGGACAGCGGCGAACGTCGGCGGCCCGGAGCCGTCCAGGCTGCCGGTCACCACCACCTTGTCGATGTCGGACGGCACCGCCGTGAGGGTGAGCTCAAGCGCCGACGGCGGAGCGAGGCGAACCCCCGGGCCGGCCGGCTGGTTGAAGAAGACGAAGTCCGCGTCGCCCCGCACCTTGCCGGACGCCGTCACCAGCAGCGCGGCGATGTCGAGAGGCGTGGACGAGAAGATCTCGACCCGCAGGTCGGTCGTCGGCAGCGCAGCGTTCGCACCCTTGCTGAGCACCTGTGCCATCTGACCCTCCGATCCGCCGTCACACCAGCCCGCCGTCACAACGAACAGATGCGGCGTCGCGATCCTACGATCGACCGCTATGGGCGCAACCAATGATCCGGCGCACGACACCCCCTCTGGAGCTCACCGACCGCACAGCGGAGCCAGCCAACCGCACGGCGGCGCCGGCCACCCACACGGCGGAGCCGGCCACCCGGCCGGCGCCGACCTGAGCGGTGACGAGGTCCTCCGGCGGGTCGAGGGGCATCTCACCGGCTGGTTCGGCCCGGACAGCGGGCGGGCCAGCCTCACCTTCCTCGGTGCCGATCCGGTCGAGGTCCTGCGGTTCGGCCCCGACCCCGACGGTGTCGTCCGATATGTGACGCTCGGGATGGCTCGGGAACCGATGTCCCCCGCCGAGTCGACCGTGCGCGATCCCGCCGGGCCGCGGGCCGAGCTCGTGCTCTCGCTGCGCGGCCGGCGTGATGATGCCGCCCGGGCGCTGGCCGTACTCGCCTCGGTACCGGTGGTCGAGGGCCGGCCGGTGGTGGCGGGCAGCGGGCTCGATCTCGGCGAGCCGCTGTGGGACGGCGGGCGCTTCACCGCCGTCCTGGTGGGCGAGCCGGGCGGGCTGGTCCCCGACCTTCCGCTCGCCGCCGGCGACCAGCTCTCCGCCGCGGAGCGGCCCGCCGGGGCGGCCCCGGCCGTCCCGGCTCCGGTCCAGTTCCTCCCGCTGCTGCCGATGACGCCCAACGAGGCGGCGTACAAGCGCGTACACGGCGCCACCGCGATACGCCAGCGCTGGCTGGACGCCGGAACCGACCTTCGGGACCCGGACCGCGCCGAGGTGGGCCTGAGCTGAGCGGCCGGCGCGGGATCAGCGCCCCGCGCCCGCGCCCCGCGCCCGCGCCCGCGCCCGCGAACAGTTCTCGCCCCCCGGGACTCGAAGCCCGGGATCACAGCTCGACGCCGGCCAGGACCATCACCCGCTCCACCGTCAGGTCCGCCATCGCCGCCCCCACGCCCTCCCGGCCCAGCCCGGAGCCCTTCNCCCCGCCGTAGGGCATCTGGTCGGCCCGGTAGGACGGCACATCCCCGATGATCACACCGCCGACCTCCAGCGCACGATGGGCTCGGAAGGCCGTCCCGAGATCGCGGGTGAACACGCCGGCCTGCAGACCGTAGGAACTGTCGTTCACCCGGGCCAGACCGTCGTCCAGGCCGTCGACGGGCTCGAGCACGAGAACAGGGCCGAACACCTCCTCACTGACCACCGTCGCGTCCCGCGGGACGCCGGTCAGCACCGTCGGCGCGAAGGCGGTTCCCTGCGCGATGCCACCGCACAGCACGGTCGCGCCCCGGGCCACCGCCTCCCGCACCCAGGCACCGACCCGCTCCGCGGCGGCACCGTCGATCAGGGGGCCGACGTCGGTCGCCGGGTCGGCGGGGTCGCCGCCGCGCAGCTCGGCGACGGCGGCGACGATCTCCTCGCGGGCGCGCGGGTAGAGCGTCCGGTCGACGAACACCCGCTGGACGGCGATGCAGGACTGGCCGGCCTGGTAGTTCGAGAACAGCGCGATCCGCCGGGCCGCGTGGCGCAGGTCCGCCGGGTCGGAGTAGTCGGCGGCGACCAGGACCGCCGCGTTGCCGCCGAGCTCGAGGACGACGTGCTTGCGCGGCACCGCGTCCCTGATCCCCCAGCCGACCCGGGCCGAGCCGGTGAAGGACACGACCGGCAGCCTCGGGTCGGCGATCAGGGCGGGCATCTGCTCGTCGGTGACCGGGAGGACCGACCAGGACCCCTCGGGCAGATCGGTCCCGGCGAGCAGCTCACCGAGCAGCAGCGCGGACAGCGGGGTCCGTGGGGCGGGTTTCACGATGATCGGCGCGCCGGCGGCGATCGCGGGTGCGACCTTGTGCGCCACCAGGTGCAGCGGGAAGCTGAACGGCGCGATGCCCAGCACCGGGCCGATCGGGAAGCGCCGGGTCAGCGCGATGCGTCCCTCACCGGTCGGGTCCGTGTCGAGCCGGTCGACCTCCCCGGCGAACCGGCGGGCCTCCTCCGCGCCCCAGCGGAAGGTGGAGGAGGCGCGCGCGACCTCGGCGCGCGCCCAGGTGATCGGCTTGCCCGACTCGCTGGTGATCAGGCTGGCGATCTCGTCGCCGCGCCGGGCGATCTCCCGGGAGACGCTGCTGAGCGCGCCGGCACGCACATGGGCGGGCAGCGCCGCACAGGCGCGCGCCGCGGCGGCGGCCGCCGCGAGCGCCTCCTCGACGTCGGACGCCCCCGGCCGCGCGACGGTGGCGACGATCCGGCCGTCGTAGGGGCTGCGGACCGCGAAGGTCGCCGCGGCCGTGCGCCGCCGGCCCGCGACCCAGAACCCGGTCACCGGCGCTTCCGCCGGGCCGCCACCACCACCGTCGCCGCCACGACCGCCACCGCCACCGCCACCGCCACGGGCACCGGCACCGCCACCGCCACCGGCGCCACCGCCAGCGGCACCGCCACCGGCGCCCGGGCGCGCGCCACCGCCGGAACCCGGGCGCGCGCCACCTCTGCCGGCGCGCCGCGGGCCCGTCCCGGCGCCGGACGGACGACCGATCCACGGACCGGCGACGGGTCCGCCAGCCCCGCTGCCAGGTCCGGGTCTCCCGGTACCGCCGTCCTCGATCACCGCTACCACCATCTCCTCACCGACGCGGACAAGCGCCTCGCCCCGCGCCCGGCGCCACGGATTCCCCACCNGTCGGAATCCACAGGACAACAAGTAACCACGACAGGACTATCGCGACTCATCCGGTACCCGGCTTCGCCACCGGTGGCTGACTGCCCGTGACCCACCCCAGCCCGAGCAGGGACTCCTACACTCGGTCACGCATCTGACACGGAAGGGCACGTCGGGGCGCCAGGAGGACTCATGCGAGGGACGGACACCGTTCACCGGCCACTGCGCGGCGGCCCCGGCCTGCCGCAGGTGCGGCGGCTGGTCACCCCGATTCCCGGGCCCCGCTCAACGGAGCTCGCCCGGCGCCGGGCCCGCGCCGTCGCCCGTGGGGTCGGCGAGACGCTGCCGGTCTACGCGGCCGCGGCCGGCGGCGGCGTGCTGGTGGACGTCGACGGCAACTCGCTGATCGACTTCGGCTCCGGCATCGCCGTGGTCAACGTCGGCAACTCGGCCGACGCCGTGGTCCACAACCTGACCGAACAGGCCGGGAACTTCACCCACACCTGCTTCATGATCACGCCCTACGAGGGCTATGTCGCCGTGTGCGAGGAGCTCGCCCGGCTGACTCCNGGCAGCCACGAGAAACGCTCGGCGCTGTTCAACTCCGGCGCGGAGGCGGTCGAGAACGCGGTCAAGATAGCCCGCTCGCACACCGGACGGCCCGCCGTCGTCGCCTTCACCCACGCCTACCACGGCCGCACCAACCTGACGATGGCCCTCACCGCCAAGTCGATGCCCTACAAGGCGGGCTTCGGGCCGTTCGCGCCGGAGATCTACCGGGTGCCGATGGCCTACCCGTACCGCTGGCCCGGCGGTGCCGCCGCCTGCGGCGAGCAGGCCGCCGCCCAGGTCGTCGACACGATCACCGCGGAGATCGGCGCGCGGAACGTCGCCGCGGTCGTGATCGAACCGATCCAGGGCGAGGGCGGCTTCATCGTGCCCGGGGCCGGTTTCCTGCCGGCGCTGGCGGAGTTCTGCCGGGCGGCCGGGATCGTCCTCGTCGCGGACGAGGTGCAGACCGGGTTCGGCCGCACCGGCGATCTCTTCGCCTGCGAGTACGAGCGCGTCGTCCCGGACATCATCGTGACCGGCAAGGGCATCGCCGGCGGCCTGCCGCTCGCGGCCGTCACCGGTCGGGCGGAGATCATGGACTCGCCGCAGGTCGGCGGGTTGGGCGGAACCTACGGCGGCAACCCGCTGGCCTGTGCCGCCGCGCTGGGCGCGATCGCCACCCTGGAGCGGGACAACCTCGTGGCCCGGGCCCGGCTGATCGAGCGGATCGCGATGCCGCGACTGCGGGCACTGGGTGAGCGGTATCCGTTCGTCGGTGACGTACGCGGCCGCGGGGCGATGCTCGCGCTGGAACTCGTCGCCACCGGCCCGCCCGTCGCCGGCCGGGTGGCGCCGCCGCCCGACCGCGCGGCGGCGGTGGCCTGCGCCGCCGCGGCCCACCGCCGCGGGCTCGTCCTGCTCACCGCCGGCACCTGGGGCAACGTGCTGCGGCTGCTGCCACCGCTGGTCATTCCGGAACATCTGCTCATCGAAGGGCTGGACATTCTGGAGGAAGTCGTCGAGGAGGTCGCCCGGCACCGCCAGCTGTGAGGAGTCGGATCCGCCTCACCGGGCATCAATCGTCCATCAGCCGCATCTGGAGGCAGAGGATGCCCGTGGATCCCGATCTGACAGACAGTGCCGTAGGGGACCGGTCGACCGGCCCGCGCCGAGCCTGCGAGGGCGGGCGGTGACCGCCCCGCCGGTATGCCCGGCCTGCCTTGGCGAACTGGCACCGCCGGACGTGTGGAGCGACCGGTGGCGCTGCGACCGGCATGGCGATGTGGAGCCGTTCCACGAGGCACGGTCCTCGCGCGAGCAGGTTCTCCACTCCCTGCGGCAGACCAGCCGAGTGCCGGTGTGGCTGCCCTCGCCGATGCCGGTGCACTGGTTCGTGAGCGGCGTCGGCTGGGCCGGCGACGACCGCACCGGTGCGCACGCGACGGCGATCTCCGCCGGTGGCCCGTCGCCGGTGGGCGGTCCCGCCGAGATGATCCTGGTGGCCGAGTCACCGCGGGTCGGTCTCGGCACCAGGCTCGCCGGCCTCACCGCGCCGGACCCCGAACGCCTCGACGAGGTGCCGGAGGCGAAGGTGGAGGCGGCGGGGCACCCGACCGCGCTCTGGCCGGTGGCGGCCCCACCCGACCGCGCGGCGTTCGTCGGCGAGGCGCTCGGAGTCTGGCTGTGGTGCGTGCTGTGGCCGGCCGACGCGGCGCTGCTGCTGATGGAACATCTGGTGATCGAGGACCTGCGGGACAATCCGACGCTCGTCGACCGGCTGCTGTTCGGCGCCGGCGGCTCCCACCTCTCCGCGCTCTGACTTCCGCCCGCGGGTGAGCGCCCGGGCCGGCGCTCCGGGAATCCGCCGGGAAATCGGTGCACCGAAAGGGCCGCGTGGCGGTTCCCGCCCCATCTCCGGTGTTTTGTCGTGGTCAGGACGGTCGGTGGCGGTGTTCCGACCCTCCGGTGCCGGCACAACTAACCCACACGGCCGCCGGCGCCGCGTTAGACTCCTGCCGCCCTCGTCCGCCGCGCCAGAGCCGGGAGCCGGAGTGACTCTTCTACGCGAACCGCCCGGCCATATCGCGGAGCCCGCCGATCCCAGGCACGTGCGGCAGCGCGTCCACCTACTCGGCTACCTGCGTACCACCTCGCACAAGGACATCGCCGTAATGTACGCGGTGACGTCCTTCGCCTTCTTCGTCTTCGGTGGCGTGCTGGCGATGATGANGCGCGCCGAGCTGGCCCGGCCGGGCCTGCAGTACTTCTCGAACGAGCAGTACAACCAGCTCTTCACGATGCACGGCACGCTCATGCTGCTCATGTTCGCGACGCCGCTGGCGTTCGCGTTCGCGAACTTCCTGGTGCCGCTGCAGATCGGCTCCCCGGACGTCGCCTTCCCCCGGCTGAACGCCATGTCCTACTGGTTCTTCCTGTTCGGCTCGCTCACCGTCGTCGCCGGCTTCCTCACCCCGGACGGGGCCGCGAGCTTCGGCTGGTTCGCCTACGCCCCGCTGAACAACGAGATTTACAGCCCGGGAACNGGGTCGGACCTGTGGATCCTGGGCCTCGTCGTCTCCGGCCTGGGCACCATCCTCGGCGGGGTCAACATGGCCACGACGATCATGGTGCTGCGCGCGCCCGGCATGACGATGTTCCGCCTGCCGATCTTCTGCTGGACCTTCCTGATCACGTCCATTCTGGTGATCGTGGCGTTCCCCGTCCTCGCCGGTGCGCTGCTCGCCCTGGAGGCCGACCGGCGGTTCGGTGCCCACGTGTTCGACGCCCAGAACGGCGGCGCCATCCTCTGGCAGCACCTGTTCTGGTTCTTCGGGCATCCCGAGGTCTACATCATCGCCNTGCCGTTCTTCGGCATCATCAGCGAGATCATCCCCGTCTTCTCCCGAAAGCCCGTCTTCGGCTACAAGGGCCTGGTGCTGGCCACGATCGCCATCGGCGTCCTGTCCGTCGTGGTCTGGGCACACCACATGTTCGTCACCGGCGCCGTGCTGCTGCCGTTCTTCGCCATCACGTCGTTCCTGATCGCCGTCCCGACCGGCATCAAGTTCTTCAACTGGATCGGGACGATGTGGCGCGGCAATCTCAGCTTCGAGACCCCCATGCTGTTCTGCCTCGGGTTCCTGGTGACCTTCCTGCTCGGCGGGCTCACCGGGGTGATGCTGGCCAGCCCGCCCATCGACTTCCACGTGAGCGACAGCTACTTCGTGGTCGCCCACTTCCACTACGTGGTGTTCGGGACGGTCGTCTTCGCCGCATTCGCCGGCACCTACTTCTGGTTCCCGAAGATCACCGGCCGGATGATGGACGAGACCCTCGGGAAGATCCATTTCTGGATGGTCTTCTTCGGTTTCCACCTGACCTTCCTGGTGCAGCACTACCTGGGGGTGCAGGGAATGCCCCGGCGGTACGCCGACTACGGGGCGAACGACGGGTTCACGGCCTGGAACACGCTGTCGACGGCGGGCAGCTTCCTGCTCGGCGTCTCGACCCTGCCGTTCATGTACAACGTGTGGAAGTCCTACCGGCGCGGCCGGCTCGCGATCGTCGACGACCCCTGGGGCTACGCCAACTCGCTGGAATGGGCGACATCCTGCCCACCGCCCCGGCACAACTTCCACCAGCTGCCGCGCATCCGCTCGGAGCGGCCCGCCTTCGACCTGCACTACCCGGAGGTCGCCGGCACCGCCGACTACCACGCGACACCCGAGCTGCGCTGATCTGATCTGAGGAGAGCAGGCGTCAGGTGCGCGGCGGCACCAGCAGGCGCAGCGCCCCCGGCCGGACGACGATCTCGGCCGGGAGGTCGGCGACCGGGTCGCCGTCCGCGTACACCTGGAACGGCCGGTCGGCGTCCACCAGCAGCCGCCGGGCCCGCCGCACCTCGACGTAGGGCACCTCGACGTGCCGCCCGGAGAAGATCCGCGGGAACAGCCGCAGGAAGGTGAACCGGCTGGTCCGCGCGACCAGCACGATCTCCAGCTGGCCGTCGGCGATGTCGGCCGCCGGGGCGAACTTCATCCCCCCGCCGTAGAACGGGCCGTTGGCCGCCCCGACCGTCCAGCCGAGGTGCTCGAACGCCGGCTCGCCGTCGACCGCGACGGTGAAGCGGGCCGGCTTCCACGCCGCCAGTGCCCGCAGCACCGCGTAGGTGTAGACGCTCTGGCCGGAAAGCCGCGTCGTCCGGTTCGCGATCACCTGGACGTCGGAGTCGAACCCGAGGCTCGCAATGCCCAGGAAGGGCACGCCGTTCGCCTCCGGCAGGTCCACCCGGCGCTCGACCGCGCCGACCAGCGCGGTGGCGGCGAGCGCCGGATCGCGCGGGATCCCCAGGCCGCGCGCGAAGTCGTTACCCCGCCCGCCGGGCAGGACGGCCAGCACACCCCCCGCCCGGGCCACGGAACCCGCGACCTTCCCGACCAGGCCATCACCGCCCAGCGCCACCGTGACCCGCCCGTCGGCAACCGCGGCCCGGGCCAGCTCGTCGGCGTGCTCAAGGCTGCGCGTGGTCTCGACCGTGACGTCGTCAGCCCAGCGCGCCAGCGCCGCGCGGACGTCGTCGAGCACCTTCGCGGCCCGGCCCCCGCCCGCCTTCGGGTTGACCACCACCGTCAGCCGTGACTGGTCGATCGCCGCGTCGGCCACAGTCACCGCCGCGGTCTGGGTCGACACCGCGGGCACCTCGGGCACCGCGGGCACCTCGGGCACCGCGAAAACCTCGGGCACACCATCCACACCATCCACGCCGGCCATCACACCCTCCCGCCGCCGCCGAGCCGATCACGGCACAGCCTATGACCCGCCCCGCCCAGCCCAGGGGACGCGTGCGCCACTCCCCCACCGGCTCCGGGCCCCGGCGAGCGCGGCGCAGCCGCCGCGGCGCGGGACCGTTCGACTGACGGGCGAAGCGGCACAGCGGCGCAGCGGCGCAGCCGCTGTCGACCGCGGTATGGATCTCTCCGGCGAGCGCGGCGTGGAACCCGCTGGTACGTCCGCTTCGGCACCTCGTGACCGGCCGAGGGCCTCACCCGGCACGAGGCCGGGGCCGGGGCCGGGGCCGGGGCCGGGGCCGGGGCCGGGGCCGGGGCCGGGGCCGGGGCCGGGGCCGGGGGGAGCGTTTCAGTGATCTGACAGCGGCGGTCAGCGTTTCAGCGGCCGGCGCGGATGTNGCGATACGGCGACTAAAGACCTCTGCGTGTCTCCACGGGAGAGGTATTGACAACCCCGACGGCGAAGGGAGTGCAACCCAGCCGGAAGCGGAGACACAACAAGCCCTTCAGTCGCTGTCGGCGCACACCCGCGGACGGGCGGCCCGGGGGTGGGCGAGGGCTGTTCCGGGGCCTGTGCGCCCACTGAAAGCCCTGGCAGCGGCGTTGCAGCGGCTTCCGCCGGACNCGACGACCCCGCGGCCGCGCGTCGACCACGTCACCGCGGGCCGGCACGCCCGTAGACGGAGTACCGGACGCCGGAAGGAACACGGCGGTGGTGTCCCGAATACCGGACCGGGACCGTCGCACCACGGGCCGGGCCGACCCGCCCCGCCACCGGGGCGCCCCGTCCAATCAGACAGGTCTGTCACCCCAACCCCGAGCCGGCCGCACCCCGACCCCGGGCCAGCCACAGCCACCCGCCCCGGCCACCCGAACCAGCCGAGCTTGATCTACGAGAGATCGCCTATGCCTTCCTGGCTCCGGGCGTACCGGCCTCGACGACCCAGGTCTGGTCCGTCGATGTCGGCGCGCTGCGTTCGTCGATGGTGTCGACGACCCGCATGTCCGCGCGCCATTCGGCGTCCGTCACGGTCACCCGGGTGTAGCCACGGCGGTCGCCGCGGAAGTAGCGCACGTGTGGGTTGAACCGCGCGTTGTTCTCGCGGACGAAATCCTCGCTGATGAGGAAGAACTGCGAGCTGATCGACGTGCACACGAACTCGGTCGCGATCACCGGGGTCTCCGGCCGGTCGAAGTCGACCCGCAGGTCGTTCACCCAGGCACAGTGGATGTCCCCGGCGAGGACCACCGGGTTCGACACGCCGGTATCCCGCACGGCCGAGAGGATCCGCCGCCGGTAGGGCAGGTAGCCGTCGGCCTGGTCGAGGTTGGTGAGCACCTCACCGGCGTTCAGCTGGCCGTGCAGCTGCGCCATCATCGTCTGCTGCGCGATGACGTTCCAGCGGGAGCGGGACGACCGCAGCCCGTCGACGAGCCACATCTCCTGCTGCGCGCCGGTCATGGTGCCGCCGGTGTTGTCCCGGCCCAGACTGACCGCGCCGATCCCGTCCGCGGGCGCGCCGGGCAGCGGCGTCCGGTACTGGCGGGTGTCCAGGACGTTGAGGGTCAGCAGATCACCGAAAGTCAGGCGGCGGTAGATCCGCAGGTCCGACGACCCGGGATCGAGCTGCGCGCGGATCGGCATGTGCTCGTAGTAGGCCTGGTAGGCGGCGGCCCGCTGCCGGGCGAACGCAGCCTGGTCCTGGTGGCGCTCCCCGGTGTCACCGCTCTCGTCCACCAGGCCGGCGTAGTTGTTCTCGGCCTCGTGGTCATCCCAGGCCACCACCCAGGGGGCCGCCAGGTGGGCGGCCTGCAACGCCGGATCGGACTTGTACTGCCCGTAACGGTTCCGGTAGTCGGCCAGGGTCCGGAGCTGGTTGAGCCCAGGCGTCTCCGGGGTGGTGTGACGGCGGTCCGCGAAGCGGCTGTCCGGGTCGTACTCGTAGATGTAGTCCCCAACATGGAGGATGAGATCGGGGTGGTCGGCGGCAATGGCGTCGAACGCCGGCCAGTAGCCGTTCTGGAAGTCCTGGCAGCTCGCGAGCGCGAACGACAGCCGCCCGCCGGCGGTTCCGGCGGCCGCGGCGGTCCGCGTCCGCCCCACGGGGCTCAGGACGTCCCCCGCCCGGAACCGGTAGAAGTAGTCCCGCCCCGGCTCCAGGCCGCGGACGTCCACGTGCACCGAATGCGCGAAGGACGCGGTCGCGAGCTGGGTACCGCCGCGCACGACGTCGGCGAACCTCTCGTCGCGGGCGATCTGCCAGTCGACCTCGACGTCGCGGGCCGGCAGGCCGCCGCCGGCGGTGGGCTCGGGAGCGAGCCTGGTCCAGAGGATCACCCCGTCGGGCAGCGGATCACCGCTGGCGACCCCGAGGGAGAAGACGCCCTCGCGGATCCCGGGGACCGGCGTAGGTGCCCGCATGGTCGGCGCGGCGGACCGAGCGGACCCGGACCCGCCGCCGCACGCGCCCACCGCGGCAGCGAACAGAGCGCCCACCCCGCCCGCCAGAACAGCTCGCCGACCCGGCCGACCGGCAGCCGCGAAGGAACCCTCGCCCCGCATCACAGCCAGATGACACCACAGTGGAGTGAACGGGAAACGGCGGTTGCACAACCTCGCCGCCAACCCTCCGGCCGCTCCCCGGGCTCCGGCCTGCTCACCGGCCGATGGAGTACCGCCCGGGCTCGGCCGGCGCCGGCGAAGTGCTGCCCGGGCGCGGCCGGCCCGGCGAGGGGCCGGCCGCGTCGGCTCAGGCGCGGCCGGCGGGGCTGATGCCCAGCGAGCGGCCGGAGAGGCCGCGGGAGCGGGAGGTCAGCCGCTCGGCGACGGCGCGCAGCGCCTTGCCGGCCTCGGAGTCGGGCTCGGCGAGGACCAGCGGCTGGCCGTTGTCGCCACCCTGGCGCAGGCGGACGTCCACCGGTACCTGGGCGAGCAGCGGCACCTCGTGGCCGAGCACCCGGGTGAGCCGCTCGGCGACGGCGGCGCCACCGCCCTCACCGAAGACGTCGACGCGCTCGCCGCAGTGCGGGCACGGCATGTAGGCCATGTTCTCGACCACGCCGACCACGTTCTGGTGGGTCTGCACCGCGATGGTGCCGGCCCGCTCGGCCACCTCGGTGGCGGCGAGCTGGGGCGTGGTGACGAGCAGCAGCTCGGACGTGGGCACCAGCTGGGCGAGCGAGATCGCGATGTCGCCGGTGCCCGGCGGCAGGTCGAGGAGCAGGACGTCCAGGTCGCCCCAGAAGACGTCCGAGAGGAACTGCTCCAGGGCACGGTGCAGCATCGGACCACGCCAGGTGACGGGCTGATTCCCACGGGTGAACATGCCGGTGGAGATGACCTTCACACCGTGCGCCTGCGGCGGCATGATCATCTTCTCGACCTGCGTCGGGGGACGGTCGATGCCGAGCATCCGGGGCACCGAGTGGCCGTAGATGTCCGCGTCGAGGACACCGACGGACAACCCCGACCGTGCCATGGCGGCGGCCAGGTTCACGGTGACCGAGGACTTGCCGACGCCGCCCTTGCCGCTGGCGATTCCGTACACGCGGGTCAGCGAACCGGGCTGGGCGAAGGGAATGACCCGCTGCGCGGTGCCCCGCACCTTCTCGTGCAGGGCGGTCCGCTGCTCAGCGGTCATCACGCCGAGCGCCACCCGGACGTCCCGGACGCCGTCGACACCGCTGACGGCACGAGTGACGCGGGAGGTGATCTCCTCGCGCATCGGGCAGCCGGAGACGGTCAGCAGAACGCCCACGTCGACGGAGCCGTCGTCGCGGACTTGGACCGACTCCACCATGCCAAGGTCGGTGATCGGCCGCCCGATCTCGGGGTCCAGCACTGTCGCCAGGGCGGACTGGATGGCGTCGGACGAAGGCAGGGCTGGTGACAAGGGAAACCTCGGTCGCGGGTCGACATCCTCGGCCGTGGCCGACCTCGGATGTTCCATTGCGGGGGGCGTGGTGCGCCGGACCGTTCGACCGGGCCCGGCGCCGTCGTAATGATCAGATTTTTCCTGGTCGCGTGTCGGTTGCTCACCTGGCGCGACCTAGCTCCACGATAGCCCGCCGCCGGGACGTCGGGCCCGCTCGGCAGTGGGGGGCAGAGCACGCTTCCCATGCCGGCGGCCCCACAGCGGCCCGACGGCGGCCGGCCGGTGGCCCGCCAGCCGGGCCTACTACCCGGCGCACGGCCCGACGTACTCTGATCCATATGGCGCGGGAAGAGGCGGCCGTAGCCCGATCCGGGGAGACGGTGGACGCCCGGGGCATGCGGGCGTGGCGGCGGCTGCTGCGCGCGCACGCGCATGTCACCCGCCTGCTGGAGGCCGAGCTCGATGCCGCCCACCAGCTGCCGCTCGCCTACTACGACGTGCTCGTACAGCTCTCGGAGGCGCCGAACCACCAGCTCCGGATGAGTGAGCTTGCCCACAGGGTGCTGCTCTCCCGCAGCGGCCTGACCCGGCTGGTCGACCGGATGGAACGTGACGGCCTGGTGGAGCGCCGGGCCTGCCCGTCGGACGCGCGGGGAACGCTGGCCACCCTCACCGAGGCGGGTTTCNACCGGTTGCGAGCCGCCTCCGGCACCCATTTGCGGGGGGTGGCCCGCCACGTCCTGAGCCACTTCACCCCCGAGGAACAGGACATCATCGCCGAGCTGCTCGGGCGACTGGGCGACCCCGAGATCACACCCGCGACGGACTGACCGCCGCCGCGACCACCGCCAAGGTCACCGGACCGAGTCCGCCAGACCGAAACCGCCGGACCGAAACCGCAGGGTAGGTCACCGGCGGATCGGCGCGGCTCCGCCGGCCTGGGCCACGAGGGCCTCGTAGGACTCCCACGACGTCGACTCCGACCCGAGGACCCGGCGGTCGCCGTCCCCGTGGAAATCACTCGAGCCCGTCGGTACCAGGCCCAGCTCCGCCGCCAGCGCGCGCAGGCGGGCCCGGTCCCGCGGTGCGTGATCGGGATGGTCCACCTCGACGCCGGTCAGCCCGGCCCCGGCCAGATCCACGATGACCTCCGGCCCGACGGTGACTCCGCGGGCGCTGGCGAACGGATGCGCGAACACGCTGACCCCGCCCGCCTCCCGGATCAGCCGCAGCGTCTCCCAGACGTCCAGCTGCGTCCTGGGGAGCCAGAAGCGCCCGCCGGCACCGATCCACTCCCGGGTGAACGCGTCGTCCACGGTCGCGACCAGGCCCGCATCGACCAGAGCGGCGGCCAGATGCGGGCGGCCGACCGTGCCGGCGGCGAGTTCCTGGACGCGCTCCCAGCGCACCGGGTGACCGGCGGCGGCGATCCGTTCCACCACCCGGCGGGCGTGCGTGGCCCGGTCGGCCCGCAGCCGCGCGCGGGCCGCGGCGAACCGGGGTTCCGACCGGTCGAAAAGGTAGGCCAGCACGTGCAGTGAGACCCGCCGACCGCCGGTCTCCACCGTGCAGGAGATCTCGGCTCCGGGCAGCAGCGTCAGCCCTGGCGGCAGCGCGGCCGCCGCCCGGTCGATCCCGGCGGTGGTGTCATGATCGGTCAGCGCGACGACGCCCAGCCCGGCGCTGGCGGCCCGACGAACCAGCTCCTCCGGCTCCAGCGTGCCGTCGGAGGCGGTCGAGTGGGCGTGCAGGTCGATGACGGGTGCCCGCACCGACCCGCCGCCGGAGATCGGTTCACCCGCCGCCGGGTCGCTCAGGTGGCGTCCGAATCAAACGGCGCCGGCTCGGCGAGGTGCTCGGAGCGGGCCGGGGGCGCGACCGGCGCGGTGCCGGTGGCGACCGCTCGGCCCGCTGACGAACTCGACTTGGTCAGCGACGGCCCCGGCCTGACCGGCGAGGCGGTTTCCGACCCCGGCTGCGGCAGGTGGTTCTTGGTGAGGGACGGCCGGGCGGGGATGTCCTCACCGCCGAGCAGGGAGTCCAGCGACCCGCGCCGGCCGGACGGGCCCGACGGGCCGGACGTGAGCAGCGGATCCTCGTCCTCGAAGAGGTGCTTACGGACGAAGGTCTTGGGGTGCAGGTCCCGAAGGTCGAGATCCGCCAGCTCCGGCCCGAGCTCCGAGCGCAGGTCGTTGCGCATCCCGTTCGCCATCTGGCGGAACTGGCGCAGCATGCGGCCCGCATCGCGAGCAGCCTTCGGCAATCGGTCGGGCCCGAAAACAAACAGCCCGATGAGGAGCAGAACAGCTACCTCGCCCCACCCTACGCCGTTGAACACAACGGTCAGAGTACCTCCCTGGCCGTTGTCGGCGGAAGGCTCCGGCATGACGAACAGGTGTCCGGTTGTCGTTCACCGGCAGCCCGAGCGGGCCGACTCCGGCTCCCACCAGGCACGTCGGGCGCACGGCCCCCGCGGGCGGGTGCACCCGCCCGCGGGGCCACCCCCACTCTCGTGCCACTGGGCGGGCCGCACGTGCCACCGGGCGGGCCGCCCGGTCGGGCTCCCGGGCCGTTTCCGCCGCGCTATCGCTGTTCCTGCAATGCCACCCGGGTCACCCGCTCGGACCCGGCGCGCCAGTAGGTGACGGTCACCGAGTCCCCGACCCGGCGCAGGCGGGTCGCCGCGGTCAGATCGTTCGTGCTGGTCACCACTGTGTCCTCGACTCGGGTGATGATGTCGCCGGGGAGGAGGCCCGCGGCGGCCGCCGGCCCGGTCGGCTCGATGTCCCGGATGACCGCCCCCGCGGTGGTGTGGCGTGCCCGGGCCTCGGCGGCGGTGACCGTCGCGGCCGACACCCCCAGATACGGGTGGGTCGCCCGGCCGGTGCGGATGATCTCATCCGCGACCGAGGCCGCGTAGTCGATCGGGATGGCGAAGCCCACCCCGACGCTGCCGGACTGGACGGTCGCGCCGGGCACGGTCGCGATTGCCGTGTTCAGGCCCACGACCTGACCGTTCGCGTCGAGCAGCGGCCCACCGGAGTTCCCCGGGTTGATCGCGGCGTCGATCTGGATCGCGCCGATGATGACCGAGGCGCCGCCACCCTCGACGGGCACGCTCGGATCACGGTCGAGCGCGCTCACGATGCCTGTCGTCACGGTGCCGGACAGTCCGAACGGCGCGCCGATCGCGATCACCGGCGTTCCGACGACGAGGGAGTCCGACCGGCCCAGCGTCGCCGCGGGCAGCCCGGTCGCCCCGGGGATCCGCAGCACGGCGAGGTCGGAACGCTCGTCCCGGCCGACGACCTGGGCCAGTGCCGGCTCGGCACCAGAACCGANGGTGACCATGATCTGGCCGTTTGCCGCGACCGCGGGCGCGATCACGTGGTTGTTCGTCAGGATGTATCCCTCGGACCGGATGATCACCCCGGAGCCGTTGCCGCCCTCGGCACCGGCGGAGACGTCGATGGTCACCACCGAGGGGAGCACCCGGGCGGCCACCGCGGCCACGGATCCGGGATCGACGACGGTGGGAGCCGCTGCCGCCGGAGCCGGAGTGTCCGGCGCCCCGCCCATCAGCGCGGCCGTCACTCCGCCGCCGACCACCCCGCCAAGCAGCCCGGCGACCAGCGCGGTGATCGCGAGTGCGCGCCGCCCGCGCCCCGCTTCGGCCGCCGGCGCCCGGTGATGGCTGGTGGCCGTGCCGGGCATCCCGCGCATGCCCTGCTCGGGGGCCGGCGGCTCACCCGCTCGCCCGCCGGCGTCGACGGGTGCCGCTGTCGGTGACGCGCCTCGGCCGGCGGCCTGCTCCGACGGCGGCGGCGTCGGCGGGCGCGGCGGCCGGCGCTGGGACACCAGGTCCACGAACGGGTCCGCCGTGGGGCGGTTCCCGCGCCGGCCCCCGGTTTCCGGCGAGATCCGCGCCTCCGCCGACCGCTCAGCCGCCGACCGCTCAGCCGCCGACCGTTCAGCCACGGACCGTTCAGCCGCCGATCGTTCGGCCACGGACCGCGCCGGCTCACGGACAGTCGCCGGCGGGCGGACCGCCGCGGGCTGACCCGAATCCTTCGGGAACCGCGCATCCGTCCGTGACGGGGGATCCACCCGCGAGGGCGAGTCCACCCGCGAGGTCGGTCCCGTCCGGGGCGCCGCCTCGGTCCGGCGAGCGGGCTCCGCCCGAGACTGCGTACCCGACCGGAGCGCGGCGTCCACCCGGGACGCCGGAGCCGGCGGTGTCCTCGCCGGCCTGGGCGTGGGCTCGGCCGTCGTACCAGGCACCCCCGCACGCGCGGCCGGCGCCCCGGCTCCGGCTCCGGCCCGACCCGGACCTGTCGAGACCCGGGCCGCCGCCGGCGCCGAGCCCTCCTTGCCAGCCGAGGGCGTCACGGGACGCTGCGCCCGGCCGGGGGGCGGCGGAGTCACCTCGCCGGCCGGCTTGGAGCGCCCCGTCGAGGCGGGTTCCGGGGCGCGGGCGGCTTCGAAGATCCCTCGCGGCTGCCCGGGCCGCCGAGCCTGGTCACCGCGAGTGACCGCGGGCGCGGCTGCCCGGCCGGCGGCACTCCCGCGGACGTCTCCCGTGCCGTCGGCCGACCTGTCGGGGGTGGCGCCGTCGCCCTCCTTGGTGCCGTCCGCCGCCTTCGCCGCGCGGTCCGCGCCGCCGGCCGGCTCCGGTCGGCTGTCGGCCGGGGAGTCACCGCCGCCAGCCGGCGAACCGTTGCGAATCCGCGCCGACGCACGAACCGGCTCGACAAACGGCGCCCGCGACGCGCCGGGGGCCGCTGTCCCGGTGTGATCGCCGGATCGCTCGCGCCGCGGCGGGATGTCCCGCTCGACCGAAGGCGCGGACGGCGGGTCCGCCACCGGCCCCGGCCCGGTCGGCGCTGCGGGCATGCGCTCCGGGTGCGGCTGAGCCGCCGAGCGGTCGGGACGATCAGTGCCAGGACGATCCGTCGCGCGGCCGGGACGAGCCGGAGCCGGGGCGACCTGGCCGGAACCAGCCGGAGCCGGACGAGCCGGAGCCGGGCGAGCCGGAGCGGGGCGAGCCGGAGCGGCGCCAGCCGAAGGACGCTGCGCCGGGCGGACCGGAGCTGACGGCCGGGAGGCGGCTGGCGCGGGAGGCGCCGCGCCGGGCCGGCCGTCGAGCCCCGTGCGGCTCTGCGCGGGCGGGGGCTGGTCCAGGGAAGCCTGTCTGTCGGCCGCTGCGCGCCTGCCCGCCGGCGCCCGCTCGCCGTGCCCTCCGGCTCGCGCGTTCTCCGTGGCTCCCGGGGCTTCCCCGGCCTCCGCGGCTTCCCCTGACTCCGCGGTCTCCGCGGTCTCCGCGGCCTCCGCGGCCTCCGCGGTCCGACTGGCGGCCACGGCGGTGCCGTGCGGGCGGCGCTCCGGACCGTGCAACGGCAGGGAGGCGGGCACCGGCCGCCGCGGCCCGCCGGCTGAGGGAATCGTCCCGTCCTGTGCTCGCGGACGAACAGTGGGACGGACCGCCGGTCTGGTCGGCACCGATGCCTTCCGCGGTGGCACCACGCCTGGGCTGGTGCCATCCGTGGTCTGGTCGTCACCGGTGCTGTCCACATGCCCTCCCCGATGTGCCCGATCACCACACTGGGGACCGTGGGCTGTCCGCGGGCCGCCGCCGCGCGTCCGCGCAACCAGGCGGACAACACGGTAAAGGGTGTCGGACGAACGCAGGAAGGTCAGCAGGTGCAAATTTCCCCGACGCGGCTCACTGAGCTAACTCATCGTGAGGGATGCGACGCGTTCATGCACCTGGGAGTCACTCACCTGCCGTTGTTAACGCGAAAGTGCGAATTCAACGACCTTTGAGGTAGCCCGGTGGTGCCATCAGACGATCACATGGCGGTCGATCTGATCAGATCACGCAAACCGCGCGCAGCACGGAACGCGCAAACAGCGGGCCGGCGGAAAGCACGGCCGCTGCCCGGAGGCGGGGAAGCCGCGGCGGCGAAAGCCTGCTCAGGGCCGGGGGAAGGAGACCGGGGCGATCATCGGGCTCGGGCGCGGCCCGCTCGGCGACGGGGCCTTGGCCGGGACCGCCGCCACGACCGCGGGCAGCTGCCCGGTCTGCGGGCCGGCGGGGCGGGCGGCCGCGCGCCCGTCGGCCAACGCCGAACCGCTGACCGCCAGCATCATGAAGGCGGCGGAACCGACCAGCGTGCGGCGCATCCGCCCACGCCCGCCGGACCGGGCCGAGTGCCCGGGCCGCGCACCGGACATACCGCGGGCTTTTCCACCCACCGGGGAAGCGCCACACGCGCCCGAGCGCAGGGAAGGCCCGCCCGGCGCACGCGACGCCCCAACTGCTGGCCTCACCGGCCCCGGCCTGGCCGGGGCCGCTCCCCCGCGGCCGAGTGAACCCGCCGAGAGAGCCGGGTGCGGCTCCCGACCACCCGCGCGCCGGGCCAGCGGCTCCGGAGCGGGCGCCGGCCGCCGCGCGGCGGAACGCTCAGCCGCCCGCTCAGCGGAACGCTCGGCGACGAAACCACCGGCCAGCACGGGCATCCTGAGCGGCGCCGAGGGGGCGGGCCGAGCCGGCCGCGCCGCCTGGTACTCCCGCGCGCCGAGGCTCAGCAGGCTGGCGGTCAGACCGCCCGGCAGCGTCGGCTCGGCGAGGTTGGTGAGCCGGGTCTTGAGGAAGCGCTGCTCGGCGGCCTCCGCCTGGCATGCGGAACACCGCGCGAGGTGGGCAAGGGCACGATCGCGGTCGTCGTGGCCCAGCTGGCCGTCAACCAGGGAGGTGAGACGCTCGCCCAGGTGCCCGCTCACGCCCGCCGCTCCCGAGGAGCACCGCCCTCGACTCCGACAGCAGTGCTCACCGAGCTCCGGCGGCGCTCGCCTCTGCGACCCCGCCGCCCGGCCCGCTCGGTGTCGGAGCCATCACGGCCGAACGGGCCATCCGGCGAGCCGGCCTCGTGGCGCGCGGGGGCGGCGTCGACCGGCACCCCGTTCCAGGCTCCGGACGCGGCGGCGGCACCCGGCATGTTCATGGCCGGCGCCCCACCGTGCTCCGGCCCGGCCGTCGCCGACCCGTCGGCGGTGATCGCCATGCCGCGCGGCGCCCGGTCGGCCAGTGCCGCCCGCAGCATCGCCCGCCCGCGGGAGATCCGGCTGCGGACCGTGCCGAGCTTGACGCCGAGGGTCTGCGCGATCTCCTCGTAGGAGAGCTGTTCGATGTCGCACAGCACGACCGCGGCCCGGAAGTCCGGCGGGAGCGCGGCCAGGGCGGCCTCGACGTCGGCGTCCAGGTGGCTCTCCGCGTAGACGGCCTCCGGGCTCGCCTCGCGGCCGGCCAGCCGCTCGGTGTCCTCCGGCAGCGCGTCGAACCTGATCTTCTGCTGGCGGCGCATCCGGTCCAGGAAGAGGTTCGTGGTGATGCGGTGCAGCCAGCCCTCGAAAGTGCCGGGGGTGTAGTCCGCCAGCGAGCGGAAGACCCGCACGAAGACGTCCTGGGTGAGGTCCTCCGCGTCGTGGGCGTTGCCGGTCAGACGATAGGCAAGCCGATATACCCGGTTGCCGTGCTCGCGGACCACGTCCTCCCAGGACGGGGGCACCCAACCAGTGTTTTCTGGGGCAGCGGCCGGGTTCTGGACGGCCGAACCGGCCCCGAGCTCCTCCGTCGCCACGGCCGCCTCTCGGTCGGTTCGCGACGAACGTACCCGACGCGCTGGCCAGGGAGCGGCGAATCCCGCTGCGGACACCGATTTTCTCCCCTCGACCCGGTCGACACGGACGCATCTGGCAACACGAACGTTCCTGTCTCGTCTCCTGTTCCCGTAGGCTGCGGATGTCATGCCGGACATCGACATCGCGGCACGGGAATCTGCCGTCGCCTACGCCGAGGGCTTCCTCCTGGAAGACCCTGTTCTTCGTGCTGCCCGCGCTCGCGCCGAGGAGGTCGGGATCGTCCCGGTCAGTCCCGGTGCCGGCGCGGTGCTTCGCTTCCTCGCCGCCTCCGTGGGCGCCCGGGCGGTCGTCGAGATCGGCACCGGTACCGGCGTGTCCGGCACCTGGCTGCTCCGCGGGATGCGGCCCGACGGGACCCTCACCACCATCGACGTCGAGGCCGAGCACCTGCGGCTCGCCCGGCGGATCTACGCCGACGCCGGGATGGCCCCGGGGCGCAGTCGGCTGATCACCGGGCGGGCGCTCGAAGTGCTCCCNCGACTCACCGACGGTGCCTACGACCTGGTCTTCTGCGACGCCGATCGGCGCGAGAGCACCGAGTACCTGACGCAGGCGCTGCGGCTGCTGCGGCCAGGCGGTGTTGTGGCCTTCGCCGGGGTCCTGGCCGGCGGCCAGACCATGGACCCGGCCGCGCGCGGCCAGGACGTCGTCGCGGTCCGCGAGCTTGCGACCGCCGTGCGGGACGACGCGCGGCTCACCCAGATGCTGCTCACCACCGGCGACGGGTTGCTGGTGGCGGTGGTGGCGAAGTCCTCGCCGGTCGGCTGAGCCGGGCGACCGGCGCTCGCGCGCGGTGCGTCGGGACCAGGTCACCGATTAGGCTCAGCTGAGCCGGAGACCGCAACGATCTACCGCACCCGCACCATGTCCGACATTTCCCCCACCCGTACGATCCACGGCGGCGCCCGATGGTGGGGGCGGGCGGTCGACGGCGAGTCAGCCTGCCTGGGCCACACGACCCAGGCGGCTCCCGGCGAGGGATCACCCGCCGGTGAGCGCAGGTCGCCGGAAGGTCGGCCGGCACCTGTCGGGCGACACGCGTCGAACCGGGAGTGACGGACATGGTGCGCGGTCAGGTGGATCGTCGTCACTTCGACGACGACCACGACGACGACCGCCACGACCGCCACGACCGCCACGACCGCTACAGCAATCAGGCTCGCTACAGCAATCAGGCTCGCTACAGCGATCAGGGCCGCTACGGCGGTCCGGCCGGCCACGCCGAGGACGGCCGCTACGGGCCACACCCGGGCTACACCGGCGGTCCCGCCGGACGCCCTGTCGGGCACGCCAGGCGGCCGGGGAGTCCGACCGGAGGAACCGGCAGCCGCGGCGCCTGGACGTCCCGGGCCCGGGACTACGCCGACGAGCCCACACCACCGAGCCACGGCAGCCACCCGAGCCACGCCCCGGGGTACGGCAGGCCGCCCGGTCGGCCGACTCCGCCCGGTCGTCCAGCCCCGCCCGGTCGGGCGGGTATCTCGGCCGGCCCCGCACGCCCGGCCGCCCCGCCGCCCGCCCCGCCGCCGGCCCGCGGCGAGAACTGGCTCGGGTGGGTGGCCTTCTTCCTCGGCATCGCGGTCCTCTCCGGTGGGGCCGGATACGTCCTGAACCGGGCCACCACGGGGTCGGGCGAGGCGCGGGGCCCGGCAGTGACCGCCACCGCGGGCGCCCCCACCCCGGGTACGACCGACGGGGCCACGGGCGCGCCGGAACAGGTGGCCGGGCCTACCGCGGAGCAGGTTGCGATCATGCTCGCCGGTCAGGGCCTGCCGCTGCGGACGACGGTCGTCTACACCGCCCAGAACGACCCGGATGCCCTGCTCGGGCGGCCCGCGGGTTACACCAGTCGGATCGCCTTCACCGACACCCGGGTGAGCGCGAGCGAGACCGGCGGGGCGCCGGCGGACGCCATCGAGCGGGGCGGAGCCATCGAGGTCTTCGCGGAGCCGGCCGCGGCCCGCAGCCGCGCCACGGCCCTGAGCACGCCGCGCGCCGAAGGCGACCCGCCGGCCGAGTACACCTTCGTCCAGGGCCGGATCGTGCTGCGGCTCTCGCTGGTCCTCACCGAGACCATGGCGGCCGGCTACCAGACGGCACTCGGCCGCATCGGGGGCGGGACGCCGTAGCCATCGGCGGGACGCCGCAGCCGGCGGGCGGGATCGGGCCCGGTGCGGCGGGACGACCTGGGCGGGCGTCGCGGGGCGGGCGTCCGGGGCGGCACGTTTGCGACCGCCGCCCCCGGGGGCAGGCGTACGGCATGAACATCCGCGAGTTCTACGAGGCTGATCCCCGCCGGCGGGCGTCCGAGGAGATCTCCTTCGGAGACGGTTGGACCATCGAGGACGACGAGCACTCCACCTACCGGCTGAACTGGGTGGTGGACACCGGGGAGGCGTATGTCGTCCGGGAGCCGCACCCGGGTGGCATCCTCGCGCGCTACCTCGACCAGCTCCGGGTCGACCAGGCCGACGTCGACGATCTGCTGGTCGAGGTTCTGGCGACGGCGGCCCGGTACGAGATGGAGGCCGCGCTCGCCGGTTGGCCGGCGGTCATGCCGGAGAAGAACAGTCTGCACTGGGTCCGGCGCCAGCTCACCACGCTGGGGTCGGCGGCGCCGGCGCGTCCCTGACGGCCCAGCGGGACGCGCCGGCGCCGAACGGACCTGAGCGGCCGGCCGGGACCCGGCGGAGCGGCGCCCACGGGAGCCCACGGCCCCCGCGGGCGGCGCGCCGCCCTGCTCAGTGCCGGCTCTCGGGCTCCCCCGAGCCGCCGCCGGCCAGATAGGCGATCAGGGTGCGGACGCCCCACCCGGTGCCGCCTCGGCTGATCTCGCCGTCGTCGGAGTCCGCGCGGGCCGTGCCCGCGATGTCCAGATGCGCCCAGGGGCGGCCGCGGGTGAACTCGCGCAGGAACAGCGCCGCGGTGATCGAGCCACCGTTCACGTCCAGGGCGCGGCCGATGTTCGCCAGATCGGCGACCGGCGAGTCGATCGCGGGCCGGTACTCCTCGGTCAGCGGCAGTCGCCACAGGCGTTCCCCCGCGACAGTCGCCGCCGCGGCGAGCTCCCNCGCGAGAGCGTCGTCCGAGGAGAACAGACCGGCGGTGCGCCGGCCCAGTGCCACGGTGATCGCGCCGGTCAGGGTGGCGAGATCGACCATCTGGTCGGGCTGGAGCGTCGCGGCGGCGTAAGCGAGCCCGTCAGCGAGCACCAGACGTCCCTCGGCGTCGGTGTTGAGGACCTCCACCGTGGTCCCACCCCAGCAGGTGATCACGTCCCCGGGACGGACCGCGGACCGGCCGATCATGTTCTCCGCGAGGCAGAGCAGCGCGGTGACCTTGCCGGGGACGCCCAGTTCAGGCAGGGCCGCCATGGCACCCAGAACCGCCGCGGCGCCGGACATGTCGGTCTTCATGCCTGCCATCGACACCGACGGCTTGAGTGACAGGCCCCCGGAGTCGAACGTGATGCCCTTGCCCACCAGGACCCGGTGGCCGGGCCCGCCCGGGGCGGCGGCCGGGCCGTCGTAGGTGATCTGGACCAGGCAAGGCGGGCGTGGCGACCCGCCGCCGACCGCGACCAGCCCACCGAACCCCTCGCGGACCAGGTCGGCGTGGTCGAGCACCGAGATGCCCAGACCAGCCTGGCCGGCCACGAGCCGCGCCTGCTCCGCGAACCAGCCCGGCGTCTTGACCAGACTCGGCATGTTGATCAGATCACGCGCGAGGCACACCGCGTCGGTGACGACGCGGCCCCGGCGCACGGCGCCGGCGACAGCCGGGTCGTCGGCCCGTTCCGGACTGAGCACCAGCACCCGGTCCGAGCGCGGGTCGGCCCGGTCGGGCAGATCCGCGTCCGAAGCCGGCCGCGCGTCGCCGGCATGATCGGAAGCCGCCGCGGAAGCGGGGCCGGCGGCGACGGGATCAGCCGCGGCCGGGTCCGAGGCCGGGTCCGCGGGTTCCTCCTCGGGCCCGCGGCCGGTGACCGCGTCGGCGAGCCGGTAGGAGGCGAGCCCGAACCCCTCGACGAGGGCCCGGGCACGCTCCGCGTCCGGGTCGGCGACGACGAAGGGCCTCCCCTTCGCACCCGCCCGCCGCGCGAGAGCCGCCCCGGCGGCCCGCCAGTCCGCCACCTCACCGGCGCCAGCACCGACCAGGAGAAGCCGCCAGGGCCGCTCGGACCGCGCCAACGGCACGACGAGCACCCCACCGGCGTCGCCGCGAAAACTCTCGTTCTCGATCAGCTGATCCGGATCAACGCCGACCCGGGCACACGCCCGGCGGGCGCGGTCCGTCAACACGGCGGCCCCTTCGGCCGACGTGACCACCACGGCGAGGACCACGCAGTCCGCGCCGACCACACCGGCCTGGCCACCCGGCCCGGTCTGGTCGGCGGGCGGCGCGGCCTCCGCCGCGGGCTCACCGGCGGACCCCTGATGATCAGCGGACGTGATGAAGACGAGCGGGGCTCGGTACCTCGACTCCAGGAAGTCGACACTCGGCGGGGACACGACGGTTGTCATACCGCGCCCCCCGCATCGCAGGCGTGTACAGCTGACCAGTCGTAGATGACCACCCGGACCTAACCGACAGCGACCTTGAGAGCATCTCCCAGCGCGCTCGCCTCGTCGGCGGTGAGCTCGACGACGAGTCGGCCGCCCCCTTCGAGCGGGACGCGCATGACGATGCCGCGCCCCTCCTTGGTGACCTCGAGCGGACCGTCACCCGTCCGCGGCTTCATGGCCGCCATCGGTGCACCTCTTCCTGCCGTCGGACCTGCGTCTGACGACGATTATCCCGGAGACCCGCCCGCAAACCGAAACACGTCCCAGCGGGGAATCACAACGGNCACGGCAGGGTAGTGCCATCGATGATCTTACTGGTGCCCCAGCACCCCCACGCTAGTCAATCCGATGCGTTTCACTACGGTTACCCACCAGCATCGTCCTCGGGTGCGGCAACCGCCGGCCGGTCCGGCTCGTCCCGGACGTCGGGGGGCCGGCCGGCGTCGTCCTGGTCGGACCCGTGGTGACGGGCCTTGTCCCCACCGGACACGTCAGCCCCACCGGACACGTCAGCCCCACCCGAGACGTCAGCCCCACCCGAGATGCCGGCCTCACCGGACACGTCAGCCCCGCGGGGCGCGCCGTCCAGCTCGCCCACACCGGCGATCCCGGCCGGGCCGGGCGGCGTGGCCGGGCCGGGCGGCGTACCGGCACCGCTGGAGCCGGCGCCGGGGCCGGCGTCCGCGCCGAGGTGCGCCAGCTCCGCGAGCCGCACAAGCTCCTCGTCGCGGCGCGCGAGCTCCTCGTCCCGCCAGGCGATCTCGTAGGCGAGGCGGGCCAACACCGCGTCGACCTCGGCCATCCGGTATCCGCGCACGGCCATGCCGAACCGGACGTCCGCCACGTCGTCGGAGGCGACCGCGCCACTGCCCAGGCCGACATGCGGCCCGTCCGGCAGGGCCGGCACCATCCGGTCGAAGCGCCCGACGGCCAGGGCCGCCACGACGAACACCACCGTCGCGATGAGCAGGATCTCCACAGCGAGCACCACGAGGTCGATCGTGCCATGCCCGCCGGCCCGCGGCGGATCCACCCGCCGACTCGCCGGCGGGCACGAGACCGAGAGTGGCGGACATCCCGGCGGCGCGGCGGACATCGGCGGCGGGAGACCCGACCGGACCAGCAGGAGGCACGACCACGACGCAGCACGACCACGACGCGGCACGACTACCAGGAGGCACGACCCGGCCACCGGGAAGTCTGGTCCAGTCGCGGCGATGTCTGGCAGGGTGGGCGGGGTGGCCGCCGATTCCCACCCGACCAGCCGCGCCGCCCGGCCGTTGCGGCTCGGTACGCGCAGCTTCGGCCCGTCCGAGCTTGTCGTGATGGCGATCGTCAACCGCACCCCGGACTCCTTCTTCGACCGGGGTGCCACCTATGGCGAGGCGGAGGCGCTCGCCGCCGTCGATGCCGCGGTGGACGGCGGCGCCGGCATCATCGACATCGGGGGGGTCAAGGCGGCTCCGGGCGAGGAGATCGACGCCGCCGAGGAGCTGCGGCGCATCGGCGGGTTCGTCGGGGCCGTGCGGGCCCGGCACTCCGACATCGTGATCAGCGTCGACACCTGGCGGGCCGAGGTCGGGCGGGTGGTCGCCGGCGAGGGCGCCGACCTGCTCAACGACGCCTGGGGCGGAGTCGACCCGCAGCTCGCCGAGGTCGCCGCCGAGTTCGGCACGGGCCTGGTGTGCACCCACGCCGGCCACCTGCCGCCGCGGACCCGCCCCCACCGGATCGCCTACGACGACGTGGTCGCCGACATCGCCGTCACGACCACCGGGCTGGCCGAGCGGGCCGTGTCGCTGGGCGTCCGGCCCGACGGGGTGCTGATCGACCCCGGCCACGACTTCGGCAAGAACAGCCGGCACTCGCTGGAGTCCACCCGCCGGCTGCCGGAGCTGGTCGCCACCGGGTGGCCCGTGCTGGTGGCGATGTCCAACAAGGACTTCGTGGGCGAGGTGCTGGACGCCCCGGTCGACGAGCGGCTCGAGGGCACCCTGGCCGCGACCGCGGTGGCCGCGTGGCTCGGGGCCCGGGTCTTCCGCGCGCACCAGGTGACCGCCACCTGGCGCACACTGCGGATGGTCTCCGCCCTGCGCGGGGATGTCGACCTGCGGATCGCGCGCCGCGGAGTCGTCTGACCACCTCACCCCCGGTTACCGACCCGGTCACCGACGACCGGTGACCTGACGGCCGGCCACCCGGCGAACGGCCACCCGGCGAACGGGGCCGCGGGGTCACTCGCCCTCGGCGACCTCCTCCGAGGTCGGCACCCGCCGCGGCCCGCCGCGGCCCCGCACGCCGCCCTCGACGAAGTCCAGCGCCTCGGTCACGCTGGTCGCCCAGATCACGGTGTCGCGGGCGTGCGGACGCACGAAACCGCGGCCGACCAGGTCGTCGATGAGCACGCGCAGATGCGCGAACACCCCGTCATGGTCCAGGATCACCATCGGCTTGTCGTGCAGGCCGAGCAGGCCGCCCACCCAGATCTCGAACAGTTCCTCCAGCGTCCCCAGGCCGCCGGGGAGGGCGAGGAAACCGTCCGCACGCTCATCCATGATCGCTTTTCGCTCACGCATGGTGGCGGTGACGATCAGTTCGTCGGAGTCGGTGTCCCCGACCTCCATCGCGACCAGTGCCTCGGGGATGACACCGATCGTGTGCGCGCCGCCGGCCCGGGCCGCCCGTGCCACGGCGCCCATGCACGACACCGAACCGCCGCCCGAGACCAGGACATGCCCGCGCCGGGCAAGCTCTGTCCCGACCTCGGCCGCGAGCAGGACGAACGACGGGTCGATGAGCTCGGACGACGAGCAGTAGACACAGATGTTCACATCGGGTCCGTGCCGACGGGCCGCCCGTCCTGGTCCACACTCCCGACGAAGCCGGGCACGCCGCCCACCTCCCCGCCCGCACTGCCGCCCACACCGCCACCGGAGGCGCTGTCAGGCTCACCGCCCCCGCCGCCGGGAGCGCGCTCGCCGCCGCCGCCGTGGCTGACCGGACCGGCCGGCCCCGCGGTGCCGCGCCCGGTGCCGGTGAGAATGACGCGCACGGCCTCGTCGACGTCATCGGTGAGATGCACCAGGTCCAGATCACCCGGCTTGATCCGGGCCGCCGCCTGGACGGTCGAGCGCAGCCAGTCCAACAGCCCGGACCAGTACTCGGTGCCCATCAGCACCACCGGGAACCGGGTGACCTTCCCGGTCTGCAGCAGGGTCAGCGCCTCGAACAGCTCGTCCAGCGTGCCGAAGCNGCCGGGCATGATGACGAACGCCTCCGCGTACTTCACGAACATCGTCTTGCGGACGAAGAAGTNCCGAAAGCTCACACCGAGGTCGACCCAGTCGTTCAGGTTCTGTTCGAACGGCAGCTCGATGCCGAGGCCGACCGACAGCCCGCCCGCCTCGCGGGTGCCCCGGTTGACCGCCTCCATCACCCCGGGGCCACCACCGGTGATCACCGCGTAGCCCGCGGCCGCCAGCGCCGCGCCCAGCCGGCGACCGAGCTCGTATTCGGGCTCGTCCCGGCCCACCCGCGCGGAGCCGAAGACGGTGACGGCCGGCGGCAGATCCGCCAGCAGCCCGAACCCCTCGACGAACTCGCTCTGGATGCGCAGGACCCGCCACGGGTCACTGTGCACGAACGACGCCGGGCTCCGCGTCCCGAGCAGGCGCTGGTCGGTGGTGGACGTCTGCACCTGGCCGCGCCGGGCGGTGACCGGGCCGCGACGCTGCTCGGGCGGCGGCCCGCCAGCTCGCGTCGATCCGCCGGTCGAGGGCTCAGGGGGGGTGGAGCTTGTCACGTCCGCACCATACGCAGGTGCACCGACAGCCCCGAAGACCTCCTCGCCCCCGGCCTCCCGCGGAGGTGCCGGCGGCCAGCGGCCCGCCACGGCCCACCGCCACCCCGCTACGCCGCCACCCCGCTACGCCGCCACCCCGCTACGCCGCCACCCCGCTACGCCGCCACCCCGCTACGCCGCCACCCCGCTACGCCGCCACCCCGCTACGCCGCCACCAGGTAGGAGCTGAGCACCCGCTCCGCCTCGTCGACGAGCGCCAGGTCGACGTACTCGTCGCGGGTGTGCGCCAGGTTCGGGTCACCCGGGCCGTAGTTCAGCGCCGGGATACCCAGCTCGGCGAAGCGCGCCACATCCGTCCACCCGTACTTGGCCACCGGGGTGCGCCCGGTGGCCGCGACGAACGCGGCGGCGGCGGGTGCGGCGAGCCCGGGAAGCGCGCCCCCGGCGCTGTCCTCGACGGTCAGCTCGTACCCGTCGAGCACCTGGGTGACGTGATCGAGCGCGGCCGCGACATCCCGGTCCGGCGCGAACCGGAAGTTCACGGTGACCCGGCACTCGTCCGGGATCACGTTGCCGGCGACTCCACCGGCGATGCGCACCGCGGACAGGCCCTCCCGGTAGGTGCAGCCGTCGATCGTGACGGAGCGCGGCCGGTAGGCGCCGAGCCGGGAGAGAAGTTCGCCGGCGTGGTGGATCGCGTTGTCGCCGAGCCAGGAACGGGCCGAGTGGGCGCGCCGGCCACGGGTGGTGGCCACCACCCGCAGCGTCCCCTGGCACCCCGCCTCGATCTCGCCGCCGGTGGGCTCCATGAGGACCGCGAGATCGGCCGCCAGCCAGGCCCGGTGCCCGGCGGCCAGCCGGCGCAGCCCGTTCCGCGCCGCCTCGACCTCCTCGTTGTCGTAGAAGATCCAGGTCACGTCGTGCCGGGCGGCGGCGCCGGCGCCCAGGGCCGCGGCCAGGCGCAGCATCACCGCCAGCCCCGCCTTCATGTCGGACGTCCCGCAGCCGTACAGGCGGGAGCCGTCGAGGCGGGCGGGCAGATTGCCCGCGAGGGGGACCGTGTCGAGGTGGCCGGCGAGCAGCACCCGGGTCGGCAGGCCGCGGGTGGTCCGCGCGAGCACGGCATCGCCGTCCCGGCACACCTCCAGCTCGCCGGCCGACCGCAGCGCCTTCTCGACGGCGGCGGCGAGCGCCGCCTCGTCGCCGCTGACCGACGGCACGTCGACCAGCGCGCGGGTCAGCTCACGGGCGGACAGCGCCAGGTCGAGCTCCATGGCTAGGAGGCCACCCCGTGCTCCCGAAGGATGTCGTTGAGGGCGAGCTTGTCGTGGATCTCGCCCTCCTCCAGGGTCCGCAGCACCAGGATGCATGGCATCGCGAACTCCCCGGCGGGGAACGAGCGGACCCGGCTGGACCCGACCGCCACCGCACGCTCGGGGATCTCCCCGCGCGGGTACTCCTCGCCGGTCACCGCGTCGAAGACATGCGTGGATGCGGTGAGGATCGCGCCCGCGCCGAGCTTGGCGCCGCGCCGGACCCGAGCGCCCTCGACCACCATGCAGCGACTGCCGACGAACGCGTCGTCCTCGACCACGACCGGCACCGCGCTGGGCGGCTCCAGCACACCACCGAGGCCGACCCCGCCGGAGAGGTGCACGTTGCGCCCGACCTGGGCACAGGAGCCGACGGTCGCCCAGGTGTCCACGAGCGTGCCCGCGCCGACATAGCCACCGATGTTGGTGTAGCTCGGCATGAGCACAGCGCCGGGCTCGACGTGCGCGCCCCAGCGGACGATCGCGCCCGGAACCACCCGGACACCGTCGAACCTGGTCTTGAGCGGTACGCGGTCGTGGAACCGGAAGTCACCGGCAGCGGACTCGACCATGGGCAGGACCTTGAACGACAGCAGGATCGCGCGCTTCGCGCGCTCGTCGACGGCGACCGCGCCGTCCGCGCCGACCCGGGCCACCCGGGCCTCACCGGCGTCGATGGCGTCGACCGCACCGACGATGATCTTCCTGGCCTGGGTGTCGTCGGGGGTCAGCTCGCCGCGGCGCTCCCACAGGTCGTCGATGGACCTGTCCAGCGGGGACTCGAACGATGTCTCACTCACGCTGCTCACATCTCAAGACCCTACGGTCCGCACCGCGAGCGGCGCTCGGGACTGCCTGAGGATCTCCCACGCCCGCCGTGCAGGTCACCGGCCGGAAGGCGGTCAGCGACCGGAAGGCGGTCAGCGGATGTCCGGCTCCGCCCGCCAGTGACGCGAGCCGTTGTGCTCGGCGGTCTCGGCACCGGGCTGGCCATGCGCGGAGTGCTCCTCCGGGCCCGGCGGATAGCTCCGCGGCAGGACCGTCTGGCCGGTCTGGTACGGCGGCAGCGGCACCTGGCCGGTCTGGTAGGGCGGTACCGGGGTCTGGCCCGTCTCGTATGCCTGCGGTACCGGGGTCTGGCCCGTCTGGTAAGGCGGCGGTACCGGGGTCTGGCCGGTCTGGTACGGCGGCGGCTGGGCCGTCTGATACGACGGAAGCGGCGTCTGACCGGTCTGGTACGGGGCCGGCGGCCTCCGGTCGACCGGGTGCTCCGGCGCGGGGGCCTGCCGGTAGGGGTCCGCGGCCGGCCCGCCTCGCCCGTCCCGGTAGCCCGACTGGCCGTACTGTTCGCCCGCGCCGTAGTTGTCCGGGCGCGCCTGCTGCTGGTGGTGCCGGTAGCCGCCGGGCGGCGTCTGCGCCGCCCAGCCGGCCCCGGGGCCGTACTGCGCCGGCTGCCCGCCCACCGGCGGCAGCATCGTCATGCGCTCGGGCACGGTGGCGATCTGGGAGTCGGGCGCGGTGAGCGCAACCCGGATGTGGCGCCGGCCGGACTCGCCGTAGAAACTGCCCGGAGCCACCAGGACACCCACACTCGCCAGGGCGTCGACCGTGGCCCAGCAGTCCTCGCCCCGGGTCGCCCAGAGGTAGAGACCGGCCTCGCTGTGCTCGATGGTGAAGCCCGCCACGGCCAGGGCCGCGGCGAGCACCGCGCGCCGGTTGGCATACCGGGCACGCTGGTCCGCGACGTGCATGTCGTCGGCCAGCGCGGCCGTCATCGCCGCCTGGACGGGCGCCGGCATCATCATCCCGGCGTGCTTGCGCAGCTGGAGCAGTCCGGCCACGATCTCCGGGTCGCCGGTGACGAACCCCGCGCGGTACCCGGCGAGGTTCGAGCGCTTGGAAAGTGAGTGCACGGCGAGCAGGCCCTCATGGGAGCCGCCGCACACATCCGGATGCAGCACCGAGACCGCCCGGGCCTCCCAGCCCAGCTCGATGTAGCACTCGTCGCTGGCGACGATCACGCCCCGCTCGCGCGCCCAGTGGACGACCGCGCGCATCTCGTCCACCGACAGGACGCGGCCCGTCGGGTTGCCGGGCGTGTTCAGCCAGACCAGCGTGACGCCCTCGGCGGGGCCGACAACCGGCTCGCAGCGGGCGAGCAGGGCACCGACCTCGTAGGTCGGATACGCGGGAGTGGGCACCCAGACCCGGTCCCCCGGCTCCAGCCCCAACTGTGACGGAAGCTGGGCGACCAGTTCCTTCGTGCCGAGCACCGGCAGCACTGCCGATGGCTCGACCACCACTCCGAGGCGGCGGGCCAGCCAGCCGGCCGCCGCCTCACCGAGCTCCGGTGTTCCCGCGGTCAGCGGGTAGCCGGGAGCATCCGCGGCACCGGCGAGCGCCTGGCGCACCACCTGCGGGGTGGCGTCCACCGGTGTCCCGACGGACAGGTCGACCAGGCCGTACGGGTGGGCTCGCGCCTTCTCCTTGAACGAGACCAGGTGGTCCCACGGGAAGTCGGGCAGCCGCACCCGGGACCGCCCCGGCGATCGAATCGTCCGAGGCGGCCTAGCCGACTCCCCTGAACCGGTCAGGACTCGCCCTGAGGTGCCNGTGCCGCGATGGCAGGCGGGTCGAAGTCAAGGGCGCCGACCTTCGAGGCGCCGCCGGGCGAGCCGAGCTCCTCGAAGAAGTTCGCGCCCGTCTCGGCGTAGAGCTTCCACTGCTCGGGGACATCGTCCTCGTAGTAGATGGCCTCCACGGGGCAGACAGGTTCGCATGCACCACAGTCGACGCACTCGTCAGGCTGGATGTACAGCATCCGTCCGCCCTCGTAGATGCAGTCGACCGGGCACTCCTCGATGCAGGCCCTGTCCTTCACATCAACACNGGGCTCCGCGATGACGTAGGTCACCGGACGTTCCTCCTCGAGCTCACGGACGACTGAGTTCCTTAGTATCGACCTGGACCGTTCGGTGTCGACAACAAGGGCGTGCACTGGTCGTGTATGTCGTCCACATCACTCCAGCAGACATCGGCTCCCGGGTCGTGATCCGGCGTCGAATTCCGGGACCACTCCCCCTGAGCGATGTTCTGGGCACGCTTGAGTCCTGGTCGGATGGCGAGCTTCACCTCCGCCGCACCGACGGTACGACAGTGAGTGTGCCCGAGGAATCCCTAGTGGCGGCGCGTGTCGTGCCCCCGACACCCCGCCGGGCCAGTCCGCGATCCCCCGGCCAGGCACCCAGTTCATACCAGTCCGGATCAGGCGGGGGCCAGGTGATCGCAGAACGCAACAATGGGATCACAAAAGCGGATCCGCGGGCGGATGGGCCGGTCCGGGGAGCAGACCCCGAGGCGCCGTCGGGCGATACTGAAGGACAATGACCGCCACCGGAACGTGGATGTGTCTCTCCACATGCCGGCCGGCTGGTCAACACGGCGGACCTACGGGGATGTCCGAACCCGGATCCACCCAGCCGCAGATCGGCTCGGACGGGCCTGATCCGAACGTGGAGGTCGCCAGCGGTGAGCGCCCACAGCAGGCGGATGTTCGCCACGGTCGTCCGGCGTGAGCAGGTCGACCTCGCGCTCGCGTGCCACCTGATCGCCGCCGAGGCCGGCCCGGAGACGAACCCGGTCGAGACGACCCGCGCGCTCGACGCGCTCGCCGCCACCGCGGCCCCGCTGCTCGCCGCGCAAAGTGCGGCGGCGCGCGGCTCGGACGGCGCCACCGACCCGGGCGCGGACGCCGGCGGCGGCACCCTCACCGGGCTCGACCTGCGGGGCGCCGCGGAGGCGCTGCGGGAGTCGCTCGGCGAACAGTCCGGGTTCGCCGGGCAGGAATCCGACTACGACGACGTCCGTGCCTCCCTGTTGCCCGATGTGCTCCGCCGGCGCCACGGCCTGCCGATCCTGCTGTCCGTGGTGTGGCTCGAGGTCGCGCGCCGGCTCGGGATCCCCGCCTACGCCGTCGGTCTGCCCGGGCACGTGATCGTGGCGGTGGGCTCGCCCCACGAGAACGTCCTCGTCGACCCGTTCGCCGGCGGCCAGATCATGACCGTGCACGACGCGGCCGCCCGGGTACGCGCGGCCGGCACCGCGTTCACCCGCGCGCATCTGACACCGATGTCCCCGGAGGACCTGCTGGCCCGGGTGCTGGGCAACATCCGCGTGCTGGCAGCGCGCACCGACGTCCCGCGGACCCGGCTGTGGGCGGTGGAGCTCTCGCTGCTGCTGCCCCACCACCCCGTCGCGCTGCGGCGCGAGCGCGGCGAGCTGCGCGTCCGGCTGGGTGACTTCCTGGGCGGCGCCAGGGACCTGGCCAACTTCGCCGACGCGGTGTCGACGGTGGAGCCCGCGGCCGCGGCCGCGGCCCGGCAGGCGGCGACCGCGGCCCGGGCCAGACTCAACTGACCGGGGCGCCGGTGGAGAGGTAGCCGCCCTCGTAGAAGACCAGCGGTGCCGCGTCGGGCCGGTGCCGCGCCAGCCCCAGCACCTCACCGATGACCAGCGTGTGGTCGCCGGCCGGGTGGGTCTCCACCGTGCCGCACTCCATGACGGCGAGTGCCCCGTCGAGCNGCGCGACACCGGTGCGCGGCCCGAACGAGTGCGGCCACCCGCCGAGCTGCTCCCCGCCGACCTGCGATCCCTGCGCTGGGCCGCCAGGCCGTGGAAGGCGGCCGGTGCGCGCGAAGTCGCGGGACGCCTGGCTCATGTCCGCGGCGAGCACGGAGACACCCCAGACTCCGGACGCGAGGAGCGGGTCGTGGAACGTGGCGTCGCGGCGGATGCTGACGAGAACCAGCAGCGGGTCGAGCGACACGGAGACGAACGAGTTCGCCGTCATGGCGAGGTGGCGGCCGTCCAGGACGGTGGTGAGCACCGTGACGCCGGTGGCGAACCGCCCGACGGCCTGGCGGAACACCTTCGCGTCCGGGCGGTCCAGCCTCGCTGGCGAACGGGTGCCTCGTGAGCTTGGCGGGCCCGAAGGCGGCGTGCCCGAAGGGCGCGTGCCGGGGGGCCGCACATCGTCCGGTACCACCGGGTCAGGCTCGGGCAGGGGCTGGCGCGCTGGGCTTGCCACGGCGGCCAGGCTACCGCCGCGGCACCGGCCGCACCGCGCCTTGTGCGCTCTCAGGTGACATCGGCCGCCCTGCCGGCGCCGGCACCGCCGCCTAGCGGGAGGGCGCCCTCGGGGCCCGGGCCGCCGGCGGCAGTGCCGTGAGACCACGCCGGGCCTGACCGACCACGGCCACCACGACGGGGGCCAGCAGGCCGAACAGGAGGAAGAGATACCCCGCGGCCGACGCTCTGAGCAGGACGTCACCTTCGGTCCGCGAAGAGGCCAGCGCGAGGACCACCGGGGTCCAGCCGGCGAGCACGACCATCGCGCCGAGCCGGGTCCCCGTCAGCCAGCGCATGAGGTACGCCAGCCCGGCGTTGCCGAACAGGGCCAGCAGCAGGCCGACCGAGATCAGGAACCCGCCGGGCCGCGGCCCCTCCGCCACGAGAACCACGCCGTACAGCCCGAGCGCGAACCCCGCGACGACACCGAACGCGTAGGAGGCGCCGAGGAAGAGGCGGCCGGGTTCCGCATCGCCCCGGTCAACCCCGACGTGCTGGGCGCCCCCGGCGACGGGCTGGGTCTTCCCGCCGCCCGTCGCACCGGCGGCGCCGCCGCTCCCGGCCCGCGCCGCCCTGGCCGTGCCCTGGTCGGGACGCACTTCATGATCACGATCGTGGCCGGCTTTCGGACGGGGCATTCTCCGACAGTAGGCCATGGACCACCCCGACCACTCCGCCGGTGGCGCACGGATGATCACCCCCGGGGGCGGGGCGGCGCGCCCCGGGACGACGGTCAGCGCACGGCGAGCTCCTCGGGCACCGCGACGACGTCCACCAGTGCCCCGCGCCGCCAGACGGTCAGTTCGACCGGGCGTCCGATGGTCTCCTCGGTCAGCAGCCGCTGCAGGTCGCCGGGCCCCGCCACCGCGACCCCGGAGACGGACAGGACGAGATCGTCCGCGAAGAGGCCGGCGCGCCCGGCCGGGCTGCCCCGCACCACCTCCGCGAGCCGCACGCCGTACCGCTGCCCGGTGCGCTCCAGGAGCCCCGAGGGGAGCGGAACCCGGGCGCTGGCGACCCCGAGGTAGGCCCGCCGCACCCGCCCGTCCCGGATGAGCGCGGCGAGGATGCGCCTGGTGGTCGCGTTCACCGGTACGGCGAGGCCGAGCCCGATACCCGCGACGGCCGTGTTGACACCGACGACCCGCCCGTCCGCGGCGACGAGCGCGCCGCCGGAGTTGCCCGGGTTCAGCGCGGCGTCGGTCTGGATGACCTCGTCGACCACCCGCACGGCCGAGCCGGAGCGGGTCGGCAGCGAGCGGTTGAGTGCGCTGATCACACCGGCGGTCACGCTTCCGGTGAGGCCCAGCGGGTTGCCGACCGCCACGACCAGCTGGCCGACCCGCAGCGCCGCCGCGTCGCCGAGCCGCGCCGGGGCCGGGGTGGCCCCCCGGGCCCGCAGCACCGCGAGATCGGAGAGCGGGTCGGCACCGACGAGGTCGACGGCGTGGACGGTCCCGTCGACGAACTCCGCGAGGCCGACCTGACCGCCGGGATGGTTGCCCTCCACGACATGCGCGGACGTGAGCAGGAAGCCGTCCTCCGTGAACAGGACGGCGGAGCCGGCACCCGCACCGCGCGAGGTGCGGACCCGCAGGCTGGCCACGCTCGGGGCGACCTCTTCGGCCACGCGGGTCACGATCCGCGAGTACGCGTCGAGAGCGACCTCGCCGGGTGCCTCGCCGGGTGCCTCGCCGGGTGCCTCGCCGGGTGCCTCGCCGGGTGCCTCGCCGTGATCATGAGCAGGGGTGTCCGCAGCGTGATCAGTAGCGGCGGGCGGCTTCCTATTTCGACGGAACATGGGTCCCGCACCCGGCGAGATGGGTCACCTCGCCCGATCTGAGGGGTGCGGCCCACCCGTTCGGGCTTCCGGGGGCGCTGACGCAGGGAGTCAACCGAACCTCCTCACACTGATTACAGCGTTACACCCGTTTCAACGCGCGGGCTCCGGAGGGCATGCCGCGGCCAGGTCCGCCGTCGGCGAAAACAGCACCAACGGGCGAGTTACGACGCGAGCGGCGAAGGGACCGGCGGTCTCGGTCCCGCGANCAGAGGGCCAGACCCGCGAACAGGTCGGTCTCGCGGGCTCCTGGCTCCGCGCCCAGCGCACCGCGGGTCAGCACGAAGTGCTCGGTGGCCCAGATCCGCTGCCCGATCCCGTCGGCGAGCGCGAAGAAGAACCCGTCGACGGCCATCTGGGTCCGGTGCGCGCGCATCGCCGCCAGCTTCGCCGGGAGGAACTCCTCGGCGTCAACCTCCGTGGTGATCAGCTCGTCCGGCACCGCCAGCGGCACGTCGTCCGCGGACTCGGCACCGAACGGGCTGTTGCCCGGGGAGTGCTCCCGGAAGTAGTCGATGCTCGCCTGGATGAACGACTTGGGCGTCGCCGTCTCGTAGAACTTGGCGATCTGCCACGGTGGCCCGGCGTCAGGCGCGAAATCCGGGTCGGCCGCGTCGACGAAGGCCCGGACGGACACGTCGTGGGCGCGGATGTGATCCGGATGGCCGTAGGCGCCGTTCTCGTCATAGGTCACGATGACCTGCGGCCGGACATCCCGAATGATCCGGACCAGGGCCTCGGTCGCCTCGTCCAGGTTCGCCTGCCACAGGCAGCGCGGATCGTTGTTGGCGTCGGTGCCCATCATGCCGCTGTCCCGCCAGCGGCCCGCGCCGCCGAGGAAGCGGTGGTCGGTGACGCCGAGCTCGGCGCAGGAGCGCTTGAGCTCGCCGATGCGGTAGCCGCCCAGCTGGTCGCCGAGATCCGCCCGCAGGTTGACCAGCTCGGGAACCAGCACCTCGCCGACCTCACCGAGCGTGCAGGTGACCAGCGTGACGTGGGTGTCGGCGCGGGCGGCGTTTGCGGCGATCGTCACACCGGTCGAGATGACCTCGTCGTCCGGGTGGGCATGGACGAACAGCACCCGTCGAGGTGGCACTGTTTCGGCGGATTGGGTCACGGCACGACCCTACGCGCGTGCCGTGACCCCGGCGCCCAGGCGACCCGGCAACCGGTCAACCGTCAGCCGGTGCGACGGCGCGAACGCAGCTTCTCCCGCTCGGCCGCGGTCAGCGCGACCTTGCGCAGCCGCACCGTCGCCGGCGTCACCTCGACGCACTCGTCCTCACGGCAGAACTCCAGCGCCTGCTCCAGCGAGAGCTGCCGGTACGGGGTGAGCCGCACCAGCTCGTCACCGGTCGAGGAGCGCATGTTCGTGAGCTTCTTCTCCTTGGTCGGGTTGACGTCCATGTCGTCGGCCCGGGAGTTCTCACCCACGATCATGCCNTCGTACACCTCGGTCGTCGGCCCGACGAACATCGTCCCGCGCTCCTGCAGGTTGAACAGGGCGTACGCGGTGGCGACCCCGGACCGGTCGGCGACCATCGAACCGGTCGCGCGGGTGCGCAGCTCGCCGAACCAGGGCTCGTACCGGTCGAAGACGTGGTGCAGCAGGCCGGTGCCGCGGGTCTCGGTGAGGAACTCGGTGCGGAAACCGATGAGACCACGGGCGGGCACCAGGTACTCCAGCCGGATCCAGCCCGTGCCGTGGTTCACCATCTGCTCCAGCCGGCCCTTGCGCAGGGCGAGCAGCTGGGTCAGCACCCCGAGGTACTCCTCGGGCGCGTCGATGGTCAGCCGCTCGACGGGCTCGTGCACCTTCCCGTCGATCTCCCTGGTCACCACCTGCGGCTTGCCGACGGTCAGCTCGAACTCCTCGCGGCGCATCAGCTCGACGAGGATGGCCAGCGCCAGCTCACCCCGCCCCTGCACCTCCCAGGTGTCGGGACGCTCGGTCGGCAGCACGCGGATGGAGACGTTGCCGACGAGCTCGGCGTCCAACCGGTTCTTCAGCAGGCGTGCGGTCAGCTTCTTGCCGGAGCGACCGGCCAGCGGCGACGTGTTCACCCCGATGGTCATGCTGATGGACGGCTCGTCCACCGTGATCACCGGGAGCGGGCGCGGGTCCTCCGCGTCGGCCAGCGTCTCACCGATCATGATGTCGGGAATGCCGGCGACGGCGATGATGTCGCCCGGGCCGGCCTGCTCGGCCGGCACCCGGTCCAGCGCCTCGGTCATCAGCATCTCGGTGATCTTCACTCGCTGCTGGGTGCCGTCGACCCGGCACAGCGCGACAGTCTGACCACGGCTGATCGTCCCGTTGTGCACCCGGCACAGCGCGAGCCGACCCAGGTAGGGCGAGGCGTCCAGGTTCGTGACCAGGGCCTGCAGCGGCGCGCCCTCGGTGTGCGACGGCGCCGGGACGTGCTCCAGCAGCAGGTCGAACAGCGGCTTCAGGTCGGGTGAGTCCGGGCTCTGGCCGTTCTCCGGGCGGGTGATGGACGCCCGGCCGGCCTTGGCGTTGCAGTAGACGATCGGGAAGTCGATCTGGTCCTCGTCCGCGTCGAGGTCGAGGAACAGCTCGTAGGCCTCGTCGACCACCTCGCTGATGCGGGCGTCCGACCGGTCGACCTTGTTGATGACCAGCACGACCGGNAGCCGGGCGGCGAGGGCCTTGCGGAGCACGAAGCNGGTCTGCGGAAGCGGGCCNTCACTCGCGTCGACCAGCAGCAGCACGCCGTCGACCATCGCCAGGCCGCGCTCGACCTCGCCCCCGAAGTCGGCGTGGCCGGGGGTATCGATGATGTTGATGGTCACGTCACCGAAACGAACGGCAGTGTTCTTCGCGAGAATGGTGATGCCCTTCTCGCGTTCCAGGTCCATCGAGTCCATGACCCGATCGGTGACGTCGCCACGCTCTCCGAACGCGCCGGACTGCCGGAGCATCGCGTCCACAAGAGTCGTCTTGCCATGGTCGACGTGGGCAATGATCGCGACATTACGAAGATCGGCGCGTACGGGCACGGTGATGAGCTCCGGGAAAAGTGGGGCTTCAGGGCTCGGTTCCTGTTACCCCGAAACGGTTCGTCAGATGACAGACCGCGGTCTATGGCGCGCCACCCGGGGGGTGGCCCCGCCCGGAAGAACGACATCCGCACCGCCGCGGTCCGACTCCATGGTACGGACTCATCACGGCACCCCGCGCGCGGCAGACCGCCATCATGGCCCCGGACCGCCGCCCACCGGGCCAACCCGCCGGGCGGAACCCGCCCGGCACCCGCGGTCGGGGCGAGTCCGCGGTCGGGGCGAGTCCGCGGTCGGGGCGGACCGTCGCGCCGGGCCGGACCGTCGCGCCGGGCCGGACCCCGTCCAAGGCCGGCACAAGCGGGGTCGAGTCGTGGCCCCGGCCGGCGATCGGCACCACCGGCAGCGGGCGACTTCCTTTCCGGCCGACCGCGGGATGGATCCTGCCGGTCAGTCCGCCTCGTGACCTCGTGACCTCCCGACCGGCCGAGGGATTCAGCTGACGGCCGCAGGCGGATGCAGGCGAGCGCCGGCGGGTGCTGGGGGCAGGGGGCACAGGGGGAGCTGACGCGTGATCTGACGGTGACGGTCAGCGTTTCAGCGGCCGGCGCGGGTGTGGCGATGCGGCGACTGAAGACCTCTGCGTGTCTCCACGGGAGAGGTATTGACAACCCCGACAGCGAAGGGAGTGCAACCCCTCCGGAAGCGGAGACACAACAAGCCCTTCAGTCGCTGTCAGCGCACACCCGCGGACGGGCGGCCCGGGGGTGGGCGAGGGCTGTTCCGGGGCCTGTGCGCCCACTGAAAGCCCTGGCAGCGGCGTTGCAGCGGCTTCCCGCCGGACACGACGACCCCGCGGCCGCGCGTCGACCACGTCACCGCGGGCCGCCATGCCCGTAGACGGAGTACCGGACGCCGGAAGGAACACGGCGGTGGTGTCCCGACACCGGCCCGGGACCGTCGCACCACGGCCTCCCGACCCGCCCCGCCACCGTGGCCGCCCCGTCCAATCAGACAGGCATGTCACCCCAACCCCGGGCCAGCCACAGCCACCCCGACCCCGAGCCAGCGACCGCCGCCGCCCGAGCGGGCCACCCGCACCGCGACCCGAGCCGTCCGCCCGCACCGCGGCCTGAGCCGGCCACCCGCACCGCGACCCGACCCGGCCGCCCGCACCGCGACCCGACCCGGCCACCCGCGGCCGCGGGCCAGACACAGCCGCCCCGACCTCCGATCAATTACCCGGCCCGCTACCCCGGCCCCGAACCAGCCGACCTTGATCCACCAGAGATCGCTCCTAGGACGGCCGCGGCGTGAGCTCACCCTCCGGCGGGGCGGCGAGCTCGCGGCGCAGCGCGTCGACAAGGGGCAGGTCCGCGGGCAGCCAGGGGACGTCATCGAGCTCGTTCACGCCCAGCCAGCGCAGCTCACCGTGCTCCACCGCGACCGGCACGCCCCGACTCACCCGGCCGAGCCACAGCCGCATCCGCCAGCCCGGCCGGGGCAGCGCGATCTCCCCGAACAGGCGTCCGAGCTCGATCTCGACACGCAGTTCCTCGCGGCACTCCCGATGCAGCGCGGTCAGCTCGTCCTCACCGGGCTCGACCTTCCCGCCCGGGAACTCCCACAGCCCCGCGAGCGCCGGCGGGGCCAGGCGGCTGGCGGCCAGCACCCGCCGCGCTCCGTCCACCAGCGCCACGGCGACTACCAGCCGGTTCTCCTCGACGGGCGGCTCCGCCACCGGCCGCTGCCCCATAGGCGACATCCCCGCACGTCCTTCCGCCTGCGACCTCGGTCGACTTCCGCCGATCCGACTCTCCCGACCCAGTGCCGTCGCCCCCGGCCCACCCGGCGCCGTCGCCCACGACCGCGGGGTGGCGCCGCGAGGCCACGGATGGCAACATCCGCGCGGGGTGGGCAACGCCACTCAACCGCCCACCGCCCACCGCCCCGGATTACCACCCAAGGACCGCCGAGGAGCGAATGATGCCCACACGGCTGGACAACAGTGCAGTCTCCACCTCCCTGGAGGCGCTCCCGGGCTGGATCGGCGACGCCGACCGGCTCCGGCTGGAGATTCTCGTCGACGGCGACGAGTCGACCGCCATCGTCGACGAGGTGATGCGTGCGGCCGACGCGATGGACCACCACCCGGTCGTGGAACACGGCCCCGGGACGACCGTCTTCACCGTCTGGACCCATTCGGCTGGTGGGGTTACCGAACTGGATCTGGAGCTGGCCCGCAGGATCTCGGCGATCCTGCGTTCGTCCGGCGTCACCTTCTGACAGCCGCCCGGCGTCAACACCCTGCGTCAGAGGGTGGGCATCGTGGTGAACGACCCGTCCGGAGCGCAGGGGAACGGCATCACGGCCCGGACCGCGCCCGGGTCGATGGGGCCGTACAGGTGCGGGAAGAGCGCCCCGCCGCGGTCCGCCGGCCCCGCGGCCGGCTCCCAGCGCAGCGGGGCGGAGAGCCGCTCCGGGTCGACGACGACGAGCAGCAGGTCGGCACGGCCCCGGTAGTAGAGGTTCGCCGTCTCCAGCACCGTCTCCGGGGCGGAGAAATGGATGAAGCCCTCGGTGGCGAGGCTGGCCGGCCGGTAGTCGCCCGCCCCGGGCTCCCAGTCGGCCCTCACCACCAGATGACAGATCATTGCGTGGTCTCCATCCCGTACGCCCGGACTCGTCCGTACCGGTGGCATTTCATCACCCGGCAGCCCCGGCGCGGCGGCGGCGAAGCGCGTCCGTCCGGCGCACAGGCCCCGGATGCTGCGACTCTGGACAGATGGACGGTTCGAGCCCACCCGGCGCCACCAGGATCACCGGGGTCGACCTGGCCCGCGGCGTCGCGCTGATCGGGATGGTGGCGACCCACGTCTACCCCGCCTTCACCGACACCGAATCGGGCCATCCGGCGATCTCACCCGCGTTCACTCTGGCCGCGGGGCGGTCGGCCGCCGCGTTCGCGGTGCTCGCGGGGGTCGCGCTGGTGCTGTCGACCCGGCGGCGGACCGCCGGCCAGGCCCAGCTCTCGGTGTTCCTGCGCGCGCTCGGAACCGGCGCGATCGGGCTGGCCCTCGCGTATGCCGACTCCGGCATCGCCGTGATCCTCGCCTACTACGCCCTGCTGTTCGTCCTCGCGCTGCCACTGCTGAAGGCACCGGTCCCAGCACTGCTGACGACCGCCGTCCTGGCGATGGCCGTGATACCCGTCATCAGCCAGTTCGTGCGGGACGACCTGCCCGCCTCCGACCTGTCCTCGCCGACGTTCGCCGCACTGGGCGAACCGGGACCACTGCTGGCGAAGCTGACCCTGACCGGCGTCTACCCGGCGCTCGCCTGGCTGGGCTACCTCTGTGTCGGCATGGCCGTGGCCCACGCGGACCTGCGCTCGCGGGCGGTCGCCGTCCGGCTGCTGGCCGGCGGCCTGGCCCTCGCCGTCGTGGCCAGCGGGACGTCCTGGCTGCTGCTCGGGCCGCTCGGCGGCGGCGACCACCTCGCGGACCCGGCCCGGGTACCGGGCGTGGGTGCCATGCCACAGGGCTGGTTCATCGACTCGGGCCTGTACGGCGCCACCCCGACCGACACCGCGTGGTGGCTGGCCGTCGACACGCCGCACTCGACTACACCGTTCGACCTCGCCCACACCACCGGCACCGCGCTGGCCCTGCTCGGGCTCGCGCTGCTGGGCGCGCACGTCCCGCTGACCCGCCCGCTCGCGGCCCTCGGTGGCATGACGCTGACCTTTTACGCGCTACACGTAGTGATCATGTCGACCGATGTGCTCCCGGTGGATCCGACCAGGTCGTACGGGCTGCAACTCCTCGTTGCGCTGACCGCCGCCACCGCGTGGCAGGCGACGGGACGGCGCGGGCCGGCCGAGGCCGCCGTGTCGGTCCTGCCCCGGGCGGCCCGCCTCCTGCACAGCCCTCGGCGCCCCGGTCTCGGCCTCGGCCAACGGACCTGATCCGACCTGGAGCCAACCGGGCCCCGACCGCGGAAGCGGACCCTTCTCGGATCTACCCGGATCTTCTCGGATCTTTTCCGATCTTCTCGGCCTTCCCGGACCTCGCCCCTGTCACACTGAGGCGGTGGAATGGTCCGGACTGATCCTGCCCCCGGTGGTCGCGCTGGCCGCCCTCTTCTACCTGCGCCGGGCCGCGGAGCGGAGCCGTCCCGTCGACGGCAGGCAGGGAAGGCTCAGCTCGCTGGCCCTCGGGCTGGTGTTCGCGGGTGCGGCGTGCGGCGGCCTGGGGTCCGCGCTGCGGGCGGGTCACCATGACGCCGCCTCGCTCGCGCTCACCCTGGTGAGCCTGCCCCTCGTCCTGGCGGCGGTGTCGATCTGGGTGCGGCAGGGCTGGCGGAGCCGCGACCCCGCCCGCCGGAAGGCCGAGGCCAACCAGCACTGACCGGGTCGGGATCGAGGCGGTACGCGGCGGGATCAGACGTTGAAGCGGAAGTCGACGATGTCGCCGTCGGCCATCACGTAGTCCTTGCCTTCCATCCGGACCCGGCCGGCGGCACGGGCCGCGGCCATGGAGCCCGCCGACATGAGGTCGTCGTAGGAGACGATCTCCGCCTTGATGAAACCGCGCTGGAAGTCGCTGTGGATCACACCCGCGGCCTCGGGCGCGGTGGCGCCGACCTTGATCGTCCAGGCCCGTGCCTCCTTGGGCCCGGCCGTGAGGTAGGTCTGCAGCCCGAGGGTGTGGAAGCCGATGCGGGCCAGCTGCGCCAGCCCGCTCTCCTCCTGGCCGAGGGAGGCGAGCAGCTCGGTCGCGTCCTCCTCCGGCAGCTCGATCAGCTCCGCCTCGACCTTCGCGCAGAGGACCACCGCGTCGGCCGGGGCGACGAGCTCGGCGAGCTCCTTGTGCCGGCCCGGGTCGGCCAGGACGTCCTCGTCGACGTTGAAGACGTACAGGAAGGGCTTGGCGGTGAGCAGGAACAGCTCGCGCAGCGCGGCCCGGTCCACCGACGGCTCGCTCGACAGTGGGCGCCCGGCGTCGAGCACCTCCTGTGCCGCCTTCATCGCGTCCAGCAGCGGCTGCTTGGAACGGTCCAGGCGGACTTCCTTCTCCAGCTTCGGCAGCCGGGCGCCGATGGTCTGCAGATCCGCGAGCACCAGCTCGGTATTGATCGTCTCGATGTCGGACACCGGGTCGACCGCACCGTCGACGTGGACCACATCGGGATCCGAGAAGACCCGGACGACCTGGCAGATCGCATCCGACTCACGGATGTTCGCCAGGAAGCGGTTTCCCAGCCCCTGCCCCTCCGACGCTCCCCTGACCAGGCCCGCGATGTCGACGAAGCTCACCGTGGCGGGCACCAGCCGGACGCTCTTGAACATCTCGCCCAGCTTCGCCAGCCGCGGATCCGGCACGCCGACCACGCCCACATTGGGCTCAATCGTCGCGAACGGGTAGTTGGCGGCGAGAACCTCGTTGCGTGTCAGGGCGTTGAACAGCGTGGACTTACCCACGTTGGGCAGCCCGACTATGCCGATCGACAGACCCATGAGCGAGCAGTCTACGGGTGATCGCCCCGGGCGCGGACGCCACCATCGGACCATCAGGGCGGCGGCTTTCCCCGGGCATTCCCGAGGTCGGCCGCGGAAGGGCCACGGAGCGGCGACGGAACGGCGACCGACCGCCACGTGCCGACACCGGTGGACCACGCGCCGGCCGGTCACCCGAGGGCCACATCGGTGCCACATCCCGCGGTCGGCCCCGCTTCCGCGGCGCCGGTGGTACCGCCGAACCGTTTTCGCGGCCGGAGCAGCCCTACCGCTCAGCCCGACCGACCCCCCTGCGCAAACCCGGGCAGACCCTGACGGCGGGACGCGCGCGGCCCTCCGCGACCGGCGACGCGCCCGCGGAAACCGGGCCGCCGAGCCGGCGCGGCGATTCCACGCCCCGTAAATCGGTAGCGCATCGTACATAAAGGTATGCCCATAGTGCGGTGATCAGGACGCGCTGCCCGCACCGGCCATCGCCCTTACCTGACCGCAAAGTCGGGGCGGTACGTTGCCCTGGTGAGTACGCCGCCTCACCGGCAGCCNGCCGGACCGCCCGGCAGGCCCGGGCGTACCCGTATGCCGGATGACGCGTATCCGTATGACCGGGCACGGGACGGTTCGCCGCCGCCGGCCACCGTCGTCACCGGAACCCGCCGAGGGCTGTCCGCTTTGGGCGCGGCGCTGCTCGTCGTAGTCGCCGGCGGGCTCGGTGCGGTCATCGACTCGCTGCTCTTCGACAATCTTCGGTATGTCTTCGGGGTCCTGTTTGTGGCCTCATGTGTCGTCGCGGCACTGCGCGCCCATGTCGACGATCTGATCGGCGTCGTGATCATGCCGCCGCTCGCCTACGCGGTGATCACGATCATCGTCGGCTACCTCAACCCCGAGGCCGGGGACGGAAGCACGGGGCTGCGCAACCGGGCGATCGACGTCGGCTCGGAGATGATCCTGCACGCGCCGGTCCTGCTCGCGGCGGTCATCCTGGTCGCCGTGATCGCAGCCGTGCGCGGCCGGCGCGCCCAGATCGCCCGGCGAGAGCGGCAGCGTTCCCTCGCCCAGTCCGCCGCGGCCCGCCGGCGCCGCCCGGTCTGACGCCCGAACGCCGCGCCCCACCACCCGCCCCGGGCACCCGCATACCACCGCGCACCACTCCGCCGGCCCCCGCGCACCTCGCCCGGCCCCGGCCGCCGCGCACATCACTGTGCATTCCGCCGCGCCCCACCGCGGGGACGACCCGGCGGTAGCCGCGACCTGGGACACACACCAAGGCGCCAGCAGTGCCGTTCGTCCAGATTGTTCACGGGTTAGCACCCTCGGGCTTTTCTCAGGCCAGCAGGGGCGCCCGCCACCAATGGGCACCCGAGGGTCGGCGGCGCAACATCCGGCCAAGTAGATCCGTGGGGTACTGTCACGTCGTGCCCACCAACACGCCGAATTACCGGGGACGCGCTCCGCGCTCCTGGTGGCGGACGTGTCGGTGNGGCCATCTGGATGATTCGCACCAGCATTACCGGCCGGGAAGCGACTGCGGCAAATGCGCATGCCCGCGGTTCACCCGGCTGCAACGCCGTGCCGCCCGGGCGGGCGCGCCGCCTCCCTAGCCATGCCCCGACCGCGGGCACCGGCGAACGGTTCCCGGCTGCCTGGCCTGCCCCCGGCAGCCGCCAGCCGGCAACCAGACAGCAACCAGGCAGCTCCGCCAGCAATCGGGCGGCTCCGCCAGCAATCGGGCGGCAACGGCGGCGGACGCGTCCACGCCCGCCGTCACTCCCCCACGGCCACGGCGACCGCAATCCGACGGCAACATAAATAGATGATCTAACTTTCATCGAAACAAACACGAATTTATTTTCCTGCTCGCGACAGGCGGAGGACCACACGACCCGCACCGAGGACCATTTCTTTTTCCGCTCACCTCTGACACGGATCTCCCGTCCGTAATGGCGCCGCTACCCGCAGCAATCACTCATGCTAGATTCCGCTGGGCGCCGATCGGTTACTTTTCGCGATATGAGCCGACCCGACGAGAACGGGCGGCCCGGGGACCGCTGGAGGGGCGATAGTGTCTTCCCCACAATCCGTCACCACGGCAGAGTTCGAACAAACCCTGGGAGTCCAGGAGGACGGCGAGGCGGAACGGCCCGCGGCGGCCGCCACCCGCGCGCGCGCCCGAGGGAGCCTCGCCAGCCGGCCACGGCCGGTGCCGATCCTGCGCTACGACGTGGTCGCCGACCCCACCGCGCACGTCCCGCGGAGGTCGACCGTGACGCCGGCGGTCTTCGCCCGGCACCGCCGCATGATCCAGCGCTCCCACCGCCACTTCATGACCGTGGGCGAGTACTGCGCGGCCCTGCGGTCGGCCGGCGCACCGCCCGAGGCCATCGTCGTCACCTTCGACGGAGACCGCGCGGAGACGTTCACCGCCGCCCGTGAGCTGGCCGAACGGGGCCACGCGGCAACCGTCTTCGTGACCACCTCCCGGATCGGCGCGCCCGGCATGCTCGGCGAGACCGAGATCCGGCGCCTGCACGAGATGGGTGTGGAGATCGGCGCCAGCGGGCACAGCGGCCGCCGTCTCGACGGCCTGCACCGGTCGGACGTGACCGCGGAGATCACCCTCTGCCGGCGGCGGCTGGCGGCGATCACCGGCGAGGAGCCGCGGTCCTTCGCCTATCCGCGCGGCGGCTGGGACCAGGGCGTCCGTCAGCTTGTCATCGCGGCCGGTTACAGCGCCGCGTGCGCGGTGGGTGAGGCACTGTCCCACCCGGGTGACGATCCCTTCGCCCTCACCCGGCTGACCGTGTACGGCGGCCTCGCCGACCACCGCGTACGGGCCTGGCTCGACGGCATCGGGCGCACGCTGCCACGAACGATCGCCTCCGGGTCCCGGCTGCGGTTCATGCCCTCCGCCCTCGGCACCCGGATCCCGGCCCGCCTCGGCGGCGCCTATCGGCCGCGGTTCGCGCCCCGGGCCGTCGAGGGGACACACCGGGCGACCGGCGACCAGCCAGGCTCCGAGCGGCCCGGGCGCTCGCAGCGATGACGAGCCCGGCGGCGGAACGGCGGGGACCCACCGGAACCCGGCGGGCCCGGGATGCCGACCGGACCGAGGACGTCGACTGGTCCTGGCCGGCCGCCTGGACCGGAAGCACCACCTGGACCGGTGGCGTCGACCGGCCGATGGCACCGGACCGCCCCGCCTGGCCGCTCCGCCTGCCGCGCCCGGGCCGGGCGGCCGTCGACCGCTCGCCGGGCTCAGCCGCCCGGCTGGCCGCACTGCTGCTCGCCGGCCTGTTCTGGAGCTACGCCGCCCACCGGGCGTCGGCACCCACCCTCACCGCCGACGCGACCACCGCGCTGTGCCTGTGGGTCGTCGTCCAGCTCGCCCGCGCGGCGGCCGGCGGCACCGGAGCGCACGATCGGCTGCGCGCCGGTGGCCTGGCCGCGGCCGGGGCGGCGATGTTCACGGCGGTCGGTGGATGGCTCGTCCCCGGCCTCACCTTCCCGCGGACCAGTCCCGGTTTCCTCATCCTGGTTCCGCTCGCCGCGGCCAGCGCCGCCCTGTGGCCCGGGCGGGCAGGGCGGCAGCCCACCAGCGCCCCGGTGCAGGCTGCCGCGGCCGCCGCTGTCGCCGTGGGCCTCGCCCGCCTCGGCGTGCTGGTCGCGCTCGGCGACACCGCCTCCGCGCAGGCGCACCTGGCCCTGCTCGCCTGGCTGGCACCCGCCGCGCTGGCAGCGGGGCCGCGGTGCGGCTGGCTGCTCTGGCAGACCAGCACCCGCCCGGCCCGGGGCGCCCGCGGCGGGCCGGCGCGAATCCCGGCGCCGCGCACGCCCGACTCCGGCCTGCCGGCGCCGTCGCTCCAGGTGCCGGGCACCCGGGGCACGCGCCTGCCAGGCCTGCCGCGCGCACAGGTCACACAGATCGCGCGGGCGGTCCGGGCCGTCCCTCGCCCGCGGATCTCAACCCGGCTCGCGTCGTCCCGGATGATGTGGCCCTCGATGATCGCGGGCGTGGCCCTTTTCCGGCTCGGCCACGACGCGGACGCCACCTCGGCCGGGTTCGCGCTGGCCGCTCTCGCCGTCGTCGCCGTGGGCACCGCGGCCGAGGGCCGCGGGCTGACAGCCCTGCCGTGCGTCGCCGTCCTGCTGGTAGCGGCGCCCGTTCCCTGGTCCCTCCTCGGCGCCGCCCACGCGGACGAGGCGACGACCTGCTTCCGGCTGCTCCTTCTCATGGTCGTGATCGACCTGCTCACGAGTGATCCACTCCCGGACCGCACAGCCGCGGATCACCTCCTGCCTGGACGGGCCGCGCTCGGGCCGCTCCTCCGCGGGGGCGCGGCGCTGGTCGGTCTCGCCGTGGTCGCGGCAGTTCTCCCGTTCGCCGCGTCCGCCGGAGACGCCGACGGATGCGCGCTCGCGCTGCTGCTCGGACGGGCCGTCGCCGCGGCGCCAGCCATCCGCTGGCATCACCGACAGGACATGACCGATGACATGTCGTAGCGTCCCTGGGTGTGGACAAGAACCCGGCCGCGCGGGTCCTCATCGTCGAACAGGGTGAGGGGCTCTGGGGAGCGCAACGCTTCCTGCTGCGGCTGGCGCCGCTACTGAGGCAGCGCGGAATCGAGCAGATCCTGGCCGCGCCGGCGGACAGCGCGACCGCGGCCGCCTGGCGGGACGCGGGCGGCGAGCACGTCGTCCTGCCGGTACCGGCGAACCGGACGCTGCGTCACCCGGACGGTCGCCCGAACGCCGTGCTCGCCGCCCGGGAGGCCGGCCGGACGGTGGCCGCGGCGGCCCGCACCGCACGACTCGCCCGCCGGCTTGAGGTCGACGTCCTGCTGGCGAACAGCCACTGGTCGCATCTGGAGGCCGTGCTGGCCTCGGCGGTGTGCCGGCGCCCGGCACTTCTCGTCCTGCACGAGGAGAACGAACCGGACCTGCTCGGCCGCCTGCGCGGGGTCGCCGTGCTGGGCGCGGCGCGGGCGGTGGCGGTCAGCGGTGCGGTCGCGGCCTCCCTGCCGGCCCGGGCGGCGCGGCGCACGGTGGTCATTCGCAACGGCGTCGACACCGACGCGCTGCGCCCCGGCCCGGCCGACCCCGCCGTACGGGCGACGTTGTCGACGGACCCGGCGGCGCCGCTGGTCCTCGTCATGTCGCGGCTCGACCCCCGCAAGGGCATCGACAAGGTGATCCGTGCCGTGGCCGACCTGCCCGAACATCTGGCGTCGACCCGGCTGGCCGTGGCGGGGGCGCCCAGCCTGGACCCGACCTCCGGGACGTCGCTGCGCCGGCTGGGCGCGGAGTTGCTCGGCGACCGGGTGATCTTCCTGGGGCCCCGGTCCGACATCGCCGATCTGCTCCGGGCCAGCGACGTCCTGGTCCTCGCCTCCAGCCTGGAAGGGCTGCCGCTGAGCGTGCTGGAGGCGCAGGCCTGCGGCCGGCCGGTGGTGTCGTTTCCCACGGCCGGAATCCCGGAGGTGGTGACCGACGGCGCCACCGGCCTGATCGCCCGCCAGGACGACGTCGCCNACCTGCGCGACAAGATCGCCCGCGTGCTCGGCGACGAGACGCTCGCCCACCTGCTCGGAGTGGGGGCCCGCGCCAGCGTCGTCGCCCACCACACGCTGAAGGCCCAGGCCGACGCTCTGGCCGGCCTGCTGATCGACCTCGCCGCCCGCCAGGCCGGGGCCCGGCGTCCCCCGTCGCGCGATGACCAGCCGGCCCAGGCGCATGACCTGCATCACTCCGGCGCTGGACACACCCCGCGGTAGTCCGGGCACCGAGCGCACACTTTTCCCTCCGCAGGAGGTCCGGACCTGCCGCGGCCGGCGGTTTTCCGCCCCCGGCGCGCCGGACATCTCGCCTTCCCGCCCGGTTCGGACCGGGCCGCCCGATGTCGCGGAGGGCGGGCGGGAGGCTCCGCACCGCCGCGATCCCGCCGCGAGGGTGACCGCCCTGCGCCAGTGACCCACGGCGACGCAGCCTGCACTTTCGCATCGCTCGCTATCGTCGAAACCGCTCGGGTCCAGCCTGGGGCTCTCCGCTCCCGGCAATGCGGCGCTGCGGCGCTCGCGACCACGGCACACCGCCCGCCGCGCCACCTGGCGCGACCAAGGAGCCGGTGCCGGCACCGCCGCCGCACCGGCATCATCGCCGGGCGCCGGCACCGTCGCCGGGCACCCGCCGAGGCCGGACACGACCGAGCACGGCCAGCCGCCTTCCCTGCGCACATCACCGGCTGGCTCCGAGCGGCCACGAATGATCACCTGCGGCGACGAATCGCACACTCGTCGCCACGATCGCGTGGCGCTGCCATCGACCGATGATCCAGCTCGGCCGCCCTGCCGCGGCCGCGTAGNGGGAACATGACATCCGATCCGCAGGCGCCGAACACCAACGTCGACACCTCGATGTTCGACCCGCCGGCTGTCAGCATCGTCGTTCCAACGCTCAACGAGGCCCGGAACCTGCCACACATCCTGCGTCGGCTCCCGGCCGAGGCGGAGATCGTGCTCGTGGACGGTCATTCCACCGACGACACGGTGGCCGTCGCCCGCTCGCTGCGGCCGGACGTCGTCGTCGTGCGGCAGACCCGCCGGGGCAAGGGCAACGCGCTCGCCTGCGGCTTCGCCGCCTCGACCGGCGACATCATCGTGATGCTGGACGCGGACGGATCCGCGGACCCCGGTGAGATCGCGGACTTCGTGCGCGTGCTGCGGGCGGGCGCCGACTTCGCGAAGGGCTCCCGGTTCATACCGGGCGGGGGCAGCAGCGACATCACCCCGCTGCGGCGGGCCGGCAACTTCGCCCTGAGCAGCCTGGTCAACGGACTGCTCCGCTGCCGCTACTCCGACCTCTGCTACGGCTACAACGCCTTCTGGCGACACTGCCTTCCCGTCCTCGATGTCGCGCCCGGGGAGNCCGGCACACCGGCCCAGTGGGGTGACGGTTTCGAGATCGAGACGCTGATCAACATGCGGGTCGCCCGGGCGGGCCTGCGCGTCGTCGAGGTACCGAGCTTCGAACACCCGCGGATCCACGGCACCAGCAACCTGAACGCGGTCTCGGACGGCCTGCGGGTACTCCGGACGATCATGGCCGAGTGGGGCCGGCGCCCGCTCACGGCACCGCGCCGGGGCGAACGCGACCGGCACAACCCGGCGACCTCCTTCGGCACGGCCGGGTCGACCGTCCCGCGGATGCGGACGTCGTGGGCCGCGTCGCACGGCGGTGCGCCCGTGCCCGTGCCGACCCCAAGGCCGGCGCGCGCCGCCGCACCCCGGCTGAAGTGGGTGCCCGCCAGCAGGATCGAGCGCGCGTGAGCGACACCATCGGAACATCGGCCTCCGTGTCCGTCGTGATCTGCGCCTACACCGAGGAGCGGTGGGAGGATCTCCGGCGCGCCGTCGACAGCATTCTTCGCCAGCGACGCCCGGCAGACGAGATCATCGTCGTGACGGACCACAACGAGCCGCTGCGGGAGCGGGCCCGAGCCGCCTTCGCCCCCGCGGTCGCCGTCATCCCCAACACCGGTCCGCGCGGCCTCTCCGGCGCCCGGAACACCGGCGTCCAGCGTGCGACGTCCGAGGTCATCGCCTTCCTCGACGACGACGCGCGGGCGGACGAGGAGTGGCTCGCCCGGCTGATCCGGCCCTACGCCCACCCGTCCGTCCAGGGCACCGGCGGGCTCGTCGTGCCGGCCTGGCCCGGCGAGGGGCGGCCCGACTGGTTCCCGCCGGAGTTCGGCTGGGTCGTCGGCTGCAGCTATCCGGGCCTGCCGACCACCCTCGCCCCGATCCGCAACCCGATCGGAGCGGCGATGTCACTGCGCCGCTCCGCCTGGACGGCCACCGCCGGCTTCACCAACGGGCTGGGACGGCTGGGCACCAGGCCGCTGGGCTGCGAGGAGACCGACCTCTACATCCGCATCCGCCGTGACGTTCCCGGTGCCACGGTGCTGCACGTCCCGGACGCGGTCGTGACACACCAGGTCACGGCACAGCGGGCGACCTGGGGCTACTTCCGCGCCCGGTGCTACGCCGAGGGCCTGTCCAAGGCCACGGTGAGCGCCCGGGTGGGCACCGTCCGCGGGCTCGCCTCCGAACGGGCCTACGTGCGCTCGGTGCTGCCCCGCGCGGTCGCGCGCGACCTGCGCCGGCAGGGGAACCGGCGCCGTGCCGCGGCGATCGTCGCCGGCCTCGCGTTCACCACCGCGGGCTACGCCCACGGCCGGCTCCGCGCTGGCACCGGCCCGGGCAACACTGGCTCCGGCGACACCAGCCCGCGCCGGCCGAGCCCGCGGCGAGCCACCCCCGCCCCGGCCTCGGCCCGGGTGGACGCCGTGTGGACCGGCGAGCTGGACCTCGCCGACCCGACCGCGGCGCCCCGCCGCCCGGTCGCCACCGGCTGGTCCGCGACCTGGCCGCTCGCCGACACCGCGCCCCCGGAGTACCGGCGCGCCAGGATCCTCGTGCGCTGGCACGGCGTGCCCGTCGGCTTCGTCGAGCTGGGCATGGCCGGATCGGCACCCACCACGGCCACGGTGCGGTCGGTGGCCGAGCGCGAACTGGCCGGCGAACTGGCCCGGGTGCGCGCGGACGTCGACCGGCTCGGCCCGCTGACCGAACCGGACGGTACCGAACGGGGCAGTGCCGAACGGGCGAGTACCGAACGGGCGAGTACCGAACGGGTGAGTGTCGTCGTGTGCACCCGCGACCGTTCCTCGCTCCTGCCCGCGTGCCTGGAGCGGCTGCGCGCACTGCGGTACACCGACCTGGAAGTCATCATCGTCGACAACGCGCCGTCGGACGAGCTCACCCGGCTCGCCTTCGAACAGGTCGTCGGCACCGATCCGCGCTTCCGCTACGTGCGCGAGGAGACCCCCGGGCTCTCCCACGCGCGCAACCGCGGGCTCGCGGCGGCGACCGGCACGGTCGTCGCCTACACCGACGACGACGTCGCGGTCGACCCGTGCTGGGTCACCGGTCTCGTCCGCGGGCTCGACCGGCGCGCCGACGTCGCCTGCGTGACCGGGCTCGTCCCCGCCGCGGCGCTCGACAGCGCGGCCGAGCGGTACTTCGACGCCCGGGTGGGCTGGGGTACCAGCTGTCAGCCCCGGGTCTATGACGCGACCTCCGGCCCGTCCGCCCTGCATCCCTTCGCCGCCGGGCTGTACGGCACCGGGGCGAACTTCGCCGTGCGCACGGCCGTGCTGCGCGAGCTCGGCGGTTTCGACCCCGCGCTCGGCGCCGGGACGCCCACCCGCGGCGGTGAGGATCTCGACCTCTTCCTGCGGGTCCTGCTGGCCGGCCACGCGCTCGCCTACGAGCCGTCCGCGCTGGCCTGGCACGGCCACCGGGCCGACGTCGACGCGCTGCGGCGCCAGCTCTTCGGCTACGGGACGGGCCTGTCCGCCTATCTGACCAAGCACCTCACCGACCCGCGGAGCCGGCGGCGGATGATCCGCCAGGTACCGGCGGCCGCCCGGCATCTGAGCGCGCTGACCATCCGCGGGCACGGGACCGCCGGCGAGCGCCGCGAGGACCAGCCGGAGCGGGTGCCCTCGCTCGGGCTGGCACTCGCCGCCCGGGAGTGGATCGGGCTGCTCGCCGGCCCCGTGATCTACGCGCGGTCGCTGCGCCGCCGGGAGGCAACCGCGCTATGACCGACCGCCGGCTGGATCGGATGACGCACGTCGCGCTGCTCACCATGGCTGCCGTGACGGCGGTGATGGTCGCGGTGGGCTACGTCGGCCCGGTCCGCCCGGTCACCGCGGTCGTCACCGCGGCGCTGCTCCCCGGTGCCGCGGTGCTCGCCTGGCTGCCACGGCGGGACTTCACGGCCTGGTTCGCGCTGGCCTGCGGGCTCAGCCTGGCCGCCGAGACGGTCTTCGCGCTGGCGATGACCTGGCTGCGGTGGTGGCACCCGGAGGTCGCCGCCGGCGTTGTCGGCACGGCGGCCGCCGCCTCCCTCGTCCTGCGCCTGCGGGTGGACTCCCGCACGCGGGACCGGGCCCGTTCCCCGGCCGGCAGCGGAGGGACGCCGTGAGCACAATGAGCACGATCATCTCCCGCCGGACACGGACCGTGTCCTGGGCCGTGCCGCGGCCGCGGGCGGACGTCGCGCTGCCGGTGGGCCTGACCGTCACGGGCCTGCTGCTGTGGGTGGTCTCGCTCGGGCAGATCGACCTCGGCCGGACGGACGACTACGGGCTGCTGCCCGCGCTGCCCGCGCTCTGGTTCGCCGCCGTGGCGCTGCTGCTCGGGGCCGCCGCGTCGGCGGCCTGCCGACGCCGCGCCCGGCCCGGTCTCATCGCGCTGGCGACCGCGGCGCTGGTTGTCACGCTGTACGGGACGGTCCCCGCCGTGTCGGACACGCCGCAGTACTTCTGGGTGTACAAGCACATCGGGGTCACCCAGTACATCGAGCTGCACGGCTCGGTCTCCCCGAACATCGACATCTACCACCGCTGGCCCGGCTTCTTCGCGGTCAGCGCCGCCTTCTCCTGGCTGGCCGGGCGGGGCAACCCGGTCGACTACGCCGGCTGGGCCGAAGTCTTCTTCACCCTCGTGGCCGCGGCGGCCGTCGCCGCCCTGGGCCGCCGGCTGCTCGGCGACGCCCGCCTCGGCCAGCTCGCCGCGCTGCTTTTCGTGCTGACCAACTGGGTGGGCCAGAGCTACTTCGCGCCGCAGGCGTTCGCCTTCACCCTGACGCTCGGGATCTTCATCCTGCTGTTCGACCACTTCACCCAACCCCGGGAGAACCTGGTCAGCCGGCTGGTCCTGCGCGCCTGCGGCACGCTGGCGCGCCGCCGGCTCGTCCTCGGGCCGCTGCCCGGAGCCGGAACCGAGGCCGGAACCGAGGCCGGAGCCGAGACCGGGGCCGGAGCCGAGACCGGGGCCGCCGCTCCGGTCGAGGTGGGCCGGCGGCAGCCGCCACGCGCCGCCGTCGCGGCGCTCATCGTGCTCCTGCAGGTCGCCGTGGTGGCGAGCCACCAGCTCACCCCGTACATGCTCGTGCTCGGCGTCGCCGCGCTGACGGTGCTCGGCCTGGTGCGCCCCTGGTGGGTGGTAGTCACGCTCGCCGTCGTGGCGGCGGCCTACCTGCTGCCCAACTTCTCCTACGTCCAGAGCAGCTTCGGGCTGTTCACCGGCCTGGACCCGCTGGCCAACACCAGGACCCAGGGCCTGGCGCAGACCGACCCGATGCCCGGCAAGAACTTCAACGGCCTCACCGGCCAGCTGCTCTGCCTGGCGATCTGGCTGCTGGGCGCGGTGGGTGCGGTCCGCTGGGCACGCGGCCCCGCCCCCGCGGCGGCTGCTCCCCCGCCAAGCTCGCGCCCCGACGCCGGCGCCGAGACGACCGGGCACGCCCGGCTCCCGCTCGGTGACGGGCGGGTGCTCATCCCCGTCGTCCTGGTCCTGTCGGCCGGTTCCCTGATCCTCGGGCAGAACTACGGCGGCGAGGGTGTGCTGCGCGTGGTCCTGTTCTCCCTCCCGTGGTCGGCGATCCTGGCCGCGCGGGCGCTGGCCCCCGGCCCGGGCGGCTGGCGGCCACGCCGCGCCCTCGTGCTCCTGCCCGTCACCGCCCTGCTCACAGCGCTGTTCGTGCCCGCCTTCACCGGCCAGGCCGCGATGAACATCATCCCCGCGGACGAGGTGAGCGCCGCCGAGTACCTCTACCGGGCGGGCCGGCCCGGCTCCGCGATCGNGACCGCCGCGCCCGACTTCCCGGTGAAGCTCGCCGGGAACTACGACGAGTTCGGCCCGGACGAACAGAACGTCCCCTCGCTGCTGGACAACCCGCAGCTGCGCGACCGCCCGCTCGGTGCCGCGGACGTCGACGCCGTCACGACGGTCATGAACCGCTACGGCCGCGAGGGTTACCTGGTCTTCGGCTCGACCCAGGAGACCTACGCCGAGATCTACCGGCTCGTCCCGCCCGGGGCGCTGCGCTCGCTGGAGACCGCGCTGGTGGAGTCCGGACAGTTCAGCCGCTGGTATGCGACGCCGAACACCCGGATCTACCACTACCAGGCCCCCGAGCCGGCGGGCGCAGCCGCCCGGCCGGCCCAGGCGGGCTCGTGAACGGCCGGGCCAACCCCGGCGGGACGGCCGAAGCACCCATGACAGCCAGCAAGACCGGGGCGGCCGAGGCGACGCTGTACCGCAACGGCGCGGCGCTCGCGCTGAGCGGCCTGATCTCCGCCCTGCTGGGCGCGGGGTTCTGGGTCGCGGCCGCCCACACCACACCGCGCGCGGCGGTGGGCGAGGCGACCGCGCTCGTCTCCGCGATGATGGCGCTGTCGATGCTCGGGCAGCTCAACCTGGGGCCGGCGCTCGCGGCGTTCCTGCCGCGGGCCGGGCACCGAAGGACTGCCCTGGTCGCCGGGGGCACCGCCGCCGCGGCCGGGCTGAGCCTCGTGCTGGGCGCGGGATTCGTGCTGGCGGCTCCGCGGGTCTCCGACTCCTTCCAGACCCTCGAACGACCGCTTCCCGCGATCGGCTTCGTGCTCGCCGTCGCGATCTGGTCGGTCTTCGCCCTGCAGGACGCCGCCCTCACCGGCATGCGCAAGGCGCCCTGGGTTCCGTTGAAGAACGCCGTCTACAACACGGCCAAGCTCGGCGTGCTGGTCGCGATCGGCGGCACCGCGGCGGCGCTGCTGACGGCCTGGGTCGTCCCCGCCGCCGTGGCGGCCGTGCCGGTTGCCTACCTGCTGTTCACCCGGGTGCTGCCGACCACCGATGAGCCGGAGCCGGGGGCCGACGCACCGGCCTTCCGCCGCTTCCTGGCCGGCGAGTCGACGGCGATGGTGCTGGACCAGATCGGCGTCACGCTGCTGCCGGTGCTCGTCGTGGCCCTGGTGGGACCGGCGACCGCCGCCCCGTTCGGCCTCGCCTGGATGATCGTCCAGGCGCTGGACGCGATGGTCATCGCCATGGGCAGCTCGCTGGTGGTGGAGGGGTCGCGGGCGGGCACGGACATCGGCTCGATGCACCGCGCGATGCGCCGCCGGACCGTCGCCGGCCTCGGCCTGGTCACAGCCGTAGCCGTGCTCGGCGCCCCACTGATCCTGCGCGTCTTCGGTGGCGAGTACGCCCAAGAGGGGGCGAACGTCCTGCGCCTGCTGCTGATCGGCAGCCTCGCGCGCAGCGTCATCACGCTGGCGATCTGTGCCGCGCGGGCCCAGCTGCTGATCGGCTGGATCGTCCGGATGCACCTGCTGCTGGCCTTCGTCGTGCCGGGCAGCGCCCTCCTCCTGGGCGACCGGTTCGGCCTGACCGGGGTGGGGCTGGCCTGGGCCGGCTCGCAGTGCCTGGGCGCGGTGATCGTCCTCTTCGGTGAGCGGGTCGGACGTCCCGCCGGGTCGCCTTCGGCGTCCCGGATCAGGACCACCCGGATTTCACTGCCGGTAGTGCCCCACGAAGCGTCCCAGAAAGGACAGCCATGACGTCCACGAACGCCGCGGTCCGCCGGCTGCGCGAGCATCTGGGCACCCGGATGCCCGGCCGCGACCGGGCCTGGCGCGGCACCCACACCACCGTCCTGCTGACCGGGCTGGAAGCGCCCACCCCCGACGCGGTACGGGCCACCCTGCGCCGGCTCGCCGCCCTGGCGCCGGAGCACCGGCTGTTCCAGCGTCCCGGCACCCTGCGGGGAAGGGTTGGAGAGGGTTCCCCCGGCGGCGGCCAGGCCGACTCCACCGCGGCGGCAGCGATGACCCGCTGGTTCCCGGTCCCTCGCCCGGAACTGGCCGAGTTCTGCGACCGGATGGTCCTGCCCCTGGACGTGTCGGCCGACCTGCTGGACGACCCTGACGCCCTGCAGAAGCACCTGCACACCCAGGCCGACCCCGGCCTGCCGTTCCGCTTCCTGACCGGGGACAACGCGGTCGCCGTGTCCGTCGCGCACCCGCTGCTGGACGGCCGGCCGGTCGTCTCGCTGCTGGCGGGCCTGACCGGCCGGTCGCTCGACGGCGCGCTCCCCGCCGAGCTGGTCAGCGGCGGACCGCGCCATCCGCTCACGCTGGCGCTCGCCGACCACTTCGGCCGCGATCCGCGCCGGCTGGCGGCGACGTTGCGTTCCTACCGCACCGCCTCCACCGAGAGGGCGGAGAGGGCCGAGAGGGCGGAGAGGGCTGAGAGGGCGGAGAGGGCTGAGAGCGCCGCGACGACCGGCGCCGGGGCGAACGTCGACCAGGCAGCCGCCCACGGCGGGCCGGCGGGCGCCGGCCCCTGGCACCCGGACCTCGCCTCCGTCAGCGTCACCAGCGACCCCACGCTCCTGCCCCGGCTGCACCGCTGGCGGACGCACAACGCGCCCGGGGTGACCCGGACCGCGGTCTTCTTCGCGGCGGCGCGGGCGGCCCTCGTCGAGGCCGGCCTGGCGCCGTCCCCCGGCCTGCACGTCCTCGTGGACAACCGCCGTTACCTGCCGGGAGCGGCCGCCGCGACGGGTCTGGCGGGGCTCGCGGGGAACTTCTCGGTCGGCGTCCACCTGGACCCACCGGACGCGCTGGACCCGGCGTCGATCGCCGAGACGCTCGACCGCGGCCTCGGCGCCGGACGCCCGCTGGCGACCATGGCGCTGGTCACCGCCCGGGCCCAGCGCCGCCGGCCCACCACCCTGCCGGCCAGCGCCCCGCTCGCGCCGCGGCCGGCCATGGCCCTGAACTACCTGGGCCGGCTGCGGGAGCTGGAAGGGCTGCCCTGGCTCGCCGGGCAGGAGCCCCGGCTGATCACCGCGAGCACGCCGGGTGCCCCCGAGCTCGTCACCTTCGCGATCACCCAGCTGCGGGGGCGGCTGCAGGTCAGCGCCTCGTTCCACGCGAGCACCTTCGACCCGGCCCGGGTCCGGCAGGCCGTCGAGACGCTGTGCGCCGACCCGGCCGGGCTGCTGGACCGGGCCGCCGGGCGTCGGCTCAGGTCCGCCTGACGGCCTCCTCGGTTTCCCCGGCGGCGCGGGCGGCGGCACGGGCGGCGGCACGGGCGGCGCCGGTCGCCGTCGGGGAGACGGGCACCTCGGCCCCGGTCGGCGAGGTGCCCAGCATGATGTCCGCGACCGGGCTCGTCACCCCGAGCCAGTACCGCTCGTTGCGGTAGTGGTGCAGGCGGTGGCCGTGCCACAGGCGCCGGTAGTAACGGTGCGACGGCCGCACCGAGGTGTGGATGAGGAAGTGCGTCCAGTCGTAGGCCAACGCGCCGAGGCCGACGCAGACCGCCACCGTGCCGACGGCGGGCGGCGCCACCGCGGCCACGGTTACGGCCGCCGCCGCGCCGGCCGTCACCTCCCGGGGGCGCAGGAACATGGTGTCCAGGTTGGCGGGGTCGCGATGGTGCAGCTCATGGCCGAACCCGGCCAGTTGGTAGCCGACGGACCCGAGCGGACCACCCGGCCGGGCATGCAGCAGGAAGCGGTGCACCGCCCACTCGACGAACGGCTGCGCGCACAGGCAGGCCGCCGCGGTGCCGACATCCCGGCGGCGGATCGGACCACGCGCTGATCTGGCGGCGGCAACCGCGCTGACCGCGCCGATCAGCACCGGTGGGCGCGGGTGGGACAGGAAACGCCGCAGCGCGGCGGGCAGGGTGCGCACCTCGGCCGCGCTGCCGTGCGGCCCGGGCCGGTCAAGCCGCGCCACCGCCCGCCCCAGCGATCCCGGGCCGGGGCGCCGCCGGGCAGCCGGTGCCGCGGAACCGGCCGGGAGCCACCGGCGGACCGGCGGAGTGGCGGCCGCGCCGGAAGCACGCGGAGTGGCAGCCGCGCCCGGAGTGGCAGCCGCGCCCGGCGCGGCGGACGCGCGCGGAGCGACGTCAGCCACGGCCGCTCATCAGAACGGGACGGTCGAGTACGCCTGGAGCTTGGTCAGCTGATGCTGGCTGTCGACCCGCCGGATGGTGCCCGACCGCGACCGCATGACCAGGGACGACGTGCTCGCCCCGCCCGGCCGGTAGCGGACGCCCGCCAGCAGCTCGCCGTCGGTGATGCCGGTCGCCACGAAGAAGACGTTCTCGCTGTCGACCAGGTCCCGGGTGTGCAGCACCTGGTCCAGGTCGTGCCCGGCTTCCAGCACCTTCGCCCGCTCGGCGTCGTCCCGCGGCCACAGCCGCCCCTGGACCACACCGCCGATGCAGGTCACGGCACAGGCGGCGATGATCCCCTCCGGGGTGCCGCCGATGCCCAGCAGCAGGTCGACACCGGTGTCCGCGCTCGCGGCCATGACCGCGCCGGCCACGTCGCCGTCGGAGATGAGCTTCACCCGGGCACCCGCAGCGCGGATCTTGTCGACGAGCTCGGTGTGCCGCGGCCGGTCGAGGACCACCACCGTCACATCGCGGGGCAGGATGCCCTTCGCCTTCGCGACCGCGCGGATGTTGTCCTCCACCGAGGCGTCGATGTCGACGACGCTGGCCGCCTCCGGCCCGGTGACCAGCTTCTCCATGTAGAAGCAGGAGCTGGCGTCGTACATCGACCCGCGCTCGCTGACCGCCATCACCGAGACCGCGTTGTTCATGCCCTTGGACGTCAGCGTGGTCCCGTCGACCGGGTCGACGGCGACGTCACATTCCGGCCCCTCCCCGGAGCCGACCTCCTCGCCGTTGAACAGCATGGGGGCCTCGTCCTTCTCCCCCTCGCCGATCACGACGACGCCGCGCATCGACACCGTCCCGACGAGCCGTCGCATGGCGTCGACGGCGGCCTGGTCGGCGCCGTTCTTGTCACCGCGCCCAACCCAGCGGGCGGCGGCCAGCGCCGCGGCCTCGGTCACCCGGACCAGCTCGAGTGCGAGGTTCCGGTCCGGCGCCTGGCCCTGGACGGCGAGAGAAACGGGTACGGAAGCGGTGTCAGCCACGGGATGGAGCGTAGTTCGCCGCCGCGCCGCGTGCCGGCGGTAGCGGCCCGCCACCGGCGCCGCCACCGTCCGCGACCGCCCTCGACCGGCCCCGACAGCCGGCCCCGGCTGGGCCACCGCCCCGCGCCACCGCGATCGGACCGCCGGAAAAAACTTTCGAAAGGCACGCAACCTTCGCCGGGCGGGCCGCGTCAAACATGGCGATACGGGTGGCCGTCACGCGGAGGGGGCGTGACGGCCACCCGCTGCTTTTCCGGGAGGTACGGTCCGCCACCAGGGCCTACGGGCCGCCGCGGGGAGTCGACCTGCCCCGCCGGCGTCGGCTGTCGCTCAGGCCGGGCCGGCGGAAGCCGCGCCGACCTCCACCGCGCCGACCTTCACCGGGCGGACCGCGGCGGCGAGCGCGACCAGGTCAGCCTGCTCGGCACCGCCGGGGCCGCCACCGTCGTCGATGATCGTGGTCACCCCGCCCTGTTCCCGGGAGAGCGCCAGGTGGCCGCGGTCGTCCCGGCGCTCGTCCCAGGACTCGCCGGCCACGTCCACCGAGCCGGTGACCGGGCGGTCGCCGAGGATCGCCTGCACGGCGTCGGCCGCGTTGCTCTGCAGGAACCGGGTGAAGGTGCGGTCGCCCGGCCGGTCCACGACGTAGCCGATCGTGAGGCGGGCGGTGTCGCCGTCGCTGGTCCCGCCGGAGGGCAGCGTGATGCGCACGGAGGTCGGTTTGAACAGGTCCGGCAGGCCGGCCGGCGCCGAGGCGGGGTAGGGCGCCTGGCGCGCGTAGGCCGTCAGCGTCGATTCGATGTTCTCGACGACCTTGACCTCGGGGTCATCACTCCCGTGCGGCATGACGAAGACGAAGAAGACCGCGACCCCCGCCAGCACCACGGCGAGCGAGAGCACCATGTCCCGAACTGTTTCCTGACCGCGTTGACGCGCCACGCTCTCATCTTCCAGATCCGGCGGCCGGACCGGTGCGACGAGGTCACCGGCCGGGTGGCTCTCAGCCACCACCCCGCGCACCCGACACTACGGGCCGCCCCGCCCCGGTCGCCCCGGTCGGTGCCACCCGATGTGTGAGGCCGGTCGCGCCGGCCGATCAGGAGCCGGGCGGGTTGGCCGGGTCGGGTGAGCCGCCCGTGCCGGGCTCGGCTGGGCGCTGCCCCGCCAGGCGGGCCCGGGCGCCGTCGAGGAGCCGCTGGCACACGGCGGCGAGCTCCTCGCCCCGCTCCCAGAGCGCGAGCGATTCCTCCAGCGAGCACCCCCCGGCCTCCAGCCGGCGGACGACCTCCTCCAGCTCCGCGCGGGCCGCCTCGTAGGTGACCGGAGCCCCCGCCCCCCGCGAGGCCGGGTCGCCGTGCCCGCCGGCGCCGCGCGGGCTCCCGTCCACGGGCACCCGCTGACGGTCGAGATCGGTCATTCGGAGTCTCCCTCGCCTGCGCCACCCTCGCCCGCGCCGGCGCCGGTCGCGCCGGCGGCCTGCGCCCTGGCCGCGAAGCTACCGCCGGCGACCCTGACCGCCAGCATCTCCCCGCCCGCCACGTCGGCCGGGGAGCGTACGACCTGGCCGTCGAGCTTCTGGATCAGGGCGTAGCCGCGCTCCAGCGTCGCGGCGGGAGACAGCGCGCGCATCCGCGCCGCGGCGTGGACGAGGTCACGCTCGGCGACATCCACCGCGTGGGCGACGCAGCGCCGCGACCGGGTCCGCAGCGCCTCGACACCCTGCTCGCGGTGCTCGATCTCGCGCAGCGGCGCCGCGAGGACGGGACGCCCCCGCAGGTCGGCCAGCCGGCGGGTCTCCAGGTCGAGCCGGTGGACGAGGACGCGCCGCGCCCGGCCGCGCAGGGCGTCCACACCGGCCGCCTGCTCGGCGACGTCGGGAACCACCCGCTTGGCCGCGTCGGTCGGCGTGGAGGCTCGCGCGTCGGCCACGAAGTCGAGCAGAGGTGTGTCCTGCTCGTGTCCGATTGCCGACACCACAGGTGTCCGGGCCGCGACAACCGCACGCAGCAGGGCCTCGTCCGAGAACGGCAGGAGGTCCTCCAGGGAGCCGCCGCCGCGGGCGATGACGATCACCTCGACGGTGCTGTCGGCGTCCAGCTCGGCCAGCGCGTCGAGGATCTGGGCCACCGCGAGCGGNCCCTGCACGGCCACCTCGCGTAGCTCGATGCGCACGGCCGGCCACCGGCGGCGGGCGTTCTCGACGACGTCCCGCTCCGCGGCGGATGCACGGCCGGTAATCAGCCCGACGGCGCCGGGGAGGAACGGGAGCCGTTTCTTCCGGCTCGCCGCGAACAGCCCCTCCGCCGCCAGCGTGGCCTTCAGCCGCTCCAGCCGAGCCAGCAGCGCACCCGCGCCGAGTGGCCGGATCTCCGTCACCGCAAGGGCCAACGTGCCCCGACCGGGGTGGAAGGACGGCTTGCCCCACACCACGACCCGGGCCCCGTCGACCAGCCCGGGCCCGACCGCCTCACACACCGCGCGGGGGCAGGTGACCCGCAGGGAGACGTCGGCGACGGGGTCGCGCAGAGTCATGAAGACCGTGCCCATGCCGGGCCGCCGGGAGATCTCCGTCACCTGACCTTCGACCCAGACCCGGCCGAGCCGGGAGATCCAGTCGCCCATCGCCCGGGAGATCGTCCGCACCGGAAGCGGTTCGNCGGGGGTCGAGGAGAGTGCCACCCGGGCACCGTACGGCCCACCTACGACTGGAAGGTCACCGCCGGTCGGACGATGCGCGCATCCGGTGATGCACCGCTCGGCGCCCCTTGGCGCCAGGCGACGCCCGCGTAGACTGCTGCGACATGGGGCGGGTCTTGTTGGCCAAGCCGCGCGGCTACTGCGCGGGTGTCGATCGCGCGGTCCAAACCGTCGAGAAGGCACTCGATCTGTACGGGTCGCCGGTGTATGTACGCAAGCAGATCGTGCACAACGCCCACGTCGTCAAGACGCTGGAAGCGAAGGGCGCGATCTTCGTTGACGAGACCGACGAGGTGCCGCATGGCGCCACGGTGGTGTTCTCGGCGCACGGCGTGGCACCGACGGTCCACGAGGAGGCAGCCTCGCGTCAGCTCCGCACGATCGACGCGACGTGCCCTCTCGTCACCAAGGTCCACTCCGAGGCTCGCCGATTCGCCAAGGAGGATCTGGACATCCTCCTCATCGGTCATGAGGGCCACGAGGAGGTGGTGGGCACCACCGGCCAGGCGCCGGATCGCATCCACTTGGTTGACGGTCCGGAAGACGCGGCGGCGGTGAAGGTCCGGGACCCGAAGCGGGTCGCGTTCCTCTCGCAGACAACGCTGTCCGTCGACGAGACGATGACCACGGTGAAGGCACTGCGTGAGCGCTTCCCGCATCTGCAGGGTCCACCGAGCGACGACATCTGCTACGCAACCCAGAACCGCCAGGTCGCCGTGAAGGAGATCGCCGAGAAGGTCGACCTCCTGATCGTCGTCGGCTCACCGAACTCTTCCAACTCGGTCCGGCTCGTCGAGGTCGCCCTGGATGCCGGGGCACCCAAGTCCTTCCTGGTGGACGATTCCACCGAGGTGGACGAGAGCTGGCTCGACGGTGTCGAGACGGTCGGCGTGACGAGCGGCGCCTCGGTTCCCGAGGAACTGGTCACGGGCGTCATGGCCTGGCTGGCCGAGCGCGGGTTCAACGACGTCGAGGAAGTCACCTCGGCGGACGAGCACCTGCTGTTCGCACTCCCGCCGGAGCTGCGTCGAGACATGCGCGCCAAGGAGCGGGCCGCAGGCTGAGACGCACTCTTCAACTCCGCGCCGGGTTCGTTCCGGCCGCTCACACGGTGGCGGCTGGAACGGATCCGGCGCTTTTCCGTTCCCGGGTTCTCTTTCCGGTTGCCCGACCACCCCGGGCGTCTGACCGCTCGGGTCTTCCGGGCGGCCGAGCCGGAGCACGATCGGGCCCCCGCGCCCCGCTCGCACCCGCCGCCGCGGCGAGTGCCACCGCGACCGCTCAGGTCGCGCCGCCGGGCACGACGCCGGCGCCGTGCCCGGCCAGCGCAGCCGCGGCCGGTGTGACGATGGCCTGCGATCACCTCGGCCCAGGCGGCAGCGGCTCCCGATGTCCTAGGGTCGGCAGTGGCTGGCCAGCGCCGCGGAGGTCTTTCGCGGGTAGCCGGGTCGGCGTCAGGCCAGCACCACAGGCCAGATCAAGGTTGACGGACATCTCGGGAGATCGGCGCATGAGCGAGCAGGAGTCATGAGCGAGCAGGAATACCGCATCGAGCACGACAGCATGGGTGACGTGCGGGTGCCGGCCGCGGCGAAGTGGCGCGCGCAGACCCAGCGGGCGGTCGAGAACTTCCCGGTCTCCGGCCAGCGGATTTCCCGCGCCCACATCGCGGCGCTCGCCNGGATCAAGGCCGCCGCGGCGACCGTGAACGCCAAGCTCGGCGTGATCGACGGTGACGTGGCCGCGGCGATCGCCGAGGCCGCCGGTGAGGTCGCCCGCGGCGACTGGGACGACCAGTTCCCGCTCGACGTCTTCCAGACCGGAAGCGGCACGTCGTCCAACATGAACACCAACGAGGTGCTGGCGTCGCTCGCCTCGGAGCGGCTGGGGCGGGCCGTTCACCCGAACGACCACGTGAACGCCTCGCAGTCGTCCAACGACGTCTTCCCGTCGTCGATCCATGTGGCGGCCACCCANGGCATCGTGCACGAGCTGATCCCCGCGCTCGACCACCTGGCCGCCTCGCTGGAGCGCAAGGCGACCGCGTTCGCCGGCGTGGTCAAGTCGGGGCGCACCCACCTGATGGACGCCACCCCCGTCACCCTCGGCCAGGAGTTCGGCGGCTACGCGGCCGCGGTCCGCCTCGGCGTCGAGCGGCTGAACGGCGCGCTGCCCCGGGTCGGCGAGCTGCCGCTCGGCGGCACCGCGGTCGGCACCGGCATCAACACCCCGCCCGGGTTCTCGGCGGCGGTCATCGCCGAGCTGGCGGCGACCACCGGCCTCCCCCTCACCGAGGCGCGCAACCACTTCGAGGCCCAGGCATCCCGGGACGGCCTCGTCGAGGCGTCCGGCGTGCTGCGGGTGATCGCGCTGTCGCTCTACAAGATCTCCAACGACCTGCGGTGGGCCTCCTCGGGCCCGCGGGCCGGCCTGGGCGAGATCAAACTGCCCGACCTGCAGCCCGGCTCGTCGATCATGCCGGGCAAGGTGAACCCGGTCATCCCGGAGGCGGTCTGCCAGGTCGTCGCGCAGGTCGTCGGCAACGACGCCGCGGTGGCCTTCGGCGGCTCGGCCGGCAACTTCGAGCTCAACGTGATGCTGCCGGTCATCGCGCGCAACGTGCTGGAGTCGATCCACATCCTGTCGACGATCAGCCGGCTGTTCGCCGACCGGTGCATCGACGGCATCGTCGCGGACGAGGAGCGCTGCCGCCGGTACGCCGAGTCCTCGCCGTCGATCGTCACGCCGCTGAACAAGTACATCGGGTACGAGGAGGCGGCGAAGGTCGTCAAGCTGTCCCTCGCGGAGGAGAAGACCATCCGCGAGGTCGTGCTCGAGCGCGGCTACATCCAGGCGGGCAAGCTCACCGAGGCGGAACTCGACAGCGCGCTCGACGTGCTGTCGATGACCCACCCGTAGGGGCCGCCAGCCACGCGAGCCACGCGAGCCAGGCGCTCGTCGGGCTCGCGGCTCGCGGCTCGCGGCTCGCGGTGAGTGGACCCGGCTTCCCGGACTGCCCGGGAGCCGGGTCCTCACCGATCCCGTCCTCCCGGGCGGGTCGGCACCACCGCCGCGGCAGCCGTGGAAGACCCCCCAGCCTGCCTCCACGACCCCGCGGCCCCCGACGCCCTGTCCAACGAGGCGGCGGGAATTTCGTTACGGCCTCCGCCGAAGGATTTCCGACGGCGCCCACCGGCACCCGGGTGGGCACGGAGGGACCACCCGATCCAGCCGGCACCGCGTGTGACCATGGACACGCACGTACCGACACGGCACGACAGATGTGTCGATGACTCGACGTGTGCGGGAAAAGAGCGTAACAACACCGATCAACCGTCGTTCCGGGCCGGCTGGGCGGATAGCCTCGGCCCGACACGACAAATGACAGGGGGAAACGACGTGCATGAGGTCGATGTCCTTGTCATCGGTTCCGGGCCCGGCGGGCAGAAGGCCGCCATCGCCGCGGCCAAGCTCGGGCGCAGCGTCGCGGTCGTCGACAAGCGGGACATGATCGGCGGCGTCTGCATCAACACGGGCACCATCCCGTCCAAGACCCTGCGCGAAGCGGTCATGTACCTGACCGGGCTGGCCCAGCGCGAGGTGTACGGGCAGAGCTACCGACTCAAGGACGAGATCACGGTCTCGGACCTCTCCGCGCGGACGCAGCACGTGATCGGCCGTGAGATCGACGTGATCCGCAGCCAGCTCACCNGCAACCGGGTCCAGGTCCTCTCCGGCCTGGCCACCTTCATCGACCCGCACACCGTGAGCGTCCGGGGCCCGGGCGGGGTCGAGGAGCGCCAGGTCCGCGCCACGAAGATCATTATCGCCACCGGCACCCGGCCGGCCCGGCCCGACTCGGTCGACTTCGACGGCCGCACGGTGGTCGACAGCGACCAGATCCTCGACCTGGACCGCATCCCCGGCTCGATGGTCGTGGTCGGCGCCGGGGTGATCGGTATCGAGTACGCCTCGATGTTCGCGGCGCTGGGCACCAAGGTCACCGTGGTCGAGCGGCGCGACCGGATGCTGGACTTCTGCGACCTGGAAATCATCGAGGCGTTGAAATACCAGCTTCGCGATCTCGCGGTGACCTTCCGGTTCCGCGAGTCCGTGGTGTCGGTCGAGCGCCACAACGGCGGCACGCTCACCCTGCTGGAGAGCGGAAAGAAGATCCCCGCCGACACCGTCATGTACTCCGCCGGCCGGCAGGGCCTCACCGAGGTTCTCCAGCTCGCCAACGCCGGGCTCTCCGCCGACAACCGCGGGCGGATCCTCGTCGGCCCGGACTTCCGGACCGAGGTGGACCACATCTACGCGGTCGGCGACGTGATCGGCTTCCCCGCGCTGGCGGCGACGTCCATGGAGCAGGGGCGGCTGGCCGCCTATGCCGCGTGCGGCGAACCGACGACGGGGATGCGGGCGGAGCTGATGCCGATCGGCATCTACACGATCCCGGAGATCTCCTACGTCGGCAGCACGGAGGACGAGCTGACCGAGCGGGCGGTTCCGTTCGAGGTGGGCATCGCCCGCTACCGCGAGCTCGCCCGCGGGGCCATCCTCGGTGATTCCTACGGGATGCTGAAGCTCCTCGTCAGCCCCGAAGACGGCCGGTTGCTGGGCATCCACGTCTTCGGCACCGGTGCCACCGAGCTGGTCCACATCGGGCAGGCCGTGATGGGCTGCGGCGGGACGGTCCACTACCTCGTGGACACCGTCTTCAACTACCCGACCCTCGCCGAGTCGTACAAGGTCGCCGCGCTCGACGCCATGAACAAGATGCGGGCGGTCGCCCGGATCTCCGGGCGATAGGCCGGGATCTCCGCGCGGAGCGGGCGTGGGCCCGGGATCGATGGCCCGGATCAGTGGCCCGGGCCGCGAGGCGCGGTGGGTCCGGTCGGCTCCGTTGCGGTCAGCCGGCGGGCGCGGGCAGCGGCAGGATGTCCGCGATGATCTCGTGCCGGTGCCGGCGCCGCTCGGGTGCGGGGCTGTCGTGGACGACGAGCAGGGCGGGCCGGCCGGAGCCTGCCGGGTCGGGTATCAGGGCGATCCCCTCGGCGTGGTCCACGCCGTCGCCGTAGGGAACGTCCAGGACCTTCTCGATCGCCTCGTCGTGCACGACGACGGACGTCTCAGCGCGCACCGCGCCGCGCCAGGCGTGGATCCNCACCGGGCCGTCCAGATCCATGGTCGGGCCGGTGAGGAGGAGCAGATCTTCCCCGTAGGCCGTCATGTCCCGCACGCCGAGCCCGCCGAGATCGAGGAAGTGCTTGCGGTAGACGGCCCCGTCGGCGAACGGCGCGAGCCGCAGGTCCTGGCCGTCGGCTCCGTCGACGCGCAGTTCGAGGACGACGGCCCAGCCGCGCAGCACCGGTCCCCGCAGCCCGAGGTAGATCCGTTCACCGACGACGGCCAGGCCTTCGATGTCCAGGCCGTTGTCCTTGCTCGGGATCCGCAGGAACGGGCCCAGGTGCGGGTCGTCCCGCAGGGCCCGGGTGAGCCTGGTGCCCTTGCTCAGCCCCAGCGCCGCGGCGGTCAGGGTCGCGCCCGGGTTGGCGGGGTCGGGCGCTGACGCTGCGGGCACCGGGCCGCCCGGGGTACTCAGCAGCGGTATCCGTCCGACGATATGGCGGTTCCCGTTGTTGCTGACCTTGGCGAGCCGGGCGAGCGCGGCCTCCGTCGCGTGATCCGGCCGCACCCTCTTGCGGGTCCGGGCGTGCGACCCGGTGAACCACAGGTACCCGCCGGCGAGGTCCAGGCCCTCGATGTCGATCTCCGGGACCTCACCGCGGTCGTCGGCCGGCTCCGGCAGCGGCAGGAACTCCCCGACCGGGAAGCTCACATGCCCCTCGAAGGCGTCACCGGCCTGGTTGAGGGTGACTCGCTCGATCGTCACCGTCTCGTCGCCGCCGAGCCACAGGTGCCGGCCGTCGGCGCGGAGCGTGGACAACGACTCGGCGATGTCCACCACCAGGTGGTCGTCGACGAACCTGATGGGGATCGTGTTCACGCCTTCGCCTCCGAGCGGAGCTTGTCGCCGAGCTTGCCCCGCAGGTCGGCGACGCTCACCCATCGCCAGGCGACGCCGGGTGAGGTGGGCTGGCCCAGCGCGCGGTCGGCGACGCGCAGCAGGAACGTGGCCTCGTAGTGAACGTGCTCCGGTTCGTCCCGCGCCGGCACCGCCTCGACCGGGTGCGGAGTGACGTCCACCGGCAGCACGCTGAACGGGATCAGCGCGTTCGCCTCGACCTCGGCCTGGGTGGCGAGATGGCGCAGCGCGGCGCCGAGCAGGGACTGGTCCGCCGCGTCGACGTGGCCGCCGGGGAGCCGCCAGTCACGCGCGGCGCGCCCCCTGGTCTGCAGCACCCGCCAGTCCGGTGAGACGAGCGCGGCTCGACAGGTCACGTGGGCCGGGGTGGTGGTGGGAGTGACGATCGGCGGGCCGTGCAGCGCCAACACGATCAGGGAACGCAGAACGTCCCTCTCCTCGGGGTTGGCCTCGATGTATCGCAGAGCCATACCGATCACCGCGTTGTTCGTGACCGCCACAAAAGGAACGTACAGCCACAAGATGCCCGGGGTACCGCCGCGGGGGCGACGCCGGCCGCCGGCGCACCCCGATGCGCCCACCACCCCCACGGGTCGACAATGGGTGCACATGGCGACATATTCGAGCAAAAGGTAATGCCTACCCGGCCTAACGATCATTGATGCGGGCCGCCGACGTGAGACCGTCCCGACCGCCCAAAGCCGGCGTCGTCGCCTTGATGACACGATCAAACGACATCGGCGGATCCGCGGCTAGGGTGTGCCTCGGCTGATCATGCGTGACCAGAGCACGCCGGCGGACGGCGGCCGACCAACGCACCGATCGTGAGCAGGGGAGGGACCGGGCATGCGGCACATCACCCGCACCCAGGCGAGGCAGGTCACCGGGGGCAGGCGGCGGCGGGGAACGCGCCTGGTCGTGGGCGGCCTCGCGGGAGCGGCCATCGCCATGGGCACACTCACCGGCTGCGGCGGCGACGACGCCCTCGACGACCTCCCCACCCGGTCGCCACGGCCGACCCCGCCCGGCGAGCTGTCCACCGCGCTGCGCACCGCGCTGCCCACCGCCCTGACGTCGTTGCTGCCGACATCCGTGCCGACCTCGCTGCCGGGCATCGGCACCGTCGACACGGCCACCGGAGCGGATGCGCTGAAGGGCACGAACATCCCGCCCGGCTTCCCGGTCCCGCCCGGGGCCACCGTCGAGGTCGGCGCCACCGCGGGCAGCCGCTCGACGCTGACGATGCGCGGCGTGGACGCCGACGCCGCCCGGACCTTCTACCGCAGGGCGCTCCCCGAAGCCGGATACGAGATCACCTCGGATGTCGGCGTCGCCGGGATCGCCAACTCGCTCGCCTTCAGGGGCCACGGCGTGACCGGGACCATCGCGGCCGCCGGGGTCGGCTCCGCGGACGCGATCGCGGCGGTGTTCGAGAAGCAGTGACCCGCCGGGCCGGGCGGCGGGCCGGCCAAGATCAGCCGGCGGACCGGTCGGCGCCGGTCGGCTGCTCCTCCGGCCGGTTCGCCACCCGCTCACCGGGCAGCCCGCCGGGATGCCCGGCCGAGCGCCCGTTGGCGGCCCGCGCCGCCAGCGCGCGCGGCGAGGGCAGGTCGAAGTGCTCGCGGATCTCGGCCTGTACCTCCAGCACGGTGCGGCGGGCGTCCACCACCGCGACATGCTCCTTGCGCTGGAAGATCTCCATCACCGGCCGGGTCTTCGCGTGGTATTCGGAGAGCCGGACGGCCAGCGCCTCGGGGTTGTCGTCGGAGCGGGTCACCAGTGCGCCTCCACAGACGTCGCAGGTGTCCTCGACCTGTGGCCGGCTCGCGATGAGGTTGTAGTCGAGCCCACAGCGAGAGCACAGCCGGCGAGCGAGGACGCGGCGCACGACCTCCTCGTCGGGCAGGTCGAGGTAGATGACACCGTCGATGTCGTAGCTCTCCAGGAAGAACTCCGCCTGCCGGGCATTGCGCGGGAACCCGTCGATGATGAACCCGTAGTTCCAGTCGTGCTCGGTCAGCCGGGTCCGCACCACCGACTCGACGAGGTCGTCACCCACCAGGTGCCCGCTGGCGACGATCCGCCGGACCTGCGCGCCGATCTTCGTATGGTTCTGCACGTTCCAGCGGAAGACGTCACCGACACTGATGTGCACCAGGTCGAGCTCGTCGGCCATCAGCTTCGCCTGGGTGCCCTTGCCGCTGCCCTGCACGCCCATGATCACGAACTTGCGCACGGATGCCTCCCCGCGTGCTCGACGGCCTGTGGTCAGCCTGTGGTCAGGTGCCCCCGGCCCGCCCGACCGGCCGGCCGGCCCGACCACGGCGCGGGACGGGACGGCACGGCCTGGGAGCCGGAATTCTGGCTGCCGATGGGCGCCATGGGTGCGAGCCTCCGGCCCGGGAGTGGGTTCCAGGCGCTGGCGTGTCCCCCTGACACGCACCCCCAAGAATCATGCCGGACAGGGCTGCGACCCCGGGTGACCGGCGGGCACGTTCGGATGGATTTCCCGCCACGAGGGAACGCGACATCCGCCACCCGACACTGCCACCCGCCGCCGCCCGACACTGCCACCCTCCGCCGCCGGCCGCCGCCAGCCGCCCGGGGGTGCCCGTTTCGAGCACCCGGGTGCCCCCGTGGGTCACGTTCCGATGACACCGGTGCAACTACCGCGAGTCACCACCGCCACGCCGCGTACCTGCATCTACCGGACGTCGTGGGCCATTGCGGGGAGCCGGCTGCAACCGAGTGCGACGTGCACGTCAGGATGGAACCGCGCGGGATCGCGTGACGATTCGGGACGGGTGGGACGGCCGCGGACGCGGTGGGGACTCCCGGATCACACGAAGGAGTGTCGGTTGTCTGGGGAACTTCGCCGGCTGCTCGGTGGCGGGCTGACCGCCGCCCTGCTTGCCGTGACCATCGCGTCCTGCGGTTCCGACGAGAAGACGGCAGCCCCGCCGGCCGAGGTCGTGCTGGACCGCGCGGCCGAGACGACCTTCCCCTTCGAGGTCGAGGCCGACGGCGAAGTGGTGCTCGACGTGACGACCGAGGCCCCGGGCGTGTCCTGGGGGACCGTCGGTTCCGAGTCCGCCGTGGTCTCCCTGTTCGTCGACGGGACGTACACGACGGACCTGGTGATCCCCGCATCGTTCCCCATCCGGCGCAACCTGGCTCTCGGCAGTCTCACCGCCGGCGACCACGATCTGCGCCTGCGGTTCGCCGACGACCGCTCGCCGCAGGGATCCGCGCGGGCGAAACTGTCCCAGTTCGCCTTCCGGACCATCAGGCCCGGCGACACGCACTACGCCGCGGCCCGGAACGCTCCGGTGCTGTACGGGCGGACGGTCCCCAACCCGGACCTGCTCCCCGGCACCCCGGCGACCGGGCCCTACCAGAACGCGCTCACCGACTCGCCGCTCGTCGCGTTCTACTCGGAGGCGGCGACGGCGGTCACCGGCCACCGGCTGCTCACCTACTCCATGATCTGGAGCAACGAGGACGGCGGGACGTCCACGCCCGCGCTGATGGCTCGCTGGGGCCGCACCACCGACATCGAGTGGGTCTACAAGGTCGAGGTGGACGGCTCGGGCGAACCCGTGCCGGGCAGCGCGGTCGTACAGGGCCCCGAGCACGCGGACATCCCGTTCACCGGGAAGTTCGAGGGCACCCACCCCGTCCTGCAGACCTGCACACTCAACAACGGCATCTGCGACCAGACCGACGGCCAGATGCGCTTCTTCCTCGCCGTCGGCGACCCGCTGGACCCGGTGAACGAGGCCAGGGAACGGATCATGGACCGCAACCCGTGGACCTACTGGGTGATGGGCCAGGAGGTCAACCGCGAGGGCAAGGTCACCGAGGCCCCGGACCCGTCGTCCAGCACACAGATCAGCGACCCGCGCAACTACCTGTACCTGGTGATCCGCAAGACCACCAGCACGCCGAACACCGATTCGGCCTGGGTCGGGGTGTCGGTGGGTGTGCGCCTCTCCGGCAACCCCAACACGTTCCGCTCCAACCAGGTGTACTCGGCGTGGTCCATCGAGCGGGACACTCCCGCGCAGACCGCGATCGCGCTCCCCCCGGGCACCGTCGCCGAGGACATCGCGTCGATCCAGGCGACCCGCGTGGTCGGCCAGGGGGCCGACACCGGGGCCCGCGTCCAGATCGACTCCATCGAGCAGGCGTTCTTCCTCGGGCCGGACGGGCTGCCCCAGGAGTCCTTCCTCTTCACCCCGGCCAAGGCCACCCTGACCGCGGCAGCCCCCACGGCCACGCTTTTCCGCCCCGCCGCCGGCACCTCCTGAACCACCGGCGACACCCGCCGGCCTCCGCCGACAGCCGCCGCCGCCCCCCCGGCGACACCCGCCGACAGCCGGCGGAGGCCGATCAGGCGGGACCGGCGGGCGCCCGGCCGGGAAGGTCGACGGCCATCAGCAGCCGACCGGACGGGTCGAGGCCGTGGGCACGCTCCCGCTCGACCACCGCGGCCAGCTCGACGTCGATCTCCGCGGCGGCCAGGGGCTGGGCCCCCCACCGGGCGTAGAGCGGCGCGTTCCACGGCACGTCGCGGAAGGTCGACAGCGTCACCCGGGGATACCCGAGCAGCCGGGCCTGTCCGCACACCGCCGCGAACAGCGCGGCGCCCCGACCGCACCGGCCGTGGTCCGGGCGCACCGAGAGCTGTTCGAGGTGCAGGCTGCCCGCCATCAGATCGACCAGCGCGTAACCGACCGGATCGCCCGGATCAGGCCCGCCCCCGGTACCGCCGGCGCCGAGCCCGGCCGCCGGCGAGACCCAGGCCTGACCACGCCGGACGTACCCGAGCAGCACGTCCGGCGCGAAGGGCGGATCCGCCGCCACCTCCGGCATCCCGACCTGGAGGAACAGCTGGCCGGCCGCCTGCTCGACGAACCGCATCGCCTCGATGTCCGACTCCCGGGCCGCGCGGACCACGCCGGCCGCCGAGGCCACCCCGACCACCGAGGCCACCCCGGCCGCGGAGGCCACCCCGACCGCCGAGGCAGCCACCCCGGCTCGCGGGCCCACCGAGATCATCGCCCGTTACGCAGGGCCGGTAGGAGCGCGGCGTCCCCGTGGACGGCGAGCCCATCCCCGCGGGGACCGGGATCCGTCGGGTCGATCCGCCCCCACACCGCGAGCAGGACGGCACCGGCCGGGCCGCGCAGCGCGGCGTCTCCCTTCGCGTGCTCCTTCGCCACCCGCGCCGCCGGCCCCTCCAGCCGCACCAGCCATTCGCCGGGGACATCCGTGAGATGCACGTGGACGGTTCCCTCGCCGGGCGGCGAGATCCCCACCGCCCGCGCCGCCGGCAGCAGCGACGTCAGCAGCTCGTCGATGGCGTCCGCGGCCTGCTCCGGCACGAACTCCGGCGACTCGCCGAAGGCCCCGGCCGCGTCCCAGGCGTGCACGAGCGTCTCGTTGGCCAGCCGGCGCGGCCAGAACGCGGCCACCCCGGGAGTGATGTGGTTCGTGAGCGTCCAGGCCGGAAGCTCCGGGTCGACCTCCCGCAGCAGGGCCACGATCTCGGCGGTCGTGTTCCGGAAGTAGTCGGCGAGCGCGGCGTCGCCCTGCGGCGGCACCGGCACCCGCTCGGGCTCGTCGGTCACGCCTCTCGGCAGATGCGCCGCGGTCACGGCGAACAACCGCCCGACGTGGGAGAGCAGGCGGCGGCAGTCCCAGCCCGGGCAGCTGGGGACCGGCGCGCCCAGATCACGCAGCGCGGTCGTGAGAAGTGCGTCGGCGTGCGCTTCCAACTCTGCTGGGTAGCCCATCGCACAGAGTCTCGCAGCATCATCCGCCCGAAGCCCGTGCTTGGCCCCGCGGCGACGTTCAGGGCACGGCGCTTTTCAGGTCACGGCGCTTTTCAGGTCACGGCGATGTTCAGGTCACGGCGATGTTCAGGTCACGGCGATGTTCAGGTCACGGCGATGTTCAGGTCACGGAGCGGTCTGGGCCGGCTGTCGCAGGTCGGAGCCGAGCCGGGTCCACAGACCGTCCGCGGTGTCCAGTGCCGTGGTGGTGCGCGCGAGCAGTGTGGCCACCGGCTCCGCCGTACCGTCGAACAGGTTGCCGCAGGCCTTCGCCGCGCTGGTGTACGCGGCGGCACCGTCGGACCATGCCTTCCGCGCCGTCTCCACCGGCGCGGCGGCGACTCCGGCCGCCGACAGCGCGGCCGTGTCCAGCGCCACGCAGGCCGGCCGCAGGGACGTGCCGTCGTCCGCCGCGATGTGGGTCCGTACATCGGACACCACCCGGGCGACCTCGGTGCGCACGGCGGCGGTGGAGTCGTACCAGGCGTTCAGCTCGGCGCCGACGTCGACGGTCGGCGGTGCCGCCGCGCCCGCCCGGGCACTCACACTCGTCTCGTTGCCGATGAGGAGCCACACCGCGACCACGGCGACGATCCCGATCGCGGCCAGCACGGTCAGCCCGGTACGGCGTTCCTCCCGGGTGAACTCATCCCAGGTCCGGACACCGCCGCCACGGGCGCGCCCGCGGGCGCGGTGCTCGTAGTTGCGGTGCTCGTAGCTGCGGTGCTCGTAGTTACCGAGGTTGCGACCGGCGCCACTGGCGACGGTGTGGTTACGGCGTGTCACTTGATCTCCCACGCGCCGAGGNGTGCACACAAGGCAGACGCGCAAACGACCGCCGACGTTGCGGCACGGCGGGCGGCTCGGACGCGGAACCTGTCGTACCCGGCCCCTACCGNAGTCGCACACCCGGACCACACGGGCACAACCAGGGCATAAGGCTCCCTGGTCAGGCACACCGGAAAGCGGGGTAGCGGCAATGCGCCTGAAGGACCTCCCCACCCACGAACGGCCACGGGAGCGCGCTCTCGCGGCCGGCGTCGAGGCCCTCGCCGACCNGGAGCTGCTGGCGCTGCTGCTGGGCTCCGGCGCCCCCGGCACCGACGCCGTCGACCTCGCCGGGCGGCTCATCGCCAGGTACGGCGGGCTCTACGAGCTGTCCCGGGCAGGACCCCAGGAGCTGGTCCGGCAGGTCGGCGTCGGCCCGGCGAAGGCCGCCCGGGTCTGCGCGGCCTTCCAGCTCGGCCGGCGCACCCGCCCGCCGTCGGCGGCGGCGCCGGTGAGCAGCACCGAGGCCCTCGCCGCGGTCGCCGCGCCGCACCTGCGGGGCCTGCGCAGCGAGCGGGTCATCCTGATCGTCTGCGACGGCAACGCCGCCGTCCGTTGGGTCGGCCCGCTCAGCCAGGGGTCGTCCGACCACAGCCCGCTGAGCGTGCGTGAGCTGCTCGCCCACGTCCTGCGCAGCGGCGGCGCCGCCTTCGGGCTCGCCCACAACCACCCCGACGGCAACCCCGAGCCGAGCCTCGCGGACCGTCAGGTGACCCGGCGGATCCAGCAGGCAGCCGGTGTCGTCGGCCTGCGCTTCCTGGACCACGTGATCGTCACGGAGACGACCTGGCGACGGATCACACCAGCCGCGGAAACGACCATCCCGATCGCGGGCTCCTGATCGAACCCGAGCCCCGTTCCCCCGCTTCGCCGGCGACTCCTTCCGCATCGACGCCGACTGGCGGATCCGCGAACGGGCCGAGCTCGGCCAGACCGCCGCCGCCGTGCGCGCCGGCCTGGCCGCTCTCCCGCCGGCCGGGACCGGGCGGCTGACGATCCCCTAGGATTCGGCGGGCGCGAGACCGACGGGGCAGCTGACTCCGGTGCCACCGAGGCCGCAGTAGCCGTTGGGGTTCTTGCTGTCCGAGAGGTACTGCTGGTGGTACTCCTCGGCGTAGTAGAACGGGCCGGCCGGCGCGATCTCGGTGGTGATCCGGGAGTATCCGGCGGCGTCGAGCGCCCGCTGGAAGGCGTCCCGGCTGGCGAGCGCGGCGGCGGCCTGCTCGTCGCTGGTCGTGTAGATCGCGGAGCGGTACTGGGTGCCCACGTCGTTGCCCTGGCGCATGCCCTGGGTCGGGTCGTGGCTCTCCCAGAAGACACGGAGCAGCTCGTCGTAGCCGACCTTCGCCGGGTCGAAGACGACGAGCACGGCCTCGGTGTGGCCGGTCAGGCCGGAGCAGGTCTCCTCGTAGGTCGGGTTCGGCGTGAACCCGCCCGCGTAGCCGACCGCGGTGGAGTACACACCCGGGACCTGCCAGAACTTCCGCTCGGCGCCCCAGAAACAGCCCAGACCGAACACCGCGGTCGCGAGCCCTTCCGGGAAGGGGCCGAGCAGGGGCGTCCCGAGGACGGCGTGGCGGTCGGGCCCGCTGAAGATCGGTGCGGTGCGGCCGGGCAGGGCCTGCTCGGCGGTCGGCAGGGCGGTCTTGGGGCGACCGAAGAACATGACTAACCACCTCCGTGCTTTCACCCACACAACCACCGCGGGCGGCTGGTCGTTCCCGCGCTCCCCCGGCGAATCCGGACCAGGCTCCGCCCCGGCGGAAAGGCCGGGCCCCACCCCACGGAGGATGATCGATGGCCGGCCGCGCCCGGCCTCGCCGCCCGCCACTAGCGGCGACGAGGCCATCGCTGTGTGCAGTTGTGAAATTAGGCCGAACTGGGCCAGTTCGGCCGATCCGACCAGCTCAGATGACCAGGTCCTCGAGCATGGTCGTTACCAGCGCGGCGATCGGCGACCGCTCGGACCGGGTGAGGGTGACATGCGCGAACAGGGGGTGGCCCTTGAGTGTCTCAATCACCGAGGCGACCCCGTCATGCCGGCCGACCCGCAGGTTGTCACGCTGGGCGACGTCGTGGGTGAGTACCACCCGCGAGCCCTGGCCGAGCCGCGACAGCACGGTCAGCAGTACCCCGCGCTCCAGCGACTGGGCCTCGTCCACGATGACGAAGGCGTCGTGCAGCGAGCGGCCGCGGATGTGCGTGAGCGGCAGGACCTCCAGCATGCCCCGGTCGACGATCTCCTCGATGACCTCGGGCGACACCAGGGCACCCAGGGTGTCGAAGACGGCCTGGGCCCAGGGCGCCATCTTCTCGTTCTCGCTGCCCGGCAGGTAGCCGAGATCCTGCCCGCCGACGGCGTAGAGCGGCCGGAAGACGACGACCCGGCGGTGCAGGCGGCGCTCCATGACCGCCTCCAGGCCGGCGCACAGCGCCAGGGCGGACTTGCCCGTCCCGGCACGGCCACCGAGGGAGACGATGCCGATCTCGTTGTCGAGGAGAAGGTCGAGGGCCACCCGCTGCTCCGCGGAGCGGCCGTGCAGGCCGAAGGCGTCCCGGTCACCTCGCACGATCTGGACGGACTTGTCCGCGGTGACCCGGCCGAGCGCGGACGCGCTGCCCCCGGCGGCGGTGAGCACCAGCCCGGTGTGGCAGGGCAGGTCGGCCGCCTCGGGAATCTCGACGAGCTCCTTGGCGTAGAGCCGGTCCAGATCGTCCTGGCTCACGGTCAGCTCCGCCATGCCGCTCCACCCGCTGTCCACCGGGGACAGCGCCTGGTACTCCTCCGCGGCGAGCCCGACGACGGATGCCTTCACCCGCAGCGGGAGATCCTTCGTGACCAGCACGACATCGGCGCCTTCGGCGGCGAGGTTGAGGGCCACGGAGAGGATCCGGGAGTCGTTGTCGCCCACGCGGAACCCCGGTGGAAGCACCGAGGGGTCGGTGTGGTTAAGTTCCACCCGGAGTGTTCCTCCGGATTCCAGGGGCAGCGGCTGATCAAGCCGCCCGTGGCGGATCCGGAGGTCGTCCAGGATGCGCAGGGCCTCCCGGGCGAACCAGCCGAGTTCNGGATGGTTCCGCTTGGCTTCCAGCTCCCCTATGACAACCAGGGGGAGCACGACATTGTGCTCCGCGAACCGCAACAGCGCGCCAGGATCAGAGAGCAGCACGCTTGTGTCGACGACATGCGTTCGTGGCACACGCCCACCCGCCTACTCGGAGGTATCCGGGACCGGGCCCCTGTGCAGAGGCCGGGCACCGGCCTCCTGACGTTGTCGCAGCTGCGGCACCGAGGGGCCTCCCGAGTGGCCGACCCGATGTCGACCACGACTTGAGACGCTAGGGCTCTCACGTTAGCCGTCACCCCGCAAGATGGCGACCAACTTCTTACAACACGCTTCGCTAGTTCTTGTGTGCCCTTCGTGGTCTATGCTCGGCCATGGCCGGCCAGTAGTCACCTTCTGCGAAGAATCTCACGGTACGAAACCGACTGGTTCTTCTCAGATGACCTGATGGCTGAGATCCGGCACCCCGCGCCGGTGAGACGCTCGCCACCCGCGCCCGGCACAGAGGTCCGACACGGAGATCCGGCCACCCCGTCCGGGCTCGGCCGCGATGCCCGAGCCCACAACGCGAACCGGCGCCCGCGCGGAAGCGCGGGCGCCGGTTCGGGCTGACGAAGCGTTACGAAACGTGACGACAGCCGGCGTCGGAAGGCGGGCCGGCGCGCGGGGCACGCGAACCGGCCGCCCGGACGTCAGCCGTTGAGCCGCTTGGTGAGTGCCTCGTGCTCGGCCCACAGCTCCTCCGGCAGGCTGTCGCCGAAGGTGTTGTAGTGCTCGGGGATCAGCTCGGCCTCCTGCCGCCACACTTCGGAGTCGACGGACAGCAGCGTCGCCAGGTCCTCGGCTGAGACGTCCAGACCCTCGGTGGGCAGTTCGCCTGGCGCCGGCAGGATGCCGAGCGGCGTCTCCACACCNTTCGCCTCGCCGTCGAGCCGGCTCGCGATCCAGGCCAGCACCCGGCTGTTCTCGCCGAACCNTGGCCACAGGTAGCGGCCCTCGGGGCTCTTGCGGAACCAGTTGACGTAGTAGATCCTCGGCAGCTTGCCCGGGTCGGCGTTCTTGCCCAGCTTCAGCCAGTGGGCGAAGTAGTCCGCCATGTTGTAGCCGCAGAACGGCAGCATCGCGAACGGGTCACGCCGCAGCTTGCCGATCGCGCCCGCCTGGGCGGCCGTGGTCTCCGACGCCACGATCGAGCCGAAGAACACCCCGCGCTGCCAGTCCGGCGCCTCGGTCACCAGCGGGACGGCCGTCGCGCGGCGCCCGCCGAAGAGGATCGCCGAGATCGGCACGCCCGCCGGGTCCTCCCACTCGGGCGCCATGGTCGGGCACTGGCTGGCCGGCACGGTGAACCGGGCGTTCGGGTGCGCCGCCGGCTCCGCGGACGCGGGAGTCCAGTCCCGGCCCTTCCAGTCGATGAGGTGCGCGGGCTTCTCCGGGGTGAGGCCCTCCCACCAGACGTCGCCGTCGTCGGTGCGGGCGACGTTGGTGAACACGGCGTTGCCCCACAGGGTCTTGACCGCGTTCGGGTTCGTCTCCTCGCCGGTGCCCGGCGCGACGCCGAACAGGCCCGCCTCCGGGTTCACGGCGTAGAGCCGGCCGTCCTCGCCGAACCGCATCCAGGCGATGTCGTCACCGACGGTCTCGGCCTTCCAGCCCGGCAGCGTCGGGATCAGCATCGCGAGGTTCGTCTTGCCACACGCGGACGGGAAGGCGGCGGCCACGAAGTGGACCTTCCCCGCNGGCGAGGTCAGCTTGAGGATCAGCATGTGCTCGGCCAGCCACCCCTGGTCACGCGCCATGACCGAGGCGATACGCAGGGCGTAGCACTTCTTGCCCAGCAGGGCGTTGCCGCCGTAGCCGGACCCGTAGGACCAGATCTCGCGGGTCTCCGGGAAGTGGGTGATGTACTTCGTCTCGCTGCACGGCCACGGGACATCAGTAGCCCCCGGCTCCAGCGGGGCACCCAGCGAATGCACCGCCGGAACGAAAAACCCGTCGTCGCCGAGCTGCTCCAGCGCCGGCGCCCCCATACGGGTCATCGTGCGCATCGAGATCACGACATATGGCGAGTCGGTGATTTCCACGCCGAGCGCCGAGATATGCGACCCGAGTGGGCCCATGCAGAACGGGACGACATACATCGTCCGCCCCCGCATACAGCCGGCGAATAGCTCACCCAGCTTTACCCGCATCTCCGCGGGATCGACCCAGTTATTCGTCGGGCCGGCGTCCTCCGCCTTTTCCGAACAAATGAATGTCCGGTCCTCCACCCGGGCGACGTCGCTGGGGTCCGAGGCAGCATAGAAGCTGTTCGGACGTTTGTCGTCGGCAAGCCGGACCAGCGTGCCCTTCTCGATGAGCAGCGTCGTCAGCCGATCGAACTCGGACACCGAGCCGTCGCACCATTCAATACGGTCCGGCTGGGTGAGTTCGGCGATCTCGCGCACCCAGGCGATCAGCCTGGCGTGCTTGGTCGGGGCGGCGTCCAGCCCGGGAATCTGTGCCGCGGTCGTCACAGCTCACACCTCCGGTCGAGTTGACCTGTCGCGTTCTCGTCCCGTGTGCGAGTGCCCTCAGCCAGGTGCCGCGTTCGCACCCGAACACCACCAGACACCCAGGTACAAACCAGCGGGAAACGGGGCAGTTCGAGGCCGCGTTCAGGATCATTAGACTGTACCGCGCTTTCGGTGCAGAGTCGCGCGGTAGGCAGTGCGCGGAAACGTAGGATCCATCACGCACGGGGACAGACCGACCGGCGCCGACCGGCGCCGACCCGCTCCGCTTCGTGACCTCACACGAGGAGGGGATATCGTGCTCAGGCGTGGCGTCCCTCGCACGGCAGACCCTGGACACCGACGATGCAGCACGGAACGCGCATCCGCGTGACCTGGTGCGACCGCGCATGCGGGGGTGGCTACATGCCGGAGCATTCCCCGTCAGCCTTGCACTCGGCGTCATTGCGGTGGCACTCGCCCCGACACTGAGGGCTCGCATCGGGATGGGGGTTTACGCGCTTAGCATTGCGGCCCTGTTCGGCACCAGTGCCCTCTATCACCGTAAAATGTGGTCCACCTCACGCGCCNGCTCGCTGATGAAGCGCCTCGACCATTCGATGATCTTCGTGTTCATCGCTGGCACCTACACCCCCTTCGCGCTCATCGCGTTGCCCGAGCGCACCGCCGGAGTCGTGCTGGTCGTCGTGTGGAGCGGCGCGGCACTGNGGGTGCTGATGCGCATGCTGTGGCTGCACTCGCCGCGCTTCCTGATCGTGCCGCTCTACATCGCGCTCGGCTGGGTCGCTGTCTTCGTCATGCCCGAGCTGCTCCATCAGGCCGGGGTCGCGGCGTTCGTGCTGCTGGTGGTCGGCGGGGCCGGCTACAGCCTGGGCGCGCTGGTGTACGCCGCCCGCCGCCCCGACCCCGCACCGGGCACGTTCGGTTACCACGAGGTGTTCCACGCCTTCACCCTGGTCGCGGCCAGCTGCCACTACATCGCTTTGATGATCGCAATGCGCGGCTGACTCCCACACCCGACAACATGCCCGGTCGGGATGATCACCATGCCCGGCCGGCGGCCACTCGCCCGGTGACTACCCGCGCGCGAGAGCCATCGGCCCGCCATCCACTCGCCGGTGCCCGCTCGCCGGCATCCGCATTTGCGCAAAGCCGCATCTGCGCAGACGCGCATCCTTTGCCCGGCCTCGGTCGCGGCCACCGTCGGTGACGAAGTTCCGCGGCCGGCAAACGCACATTCACGGATGTACGGGAGGGTGTACGGGAGGCCGGCGCGGGGCTGGCCGGCGGCCGGCCGAGGGCACGGTTTGGGATCGTCCGGCCCGGGCCGACCGATATCGGCGATCAGGTCGCCGGGACGCCTAAATTCCCGGGCCCTCGGCGCGGATCTGCTCGACTTTTTCCATCGCTTCCCGCAGTCGGGCGAGCCAGGTGTCCGCGTTCTCCCCCACCAGCCGGACACACCAGGCGAGCGCCTCACTCCGGCTGCGCGCAACCCCGGAATCAACCAGGGTGTCCAGGNCCTGCCGCTCCGGCTGACGCAGTCGTGTCATCACCGGAACGGACAGCGTCGTGAACAGCTCGGTGGTACCGCCCAGGGTGACGCCCCAGGCCACCTTGCGCCCGAACCGCGCCTCGGCCTCCCGCGCCAGGCCGATCCGCAGGTCCCTGGTCTCCTCGCGGAAGTGGCGGACCCGGCCGCCCGGGTCCGCCACGGCTGATCCGGGCGTCGGACCCCCCGCGGCCGACAGACCGGCCGGGGTGAGCGGGCGGGCAGGCGGCGCCGGCGAGGCGGAAGGGGCCGGCGGGTCGGATGGGGCCGGCGGGTCGGATGGGGCCGGCGGGTCGGATGGGGCCGGCGGGTCGGATGGGGCCGGCGGGTCGGCCCGACCCAGCGCGCCGACCACCATGATCTCGTCCCGATCGACCGTCACTCTGGGTGGGCCGGTGAACCAGCCGTCGGGTATCCGGGCCGTGAACCACTCCGCGACGTCGTCCGCGGAGGCGGTGTCATCCCGGTCGCCTCCCCGGGCGGGCCCTCGTCCTCGAAGACCGGCCATGACAGTCCCCTCACTGGTCGGACGACATGCCTGCCGGGCGAGGACACGGCCCCGACCGAGCGGCCGGCCCCCGGGCGGGCCGCGGCCCACGCTACCGCCACAGCCACCCTGATTACATGCTTACAACATAATCCGAACGCCCAGTTTCGCCCGAACCTCCTCGGCCGTCGTCACCGGAAGCTCACAGACGAAGTCACGGCAGACATACACGGCAGGTTCGTCCCGGCCGGCGGCGAGCGGGCCGGCGGTGACGACGACCGCTCCGGGTGCGGTGCCGAGCCGCGCCAGCCGCTCCAGGTCCGGCCGGTCGACCACCGCGACCTCGGCGGGTCCGGCCAGCACCGCCTCCGCGACCGCTCCTGCCCAGCCGGCGAACCGGGCGTCCCGTGCCAGCAACGGCGTGAGCAGCCCCACCGTCGCCTCCGCGGCGTCACGATGCTCCGCCGAGCCGGTCAGCGCGGCGAAGGTCAGCAGCGCCCCCGCCACGGCGGCCTGCCCGGACGGGGTGGCCGAGTCGGAGGCCTCCCGCGGCCGCCGCAGCAGCGCCTCCGCATCGTCGGCGGTGTCGAAGAAGCCGCCGTCGGGTGCGGCGAAGCGCGCCCGCACAACATCGAGCAGCTCGCCCGCCAGCGTCAGCCACTGCTGGTCGGCGGTCACCTGGTACAGCGCCAGGTACCCCTCGGCGACGCACCCGTAGTCCTCCAGGACGCCCGCGTTCGGCCCGCGCCGCCCGTCCCGGCTGGTCCGCCACAGCCGACCTTCGTGCAGGTGGACGTCCCGCAGCAGCTCGGCGGCCCGGGTGGCGGCGGCGATCCAGCCGGGCTCGGCCAGCAGTGCGCCCGCCTCGGCGAGGGCAGCGATCGTGAGCCCGTTCCAGGCCGCGACGATCTTGTCATCCCGGGCCGGCTGCGGCCGGAGCGCCCGGGCCGCGGCCAGCGCGCTCCGGACCCGGGCGAACCGGGCCGGGTCGTCCGGATCGGCCGGCAGCATCAGCACCGAGGTGCCGTGCTCGAAGGTCCCGGGCTCGGTGACCGCCAGCACCCGCGCCGCCCAGGCGCCGTCGTCGGGGCCGAGGACCTCGACCAGTTGGGCGGGCGTCCAGGAGTAGCTCGCGCCCTCCTCCGGGTGCGCGCCGGGCTGCCCGGCGGGCACGGCGTCGGCGTCCAGCGCGGAGGCGAAGCCGCCCTCGGGGGTGCGCAGATCGGTGAGCAGGAACTCGGTGGTCTCCCGCACCACGCGCTCCGCCAGCGGCGAGCCGGTCGCCCGCCACAGGTGCAGGTAGACCCGCAGCAGCTGGGCGTTGTCGTAGAGCATCTTCTCGAAGTGCGGGACGGTCCACGTGTCGTCGACGCTGTAGCGGGCGAAGCCGCCGGCGAGCTGGTCGTAGATGCCGCCGCGGGCCATCCGCTCGCAGGTCGTGCGCACCATCTCCAGCGAGTGGTCGTCGCCGGCGCGCGCCCAGTGGCGCAGCAGCAGCTCGGCCACCATGGACGGCGGGAACTTCGGCCGCGGCCCGAAACCGCCGTGCCGGGCGTCGAACCGCTTGGTCAGCCCGGCGACCGCGCCGTCGAGCAGCTCGGCGGTGACCTTCGTGGCGGCGTCGGCTCCGGAACCGCCGCCGGGCAGCGCGACGACCTCCGCCAGCCGGCGGGCGATGTCCGCCCCGGCCTCCTCTATCTCCTCCCGGCGCTGGGTCCAGGCATCCACGATCGCCGTCATCACCTGGGTGAACGAGGTGCTGCCCGGACGCGGGCGGGGTGGGAAGTAGGTGCCGGCGAAGAACGGCTCCGCGGCGGGGGNGAGGAACACCGTCATCGGCCAGCCGCCGTGCCCGGTCAGGGCGACCGTGACGTCCATGTAGACCGAGTCGACGTCGGGGCGTTCCTCCCGGTCGACCTTGATGTTGACGAAGTGCTCGTTCATGTACGCGGCGATCTGCTCGTCCTCGAACGACTCGTGCGCCATGACGTGGCACCAGTGGCAGGAGGCGTAGCCGACCGAGAGGAGCACCGGCACACCGCGCGAGGTGGCCTCGGCGAACGCCTCGGGCCCCCAGGGCCACCAGTCGACCGGGTTGTCCGCGTGCTGCAGCAGGTAGGGGGACGTCTGCTCCGCGAGCTTGTTGGGCACCGCACCACCATGCCACCGCGACACTGCCGACAGCGACTGCCGCGGCACGGATACGCTGGAAGCCAGGAGTGATCCACACCGTTCCCCCGCTCCGGTCCACGACCGCCATCCCCGCCGCGACCCCCGCGGGCGCGCGGCCGCCCGTCGTCGGCCTGGGCGCGCGAGCGGGAACGGATCAACAGTGATCGATGTCTTGGGATGCGACCTGCGATGAACGAGCCCACCCGACGCGACACGCCCGCGGCGCCCGCGGGCGGCGACGCCGACCTGCCCCACCGCTACGACTCGCGGCTCGCCGCCGAGATCGAGAAGCGCTGGCAGCAGCGGTGGCTCACCGAGGGCACCTTCGAGTCGCCCAACCCGACCGGTCCGCTGTCCGAGGGCTTCGACGCCGTTCGCGGCCGGGACCCGTTCTACGTGCTGGACATGTTCCCGTACCCGAGCGGGACTGGTCTGCATGTGGGCCACCCGCTGGGCTACATCGGGTCGGACGTCTTCGCCCGCTTCCTGCGGATGACCGGCCGCCATGTGCTGCACACCTTCGGCTATGACGCCTTCGGGCTGCCCGCCGAGCAGTACGCCATCAACACCGGCCAGCACCCGCGGGTGACGACCGAGGCGAACATCGCGAACATGCGGCGGCAGCTGTCCCGGCTGGGCCTGGGCCACGACACCCGCCGGGAGATCGCGACCACGGACACCGACTACTACCGGTGGACTCAGTGGATCTTCCTGAAGATCTTCGGCAGCTGGTACGACGAGGCCGCCGGCCGGGCGCGGCCGATCGAGGAGCTGGTCGAGGAGCTCGAGAGCGGGCGCCGGTCCGCGGCCGGTCCGGGAACCCTGGAGGCGAACCCGGAGCAGGCCGAGTGGGCCGAGCTGTCCCCCGCCCAGCGGCGCCGCGTCATCGACGCCCACCGGCTCACCTACATCTCCGAGGAGCTGGTGAACTGGTGCCCCGGCCTGGGCACCGTGCTGGCCAACGAGGAGGTCACGCCGGAGGGCCGCAGCGACATCGGCAACTATCCGGTCTACCGGCGCCCGCTGCGCCAGTGGATGATGCGGATCACCGCCTACGCCGACCGGCTGATGTCGGATCTCGACCTGGTCGACTGGCCCGACTCCATCAAGCAGATGCAGCGCAACTGGATCGGGCCGAGTGACGGCGCCACCGTGCGCTTCTCCACCACCCCGGCCGCGAGCGGCGCCGGTACCGGTACCGGTACCGGGTCCCCGGTCGACATCGAGGTCTACACCACCCGGCCCGACACCCTGCCCGGGGCGAGCTTCCTGGTGCTGGCCCCGGAGCACCCGCTCGTCGACGCGCTGACCGCCGCCGCCTGGCCGGCGGGCACCCCGGCCACCTGGCGGTTCGAGCAGGAGCGCCCGGCCGGCACGCCCGACGGTGAGTGGAACCCGCGGGCCGCCGTCGACGCCTACCGGGTCTTCGCCGGCCGGCGCAGCGACCGCCAGCGCGGCGGCGCCGAGATCGACCGCACCGGCGTGTTCACCGGGACGTACGTGACCAACCCCGTCGGCGGCGGCGAGATCCCGGTCTTCCTGGCCGACTACGTCCTGCTCGGCTACGGCACCGGGGCGATCATGGCGGTGCCGGCGCACGACGAGCGGGACTTCTCCTTCGCCCGCGAGTTCGGCCTCCCCGTCACCGCGGTGCTGGAGCCCGGCGAGGCCTGGCTGGCCGAGCATGGGCTGCCCGCCGGGGCACCCGCCTCGTCCTGGCCCGAGTCCTTCGCCGGCGAGGGCGCCTACCTGCCCGGCCCGCCGGACCGGCCGGTGCTGGCCGGCCTGTCGAAGGACGAGGCGATCAAGACGACCGTAGGCTGGCTGGAGGATGCCGGCCGCGGCCGGGCGACCCGCTCCTACCGGCTGCGCGACTGGCTGTTCTCCCGCCAGCGGTACTGGGGCGAGCCGTTCCCGATCCTCTTCGACGACGAGGGCCTGCCGGTCGCGGTGCCCGAGGACCTGCTGCCGGTCGAACTGCCCGAGATGACCGACTTCCGGCCACGGGCGATGGCCGACGACGACGAGAGCGAGCCCGTCCCGCCGCTGGCGAGAGCCACGGAGTGGACCACGGTGACCCTCGACCTCGGTGACGGCCCGCGCCAGTACCGACGCGAGACGAACACGATGCCGCAGTGGGCCGGCTCCTGCTGGTACTACCTGCGCTACCTGGACCCGACGAACTCGGAGCGCTTCGTCGACCCGGCCGTCGAGCGCTACTGGATGCACTCCGACCGCGGGCCCGCCGGCGACGGCGGCGTCGACCTGTACGTCGGCGGCGTCGAGCACGCCGTGCTGCACCTGCTCTACGCCCGCTTCTGGCACAAGGTGCTCTACGACCTGGGCCTCGTCTCGACCAGGGAGCCGTTCAAGCGCCTGTACAACCAGGGCTACATCCAGGCCGACGCGTTCACCGACTCCCGCGGCATGTACGTCGCCGCCGCCGAGGTCGTCCGCGGCGAGGACGGGACGTACACCCACGACGGAGTTCCGGTGAACCGGCGCTCCGGCAAGATGGGCAAGAGCCTGAAGAACAGCGTCAGCCCGGACGAGATGTACGACAGCTACGGGGCCGACACGCTGCGGGTCTACGAGATGGCGATGGGGCCCCTGGATGCCCACCGCCCCTGGCGCACCGACGACATCGTCGGCTCCTACCGCTTCCTGCAGCGGCTCTGGCGCAACATCATCGACGAGGAGACCGGCGAGCCCCGGGTGCGGGACGTCGCGCTGGACGACGAGGNCGCCCAAGCCCTGCACCGGACGATCCTGACCGTGCGGGCCGACTACGCCGAGCTGCGGTTCAACACCGCGGTCGCCCGCATGATCGAGCTGACGAACCTGGCCAGCAAGCACTTCGGCGCCGGCCTCGCCGGGCCGCCGCGGGAGCTGGCCGAGGCGATGGTGCTGATGACGGCGCCGCTGGCACCGCACATCACCGAGGAGCTGTGGGCCCGGCTCGGCCACACCGGCTCGGTCTCCACCGTGCCCTTCCCCGAGGGCGACGAGTCCCTGGCCGCCGCCTCCACCGTTCGGCTGCCGGTGCAGGTCAACGGCAAGGTCCGCTTCACGATCGATGTCGTGCCCGACGCGGACGAGGCGGCCGTGCGCCAGGTGCTGGAAGCCCACCCCGACTACTCCCGGCACACCGCCGGCAGGACGGTGAAGCGTCTGATCGTCGTCCCGGGCCGGATCGTCAACATCGCGTTGGGCTGACGGCCGTCCGAAGCGCTGAAACGATGTGACGATGCTGCCGGAGGTACTGGTGATCCGGCCGGGTTTTCAGATCCCGGCCGGGGAGCTCGGCTGGCGTTACTCCCGCTCGACGGGCCCCGGCGGGCAGTCGGTGAACACCTCGGACAGCCGGGTGGAGCTGTCCTTCGATGTGGCCGGGGCACCCTCCGTGCCCGAGCAGTTGCGCGCCCGGGCGCTGGCTCGCCTCGAGGGGCGGCTGGTGGGCGGGGTGCTGACCCTCGCCGCGTCCGAGCATCGCTCCCAGCTCCGGAACCGGGAGGCGGCGCTGGAACGACTGGCCGCCCTCCTGCGGGAGGCCACCGCCCCACCGCCGCGGCCGCGGCGGCCGACCCGGCCGAGCCGCGGCTCGGTGGAGCGGCGCCTGGCCGGAAAGAAGCTCCGCGGGCAGGTCAAACGCGGGCGCGGCGGCCGGCACCCGGGCGCCGACGACTGACCGCGGCGCGTGACCGAGACACGTGACCGAGACACGCCCCGGCCGACTACCGACCGGGGCGCGTCGAACCGACGACCGACCTGCGCTGGCCTGATCCGGTCAGGCCGGGTCGGGCCCCGCGTCCTGCTCGGTCTTCTTCCCGGCCCGCTGCCGGGGGAGCTTCCCGCCCGCCTCGGTGCCGGGCCCGCCCTGCTCCGCGGCGCCCGCCGCACCGGCGGTCGAACGCACGGCGCCGGCGCCCCCCACCGGCGCGTCGGGCGAGGCCCCGCGGGAGGCCTTCACCCCGTGGGCCGCGCCGAACTCGCCACTGGCGACGTTCATCCGCATCCGGCGCAGGCTCTTCGAGAGGAACACGAAGAGCCCGGCCGACGCCAGGATCAGCGCGAAGACCACGAGGGCACCACTGGTACCGGTGCCGATCTCCGCGGCCAGCCGCAGTCCGCCTGACCTGTCATCCACCGACCGACACCTCCCATCCGTTCCGGCTGTCCGTTTCCGGCTGTTCCACCGGCCGTTCCGCCAGTTGTTCCGCCAGTTGTTCCGCCGGCCCGTACCCGGTCTCGTTCGACCNTACGCGGCGCGCCCGATCCTCAACGGATCCCGTTGAACAGATCGTCCTCGGGCAGCGTGCCCACCTCGATCAGTGAACGGGCGAGCTGGTAGTCCTCGGTCGGCCAGGACTCCCGCTGCAGCTCGAGCGGCACCCGGAACCACGGACCATCCGGGTCGACCTGGGTCGCGTGCGCCAGCAGCGCCCGGTCGCGGACCTCGAACCACTCCTCGCAGCGCACCCGGGTGGTCAGCCGGCCGGCGTCCTCGGCGCGGTCGATCCACTCGTCCAGCCGCTTGGCGTAGGGCGACTCCAGGCCGGCGGCGCGCATGCCCTGGTGCAGCGCGAGGATGCGCTCCTTGTGAAAGGTGAGGTGGTAGTAGAGCTTCAGCGGCTGCCAGGGTTCCAGCCCCGCCTCGACGCCGACCTCCGGATAGCGCGCCGGATCACCCGCGGCCTCGAACGCCTCCACGGTGATCCGGTGGGTCATGATGTGATCCGGGTGCGGGTACCCGCCGTTCTCGTCATAGGTCGTCACGACCTGCGGGCGGAACTGGCGGATCAGGCGCACCAGCGGGCGGGCCGCGTCGGCGAGTGGGAGGGTGGCGAAGCTCCCCTCCGGCAGCGGCGGCAGCGGGTCACCTTCGGGTAGTCCCGAGTCGACGAAGCCGAGCCACTCGTGGCCCACACCGAGGATCCGCCGCGCCCGTTCCATCTCCTCACGCCGGACCTCCGGCATGCGGGCGAGGACCTCGGGCGAGTCCATGGCCGGGTTGAGGATGCTGCCCGCCTCGCCCCCGGTACATGTCGCCACCAGCACCTCGATGCCCTCATGGGCGTAGCGGGCCATCGTCGCCGCGCCCTTGCTGGACTCGTCGTCGGGATGCGCGTGGACGGCCATGAGCCGTAGGCCACGCTCCTGTTCGGCCGGGAGCATGCAGCCCATTGTGGCGGACGCCGGGAGCGTTGCGGCGGACGCGGGAAGCGCCGCGGCCGACTCCGGCGAGAGCACGCGGCGGCGGGATGCGACGAACGAGACCCAGTTCACTTTCGATCTGGAAAAGTTACCCTGCGCCGTGGCACAATACACCGTCCGCGTACACCTGCAGACCCAAGATCGCAACCGGGCAGCCAGGCGTTTGACGGACTGACATCGTTGGCAGACCGACATCGTCGTCGGTCCGGCCAGGGCGGCCATCGCTCACGGTCGCGGCGCTTGTCAACCACGACGGCCCCGCGCGCTGTGGAACGGTGTCGGGGTGGCCCGATCCCCGCTCGGCCCGATTCGGGCCGGCTGGCGCGGCCTGGGCTGCCCCGCTCGGGTGCTCCACGGGCTGAGGGCCGTCGTGGTCGAACCACCGGGAGCAATGCTCCCCTCCGATAAAGTAAGAACTTTGGTATCCCTCGAGGAGCGTGACGCGTTGACGCAGCAGACCTGGCTCACCCAGGAGGCCTACGACCGACTTCGCTCCGAGCTCGACTACCTCACGGGCACGTGGCGTACCGAGATCGCCGCGAAGATCGAGGCCGCCCGTGAGGAAGGCGACCTGCGGGAGAACGGTGGCTACCACGCTGCCAAGGAGGAGCAGGGCAAGCAGGAGGCCCGCATCCGCCAGCTGATGGACCTGCTCCGGGACGCGCAGGTCGGCGAGGCCTCCGCCCCCGTCTCCGGCGAGGCCGGGCCCGGGATGATCGTCGAGATCAGGTTCCCCGGCGAGCGGGAGACGGAGAAGTTCCTCATCGGCTCCCGCGAGGACCACAGCGCGAGCATCGAGGTGTTCTCCCCCGCCTCTCCCCTGGGCGGCGCCGTCACCGGCCACAAGGCCGGCGAGACGGTCAGCTACACGCTGCCGAACGGGCGCTCGGCCAAGGTGGAGATCGTCGCGATCGCGCCCTACGTGCCGTAAGCGCCGCAAGGCCCGACGGCCCGACGGCCGGCGACAGGCCCCGCGCGGGCGCCCGATAACCCCCGCGCGGGCGGCGCGCCCGGCAAACCGGACCACTACGCCATAAGCGGACGACACTCCGGTCCGCTGCGCGGCGGCCGGTGTCGACGTACCGTCTGCTGGTGGCAGATCCGCCGGCTCCGCACAGTCCGTCCACGCCCTCGACGCAGTCCCCCGCCGCCGGCGCGGCGGTTCCCACCGCGTCCGCGCTGTCCGCGCCCAGCTCTCCGCCGAGCGCGACAACCCTCGCTGATTTGCGCCTATCCGGCCATCGTCACCGCTCGGTACGGGCCGAGCTGCGCGAGAACCTCCTTGCCAGGATGCGGGCCGACGAGCCTCGCTTCCCCGGCATCGTCGGCTTCGACGACACCGTCCTCCCGCAGGTGGAACGGGCCCTGCTCGCGGGGCACGACATCGTGTTCCTGGGCGAGCGGGGCCAGGGCAAGACCCGCCTGATCCGGACCCTGGTCGGGTTGCTCGACGAGTGGTCGCCGGCCGTGGCCGGCTGCGAGATCAACGACCATCCGTACGCCCCGGTCTGCGGCCGGTGCCGACTCCTGCTCGCCGAGGTGGGCGACCGGCTGCCCATCACCTGGCGGCACCGTGCCGAGCGGTTCGGGGAGAAGCTCGCCACCCCCGACACCAGCGTCGGCGACCTGATCGGTGACGTCGACCCGGTCAAGGTCGCCGAGGGCCGCACGCTCGGCGACCCCGAGACGGTGCACTACGGGCTCGTGCCCCGCACCAACCGCGGCATCTTCAGCGTGAACGAGCTGCCTGACCTGGCGGAACGCATCCAGGTGGCGTTGCTCAACGTGCTGGAGGAGCGGGACATCCAGGTTCGCGGCTACCTGCTTCGGCTGCCGCTGGACCTGCTTCTGGTCGCCTCGGCGAACCCGGAGGACTACACCAACCGCGGCCGCATCATCACCCCGCTCAAGGACCGCTTCGGCGCCGAGGTCCGCACCCACTACCCGCTCCGGCTGGACGACGAGCTGCGGCTCATCCGCCAGGAGGCCGTGATCTCCTGGGCCGGTTCGCCGCTGGGTGCCCCCGAGCTGCCCGACCACCTGGTCGAGGTGGTGGCCCGCTTCACCCGCCTGGTCCGCGACGCCCCGCAGGTCGACCAACGCTCCGGGGTCTCGGCCCGGCTCGCGGTGGCCGCGGCCGAGACGGTCGCCGCCTCCGCCGTCCGGCGGGCGGCGCTGACCGGTGAGGACACCGCGACCGCGCGGGTCGTCGACCTGGCCGCCATCGTCCCGGCCGTCCGGGGCAAGGTCGAGTTCGACCAGCTGGAGGAGGGCCGCGAGGACGAGATCCTGGCGCTGATGCTGCGCCGGGCGCTCGCGGAGACCTTCCGCGCCAGGCTGGCCGGCACCGACCTGTCGGGCCTGCAGCAGCGCTTCGAGCGCGGCACGGTGGAGACCGGTGATCTCGTGCCGGCCGCCGAGCTGCTGCGCCGGGTCGGGCCGGTGCCCGGCCTGGCGGCGATCCTCACCCGCCTGGACGTCGACGGCGCCGAGTCCCCGGGCCTGGCCGCCGCCGCCCTGGAGCTGGCGATGGAGGGCCTTTACCTCGACCGCCGGCTCGCCAAGGAGGAGCTGCCCGGCCGGACGGTGTACGGAGGCTGACCAGTCGGCACCGGTCCCGGACGAGCAGCCGCCACCCCGCCAGAGGACATCCAGCAAGCGGTAGGCCACGCAGGAGGCACCGGTGAGTTCCGGACTGTTCCGATACGGCCCGTGGGACGGGGGGGCCGACCCGCTGGCGTCTCCCTTCTCCGCGACGGATGCCGTCGACGAGATGTCCCACCAGATCCTGGAGGGCCGCACGCCACGGGAGGCGCTGGACGCCCTGCTGCGCCGCGGCATGTCGGGCCGCCGCGGGCTGGACGACCTGCGCCGCGCCGTCGAGCGGCGTCGCCGGGAGGCCCGTTCCCGCGGCCGGCTCGACGGCACACTGGAGGAGGTCCGCCGGCTGCTCGACACCGCGGTCGGGCAGGAGCGGGCGGCCCTGTTCCCCGACCCCGGGGACGAGGCCCGGATGCGCGAGGCGGAGCTGGACGCGCTGCCGTCCGACGCGGCCCGCGCGGTCCGGGAGCTGGCCGACTACGACTGGCGCTCGCCGCAGGCCCGGGAGACCTACGAGCAGATCTCCGACCTGCTGCGCCGCGAGGTGCTCGACGCGCAGTTCCGCGGGATGAAGCAGGCGCTGCAGGGCGCCTCGCCGCGGGACCTGGCCCGGGTCCGCGAGATGGTCGGTGACCTGAACGATCTGCTGGAGGCGCGGGGCCGGGGTGAGGACACCCAGGCCCGCTTCGAGGAGTTCATGCGCCGGCACGGCGAGTTCTTCCCGGAGAACCCGCGGGACCTGGAGGAGCTGATCGACGCGCTGGCCCGCCGGGCGGCCGCCGCCCAGCGGCTGCTGGCCGGGCTGACCCCCGCCCAGCGCCAGGAGCTCGCCGACCTGATGGCCACCGCGATGGAGGACCTGGGCCTGGCCGGGGAGATGTCCCGGCTGTCCCAGGCGCTGCGCTCCGCCCGCCCGGGGCTGGACTGGGGCGGGCGCGGGCGCGGCCGCGGCCGCGGGCGCTTCTCCGACGCGATGAACGGCGGTGAGCCGCTCGGCCTCGGCGACGCGACCAGCGCCCTGGAGGAGCTCGCGGAACTCGACGAGCTCGCCGCCGCGCTCGGCCAGGACTACCCCGGTGCCTCACTGGACGACGTCGACCCCGAGGCCGTCGCGCGGGCTCTCGGCCGGACGGCCGTCGACGACCTGCGCCAGCTTCAGCAGGTCGAGCGGGAGCTGGAGCGGCAGGGCTTCATCACCCGGCGCGCCGGCGCCCTGGAGCTCACCCCCCGGGCGGTGCGGCGGATCGGCGAGACGGCGCTGGCCCGCATCTTCCGCGACACGACCGCCCGCGGGCGCGGCGATCACACCGACACCGACGCGGGTTCCGCCGGAGACCTCCTCGGCACCTCGCGGCGCTGGCAGTTCGGCGACACCCAGCCGATCGACGTGGTCCGCACGGTGCGCAACTCGCTGCTGCGGGCCGGCCCGCCCGGCCCGGGCCGGCGGATCCGGCTGACCGTCGACGACTTCGAGGTCGCCGAGACGGAGCGGCGCACCAGCGCCGCCGTCTGCCTGCTCGTGGACCTGTCCTACTCCATGGCGCTGCGGGGCAGCTGGGGGGTGGCGAAGTCGACGGCGCTCGCGCTGCACTCGCTCGTCACCACGCGTTTCCCCCAGGACAAGGTGCACATCATCGGTTTCTCCGACTACGCCCGGGAGCTTCGCCCGGTCGAGCTCGCCGGTCTGGACTCCGAGATGGTGCAGGGCACGAACCTGCAGCACGCGCTGCTGATCGCGGGCCGCCTGCTGCGCCGTTACCCGGACGCCGAGCCCGTGGTCATGGTCGTGACGGACGGTGAGCCCACAGCGCATCTGCAACGCGACGGTACGACGTCCTTCTCCTGGCCGCCGATGCCCGAGACCCTGGAGCTGACGCTCGCGGAGGTCGACCGGCTGACCCGGCGCGGAGTCACGATCAACGTCTTCATGCTCGACGACGAGCCGCGGCTCGTGCGGTTCGTCGAGGAGATGGCCCGGCGCAACGGCGGCCGCGTGCTCTCGCCGGATCCGGACGCGCTCGGCAACTACGTCATCCGGGACTACCTGCGTTCCCGCGGTGCCGGGAGGGTGGCTCGCTGAGCCACCGAGGCCAGCACTATCAGTTATAGAGGTGCTACTGTGCGCGCTCGTGGTGGCAGAGTGCGAGCACACTGACGATCATGAAGCTGATCGAGGCCGGCCCGGCAGGCACCGGCGGCCGCCGGGCGGCAGGCTGCGGCCGGGGAGAAGTCCCGGCCGCCGCGGCCGCACCGCCGCGGCCGCCGTCATCCTCTGCACCCTCGCGTCGATCCCCTCGCTGGCGGCCGCTGCCACCGGAAGCGGCCAGCCCACGACGCAGCCGAGGACCGGATCCGTACTCACCCGGGAACTGCCCGGGCCCTTCTCGGGCCGCTACTCCGTGCCCCTGGCGCCCCCGTACGCGGAGCCGCTGTCCGCCCCGGTCGCCTCGACCGACGAGGAGCAGGCCCGGATCCACGCGTACTGGTCCTATGAACGGCGCACCCGCGCCCAGGCCGCCGTCCCGGCCGGACGGGACGACAAACCGCGCCCCTCCCGGCTGGACGGCCCGACCGCGACGGACCGGGCCCAGCGGCCGACCGGCCCCCCACCGGCGAGCACCGGAGCCCCGTACACCCACGGCGGTCTGGTGACCCGGACGGTGGGCCGCCTGTTCACCACGATCCGCGGCATCGACTACGCCTGCTCCGCGACCGTGGTGTCCAGCCTCGGAGGTGATCTCGCGGTGACCGCGGGTCACTGCCTGCACGAGGGCGCGGGCGGGGTCTTCTCGACCAACGTGGCCTTCATGCCCGGCTACGCCGACGGCTCGCTGCCCTACGGACTGTGGACGGCCCGCCGCATCACGGTCACCCCGGCCTGGGGCCTGCGCGGCGACTTCGACTACGACGCCGGGTTCATCCTGTTCAACACGCGCGGCGGGCGCCACATCCAGGACGTCGTCGGCGCCCAGCGGATCGCCTTCAACCAGCCGCGGACCTCGGCCCAGTACGCCTTCGGCTACCCGCGGATCGGGCAGTACGACGGCGAGCGGCTGATCTACTGCGCCGGCTCGCCCTCGGCCGACCCCTACGGCACCGCCTCGCTGGGCCTGGCCTGCGACATGACCGGCGGGGCCAGCGGCGGCCCGCTGATGGTCGGGCTCGGCCGGGCCGGGCCGGGTGTCGGCTGGGTCGACAGCGTCGTCAGCTACGCCTACGCCGGGGACGCGGAGACGATCTACGGCACCTACTTCGGCCGCGCGATCGAACTCCTCTACTACCAGTCGGCCGAACTCTGACAGGCGGCCGAACTCTGACAGGCAGCCGAACTCTGACAGGCAGCCGAACTCTGACAGGCAGCCGAACTCGGCCGGCCCACCCGGCACGGCCCCGTCTCCGCACCGCGCCGCGCGGTCGATACGGTCTGGTCATGCCTCATTCGGGCAGCTACGGACTCGTCCTGACACTGCATGTCCTGTCTGCCGTCCTGCTGGTCGGTCCGCTTTGCGTGACGACGGCCGCGGCGCCCCGGCTGGTACTGGCCGGGCCCGCCGGCCTGCCCCGGTTGCGGGCGGCGGCCCGCTCGACCCGGTACTACCCGCCCGCGACCGTTCTGGTGGCCCTGTTCGGGCTGGTGATCCTGCGGGAGGGATCCTTCGGCAGCGTCCGCCGGATCAGCGATCCCTGGCTCACCGCCTCCATCACGCTGTGGCTCGTCGCGGTGGCGGTCAGCCTGGCCGTGGTGTCCCCGCGGCTGCGGCGAGCCATCGAGGAGATCGAGGGCGGCGGCGACGCGCACCGCCACCTCCCACTGATCACGATCGGCGCCGCCACCGCGGTCACCTGCTGGGTGCTGGTGATCGTCCTCATGGTGGTGAAACCGGGGTCCTGAGCGCCGAGCGCAGCGATTCGCCGTGGTGGGCGATGTCGTCGAGCCGGTCCAGCAGGCGCGCCCAGATCTCGCGCGGCAGATCGTGCGCCATCCCGTCGATCTCCAGCAGCTCCGCGGACGGGACGGCGGCCGCCGTGAGGCGCCCACCGCGCACGGGGATCAGCGGGTCGTGACTGCCGTGCACGACGAGTGTCGGCACCCGCAGCCCCCGCAGTGCCTCCGAGCGGTCCGCGGCTACCAGGATCGCCGCCAGCTGCCGGGCGACCCCGGCCGGGTTCTGCCGTCGCTCCCAGAGCACCCTTGAACGGCTTTGCAGCCAGGGGACGTCCACCGCGAACTCGGGTGAGCCGATCACCCTCGCGGACTCCTCCGCGCGGCCGATGAACTCCTCCAGGCTGCTCGGGCTGGGCCGCAGCAGCAGCGCGACGGCCTCCTCCGACGGCTTCACGCTGTGGTCGCCGGGGTGCGACATCACGGAGGTCAGGCTGCGCACGCGCTCCGGGCTGTTCAGCGCCAGCAGCTGGGCGATCATGCCACCGAGGGAGACCCCCAGCACATGGGCCGAGTCGAGGCCGAGCGCGTCCAGGAGCCCGAGGGTGTCGGCGGCCATGTCCTCCAGGCCGTAGGGCGCGAGCTCGGTCCGGCCCGACACGATCCCGACCAGATCGGGCGGCCCGTGCCAGTCCAGGTGGGTCGAATGTCCCACGTCACGGTTGTCGAAGGCGATCACGTGGTAGCCGCGCCGGACCATGCTCGCCACCAGGTCGGGGTGCCACCCGACCAGGTGCTGCCCGAGCCCGCCCACCAACAGCAGCGGCCGGCCGTCAGGATCACCGTGCGTCTCGACGGCCAGCTCGATGCCGTTGGCCGGAACGATTCTCATGACCGGGACGGTAGCGACCCCATGGCCGTCTCGTCAGTACACGGCCACGCATTCGGCTTCAGGTCACCCCCATCGGTAACCCCGGCCGGTGGGCGGCCGGGGCGGGACGCCCGGCTGGCCCCGGCCCGCGAGGGGTCGTCCCGGTCGTCTCGTACCGATTCCGGGGCAGGACGTGTGTCGAAGGCACGTCGGGAAGCGCGCCGGCCGCCCTTCAACTACTTTCAGTAGTCGACGATCCTCTCTCCGTAGCAGACGCGGGACGGTTACGCGTGGTATTTCCAACGATCGAGTTCGCCGCGTTCCTGGTGATCGTCATGGCCGTCTCCTGGCTTCTGATGCCGATACCAGCACTGTGGAAACCGTTCATCCTGGGCGCTTCCTATTTCTTCTACTCCTACGCGGACGCCCGGTTCGTACTGCTGATCATCGCATCGACTCTGATCAACCAGACCGCCGCCGTCGCGATCCACCGCTGGCGGGACCGGCGGATCCTGATCGCCGCCATCGTGTGCGATCTCGGCCTGCTGGGCTGGTTCAAGTACTACGGTTTCTTCGCCCTGTCCGTGGACCGCGCGCTACAGGACGTGGGACTTCCCGCCCCGCTGCCGCTGCTACAGGTGGCGCTGCCCATCGGAATCTCCTTCTTCACCTTCCAGGCCATCTCCTATGTGATCGACGTGTGGCGCGGGGACATCCGTCCCGTATCACTTGTCGACTTCGCGGTGTACGAGGCGTTCTTCCNGCATCTGGTCGCCGGGCCGATCGTGCGGGCCAGNGAGTTCACTCCCCAGCTCGCCAGCCCGCGCGACCCGAGCCAGGTCCAGGTGACCAGGGCGATATTTCTCATCGGTGGCGGCCTGGTGAAGAAGGTCGTCCTGGCCGATCTGCTCGCCACCAGGATCGTCGACCCGGTCTTCGACGCGCCCGGCCAGCATTCGTCCGGGGAGATCGCGGTCGCCGTCTACGGATATGCCGTGCAGATCTACTGCGACTTCTCCGCCTACTCGGACATAGCGATCGGGGTCGCACTGCTGCTCGGCTTCCGGTTCCCCGACAACTTCGACCGGCCCTACGCCGCCGTCAGCCTGCAGGACTTCTGGCGCCGCTGGCACATGACGCTGTCCCGCTGGCTTCGGGACTACGTCTACCTGCCGCTGGGCGGCAACCGCCGGGGTCGCCGGCGGACATACGTCAACCTGCTGATCACCATGGTTCTCGGTGGTCTGTGGCATGGCGCGGCCTGGACGTTCGTCATCTGGGGCGCGCTGCACGGCGGCGGGCTCGCGGCCGAACGCGCCTGGCGGGCACGTCGCCGCACCGGCCCACCGAAAGGCGCCGGGCCGGCCGGCGCCACCGGGCCCGCGGTCGTGCCCCAGGTACCGCTGCCCACGCCCTCGCGGGAATCCCCACGGGCTCCGGGCAGCCAGCCGGGATCCGGGAATCCGTCCGCTCCGGCGACACTGACCGGCCCGGCCTTTCCGTCGGGAGAGGCGGACCCCCTCGGTGCCGGGCTGGCCGCCCAGATCGCCGAACCAGCGGGCGTGAAAACGGCGACAACCCTCGCACCGGCTCCCGCACCGATACCTGTCCCGGCCTGGAGTCCTCGGACCTGGATCTCCCGGATCATCGTCTTTCACTTCGTCTGCGTGGCCTGGGTCCTGTTCCGATCCCCCGACCTCGGAACGGCCACCGAAATATTCACCCGCCTGTTCACCGCGGGCGGGCCGTCGCCGCTGGTCACCACCACGGTCCTGGTGGCGATCGCNGTCGGCCTGGGGGCGAGTGCCGTCCCGCGCTGGTGGTGGATTCGCGCCCAGGACGTGTTCGCGGCCCGTCGACTGGGGGCGCAGATCGTCGCCGTGGTCGCGTTCCTGCTGGTCATGTACGCATTCGTCGGCCAACAGGACGTCGCGCCCTTCATATACTTCCGGTTCTGAACGGATTTCAGGTCCGAACACGCACGTGTTCGGCTCACCGGCCGGTGACGAGACGAAACAGATCAGCTGGTGATTCCCGGACCTTGAACCCGACAGCCACCACTTCGGGCAACCCCACTCCAGTGGCCGGTGGGGATTGGCTCGGCAGCAGTGACAATCGCCCCGAACCGGGTTCGGTCCCAGTTCGGGGAGCACCATTCAGGATCATCACTTAAAGTAATGACCCGAGCGCAGAATCCCGAGGACGGCGGAGAGAGGTCATGACGCAGCGCGACGAGCCGACGGCTTCGGCGCCTTCCGCGCCTGCTCCACGCCGAGATGCCGACGGGCCGGCGAAGACACCACCCCGGCAGGAGACACCACCCCGGCAGGAGACACGGCGGGCAGCGGAGGCGGGCGCCGAGACCAGCCAGCTCCGCCCGCATGCGCTGTCTGTTCCCTCCGCGGAACAGGCAGCGGGCACCGCCGAAGAAGGGGCCGCGCCGGCGCGGCGGACGCCGACCATGTCGGCCCGGCGCGCGCTGGTGCTGGTGGCCGCCTGCCTCGGGTTGTTGGCGGTCCTGCGCACGTCCGCGATGGTGCACGCCGGAGAGGGCATGCCTCCTGGCACCACCCGAGATCTGGTGCTGGGTGTGGCCCGCCCGCTCGACCGGATCACGTCCACGCTGTTCCTCGACCGGCCCGACCGGATGCTGACCCGGGCGTTCGGGCACCCGGATCCCGGCGCCGCGAAGGCGGACAGCTCCGAACTCGCCGCCGCGGCGGCACTGGCCGAACCGTCGGCCGCGAGCGGCGGCAGCCGGGACGCCAAGCCGGCCCCCGCCGTCCAGGCCGCCCCGCTACGAACACCGACCGCGGCCGCGCCGCTGCGGCTGCTGGTCACTGGTGACTCGCTGACCGAGTCACTGGGCCCGACGATCACCAACACCGCTCCGGCCGCGATCCACGCCGAGACCGACACCCGCTTCGGCACCGGGCTCGTGCGCCCCGACTTCTTCGACNGGGCGACCCACGCCCGCCAGCAGATCACTGACCGCAACCCCGAGGCGGTGGTGGCCATCANGGGCGGCAACGACGGGCAGGGCATCACCCTCCCGGACGGCAAGATACTGCCCCCGGGCACGGACGAATGGGCGGCGGAGTACCGCCGGCGGGCCATCGTCCTGATGCGCATCTGGTCGGACGGCGGCAACCGCCGGGTCTACTGGCTAGGTCTGCCACCCGCCCGGTCCACCACCCTGAACGGCTACTTCGCGCGGATGAACGAGTCGACCCGGGCGGCGGTCGGGCAGATCCCGGGGGCTCGGTTCCTCGACCTGGCCCCGGCGCTGTCGAACGGCGGCCAGTACACCGACTACCTCACGGACGCCGGCGGTCATTCCGTACTGATCCGCACTCGTGACGGTGTGCACCTGACCCTGGACGGAGCCCGGATCGCCGCCGGTCCCGTGCTCGGTACCCTGGAGGAGGACTGGCACCTGCGCTGATGCGCAGGCGCAGGCGTGCGCAGGCGCGGGCGCAGGCGTGCGTGGGCGCGGGAGCGGGAGCGGCGCAGGCGAGTGCGCTCGGCGGAGGTGCGGGGGGGTTCCCGGCGGGAGCGCGGGCGGAGGTGCGGGCGGGTTCCCGGCGGGAGCGCGGGCGGAGGCGCGGAGGGTGCGTTCGGTGATCTGACGATGCTGGTCAGCATTTCGAGCACGAGCGCGGCAGTGCCGATCCCGCACCTGAAGAGCTTCTTGTGTCTCCCACCGAGACGCCTTGACAACCACGGCGACGCAGGCACCGCAACCCCTGCGAACGAAGGACACAAGGAGCCCTTCAGTCGCCGTCGGCGAATCCTCCCGGACCCGCGCCACACGGGTGGGCGACGGCTGCCGCGGCGCCTGCCGGCGCGCTGAAAGCCCAGGCAGCCCCATTACCGCGCTGTCCCGCGCCATGCCCGCAGCCCCATGACCGCACCGCGGCGGGATCTTCACCAGCCCAGACGTCCACCGACGGGATCGTGGACATCGAACAGCCGGCACGACGCGGTCCCCGCACCAGCCCGGAGCCGCCACCCACCGCACCCCACGGCCACCCCAACAACCGCGAAATCACGCCGATCAGACAGCCATGTCACCGAAACGCTCGACGCGGCCCCGCAGCCCGGCCTGGCACCGCGCCGGCCAGGCGCCCGAAACTCGGCCTGGCGCCCCACTGGCACCCGGCCTCGGGTCAAGCCCCGGCATCCTGCCCCGAACGCCTGACCTTGATCCACGAAAAGCCGCCTAGTGCGGCCGGAATCCGAAACCGGGTCCGTCGAGATCGGCCCTGGCGGCGGTCACCGCCGCGTGCGCCCGCGCAGTCAGCCCCGCCGCATGCCTGCCGGCACCGGTGCGCCCCGCGGCCGGGCTGGCCGCCGGCTCGGCCGCGATCGCGGCGAGGAAGTCGTCCGCCAGCACGATGAGCTGATCGGGCAACGCGTGATCGGCGACCCGCGGCGGACGGACCCCGGGTGGCGCGCCACTGCCGGCCTGCCCGCCCAGCAGGGCCAGCTCGTCGATCAGCGCGCGGAGGCGGTCGGCTCTCGTCCCACCCGTGGTGACCCGCACATCCCAGGCCGAACCCGTCCAGCCTCGGGCCCTGGAGACCAGGAGGCTGGTCTGCCGGGCGACCTCGCGGAGCGAATCCGACATCCGGTAAGGATACCTGCGGTCCGCCACGCCACGCCTTGCTCCGGTCCGCGGTGNGGCGCACGCTTGCCTCATGTCCCGCTGACGTCACCGCCCAGTCGTCTGGAGGCGCGCATGTCGCCGTATCTCTCTCCGCAGACCCACCAGAGCCTCATCGAGCGCATCCCCAAGGCGACGGGGCACGATCTGGGCCACTGGCTGGCCCGGCTCAACGAGGGCCCGGGGCTGCTCCGGTTCTCGGAGCGGGTCGGCTGGCTGCGGGACATGCACGGGCTACCCCACCGGTTCGCCGCCGCCGTGGTGCAGGAGGCGGACCTGCGCCGGCACGCGATCCAAGTCTGACCGCCCGCCGGCAGGTCGGTCGCGGACGAGAATGGACCGGTGGACCTCGCAGCCGCCCGTGCCTTCGTCCGAGACCATCACCACGCGGTGCTGGCCACCACCCGCCGCGACGGCACGCCGCAGATGTCACCGGTGCTGGTCGGCGCCGGCCAGGACGACGCGCTGCTGATCAGCACCCGCACCACCGCGCTGAAGGTGGCCAACATCGCCCGCGAGCCACGCGTCCACCTCTGCGTCCTGCCGGACGGCTTCTTCGGGCCCTGGGTCCAGATCGCCGGTACCGCCGAGATCGTCCGGTTGCCCGAGGCCCTTGACCTGCTCATCGCCTACTACCGGCAGATCTCGGGCGAACATCCGGACTGGGACGGCTACCGCGCCGCGATGGAGCGGGAACGGCGGTGCGTGATCAGGGTGACGCCCACGGCCGCCGGCCCGGACCGCTCCGGGTGACCCGCGGGCCAGGGTGACCCAGGGGCGGACCGCCGGGGCGTGGACCCGGGCTACTGGCGGAGTTTGGACAGCAGCCGCAGCAGCTCCAGGTACACCCACACGAAGCCGACGAGCAGGCCGAACGCGGCCCGCCAGGCCTCCTCACGCGGGGCTCCCGCGGCGACGGCACGCTCGATGAAGTCGAAGTCGAGGATGAACTGCAGGCTGGCCACCGCCAGCACGGCGACACTGAACAGGATGCCGAGCGGCGACGGGTCGTTCATCACCGGAAGATGGCTGCCGGAGACGGCCCTGACGACGAGATCGGTGATGCCGAGCAGGACGACGCCGAGCAGCGCCCCGGTGACGATCCTGGCCATGCGGGGGGTCGCCCGCAGACGCCGGCTGCGGTAGGCGACCAGCATCGCGACGAAGACCAGCGCGGTTCCGAGCAGGGCCTGCAACACGATTCCGGAGAAGGCGGACTCGTAGAAGCGGGAGACTCCGCCGACCAGCAGGCCTTCCAGCCCGGCGAACACCACCACCAGCGGCGGGCTGATGCGCGCCCGGAAGGAGATCACGAAGCTCAGCGCGAGCGCGGCGACCCCGGCGCCGAGGGCGATGCCCGGCGAGTCAGGCGAGAGGTACCAGCCGACGCCCGCACCGACCAACATCACCGCGAACACGCCGAGCGTGTGCATGACGACGTCGTCGTAGGTCAGCCTGTCCCGCACCGGAATGGGCGGCGGTGGCGGCGGGTATCCGGGCCCCTGGGGCCACGCTCCGGGCTGCCACGAACCCGCCGGCGGGGCGGGCGGCGCGGGCGGACGGGTCTGCCCGAAGCCGCTCCGGGTGAACGCCGGGTTGGACGAATGCAGTTCCGCCATCGACCTGGACCTCCCCAGCCTGCCCACGGGAACCGCCCCGCGTGGTGATCGCACAGTACAACGCCCGCCGCCACCGCACCGTTCCGCGCAGGCACGCCGGGTGCCCGCCTCGAATGCACGGACTGCTCGCCCCGGGTGCACGNGGTGCCCACCTGGCCACGACGAGCTGTTCAGTGATCGACCCAGAGCGCAAAAAGGGGCATACGGGGCGGGCGGGGATCCAACCGAGCCGCAGATCCGCCTCGTCGCATACGAGAACAGGCGATCAACGTTCCGACAAAGCGACCTTTGGCGCCGTCGACCGCCCAGCGGCCGCCAGCCTCAGGGGCAATACGAGGCGGACGGCCGACATTGATAGGTGCCGGTGGTCGGAGTCGAACCGACACTCGAGCTGTTTTTAGGACAGCCTCCTCTACCTGTTGGGATACACCGGCTCGTGCACATCGCTGATGTTTCTACCACGCTACGTAGGGTCTGGGAATAACGCACCGCAGGAAAAGTCGTACGGACCGGCCGAGCCGGACGAATTCGTGACTCCTGGTGACGACAGCGACGCACTTGCCGTCGTCTCGCGCCGAGCGGTCACCTGCCGGTTCGAATCCGAGGGGGGCCGGTCGGGCCCGGCGGTGCGCAAGGTAGCGCGCGGATCTCACCCTCCCGGACGACCAACGATCAAGAATACCGAATCGCCCGAGGTGCCCGGCCGCGGGCCGACCGGTGTCACCTGGATCACTCGGGCGAGCGGACCCGCACGTCGCAGCGGTCGAGGCCAACATCGGCGGCCGGGTCGCGGGCCGGCCGCACAACCACTGCGACGGCTACGGTTACAGGCCCTTCACCTGCCGGAACCCACGCCCGACCGACGGATCTGCCCGACGTCACCACCCCCCCGTACCCACCGGGAACCACTCTCGGAGCCGCCGGTCGCGGCGGGATGCCCGCGGCGCCCGCCGGCCCGGGGCCACCTCAGCCCCGACGCGGGCGACGGCCCGGCGGCCGGCGCGGTGGGCGATGCCACACCGCGGGCGCCCGCGGCACCGCCGCCCGGCATCGGGACGCGCCGCGGCCCGTCCGGCTCACCGGGAGGCCGGGGCCGGCTCCGCCACCGGCGACCGGCCGGTGACGGAACGGGTCCGCCGGCCGCCGGAGCCGGCACTCGAGCGGAGCGCCCCGTCACCGCCCGGGCAAACAACAGAAACCGTCCCGGCGGCAACGGAATTCGTCGGCCACGCCGCCGGGCCGTATCAACCGACGTGCCGGGATCCCCACCGGGACGACGTCCCGGAGCGAGCTCCACGAGAAACCGGAAAAGGCTGGGATCGCACCGGAAACCGGAATCGGAGAATTCGGGCCGGTGATTCCTTCCAGGCGCCTTCCAACCGTATGTAGGCGTCCGACCGGCACCATACGGACGAACGGTCCACTCAGCCGGCGGCGCCGCCGGCCCGGCCGTTTCCCGGGCCGGCCGGCGGCGGCCGGCGGAGGTGCAGCCTTCTGACCGACCGGGCCGACCGGGCCGACCGGAGCCCGCCGGACGGCGACACCCGAGTCGGGCCGAGCCCGCGCCGACGGCCCGCGCGGGGCCCCGAGGTGACCTGGGGAGGATCCTCGGGTTCGTCACCCAGGTGACGTCGACCACACATGAACACGAAGTCAACTGGACAACTACCCGGCCACAACGTGAACGCCGGGGACGCCGTCGCCAGAGGCAGCCCGGCCAGCCCTCCTCCACCGCCGCCGGCAGGCTCCGGGGCACCCGGGGCGGGCGCCCCGGAGCCTGCCGGCGGACAGCACCCCCACCAGGCCGAACATGGATCCGCGCCCGAAGACTTCATTGGTCGCAATCCGTCTGAACAATGAAATCAGACGTCAACCGTTCGCCGGACCGAGAAAAACGCGCGCCACACCCGCGGCGAAGCATCCAGCCGAAAGGGCCGGGACCGCCCCGAACCCGGCGGACAGTCACACGGACCGCCGCTCCGTCGCACGGACGCGGCCGACACGAACGTGACCTATCCCACTGTCTTTCGAGTACCGGAACATCCGAAGACGGAACAAACCGGCGACGAATCCGCGCACCGTCGCCCCGCGGCCGACGCCGCTTTCAGTGGCTCTCGCGTAGCCGCTCGACTGCCTCGGCGAAGACCTGATCGAGCATCGGGGCCGTCAGCCGGCCCGTGAAGGTGTTCTGCTGGCTCGGGTGGTAGCACCCGATGATGCTCAGTCCGGCCAGGTCCACCGTCGCGCCATGCCCGAAGGGCGTGCGGCGCGGCGGCAGCGGGTAGCCCGCCGCGCCCAGCGCCGGCCACAGTGCCGTCCAGGCGAACCCGCCCAGCACGACGATCACCCGCAGCCCCGGTCGCAGCAGGTGCAGATCCCGAACCAGCCAGGGCCGGCAGGTGTCACGCTCCTGCGGCGTCGGCCGGTTCGCCGGCGGGGCACACCGGACCGCGGCCACCAGCCGGGTGTCGATCAGGTGCTGGCCGTCGTCCGCCGCGACCGAGGTCGGAAGCCGGGCGAGTCCCGCGCGGTTCAGCGCGGCGAACAGCCAGTCGCCGCTGCGGTCGCCCGTGAAGATCCGGCCGGTGCGGTTCCCGCCGTGGGCCGCCGGGGCCAGCCCGACGATCAGCAGCCGCGCGTCCGGCGGACCGAACGAGGGCACCGGCCGGCCCCAGTAAGGCTGGTCGGCGAAGGCGGCGCGCCGGACGGCGGCGGTCTCCTCCCGCCACGCGACCAGCCGCGGGCAGGCCCGGCAGACCGAAACCCGTGCGTCGAGCTCGGCGCAGTCCGCCGCCGCGACGGCCAGCTGGTGGACCTCCGGCGCGGTGCGGGCCACCGGAGTGCTGGCCGTCGCCGGATCCGCCGGCCACCCGGCGCCCGGGGAAGCCGGACCGGCGCGCCCCGCGCTCACGCGCCGCCCGCGCTCACGCGCCACCCGCCGCGCTCACGCGCCGCTCGGCGTCACCGGGTCCGGTATCGCGCCCACCGGCAGACCCTGGTCACCGCGCGCCCGACCCGACCACACCGCCGAGGGAAAGCGCGATGCCGTCCAGGATGTCCCGTTCACTCGCGATCACAGCCGAGGTTCCGCACCGTTCAACGAGGGTCCGCAGAACGAGCGCACCCGCCGCGATGACATCGACCCGGCCCGGATGCATCACCGGCAGCGCCGCGCGCTGGGCATGCGTCATCCCGACCAGCCGGGCGGTCACCGCTGCCACGTCGTCCGCGGAGGTGACCATCAGATGGAGGCGGTCGGCGTCATAGGCGGGCAGGTCGGCCGCGAGCGCCGCGACGGTGGTCACCGTGCCGGCCACACCCACCAGGGTGGCCGCGGTGGTGATGGGCACCGTCCGCTCGGCATGGTCGAAGGCGGCGTTGACATCGGCCACGATCGCCGCGACCTGGGCTGGAGTGGGCGGGTCGTCGTGGAGGTGCCGCTCGGCCATCCGCACACAGCCGACGTTCACCGAGATCGACTCACGCACCCCGCCGGCGTCCCCCAGCACCAGCTCCGTGGAGCCGCCACCGATGTCCGCCAGCAGAATCGNGGTGGCCACCGTGCCGAGATCCCCGATCGCGCCGGCGAAGGACAGCGCCGCCTCCTCGTCGCCGGTGATCACCTCGGGGTCGACTCCGAGGATCGCCCGGACGCCGTCCACCAGCTCCGATCGGTTGCGGGCGTCCCGGGTGGCGCTCGTCGCGACCATGCGCACCCGGGTCGCGCCCAGCCGGTCGATCTCGTCCGCATAGTCCNGCAGCGCGCCGAGCGTCCTGGCCAGGGCATCCGGCGCCAGTTCGCCGGTGCGGTCCACGCCGGCGCCCAGTCGCACGATCTCCATCCGGCGGGTCAGCTCGCGCAGCCGCCCTCCCGACCCCCCGGAGCCTTCGTCGATCTCCGCAACCAGCAGACGGATCGAGTTGGTGCCACAGTCGATCGCGGCGACACGGCTCATCCGGCGGTCTCCTCTCGTCCCAGGCCGGCGCCCGCCGCACGGCCGCGCGAAGTACCAGGTTCCTCCGCACAGGATGCGCCGCCAACCTCGACGCAGGGCCCGCGGGCCCCCCAGTCCCCGAGCGCCGCGAGAGCCTCGTCACCGAACGGGTTCGTCCCGGGCCCGGTCGCCAGGCTGTGCGCGACCAGTACGTGCAGGCACTTGACCCGGTCCGGCATCCCGCCCGCGCTCGGATGCCCGGTGAGGACACCGTGCGCGTCCCGCCGGGCCAGGTAGTCGCGGTGCGCCTCCATGTAGGCCCGGGCGAGCTCGGGGTCGGTACTCAGCCGCGCGGTCATCTCACGCATCACCCCGGCGCCCTCAAGCCGCGAGATCGCGGCTGCCGCCCGCGGGCAGGTGAGGTAGAACAGCGTCGGGAACGGGGTACCGTCGGCAAGCCGCGGCGCTGTCTCGACGACGTCGGGCAGCCCACAGGAACAGCGGTGGGCCACCCCGAGGACCGCCCGCGGCTCCCGCCCGAGCTGCCGACGTACAACCTCGGTCTCGGGGCCGAGACCAAGGCCGTGGCCCTGGTCCGTGCCGGCCACCCGGTCCACGCCGGGCCGCCCGTCCACGCCGCCGCCGGTGGACGGCGCGGTCGGCGGCAGCGGCGGACGGCTCATTTCCCCGCCTCCGGGGCGGGGCTCGCCGGCTTGGCGAGCTCGGCCCACAGCTGGCTGTACCAGGACCCCTCGCCCCGGGTGGCACCCACGTCCGCCCCCGGGTCCGTCGTCGGCTGGGGAGTCGTTCCCATCAGGTATGCCTTCTCCCCAGGCAGGAGGTACTGCAACCGGCGACGTGCCTCGTCGGCCACCCATTCGGGGTCGTTGTAGCGGGCGACCTCCGCGCGTAGGTCGTCGACTCTCGTCTGGCGCCGCGCGTTCGCGCGCGTCAGCTCGGAGATCTTCGCCTGCTGCTGCAGGTACAGCCGCAGCGGATAGGCCAGGGTCAGCACGAGGACGCAGATGACGACGGCCAGCAGGGTGGCCCTCGTCGTCAGCGCCCTTTGCCGGAAGGGCACCGTCGGCTCAGCTGGCTGACGCCCGCCGCGGGAACGCACCGGCTCCCGCGTACCTCGCGGCGTCGTCCAGCTCCTCCTCGATGCGCAGCAGCTGGTTGTACTTCGCAACCCGCTCGCTGCGGGCGGGAGCGCCCGTCTTGATCTGCCCGCAGTCGACGGCCACCGCCAGATCGGCGATCGTGGTGTCCTCGGTCTCGCCCGAGCGGTGCGACATCATGCAGCGGTAGCCGTTGCGGTGGGCGAGGCTGACCGCGTCCAGCGTCTCGGTCAGGGTGCCGATCTGGTTCACCTTCACCAGCAGGGCGTTCGCCGCACCCTCGGCGATACCGCGGGCGAGTCGCTCCGGGTTGGTGACGAACAGGTCGTCGCCGACGAGCTGCACGCGCGAGCCCAGCCGGGTGGTGATGCTCGTCCAGCCGGCCCAGTCGTCCTCGGCCAGCGGGTCCTCGATGGACACGATCGGGTACGAGTCGACCAGGTCCGCGTAGTAGTCGATCATCTGCTCGGACGAGCGGCCGCTGCCCTCGAAGGTGTAGGAGCCGTCCGCGAAGAACTCGGTCGACGCGACGTCGAGCGCCAGCGCGATGTCGTCGCCCAGGCTGAAGCCCGCCTTGTCGACGGCCTCGGCGATCAGGTCGAGCGCCTCCCGGTTGGTCGGCAGGCTGGGCGCGAAACCGCCCTCGTCCCCGACTCCGGTGGCCAGGCCCCGGCCCTTCAGCACGCTCTTCAGCGCCTGGTAGATCTCCGCTCCCCAGCGCAGCGACTCCGCGAAGGTCCCCGCGCCGATCGGCGCGATCATGAACTCCTGGATGTCGACGTTCGTGTCGGCATGCGCCCCGCCGTTGAGGATGTTCATCATCGGGACCGGCAGCAGGTGCGCGTTCGGCCCGCCGATGTACCGGAACAGCGGCAGCCCGCTGGCGGCCGCCGCGGCCCGGGCGACGGCCAGGCTCACCCCGAGCAGGGCGTTCGCCCCCAGCGCGGACTTGCCGGGCGTCCCGTCCAGCTCGATGAGCCGGGCGTCGAGCAGCCGCTGCTCGGTGGCCTCCATGTCCATGATCGCGGGACCGATGCGGGTGATGACCGCGTCGACGGCCCGGGTGACACCCTTGCCCCCGTAGCGGTCACCGCCGTCGCGCAGCTCCACGGCCTCGAAGGCGCCGGTGCTGGCGCCGCTGGGTACGGCGGCCCGGCCGGGCGTGCCGTCGTCAAGAACGACCTCGACCTCGACGGTGGGGTTGCCTCGTGAGTCGAGGATCTCACGAGCTCCGACAGCCTCGATGGACGGCACGAGCACACCTTTCGATGGACGCGACCGGGGCACCGGCGCGGGAGGAAGCTGCTGGCGGGCGAGCCGCCGACGGACACCGACCGCGGAGTCGTCAGGCGAACCGGCCAGGACGGGCCGACCAGGGCTGGCCGGCCGCGACAGGCGGTGAACCGACACCGCGGCACCGGCGGCCGGACCCGTCGAACCCACCGGCGAGCCGCGCACGCGCCCCGGTAGGCCCGGAGGGCACGAGCTCTCGGCACCCGGGGACGAGCGACGCCGTCCGGACGAACCGGTCGGTGCGAGACTACCGCCGTCACGCGCCACCGCGTCGCCTCCCGGTCGCGCCACGCTGACCGCGGGCTCCCGAGGGTCGTCGGTGGAGCGCGCCGCGGATCCGCCCGGCGCCGGTCCCACCACGTAAGTGGCGGCCGCGCGCACCGGCCCGGACCGGCGCGGCAGCCGACGGGCGGTCCGGCGACCGCGTGACCGGACCACAGCGGGGACTACCGGAACCGGGACTACCGGAACCGCCCCACGGGCGGCATCAGCAGCGGGCCGTGGACGGGCAGCCCGGCCCGGGCGGCGAGCGGGGCCAGCGCTCCCCAGCCACCGGTGAAGCCACCCCCGCCCGCCGAGGACACCAGGAGCTCACCGGACGCGCCGACGAGGCCGCCGAGGAGACCTGGGGCGAGCAGGCCCAGCGCACCGGACAGCCCGGCCGAGGGGCCGGCCCGCAGCGCCGCCGCGGCGGCCGGCTCCTCGCTGGACTTCGGGGTCCGCAGCCGGTCCAGCACCGAGGGTTTCGGGGTGATCCTGACCCTGGGCTCCTCCGTCGCCGGCAGGCCCGCCCGGGCCCAGGCCAGGTCGAGGGCACGGGAGAGCCCACCGAGCTCGTCGACGAGGCCGTTGCGGTGCGCGTCGGCACCGGTCCAGACCCGCCCGCGGGCCAGCTCGTGCGCCTCGTCCGGCGAGATCCGCCGGGCCTGGGCGACCTTGGCCACGAAGTCGGCGTACACCCGGTCGAGGAATCCCTCCAGCTTCGCCCGCTCGCCCGCGGTGAACGGCTGCCGCGGGGACATCATCAGCGCGTTCTCGCCGGCCGCGACCGCACCGAAACCGATGCCGACCTTGCCCAGCAGGTCGCGGACGACCTGCTTCCCGGCGAAGACACCGATGGAACCGGTCAGCGTCCCCGGGTTGGCCACGATCAGATCAGCGCCGAGAGCCACGAAGTAGCCGCCGGAGGCCGCCACCGATCCCATCGAGACGATGACGGGACGTCCCGTGGCCCGGAACCGTTCGATCTCCCTACGGATCACATCGGAGGCCACATATGAACCGCCCGGGCTGTCGACACGGAAGACCGCGGCGGCCACGGTGGAATCGCGGGCCGCGGCCCGGAAGGCCGCCGTGACGGCGTCCGCGGCGAGCACCGGCCCGCCGAACGGCAGGGCCGCCGACCCCGGCAGGACCGGGCCGGTGCCGTACACCAGCGCGACCACCGAGGTCCGCGGATCGATCTGGGGCGGCACCGCGCCGGAACCGTTCCCGCTGTGTGACCCCCGCACTCCCGGGCCGCCGGACTCCGCCGGGCTGTCGGGCTCCGCCGGGCCGCCGGCGCCCCGGGGCAGCACCGAGCCGGGCAGCGACGCTGGTAGCGAGGCCGCGAAAGACCGGGCCCGGCGCGCCGGAGACGCCTCCCGGCGCACGGCCGCGCGCCGGTAGGCCGAGACGTACATGAGTACCGGCTCGGCCTCGTCACCGGTGGCCGCCGGCTCGGCGAGCTGCCTCGCCCGGGCCCACACCTCGTCGTACACCTCGTCCCGGTAGCCGATCCGGTCGACCAGACCGGCGGCGAGGGCCGCCTGCCCGCTCAGCGGGGCATCGTCGATCACGCCGCGGACCTGGTCGGGTGACAGGCCGCGACTGGTCGCGACCGATGCGACGACCTGCTCGGCGCAGGATTCGACGATCCGCCCCAGCGCCTCCCGGTGCGCCGGGGTGAAGTCCCGCTCCACCAGCGTGTTCACCGCGTTCTTGTACTCGTGGCGCTGGCCTATCTCGACGCTGACCCCGAGCCGGTCCAGCGCGTCGCGCAGGAAGGGGGTCTCCATCGCGACCCCGGTCAGGCCGAGATCGCCCGGCGGCGCGAGCCAGATCTCGTCGAACGCGCAGGCGAGATAGTAGGCGACGGTGCCGCCGCCGAACTCGCCGAAGGTGTCCGCGTGCGCGATGGCGACCCCGCCCGACGCCCGGAACCCGGCTACGGCGTCGCGGATCTCCTGCGCCCGCGCCAGCGGCAGCCCGCCGGCCGCGATGTGCGCGACCAGCACCCGCGCGCGATCGTCCCGGGCGGCCCGCCGCAGCCCGTCGACGACCTCCCGCAGGGTCGCCCGGCGGTGGGTCATCGCGGCGGTCAGGGGGTCCGCCGGGACCCCCTCGGCGAGATCGGAGGTCAGATCCAGCTCAAGGATGACCGGGGCGGTCCTCCGCCGCGTGAAACGCTGGATGTCGACCATCGCCTGCCGGGGCGTTCCAACCATGCTGTGAGGCTAGACGAGCGGGCCGTCCCCACGGGTGGCCGCGGGTGATCAGCCGGTCGCCGGTCCCCCGGCTTCGGCGCTCTCCCACAGGGCCTTCCAGTCCTCGGCGNCAAGCCCGCCCGGCTCGGCGCCCCGGTCGTGCGCCGCGAGCTCGGCCCGGGCGAGCCTGTCCCGGAAGAGCCGGGCGCGCCCGCGCAACGCGGTCTCCGGGTCCACGCCGCGCGCCCCGGCGAGGGCCACCGCGGCGAAGAGGAGATCACCGATCAGCTCGTCGGCCGGGCCACCACCCGCGGACGGGTCGGCCCCGGGAGCGACACCGGAAGCCGTGCCGGAATCGGCGCCGGTCCCGGCGGTCCCGGCGGCGTGCGCCAGCTCCGCGACGAGAGCCGCCAGCCCGGGCAGGTCCGGCACCCCCGCGCCCGCCGGCAGGGCCGACTCAAGCGGGAGCCCCAGCTTCCCGGCCCGCCGCAGCAGCTTCGCGGTGAGGAACAGCGCCGGCGCGGAGAGCGGCACACCCTCCGTCACCGACTTCCGGTTCTTCTCCGTGGCCTTGATCGCGTCCCAGTTGGTGGCGACGTCGTCGGCACCGGAGACGGCGACGTCCCCGAAGACGTGCGGATGGCGCCGGATCAGCTTCTCGACCAGACCGGTCGCGACGTCGTCCACGTCCCAGCCCGCCGGGCCGGCCTCGGCCGCCACCCGCGCGTGGAAGAGCACCTGCATCAGGACGTCCCCGAGCTCCTCGCGGAGTTCGGTGAGATCACCGTCCTCGATGGCCTGGTAGGCCTCGTACGCCTCCTCCAGCAGGTACGGCGCCAGCGAGGTGTGGGTCTGCCCGGCGTCCCAGGGACAGCCGCCGGGCGAGCGCAGCCGGTCCATGACCATGNCCGCGTCGAGCAGGGCCGACCCGGGCAGCTCACGGGTGGCGGTGAGCCGCTGGATGTCGACGCCCGCCCCGCTCGTCAGCCCCGCGGTGGGGAGCTCCGCGGCGGCCAGCAGCTCACTGTCCGCCCCGGTCGGTGTCACCGGATCGAGCAGCCACGCGACCTGCGTGGCCGACCCGGCGGCGGCCAGCAGCCGGGCGATCGCACTCAGCCCGCCCGGAGCCGCCGCGCCCACCGGAGCCCCCGCCCCGACCGGCGCGACCGGCGCGGTCGGGGCGGTCGGGGCGGAAAGCACCGACACCTCGATCCCGGCGTCACGCAGCGCGGCCAGCTGGGGGTGCTCCGGGCTCGCCGTCCAGACCGCGGCCACCCGGAGCAGATCCCAGGCGGCGGCCGTGAGCAGCCCGGGCGCGACCCGGGCGCTCGTCGAGACCAGTGTGATCAGCACGTCGTGTCAGGGCTTCTCAGGACTGCAGCGACATGTCCAGCGACGACACCGGCGCGGCCGTCGTCGCGATCGTGCCCGGCGCCGAGACCACGGCGAACTGCTGCGGGTCCCACTCCCCGAAGCGGGGGTTGACCGAGATGTGCTCCCGGGCCGCGGCCTCCTCCAGCAGGGGCTGGAGCTTGACGGCCCGCTGGTCGGCGGCGATGAACCGCTGCAGGTACGGCCGGNCGGCCTCGAAGGTCAGCGGGATGTCGCCGACCTGCGCGACGATGCTGTCGTACTGCGCGCGGGCCTCGGCCGGGGTGGCGAGGACGCTCGGAGCGACCTTGTCACCGATGGCGTTCTGCAGGGCTCCGGCGCGCACGATCACGCCGACGTCCTCCTTGGCGTAGCCGGCCGCCGCGGCACGGGTCTCGAACATCTCGACGCCACCGAAGCGCAGCACCGCGTACGCCTGGTAGTAGGCGTCGACGTCCTGGCTGCTCAGGGTGATCCCCTGCCGCTTCGCCTCCGCCTCCAGCACCTTGAGCTGGACGAGGGCGGTGATCGTGCGGCGCTGGAGCTCCGGCCGGTCGAGACCCTGCGCCGCCTGCTCGGCCGGCACGGTCTGGACGGCGGCGAAACCGCGGTCGACGATGCCGCGCACCGTGGAGGTCTCGATCGTGCTCGACCCGACCTGGGCCGCCGCCCCGGCGTGCGTCGTGCATGCGGTACCTGCGATGCCGGTCAGCACGGCGAGACCGAGCCCGGCCAGAAGACGCGGAAACTTCACGGCACTGACCGTATCCGCTCCTCGGCCCGGAAGTGTATGGGGCTGTGCCGCACGACTCTCCGCACCGCCGCGGCGGCGCCCGGCGGCCCGCGCCGGGCGCCGGCCGGTGCCGCTCACCGGCTCGCCGCCGCGGCGACCGAGTCACCGACGATGGCATCCAGCAGCTGGCCGGCCCAGGCCAGCAGCGCCCGGTCGCGCAGCGGGCGGGAGCCGATCCGCCCGGTCTCGGTGGGGGCCGGGACGAGCACCACCCGCACCGCCGGCTTGACCACCGAGCCCTTGTAGAGCCGGGCCAGGCGCAGCGTCTGGCTCTCGCGCAGGTCCAGCGGGGTGAAGCGGATCTGGCGACCGGCGACGGTGATCTCGCTGACGCCGTACCGGCGGGCGAGGACCCGCAGGCCGGCGACGGCGAGCAGGTTCTCCACCGGCTCGGGCAACGGGCCGTAGCGGTCAGCCAGCTCGCCGCGCACCTCGGCGATGTCCTCGTCGGACATCGCCGCGGCCAGCCGGCGGTACGCGTCGAGCCGCAGCCGTTCGCTGGGCACGTAGTCGTGCGGCAGGTTCGCGTCGACGGGCAGTTCGACCTTGACCTCCATCGGCTCCTCGACCTCGCCCTTGTACTCGGCGACGGCCTCGCCGACCATCCGGACGTACAGGTCGAAGCCGACCGAGGCGATGTGGCCCGACTGTTCCCCGCCGAGCAGGTTGCCGGCGCCGCGGATCTCCAGGTCCTTCATCGCCACGGCCATGCCGGCGCCGAGGTCGTTGTGCTGCGCGATGGTCGCCAGCCGGTCGTGGGCGGTCTCCGACAGCGGCCGGTCCGGCGGGTAGAGGAAGTAGGCGTAGGCACGCTCGCGGCCACGGCCGACCCGGCCGCGGAGCTGGTGCAGCTGGGAGAGCCCGAAGTTGTCCGCCCGTTCGACGATCAGCGTGTTGGCGTTCGAGATGTCCAGGCCCGACTCGACGATCGTGGTGCAGACCAGGACGTCGAACTTCTTCTCCCAGAAGGAGACCATGACGCCTTCGAGGGCGTCCTCGTTCATCTGCCCGTGGGCGGTGGCGATCCGCGCCTCGGGTACCAGCTCACGCAGCCGCGCCGCGGCGCGGTCGATGCTCTCGACCCGGTTGTGGATGAAGAAGACCTGCCCCTCCCGCAGCAGCTCCCGGCGGATCGCCGCGGCCACCTGGTTGGGGTCGTAGGGGGCGACCGAGGTGAGCACCGGATGACGCTCCTCGGGCGGTGTGTCGATCGTGGACAGCTCCCGGATGCCGGTGATCGACATCTCCAGAGTCCGCGGGATCGGCGTCGCGCTCATGGTGAGCACGTCGACCGCGGTCCGCATCTTCTTCAGGTGCTCCTTGTGCTCGACGCCGAACCGCTGCTCCTCGTCGACGATCACCAGGCCNAGGTCGGAGAACTTCGCCTCCCCGGACAGCAGCCGGTGGGTNCCGATCACGACGTCCACCGTGCCGTCGGCCAGCCCTTCGAGCACCGCCCGCTGCTCGGCGGCCGAGTTGAACCGGCTCATCGCCCGCACCTTGACCGGGAACGGGGCGTACCGCTCGGCGAAGGTCTGGTAATGCTGCTGGACGAGCAGCGTGGTCGGGACGAGCACGGCGACCTGCTTGCCGTCGGCCACCGCCTTGAACGCGGCCCGCACGGCGATCTCGGTCTTGCCGTAGCCGACGTCACCGCAGATCACCCGGTCCATCGGGACGGGCTTGCGCATGTCGGCCTTGACCTCGTCGATGGCCGCGAGCTGGTCTGGGGTCTCCCGGAAGGGGAAGGCGTCCTCCAGCTCGCGCTGCCAGGGCGTGTCCGGGCCGAAGGCGTGGCCGGGCGCGGCCATCCGCGCGCTGTAGAGCCGGATCAGCTCGCCGGCGATCTCCTTGNCCGCCTTGCGGGCCCGGGTCTTGCGCTTGGCCCAGTCGGCACCGCCGATGCGGTCCAGGCTCGGCCCCTCACCCCCGACGTAGCGGGTGATCTGCTCAAGCTGGTCGGTGGGGACGTAGAGCCGGTCCCCGCGGGCGTACTCCAGCAGCAGGTACTCGCGCTTGGCCCCGGCGACCGTGCGGGTCACCATCTCGACGTAGCGGCCGACGCCGTGGGCGTCGTGCACGACCAGGTCACCGGCGGCGAGCGCGAGCGGGTCGACACCCTTGCGCCGCCGGCTGGGCATCCNCCGCATGTCGCGGGTGGTGACCCCGCGGGCGCCGGCCAGATCGGTCTCGGTGAGTACCGCCAGGCGCAGCGTCGGGCTGATGAAGCCCTCGCCGAGCTGGGCCTGCGTCACGATGGCCACGCCGGGGACGAGCTCGGCGTCGGGGGCCAGCCGGGCCCCGAGGTCGGCCTCCCGCATCATCTCGACGAGCCGCTCGGCCGGACCGGGCCCCTCGGTGACGAGCAGCACCCGCCAGGAGTCGGCCAGCCAGCCCTTGACGTCCGCGGTCGCCCGCGCGGTGTCGCCGTGGTAGTTCGGCGCCGGCCGCAGGCTCGCGACGACCGTGTCGTCGCCGAAGACGTCGTCCGGTTCCCCGCCGGCGGCCACCGGGGCGAACGGGCTGACCGACCACCAGGGGATCCCCAGCTCGGCCGCGCGCTCCCGGGCCTCGGCGACCGAGCGGTAGGTGGCCGCGCCCAGGTCGATCGGCGTTCCGCCGCCCAGGGCCGCGACACTCCAGGACGCCTCCAGGAACTCCTTGCTGGTCCGCACCAGCTCGGCGGCTCTGGTCCGCACCCGCTCGGGATCACAGACGAGAACACGGGAGCCGCGCGGAAGCTCGTCCAGCAGCAGGGTCATCTTCTCGACCAGCACCGGTGAGAGGGCCTCCATACCCTCGACCGGGATGCCCTGAGCGATCTTGTCGAGCATGTCGACGAGCTGCGGGTGCTCACCCGCCAACGCCGCCGCCCGGGCCCGGACGTCCTCGGTGAGGAGCAGCTCCCGGCAGGGCGGCGCGAACAGGACCGGCGTGCCCGCTCCGTCCCGCTCCGGCAGTGCCCGCTGGTCGGCGACGGAGAAGTGGCGGATGTCCTCCACCTCGTCACCGAAGAACTCGATCCGCAGCGGATGTTCCTCGGTGGGCGGGAAGACGTCGAGGATCCCGCCGCGCACGGCGATCTCGCCGCGCCGCTCGACGAGGTCGACCCGGTGGTAGGCGATGCCGACCAGCCGGGCGGTGACCTCGTCCAGGTCGACCCGGTCGCCGGCGGCCAGGGTCACCGGGGCGAGGTCACCCAGCCGGGCGACCTGGGGCTGGAGCACCGAGCGGACCGGCGCGACCACGACCGCGAGCCGGGCGGCTCCGTCCGAGTCGGGATGCGCGAGGCGGCGCAGGACGGCCAGGCGGCGGCCGACGGTGTCGGCGCGCGGCGAGAGCCGCTCGTGGGGCAGCGTCTCCCAGCTGGGATAGACGGCGACCCGCTCCGGGCCCAGCAGACTGCCCAGCGCCTCGGTCAGGTCGTCGGCCTCCCGGCTGGTGGCTGTGATCACCAGCACGGTCCGATCCGGGCCGGCGAGCGCCGCCGCGGCGAACGGCCGCAGGGCGGCCGGTCCGGCGAGGTCCAGGACAGGCTCGTCCAGCGAGCCCAGCGCGCGGGCGAGCGCCGGGTCACCGCCCGGACGGGCTACGAGTGCGTCGAGTAGCGGCGCGAGGGTCATGTGATCCGTCCCGTGCCTCTCCGGTGCCAGGTCGTCAACTGCGGGGGGTCAGCCGCCGGGAGATCGGCGGCAGGCGGGCCTGCTGCCAGCGGCTCAGGTATCCGGGAGCCCGATGTCAGGGAGCCCGGTGTCAGGGAGCCCGGAGCCATCAGCCGGCTGCCGGTGTTTCGGATGTCCTTGTGTGTCGGATTCCCTTGATGTTGCGGATGGCCTTGGCAGGAGTCATCGAGATCAGGTGCCATCGGGTTCGGCCATCGGAGCGGGACCGGCGAACCACACGGCCGCGGATCGGAGCGGCCCGACGACGGAAGCTGTACCCAGATCTGAGCCGCCCTCCGGACGACATCGCCATCAACGTCCATACGACACCGACACCGACACGACGCCGGCCGAAGCCGGCACCCCGGGTGCCAGCAACCAGGGTCAGCGCCCTGGTGCCGAGGTCACCCGGGCATGGCGCGCGGCCCTGCCGGGGGTGACCACCGCCAGCGGGCGTTTCCCGGGCAGTGGGGTCGTTGCCACCAGCCTACGGCAGGCGGCGCGACGAGATGTGGGCGCCGAGTGGCGGATCGACGTACAGTCGTCTGACGCCNGGTTCGCTGCCGGCGACAGAATCTGACGTGAGGTCGACTTGTCCACCACGCGACGTCGAGACGTCCACCAGATCGGGGATGTGGCCGAGCGGGTCGGGCTGTCACTGCGCACGGTGCGGTACTACGAGGAGGCCGGCCTCCTGCTACCCGTGGGCCGGACGGTGGGCGGGTTCCGTCTGTACGACGACGACGCGGTCGACCGCCTGTTTCTGATCAAGAAGATGAAGCCACTCGGTTTCACCCTGGAGGAGATGCGCTCGCTGCTGGTGCTGCGGGACGAGCTCCAGGAGCCGGACCTGCCCGCAGAGCGCCGGGCCGCGCTCCAGGCGCGGCTCGCGACCTGGGTCGCGCTCGCCGAGGAGAAGCTGACCACCCTGCGCGAGCAGGTCCAGGTGGCGGAGGCGTTCGTCGGCGGTCTGCACGACGACGCGGAGCGCTCCGGGACGTCCTGAGTCCGGCGGATCGCCGCGACCTACCAGAGGCGCTGGTAGGTCGCGGAGGAGTTCGGGTGCTGGTTCGGATTCACCAGTGATGACCGGACGTTCCCGGAGGCACCCTCACTGAAGTAGGCCTCGTAGGCCAGGATGTCGGCGTTGCGCTGGAAGACCGAGAACATCTGCTGGATGTAGAGCGGGTTGTCCCCGCCCGCGTTCATCTTCGCCTTGGTGTCCTGCTGGCTGACCACGCCCCACTCCGGCACCGAGAACAGCTTGTTGTGCTGCCGCGCGAAGCTGATGACCTGGCACAGACCGTCGGAGTCGTTGCACTGCCTCTCGAAGTCACCCACCGTGTAGCTGGGCGGGTACTGGTCGTAGCTGTCGATGCCGATGACATCGACATAGTTGTCACCCGGGTAGATGCTGAACGCATCACGGTAGCCCGGCCCGTGGGCGTTCAGGTTCCAGTCGATGCGTGCTTTCGGGCTCGTCGCCTTGATCGCCGACGAGGCGTTTCGGAAGCACTGGACGTAGGCGCCGGGGTTCTCGCTGGCCCGCCAGGCGAACCAGTCGCCGTTGAACTCCCAGCCGAGCCGGACGAACGAGTCCCCGCGCCCCTGAGCCACCAGCCACCGGCCGAACTGACGCCACCTGGCGTCGTAGTCGCCGGCGGCGCAGGCGGTCAGGCTGCCCTTCTGTGGGCCCTCGTCGGGGAAGAGCGGGACACTGATGACCAGGTCACCGGGGTAGGAGGCGAAGGTCCGCCCCATCCAGGGATTGACGATCGCGTCCCAGCTGTTCCGTTCGGTGTAGGTGACCGCCACGTCCACCGGGCTACCACGGAACTCCGCCCAGGCCCGCACCTCGGCCATCGAGTGGGCGGCCACGCCGCTCGGGAACAGGCTGGCGGTGTCCGCACGCTCCACCCGGCCGACCGCCGACACGGCACCCGCCCCGCTCGACGCCGCCCGCTGGGTCGGTGCCGCCGGCTGGGTCGGCGTCGGCGCTTCGCCGGCGGGGCTCGGCACCGCCTGCGTGGGGGTCGGGTCCGCCGCGGCGACGTTGCTCTCGTCATGTTGGGCGGGTCCCAGCAGCCAGGCCACCAGGGCCAGCGTCGCCGCGAACGCGACCAGGGCCACCGGGAGGTACGGATGGCGCCCGGGCTTCGCACCCCAGTGCTCGATGATCCAGTCCGTGGCCCGGTGCGGCAGCGACCCGCCGCCCGCCGGCTCGGTCCAGGCCGACTCGCGGGCGTCCCGCCGCTGGCGGCCGGAGCCGGCCGCCGGAGCCGCGACGGGCAGGATGCCGGTGACCACGCCGTCGGCGGAGCCGCGTTCCCCGCCGCCGGACCCCGACCGTGCCCCGCCGGCCGCCGGCCGCGGCCGGCTGGATGTCGCCTCCCGGTCAGCGAGGTCGTCTCGGTCGGAGCCGGTTGGCACCGGTGTGCGCCGGCCGCGCTCCGCGCCGCGCCCGCCGGGGGCGGGACGCCGTTCGGCGGCGGGAGGCGTCTCTCTGGCCGGCGCCATGATCATGGTCTGATCCGAGCCCTCGGTAGCACCGGTCCCGGCCGGCCCCGGCTGCCTGCCTCGGTCGGCCGCAGCCGGTGACTGCCAGTCACCACGGTCGAAGCGGTGGGTGGCCGAATCCTCGACGCCTGGCGAGTCGATTCCTGGCGAGTTGAGGCCTGGCGGGTCGTCGAGGCCCGCCGGGTTCGGCCGGCGGGCCGGCCCGGCGTCCCCCGCACCCTCATGGTCGCGCCGCCGGCCGGTGGAACCGGCGCGCCGGTCGCTGCCCGCCCGCCGGTCACCGCCCGCCCGCCGGTCGGACGCAGCCCGCCGTTCGGACGCCGCGCCGGATTCGGGCCCGAGACCGTGATCACCACCAGCACCGGCGCCGGCACCGCCGCCGTCAGCCGCGCTCCGTCGGTCACGCGCCGTCCGCCGTTCGCCCGGGCCACGACGGGTCGCCTGCCGGCGGCGGTCGCCGGCGATCCGGTCGGTGCCGGCGATCCGGTCGGTGCCGGCGCTGCCCGCGGCACGCTCTCCCCCGCCGTCACCGACGGAGGAGTCGGGGTAGGGAGCGACCGGGGAGGTCCGTCCCCGCCGGCGGGAGGCCCGTCCCGGGGAGGCGAGCAACTCGGGATCGAACGCGACATCCGGCTCCCGGTCGCGACCGGAGGAGCCCCTCGGGGCTTCGGAGCCCCGAGGCCGGCCGGCGCCCGGCGTCTCGTGACCCCGCCGCTGGTCGCCGCGTGGCCAGCCGACGTCGGCATTCCCGCTCCTGGAGCCGCTGCGGGCGGACCAGCCCGCCGCCGCACCGTCGCCGCCGGCGGTCGGAACACCCCGGCCGGACGGGTACCGAGAACCGGGGAGTGGTCGCGGGCCGTGGCCGTACCGCTCATCAGACGGCACGGGATCCATCACCCCCAGGCGCGGCGGTCCCACGGCGCCACATTCGCCGCGGGTAAGACCGTTCACCAAGCATAAAAAGTGCGACCGAAAGCAAGGATCGTACCTCCCGGCCGACGCAGAAGAAGCTGAAGGTATTAGTGCACTGCCTGTCCGCACCGGAGGGGTCCGGAGAGTGACGGTAGCGGCCGTGTCGCGGCCTTCATCCCGCGACATCCGACAAACCGTAACAAGCCTCCNGCCCAGGAGCAGCAAAGGGGAGCGCCGCCCGGGAACCGACACTCACGTGAAGGTGCAGCGACATCCAGCGACGATCGGGCTGACCAGGGGTGGGCGGGACCCCGCCCGGGCAGCGGGCCAGCGACGACACCCGCTTCGACCGGGTGCGGCCGGACGGGTCGACAGCCCCGTGGATCCGGTGCGGAAGGGGAGGTACGGTACCGTTGCCGCGTCGCGCCCGCACGTCCCGGCCGGCGGTCGCACCCCAGGATGCGGCCATCCGATCATGCGCGGCTGAACAAGCGAACTGAACACCTGAAAGACAGTGGGCCAGAAAACACCGCGGGCCAATTGGAGGACACCGCGCGTCCGCACCGCCAGAACGACGGCGCCGCGGTCCGCGCTCCTCACCGTCCGGCGGTCATCGCCAACGCACCGGCCACCCGACCGAGGGGGAGGCACAGTCCCTCCTCGGCGGCGCCGAGCCCGCAGGCCGGCCCGGCGGCGAACCAGGCTCCTGGTCGTCGCCGGCACGGCCCCGGACTGGAGAGCCATCCACCCCCGGGTCCGCCGGGGCACTGACACGGGAGACGCGACAACCTTGACGACCGACACCACCCGACCGTCCGCGACCGGTTCCGCGGACGTCGACCCACGTGACATTCCTGTCGTCATCCTCTGCGGTGGCATGGGCACCCGGCTGCGCGAAGCCAGCGAGAAGCTCCCCAAGCCGCTCGTCGACATCGGCGGGAAGCCCGTGCTCTGGCACATCATGAAGACGTACGAGCACTACGGGTTCCGCAAGTTCGTGCTGTGCCTCGGCTACAAGAGCGACCTGATCAAGAGCTACTTCCTGGCCTACCGCCAGCAGATAGCCGACTTCACGCTGACGCTCGCCGACGACCACACCCCGCAGTTCCACAACTCCGCCGGCGACGAGGACTGGGAGGTCACCTTCGCCGAGACCGGGCTGCTGACCGGAACGGGTGCCCGGCTGCGCCGGGTCGCACAGTACCTCACCGCCCCTCGCTTCATGATCACCTACGGTGACGGGGTGGGTGCCGTCAATCTGGCGGACGTCCTCGCCGACCACGTCAGCTCCGGCCGGATCGGCACCGTGACCGGTGTCCGTCCCTCCAGCCGCTACGGCGAGCTGGTCACCGAGGGCAACGCGGTCACCCAGTTCGCGGAGAAGCCCCCGGCGACCGGCTGGGTCAGCGGTGGGTACTTCGTCTTCGAGCGCGAGTTCGTCGACAAGTACCTCGACGACGACCCGTCCACCATGCTCGAGCGCCACCCGCTCCAGCAGCTCGCCCGCGACGGCCAGCTCACGCTGCACACGCACGAGGGCTTCTGGATGGGCATGGACACCTTCCGCGACTGGACCGAGCTCAACCAGCTGTGGGACGCGGGCAACGCTCCGTGGCGAGTCTGGGCCGACNGAGAAGCCGACCGAGAAGCCGACCGAGAGAGCGGACTCCGACTCCATGAGCGCCACCGACCTGAGTGCCCCCGACCTGAGTGACGCGCGGTCGTGAGCGTCATCGACAGCGACGAGGTGGGCCGCCGCCTGCACGATCTCGTCGCCGCGCTGATGCCGCCGATGCGCTCGATCACCGGCAACGGGGTCCGGGCGACGCTGGATCTGGTGCGGGCGGCGCTGCCCGCCCAGGTTCCGCTCGCCGTCCACGAGGTACCGACCGGCACCCCGGTTCTCGACTGGACGATCCCGCGAGAGTGGAACGTCACCGGCGCCCGGCTCATCGGGCCGGACGGCCGGGTCGTCGTGGATGTCGCCGACAACCCCCTGCACCTGCTTGGCTACAGCGTGCCGATGCGAGCCAGGATGCCGCTGGAGGACCTGCGTCGGCACCTGTACTCGATGCCGGACCGGCCGGACTGGGTCCCCTACCGGACCTCGTACTACAACGACGCCTGGGGTTTCTGCCTCACCGACCGCCAGCTCACGGCGCTGCCCGACGGCGAGTACCAGGTGGAGATCGACACCTCGCTCACCGAGGGGTCGCTCACCTACGGTGAGATCGTGCTGCCGGGGAGCACCGGCGAGGAATTCCTCATCACCACGCACCTGTGCCACCCGGCGATGGCCAACGACAACTCGTCCGGCATCGCGGTGGCCATCGAGCTGGCTGCCGCGCTGGCCGCCCAGCCACACCGGTTCACCTACCGGCTGCTGTTCATCCCCGGAACGATCGGCTCGATCACCTGGCTCGCCCGCAACCCGGACGTGACCGGGCGCATCCGGCACGGCCTGGTGCTCACCGGGCTCGGTGACCGCGGCGCCCCGACCTACAAGCGCAGCCGGCGCGGCGACACCGCCATCGACCGGGCGGCCGCGCGGGCGCTCGCCGAGACGGGCCGCCCGCACCGGGTCGTCGACTTCTCGCCCTACGGGTATGACGAGCGGCAGTTCTGTTCACCGGGCTACGACCTCCCGGTGGGCCGGTTCGGCCGCAGCCAGCACGGAGAGTACCCGGAATACCACACCTCGGCCGACAATCTCGAGTTCGTGTCACCGGACTCGCTGGCCGACTCGTTCGCGATCCTGCGCCGGATCATCGACATCTGCGAGGCCGACCGGGTCTGGCGCAACACCTCCCCCTACGGCGAGCCGCAGCTCGGCCGGCGTGGGCTGTACCGCTCGATCGGCGCGACGATGAACCGCGCGTCGATCGAGATGGGGCTGCTGTGGGTGCTCAACCTGGCCGACGGCACCCGAAGCCTGCTCGACATCGCCGAGCGGGCCGGCCTGCCCTTCGAGGCCGTCGCCAACGCGGCGGACGCGCTGGCCGGGGTGGGCCTGCTCGCCGAGGTCCCAGCCCCGGGAACCGGCACCGGCCGCGCCGCGGACCGGAGCGCCGCGCCCGTCACGTCGGGGCCAGCCTCCTCGGGGCCAGCCTCCTCGGGGTCGGCCTCGTCGGGGCCAGCCTCCTCGGGGCCAGCCTCGTCGGCGGCGACGGTCGTGGTCAGTTGAGCGCAGCCACACCCTCCGGCGCTGACGCCTCCCTCGCGGTCGGGCTCGGTACCGGGGTGCCGGACCCGAACGTTCCCGGCGGGCCGGCCTGGGCGATCGTGCTGGCCGCGGGGGGCGGCACCCGTTTCGGGGGGCCGAAGCAGTTCTCCGACCTCGGTGGCCGGCCACTCGTCGCGCACCCGGTCCGCTCCGCCGGCCTCGCCTGTGACGGCGTCGTCGTCGTTCTTCCCGCCNCCCTGCTCGACCGGTGGACGCCCCCGGCAGGCGTCCAGGCGGTCGTCGGCGGCGCGACCCGCGCCGAGTCCGTCCGGGCCGGGCTGGCCGCCGTGCCCGCGGATGCCGCGGTGATCGTGGTGACGGACGCCGCACACCCCTTGGCCACCCCCGCGCTGTACCGCGCGGTGATCGCGGCTGTCCGCGCCGGCGCCGATGGAGCCGTACCCGGGCTGCCGCTCACCGAGGTGGTCAAGGAGGTCGTCGAAGAGGCGGCTGAAGCGGTCTCCACCGGGAGGCTGCCGGGCGGCACCGGGCTTCTCGCGGGAACATCCCTCCCGCGGGAGACCCATCGGCTGGTGCAGACGCCGCACGCGTTCCGGGCCGCCGCCCTGCGCGCGGCGCACGCCGGTGCCTCGGAGGCCGTCGAGGATTCCGCCCTGGTCGCCGACGCCGGCGGGCGGATCGTCGTCGTCCCCGGTGAGCCGGCCAACCTCCACGTCACCACGCCGGAGGAACTCGACCTCGCCCGGTTGCTTGTCGCCCATGTCCAGGATGCGGGAGAGTCCGCCGAGCCGGGCGAGGGTGCGGGTGCGGGTGAGCCCGACGGGCACAGCGCGGCTCGTCTCAGCGCCGCTCGTCTCCGCGCTGTTCATTGATCGACCGCGTGCCAGGCGGCCCCACGTCGGCGAGCCGCTGGTCCGCGCTGCTCGCCCCCGGGGCCGCCGGCCGGCCGGGTGGCGATGGCCACCGGCGCGTCACCGACCCCGTCCGCTATCCGGCGGGGACCTTCGGACCGCCGAACAGTTCCAGGTAACGCTGGGCGCCGTCCGGGTTCGCCGTCGGGTTCTGCAACGACGAGGCGACGTTGTCCTTCTCGTCCGGCGAGGCGCTGTAGTAGGCCTCGTAGGCAAGGATGTCGCGGTTGGCCTGGAAGAACTCGTACATCTTCTCGATGTAGAACGGATTGTCGCCGCCGCCGCCGGCGCTGGCGCGGCGGTCCAGTCCCCATTCCGGCACCGCCAGCCGCTTGCCGTGCTCACGCGCGAACTTCGCCACGGTGCACACCCCTGAGTCCCGGTTGCACTGATCGTTGAAGATCTTCTGGGTGAGCGAGGCCGGGGAGCTGTCGTAGGCGTCGATACCGATGATGTCGACGACGTCGTCGCCGGGATAGGCATCCCACACGTTGTCCCCGTTGACCATGGTGTCCCGATGCGCGGTCATGGTCCACTCGATCTTCACCTGGGGCGCGGTCGAGCGGATCGACGCGGCCGCGCGGGTGAAGCAGACCTTCCAGGTCCCGGTGTCCTTCGGCTCCCAGAACTTGAACCAGTTGCCGTTGAACTCCCACCCGAGTCGGACGATGGCGTCCGGCCGGCCGTTGCGCACCAGCGTGTTGCCGAAGTCGCGCCAGTGGCTGTCGTACTCGCCACGCGCGCAGGCCGCCTCGTTGCTGCCCTCGACGAGCAGCGGCTGCGCGATCGACACCTGCCCGGAGTAGGTCTGGGGGCGGAAATCGGCCAGCGGCCAGTCGTCACGGGTGACCGTCTCCCAGTTCGCGCGGGAGGTGAACAGGATGGCGATGTCGGTGGAGCGGCCGACCCACGACTCCCAGGCCGCGAGGTCGTTCGGCGGGTTGGCATTGGCCCCCGAGACCCAGCTCACGCCGGTGGTGGTCGGGTGGGTGGTCGGAGTCTTCTCCTCATCACCGGTGAAGACGATTATGCCCACCGCCAGCACGACCACGGCGACGACCGCGCTGACCGCGCCGAGCAGCAGGACTCGGCGCTGGCGCGCCCGCCCGGTCGCGCCCGGCGGGCCCGGCGGTCCCGCGGCCCACTGCGAGCGGGTGCCGCGGCGGTGCCCGGGACCAGAGCCCGGCCCGTCGCCGGAACCGTCGTGGGTGGACCCCCCCGAGCCGGTCGCCGGTTCGTCCGAAGTGCCCGCCTCGCCGGACCTACCTCGGCGACCTTCCACGCCCCCACCTCCGTCGCTGGCGCACCACCGCGCCCTGATGATCAACCGATGAGCTACCACGGTGCGGAGGCCGCCGCCCCGGCAGGGAGCGGGCCATGGCCCCACCTCACAGGCCGCGGCCCGGCCGCACGGCCGTGGCCCCGCCTCACGATGCGGGCCTCGCCGCGGCGTGCGCCCGCCGCGAGCATCGCCGCCCGCTCAAGGATGGGACTGCGCCCCACGCTCCGTGCCCGCCTGACGGGGGACGGGGAACGGCGTGTTCCCACCGGTAGAGAAAGTCAGATCCGGGTCGGTCTCAGTAGGTGCCCACAGTCGCAGCCCTTCTTCGATCATTTCGACACGTCCAACTGGTTCTACCTGTCGTAACAATGACGCGACGTGAGGTTTGCTAACCATACCTGGTCAGCGGGCGGCCAGAGCTGGCAGCACCGGTCGGCACCGGTCGGCATTCAGCACACCGATACACTGTCGCCCCGACGCCAACACCAGACACGCGCGTCGGGCGCACGGCCGTCAACTCGCCGACACCGCCCTCGCGAGGTTCACGTCAACCCCCGAGCCTGGCGGCCGGTCGGCCAGGCCAGCCATCTGGAACCAGCAGGCGCGGGCGGCGAAGCGGGGCGGCCCGGGTCAGACATGCCGACGCGGCAGGAACGGGGGCGGAACAGGTGGTCACCACCACCCTCACCACGAGGATTCCTCGCTCGTGGGTGATCCCCACCGCCGAGGTCGTCGACCGGCGGCCCGGCAACGCGCGGATCCTGAAGACGCTGACGGTCCTGCTCTGCGCGAACATCTTCCTGCAGCGACTCGCCATCCCGGTCGCCGGCGCCCAGCTCCAGGTCATCCTGCCGATCACGCTCGTCGCCGTGGTCGTGATGCTGAACCACGGCGACCTCCAGCTGAACGTCGGCCGCCTGCGCGCCTACCTGCTGGCCATGACCGCCTGCTGCGCGGCCGCGACGGTGTCCTTCCTCCGTGAGGTCGACGACAGCGCCATCACCTCGCTCGTGCTGCTCATCGGGACGTACATCCCGCTGTGCTTCGGTCTCGTGCCGGCCGACGCTCGGGCGATCTTCCCTCGGCTGCTCGACCGGTTCGTGACCGTGACGACGGTCCTCGCCGGGCTCGCGATCTTCCAGTTCGCCATCCAGCTGGTCGGCTGGCAGTACACCGATGTCCTCGAGTTCATCCCGACCGACTACCGGATGCACGGCTTCAACACCAGCTACCCGGTGCAGTACGGCTCGGACATCTACAAGTCGAACGCCTTCATCTGCCTGGAACCGTCGTTCTGCTCGCAGTTCCTGGCGTTCGGACTTGTCGTCTGTGTACTGCGCAGCGGCAGGTGGTGGCATTACGTTCTGTACATCCTGGCCCTGCTGTCGACCGTTTCGGGAACTGGCGTCGTGCTCCTCGCCGTGGCCCTGGTACTGCTCTCGGTGCACAAGGGTGCGCGGTTCGCGACGACGGCATTCGTCGGCGTGGCCATTGTCGTGCTGGTCCTCAGCTTCACCCCGGCGGCCGACGTTTTCGCCGAGCGGGCGACCGAGACGTCATCGGACAACTCCAGCGGAAGCCTGCGGTTCGTCCAGCCCTACACCAGGACCTGGGACGCGCTGGGCAATGCGCCGGTGACCGTCCTGTTCGGCTCCGGGCCCGGGTTCGCCGACCGTGACGCGCACGCCTTCTTCCTGCGAACCAGCCTGCCGTTGAACTACGCCCTCCTACCGAAACTCCTGCTGGAGTACGGCGTGATCGGCACCGTCGCGTTCCTGTCGTTCATCGTGGCCATGTTCGTACGCGGCTCACCGTCGTTCGTGCTGTCCGGTTCGGTCCTCGTCTTCTACAGCGTGTTGTCCGGTGGCCTGCTCAGCCNGGTTGTGATCACCTTGGGCATGCTCCTGGTCTCCTGGTTCACGACCACACCTGAGGACGAGCGGTGGAGCCGCCCGCGGTCGGTCAGCCAGGCCGAGCCTCCTCCCTCGACCATGCTGGCGCCGGCTCAGCGTCACGGCTAGGCCGACACCGTAAATCTCGACCCGTGCGAATGCTGGACTCGCGCGGGTGGGGGTGCTGGACGGATGCGGGAGCGGGGTGCGGCGCGGGCGAGTGCGCTCGGCGGGAGCGCGGGCGCGGCGCGGGCGGGTTCACGGCGGGAGCGCGGGCGAGGTGCGGCGGGTTCACGGCGAGTGCGTTCGGTGATCTGACGACGATGGTCAGCATTTCGAGCACGAGCGCGGCAGTGCCGATCCCGCACCTGAAGAGCTGTTCGTGTCTCCCGCCGAGACGTCTTGACAACCACGGTGACGCAGGGGCCGCAACCCCTGCGAGTGAAGGACACAAGGAGCCCTTCAGTCGCTGTCAGCGAATCCTCCCGGACCCACGCCCCACGGGTGGGCGACGGCTGCGCGGCGCCTGCCGGCGCGCTGAAAGCCCAGGCAGCCCCATTACCGCGGGGTCCCGCCGGGC
>NZ_LRTK01000032.1 GCF_001636565.1 Frankia sp. EI5c
GCGCGGGAGTGCCGATCGCGCGCCTGAAGGGCTCCTTGTGTCTCCTGCCGAAACGTCTTGACGACCACGGTGGCGCAGGGGCCGCAACCCCTGCGGGCGAAGGACACGCAAAGCNCTTCAGTCGCTGTCGGCGAATCCTCGCGGANCCGTGGCGCGGGGGTGGGCGACGGGTGTTGCGGGGCCTGTGGGTGCTCTGAAAGCCCTGGNAGCGCCGTTGCGGCGAGGTCTGCGGGCGGCCGGCGGCCCGGCCAGTCGCACTTCTGCGGGTGGTCGCCGGCCCGGGTGTCCGCGGGCGGGATCGGGACCGTCGAACGGGCGGGACGGTGGGGTCCCGGTGCCGGCCCGGGGGCGCCGCCGGCCGGGCNTCACGGCCGGCCCGACGGCCGGGGTGTCCCGTCTGATCAGACAGCTGTGTTACCCGAGGCCGGCTTGATGCCGGGCTGTCACCCGAGGTGCGGCTCGACACCCGACCGTCACCCGAGGCTCGGCCTGGTACCCGGCTGTCACCCGAGGCGCGATCAGCCTCCGACGGCCGCCCGGGGCGCGGGTCAGCCCCCCGGACTACTGCTCCGAACGCCCGATCGTGTTCCACAAAGCCCCCTGGCCAGGCAGGCGCCCCGGTCCAGACCACGTCCGCGTTGGCGCGGGTCGGACCGGGCAGTGCCCGGGCCTCCCCCGTCTGGGGGATGATGTACCGCGCGGGGTGTCCCACTGCGGGCACCGCGACTCCTCGTCCTCGGCCCCGTCGGGAGGTAATCCGCGATGTCCCCGCCTGCCTTGATCCGGCTTGAGGCACGCCTGCTGGTCCGTGTCGGCAACAACGTGCTGCTCGCCCACCTGCCAGGTGACGCCTGGCACGTGCTACCCGGGGGACCGGTCCAACCGGGGGAGAACACCGAGCACGCGCTGGCCCGGAATCTGGGTGGCCTCGCCGAGTTGATCGGCCCCGCCCGGTCTGGCCCGGGCGGGTGGAGGTTCATCGGCGCGGCCGAGCACGCGGGCGACGAACTGGGCAACGCCTCGCAGCCGCGGGACGCGCACACCCTGACCATCCTGTTCGCCGCGGACTGGCCCGGCGGAGTCCCGCTCCCGTCCACCTGGGAGGGGCACGAGCTCGTCCCGGTCGACCGCGACCTGTTGGTGACCACCCGGCTGCGCCCGCTTCCGGTCGCGGCGGCCGTCCGGCGATGGGTGATGGACGAGTGGCCGCTGTGGCGGGGCCTCACCCCCGGCGCGGGTGAGGTCGGGCGCCTCGGTCGCCGTCTCTCCGTCGCCTCGCTGAAGGCGCAGCTGGCCGCCAGGCGTGAGGAGCTGCGCGGCAACGCCTTCCGCGACGCCGCCGTGGCGATGTGCGCCCTGGTGACCGCCGCCGACGGGCGGGTCGACCCGGCCGAGCGCGACGGGCTGCGCGCGTTCGTCGCCAGTGACCCCGTGATGTCCCATTTCCCGGCCGACGAGCTGGAGGCGCTCTTCGACGCGCATCTCCAGCGGCTGGTCGAGGATCCGCCGGCCGGCCGCGCGGCCGCGCTCGCCGAGATCGCGAAGGTCCGGAACCGTCCCACCGAGGCCGCGGCCGTGATCCACCTGGGTGAGGTCATCGGCCGGGTGGACGGGGAGTTCGTCCTCAGCGAGAAGGCGGCGGTCCTCGACGCGGTGCACACCCTGGGGCTCGACCCGGCGGAGTTCGCGCCGTCCGCACTGCCCCGTCCGGCCTGATCTGGCGGCGCGGGCAGCCGTGCGTTGCGCCGCCTGCCCGCATCGGCGCCTGCGTAAGTGCCCGCCCGCGTAGCTGGCCGCTGGTTCGTCTCCCGCCGACCTCCCACTCGTTTGGAGCGTTCATGGTTTCCTTCGCCCCCGTCGAGATCAGCGCCCGGGTGCTGTTCATCACCGGGGACCGCGTTCTGCTCGCCAGCCGTCGCGGCCAGTCGTGGTTCTACCTGCCTGGCGGAAACGTCGCGCCGGGTGAGTCCGTCGAGGCCGCCCTGCGGCGGGAGACCCGTGAGCAGGCCGGTATCGATGTGCACGACCTGGAGTTCATCGGCTGCGCCGAACATGTCTACGTCGAGAAGGGCGTCCGTTACCAGGAGATCAACGTCCTCTTCGCGGCTGATCTGCCCTGGGGCTTCCAGCTCGGCAGCCTGGAGATCGACGTGGACCTGACCACGGTCGCCCTCGCCGGTCTGCGCAGCCTGGATCTGCAGCCCGCCTCGCTGAGGAACGTGATCGACGGCTGGCTGACCGACCGCAGGCCGTCCTGGCACGGTGCGAAGGCGGCCGCCGGCTGAGCCGGCCCCGGCCCCGGGCGGGGCGCTGACGGCTCGGTCCGGCGGGCCGTGGTCCAGGCCGCAGGATCCCGCCGGCTCCTGCCGGTGCCGTCCGCTCCGATAGAGCCGAGCGGGCCGCGCGCGGAGCCGATGTCCACGGCGAGGCCGGCGGAGGCGGGCGAGCCGGGTGGGTTCGGGGCCCGTGACGGGCTGTTCGACCTGGTCGTCGCGGCCGGGAACGTCATCCCGCTGCTGGCCGAGGGCACCGAGGCGGGTGTGCTGCGGGCGCTCGCGGGCCGCCTGCGGTCGGGCGGCCTGCTGGTCGCGGGCTTCGGTCTCGACGCGGGGCACCTGCCGCTTCCCGCCGCGCCTTTCGGGCTCCCCGAGTACGACTCGTGGTGCGCCGCCGCCGGGCTGGTCCTCGACCGCCGCTTCGCCACCTGGGACGCCGACGCGAGCCTCGCCGTCGACGGATACGCGGTGAGTGTGCACCGCCNGGCCTGAATGCCTGCCCGCGCCACCGCGACCCACTGACCCACTGACCCACTGACCCACCGAGACCCACCGCGTTGAACGGCCGGCGCACCCGCGGAGTGCGTCGACTGCGGTCGATGCCCGGCGTTCAATGGTGTCCGTGAATCAACCACTTGGGCGCCATGCGGCAGGGGACGACGGCGGGCCACCGTTCGCGCTCGAGGCGGGTGACCGGATGCTGCGGGTCCGTCTCGACGGCGGTGAGATGTACGCGAAGCAGGGCTCGATGGTCGCCTATCGCGGCCAGGTCGACTTCGCCTACAAGGGTCAGGGCGTGGGTGGCTACCTGCGCCGGGCGGTGACCGGCGAGGGCCAGGACCTGATGCGGGTCAAGGGCCGCGGCACGGTCTGGTTCGCCGAGTCGGGCAGCCACATCTCGATCTTCCATCTGGACGACGACCGCCTCACGGTCAACGGCCGCAGTCTGCTCGCGCTCGAGTCCGGCGTCCGCTACAAGATCACGACCACGTCGGGCGGGGTCGGCGCGATGATCGCGGGTGGCGTCTTCAACACGGAGGTCTCCGGGACGGGTGGCGTCGGGGTGCTGTGTCTGGGCAGCCCCCTGGTGCTGTCGACGGACGAGCCGGTCTGCGTCGACCGGGACGCGGCGGTGGCCTGGACGGCCGGCGTGCGCACCAGGGTTGTCTCGACCTTCCGGGTCGGCAACCTGTTCGGGCGGACATCCGGTGAGCTCGCCCAGATCGAGTACCGCGGGCGGGGTGGTTTCGTGGTGGTCCAGTGCGGCGAGGTCCCGGCTCGTGGCGCCGAACCGAGTGGCTGACAGCCGCCGCACCCGCTGGGCCGCGGAGCACCCCCGAGCGGATGACCCCCGAATCGGGTGGGTCACCGGGTGACCGGGTCCTTCAAGGACGAGCTCGCGCGTGTCCTGCGTGCGGCGGGCCTGCCGCTGCCCGCGGAGTGCGACCCCGACCGTGACGGCGAGCACGGGTCCGGCGCGGCGGCACGGGATGGTTCCGGCGCGGCGGCGTGGGCCGGAAGCGCACTGGACTGGGCGGAGTCCGGGCTCATGTGGCTCACGGGCCAGCCGGGCCAGCCGCCGGTCGTTCCGGCGGCCCCGGTACTCGGGCGGGCCCGCGCCGCGGGCCGGCTGCTGCTCGCCGTGTCGACGCGGCTGGGCACGCCCGTCGCGGTGGATGTCGCCGAGCTGCTGGGCGGGCGCGCCGCCCTGCTGGGCCTGCGCCGCGGTGGCACTGTCTCGGCGAACGGCAGCTGCCGGCTGCTGCGAACCGCGGACGGCTGGGTGGCGGTCAACCTCCCCCGCGAGGACGACGTGGACGCCGTTCCCGCCCTGCTCGGCGCCATGCCCGCGGACATCCTGGCAACGGCCCCACTGGAGCGGGGGCCGGGGGGAGCCGCTGGCCCGGCCGGGCGGACCGGGAGTGACCCGCTGGCTGAGGCCTGGGCCGCGCTGACCATCGCGCTGCCGGGGCGGCGCGGCCGTGACCTCGTCGAGCTCGCGTGGTTGCTGGGCCTGCCGTTGGCCGCGCTACCCGCGGCCCCGCCCGCCGCGCCCCCGGCGCCGGTCCGGATCTCCGGCGGCACCCCGGCGGAACCCGGCCTGCCGGTGTCCTGCCCGCAGGCGTCCAGCCGCCCGCCTTCCGAGCCGCCCGCCCCCGGCGGGAGGGTCCCGCTCGTGGTCGACCTGTCCTCCCTGTGGGCCGGACCGCTGGCGGCGCACCTGCTGGGGCGGATGGGCATGCGCGTGCTGAAGGTCGAAAGCACCCACCGCCCGGACGGGGCACGCCGGGGTGACCCGGACTTCTTCCACTGGCTGCACGCGGGGCATGACGGTTGCCGGCTCGATTTCACCGATCCCGCCGGGCGTGCCGCGCTGCACCGCCTCGTCGAGCGGGCCGAGGTGGTGATCGAGGGCTCCCGGCCGCGCGCGCTGGCCCAGCTCGGCCTGGACGCGGACCGATGGGTGGCGGCCCGGCCCGGGAGGGTCTGGCTGAGCATCACCGGCTACGGCCGCCAGGCCGCCGCCGCCGGCCCGGGCGCCGGGCCGGTGGCCTTCGGGGACGACGCGGCGGTCGCCGGTGGCCTGGTCGCCTGGTCTGGGGCGGTCCGTGGCGGCGGTGTCCCGGTCTTCTGCGGCGACGCGATCGCCGACCCGCTGACCGGGCTCTACGGCGCCCTCGCGGTCGCGTTGTGCCGCGCCGGTGGCCGCGGCGCGCTGCTCGACCTGGCCATGCGTGACGTCGCGGCCTTTGTCGCGCACCCGGGCCCCGCGGCGTCGTCCTGGTCGGTCACCGGCTCGGACCGGTCTGGCTGGACGGTGCATGAGGCGGGCCGCCGGACCCCCGTGCGCCCCCCGCGCGCCCCCCGTGCCGCGGGCGCTCCGCGCCGCCCGCACACCCGGCAGCCACCGCCCTGATGCCCCCGGCCTGACCCTCGCCGGCTTTCAGTCTTCGTCCGGACGTTCCGGGAGGTCCCGCGGCTCGGGGTTGCCGGTGGACGAGTCCTGGGAGCTGACGATCTCGGTCGGCGGGTCGGGATCCTCCGCCCCGTCGGCCCCCGCGGTGCCCATCGGCGGGGCGCCGGGCCGATCTCCGGCCGGGTTGCCGGGTTGCGCATCGGCGTCCTCGGCTCTGGGGACGGGGGCCCAGGCCGCCACCTGCACGATGACCTCGTCACCGGCGACCGTGACGGCGTCATCCGAAATGTGGGGACCACTACCGGCCTGGCCCGGCCGGGGCAGGGACTGGTCTCGTCGGACGGCGGCGTCGTAGGCCGCGAACCGGTACGGAATGCGTTCGAAGGCGGCCGGGTGCCCCCCGGTCCGCGGGCCGGTGGCCGGCGGCGAGGGCGCCAGCGCGATCGGGCGGCGGCGCGGACCGTAGCCGGGTCGGTCGTGGCGCGGGGCCACGCGGACCCACACCGCCGTGCCCACCGCGGCCATCCACAGGCTCCACACCAACCGGGCGAGGACCGGCACCGGCGGCAGACTGACCAGGCCGGCCGTGGACGCGGCGCCGGCGACCAGCAGCGCCGAGCACAGGAGGCCCCCGCCGACCAGGGCCGGCCGGGCCCACAGCAGGCCGCGCAGGCGAAGCCAGTCCGTCCACACCCGGGCGGTCGCGATGAGACGGCCGAAGGAGCCGCCGCGCGGGGACATCCCGCGCCCCACCGGTCGCAGCGGGCCGAACGGCCACCAGCTGTCGAGGACGGCGCCGACGAAGCGGGTGGCGACGAGCGCCGTCCAGCCGGCGAGCAGCAGCGGCCCGATGATCTCACCGCTCAGCAGCCCGGCGGTGACCCGCAAGGAGTCGAACGTGAGTACGTCGGGGGTGATCCGCCCCGGAACCTCCACCGGGTGAGCGAGCAGTGGCACCGCCACCAGCCACAGCGACCACTCGAACATCATCGACAGGCCTGCCGCCATGGCCAGGCACAGCAGCAGCCACCGGGCGCCGCGGCGGGCGGGCGCCGGGTCTCCGTACCCTGCCCGGATCACCGCGGTCGTCAGCGGCACGAGGAGGAAGGCGGCGACGGCGGTGAGGGACGTGAGGAGGGCCAGGGTGCCGATCCGCGAGCCCAGGGCCGTGAGGGCCGCCCCGGCCGGCTCGTTGAGCACGCCCGGGTAGCGGAAGACGCGCGCCATCCCCGCCACCCCCAGCGCGTTGGCCAGCGCGCAGCAGACGAACAGGGCGGCGCCCGCGTCCGTGCCACGTCGCATCGAGGCAACTCCAGGTACTTTGACCGGGTTCCGAGGAACCGCTTCCAGCCTGAGCGTCGCACGGACACTACGTTCCGCTGTCTTTTAGCTGTCGGTTGCCCGCGCCATGTGCCCCGTGTATCGCCGTGGGTCCCGGGAAACGCCCCCCATGGCTGCAGGTAACCCGCCAACCCGCATGCGCGGAGGTCCCGGCGGGTGGAAACGGCGGGCTTCACCGGGCCGTGTCGTGCCGTTTCCGTCCGATCCGTGCCGCAATCCCGGGCGGCCCGTCGGGCGCCCGGCAGGAGTCAGTGAAGCCTTCCCTTACTGAGGACAGGCTAGCCTAAACAGGCATCGATGTGACCTTCGCTTCCCCCCACCGTTGTGCGTTTCGCCCAGCTATGTGATTTCCTGTTTCCTGGGCAATTCAAGATGCGCGGCGTCCGGCTCCGGCCGGGCGGGAGCGAGCCGCCGGCGACGAGTCGGCCGCCCGCTCTGTCCCGGCGCTTCCGGGTAGGACCTGCATGGACGGATGACAGGCCGTGCCAGGGGGGTGCCGTGGGCGATGGCTGCCGCAACAGGCATGCTGGGTGGGCCGCGGCTTGCTGACGCGTGGGAGACGAGTGAGGGAGATGGCGACGGTGCGTGGCGACAAGGACATCATCGACCTGTTGAACAGGGTACTGACCAACGAACTGACAGCCATCAACCAGTATTTTCTGCATTCGCGGATACAGCGGAACTGGGGCTATCGCCGAATTTCGGACTACTACTACCACGAGTCCATCGACGAGATGCGACACGCGGACGAGCTGATTGAGCGCATCCTCTACCTTGACGGCCTGCCCAACCTGCAGCGGCTGCACACACTGCGGATCGGCGAGACGGTGCCCGAGCAGCTCGCGACCGACCGCTCGCAGGAGGACGAGGCCGTCGAGCTGCTCCGCGGCGGAATCGCGCTCTGCCGGTCGAAGAACGACGTCGGCTCCGCGGTTCTGCTGGAGAAGATCCTGGTTTCCGAGGAGGAGCACATCGACTGGCTCGACGCCCAGCTCACCCTGATCGAGCAGGTCGGCGCGACGAACTACCTCGCCCAGCAGATTCACGAGAGCTAGTCACGGAAGCTGGTCACGGAGGCTGGTCCGAGCCGGCGGAGCCGTGGGCTGTGCCGGTGCGGGACGGGTGTCGTCCGCCGGACACGGATCGGGCGGTGGGGGTGCCGGCCGGGGGTGCCGGCCGGGGGATAGTGTGCCTGGCCGGAATGGATCTACGCTCGCCGGATGGTGAGCGTCCTGCCCCGCCGTGGGCCTGACGGCGCAATGGCGCGCCAGACAAGGAGAACACGGCCTCATGACCCCCCTGACCGCAACGATCGACCCCAGGTCCGCCGAACACGACACAGGCCCGGAGGATCGCCCTCCTGGTGAAGCGGTCCGGGCTGTGGTCGCGATGCTGGTTGGTCGCGGCGAGAGCCCGGAACCCTATGAGTGGCTCGCCGGGCGGCTGGCGCTGGACGGCTATGGCGCCACCGTCGTCCCGGGCGGCGGCAACGTGGCACGTTCCGTCGGCGAGATCCGCCGTCCCGGGGTGCCCTTCGTCATCCTCGGCTCCGACTCGGGGGCCCTGGCCGCCCTGGCCATGGCCGGCTCGCCCGCCGTGCGCCCGGACGGGCTGGTGCTGCTCGGGCTCCCAGTGCTGCACGTCCCCGTGGCGGGCATCCCCGTCGCCGACCCGCCCCCGCGCGTGCTGCCCGACATCCCGATTCTGCTCGTACACGGCAGGGATGACCGGATCAGCCCGCTGCCGCTGGTGCGGATGACCACCCGGACGGCCGGGCGGACGGACCTCGCGGTGGTTCCTGGTGGGCACACGGTGCTGGCCGGGCCGGGGCGGCGCTGGGTGCCGGCCCGGGTACTGCTGTTCATCGAGGGGCTCATCGACGGCTGAGCGCCCTCGGTCACCCACCGTCGCCGGCCGGGTCCGGTGGCGGTGGGAGCAGGTTCACGGTCGCCTGATGTCAGCGTCCGCTGTACTGTTCAGTACATGGTGAAGCTTGTGGCGCATGGAGAGGTCCTGGCGAGATTCGGGCACGCGCTGTCCGACCCCACCAGGGCGCGTCTCCTGCTGGTGCTGCGCAAGGGTCCCGCCTACCCGACCGAACTCGCCGAGATCCTCATGGTGAGCCGGACGAACCTGTCCAACCATCTGGCCTGCCTGCGTGGTTGTGGCCTGGTGGTGGCCGTTTCGGAAGGCCGCCGCCTGCGTTATGAACTGGCCGACGGCGCGCTCGCGCACGCGTTGGACGACCTGCTGAGCGTTGTCCTCGCCGTCGATCCGGATCATGCCCACGGCGACGAGCATGCCCACGGCGACGACCACGCCCGGGGCGGCGAGCTCGTGGCCTCCGGCGCGCTGCCCGCCGGGCCCGCCGCGAGCGGTGGCGACCGCACCGATCGGCCGGACCGGTGACCTTCTCGGCCGGCCGGCGTGCGCGGAAACCCGGCCACGAGCATCCCCACACCCACACCCAGGGCATCACCCCCGCCCCCAGCCACGTTCCGCGGCAGGCCCAGCGCCCCCACGCGCATGGCGCGCGTGCGCATGGCGCGCACGCGCACACCGCGGATGGCCTGCACGGTCCGGCGCGCTCCGGGGCCGCCCGGGGCGGTGGCGGTCCCGCGCCGCGCAGCCCTGCCTCCCAGTACCGGAGGATGGCCGCGGCGACAGCCCTCAACATCGCGATCGTCCTGGGCCAGGCCACCGCGGGTCTGATGGTGGGTTCGGTCGCCCTGCTCGCCGACGCCGCGCACAACCTCGCCGACGCGGCGGGAGTCGCGTTCGCCATGGTCGCAATCAGGCTGGCTCGGCAGGAGCCGTCCGCGAGCCGCACCTTCGGGGGGCTGCGCTGGCCGGTGCTCGCCGCCCAGGCGAACGCGGCGAGTGTCCTCGTGGTGACGACGCTGGTGTGCGTGCAGGCGGCCGGGCGGCTGGCCCATCCGGAGCCGATCGACGGGCTGGCGGTGCTCACGGTCGCGCTCGCGGCATCCCTCGGGAACGGCGTCAGCGCGCTCTTCGTGTACGAGCGCCACGGTGACCTCAACACCAGGGCAGCTGTCATCCACCTGGCCTCGGACGCGCTGGTCTCCATCGCCGTGGCCGCGGCCGGCCTCGTCATCTGGCTCGCCGATGGCTGGTACTGGCTCGACCCGGCGCTCTCGCTCACCGTCGCCGGTCTGATCGGCGCGCAGGCGCTGCGCCTGCTGGCGGAGTCCTCCCGGGTGCTGCTGGAGGCCGCTCCGGCCGGCCTGGACATGTCAGCGGTGCACAGCGACGTGCTGGCGGTGGACGGGGTCACCGGCGTGCACGACATGCACGTCTGGAGCCTGTCGGACCGGGTCCTCGCCGCGAGCGCCCACATCGAGGTGGCCGGTCATCCGACGCTGGAGGAGGCCCGGGAGGTCGCCGACCGGGTCAAGGCCGTGCTGGCGGAGCGGCACGGGGTGGAGCACGCGACGGTGGAGACCGAGTGCGAGCCGTGCGCGCCGACCGGCAGCGACCCCTGCGGGGTCCGCGCGGTGATGACGCGGCGCGCCTCCCACCTCATCCCGGCGCACCGCCACTGATCCGCACCGCCACTGATCCGCACCGCCACTGATCCGCACCGCCACTGATCCGCACCGTCGCTGATCCGCTCCCTCGCTGACCCAGCCGGTTTCGGGACGGGCACACCTCTCAGGGGAGTGCCCGTCCGTCCGAGCCGAGGGAGCGTCAGGTGAGCAGTTCGCGAACGTCCGGTCAGGAAAGCCAGGTGCTGGAGTTCGACCCCGTCTCCGGGGAGGCCGGCTCGGGGCTACTGGCCATGTCCACGGTCGAGACCACGCACTCGACCTTGTTCTTCCTCGCCGACCGCGTCTACAAGATGCCGAAGCGGATGGTGTCCGGGCCGACAGATCTGCGCCGCCGGGCGGCCCGCGAGGCGGCCTGCCGCGCGGAGGTCGTCCGCAACCAGCCGTTCGCGCCCGGCGTGTACCTNGGTGTCGCCGACGTGAGCGATGACGCCGGCCAGCCGGTGGAACACATGATCGTAATGCGCCGCCTGCCGGCCGACCGCCGGCTCTCCGAGCTGATCGCGCGGGGCGAGCCGGTGGACGGACCCCTGCGGGAGGTCGCGCGGGCGCTCGTCACCTTCCACGAACAGTGTGCGGTCCCGGCCCGCGGCGGCGGCCACAGCAGCCTGCCGGACCTCGAGGCGGCGTGGCTGACGGCGGTGGACGGGCTCACACCGCTGAGCGGCTCCATGCTGAACGCGGACGAGATCGAGCAGATCGCCGAGCTCGGCCAGCGCTATCTGCGCGGCCGCGGAACGCTGATCGACGCGCGGGCCGCCCGCGGACGCATCCGGGACNGGCACGGAAACCTGGTCGCCGAGCACGTCTTCTGCCTGCCGGAGGGCCCGCGGATCCTGGACCGGCTGTCCGCCGACGGCGGCCGGCGCGTCGCGGACGTCCTGTCGGACGCGGCGACGCTGGCGGTGGACCTCGAGCTGCGCGGGGTCCCGGCCCTGGCGGACCGGTTCTTCCACTGGTGCGCGGAGTTCTCGGGGGAGAGCCATCCGCCGTCGCTGGCGCACTTCTACCTGGCGTACCGGGCGGTCGCCCGCGCCGGCGAGTCGGGCGTGCGCGCCCATCTGGGTGATGAGCCGGCCGCCGCGGAGGCCCGGCGGCTGACCAGGATCGCGCTGGAGCACCTGCGCCGGGCCAGGGTGCGGCTCGTGCTGGTCGGCGGGGCGCCGGGAACCCTCCGCTCGGCCGTGGCCGAGCGGCTCGCCACCGATGTGGACGGCTGGGTGCTGCTGGCGTCCGACGTGATCCGCGCGGAGCTCGCGGTCGACCGCGAGCGCCAGCCGGCCGGGGCGGCGCCGCGCGAGTTCGGGTCGGACGAGTCCGTGTACGCCGAGATCCTTCGCCGGGCGCGGGAGGCGCTGGAGAACGGCGACAGCGTGGTCGCGGAGGCGCGCTGGCCTTCGGCGGCGCGGGCCGCGGGGGCCCAGGTCGCGGCCGGCACCTGGGCCGACCTCATCGAGCTCGACTGCCGCGAGGCCGGTGCCTCGTTCGACGGTGTCGTGCGCAACGGCCGACTCGCCGCGGGTATCACCGCCTGACCGTGTGCGGACAATCACGGTGGGTATGTAACTGCGGGTCGGTGCGGCGGCGTGGGCCGCCGACCGGCGACCAGCAGGCAGGACGACGACAGGGGGAACACCATGACGACGGCCCGGGACATCATGCATGGGGACGCGCAGTGCATCGGCGCGGACGAGCCGCTGACCAGCGCCGCCCGCATGATGCGTGACCTCGGAGTCGGTGCGTTGCCGATCTGCGGTGTCGACGACCGGCTCGGCGGCATCATCACCGACCGCGACATCGTCATCCACTGTCTGGCGGAGGGGAAGGACCCGGCCAGGGTCTGCGCGGGTGAACTCGGTCAGGGAAAGCCCTTCTACGTACGGGCTGACGCCGACCTCGACGTGGTCCTCGACGAGATGATGTCGCACCAGGTCATGCGGATGCCGGTAGTCGACAACAAGCGGCTCGTCGGCATGATCAGTGAGGCGGACCTGGCGCGGAACCTGCCCAGCGACAAGATCGGGGCACTCGTCGAGGCGATCAAGAGTGGTCCGGCTGACCGGGCTGGCTGACCGGCGCTCCGCGCGCCCGGCCNGCCGTCCCGTGCGTCGCGTTCGTGGCGGGGCGGGGCGGCGGGTGTTCTCCGGTCGACGGACCCTGCCGGTAAGGACTCTGCCGGTAAGGACCCTGCCGGTCAGTTGGGGTGGGCGCCGACCGCGTCCCGGATCTCGCGCCCGATGCCACCGCTCTGGCGGGCGCAGTGCGCGCAGCAGAAGAAGCGCCCGGACACCTCCACGCCATGGCCGATCACCCGGCAGTCGCAGTGCTCGCAGCGTGGCGCGAGTTTCTGCACGGCGCACTCGAACGAGTCGAAGTTGTATGTCTCACCGCTGACGACCCGGATCTCGAAGGCCATCCAGTAGTCGTTTCCGCAGGTGTCGCAGGTTCGCATGGCAGTCTCCCCGGTCGGCACACCGGCGAGGCTACGTGTGGTGCCCGGTTGATCGCATGTCGTGGTGAGGGCTGGGTCAGGCCTTGAGCCGGGCGGCGAAGACCGCGGCCTGGGTTCGGCTGGTGAGGCCGAGCTTGCCGAGAATCGCCGACACGTAGTTCTTCACCGTCTTCTCCGACAGGTGGACGCAGGCCGCGATCTGGCGGTTGGTCATGCCTTCGGCGATCAGCCGGAGAATCTGCCGCTCCCGGGCGCCCAGGGCGGCGAGCTGCTCGTCCTCGGCGGGTTCGTCCCGCAGCCGGGCCAGCACCTTCTGGGTCACCGCCGGGTCCAGCAGCGACCTGCCGGCCGCGATGGTGCGGATCGCTCCGACGAGGTCGTTGCCTCTGATCTGCTTCAGCAGATACCCCGCGGCGCCCGCCATGATCGCGGCGAACAGCGCGTCGTCGTCGTCGTAGGAGGTGAGGATGAGGCAGCCCATGTTCGGGTGCGTGGAACGGATCTCCCGGCACACCTCGATCCCGTTGCCGTCCGGCAGGCGGGCGTCGAGAACGGCGACGTCGGGACGGGCCGCTGGGATGCGTCGCAGTGCCGCGGCCGCGGTCGACGCCTCGCCGACGACCTCGATGTCCCCGGAATCCTCCAGCATCTCGCGGATGCCCCGGCGGACGATCTCGTGATCATCCAGGAGGAAGACGCGAACTCCAGTCATGATCAAGAAAGTACCCGGGCGAAGGCGTCTGCCGGGCGCCCCGCGGGGAGGTCAGCCGGTACGGACCTGCCCGTCCGGGACCTTTGCCAGGGTCTCGGCACGTCCAAGGACATCGTGACAGTGCTCCTTCCCGATGCTGGGCGCCCGGGCGGCGCGGGCTCAGTCGTCGCCGCGGTGCCCGAGGCACGCGATCAGATCGGGCAGGTCGCCGAGCGCGCGAAGGGTGTCGTTCAGGTGGGTGCAGGTGGACGTCCCGGCGAAGGTGCGGCTGACCTCGCGGCGCAGGCCCGCGGCCGGCAGGCCGACGATGCGCCCGGCGCTGCCCAGGGCCTCGGGGCACTCCCGGCCGGGTAGCACCCCCGCCCGCGCCGCCGAGCGGGTGATCAGCCCGGCTCCGTCGACGTCCGCTTCGACCCCGTACTCGTGCACGACGACCTCGCGCCCGGGTCCCTCCAGGTAGGTGTCCCGGAACAGCGCGTCCACCCGGACCCCGGCGCCGGCCGGCGCGGCACCCGGCGCGGTAGCGGCGGGTGCGGCGGCGGGATCCCCTTCGGTGCCGACCGGGATGACGTCGATCCGGCGAAGGCGCCGCATGGCGTGCTCCGACATCGCCGGCAGCGGATGCCACCCCTGCGGATCATCTTCCAGGCCGAGGTCACCGGCCGGGACGCTGATCGCCTGGACCGGGGTGGCCGGATTCGCGCGGCGTTCCGCGGACAGCCGCGCGAGCAGCCCGTCCTGCTGCCAGCCGGCGCACACGTCGAGCATGGGGTTCCCGCCGGACTCCGCCCCGGCGTTCGGGGTGGACTCCGTGCGGAAGATTCCGTTACGGCCGAGGGCGGCCCCCGACACCAGAACCGCCACGGGGACGTCGTCCAGGAGCTGACCCAGCAGCGAGCGTGCCGTCTCGGCCCCCGCGCTGCCGGCACCGACCTGACCGGTGCCGGCGCCGGCACCGGCGCTGTCGCCGAGGAGCGCGCGCCGGGCGGCGGAGCGGAAGCCCGCGCGGGTCGAGACGCCGACCAGCCCCGGCAGGGCCGGCACGGCCGGCTCGGACTCGATCTCGAGCACGGTGCCGGGGGCCGCCATGTAGTCGAGGACGATGCGCAGCCGGGCCTCGCCGAGCACGACCGCGCCGCCGTCACGGGTGGTCAACAGGTCGCGGCCGATGCCGCTGAGGTGCAGTGGGCCGGTCAGTCCGGCTGGGCGTTCCATCATCACCGAGATCGTCCGCCGGACCGAGCCCGGGCGGCGGGCGGGTGTTCCCCGCACCGAACCCGTTGTGCCGGGCCACAGCAGGGCGGTTTCGGGTGCCCGGGCATCCGCGGCTTCCCCGGCCTCGCGGACCGGCGCCGGGGCGCCGCGGCGGTCGGCGGCGTGCCGTCCGCCGCCGCCGGAACCGGGGTGACGGGTGATCTCGTCGGTGCGGGGCCGGCCGGTGTGCGGAACGCGGGGGCCGGGCCGCCCGGGTGTGAGCCGGGTGGATGAGGCCTGGACGGCGGTGGGTGCCGTCTGACCGTGCGCCATGCGCGTTCTCCGATCGCTGCTCTCCGGCGCGCGCGTCCGTCCCGCGCGCTCGCCCGCGGCCCGCGTTCGCCCGCGTGCGCTGCTGCTTCCACGCGAATTTGTGGCGGACGCGGCTGCCCGGCCCCAGGATATGGTTCAGCCACCGGCGAATTGGTCCCTCGCCGGTGATGGCCTTTTCACAGTGTTCGGGCGCGGAGGTGTGACCCACACCGCCCGCAACGGTTACCCGCACCGATCCCCGTCGGGATTCTTCGGACGATTTGGGCCGCGATCGGTCGCGTCACAGTGGTCGGCGGCGGGCGGCGGGCGGTCGACCGACCGGCCGTGGTGGGCCGAGTGGCGGGGAGCGGATGCCGGGCGCCGGTGCGGTTCAGGAGGTCGCGGTGGTCTGCGGCATGAACGTGTCGGTGGGAACCGTGGCGACGATGGGCTTTCCGTATTCCGTGAACGTGACGTCAAGCCGGTCGTCGTCCTGGCCGGTGATCTGGCGCAGCGGCACGGCCGGACCGATATTCGAGACATACAACGTGGCGGATTCCATGGTGACGCGCACCGCGGGCGTCCCCAGCGCGACAGCCCNGTCGACCGTCGCTTTCTCGCCGGCGTCGATCCGCTCCTTCATGTTCAGGATCTCGTCGACGGCGCTGCTGAGCGACAGGCTGTCGGAGGTGCCGACCGTACCCGTGTTGATCCACTGGTCGGCCCGGGCACCGGGGTAGGACGCGGTGGCGTTGGGGCCGCGCACGTAGGCGATGTTGGCGATGCGCAGCACCTCGACGCGCTGCCCGTCCCCGTCGAGGACGCCCAGGACGGTGCCGTCGGCCCCCAGCCGAAGGTCGATTGCCGGGGCTCGGCCGCTGTCGCTGCCGCGCCCGACGTACCGGACGGTGGTGGCCGCGCGCAGCGCCTCCGCCGCGGTCGAGATGATCTCGGCGGCGGGTCTGGACTCGACCCCGTTGCGGGGCCCGGTGACCGTCACCTCGACCCCGGGCTCCGGGGCCGGCGTGCCGCCGGGTCCGTCGTTGCCGGCGGCATCGCCTCCACAGGCGGCGAGCGCCAGCGTGAGTCCTAACACGGCGGTCAGTGCGGCTAGTCCGGGCAGTGGGGTCCGCGTCCTTCTCATGGTCGACCTTTCTCCAGCGGCGGACCGGTTGCGGTGCCCCGGGTTCGCGGGGCTTGGGCCGCCGGCCCCAGACGGGTGGTCCCTCCCAGTGCCACCCGCCAGCGGAATGGCCTTCAGGTGACTTTGCGGACGATACGAGCATTTATGGGGACATGCAGCCCGTTGGTGAGGCCCGTAGGGTGGCGGACAATGGCGGCCGGCATCAGAGCTGGCCAGCGTGCCGACAGTGAGCGGAGGGTGATGGGTACCCGTCCTTCCCAGCGGCCATTGACCGGTCAGGTGTCGCCGGCGGATGAGGACACCGGTCTCACCATCGGTAGCCCCGCCACCTCCGCCGCGGGTATCCCCGGAGTGGCGCACGCGCTGGCGAGCTGTCACAAACTGATNGGCGTCCGCCGTTCCGTCCAGACACTTCGCCTGCTCAATCAGGACGACGGATTTGACTGCCCGGGATGTGCCTGGCCCGATCCTCGCCCCGCGGACCGTTCGCGTACGGAGTTCTGCGAGAACGGCGCCAAGGCCGTCGCCCAGGAGGCAACCCGGGCCCAGGTCACGGCGGAGTTCTTCGCCGCGCACAGCCTGCCGGACCTCGCCACCCGCTCCGGGCACTGGCTCGGCGAGCAGGGCAGGCTGGTGCAGCCGATGTACAAGGACGCCTCCCGCGACCACTACGTGCCGGTCAGCTGGGACGACGCCTTCGCGATCACAGCCGCCGAGCTGAACGCCCTGGAAAGCCCGGACGAGGCCGCCTTCTACACCTCGGGGCGAACCAGCAACGAAGCCGCGTTCCTCTACCAGCTTTTCGCGCGGGCGTTCGGGACGAACAACCTCCCNGACTGCTCGAACATGTGCCACGAGTCCTCCGGCACCGCCCTGATCGAAACGATCGGGGTGGGCAAGGGTTCGGTCACGCTGGCGGATCTGGAAACCGCGGACCTGGTTCTCGTGGTGGGCCAGAACCCGGGTACCAACCACCCGAGAATGCTGACCTCACTGGAGCGGTGCAAGGCTGCCTCCGGCAGCGTCGTCGCGGTGAATCCGCTGCCGGAGGCGGCGCTGATGCGTTTCCGCAACCCCCAGAACGCCCGGGGTGTGCTGGGCCGGGGCACCGTTCTCGCCGACCAGTTCCTGCAGATTCGGCTGGGTGGGGACATGGCGCTCTTCCAGGCGCTGTCGGCCCGCCTGCTCGCCGCCGAGGAGGCCCGTCCCGGCACCGTCCTCGACCGCGCCTTCATCGAGGAGCACACCACCGGCTTCGAGGAGTTCGCCGCGCACCTGCGCACCCGTCTCGACCCCGCCGACGTCGCGGCCGCCACCGGCCTGCGCCCCGCCGAGATCGACGAGCTGACCGGGCGCGTGCTGCGGGCCGACCGCGTGATCGTGTGCTGGGCGATGGGTCTCACCCAGCACCCGGACGCCGTCGCGACGATCCGGGAGGTCGTGAACTTCCTGCTCCTGCGCGGCAACATCGGCCGGCCGGGCGCGGGCGTCTGCCCTGTTCGCGGCCATTCCAACGTGCAGGGCGACCGGACCATGGGCATCTGGGAACGCATGCCCCAATCGTTCCTGGACGCGCTCGGTGCCGAGTTCGCCTTCACCCCGCCGCACCACCACGGCCTGGACGTCGTCGACACCATCCGGGCGATGCGGGACGGTCAGGTGAAGGTCTTCGTCGCCATGGGCGGGAACTTCGTGGCAGCCACCCCCGACTCCGCCGTCACCGAGGCGGCGATCCGTCGCTGTCGGCTCACCGTGCAGGTCTCGACCGCGCTCAACCGGTCGCACGCGGTGACCGGCGAGCGGGCACTGATCCTGCCGACGCTGGGCCGCACGGAGCTCGACCTGCGGGCGACCGGCCCGCAGCGGGTCAGCGTCGAGGACTCGATGGGTGCTGTCCACGCCTCCCGCGGTCGGTTGGCTCCGGCCGGGCCGGACCTCCGCTCCGAGGTGGCGATCGTCGCCGGCCTGGCGGCGGCCACGCTGGGTGCGGGGGCGTCCGCGGCCGCTGATCGACCCACTGTGGACTGGGCGGCGCTGGCCGATGACTACCGCCTTATCCGCGCGCACATAGCCAACGTGGTTCCCGGGTTCACCGACTACGAGACCCGCCTCGACGAGCCCGGCGGCTTCCAGCTACCGCATCCGCCCCGCGACAGCCGTACCTTCCCGACGCCGACCGGCCGGGCCGCCTTCTCCGTGAACACCTTCGAGACCGTGCCGATCCCGCCCGGCCATCTGCTGTTGCAGACCATCCGGTCACACGACCAGTACAACACCACCATCTACGGGCTCGACGACCGCTACCGCGGGATCCGCCGCGGCCGCCGGGTGGTGCTCGTCAGTCCCGAGGATCTCGCGGAGCTCGACATCGCCGACGGGGCGCGCGTGGATGTCGTCGGAGCCTGGGGTGACGGTCTCGAACGCCGCGCCCCCGATTTCCGGGTCGTCGCCTACCCGACGGCCCGCGGCTGTGCCGCCGCCTACTTTCCGGAGACCAACGTCCTGGTGCCGTTGGACAGCACGGCGAAGCGCAGCAACACGCCGACCTCGAAATCAATCCTGATCCGCCTGGAAAGCGCGGGAAGCGGGAGCTGAGCCCCGCCGCCGACGCACTGCCGGGGGCGTGCACTTCCGGCCGTTGTGGCGTGATTCCCGGGTGCCGGGCCGTTTTCGGTGCGGTTGCCGTCNGCGATCTGACAGTGATGACTGGCATTCCGGGGCGCGGATGCCAGGGTTTCGGACGCGGGCGCGAGGGTCGCGTTCTCGCGCCTATAGGGCTTTCCGTGTCCTGCCCGCAGAGCCTTGACAACCAGCGTCGCGGAAGGGTCGAAACCCTCGGATGACAAAGGACACACAGAGCCCTGTAGTCGCGGACACCGGACAGGCGCCGGACCCGGCGGACGGTGCGGGTGACCGAGTTCCGGGGCATCTCGGACGTCTGAAGGCCCTGGTAGCAGCCCTGCGGCCGGGCTGTTGCCGCCGGCCGCGGCCCCGCCGGTCCGCTCCGGCCGCACACACCGGCACCGGTGCCGTGCGGAGCCCTCCGGCGTCGGCGGCTCCGAGGAGAAGGCGGACGACTGGCGACCCGGCGCCGATACCGTCCCGCTGACCAGCGGGACACGCGGCCCACCCGACCGCACGGGACATCCCACCTGATCAGACATGGCTGTCACCTCGACCCCAGCAGATCACCGCCGAGCGGCCTGCTCCAGGTGGACGACCCGGCCCGCGCGGCCCGAATCGTCGAGATCTCCTGGTCATTTCGAGTGCGGGCATCCCGGGGTATCCGGACCGGGAAACGTGGCTCGGGGAAGACCGACATTCGTCCTGTTCGGGGCGTGGCGGGGAACGACCTGTTTCCGTCGGCGTGTTGAGTCAGGAAACGGCCTCGGTCGCCGCACAGTGGGCACTGTCCACGGCGGCGCGGCGGGCCTTGTGGACTGATCGGATCCGAGGAGTTCCTGTGCGCCCGTCGTGGCAGGTCAGCCGATGGTGAGAGCTTCTTTCCCCGGCTGCCGGCCGCCGGTGTGGAATGTCCGGCCCCGGGATCCGTTTTTCGTGGGGCGGGCGGAGCTGCTTTCGCGTATGCACCGCGAACTGTGCGGTCCCGGGCGGGCCCGGTCGGCCGCGCCCGGCGGCTACGACCACGACCACGACCACGGGAGCGGCGGCCGGCGGGTCGGCCTGATCCCCGCCGGTGGGGCCGGTGGAATCGGCCGGTCGCGGCTGGCTGTCGAGTACGCCCATCGCCACCGCGGCTCCTACGGGCTGGTGTGGTGGGTGGATGCCGCTACTCCGGCCCGAGCCGAGGCTGGTCTCCTGCAGCTCGCGGCCAGGCTGGAGCCGTCCGCGGCGGGCGGTCGAACAGCGGCGCTGCGAAGGCTCTGGATCGTGCTCGCCGAGCGCCCCGACTGGCTGCTGATCTTCGATGACGTCGACCCGCGCACGGGTCTGGGTGCCGCCGCACCACCCGACACGGGCAGCGTGATCATGATTGGTGACGGTCCGGAGCTGGCCAGGCACGCGCCTGCCCTGTCGGAGGTCGGCGAGCTCGGGCGGGCCGACGCCGTCCGCCTGCTCCAGCTCCACGACAGCCGGCTCACACGCGCCGAGGCGGACGCGCTGGCCGCGGCCGTCGGGGGTCTGCCGCTGGCCCTCACGCAGGCAGGCCGCCTGCTGGCCGCCACGGGCGAGTCGGCCGCGGCCTACCTCTGCCGCCTCGAAGAACATTCGCGGCGGACCGAGCACCCGGCCGCCGAGCACCACCGGTGTCTGTCAGCGGTCATCGAGACGGGCCGTGCATGGTTGGCGGAGAGCGCTCCGGCCGCGGCGGCCGCGCTGGACGGGCTGGCCGTTCTCGCCGCCGCGCCGTTGCCGGCCGGGACTCTTGCCGCCGCACCGGGGCTGGTTCAGCTCGGGCTGGTGGACCATGGTGGCACCGAGGTCCGCGTGCATCCGCTGGTCCAGGTGCGGCTACGGGCCGGTCTGGCGGACGGGCGGCAGGCGGTTGCCCTTCTCGCTGCCCAGCAGCTGCTTGTCGCGGCCGGCCACGCGGCCACTGCCTCCGGTCACGGCGGCACCGGAGATGGTCATGCTCTCGGCGGGCAGGGGCACGCGGGCGGCGTGCTCGTATCGCTGGAACCGCACATATCCGCGCTCGCGGCCTGGATCGACCGGCTTCCCGGGCCGTCCGCCGCGGCGGAGATCCCGGAATTCCGCGCGCTGACGCTGCGGGTGGTCCGCCACCTGCACGCCGGCGGCGGGTACGACAGCGGTCGGGAGCTGGTCCGCCGCGCGCGCCGGCGGTGGTCCGGCGGGCTCGGGCCGGACCACGCCGACACGCTTGCCGCGGCAGAGCTCGAAGCGGCGTTCCTCGTCGACGGTGCCGACGACCTCGTGGCCGCACGCACGCTGCTGGGGCAGGTTCACCTTCACCGGGCGGAGACGCTCGGCGCGGATCATCGCGACACGCTCCGCAGCTCGTGGCACCTCGCTCGCGTTGACGGAGAGCTGGGCGACTTCGCCGAATCCATCCAGCTGTTTCGCGACACGCTGGAGTGCCAGCGGGCCCGGTTCGGCGCGGAGGATCCGGACACCCTGCGGTCGGCGCACGGGCTCGGTGTGGTGCTGACCCGGTGCGGCGAGTTCCCCGAGGCGCGTGAGCTGCTGGCGCTGGCGCATGCCGGCCGCGGCCGGAGGTACGGCCTCGATCACGTGGACACCCGGTGGAGCGCGGTGGCGCTCGGTGTCGCGCTGCGCGGCCTCGGTCAACCAGCCCAGGCCCGTGAGCTCCACGAACGTGTGCTGACCGGTGCGCGCCGGCAGTTCGGTGACGAGCATCCGCAGACCCGTTGCGCGGTGCTGGAGCTGGCGCTCGACCTGGTCGCTCTCGNTGCCGCGGATCATGGGCGGGACCTGTTCACGGAGGTGATCGGGTGGGAGGTCTTCGGCTNGTGCGACGGCCCCCCGGCCGGTGCGGGCGGATCGGCGGCCCGCTGGGCGGCGCGCCACCGGACCGAGATCGCGAAGCTCTGGTCGCGCGGCTGAGACATTTGGCTTAAAGATAGGTCTAAATGGTGTGACGGATCGTTTTCGTGGGCCCGCGCGCGGATCGGTGAGCGGGCGCGGGCGGAGTGGAGAAGGTGAGCTGATGAAGGAGACCGATCGCGGCGCCGTGGTGACCCGAGCGTGACGGGGGTGCCGCGTCCGGCGGGCAGCCTGCGGCCCGAGGTGGAGCGGCTGCGACCAGGTCTGTGGAGCATTCCCGTCCCGCTGCCGACGGCCGGCCTGACCCATGTCTTCATGTACCTGTTCGAGACCGATCATGGTGCGTACGTGATCGACTCCGGGTGGGACACCGACGAGGCGTTCGCCGCGGTCGAGCGGGGCCTCGCCGCCGCCGGCTACGCCGTCACGGACCTGCGTGGCATCATCCCCACCCACATGCATCCCGACCACTACGGACTGGCCGGGCGGCTGCGGGAGGCGTCCGGAGCCTGGATCGGGCTGCATCCAGCGGATGCCGCGGTGCTCCGGGTGGAGCCGCTCCACCCCGCGGACCTGCTCCGCACGCTGAACGAGGCGATGCTGCGCGCCGGGGCGCCGCCCGAGGCGATGCGTGAGGTCACCGCACAGCATCTGCCGCGCGACCCGCTGCCGGGCTTCGCCCGCCCCGACATCCTGATCGAGGACGGCGACCGGCTGGACATACCCGGCTGGGACCTGCGCGCGGTGTGGACGCCGGGGCACTCGCCGGGCCATCTGTGCTTCTGGGAGCCGGTGAACCGGCTGCTGCTCTCCGGCGACCACGTGCTGCCCCGAATCACACCGAACATCCCGTTCGGCGGCGAAGCCGGCGATGATCCGCTGGGGGACTACCTGCGTTCCCTGGACAAGGTCGACGCGCTGTCGGCCACCGCCACCCTGCCCGCCCACGAGTACCGCTTCGACGGCCTGTCCGAGCGGGTGGAGCAGCTGCGCCGGCACCACGAGCAGCGGTTCGCCGAGGTTCGCGCCGCGCTGGCCGGCGGCCCGGCGACCGGCTGGGAGGTCGCCAGCCAGATGCGGTGGTCTCGGCCCTGGGACGAGATAGAGGGCTTCGTGCGGCGCAGCGCCGTGTCGGAGGCGCTCGCGCACCTGCGGGCGCTGGAACGGCGGGGCGTGGTCCACGAGCGGCCCGGTGAACCGCCCACCTGGTGGTTGACCGCCTCAGCCGGCGGCTGAGGCGGTTCGGACCGGCAACCGGCGGGTCGGCTGATTCCGACTGGTTCGACCGGGGCTGAACAGAACACCGCAGATCACCAGAGTACGGACGATTGTTGCGGCGAGGTATTGGCCGCATAGGTTCGGCCGGGAACGGCCATTAGCCGCGAACAGGATATCGGCTCGCCATATTTCGCCGGTGAGCCCGCCAGTTTCGTCGGCTGCGTACGCTCGGGTGCTGTGGCTATGGCAGGCTCCGCCAGATCTCCGGGGCGAGGTCGAAATGTCGGATCCTGATCCTCCGGAGCCGGTGGGAACAGCGCCGGTGGGAACAGCGCCGGTCGTCGCGGGGAATGCGGCGCCGGCTGTTCTCCGGCTTCTTCGGCAGGTGCGCGCGGGCGGCGCCGGCTCACGCTTCGGCGGTGTCCTGGCCGTGCTTCTCGGGGTTCTCGCCCTCGCGGGTGTGGTGTCCCACGAGGTGCTCGACCAGCGGCTGGTGGCGACCGACAACATCCGTGAGCGTTCGGCGGCCGCGCTGATCGCGGCCGAACGCCTGCGGGCCGGGCTTGCGGGGGCGGATGCCACCGCCGCCGCCGGCGTTTTCGCCTGGGTCGCGCTGGCACCCGGGGATTCGACCGATCCCGCGCGTCGCCGGGCTTACTACGACCGGATAAAGGGCGACAGCCACTACGCCGGGGATCATTCCGGCGACGGTGCGGGCACCCGTTCGGGAAAGGCGGACGACCCGTCCTCGGTGGCGGGTCCCGGCAGGGCGGTGAACGAGTACAGTTCCGCGTTGCGCGGCGCCGTCACCGCGTTGCTCGCGCTGCGCGAAATCGACCCCGGCGGGTGCGATCCGGTGCGCGATCCGCAGTCCACGCACTGCGCGATGGACCGGATCGCCACGCTGATTCCCGAGTACGTGGGCCTGGTGGCCGAGGCGACCGCGAACACCCGGGCGGGGAACACGGTCGGTGGCTCGTACCAGACGCTGGCCTCCACCCTGATGGCCACGAGCATTCTCGGTCAGACGGATCTGCTGGTGAGCGCCTACGGCGAACGGGTCGACCAGGACTACCGGCGGGCGACGAGCGGGGCGGCCGAGGAACTGCTGCTCGGCGCGTTCGGCTGCGCGCTGACCGGTCTGTTCTGGACGCAGTTCTACGTGTTCCGCCGCACCCGCCGGATTCTCAACGTCGGCCTGGCCGCGGCCACCGTGCTGGTGGTCGGGGTGGGAGCGGCCGGCCTGGTGCTGTTGAACGGGCAGCAGAGCAGGCTGGCCGCCACCCAGCGGGCCGACTACCGCCCGATGACACTGCTCGCGGCCTCGCGCACCCTCGCGTTCCAGGCCCGGACGTGCGAGTTCCTGTCCCTGATGTCCCTGGGGAACGGGGAGGAAGCCGACCACTGCTTCGCGAGTGCCGTGTCGGCCCTCGGCTACACCCCGGAGGGCAGGCCCGGGGCGCCTTCGGAGGCGCGGCGCCGGGACGGGCTGCTGACGGCGGCGCTGGCCGCCCTGCCGTCGGAGTCCGCGGCCCGGGGCGGCGAGCTGGCCGCCGACCTGGGCGGCTGGCTGCGGACCCGGGCCGGCGCGGTTGCCACCCTGCATCAGCCGCCAACCCGGTCTGGTGACGCCCCGCCCGTCAATGTCTTCGAGCGGGCCGTCGAGGAAACGCTGAACTCATCCGATTTCGACAATTTCGTTGGTGGTACGGATGAGCTGCTCGCCCGCGGTGTCGACAGTTTCGATGACGAGCTGCGCGGCGCCGCGGCGGCTGTCCGGCTTCTCTCCGGCCTCGTCACCGTGCTCGTGTCCATCGCTGTGCTCGGTGCTGTGCTCGGTGTCGGGGCCCGCATTCGGGAGTATCTGTGAGCCGCCGGCCGGCCCGCGCCCGCGGATCCGTCCGCCTCGTCCTGGTCGCCACGATGACGGTGCCGCTCGCACTCGGTGGGCTGGCCTCCTGCGGGACGACCGGCAGCCCGCCGTGGCGTCCGGTCCGCGCTCAGGAGGCGCCGGTGACCCCGCTGCCCACGCCGTCGGAGCTGCCCGCGCCGTCGGACGCGCCGGGCCCGGCCGGTGGGCCGGGCCCGGCCGGTGGGTCGGAGACGGGTCCGGACTGCAACCCGCGTGCCAGCGAGCCGCCGCTCGCCAGCCTTCCGCCAGCGGGCCAGCGCGGGCCCAGGATCACCGAGATCGAACGGCGCAAGGTGCTGCGGGTGGGGGTGGTCGCCGAGGCGCCGCCCTTCGCGTCCATGAACTGGCATACCGGGCAGCCCGAGGGTTTCGAGGTGGCGATCGCCCGCGAGCTGGCTCAGGTGATCCTCGGTGCCGGCGGTCGCGCGGAGATCCGCGCCGTCGACACCCGCGACCGCGAGAAGGTGCTCGCCGAGGGCGGAGCCGACGTGGTCATCGGCACGATGACGATGACCTGTCAGCGTAAACAGAAGGTCAACTTCTCCGGGGTCTACTTCGAGGCTGCCTTCCGCCTGCTGGTGCCGAAGAACGCCGGGTTCCGGACGGCCGGCGATCTCTCCGGGCGAAAGGTCTGCTCATCGCAGGGCAGCACCTCCCACGACAAGGTCAGAAATCTCCCGGGCTTTCCCGCGGGAACTCCGCGACCGGTGCCGGTGACGAGGGTGGGGTCCGCCGACTGCCTGGCCGCCCTGCAACGCGGCGAGGTCGACGCAGTGGCCACCGACGACACGATTCTCGCCGGAATGGCCCGGGAGGACGTGACCGTCCAGGTGCTGGGGGCCGAGGCCTTCCGCGGCGCGAGCCCGGCGGACCTCGCGAAGCTCGACGAACCCTACGGAATGGCGGTCGCCCGCACCGAGCTCCCGCTGAGTGGGGCGGCGAAGGAGACGGCGATGCGCGCCGACCGGCAGTTCGTCGCCTTTCTCAACCGGTTCCTGCTCGATCTGATGAACGGCCCGCGGTGGCGCGAGCTCTACTCCGAGTATCTCGGCGACGTCCTGGGCGGGGATGCCGGACCGCCGACCGCCAACCAGCCGAACTGGCCGGACGGAGTCATCAACCCGCCGGTTTCCCCGGCCGGTGGCGGAACGTGATCCGGGTCCAGGCACCGAGAAAGACCCGGTCGCCGTCGTGCAGGAGAACGGCCTGCCCGGGGCGGATCGGCCGGGCGGTGTCATTCACCCGGGTCCCGTTCAGGGACTGCCGGTCGATGATGGCGTAGCTCCCGTCCGGCTGCCGGTCCAGACGCGCGTGCCGGCCGGAGACAGCCGGATCGTGGAGCGCGTCGACCAGGTTGATCGCCTGCGGTGAACCGTCCCGGCGCGCGCCGATCGGGACGATCACCCCGCCCAGCGGGATCACCTTCGGTTCCCGTCCCGCGGGCAGCCGCAGGCCGTCCCCGGCCAGACTGCCGAAATAGCGCGCGTCGACCTCGATCACCGCGTCCCATTCCGGGGCCGCCGGATAGCGGGGGATGGTCCCCATCCCCTCCACCGGCCGCACTATGGCCGGTTGCGGAAGTCGCGCGTTCGCGAAGTCGTACCGGCAGCCGAGGCAGAACTGGTCGGCCGGCTCACGCCTGGTCTGGCAGTGCGGGCAGGCGGCGGAGAGGCGGGTGATGTCCCAGGAGTCCGGATCCCAGCTGCCCGTCGCCCGGCGGGCGACGGGCAGCGGCGCGGGGGGCGCACAGTCCCCGGTGCCGGCCTCGGACGCGCGCGGATCACGCGGCACGGTGGGTTCGTCGGAGATGTCGGCGGCCGCTGGGCGGATGGTCCCGTCCGGCGGCTCCGCGGGGCCGGGGGGTGCGGTCGGCCCGGCGGGCAGCCACAGCCCCGGGCCGGTGAACCAGCCGTTCGGCGGGCGGTAGGCCGGCCCGCGATCTCGGGCGCCGGGTGACAGCCCCGGCTCCGGGCCCGGCTCCGGCTCCAGGTGCCGGCTCACGGGGCCTGGCGGGACGGGTGTAGCGGGAGCGCACATCGAACACTTCGAGGTCGTGCGGGTCGATGCCGGGCCGGATCCGCACCCGGCCGGTCACCGGGTCCGGCTGGAGGAGCTGATCCAGCATCTCGATCTTCGTGTCGTCCCCGAGGTCGTACGCGAGTCCCCGGGCCCGGCTGAGATGATCGGCCGCGTTTCCGCTGTCGCCACGGCGCAGTGCCTCGGTGCCCCGGGTGAAGGCCGTTTCCAGCAGAATCGTCGCCCGGCTGTACTCGGCCTGCCGCGAACGCCGCGAGTACAGCGTGGGCTCCGACGTCCAGACAGCCTTGACGTCGTTGCTGGCTAACACCTCGTCGCCGCTGACGACGGCGACCCGCGCGAGTCGGCACGGCTCGGTCGACGTGCGCGGGCGCAGGTCGGAGATGGTGAGGTGGTAGGTGCGCCGCTCGGCGCGCCACGCCCCGGTGGGGAACTCGCTCTCCAGCGCGCCGACGGGCCGCGCGTGGTCGAGCAGATCACTGATGGTCGGCGTGACCTGCTTGAACAGGCTGATCCGGGCGTGGCGCGGCACCCACACCCGCAGCGAGATCTCCGGCCGCGCGCGGGCCATCGCCGCGACCGTCATCCGCTGGAAGTCCTCGACGAGGTCGGCCGGGTCGGCGACGTCGCGGGCGCTGCCGAGCAGCGCGTCGGAGACGGCGGTCAGCTCGGCGGCGACCCACCCACGCCCCACCCCGCGGCTGTCGCACTGGAAGCGCCCCTGACAGGCGGCCAGCGCGGCGCGGAAGGCGGCCGCGGTCTCGTGCTCGTTCTTCCCGTCGGTGAGCAGGATCGCGTGCCGGAACGCGTCGGGATGTTCGGCGAACAGGTCGCGCGCGGCGAGGAGCCACCGGCCGATGGCCGTCCCGCCGCCGGCCTCGACCTGCTGGACGAGCCGCCGCGCGTCCGCCCGGGTCTGCTCGGTGGCCCGGACGAGGCCGCCTTCCGGCGGGTAGACCGTGCGGGCGATGCTGCTGCCGCGGATCACCGCGAACAGGGTTCCCGGCCGCAGGCTGTCCACCGCCGCGCAGGCCGCCTGGCGCGCCGCGTCGAGCTTCGACCGGGGAGTCGCCATCGACCCGGAACAGTCGATGATGATGACTTCGGCGTAGTCGGGGCTCCGCGAGCCGGCAGTGCCGTCCTCGCGGGCCTGCACCGTGATCATCGCGTCTGTCTCGGCGGTGCCGGTGGCGAGGTGGCTGTCGGTGTCGGCCCGCACCGAGAAGCTGATCATGCTGGCCTCCGGATCACCACAGGGTCCTCGGCCGGACCCGGTTTGCCTCGTCGACGAGCCGGATGCGTTCCCGCCGGTCGCGGGTGAGCCGGGCGATCTCTCGGTAGGTCTCCTCCAGACCCAGGCGCAGATCGCGTTCCGCCAGCGGCCGGCCCAGGACGGTGAGCCCCGCGGGCCCGGGGGCGGCACCCTCGCGCTGGACCCGGGCAGTGCGCCATGCCCCGGCAGTGCGCTGGGCCTCGGTGGTGCGCTGGGCCTCGGTGGTGCGCAGCGCCGCGGCGAGAATGGCCAGCCGAAGCTCGACCCGGCGGCGCTCATCGAGCTCGAGCCGCCGGTCGGCGAGGATGGCCTGGGCCCGCTCGAGATCAGTCGTCGTGACCGGCGGCGGGACGGCCGGCGGCGGCGAGGCCGCCAGCGGTGAAGGCCCGACGAGTACCTCGATCATCCTTACTCGGGCGGCGGTGAAGGCGTAGGCGGAGGGCGGCACCCGCTGATAGGCGTCGATCTTGCCGGCCGGCTCGTCCAGGCAGCGGGCCAGCCCGAACGCCGCGCTGGTGATGGCCGGGTCGATCTGGCTGACCGCGTCGAACAGCTCGGCGGCGCGGGCCCGGTCACCGACCGCCTCGCGAGCGGTGGCGAGCGCGAGCCGCGGTGTCAGTTCGCCCGGGATGTACGCGAACACCCGCTCGAACGCGTCGGCGGCCCGGTCCGGCCGCCGCTGGGCGAGTTCGAGGACGCCGCGGTACCAGACCACCCGCCACTCCCGCGGGAAGTCGGTCGCCAGCTCCGCCACCGTCAGCCGCGACTGCTCGGCGCGGCCCGCGCGCAGCTGGGCACCCGCCAGCGCCAGCCGGGTGGTCAGGGTGGGCTGGTCGACCGCGGCGAGCCGGTCGGCCAGCGCGGCCGCGTCCTCGCCGGGGGCGGCCGCGAGAATGCGGGCCTGCGGGTCGTCCGCGTCCACCCGCAGCTCGGGAAGTACCTCCCAGACAGCGGGAGAGCCGGCACCCGGCGGGCCGCCGGCGGGCTCGCCGGTCGGATGCAGATCGGGCTCGAACCAGCGGCTGGCCAGCGGGGGCACCCGGCCCTCGGTCCGCGAGACGATCTCGTAGAGGACGCCGGTGAGTTCCTCGCCGAGCTCGCTGATGCTCGCGAACCGGTCGGCGGGGTCCGGCGCGGTGCCGCGGCGCAGGAGATGGTCGAGCGACTCGAAACCGCGCAGCGGTGCGTGTTCGGCCCGCGGCGGCAGCTGGTGGCGGTACGTGTCCAGAAAGCCCGGGAACCGGCCGAGGACGAGGCGGGCCAGTGTGCGGGTGGCGGCGAAGACATCCGAGGCGACGGTCGGGACGGTGTGGCGGGGCACATCCGGCGGGCGGAACTCGCCGTCCTCCAGTTCCGGGGCCCGGTACCCGGGGGTCGACAGGAAGGTGGAGACGTGGTCGTCCAGGCGCCGCGCGCCACCCAGGTCGATCAGGACCACCTGCTCCGCGGTGACCATGATGTTGTCGGGTTTGAGATCGCAGTAGGCCAGGCCGCGCCGGTGCAGGTGACTCAGCGCCGGGAGCAGCCGCAGCAGGTACCGGATCGCGTCCGCGGGCCGCAACGGCTCCGGCCGGCCGTCGGGCCCCCGCGACTGCAGGTCCGCCAGCCGGGACAGCGGAACACCGGGGACGTACTCCATGACGATGTAGTCCTCGCCCCGGTGCCGGACGTAGTCGATGATCCGGACGATGTCCGGGTGGTTGACGGCGATCAGGATCCGCCGTTCCTCCTCGGCGATCCGGCGCGCCTCGGGGTTCGCGGCGTCCAGCAGGCCCTTGAGAACGACCCAGGCCTGGACGCTGTCGTCGCCGTCGTCGCCGAGGTTGTCGTTCGTGGCCGCGTAAACCCATCCCATGCCACCGTGCGCGATCACGCCGTGCACGGTGTAGTGGCCGATGCGCTCACCCTCGGTGAGCTTCACCGTGAACGAGTACCGCTGGCCGCAGCGCGGGCAGAACCCGTCCAGCTCGGGTTCCCGGCCGGGCGTCGGCTGGGCGACCTTCGTGCCGCACGCGGCGCACTCCCGACGGCTGGTCGGGACACTGGGATTCGGCTTCAGCACCGGACGGTCCGCGAGACCGAGCACGTGGAGCTTGGGGAGGCGCCTCGGGTCGGTGTCCTTCGACGCCGCGTCCTCCCGTGGCCCGGACGGCAGCGGCAGCGGCCCGGAGCGGGTCGGCAGCTCGGAGCGGGTCGGTGGCCCGGAGGATCCGCACCGGTGGCAGAAGCCACTGGTGGTGATGAAGCCGTCGGTGCAGTCCGGCTCGGTGCACGCGACGGCGGTCAGCTCGCTCACCGGGTCGCACCCCCGCGAGCCGGGCCCGCCGCCCNGCTCTCGCGGTCGTCCAGAGCCCGCACGTAAGCCATCGTCAGGTCCTCCGCCAGGGCCAGATCGGTCGGCGCCCGGTCCAGCGTTCCGCGTGCCCGGGCGTACAGCGCGGCGAGGTGCTCCTCCTCCGTCAGGCCGAGGCGGGTCGCCTTGGCGTGCGCGGCCTGGAGGCGCCCCCGCAGCTCCCGGTGCTGGCGTAGCGGCGCGGTGTTCGCGGCCGTCACCGCCGCCGCGGCCAGTTCGGTCCGTTCGGCGAGGATCTTCCACCGGGCCAGCCCGCCCGCGATGTCCGCCGGGCGCCGGCCGTCCGCCGCGGCGGTGCACAGCGCGTCGAGCCACGGCCGCAGGCCGAGACCGTCCTGTTCCAGGACGTCCGGATCCGCGAGAACGAGTGGGTCCGTCGCCCCGTGGAGGACGTCACCCACCCGGTCCAGGGAGGCGTCCGCCGCGGCGACCAGGTCCCGCAGCCGGGACAGCCGTGCGCGCGCGGCCGCGAGCTCGCGGGCGATCTCCTCCGGGGTGCCCGGGGCGTCGTCGCTCATCCTGCCGGCGCCCGTTCCGAATCCGTTGGGTGGCAACGCCGGAAGAGCGTCGGCCACCTGGCCGTCAGCGTGCCCATTGCGGCTCGGGCGGCATGGACTCGTCGCACGGCATCTCGGGAACCTCCCACTCCTCGCACAATGCCATCCAGGCCGGCGGGTCGCGCCGTATGCTCTCCAGCACGCCGTTGACGAATCCGGCCAGCTCGGTGTCCTTTCCGGCCAGCCCGGCGTCATCGCGTCTGAATGCGACACTGTAGTACTCGGCTGGGCCGATATCGAGACCGGCCAGGGTGGCGGTGGCGTCCTGCTTCAGCATGCCCNCCAGGCTCGCGTCGTTGGCGGCCACCGCATCGACGGAGCCTTGCTGGAAGGCAACCAGACAGTCCGAGAGTTCGTTCAGGCTCCCCACGATCTCGAACTCGCCGTGCTGTTCGCGCAGGTTCCGCAGATTGTTCAGGGATGTTGTTTTCCGGGGCGCGCAAACCCGTTTTCCGATGAGGTCGTCGAACGAGTTGATGGTAGGTGCGGTCCGGCCGTCGGCGCCGGCCGTCGGAGCGACCCGGACGAGCAGGCGCGGGCGCGCGGTGAAGTAGGCCGCGGACATGCCAACCTGCGCCGCCCGCGACGGAGTGTAGGTCATTGTGCTGACAACGATGTCCACCGCTCCCTGCACGATCGCGGGGACCCGTTCGGAGTAGCTCACCGCAAGGTAGCGCGTCACCTCGTCGGCGGTCCCTGGATCCGGCCGGCCGAACAGGGCGGTGCTGATCCGGCGGGCGATATCCACGTCGAATCCCTCGAACCGGCGGGTCACCGGATTCCACGCCCCGCGAAGCTGGGTGTCGCGGGAGACGCCCACCCGCAGGTAACCACGCCGGTGGATGCTTTCCAGCGTCCCACCGGGCCGGAACAACTCCGGGCCAGGCAGCGGCAGTGTCGGCGGAACCAGATCGCGCGGCGGTATCGGACGGTCGTCTGCCACCCCGCCGGCGGGTCCGGCCGCCTCCGGTACCGGGGTCGCGAGATCGTCCCAGCGCTGGTTCGCCGCCGGCGGCAGGTCGGCCGCCACCGTGCCGCACCCGGCCGCCGCCACGGCGGCCAGCAGAAGCGTGATTGCCAGCGCCGCGCTCACCGGCCGCACCGACAGCCGGGGCCGGGGGAGGGAAGCGGTCACCGGTACTCCCGGATTCTCGGTTCCAAGCCCGCGGCGACCAGAATCGCGGCCAGCCCGAACAGCACTCCCGCTCCGGCCGCGACGCCGGCCAGCGCGTCCTGGGCGCTGGCCAGCTCGGCGTCGAAGCGTGCTTCGGCCGCCGCGTCCGCCTCCGTCAGCGCGTTGTCCAGCGCCGCGAAGCGAAGCATCGCCGCGGGCAGCCCGCCGGCGTCAGCAGGGGGGCGGCCCCCGGCGGGCGCGTCCGCGGCACCGATAGCCGCGGTCCCGGCCGTGCTGGCGGCCTCGACCAGGTCGATGAGGCCGGAGGCGAGTGGACGCGCGGTGATCGTCGCGCAGCCGTCGCCGGACTGCGGCCCGCTGCCGCCGCTGCTGCCGTCGTCGTCGGCGTCGTTGGCGTCGCTGCCGCCGGCGGCGCAGCGGAGCTGCCGCACCGTCCGGTCGTAGTCGCTGTCGAAGGCGATGTCACCGCTCTGGGCGAAGCGCCAGTACAGCACGTCGCCTTCGGCCCGAAGCGCGAGATTACGAACCCGCGCGAGCAGCCCGCGCACCTCGTAACCCTCGGAACTGGCGGTCGCCAGCGCGGACCGCTCGGCGGCCAGCGCCAGCTGCGGCCAGGCGGTCCCGGCGATCACCAGCGCCGTTGCGGCGAGCAGCGCGGGGTTCAACCGTCGGCGGGTCCACCGCGCTGCGGCGACCTGGGTGCCGACGAGGGCCGCGAACCCCACGGCAGCGACCAGCGCCAGGCCGACGACGTCCGCCCTGTTGGTGGCCCGCCGGAACTGCCGCGTCAGCTCGGCGGTGTGTGAACCGGCGAGGGTCGCGCTCGCCGGCAGCATCCGGTCGTTCATGAGGGCGTTCGCCCCGCGCAGGTAGGCCGCGCCCACGCTGTCGCCGTGCCGGTTGTGGGCGCGGGCTTCGCCGATGTACTCGGTGTAGGTGGGTGTGAGGCAGACCAGCGTCGCCAGCGCCGCGGCCGCCTGGGCCGGTGAGGTCGTCCCCGGAGCCCTGCCGTCAGGGGCTGGGCCGTCGGTGCCGGTGGTGACACCGGTGCCAGCGCCGGTACCGGTGCGGCTGTCCGGCGGCGGGCACGAGGGGTCCGCGCCGGTATTCACATTCGCCCCGGCGCGCATCTCGGCCGCGGTCGCGGCGAGTATCGCGGACGCGAACTCGCGGTAGATCTCGGTGCTCTCCTCGTCCTCGCCGCCCGCGGTCCGGGCCGCGAGCGGCTCCGCCTCGCCGTCCTCCTGCCCGGCCGCCGGCCCGATGAACGTCGCAGCCTCCGCCGCCGCCGCCCGCGCGAGGTGCCGGTGGATGTCCCAGGACGCCTCGGTGCGGTTCATCGCCGGTCCGCTGATCGCGGCGACCGCGCCTGCCCGCCGCTCCGCCACCGCGACAGTGCTGATGCCTGCCGCGACGCAGAGCGAGACACCCACGACAGCGCAGACCAGCAGGCGCATCGGTGTCGCCGGGCGGCTGAGCCGGGGGCGACGGCCGCGGGCCTTGCCGGGTTCACCCCGTCCGCCTCGCCGGGGTGTTCCGCGAGGAACACTCACGGGGGACAGTGTGCACTAGGTGACTGATTCGCTCCCCGGCGCGGTCAAATCTCCCGGGGTGCCTGCCGGTGCGGTCGGTGCCGGGGCCGTACCGGCCCGGACAGCGGCCCGTCCGGGCCCCGGGCGCCAGGCGGTACCGCTGTTGCCGGTGATCTGGCCCGAAGATTATCCGGAGGCCGCCAACCGGGACCACCGAAAGTGTAGTCAGCACTGGTTTTTTTGTTTGAACATCCCTGGTTGCCGGGACGGATGCGGGCATTGCCACTACGATTCGGATGATGATCGCCACGAGTGGGCTTCGTCGTTCCGACAGCGGTGCGGTATTGTTCCACCGGCTTCGTGAGGGGGTTCTCGCGCTTGATCCCGCGGTTGAGGGAATGCTGCGGCACACCGCAGGCACGATAGTGTGGGGCGCGCTGATGGAAATCGGGTCGGCCGAGGGCACTGTCACGGTCGTCTCATTGGCCGACGGCACCACGAGCCTCTACGCGAGCGCGGGGGGCGGTGTGGTCGGCGGCGGTGCGCACAGCTCGGTGGTCACTGCTACGAGGCACTTTCTGGCGGTGGTCGAGGAGCGGCTGACCAGCTTCGAGCCTGACGGCGAGCGTGCCCTGGTGCCCGGTGACGAGCGCATCGCCTTCCGTGCGCTCACCTATGGAGGGCGTCGTTACGCCGAGGCGGCCGAGAAGGACCTGCGTGAACCCGACCACATTTTCTCCCCGCTTTATCGGGCCGGGTATGCCGTGCTCAATCGGCTACGTTTCGTTGCGGCGGCCAGGGTATTCTGAAGGTAACCGAACGCTCCGGTTGGATTACCCGGGGCGGCGCGAGTCGCCCCCTGGCCGGCATTAACGAGGATAGCGGCGAACGTTTTCTCGGATTGTCGCCCGGAACCGGTCGAGGTGGCCGTTCCTTCGCCCGGTGGCTGCCCTGCGGTGGCTCTCATTCGCCCGGTGGCGGGAAGGTGACGGACCGGCAGGTGCGGCCGGCCGAGTGGCGCCTCGCTGCCGCCGGATCTTCCCCGCCTCGGCGGGGCGCTCGTCTTCGCGCTCGTCCTCGCCTCGTCCTCGCGCCGGTCGAGATGACCCCGCGCCCCGCCCTCGTGTCGGTCGAGACGGCGCCGTCGGGCCGGCTCGGGCCGCAGTCCCGGGGCAGGCTCGCGGTCGAGTGTCACCGCCTCAACCCTCCGTCGTTAGTGTTGTACGCTCAGTAACAATGATCTAACTTGGGTTCGCTGCTTCAGGGCATGCGACGGAGGGAACGGGCCCCATGGCGACCAGTTCATCGGAGACCAACACGTCCAGGAACGGCTCCGGCGCTGTCGGCGGCCTGGCGGGCCGGGGCGGGGCGATGCCGACCTTCACCCCGCCCGCGGCAGTGCCTCCGGTCATCCCAGGCCCGGCGCCGAAGCCGGACTCCGGCTCCGCGCGCCCGGAGGTCTCGCCCCGACCCGAGGTCTCGCCCCGACCGGAGAGCTCGCCCCGACCGGAGGGCGGAGCCGGTGCGGGGCCGGTGGCGCCGCTGGGAACGAGGACCCCCGGCGAGGCCCCGACCACGCCCACCGAGATCGCACCGGCGCAGGCGGCGTCGCGGCCGGGTTCGGGGCCGGCGGGCGGCTCCTCGGCGACGGGCGGGTCGAAGAGCGGCGGTGCTGCCGCGAGCCCGAGCCCGGCGTCGGCCGCGAAGAAGCCGGCGAAGAGTGCCAAGAAGGCCCCGACGGCGAAGGCATCCACCGCCAAGGCGTCGACCAGGGCGGGGACGTCCACTGCCCGCGGCGCGGGTGCGGAAGTTCGCGCGACGACGGCACGTGACGCCGCCGCGGCCGTAAAGCCCGCCCGCGGCGAGGCACGGACCGCCACGAAGAAGAGCACCGCGAAGCCGACCGCCGGGAAGACGGCGACCGCGAAGACGGGCACCGCGAGCGAGGCCGCCGCGACGGAGACGAGCGCGAACGAGGCCGGCGGGAGGCGCGGGGCCTCCCCTGAGACGGCTCCCCGAGCCGGGGCGGCCTCACGACCCCGGGCGACCTCGGGTACCGCCGCTTCCCGCCCGCCCGCATCCCGGGCGTCGACCGCGCGCACCTCGACCGCGCGCACGCAGACTCCCCGGACCTCGGCCGCCCGCACGCCGGCCGCCCGTAAGCCGGCTGGCCGCGCGTCGGCCACGCGGACGAGTACCACACGCCCGGAAGCTGGCCGGGCCACCGCGGCGCGGGCTGCGTCGTCCCGTCCGGAGAAGCGTGTCGTGCTGCGCCTGCCGTTCGTTCAGACGCGGCTCGAGGTGGCGAAGCCGCCGGCGGATGACGGCCTGCGCATCGGCCCGGTCGTGCTCCCGTCGGTGCGGAGGACGGCCTACTACCTCGGCCTCGGGACCGCCGCGGCGGTCGAGGTGCTGGAATGGCCGATCGCGGCCGTCGGCGCGGCGGGGAGCTTTGTGGTTCACCGTGTCCGCTCCGCCGTGGCGCCCTGAGCCGAGGCCGGTCACGCCGGGCTCCCGCCCGCCGACGCCGGGGGCGACGGGACCCCGCGCCACCGGCCCCCGACGCCGGCGATAGCGTCGTGCCCGTGGACGGGACGTCGCGGTGAACTGGACCGAAGGCACGGTTCTCGGTCTGGTCCAGGGCCTCACCGAGTTTCTGCCGGTCTCCTCCAGCGCACACCTGCGGGTCGTCGCCGCGCTCGCGGGCTGGGATGACCCGGGTGCGGCCTTCACCGCCGTGACCCAGCTCGGCACGGCCGCCGCGGTGATCGTCTACCTGCGCGCGGACCTCGCCCGCCTGGGTTCCGCCTGGTTGCGGTCGCTGCCCGCGCGCGCCGCCCGCCCCGGCGCCGCTCCTGACGCCGCCCAGGCCGCCGCGGACGCTCGGACGGCCTGGCTGATCGCCTTCGGCACGGTGCCGATCGGGGTCGCCGGATACCTGTTCGAGGACGTCATCAAGGGACGTCTGCGCGATCTGCGCCTGATGGCCGGTGCGCTGGCCGGTGTGGGCCTGCTCCTCGGCGCGGCGGACCGACGGGCGAACGGCCGGCCCGGTGGCCGCAGGTCACTGGCGGAGCTGTCGGCCCGGGACGGGCTGCTGATCGGGNTGATGCAGGCCACCGCGCTGATCCCCGGCGTCTCCAGGTCCGGGGCGACCATCGGCGGCGGGCTCACGCTGCGCTACTCGCGCCAGGCCGCGTCCCGGTTCTCCTTCCTGCTCGCGGTGCCGGCGGTCGCCGTGTCGGGGGCGTTCGGCCTGGACCGTCTCTACCGGGAGGCGCGGGATCCGGCGTCCACCGTCGCGTGGGGGCCGCTGGCCGGCGCGAGTGTCACCGCGTTCGTCGTCGGGTACGCGGCCATCGCCTGGTTCCTGCGGTACGTGTCCGACCACGGGTTCGCGCCGTTCGTCGTCTACCGCGTCGGCCTCGGGCTGCTGCTGCTCGCCCTGGTGCTGTCTGGGCGGACCCCGGCCGTACCCTCCTGACGGCCCGACGGTCGGGGTGTGCTGCCGCGGCGGGGCGTCAAATACGGTGGGCGCCGGGCAGACGCGCAAGCCGAGCACCGACCGAACAGGGGTGACCGATGGACCGGCCAGTGGCCACGACATCCGCGGCTCCGGACTCCGCCCAGCCGGAAGACGAGGCCGTGCCGGGGCTCGGTGCNGGAGGCAGCGCGAGCGGGCTGAACGCGGCCGAGGTCGCGGAGCGGGTCGCGGACGGCCGGGTCAACGACGTTCCGGTCCGGTCCAGCCGGTCCGTCGGCGAGATCGTCCGGGCGAACGTCCTCACCCGGATCAACGCGATCATCGGTGTGCTGTTCGTGCTCATCGTGATCGTCGGTCCGCTGCAGGACGCGCTGTTCGGCGGCGTGATCATCGCGAACACGCTGATCGGTGTCATCCAGGAGATCCGGGCGAAGCGGACCCTCGACCGGCTCGCGGTCGTCGGGGAGGCGCGGCCGGTCGTCCGCCGGGACGGCGTCGCCGCCGAGCTCGCGGCGGCCGAGATCGTCCTCGACGACGTGATCGAGCTCGGCACCGGCGACAAGATCGCGGTGGACGGCCTGCTGCTGGAGGCCGACAACCTGGAGGTCGATGAGTCGCTGCTCACCGGCGAGGCGGATCCGGTGCACAAGCGGCCCGGCGATCTGGTGATGTCCGGCAGTTTCGTCGTCGCCGGGGCGGGCGCGTTCCGCGCGACCAGGGTCGGGCGGGCGGCCTACGCCGCCCAGCTCGCCGAGGAGGCGAGCCGCTTCACACTGGTGCACTCGCAGCTGCGCAACGGCATCAACACGATCCTGCGGGTGGTCACCTGGATGATCATCCCGACCGGGATCGCGTTGATCATCAGCCAGATCGCGGTCAACGACGACGACCTGGCCGAGGGCGTGCGGCGGATGGTCGCCGGGCTCGTCCCGATGGTGCCGGAAGGGCTCGTCCTGCTCACCTCCGTCGCGTTCGCGGTCGGAGTGGTGCGGCTGGGGCGCCGCCAGTGCCTCGTCCAGGAACTGCCGGCGATCGAGGGGCTGGCCCGCGTGGACGTCGTCTGCCTGGACAAGACCGGCACGCTCACCGAGGCCGCGATGGACGTCGCCGAACTGCGCCTCGTCGGTGCCGAGGACCTCGCCACGGCGGACGTCGGCTCCGGGGACGTCGGCTCCGGGGACGTCGCCTCCGGGGACGTCGCCTCCGAGGCCGGTGAGGCCGGTGCCACCGAGTCCGACCCCGAGCCCGCGGGTGGGGATGCGGACGGGGGTCTCGATGAGCGCCGAGGGCTCGCCGAGGCCGTGCTGGGTGCCCTCGGCGTCGCGGACAAGCGGCCCAACCCGAGCATGCAGGCCATCATCGACGCCTACCCCGCGCGGCCGGGCTGGTCCGTCCAGGCGGATATGCCGTTCTCCTCGGCGCGGAAGTGGAGCGGTGCCGAGCTCGTCGATCCGGCCGGTGAGCCGTCCACCTGGCTCCTCGGCGCGCCCGACGTGCTGCTCGCCCCCGGCCACCCGGTGCTGGCCGAGGCGGACCGCTTCGGGGCGCGTGGCCTGCGCGTGCTGCTGCTGGCCCGCTTCGGCGCCGGGCTCGACGACGCCGTTGCCGACCCCGCCGGCGTGCCCGCGCACATCACGCCCGTCGCGCTGGTCGTCATCGCCCNGCGGCTGCGCCCGGAGGCGCCGGAGACCCTGCGCTACTTCGCCGAGCAGGGCGTCGCCGCGAAGGTCATCTCGGGGGACAACGCGCTGTCGGTCGGCGCCGTCGCCCGCACGCTCGGCCTGCCCGGCGCCGACGACCCGGTGGACGCCCGCACGCTCCCCGACGACCCCGAAGCCCTGGCCGACGTGCTGGAAAGCCATTCGATCTTCGGACGGGTCNCCCCGCGGCAGAAGCGGGAGATGGTCGCGGCCCTGCAGTCCCGGGGGCACGGCGTGGCGATGACCGGCGACGGGGTCAACGACGTGCTGGCCCTCAAGGACGCCGACATCGGCGTCGCCATGGGCTCCGGCAGCCAGGCTACCCGGGCGGTCGCGCAGATCGTCCTGCTGAACAACAGCTTCGCCACCCTCCCGTCGGTGGTGGCGGAGGGGCGGCGGGTGATCGGCAACATCGAGCGGGTCGCGAACCTCTTCCTGACCAAGACGGTCTACTCGGTCCTGCTCGCCATCGTCGTGGTGATCACCCAGGTGCCCTACCCGTTCCTGCCGCGGCACCTGACGCTGATCGGCTCGCTCACGATCGGCNTCCCCTCGTTCTTCCTCGCCCTGGCGCCGAACGCCGAGCGGGCCCGCCCGGATTTCGTCGGCCGGGTGCTGCGGTTCGCGCTACCCGCCGGCATCGTCGCCGCGGCCGCCACGCTCGCGTCGTACTTCGCCGCCCGCTCGATCTACGACGACCTCGACGCCGAGACGTCCATGGCGACCCTGACGCTGTTCCTCATCGCGCTCTGGGCGCTGGCGATCGTGGCCCGGCCCTACACCTGGTGGCGAATCCTGCTGGTCGCCGCGATGGCGCTCGCCTTCACGCTGGTGCTCGTCGTGCCGGCGGGCCAGGAGTTCTTCCAGTTGTCGCTGGTGGGCACCACCGGGCCGTGGACGGCCGCGGGGATCGCCGCCGCCGCTGCGGTCGTGCTGGAGATCGTCTGGCTGTTCACCCGCCGGGCTCTGGACGCGGCGGCCACATCCAGACCCGTCACCTGAGCGCGGACGGCGGAGCCATGGTCGAGTTCGGCGCGCCCCAGTCCGTGGAGACGAACCGGTGCTTGATCAGCCACTCGTCACCGGCCGGGACGAACGTGTCGCGGTAGCGGCCATAGTGGTCCAGCCCGATCTCGGTGAAGACGGTGAAGTAGCTCGCCACCCGCGCGGAGGTGGGCGTCACCTCGGTGAACCGGATGTTGGCGACGTTGTGCCGAACGATCCGGCGCACCCCCGGCACGGCCGACACCCTGGGCAGCCCGGCACCGGCCGCGGCAGCCGCACCGGATGCGCCACCCGCCGCGCCGCCGCCGAGGTAGCGGACGATGGCCGCGCGGCCGCGCAGCGGCTCGCGGCCGCGCAGCTCCAACTCGCCGTCGGGGTGAAAGGCAAGCGCGAGCTCGTCCAGCCGGAACGCGTCTCCGGACCAGGTGTAGCGGGCCAGCGAGTCGCGGATGCGCTCGCGGGCGGTCAGCTCCCAGTGCTCCACAGTCCGCGGAGACTACCGCCCCGTGCCACCCGGCGCCGCCGCTGCGGTGGCCGCCCGCTCGTCACCTGGGCATCTCCTCGATCCTCGGAACACTCCGATCCGACGGCAGGCGGAATCGCGGCCAGTACAGCAGCGGTGATCGGTCCGTGTCCGTGTCCGCGGCCGCGGAGGAGGCAAGCGGTGACCCGCTGGTTCAACACGACGCGCTCTTCTCGCCGCCGCGTTGACGGCCTGGGCGCGGGCCTGCCAGCGACCGCTGGTGCTGTTCTTCGACGAGATCGATGCGCTGGCCGGAAGGAACGGCGGCCGCACTGTCACTCTCTTCCGCGGTTAGTACGGCGGATCGTGTCGGGAATGCCGTAGTCGCCGGCGAGTAATTCAGGGCGCCCGCTCGATCTATTGCAGCTCCCACAGGCGCACCGTGTTGTCNCCGGAGCCGGTGGCGAGGGTGCGGCCGTCGGGGGAGAACGCCACCGAGAGCACCAGGGCGAGGTGGCCGGTGAGGGAGTGGGCAACGGGTGTGGAGAAACCGAGGTCGTCGATATTCCACAGGAGCACTGTGCGGTCGTCGGAGCCGGTGGCGAGGGTGCGGCCGTCGGGAGAGAACGCGACCGAGCGTACCGGGCTGACGTGGCCGGTGAGGGGTTCGCTGTAGGGGGTGGGATTTGCGGGGTTGTGCACGCTCCACAGGCGCGCTGTGTTGTCGGCGGAGCCGGTGGCGAGAAGGTTGCCGTCGGGAGAGAACGCCACCGAGAGCACCTTGTCGAGATGGCCGGTGAGGGGTTTGTCGAGAAGGGTGGGGTGTGTGGGGTCGTCGAGGTCCCACAGACGCACCGTGTTGTCGGCGGAGCCGGTGGCGAGAAGGCTCCCGTCGGGAGAGAACGCCACCGAGAGCACTGCGCCGGTCTGGCTGGTGAGGGGTTGGCCGAGGGGGGTGGGGTGTGTGGGGTCGCGGACATCCCACAGGAGCACGGTGCGGTCGTCGGAGCCGGTGGCGAGGGTGTGGCCGTCGGGGGAGTACGCCACCGAGTTCACCCAGTTGGCGTGGCCGGTGGGGGATTGGCCGAGGAGGGTGGGGTGTGTGGGGTCGCGGACATCCCACAGACGCAACCTGTGGTGAGCGGAGCCGGTGGCGAGGGTGTGGCCGTCGGGGGAGTACGCCACCGAGTTCACCGGGTAGGCCTCATTGCGGAGGGGCTGCCCGAGTGCCTGGGCGGTGCTGAGGGGCGGGGGGGAGTCGAGTCGGTCGTCGGGCTGGTTGGGGAGGGTGATCAGCAGGAGGACGGCTAGGAGCAGGAAGGCCAGGGTGGCGGCGCCGGCGATGATGCGCGCGCGGCGGTATGAGGGCGGGTGTGAGGGCGTCGGCGGCACATGGGTTACGGCCGGCGGGCTGATGGGTACGACCGGCGGGTTGATCTTCGGGTTGTTCTTGCCGGTGACTGGTGTTGCCGGTGGGGACGGTGGTTGAAGCGCACGGCGGATGGGGTCGGTGAGGTGGAGGAGTTGTCCGGTGTGATCGGAGTCGGCCCAGCCGGGTCCGTAGGCGGCGGTGGCGGCGGTGGCGAGCTCGGTGGCGAAGGTGTGGGCGTCGGCCTGGCGGTCGGCGGGGTCCTTGGCGAGTGCGCGCAGGATGACCTGGGCGAGGCCGGGGGGAACCATTGCCAGGGGTGGCGGCGGGCTGGTGAGGTGCTGGCGCAACAAGGCGTGGAGGGGCTGCTTCGGGTCGAACGGCGGAGCGCCCGCGAAGACCTGGTAGAGGGCGATGGCCAGCGCGTACAGGTCGGTGGCGGAGCTGAGGCGCCCGCCTTCGATCTGTTCGGGCGCCATGTACAGCGGGGTGCCGGCGATGCCGCTGGCGGTGGCGGCGGAGCCCTCGAACATCTTCGCGATGCCGAAGTCGGTGACTTTCACGGTGCCGTTGCCGGCGAACAGGATGTTGTCGGCCTTGATGTCTCGGTGCAGCACTTTGCGGTTGTGGGCGTGGTCGAGCGCGGCTGCGACCGCGAGTCCTACGGCGCAGCCCTGCTGGGGAGTCATGCCGCGTCGCCGGCGGGTGAGGGTGCCACCGGCGAGGAGTTCCATGACGATCAGGCACAGCCCGTCGGCCTCGCGGTAGTCGAACGCGCGCACCACATGCGGGTGGTCGAGGCTCGCCAGGGTGGCGCCTTCGGTGAGGAAGTCGCCGGTGAGCCCGTCCGGCTCCGCGCTCTTCATCACCTTGATCGCGACGCGGTGGCCCAGCTGCCGGTGCTCTCCGGCCAGCACGAGGCCGAACGCTCCTGAGCCGAGTTCGGCGCCGAGTGAGTACTCGGGCAGGATGGCTGCCACCCGATCCCGATCGATGATCATGCTGTGTGGAGGCTGGCTGGCCTCGTCCNGTTTTCCCCCGCCATGATGGGGTCAGCCTAGCGTCGCTCCGTCACACTGCGGCGCCGCCCGGAGCGATCTCTGCCGTCAGCTGGTGTGCTGGTAGATGCCGGTGCGTTCGGCGGCGGCGATCGTCTCCTCCCGCGGGTCGGGGGTGGCGTAGTGGGTGATCTCCTGGCCGAGCACGCTGTTGAGCAGCCAGTCGGTGGCCACCCGAAGCCGGTTGGCGGTCGCCGGCAGGGTCGTGAGGTGGTAGCCACGGGTCAGCACGGCCGCGGGCAGCCCGCTCAGCGTGAGGCCGAAGGGGTTCGCCACGGCGTCCCGTCCACCGAGATCGACGACGAAGCCCAGGTCGTGATGCCGGTACGGGCGCGGCTTGCGGACGCCGAGGGAGGCCGCGACGTTGCGGGCCGCCGCCGCGCCCTGGCGGACGGCGTGCTGGGCGGTCTGCCCGGTGGGCGCCCCGCCGCGGGTGCTGTCCGGGACGGCGGCGACATCACCGAGCGCGAAGACGCCGTCGACGGCGGGAACCCGGAAGAACTCGTCCGTCACGATCCGGCCGTGGTTCGTGGGCAGTTCGAGAGCCGCGGCGAGGGGGCTGGGGCGCACCCCGGCGCACCAGACGACGGTGTGGGTCGGTAGCCGGGCGTGTCTGCGGACGTTCGGCCCGCCGGTGGCGAGTGTGATCGAGTCGGCGCCGATCTCCACGGCCGACGTGCCGAGGCGGACCTCGATCCCGCGCCGGGCGAGGACCCGGGCGGCCCGCTTCCCGAGCGCCGGGGCGAGATCGTGCAGCAGGCGGGGCGCATGGTCCACCAGCAGCCAGCGGACGTCCGCCGGCCGCAGGCTCGGGTAGGTGGCCGCGGCCCGCCGGGTGAACGCGGCCATCTGCGCGGCCAGCTCGGTGCCGGTATAGCCACCCCCGACCACGACGAACGTGCACAGCGCCGCGCGGTGCCGGCGGTCCTTGGTGGCTTCGGCGAGCTCGAGCCGCGACAGGACGTGATCACGCAGCGCGACCGCCTCGTCCAGGGTCTTCAGGCCCAGTGCGTGCTCGGCGAGCCCGGGCACATCCGGGGTGGCGGTCACCGAACCGGGTGCGAGAACCAGCCTGTCCCAGTGGACGGGCCGGGTGGAGCCGTCCGCCGATCGAACCGTCACCGTCCGTGCCTGGAAGTCGGCCGAGACAACGTCCCCCAGGAAGAGTTCCGTCCGTTTCAGGACGGCGAGCAGCGCCACCGCCAGGTGTCGGGGCTCGACTGTGCTGGCGCAGACCTGCGGGATGAGCGACGTGTACAGCAGATGGTCCACGGGTGAGATCACCAGCAGCTCGGCCCGGTCGGCGGGAAGCAGCGCCTCCAGCCGGCGCAGCAGCCGCAGCCCGGCGAAGCCGCCGCCGACCACGACGACTCTGGGTGGCGCCGCGCCGCGGCTGGCGGGAGCCGGTGTTTCCAACGCGTCCAGGACCGACCTGACCACAGCTGCTCCGTCCGATGATATGAATGTCCGCATGACCGGCGAAAAATCCTCGGTGGATGCCGTCGCCGCCTTTGTGGGCAGCTTTGGCGTGCGTTCCAGACCACTACGCGAAATCCTCTCGCTGTTGACTCGCGGCAGCCAGCCGATCGAGGCCCTCATCGTGTCGACGGCGACACCGAGAAGGGTGGTAGAGGACCTTCTGCGTAGTCTTGGTGAGGACCTCGCCGAAAATTCCGAAGGGCTGAGCGTCCGGCCCGCTCTGGCTGCCCTGTACCGCGATTCCTTCGCGCTGGCCGAGGTCGGCCCGGCAGGTGGCGAGCACGGGGCCGCCGGCGACCCCGGGGCCGCCGGCGAGGCCGGTGATGCCGGCTCGCCGGTCGAGGCTCTGGCCGCGCTGATCGCGGGAGCGCCGGCCCCCCGCCGCGACCTCGATCATGTCGCCGCGACCGCGCAGACCCTGGCCCGCCGGGTGAGCTGGCTCCGCTCGACCTACGACCTGGCCGGCAGGCGGGTGCTGTTCGTCGGTGATCATGACCTGACCTCCGTCGCGCTGGCCCGCTCCTGCCCGCGCACCGAGATCACCGTCGTTGATCTGGATGAGCGGACGCTGGCGTACATCGACGCGACCGCGCGCCGCGAGGGCCTGGCGATCAGCACCCTGTTCGGAGATCTCCGGTTTGGGCTGCCGTCNGCGGCGCGGGAATGGGCGGATCTCGCCGTCACAGATCCTCCGTATACACCGGACGGTGTCGGTCTTTTTCTGGGACGTGGACTCGCGGGCCTGCGTGACCGAAAGAACGGTGTGGTGGTGCTCGCCTACGGCCACAGTCGCCTGCATCCGATGCTGGGATTTCAGGTCCAGCAGTCGGCGCAGCAGCTCGGTGTGGTTTTCGAGACAATTCTCCCGGCCTTCAACCGGTATGTCGGGGCGCAGGCGGTGGGCAGCGCGAGCGATCTGTACGTGTGCGCGCCCACCAGTCGGACCTGGAAGGTTCTCGACCGGGTGGCGGAGGGCTTCGGTACCCGCATCTACACCCACGGCCGCCAGTCCGTCGAAAGCGGCACCGAGAGCGACCTGGGCGGCCTGCTCGCCGCGGCGGGCGGTCCGGCGGTGACCACCGTGATCGGGGAGGCCGCGCCGGCCGGCTCGCCGCAGGTGCGTCGGCTGGGGCTGCGGGCGCTGTTCACCGGCTCGGACTATCTGCGGGACGTGGGCGCCGGCGCGGACATCGTGGTCGACCTGACGGCCGACCCGGGGCCGCTGCTGCTGCGCGGCCTGCTCGCGGTCACGGCCACGCGGCTCCGGCTCGTGGTGCCGGCCGATCATCCCGACACCGCCTCTCCGGGCGGTCGGGCCCGGCTCGCGGAGCTGCTCGCGCCGAAGTACCGCCTCACGTTCGCGTCGGCGTCGGCGTCGGCGGGCGGTGCCCGGTGCACGGTCGTCCAGGCGGAGCTGGCCGGCGAGGGGGGCGTGGATCCCGTCGCGCGCTGGCTGCTGGAACGCGCCCACGGCCGGATCGGCAACGTACTGCGGGAAGGGGTCATCCGCGCGGCGGCCCGGGGCGGCCGCGCGGTGTCGAAGAACGAGGCGCGGGCCGCTGTCCGCGCCCTGGTCGGCGCGGCCGAGCAGGACATCCTGGAACTGGCCCTGATGGAGCTGCCGCGGGGGCGGCTGGAGCGACTGCTGACCGCGGTTGTCACCACCACCAGCGCCGGCGCCGCGACCGCCGCGACCGCCGCGACCGGCGTCGCGGACACCGAGGCGCGTTCCGCGGGCGCGCCCCCACCTTCTTCTACCAGTGGTAGAACGTAGACTCGGCCCGGTGCAACGAGGATCGTCCGCCCCGGTGCGGCGCGCCGGGCCCAGGGCACTCGCAGCGATGACGCTGCTGTTCTGCGCCGCCATGCTTCTCACCCCCAGCGCCGCCTCGGCCCACTCGGGACTGCTGCGCACGGAACCGGGCGACGGGACCGCTCTGACGGCTCCGCCGGACCGGATCTCCCTCGTCTTCAACGAACCGGTCTGGACGGACTACGCGACCGTCGCGGTGACCGACAGCGGCGGGCGCCAGCTCACGACCGGGTCGCCGCAGGTCATCGAGACAACCCTGTCAGTGCCACTACAGGGTGCCGAAACCGGTGAGTACCACGTAACGTGGCGCGTGGTCTCGGCCGACGGCCATCCGATCACCGGCCAGTTCTCCTTCACGGTCGCCGGGAGCGGCGCCGCGGCCCAGCAACCCACCGCGGCGTCGTCGGCCGCCGCGCCGGGGTCACCGGCCGGCCAGGTGGCGAGCCCGGAGGGCGGAGCCGGCACCGCCGCGGCCACGACGCCGCCGGTCTTCGAACCGGCACCCCCGGAGGAGGGCGAGAACTGGTGGATCATCGGCGTCCTCGTCGCGGCGCTGGTCGCCCTCGGTGGCGCGGTGCTGCTGTACCGGCGACGGAACCGGCGGTAGGACGGTGACCGCCCCCGTGGTCGCCCTGGGTGCGGCGCTGCTGCTGATCGCGCTGCTGGTGACCGTCACCCTGATCCCGGCGGCGGCGAGCCTGCCCGGCCTTCCCGACGCCGGCTCGCTGACCCACTGGGGGCTGCCGATCGCCCGGGTCGTCGGTGAGGTGGCCTCGATGGGGACGATCGGCTGGCTGCTGGCCGCCGCCGTCCTGATCCCGACCAAGAACGGCCGGCTCGGTGCGGCGGCGCGCCGTCGTGGCCGCGCGGCCGCCGCGGCGGCCGGGGTGTGGCTGGTGGCGACCGTCGCCGAGCTGGTGTTCACCGCCTCCGACATCACCGCCCGCCCGGCTGGCGAGGTGCTCGACCCGGCGGCGCTGCGCTCGTTCGTCAGCGCGACCGGGCAGGGCAAGGCGCTGGTCGGCGTGGCCGGGTGCGCGCTGGTCGTCGCCCTGGTCGGCCCGACGCTGATGTCGACGGTGGCCGCCGGCTGGCTGCTGGCCCTGGCCGGCGTGGCGCTGCTCCCGCCCGTGTTCACCGGCCATGCCGCCGGCTCGTCGCAGCACAGCCTGGCCGTCGTCGCGCTCGGCCTGCATGTGCTGGCGGCCGTGGTCTGGATGGGTGGCCTGCTGGCGCTGCTGACCCTGCGCGGCGGCACCGACTCCGCCTTCTTCGCCGCGCTGCGCCGCTACTCCCGGGTGGCCGCGATCGCCGCCGCGGCGACCGCGCTGGGCGGCATCGCCAGTGCCGCGATCCGGCTCGGCGGGTTCGGCCCGCTGGTCGGCGAGCGTTACGGCCTGATGGTCCTCGGCAAGTCCGCTGGCCTGCTCGTCGCGGTCGCGCTGGGCGGCGTGCTGCGCCGCCGGGTGATCGCCGGTTCACCGGAGAAGCCCGCCGGTTCGCCGGACGACAGGCCCGCCGGTCCGCTGGACGAGTCCGCGGGCCGGAACGCCGCCTCCTCCGGGGCGCGGCGCCAGACGTTCTTCCGGCTCGCGATGGTCGAGATCTTTGTGCTGGCGGCGACCTTCGGCCTGGCCACGGCGCTGTCCCGGACCCCCACACCGGTGGACGACGCGGCGGTGCCCGGGGATGCCACCGAGGCCATGCTCGGCTACCCGATGCCACCGCCGGTCACCCCCTGGCGGCTGCTGGCGGACTGGCGTCCCGACTGGGTGTTCATCGGTCTGTGCACACTCGCCGCCGGGCTCTACCTGGCCGGCGTGATCCGGCTGGCGCGCCGCGGGGACCGGTGGGCCCTCGGCCGCACGATCTGCTTCCTCGGCGGGCTCGCCGTCGTCCTCACCGTCACCTCCGGCGGCCTCGGGCGCTACGGCCCGGTGCTGCTCAGCGTGCACATGAGCCAGCACATGATCCTCACCATGCTGGCGCCGATCCCGCTGGTGCTCGGCGCGCCGATCACCCTCGCGCTGCGGGCGCTGCGGCCCGCCGCCGAGCCCTACCGCGGCGGCCCCCGCGAATGGCTGGTGGCGGCCCTGCACTCGTGGCCGGCGCGGGTGCTGACCCACCCGCTGTTCGTCACCGCGAACTTCGCCGGCAGCCTCTACGTCATCTACCTCAGCCCGCTGCTGGGCCAGCTGATGAACGACCACCTCGGGCACCTGTTCATGAACGCCCATTTCCTGATGACGGGCTTCTACTTCTTCGAGGTGCTCATCGGGGTCGATCCGCTGCCCCGGCGCCCGCCGCACCCGGGGCGGGTGCTGATGCTGGTCGCCGTGGTTCCGTTCCACGCCTTCCTCGGGCTCACCATGATGAGCACGACGTCCGTGCTCGGCAGCGGGTGGTACGACACGCTCGTCCGGCCCTGGGGCGCCAGCCCGCTGGGCGACCAGGGCACCGCCGGCGGCATCGCCTGGTCGTTCGGCGAGGTCCCGACCCTGATCGTCATGCTCGTGCTGGCCGTCCAGTNGGCGCGCACCGACGAGCGCCGCGCGCGCAACCGGGAGCGGCGGATCGACGCGGTCGGCGTGGACGAGCAGCTCGACGCCTACAACGCCTACCTCGCCAGGCTCAACGGGGTCCGCCCGGTGCCGGCCACCGCCGCCGGCCCGCCGCGGCCGCGTGCGGGCGAGTCCGCCGCCGCCCCGGACGGCCAGTCCCCGGTGTAGATCTGGCGGCCTGCGGGGAGTCCGGATGCAGACCATCCCTACTATCGCGGTCGACAGTCGATAACTTTCCCGGGCGTCCTCGGCGCGGTCGCGGCGCGGCGGGGCGAGGAGGCGCAGGATGGCCCTCGGCACGCGTCTGGATCGTGCCCAGCAGCGAAGGCCCAGCGTCGCGTTCCCGCTCGCGGTCGTCTACAAGTTCACCGAGGACCAGGGCGGCTACCTGGCCGCACTGATCGCCTTCTACGGCTTCCTCTCGCTGTTCCCGCTGCTCCTGCTGCTCACCACCGGCCTCGGCTTCGTGCTGGCCGGCCAGCCGGACCTGCAGGAGCAGGTGGTCAGCTCGGCGCTCAGCCAGTTCCCGATCATCGGCGACCAGCTGCGCAGCGACGTGAAGGCGCTGCGGGGGAGCGCGGCGGCGGTGGCCATCGGTGTCCTCGGCAGTATCTGGGGCAGCCTCGGGGTGGCGCGCGCGCTCGGCAACGCGCTGGACACGGTCTGGGCGGTTCCGCGCCGTTCCCGGCCGAACCCGTTCTTCGCCCGGGTGCGCAGCTTCGGCCTGATCGGTCTGCTCGGCCTCGGTGTGGTGCTGACCACCGTGCTGTCGGCGATCACGACCCGGGCGAGCGACCTGGGGACGGGGCTCGGGGTGGGCCTGCAGGTGCTGGCGGTGCTGCTCGGTATCGCCGGCAACACCGGCCTGATCCTGGTGGCCTTCCGGCTGCTCACGGTGAAGGAGGTCTCGTTCGGGGAGATCCTGCCCGGGGCGGCGATCGCGGCGCTGGGCTGGCAGGTCGTCCAGTCGGCCGGTACCTACCTGCTCCAGTACCAGCTTCAGGGCCGTACGCAGGTGTACGGGCTGTTCGCCTTGGTGCTCGGTCTGGTGACCTGGCTGTATCTGCTGGCGGCCGTGGTCGTGTTCGCGATGGAGATCAACGCGGTGCGGGTCGGCCGGCTCTACCCGCGCGCCCTGCTCACCCCGTTCGTGGACGACGTCGTGCTGACGGAGTCGGACCGCCGGGTCTACACGGCGTACGCGCAGGCGGAACAGTTCAAGAGCTTCCAGCGGGTCAACGTCTCCTTCGACCAGGATCGACCCGTGGACCTGCTGCATGCGATGCGCACGACGGGCACCTGCCGGCGGTTCCGGCCGGACCCGGTGCCCGCGGACGTCCTGCTGGCCGCGTTCGACGCGGCGCGGTTCGGCCCGCAGGGCGGGAACCGGCAGCCGGTGCGGTTCGTGGTCGTCCGCGACCTGGAGCGCCGCCGCGCGCTCGCCGAGCTCTACCGTGCCCGCTGGGAGCCCTACCTCGCCGAACGCGGGATCGACCCGCCGGCCGACACGGATCACTTCGCGCGCAACCTCGCCGACGTCCCGGTGCTCGTGGTGGTCTGCGCGAAGCTGGCGGCGCTGCACCCCACCGACACCGGGCTGGACCGGCTGAGCATCGTCGGCGGGGCGTCCGTCTACCCGATCGTGCAGAACCTCTGCCTGGCCCTGCGCGCGGCGGGAGTCGCCAGCGCCCTGACCACCCTGCTGGTGGCGGACGAGCCCGCGGTGGCCGAGCTGCTCGGCATTCCCGCCGGGTACGCGACCGCCGCGCACCTGGCGGTGGGCTACCCCGAGCACGACTTCCNCCGCCGGCTGCGCCGCCGCGCCGTCTCCGACCTGGTCTTCGACGAGACCTTCGGGCGCCCGCTGAGCGACCCTCCCGGTTCCCCCCCGGAGTCGCCGGAACTTTCCGGGGTGTCGGGTGTGCCCGAGTCGTCGGAGCATCCCGGGCCGTCGGGCGATACCCGCTAGCCTGCGCGACACTCGGAACATGGCGTCACGACAGCATGTCAGGGTCGAGGTGACTGGGACGGTGCAGGGTGTCGGCTTCCGTCCCTTTTGTGCATGGCCTGGCCTCCCGGCTGGGGCTGAGCGGCGAAGTCGGTAACGACCCCGAGGGCGTCCACATCGAGCTGGACGGCGACGACGACCGGATCAACGCGTTTCTCGCCGCGCTGCTCGGCGAAGCCCCGCCGCTGGCCCGGATCGAGAGCGTGGACGTCACCAGTGAGCCCCCGGACGGCGCCGGGCGGGCCGCGGGGGGCTTCCGCATCGCGGCGAGTGACCAGGACCCCGCCGGTGGGCGGGCGCGAACCGTGGTCTGCGCGGACAGCGCAACCTGCGCGGACTGCCTCGCCGAGCTGGCCGACCCGGCCGACCGGCGATATCAGTTCCCGTTCGTCAACTGCACGAACTGCGGCCCGCGCTTCACGATCATCAAGGACGTCCCCTACGACCGGCCGGCGACGACCATGGCGCCGTTCCGGATGTGCGCCCGGTGCGCCGCGGAGTACCACGACCCGGGCGACCGCCGTTTCCACGCCCAGCCGGTGTGCTGCCCGGAGTGCGGGCCCACGCTTACCTTCCGCCCGGCGGCCGGTTTCTGGCTGACGCCCGAGTTCGGGCTCGGGCCCGGCTTCCGGCTGGGCGCGGGGTTCATGCCCGCACCCGCCGATCCGGCCCGGCGTTGCGCCCATGCCCTCGACCAGGCGGCGGCGCTGCTGCGGGCCGGCGGGATCCTGGCGGTGAAGGGGCTCGGCGGCTACCACCTGGCGGTGCTCGCCGCCGACGAGACCGCGGTGGCGACGCTGCGCCGGCGCAAGCGGCGCGAGGCCAAGCCGTTCGCGGTGATGGCCCGGGACCTGGCCACCGTCGAACAGCTGTGCTTCCTCGACCCGATCGCGCGCGCCCTGCTCACCGACCGCCGGCGGCCCATCGTCCTGCTCGACCACCGGCGCCGCCCCCGCGCTCCCGGCGACCGGAGTCGTGCCGGTGACCGGAGTCGTGCCGGCGACCGGAGTGGCGTTGACGACGCGGTCCCGGGCGGGCCGCCGCGCATCGCGCCGTCGGTGGCGCCCGGTGTCGGCACGCTCGGCGTGATGCTGCCGTACACCCCCCTGCACCATCTGCTGCTCGCGCGACTGCCCGGCCCGATCGTGCTCACCAGCGGCAACATCTCCGACGAGCCGATCCTGTTCGAGGACGAGGAGGCGCTCGCCGCCCTCGGCCCGATCGCCGACGGCTTCCTCCTCCACGACCGCGCCATCCACGCCCGGCTGGACGACTCGGTCGCCCGGTCGGTGCGCGGCCGCGAGACCCTGGTGCGCCGCTCCCGCGGCTACGTTCCGGAGCCGGTGCGGCTGCCGTGGGAGGTCGGGCGGCCCGTGCTGGCCTGCGGCGCCGAGCTGAAGAACACGGTGTGCCTGGCGGCGGGACGCCGGGCCTTCCTCTCCGGGCACATCGGCGACCTGGAGAACCACGCGACGATGCGCTCGTTCGTCGGCGGCATCGAGCACCTGCGCCGGCTGTTCGACATCACCCCGGAGCTGGTCGCGCACGACCTGCACCCGGAGTACCTGTCGACCAAGTGGGCGCTCGAGCAGGACCTGCCCACCGTCGGCGTCCAGCACCACCACGCGCACATCGCCTCCTGCCTGGCGGACAACGGCCACCCCGGCCCGGTGCTCGGGGTGGCTTTCGACGGTCTGGGTTTCGGTACCGACGGCACGCTGTGGGGCGGCGAGTTCCTGCTGGCCGACCTCGCCGGCTTCACCCGGGTCGCGCACTTCGAACCGGTGCCGCTGCCCGGTGGGGCCGCGGCGATCCGCGAGCCGTGGCGGATGGCCGCCGCCTACCTGGTGGCCGGCGGCGGTGCGGTGGCCTGCGGCGGCGGTGCGGTGGCCTGCGGCGGTGTGCCGCGGGAGGCCGACCGGCGGCTGCTGGCGGTGGCCCGCCGCAACGAACGATGGTGGGACGCGGTGGTCAGCCTGGCCCGCGCGCGGTCGGTCGTCCGACTGACCAGCAGCGTCGGCCGCCTGTTCGACGCGGTCGCCGCGCTCGTCGGCGTGCGCGACACGATCGACTACGAGGGGCAGGCGGCCATCGAGCTGGAGCGGCTCGCCGCCCCCGGCTACCACGGTGGCTACCACGTCGGCCCGCCCCTCCCGGACGCCGGTCCCGGTCCCGGTCCCGGTCCCGGCTCCGGCTCCGGCTCCGGTGGCCCGGTGCGGCTGCCGGGCACCGAACTGGTCCGCGGGGTCGTCGAGGACCTGCGCGAGGGGATCGAGCCGGCGGTGATCGCAGCCCGCTTCCACAGCAGCCTCGCCGAGCTCACCGTCGACACCTGCGTGGCGCTGCGGGCGCGGCTGCCCGGTGCGGCGGCGGAGACGGTGGCGCTGTCCGGCGGGGTGTTCGGGAACCTGCGGCTGCTGGGCGAGATCGAGGACGGCCTGCTCCGGGAGGGGTTCGCGGTGCTGACCCACTCCCAGGTGCCGGGTAACGACGGCGGGATCAGCCTCGGTCAGGCGGTGGTCGCCAACGCGCGCAGCCAGGCCAGCCACGCCGTCAGACCCGAGCCGTCCCGGGCCGAGACCGGCAGCACCCGGGCGGCCGGGTTGACCTGACGCAGCGCGGCGGTGAATGCCTCGCCGTCGAAGTCCAGGTGGGGCAGCAGGTCGACCTTGGTCAGCAGGACGAGATCGGCCACCCGGTACATGTGCGGGTACTTGGCGGGCTTGTCCGGGCCCTCGGTCACCGAGGCGAGCACGACGCGGGCGGACTCGCCGAGATCGAACAGGCCGGGGCACACCAGGTTCCCCACGTTCTCGATGAGGACCACCCCGCCGGGCGGCGGGTCGAGGCCGCGCAGCGCCCGGCCCACCGCACCGGCCTCCAGATGGCAGCCGGTGCCGGTGTTCACCTGGACGGCGGGCGCGCCGGTGGCGCGGATCCGCTGGGCGTCCAGCGGTGTCTCCTGGTCGCCTTCGATCACCGCGCAGCCGACGGTGCCGGCGAGAGCCGGAACCGTGCGCTCCAGCAGCGTGGTCTTGCCCGAGCCTGGCGAGCTCATCAGGTTCACCGCGGACGTCCCGCGCGCGGCGAGCCAGTCCCGGTTCTCCCGGGCCGACTCGTCGTTGCGGGCGAGGACGTCCAGCTCCAGGCGGATCGTCCGCCNGGTGCCGCTGTCGGCGCATCCACACGTGCCACACATCAGGACACCTCCTGCCCGCGCCCCGCGAGCCGCCCGCCGCCTGGTCCCGCGGTCGGTCCGTTGGTCGGTCCGTCGACGACCTCGACGGCGGTGATCCGGACCTGCTCACCGCCGGTCAGGTCGATCTCATGACTCCCGCACCGACACGGCGTGAGCAGGTCGGGCAGCGCGACCTCGTCGCCGCAGCGGCGGCAGCGGCCCCACCCGGGCGGCTGCGAGACCTCCAGACACGCCCCGTCCAGCGGCGTGCCGGCGGCGACCAGGTCGAAGCAGAACCGCACCGGTTCGACCATCACCCCCGACAGCCGGCCGATCTCCAGCCTGACCCGGCTGACCCGGACGCCCGCGGGGATCCGCTCGGCGATCATGTCGACCAGGCCGACGGTGACCGAGAGCTCGTGCATGCGTCACCCCCCGGTCAGCAGATGCGGGGGAGCGGGTCGCCGACGAGCAGGTCGACGATGCGGGTGCCGCCGAAGGCGGTGTTCAACAGCACCGTCCCCGGTGGGTCGTCGACGATCCGGCCGATGACCGTCGCGTCCGAGCCCAGCGGATCGGCCCGCAGCGCGGCGAGGGCGGCGTCGACGGCCGCCGGGGCCACCACGGCGACCATCCGGCCTTCGCAGGCGACGTACAGCGGGTCGAGCCCGAGCAGTTCACAGGCCCCGCGGACCTCGGTCCGCACCGGGATCGAGTCCTCCTCGACGACCACCCCGACCCCGGACGCCGTCGCGATCTCGTTCAGGATCGTCGCCACACCGCCCCGGGTCGCGTCCCGCATCGCCCGTACCCCGCCGTCCCGGCCCGCCGCCGCGAGCAGCCGCGTGACCAGGTCCGCCAGCGGGGCGGTGTCCGAGCGGATCTCGGCGCGCAGATCCAGCTCACCGCGGGCCAGCAGGACCGTGATCCCGTGGTCGCCGATCGGGCCGGTGACCAGGACGACATCCCCCGGCCGGGCCAGGGAGGCGCCGAGGCGCAGGTCCGGGTCGACCAGCCCGACGCCGGTGGTGGTGATGTAGCAGCCGTCCGCGCGGCCGCGTTGCACGACCTTCGTGTCCCCGGTCACGATCGACACCCCGGCGCGCGCGGCGGCGGCGGCCATGGACGCGACGATGCGCCGCAGCTCCGCCACGCTCATCCCCTCCTCGAGGATGACCGCGCAGGCCAGGTGCAGCGGGCGGGCGCCGGCCACCGCCAGGTCGTTGACGGTGCCGTTGACGGCGAGATCGCCGATGTCGCCGCCGGGGAAGAACAGCGGCGTCACCACGAACGAGTCCGTGGTCAGCGCGAGGCGCTCGGCCCCGGCGGTGAACACCGCCGCGTCCTCCAGCGGCTCCAGCAGCGGGTTGCGCAGCGCCTCCAGGAACACCGCGTCGACCAGCGTCGCGGTGGCCTTCCCGCCGGCGCCGTGCGCCGAGGTGATGTGCGTGTCCCGCAGCTTCGGCCGCCGCCGCCGCGCCGCGTCGACCCGGTCGAGCACCCCGGCCGCTCCCGCGCGGGCCGGGGTGGTGCCCCGGCTGGTCGCCGTCATGCTCGGCTCATCGCCTTCCCGCTCCCGGCGTCGGCCGCCGCCGGGCCGCGCGCCGCCGCGGCGGCGCGATGGCGGAGGCGTCCGAAGTTGTAGTAGGCCGCGCAGGCCCCCTCGGGGGAGACCATGCAGGCCCCGATCGGGGTCTCCGGGGTGCAGCCGGTGCCGAAGACACCGCACTCCCACGGCTTGATGACCCCGGTGAGGACCTCCCCGCACTGGCAGGCCTTCGGGTCGGCGACCCGGGCACCCGGCGGGGCGAAGATCCGCTCGGCGTCGAAGGCGGCGAAGCGCTCCCGCACCTGCATGGCCGACCAGGGGATGTGCCCCAGGCCGCGCCACTCGAAGTCCGGCCGCGGTTCGAGCACCCGGTCGATCGCGGCCAGCGCCACCGGGTTCCCCTCGGCGGCGACCACCCGGGTGTACTGGTTCTCCACCTCACAGCGCCCGTCGTGCAGCTGGCGCAGCAGCTGGTAGATGGACTGCAGGATGTCCAGCGGCTCGAAGCCGGAGACCACCAGCGGCCGGCCGTAGTCACGCGGGATGAACTCGTAGGGCCGGCAGCCGATGACCGTCGAGACGTGGCCCGGGCCGACGAAGCCGTCCAGCCGCACGTCGGGGGAGTCGAGGATCGCCCGCAGCGCCGGCACGATCGTGATGTGGTTGCAGAAGACGGAGAAGTTCCGCAGGCCCTCCGCCGCCGCGCGCAGCACCGTCAGCGCCGTGGACGGCGTCGTCGTCTCGAAGCCGATGGCCATGAACACGACCCGCCGGTCGGGGTTCGCGCGCGCGATCTTCAGCGCGTCGAGCGGCGAGTAGACCATCCGGATGTCGGTGCCCTCGGCGTTCGCGTCGAAGAACGAGCCGCCGCTGCCCGGGACCCGCATCATGTCGCCGAACGAGGTCATGATGACCCCGTCCTGACGGGCGATGTGGATCGCGTCGTCCACCCGGCCCATGGGGATGACGCACACCGGGCAGCCCGGGCCGTGCACCAGGGAGACCCCGGGTGGCAGGTGGTCCTCCAGCCCGTGTTTGTAGATCGTGTGGGTGTGCCCGCCGCAGACCTCCATGAAGGCGTACTCGCGGCCGGGTTCCAGCAGCTCGGCCATCCGGGCGGACAGCGCCCGGGCGGTGCCGGCGTCCCGGTACTCGTCGACGAAACGCATCAGCTCCACCTCCCGTCAGTCGGTGGACGTCCGATCAGTCGAGGGACGTCCCGTCAGTCGATGGCCGAGGCGCGCAGGGCGACCAGTTCGTCGTCGTAGGCGCGCCCGAGGCCGGTGAGGAACTCCAGCGCCGCCTGCGCCTCGGCCTCGTCGATCTGGGACAGCGCGAAGCCGACATGGATCAGCACCCAGTCGCCGGGACGGGGCGGGCAGGCGTCCAGCAGCCCGATGTTGATCGCCCGCCGCACGCCGCTGACGTCCACCGTCGCGATGTCGGGGCGGTCCGGCCAGATCTCCACGACCTCGCCCGGGATACCAAGGCACATTCTGATCACCGACGATTCCGGAGGTTGGGTTGGATCTCCCGCCTGACCGGCGGGGGCGCGGTCAGAGGCGGCTGAACTCCAGGTAGCGCCGGATGTCCGGGGCGACGGCGACGGCGACGGCGCCGAGGCCCGCGGTGACGGCGGCGAGCAGCATCCAGTGCGACATGATCACTCCTTTGCCGGGGGTGCGAGGGTGGGCGTCCGCGGACCGGCCCCGGCACCGCTTCCGGCCCCGGGGCTGGTCGCCGCCTTCTCCAGGACGGACCGGACGAGCCGGGCGGCGGGGGCGACCGCGGCCGCCACCGGCGCGGACAGCCCGATCCGGGGTTCGATCTCGGCCGGTTGGCAGCCGATCATCAGCACCCGTTCGAGATGCCCGCCGAGGGTGGCGACGAGGTCGAGCACCGCGTCCGGACGCATCCCGTGCGCGTCGAGGCCGGCCGGAATCCTTGGGTCGCTCAGGTCGAGCAGCGTCACCGTCCCCGGTGGGTGCCCGCTCCCGACCGCGTCGACGAGCACCACCAGGTCGAACCCCGAGCAGAGGTCGAAGGCGAGCTGCAGTCCGCTGATGCCGTAGTCGGCGACGATCGCGCCCGGCGGCGGGCCGGCCCGAAGCAGGTGCCGGGCCACCTCCACCCCGAACCCGTCGTCGCCGAACAGGACGTTCCCGACCCCGGCGACCAGCGTGGCGCTCATCGCGGCGCCAGTTCGTCGGGGGTGAAGTACAGGAAACGACCGAACTCCCTGCGCAGGTCGGCGCCCGGGTCCTCGTCCAGGGTGACCGCGATGTGGGTTCGGCCGTCGAGGTCGTGCAGCACGGCGGCGACGGTGGCCGCCGCGCCGTCGACGAACATGTCCTGGGCGTCGGTCCGCCCGCGCCGGGGGTGCACCCACACGGAGCTGCCCTCGGTCAGGTGCGCGGGGGGTGCCGAGGCGGGCCCGTCCGCCCGCGGCGGGGTGATCCGGGTGCGGCCGTGCAGCTTCTCGACCATGGCCGGAGCGAGCTCGGCGACCGCGTCGAGCAGCTCCGCGGCCCGTGGGTCGTCCGCCCGGGCCTCCCGGCGCTCGGTGTCGGTCAGGGTGGCTGTCCGCAGCGCGAGCATCTCGTCGATCTCGGTCGCATCGCAGAACGGGGCCGGGCTCTCCGCCGCGACCCGGGGATCGTCCGGCAGGATGATCGGCGCGGCGAGCAGCGTGTCGCTGCGGCCGGGCCGGCCCAGCAGGGCGGGCCACATCCGTTCGTTGACGCAGCCTCCGGCCGCCTCGGCCGCCCATTCGGGCGGGTCGGCGAGGGAGAGGAACCGGCCCCCGTACCCGCGGGCGACCAGCTGGAGCCCGATGAACGCGGTGCCCAGCGCCGTGTCGCGGTCGCGGGCGTGTTCGTCGTGCTTGTCGTGGTTGTCGGGGTTGTCGTGGTTGTCGGGGTGGACGCCCGTCGGCCACACCTCGGTGGAGATGTTCCGGATCGTGGCGCGGACCCGGAATCCGCCGTAGGGGCCGGGCAGCCGCTGGGCGTCGAGGAGCAGCTCACCCCGCGCCCGGGGTTCCTGCTCCGGGGCGCGGGCCGTGGCGGGCAGCTCCCAGCGCACCGGGGTGTCGAGCAGGTCGTCGACGCGCACCGCCAGGCCGGCCGCGGCCTCGCCGCGCCCGCCGGGGTGTTCCCACAGCCAGCGCAGGGCGACCCTCAGCCGGGTCCGCGGCCCGCCGTCGAGGAGGAACTCGGTGTGGGCGTCGCTGTGCTCACCCGCCGCGGTGGACGCCGGCGGCATCAGCACCCCGAACTGCCAGCGATGGCGGTTCTTCAGCGCGTCCGCCCGGTAGGGGTAGAGGAGGTAGCCCTCGTACAGGACGGTGTCCGACACGGCCCGCGCGGATTCGTCCAGGAAATCGAGGATCTCGCCGCTTCCNGGCGACCGGATCGTGGCCCGCTCGGGCGGGACCGGCGGCCTGGCCGTGTCGGCTCTGCTCATCGTGGCCTCCCGGCGAGTCGTGCCTGCCCGGCGAGTCGTGTCTGCGCGGCGGGTCGTGCCTGCCCGGTGGGTGGCGGCTGTTCGGCCGGCCGGGTCTCGCCGGCCAGCAGGGCGACGATCGCGGCGTCGGCGGTCGGGATGGCGTGGTCGAGCCGGTAGCGCGCCAGCGCGTCGACGGTGCCCCGGTCCAGGCGCAGCCACGCGGTGCCCGGGAAGTACTGGTCGATCAGGTCGCGCCAGCACGCCACCGGCAGGCGGCAGGTGGCCTCCAGATGCCAGGGCACCTGCTCGACCCGCAGGCCGTGCGCTCCCACCCCGAACACGGTTCCGCTGAACAGGAGGTTCAGCGGGATCACCCCGTCGCGCAGCGAGCTGAAGTAGTTGCCGGCGGCGACCTCAAGATCGTAGGTGCAGGGCACGTCGAGATCGAGGTCGGTCTCGCCGCTGAAACCCGGCACCGTCGCCGACACCATCGCGAACTGGATCGGGTGCGGCGGTCCGCCCCCGAACAGCCCGGTCAGCGCGCGGGACTCCTCGTCGTCGTAGCGGCGCGCGGCCGGGTTGATCCGGATCTGGCAGCGCAGCGCCAGCGCGTGCAGCCGCTCACCGCTGTGCTCCTCGATGCGCAGCCGGAACCGCAGGGTCGGCGCCGCCGCGTGCCGCAGCGGTGCGACGTCCACACAGGTGAAGGTCAGCTCGGCCATCACCCGGCCTCCGTGGTGGCGGCACCCGTCGACGTCGCTCCCGCCCGCCGACGGGCGGCGGCGAGGAAGTCGGCCACGTGCGCGCGGGCCTCGGCACCGCCGTCGAATCCCCGCCAGTGCAGCCGCAGCTCGCCGACCAGGCGGTAGCAGGCATCGATCGGCAGCAAGTAGCCGGCCTGGCCATCCCGGGTGACGTGCACGAGCAGCGCCTCCACCTCGGGCTCCGGCTGCCACCCCGGCACCTCCAGGGCGGCGGGCAGCTCGCAGTGCGTCGCCCCCGCCGGGCTCGGGTAGAACGCGTTCACCTGCCCGTCGTGGATCACGAAGAAGGCCAGCCCCACCGGAATGCCCGCGGCCGCGAGCAGCTCCGCCGCGGCGGGGAACCGGGGGGCGAAGCGGTACCGGCTGGGAATCGCGCGGTACCGGCCGCCGCCGGCTCCGGCGGCGGCGAACAGCAGCCGGCACCCGGCACAGGCGCACACGATGGAACGGGCCGCCAGGTCGGCGACGTGCCCGTGCCCGTCGGGGATCTCCTCGCCGCAGAACTCGCAGCGGGTGGCGGCGACGGCGGCGGCGTCCCGCACCAGGAAGCGGCGCAGCGTGGCGGTCACGACGCGCTCACGCCCACGACCGGCAGCAGCTCCCGCCCCGCGGCGAGATCGTCCGCGGAGGCACCGCCCTCGACGTCCACGCGCACCTCGGGGGCGAGCGCCGCGAGGGCACCCTCGACCGCGGCGATCACCGCCCGGCGGGTCGCCGCCGAGCCGTTCGAGTGGTTCGAGTGGACGGTGACCACCTGGTCGTCGTCCCGTCCGGTGAGCTCGTAGCCGGGGGTCCGGTCGCCCAGCTGGCCGCGGACCTGTTCGAAGGCCGTCGCGACGCGTTCGCGGGTGCTGTCGGGGTGCAGGCCGTGCATCGCCAGCACGGCGCACAGGTGCTGGTCCGCGGCGAGGCGCCGCACCGTGTCCGCGCCCGCGAGCTGGGTGATCCGGCTGAGCCCGGCGCCGTAGAACTCCATCAGCGCCCGGACGATCTCTTCGGCGAGCACCCTCGTCCGGCTGTCGCCCAGCTGCTCCAGCCGGGCGAGCAGGTCCTCCACCCGAGCGGCGGCGCCGCGCGGGTCGGTGGCCGTCGCCGCCGTCATCGCCTTCACCCCACCGGGGTGAAGGCGTGCGGGGTGTGCACCACCTCCAGGGTCCGCCCGGCGCCGGTGTGCATGTGCACCCCGCAGGGCAGGCACGGGTCGAAGCTGCGGATGGTGCGCATGATGTCGATCCCCTTGAAGGACTCCGGCGGGTTCTGCTCGAAGATCGGCGTGTTCTGCACCGCGTCCTCGTAGGGACCGGGCGTCCCGTACACATCGCGCACGCTGGCGTTCCACGGCGTCGGCGGGTAGGGGNGGTAGTTCGCGATGCGCCCGTCACGGATGACCATGTGGTGGGACAGCACGCCGCGGACGGCCTCGGTGAAGCCGCAGCTCACCGCGTCCTGCGGCACCTCGAACGGTTCCCAGGTGCGGTTGTGGCCGGCGCGTACCTCGGCCAGCGCCTGCTCGGCGAAGTACACCGCGCAGGCCGCCGCGTAGGCCTGGAAGTAGGTGCGGGCGCGGTTGCGCTCCAGTGCGTTGCTCCAGCGGGGGATCGACCATTCGTAGGTGCGCTCGCCGACGGTCGCCGACTTCGGCAGCGTGATCTGGACACTGCTGCCGGTGGCCCGGACATAGCCGATGTCGACCAGCCCGGACAGCGCCGTGCTCCACAGCCGCGCGATCGGGCCGCCGCCGGTGTCGAGCGGCAGGTGGTCCGTCCCGTCGAACCAGCGCGGCGACATGACCCACGAGTACTTGTCGTCGAAGTCGCGCCGGCCCGGGTGGGGGAGGGTGTGCTGGTTCCAGGGATGGTGGCGGTCCACCGGGTTGCCCAGTGGGTCGGTGGTGACGAACCGCGGCTGGTCGGCCCAGTCGTCGTAGTACGAGCTGCCCAGCAGGATGCGGATGCCCAGATTGATGTCGACCAGGTCGTTGGTCACCAGGTTGCCGTCGACGACGACCCCGGGCGTGACGAACATCTGCCGGCCCCAGGCGGCCATGTTCCGATAGGTGAAGTCGCAGTGCGCCGGGTCGTTGAACGAGCCCCAGCAGCCGAGCAGTATGCGCCGCCGGCC
>NZ_LRTK01000033.1 GCF_001636565.1 Frankia sp. EI5c
GATATCCGTGCTCCCCGGCGTGGGGTGACTCGGTGGTGCGGGCCAGCTGGAGGACCTCGGGGTTCGTCTCGGCGACCATCTTCTCGCAGTAGTCCACCCCGACCAGGTTCTCCTGGTAGATGTTGTGGTCGAACATGTACTCGGCGGCCTCGCCGAGATTGATGATCCATTCGCCGAGCGGTGGGGGTTTCACGCCGTAGGCCATGTTCTGCGCGTATACCGAGCAGGTGGCGTGGTTGTCGCCGCAGATCCCGCAGATGCGGCTGGTGATGAAGTGCGCGTCCCGCGGGTCCTTGTCCTTCATGAAGATGCTGTAGCCGCGGAAGATCGACGAGGTGCTGTGGCACTCGACGACCCGCCGGGCCGGCCAGTCGATCTTCGTGTAGACGCCGAGGCTGCCGACGATGCGGGTGATCGGGTCCCACGACATCTCCAACAGGCTGGAGCCTCGGGCGCCGGTTTCCCTGTGCTCCGAGGTGGTCGTCATGTCAGCACCTTCTCCCGCGGTTCCTCGGCATGGCGCGGCGCGTGGCCGTCCCGGTGGCGCCAGTGCGGTTCGATGTCGGCCTTGCGCGCGGTGATCGCCCGCAGCCTGCGGATGACCGCGCCGTACACCCCGCTGGCCGCGGTCGACAGGTGGGCGCCGGGCGGCTCGTCCATGAACGGCATGAAACGGTCCGGGAACCCGGGCATCGTGCACGCGATGCAGATTCCGCCGACGTTCGGGCACCCGCCGACCCCGTTGATCCAGCCGCGCTTGGGAACGTTGCACTTCACCACCGGCCCCCAGCAGCCGATCTTCACCAGGCACTGGGGTGTGCCGTACTGCGTGGTGAACTGGCCCTCCTCGTAGTACCCGGCCCGGTCGCAGCCGTGGTGCACGGTGGCCCCGAACAGCCAGCGCGGCCGCAGCTGCTCGTCCAGCGGGATCATGGGAGCCTGGCCACTCGCCTGGTAAAGGAGGTAGGTGATGGTCTCCGAAAGGTTGTCCGGCTGAACGGGGCAGCCCGGAACGCACACGATCGGGATCTGTGCCTTCGACTTCCAGTCCCAGCCGAGATAGTCCGGCACGCCCATGGCGCCGGTGGGGTTCCCCGCCATCGCGTGTATCCCGCCGTAGGTCGCGCACGTCCCGGCCGCGAGAATGGCGAGCGCTTTCGGGGCCAGCCGGTCGAGCCAGGTGCTGGTGGGTATCGGCTGGCGGGTCTCCGGGTCGTTCCCGAACCCGCTCCAGTAGCCTTCGCCGGTGATGAGGTCCTCGTTCGGAATGGATCCCTCGACCACCAGGACGAACGGGTCCAGCTCGCCGTTGTCGGCCTTGCGGAACCATTCGATGAACGTGTCGGCGCCCTGCTCGGGGCCGGATTCGAAGTCGATGAGCGGCCAGTGCACGCTGACCTTCGGCAGGCCCGGCAGGGTGCCGAGCACGATGTCCTCGATGCTGGGCTGTGTCGCCGCGGTGAGCGCGACCGAGTCCCCGTCGCAGCTCAGGCCGGCGTTGATCCAGAGTATGTGGATCGGGTCCTCGACTGTGGACACGGATCTCCACCCCCTCCGTCGTTGACCGATCACTGATCGCTGAGCACTCACACGATGGCGATCGCCTCCCCGCCGTGGACGAGAACGGTGTCGCCCGGCTGTGCCGCCACCAGGGCGACACTGATCTCCGCCACCCCCGCCGACGCCCTGGCGACCGCGAGGCCGCCCTCCTCCATCCGGACGATCTCCATCTCGATCGCCTCGTCGGAGCACGTCACACAGTGGTCGGGTTCGCCGGTCAGCCCGCCGGTCAGCTCACCGGCCGGGTGGCAGGGCGGGGCGCTCGGACCAGCGGCCTCCGCCGGTTCCTTGCAGTGCGTGTTCACGGCCTAACGGTACGTCTGCGTTATGGGTGACACCACCCGACAGCGGGCCATCCGCGAGGCAGCGCCGCGCGTCCTACCCTCGGAGCATGACCTTCGCGTCCCTGCGGGATCTTGTCGCCGGCGGCGGTGTCGCCGTGCTCACCGGCGCCGGAATCTCGACAGGTTCCGGCATCCCGGACTACCGGGGCCCGAACGGATCGCTGCGCCGGCACACCCCGATGACCCACCAGCAGTTCACCCGGGACGTCCATGCCCGGCGCCGCTACTGGGCCCGCAGCCATCTCGGCTGGCGCCATGTCGCGGCGGCGCGCCCCAACCCCGGGCACCTCGCCCTGGCGGAGCTCGAGGCGGCGGGCCTGCTCGCCGGGGTCGTCACCCAGAACGTCGACGGCCTGCACCGGGCCGCCGGCTCGCGCCGGGTGATCGACCTGCACGGGAACCTGGCCCGGGTGCGCTGCCGGGAGTGCGGGGCGGTCAGCGCCCGCGCCGAACTCGATCGCCGCCTCCGGGAGGCGAACCCGGGCTTCGGCGCCCGGATCTCCGCCGCCTCGCCGCTGGGCGCGGAGGTCAACCCGGACGGCGATGTCTCGCTGGCGGATCGGGACATCGCCGGTTTCGTCATGGTCGGCTGCCCGGACTGCGGCGGTGAACTGGAACCCGATGTCGTGTTCTTCGGCGCGACCGTCCCGCCCGAACGGCTGGCGGCGGCGGTCGCCCTGGTCGGCTCGGCGCGCGCCCTGCTGGTGCTGGGCTCCTCGCTCGCGGTCATGTCGGGCTACCGCTTCGTGCTCCGCGCGGGGGAGCTCGGCATCCCGGTCGGGATCGTCAACCAGGGGCCCACCCGTGGGGATGCCCGGGCGGACTTCACTCTCGACGGGCAGCTGAGCGCCGTCCTGCCGCGGCTGAGTGCCGAACTGCTCGGCAGGGCCGCCTGATGGGCGGCGAAGCGGGCGCCCGCGCCGGACGAGCCGGGCTGCTCGTCCGCGTCGCCGGGCCGTCCGACACCGCGGTGCTCGTCGAGATCATCGAGTCCGCCTACCGCGGCGACGCCAGCCGCGCCGGCTGGACGACCGAGGCCGACCTGCTGGACGGCCAGCGGACGGACCCGGCGATGATCGCGGAGTCCCTCGCCCAGCCCGACCTGCGGTTCCTGGTGGCGGCCGACGCGGCCGGCGAGGTGGTGGCCTGCTGTCAGCTCGAGCGCCGGCCCGCGGGGGCGTACTTCGGCATGTTCGCCGTCCGGCCCCGGCGGCAGGGCGGCGGGGTCGGTGACCGGCTTCTCGCCGCCGCCGAGGAGTTCGCGCGGCGGGAGTGGTCCGCGCCGCGGATGGAGATGCTCGTGATCTCACTTCGCGCGGAGCTGATCGCCTGGTACGAGCGGCGCGGCTATCGGCGCACGGAACGCCACGAGCCCTTCCCCTACGGCGACGAGCGGTTCGGCCGGCCGCGCCGCGAGGACCTCGTCTTCGTCGTTCTGGAGAAGAACCTCGGCCCGGTCGTCTGACCGGCCCGGCGCCCCTCGGACGGGCCGTGGCCCGCCTGTCGGCGTGGAACCAGACGGCCGGGGAGAATGGATTCGTGAGCGCAGCAGCCGGCCGGCCCCGGGCCCGGGTGGACCGGGCCCGGGGCCAGGGGCCAGAGCCGTTCTCGTCGGCCCCGGCCCCTCCCGGGCCCCGACCCCGAGCCAGGGCCTTGACCGGGCTGGTCGGGGCCCCGCGGGGCGGGTCTAGCGGTGCATCGTGAAGCGGTCGCCGCGGTCACTGTGCGTGCGGTGGCGGTTCATCCACAGCGGAGCGACAAGTGCCACGAGGGCGACGGCGACGCCGACCTGAAGAATGTGGCGAATCCAGTCGATGCCGGCCGTGTTACGCACACCGATCGCGCTCGCTATGACATTTCCGACCAGAGCGCCCACGATACCGATGGCGACGGTGAGCCAGAGTGGGATATCCTCCCGCCCGCGTCCGACGGCGCGTGCGATGAAGCGCGCGAGAAGTCCGATGACGAGACCTGCCAGCACAATCCACAGAATTTGAAACACGACAGACGGCCCCCTGGGTCGGGTGATGGATACCCCCGGTGTCCCCTCGGCCCCGGTGTCGCAAACGAGGCGTCGAACAGACGGGAAGAGTGCGGATGGCATTGATCGCGGAACCCGGTGAGAACGGAACGCCGTTTGACGCGGGTGTGCGGCTGCTGACGCCGGGCGGGGTACCGGTCGATGATCCGCGATTCTCGCCGGGTGCGGGCTCTCGCCAGACCGAGTCGTTCTACCGGGAGATGGTGCGGGCCCGCCGACTCGACGAGGAGGCGACCGCGCTGCAACGGCAGGGCGAGCTGGTCCTGTGGATTCCGCTGCGCGGGCAGGAGGCGGCGCAGGTGGGCTCCGCCGCGGCGGCCCGGTCCGGCGACTTCCTGTTTCCCAGCTACCGGGAGCACGCCGTGGCCTGGTACCGCGGCATACCTCCGGTCGACGTCCTGCGCCTGCTGCGCGGGGTGACCCACGGCGGCTGGGATCCCGAGCGGTACCGGGTGGCCAACTACGTCCTGGTCCTGGCCTCGCAGACCCTGCACGCCGTCGGCTACGGCCTGGGCGTGCGCATGGACCAGGCAGCCGGCCGGGGCACGCCCACGTCCGACGGCGGCGACCGCCAGCCCTTGGGCGACGGCCGGCCGCTGGACGACGGCCAGGCGGTGATGGTCTATCTCGGTGACGGCGCGATGAGTCAGGGGGACGCGAACGAGGCCTTCGTGTGGGCGGCGAGCTTCAACGCGCCGGTGGTGTTCTTCTGCCAGAACAACCAGTGGGCGATCTCCACGCCGAGCAGCCGCCAGTCACCCGTCCCGCTGGCCCGCCGTGCCGACGGTTTCGGTTTCCCGGGGATCCGGGTCGACGGCAACGACGTGCTCGCGGTGCACGCGGTGACGACCTGGGCACTCGACCACGCCCGCTCGGGCCGCGGGCCGGTGCTGGTGGAGGCGAACACCTACCGGATGGCGCCGCACACGACATCCGACGACGCCACCAGGTACCAGGAGCCGGGCGAGGTCGCCCGCTGGCGGGCGCTCGACCCGATAGACCGGGTCGGCCGCCTGCTGGCGCGGACCCGTGAGCCGGCCTGGTTCGAGCAGGTGCGCGCCGAGGCCGACGCCGCCGCGGCCGCGCTGCGCCGGGAGGTCCTCGCCCTGCCCGACCCGAGCCCGTGGTCACTGGTCGATCATGTGCTCGTCGGCGGCTCGTCACTACTGCGGGAGCAGCGGGCGGAGATCTGGGAGGGTTGACGCCGTGATAGACGTAGAGCTTCGCGACGGATCCGGTCAGTCTCCCGCCACCGGCGAGCCGCCCGCCACCGGCCAGCCCGCGGCGGCTGTGCAGCCCGCGGCGGCCGGCCAGGCCGCGGCCAGCGGCCGGATCGCCGTCGTTCGCATCGACCGCCCGGATCGCCGCAACGCGCTGGACGTCGACCACTGCGTCGGCCTGCGGACCGGCATCGGGCGGGCTGTCGACGCCGGGGCGCGCGTCATCGTCCTCACCGGGGTCGGAACCAGCTTCTGCGCGGGAGCGGATCTCGACCAGGTCTACGGCGAGGCGTTCACCGACGCCCTCTACGGGGCGCTGCACGCGATCACCGAGGCACCCGTGCCGGTGATCGCGGCGGTCAACGGCCCGGCGATCGGGGCCGGCCTGCAACTCGCGCTCGCCGCGGACCTGCGGGTGGCCGCCGAGAAGGCCGTGTTCGCGATCCCGACGGCGCGGCTGGGCCTGGCCGTCGACCCGTGGACGCTGGGACGGCTCGCCGAACTGGTCGGCGGCGGACCGGCGCGCGCGGTGGTGCTCGGCTGCGAGACGATGCCGGTGAGCCGCGCGCTCGAACTCGGCTTCGTCCAGCGGGCCGGCGGCCTGGACGTGGCCCTGGCCTGGGCGGCGGAGCTCGCCGGGCTGGCACCGCTGACACTCGCCTACTCCAAGCGGGCGTTCAACGAGTTCGCCGAGTCCGCCGCGAAGCCGTCCGCGGCGGTGACCGCGGCCTACGAGGCATGCTGGGCCAGCGAGGACGCCCGGGAAGGCCGCCTGGCCCGGGCGGAGAAACGCGCCGCGGTCTTCCAGGGAAGGTAGGCGCGAGCGGGCGGGGTCACGGGAGGGACGGGCACGCGATGGACGGTCACGGCGTGGAGACGAAGTTCGAGTCACACAACCCGGCGACCGGCGAGGTCCTCGGTATCTACCCGGTGATGTCCGGCGAGGAGGTGGCGGCCGCGGTGGCCGTGGGGGCCTCGGCGGCCGCGGCGTGGCGGTCCGGCGGCTTCGACGGCCGGCGCCGCGCGCTGCTGCGCTGGGCGGCCAGGCTCGCCGCGCGGGAGCGCGAGGTGGTCGACCTCGTGCACGCGGAGAACGGCAAGCCGCACCTGGACGCCCGGGTCGAGCTGCTCCTCACCTGCGAGCACATCCGCTGGGCGGCCCGCAACGCCGGGCGGGTCCTGCGCACCCGGCGGGTGCGCAGCGGGCTGCTGATGATCAATCACGCCGCCCGTGTCGGGTACCGGCCCTACGGCGTCGTCGGGGTCATCGGACCGTGGAACTACCCGTTGCTGACACCCGTCGGCTCGATCGCCTACGCCCTCGCGGCCGGCAACACCGTCGTGTTCAAGCCGAGTGAGCTGACCCCCGCGCTGGGCCTGCTCCTCGCCGACACGTTCACCGCCGCGAATCCCGACCTGCCCGCCGGTGTCCTCTCGGTGGTGACCGGCCGCGGCGAGACCGGGGCCGCCCTGTGCCGGTCGGGAGTGGACAAGATCGCCTTCACCGGTTCGGCGGCGACCGCCCGCCGGGTGCTCGCCAGCTGCGCCGAGACCCTGACCCCGGTCGTCGCCGAATGCGGCGGCAAGGACCCGGCGATCGTCGCCGAGGACGCCGACCTGGCCGCGGCGGCCCGGGCGCTGGCCTGGGGCGCGGTCTCCAACGCCGGTCAGACGTGCGCCGGGGTCGAGCGCGTCTACGTGGTCGCCGGGGTGCGCGACGCCTTCCTCACCCATCTCCGCCGCCAGCTCGCCGACATCCGCTCCGGTTCCGGTACCGGGGCGCACTACGGCCCGATGACGATGCCCGGCCAGGCCGACGTCGTCCGGCGGCATGTCGAGGACGCCCTCGCCCGCGGGGGCTCCGCCGTGGTCGGCGGGCGGGAGTCGCTGCGCGGCCGGCACATCGACCCGATCGTGCTGGTCGACGTGCCCGAGGACAGCGCGGCGGTGCGGGAGGAGACCTTCGGGCCGACGGTGACCGTGCGCACGGTCACCGACGTGGACGAGGCGGTCGAGCTGGCGAACGACAGCCGTTACGGGCTGGGCGCGGCGGTGTTCTCCCGGTGCCGGGGCGAGGAGATCGCCGGCCGGCTCGACGCGGGCATGGTGTCGGTGAACTCCGTGTTGTCGTTCGCCGCCATCCCGGGGCTGCCGTTCGGTGGCAGCGGCGAGAGCGGGTTCGGCCGGATCCACGGCGCCGACGGCCTGCGCGAGTTCGCCCGGCCGCGGGCGGTGGCGGCGCGCCGGCCGGGTGTACCGGGCCTCGATGTCACCAGGTTCGACCCGGTGCCGGGCACGTCCGCCATCCTGCGGGCCGTGCTGCGGCTGCGGCACGCCCGCGGCGGGACGGCCCGCTGAGGCTTACCGACCGGGACTCGAGGCGACCGGTCGCGATCTCCGTTGGCGGGCGGAGGGGCCGTCAACTGTGCGTGAGCAGCCAGGAGATGACCTCGCGGGCCACGTGCCCCCCGCGCCCACCACCACCACCGGCGCCGCGGCCGGGGTTGGCGTGCCGTCCCAGGCCGGAGAGGCCGACAGACTCACTCAGCCCGGAGAGGACGGCCTCGTCGAACTCCTCGCCGCGCATGGCGGTGAGCAGCGCCGCGCGCTGGTGTTCGTCCAGTGCGGCCATGGGGGAGGTGGGCCCCAGCCGGCTCAGCAGCTGGCGGGCGACGTCGCCGTCGACGATGAGGTCACCCTCGACGAGCCGGCCGAGCAGCGAACGCAGCCGGTCGCGGTCGGTGATGGTCGACTTCAGGACGTAACCGGCCCCGCCCGGCGCTCCCCGGAGCAGCTCGGCCGCGTGGGGCGCGTCGTCGTCCGCGGAGAAGACCAGCACCGCCGTGCCCGGCCGCAGGGCCTGGATCTGCCGGGCCGCTCGCAGCCCCTCGTCCGTGTGGGTCGGCGGCATCCGCATGTCGACCAGGGCGACGTCCACCGGGGCCGTGGCGGGGGCGCCCGTGACCGCGTCGACCAGGTCGTCACCGCGGCCCAGCACGGCGACGACCTCCGCGCCGAGGCTGGCCAGCAGCGCCCGCAGCCCGGCGCGCAGATGCGGGCTGTCGTCGGCGAGGGCTACCCGCATGGGACGGTCAGCCGGGTGGTGAGGCCGTCGGCGCCGCGATGCACGGAGATCGAACCGCCGAGCGCCCGGACGTGGTCGGCCCCGGCGTGCGCGCCCCGGCCGAGCCGGTTCCCGTCGCCGGTGGTCACCTCGCCGACGATGGCGGTGCCGTCGGCCCGGGCCTCCGTGCGCACCTCGATGCGTACCGGGCCGCCGTCCGCCCCGGGCAGGCCCCGCAGGGTCGCGGCGAGCGCGAGGTACATCGCGCGTTCGCCCGCGGGGTCGGCGTGCGTGACCGAGACTCGCAGGAGGCTGGGGCACCGCAACGTCGTGGTCAGGTGTTCCAGCGCGCCGCGCAGCCCCTCCCGACCCACCGGGTCCGGGCGCAGGCCGTCGGTGATGGCGGCCAGCTCCCCGTGGGCCGCACGCAGCCCTTCGGCGATCTCGGCGAGGGCACGGGCCGTTCCCGGCTCGGCGACGGAGCGCTCGATGTCACCGGCCACCGCGGCGAGGTCGGCCAGGCCGCGGGCCCGACTGTCCAGCTCGCGCCCGACCAGCTCCCACTCCCGGCAACCGAGCAGAGCCCGGCGGCGCCGCGCGTCGCCTAGGCGGACGAGCTCGGCCCGCAGGCCCGACTGTGCCCCGGCGCACTCGATCGCCGCCGTCGCCGCCGCCACCGCGGCGTCGACCTGGCGGCGGTGGTGGCGCAGCGCCGGGTCGAGGCTCAGCAGGGCGCGCAGCTCGCCGAGCGGCGTCCACACCGGCAGGTACCAGCGGCCGGCCCGGACCGCGCCGTCCTCCCCGGTGCCGCGACCGCCCGGGGCCGGCGGCGCCGGCAGGTCGACGACCCGGCCGTCGAGGTCGACGAACACGTCCGGGCCGGGCCCGCCGTCTTCGGCCTGGCCGGGGCCCCGGCGGTGCTCGGGCTCGCGGTCCCGGGGGTCCCGGCGGTCCCGGCGGTCCTGGCGGTCCTGGCGGTCCTGGCGGTCCTGGCGGTCCTGGCGGTCCTGGCGGTCCTGGCGGTAGTAGACCCGCAGCTCTCCGTCCCGCAGCACCGCGCGCAGCGCCGCCTGGACGGAGCGCGGGGTGGGCGAGCCGATTCTGGCGCGGAGGCGGTCGGCTGTGGTCGCGACCAGCAGGTGGCGGTGGGCACACACGGCGAGCAGGGCGCAGGGAGCGCCGAGGGACACCGCGCCCTGCAACGCGACCGAGTCCGCCAACCGGGCGAGGGACGGGTCCGCCATCAGACTCGGGTAGGTCGCCGCGGCGACGAGCGCGGTGACGCCCGCCGACACGAGGATCGGGCCGACCACGACGCGATCGAGCCCGCGGGCGGCCCGGATCCGGACGAGGGCGAGCAGGATGAACGCCACCGGGACCGCGACGTAGAGGACCGTGACCACATCCAGGACCGTGCGGAAGGCGGTGTGGTCGAGCAGCAGCGGGGCGGGCCAGAGCACGTCCGGGGAGAAGCCGTTCCAGGCCGGGCGGGAGACGAGCACGGTCAGCCCCTGCCCGAGCAGCAGGATCGCGGCGCTTGCCCCGACCCACCACCGGTCGGCCCGCCCGCGTAGGGCGTTCCCCGGGTAGAGCAGCAGCCCCCACCCGTAGGTCAGCCAGAACATCGACTGGGCGAAGCTGCCCACCAGCGGGAACACGCCGGTGTCGTAACTGAGCAGCCAGGTCACCGCGCTGGAAACAGCGGCGGCGGCCAGCAGCGTGCCGCACCGGCGGGATGACGGGTGGGCCCGCAGCAGCAGCGCGGCCCCGGTCAGCACGACCACCAGCCCGACGTTCGGGACGGCGATCAGCGGGTGCCCCGCCCAGTACCGCCAACCGGCCGCGACGGTGCCGGTGGTCACGACCAGCGCCGTGACCACCGCCACGAGGAGGAGCCGGGTCGTCGCCGAGCGCTCCGAGCCGACAGACATCGGTCAGGTCTACCGGACGCCCGGCCCGGTTCCCACCGGCCCTGCCCCGGAAGAACCAGGGGTTTTCCCGCATGATCGGAGGTGGCGCGGGCCTGTGAGAAGATCCGGTGTGCGTGTTGCGATCGCGGAGGACAGCGGCCTCATCCGGGAGGCGCTCGGTGTTCTGCTCACGACGATCGGCGTGGAGGTCACGGCCTCGGTGCCCACCGGGACCGAGCTGCTCGCGGCCGTGCGCACCGCTGTGCCGGACGTCGTGATCGTGGACATGCGGATGCCGCCCACCAGGACCAACGAGGGTCTGCTGACCGCCCGCGAGCTGCGGCGCGAGCACCCGGACCTCGGAATCCTGGTCGTCACCGCGCACGACGAGGACCCCTTCGTGGCGGACCTGTTCGCCGACGGCGCCGCGGGCATCGGCTACATGCGCAAGGACAACATCACCGACCGGCAGGCCCTCAAGGAGGCCCTCGACCGGCTCCGGGACGGCCAGCCGGTGATCGACTCGCACATCGCCGCGCGCCTGCTCGCCGGGTACCCCCAGTCCAGGCGGCTGGGCGGCCTGTCGGGGCGGGAGCGGCGGATTCTCGAACTGATGGCCCAGGGGCTGTCGAACAGCGGGATCTCCCAGCGGGTGCACCTGAGCCCGAAGACGGTCGAGTCCCACATCGCCAGCATTTTCACCAAGCTCGGGCTGCGGATGGAGCCGTCCGAGAACAGGCGGGTGCTCGCGGTGCTGGCCTGGGTGGAGGCCGCGCGCCACAACTGAGCGCGGGCGGGCGGCGCTGCCGGGTGCCGGCCGTGCGCCGTGGAGCACCCGGGCCGCGCCGGTGCGCGGCGGTGTGATGGTGCGCGGAACCGCCCGGTTCGGGGCCCCGCGCGTCTTACACTCAGATGATCTTCCCTTCTTCGTGTCCGGTCAGATCTTCCTCGTGTCGGGTCAGAGAGGTGCCATGAGCGGTTCCGATGCGCTGAGTCACGTCATCACGTTCTGCGGCAAGTGCAGTTGCGGCTGCCCGGAGCTCTACATCGACCACGAGGCGCCGGCCGAGCGCCGCATCGTCATCACGGATGATTTCGGTCAGCGAATCCAGATGAGTGTCGAGCAGCTGGAGGTCATTCTGGACGAGGCCCGTGAGGGCCGGCTCAGCTCCCTGGTGGCAGCCGGGCTCGCTTCCGGAGGGTGACACACCGCCACTCCGCAGTCGAACTGGTGCCGCTGCCCGGCCCGGTGGCGTACCTCGCGGGAGCGGCCTCGGTGGTGGTCGCGGTGATCCATCTCGGGCGCCTGCGGGGAACGCTGCGTGCACGCCGGGCGGCGGCCCCACTCGCCCAGGCGGGTGGGGCCGGCCCGGCCAGCCCCGCCCGGCAGGGCGGAGGCGGCGGAATGGCCGGCGCCTACGGCTGGATCGAGGTCGGGCACGTCCTGGTCGCCGCCGGAATGGCGGTCATGTTCACCGGGCCGGAGCGGGTCGTCGGATCCTGGCCGTTCGTGGCGGTGTACCTGACGTTGGCCGTCTCGCTGCTGGTCGTGGTCGTGACGCATCCGCAGTGCGGCCTGCCGGGGGTGTGGTCGTGCTGCGCCATGCTCGTCGTGGAGGCGGCGGCGATGGCGTGCATGTCGGGCGCGGTGGGCTTCGCGGGCTGGCCGGTGGGCGTCGACGGCGCGGCCGGCACGTGGTGCGTCGTCCTCTTCGCCGGAGCGTGCCTGGTGGCGTTGGTCGGCCTGCCTGCCCGGCGGGCCGCCCGTTCCTCCGCGCGGCCGCTGGTGGCGCGGCTCATGCGGGTCTTCCCGGAGCCGGTCGTGCCACGGGCCACCCGTCTGATCATGTCGGGAGGGATGGTCCTGATGTTCCTTGGCCAGACCTGACCGGACGACCGCACCGGCGGCAGCCGCGGGAGCGGCTGGAGGGGCTGGAGCGGCGGGAGCGGCGGCGGGCAGATAGTGCGCGAATCACCTCCGGAGCGGGCGGCGGGCGGCAGGTGCGCCTACCGTCTCCCGGTCGGCAGAAACTAGGCCAAGGGGGCGATCACTATGCGTCGCACCGTGCTCATACTCATCCTGGCAGCCACTGCCGGTCTCGCCGGGACAGCCGCCGTGACAGCGCCGGCGCTCGCCGCGCCAACCAGCGCGGCACTGCCGTCGGCGCCGTCGGCACCGGCCGGCGGCTCCTCGTCGACGGCCGCGCTGACACTGGCGCAGGCGTCGCGGCTCGTCCGCGACCGCGGCTACACGCCGTTGACCACCGGAGGCTACGAGCCGACCCACGATCTCAGCGTCATCGTCGGGAGACTGTCGACCTCCGTCGACGGCCATCCGCAGCAGGCGTTCTTCTTCCACCGCGGACGGTTCGTCGGTACCGACACCACAGCCAGCGCGAACGTGCGGTGGGTGTGGTCGACCGGCGACGTCGTGGCGCTCCAGTACGATCTGTACCGGCCCGACGACCCGATGTGCTGCCCGTCGGCGGGTGCGTCCACGGTGCGGTTCCGCTGGGACGGTTCGGCGGTGGTGCCGCTCGACCCGATCCCGACCAACAGCTGGTCCGCGCCGAAGAGCCGTCGCTGAGCTGATCCCCTGATCCCCTGGTTCACCGCGCTGTTCTACGTGCTGTAGAAATAGCGCTGTGGGTGTGATCTACAACGTCATCGTCGTGCTGCACCTGGTCGGAATGGCCATGATCGTCGGGGGGTGGCTGGCGCAGATCCGCGCACCGCACCCGCTCATNACTCCGGGGATCCTGCACGGTGCCCTGGTCCAGATCGTCACGGGCATGATCCTGGTGGCGCTCGCGTCGAGCGGCGCCGTCGACCGCGACCTGGACAACGCCAAGATCGCCGTGAAGCTCGTGGTCGCCGCGGCCGTCGCCGGGGTCGCCGTCGTGGGCAACGCCCGCGGACGGGAGGCCCCGGCGGCGCTGGCCCACGCCGCGGGCGGACTGGCGGTGGCCAACGTCGCGATCGCCGTGCTGTGGTGAGCGCGCACCGGGGGTTCAGCAGGCGGGGGCTCGGCGGGTGGGGACGCGCCGAGCCCGGGCGTCAGAGTCGGCCGGCGACGGTGCGGGCCAGGTTCTCGAGGGGGCCGCGGTTCTCCGCCGGGTCGTTGCCGCGAACCAGCTTGACGGACACCTGGTGGCCGTTCTTGACGAGGTAGAACATGTACTCCCCGATGTGGGCCTCGTCGCCGACGCCGGCGAGCGGTACGAGCTTGTGGGCACTGCCGCGCTCGGCGGAGTAGTAGTCCAGCGCCGTCTGGCCGACACGGACCTCGACCTGCGCGGTCGGTCCGCTCGGCGGAGCGGTGTAGGTGCACGTCTCGTCGACGGCGGCCGGGCTGTCCAGCGAGGTGCCCGCGAGCCGCTCGGCCTCCTGCTGCGTGATGAGGCCGCAGGGGTCCGAGGGAGAGACCGGGGTGCCGGTGGACGTGCCGGCGGCCGCGCTGGCCGGGGGCGGCGCCGGTGCGCCGGTGGTGCCTGTGTCCGCATCGCCCGGGCCGGTCGGCGCGGTGGTGGGCGACGGTGAGGCGTCCTGGTCGCCGGTCGCGCCGCATCCGGAAAGCCCGAGGGCCGCGAGGAGCGCGAGTGCCGGCAGGCCCGCGCGGATGGCGCTGCGGATGCGTCTGATCGCGGATCGGTCCATCTGGAGCCCCCCTGTACCGACATCCGCCGGCCACAGCTGTGCCAGTCGGGCGGAACGGGAGAATATCCCGATCTGATCCGCGTACCACCCATTTCCGGCCGGATGCCGAGGCGGGGCCGTGGCCGGGCCGGCCGGGCCGCGGAACTCGCGGGCCCGGGCCGGCGTGGCCCTCGGGAGTTCATCAGGTGCACCCGGAACACCGGGCGCACCTGATGTCAGTGGCCCGCGGGCGCCTCGACGAGCTCGGTGAGCACGCCACCGAGGCCCTTCGGGTGCATGAAGGCGATGCGGCTGCCGGCGGTGCCGTGCACCGGGGTCTTGTTGACCAGGTCGAAGCCGGCGACGGTGAGCGCGGCGAGCGCCGAGTCGATGTCACCCACGCCGTAGGCGATGTGGTGAATGCCCGGGCCCTTCTTGGCCAGGAACTTGCCGACCGGGGTGTCCTCCCGGGTCGGCTCGAGCAGCTGGACGTAGGAACCGCCGGTGTCGCCCAGGTGCACGAGCAGCATGGCCTCGCGCACCCCCTGCGCCTCGTTGACCTCCTGGTGCGCGACCTTCAGGCCGAACGCCGCCTCATAGCGAGGGATGGCCTCCTCCAACGAGGCCACGGCAATTCCGACATGGTCGATCCTGGTCAGCACAACATCGCTCCTGCGTCGTGGGATGGTTCGGCCCGGAGCCGCGCACGGCCCCGGGCCCAGCCTCCGAGACTGCCTGGATCCGGCTGCCCGGTCCACCGAAGCCACGGTGAGTCGCTGGTCCGGCNGCGATTCGCCGACGCAGGACCAGCCGAGCCGACGCAGGATCAGCCGAGCCGACGCAGGATCAGCCGAACAGAGCCTTGTGCGTGCGCGGGCCGACGACGCCGTCCGCGACCAGGCCGTGCTTCTTCTGGAAGTCGATGACCATGTGGTTCGTCTGCGGCCCGAACTTGCCGTCGACGACGATCGGGTAGCCGAGGTCACGCAGCTTCTGCTGGACGAGCGCCACGTCCCAGCGCACGCCGCCGACGCCGAGCCGCATGTAGCCCGAGCTGGTGGACGTGGTGGTGGTCGCCTTGGCGCTGGCGCTGGCGCTGCTGCCGGTGGTCGCGACGAGCGTCGTCCGGCCACTGCCGACCGCGGCCGCCGCGGCGGCACCGCGGGCTAGGTACTTCACGTGCATACCGTTCGTGTAGGCGCTCCAGGCCCGGATGCCCTGGCTGTCGCAGACCCGCTTCGCGGCCCAGGCGTTGACGTTCGGGTCGTACAGGTTGCGGCTCCCGACCCAGCTGCCGTGCGCGCGCATGTTGATCTGCCACAGGCCGCGGGAGTCCTCGCCCACGGTCGCGTGGGCGGTGGTGTTGCCGCCGGACTCGGCGAGCGCGACCGCCACCCAGGTGCTCAGCNAGATTCCCCGGCAGTTCTGCAGCCCGGCGTTCTTCGCCGCCTGCGCGATGGACACGTCCGAGGTGACCGCGGCGCTCGCCGGGCTGGCGGAGAAGAACAGCCCGGCGGACGCGCCGATCACGCTGGCAGTGGCGACGACGGCGGAACGTCCGCGCCCGCGGGTGCGGGTGCGGGCGGGCTTGCGGTGCTTTCCGATCGACATCAAGAACTCTCGTTTCTAGGTTGAAGAGCAGGCGGGTGCCGGCTTCCACCAGGCAAGGATGATCCGTGTACGGATCAAAAAATTGCGCCTGGGTGAGGCCAGGAAGAGCGCATTATTCGACGCGCGTTCTGCTGCCGGCGTCAGAGATTTCTGGTCGCGCTGGGCCTAGATTTTTGGTGTCAACCCCGGACCGCGGGCGCCATACGGCCGTCGCGTCTTCCCGGGGGACGGTTGCCAGCCCCGACTGCTTTTCCGTACACGCGCATACGAAGATCCTTCCCGTACGCCTGCGAGGTTAGCTGTCGGGTTCGGGCCGGGAAGCCCGGTCGGCGCGTCAGAGCGGCCGACTTCACCCCGAGGAGAGCCGCGGGTGTGCGGCGATCTCCGGAGGAACATGGTTCCCCCGCTTCTGCCCTGGCGGTCGCTAGGAGGGACGACGGGCCAAGGGCAGAACTCGGCGTACGGCCCGTCGCTTGCTTGGAGCCAGGACACCGTAACGAACTACTAACGGTAGTCGCAAGTACTAGTTTTCCCGTTTCGGTGGCGCATGTTCGTCACGATGCGTGCAAAGGGTTCGAAGGTGCACACCCTACGCGGCGAAGGAGGTCGACGGGGTCGCGCAGTGAGCCGCAGTGCGCGACCGCAGCGTGATCGGCGCACCCGTCGGCAGTCGACGTCGCGGAAGGTGGCGGGGCTGTCCGTCGTGCGTGACGACCGAAGCGTCGGACGATCGGCGGCTGCGCCCCGGAGGTTCCCACATGGCGCGAATGTGAGGTTCACCCCAGGTTCGGATGCCCTCGCTGGAACCCAGGGTGATCGCAACCGGCGCCGACAGGTGCCTCATCAGGCGGTAGCGGTCGCGCAGGTTCCGGCTTCTGGTCGTGCTCTTCTGGAGGTCGTCGTTTGTTCTGGCGGTACTGGCCAGTTTTCCGGGCGCGTGCCGGTGTTCTGTTCGAGCAACTAAAGGGCTTTTCGTGTCTCCGTTACGGGGGGGCTTGGCATGGAGGCTCGTTCGGCTTTTGCGAGCCGGTGATAGCTGATTTCTGGGAAGCCCACAAAGAGCTCTTCAGTTTGCCGTCGCCGAGACATCCGCCGGCACTGGCGCGTGGGGATTCCGTCCGCCGGGAGGCCGGCGAGCGCCCTCGGGGCCCTTGAAGGTGCTGGTCACCGCGTTGGTCGGGAGCTGGTTGGTCCCCGTCGCGCCACTCGGCGCGGCAGGTTGGCCGGGCGGGCCGGCCCGTGACGGGTCGCCGTCACCGTTCGGGGCCCGCGGCGCCCTGCCTGCGGCCCAGGGTGTGTGGCCCGTTCATCCGATGGATTCGCGCGATCCGGCGATCAGGCATTGATGTCACCCTCGCCGGCCACTGTCGGAGGCCGGGGGGCTGGTGGGGTGTAGGGGTCCCGGTCGCCGGTCACCGGTTCACCGGTGACCGGCGTGATCAGACTCGCAATCAGACCGGGATCAGGACCGGAATCAGACCCACCCGGACATCGGGTACGCCGCCATCAGGTCGCGTACCTCACCGGAGATCCGGTTGATGGTGGTCTCGTCGTCGTCGCCCGCGGCTTTCACGGCCTCGTCGATCCAGGCGGCGAGCGTCGGCATCTGCTCCGGCTGCAGGCCGCGGGTCGTGATGGCGGCGGTTCCCAGCCGAACGCCCGACGGGTCGAACGGCTTGCGCGGGTCGAACGGCACGGTGTTGTAGTTGAGCTCGATGCCGGCCCGGTCCAGGGCTTTCGCGGCCGGCTTGCCGGCGACACCGCGGCTGGTCAGGTCGATGAGGATCAGGTGGTTGTCGGTTCCGCCGGTGACGAGGTCGAAACCACGGTCGGAAAGCGCCTCGGCGAGCGCGCGCGCATTGGCGACCACGCGGTGCGCGTACTCCCGGAAGTCGTCGCCCGCGGCTTCCCGCAGTGCCACCGCGATGGCGGCGGTGGTGTGGTTGTGGGGGCCGCCCTGAAGGCCCGGGAACACCGCCTTGTTGAGCGCCGCCGCGTGCGTGCCATCCGACATGATCATGGCGCCGCGCGGGCCGCGCAGGGTCTTGTGGGTGGTCGTGGTGATCACCTGGGCATGGCCCACCGGCGACGGGTGGGCGCCACCGGCGATCAGACCGGCGATGTGGGAGATGTCGGCGACGAGCACGGCGTCGATCTCCCGGGCGATCGCGGCGAAGGCGGGGAAGTCGATCGTGCGGGGGATCGCGGTGCCGCCGCAGAAGATCACCTTGGGCCGGTGCTCGAGGGCGAGGTCACGAACCTCGTCCAGGTCGACCCGGCCGGTGTCCTGGCGCACGCCGTAGCGGATCCCCTCGAACCAGCGGCCGGTGGCCGACACCGTCCAACCGTGGGTGAGGTGGCCGCCCGACGGCAGGGCCATTCCCATCACCTTGTCGCCCGGCTGGAGGAAGGCGAGGTAGACGGCCAGGTTCGCGGGGGAGCCGGAGTAGGGCTGGACGTTGGCGTGCTCGACGCCGAACAGCGACCTGGCCCGCTCGATCGCCAGGGTCTCGACCGGGTCGATGAACTGCTGGCCCTCGTAGTAGCGCTTGCCGGGGTAGCCCTCGGAGTACTTGTTGGTGAGGACGGACCCGGAGGCCTCGAGAACCGCCGTGGAGACGTAGTTCTCGGAGGCGATCAGGCGGATCTTCTCGAACTGCCGCTGGGCCTCGGCCTCGACCAGGCCGGCGATCTCGNGGTCGGCGGCGGACAGGTGCTTCATGGTGGGCTCGTGCATGTGGACCTCCACGCGGACATACGTCGGGCGTCGGAGGTACCCAGGCGCGCGGCACCGCCATCAAGCTTCGTCGCTCCCTGGTGGTCAGTTCCACCCGAGCGCGCCAGTCACGACCCTTTGCCGGCCATCGTAGTCTCCGCCACGCGGCGGCTCCGGAATGCCTGATCAGCGACCTGCGCGTTCGGTGCGAGCTGCGCCCGTGGAGTGAGCTGCGCCGGTGGTGTGAGCTGCGTGCCGGGCGCGCCGGACCCCGCCGCTGCGCCGAGCGCGCCGGATCCCGCGGCCGCGCCGGCTCCTCCGGATCCCGCGGCCGCGCCGGGTGCGAGCAGCCGACGTAGCGTTCCGGTGACCTGCCGCGTGATCTCGGCCGGCAGGCCGTGCCGGGACCAGACGGCCAGCGGGAGCGGCTCGGGCCGCGGCAGGTCGTCCCGGGCGACCAGGCCCTCGGGGGTCTGGCCCATGGTGGCCATCAGACCCACCCCGATGCCGGCCCGGACGGCGGCCTGCACGCCGGCGAGCTGGGTCGCCTCCGCGCCGATAACCGCGGGGATCGCGTGCTGCGTCAGGGTCTCCATCGCCCGGGTGCGCAGGGCACAGGGCTGGTCGAAGACGACCACGGGCACCGGGACCGCCGGCGCCGGGCGCTGCCAGGCGGGGGCGGAGTACCAGGCCAGCTCCAGCTCACCGACGGGTCGGGCCCGCGGATCGTCGGCCGGGCCGAGCAGCAGCGCCAGGTCGACCCGGCCGGCGTCGAGCTCCTCGCGCAGCCGGGAGCCCCGCCCGATGCGGAACCGCAGGACGCGGTGTGGCAGCGACTGCTCCAGCACACCGTTGAGGGACGGCAGCAGCTGGGAGGCGGCGTGCTCGGTCGAGCCGATGACGACCGTCTCCTCGACCGCGGGGCTGAAGCTGTGCAGGGTCTCGTCGTGCAGCCCCAGGATCCGCCGGGCCTGGCGGAGCAGGTGCTCGCCGTCCTGGGTGAGCCGCGAGCCGCGGCCCTGGCGTTCGACGAGGACCCGCCCGGTCGCGGACTCGAGACGGCGCACGTGCTGGCTGACGGCCGCCTGGCTCAGATGCAACGCGGACGCGGCCCGCTGGAAACCGCCGCAGTCCGCGACAGCGACGAAGCTGCGCAGCGGGGCGATGTCCAGGGTGCGTCTCATGAGGGCAGACTACCGAAAACCCTATCATCCCCACCGGATTAATAGAAATTATCACTGGACGCGATAGATCGTCATCGTGAAGCGTAGTTGGACATCCAGAAGCGCTCGCCGCATGCTCAACGGCATGAACCGGTCGGCCCTCGTGTTGCTCACACGTTGTCGCTGGCTCGATCTCGGGCGCAGCCAGACAACGCGCTGTCGCTGACCGACCCGCCCGCAGGCGGCAGGCGGCAGGCGNCAAGCAGTCGGCGGTAAGCAGCCGGCAGCCGGCGCCTGTCCGCCCCCGGCCCCTGCCTGCCCGACGCGGGCGGGGGACAACCGAGCCCGGGTCGCCGCCGGACTGGGCCGCCGCCGAGCACCCGGTCCCTCCCGTCTCCTCTCGTCGCCGTTCCCCTGCCCGCCTTCTTCCCCGTGCCGTCAGCGCCCGCCCACCGGCGGGGCCAGCGCCGGCGGAGCCAGCGCCGGCCGCGGACGGTGGTGCGCCCCGGCGTGCCCGCCTCCCGACCAGGAAGGTCCCACCGATGTCTGCTCGCACGCTCAAACTGGGCGCGGTCCTCTTCGGGGTCGGTGGCCCCGGGCAGCACAACACCTGGCTCAGCCCTGAGATCCCCGGCAACGCCAGCGTGGACGTCAACTGGTACATCGCCCGGGCGCGGGCGGCGGAGGCCGCGAAGTTCGACCACATCTTCATCGTGGACAGCCAGTTCATCACCCCGGACTCGCCGCACCACTACCTGAGCCGGCTGGAGCCGCTGACCCTGCTGTCGGCGATCGCCGTGCACACCAGCCACATCGGCCTGGTGGGGACGCTCACCACCTCCTACAACGAGCCGTTCAACGTCGCCCGCAGGCTGGCCTCGCTCGACCACATCAGCGGCGGCCGGGCCGGCTGGAACGTCGTGACCAGCGGCGACGCCGGAACGGCCGGCAACTACGGCCGGGACGAGCACTACGACTACCCCACCCGCTACGGCCGAGCGCTCGAGCACGTGCGGGTGGCCCAGGGACTCTGGGACTCCTATGAGGCCGACGCCTTCCCGCGGGACAAGGAGCGCGGGGTGTTCCTCGACCGCAGCCGGCTGCATCCGCTGGACCACCGCGGCGAGTACTTCGCGGTGGCCGGGCCGCTCAACCTGGAGCGCACCCCGCAGGGGCAGCCGGTCATCTTCCAGGCCGGTGACTCGGAGGAGGGGCGTGACCTGGGCGCGAGCGTCGCGGACGCGATCTTCACCCATGCCGTGACGTTGGAGCAGGCGCGGGCGTTCCGCACCGAGCTGCGGGCGCGGGCGGCGGCAAAGGGGCGCGACCCCGACCAGCTGCTCGTCATCCCCGGGATCTCCCTGACCATAGCCGACACGGACGAGCAGGCCCGAGCCCAGGAGGAGGCGGCTCTCGGCGCGAAGAGCTTCGAACGGGCACTGGCCGAGCTGGGGCGCCCCTTCGGCTGGCACGACTTCTCGCAGTACGACCTGGACGCACCGTTTCCCGAGGTCGGCGACGCGGGGGCGCTCAGCTTCCGGACTCAGGCAGAGTCGATCAAACAGCTGGCGCGGGCGGAGAACCTCACGCTGCGCCAGGTGGTCGAACGCCAGCTCCGGGCGCACCGGTCGCCCTTCGTCGGCTCGCCGCGGACGGTCGCCGACGAGATCCAGCGCTGGTTCGAGGGCGGCGGCTTCGACGGCATCAACCTCACGGTGACGGTGCCCAGCGAGTTCGCCCGTTTCACCGACGAGGTGCTGCCGATCCTGCGTGATCGCGGCGTCGTCCGCGCGGAGTACGAATCCACCACGCTGCGCGGCAACCTCGGCCTGCCCGTCCCGGAGAACCGGCACACCGCGGCGCGCGATCAGTCGGCGCGGGCGACCGCGACGTCCGCCGCCTGAGACGGGGAGTCGACAGCCGTGACAGATCTTCGGTACCGCGGGGGAGGCTCAGGCCGCCGGCCGGCTCCCGTTGAACGGAGCTGTCGGCGGCGCGAGTGCCGACAGGACGGCCCGCAGCACCGGCAGGTGCGTGCGGATCCAGGACTCGCTGTGCTGCTCGACGTCGTCGAGCGCCGACGCCAGCAGGGTGAGGGAACGCACCGGCAGGGCCGCGCCGAGCTCGGTGAGCACGGCGCGCAGCGTGATGTCGGCGGTGAGGCGGTGCTCCGCAGACCTCGCGACAATCACCGGGACGGTCAGCGTGCCGGCGAGGGCGTCCGGCGGCAGCAGATCGAGGAACGCCTTGAGCAGCCCCGTGTACTGGCCCCGGTACGCCGGGGTGGCGACCACGAGCACCCCGGCCCCGCGGACCGCGGCCAGCTCTGCGCGCACCTGGCGCTGGGTGTCGGTGAAGAGGTCGGGCGCGATCGGGGCGAGTTCGACGGTGCCGGGACGGCGCACGGGCAGCGCGTCCGCCAGCTGCCGGGCCAGGAGCCGGGCGACGGTGGAGGTGCGGGACGGGGCCCGGAGGCTGCCGGCCAGAACGACCAGCGAGGGCCGCGGCGAGGGCCGCGGCGAGGTGTGTGGCGAGGTGTGTGGCGAGGTGGTGCCGCGAGGGCTGGGCGGGGCGCTCATCGTGGTCTCGCTCTCTCCAGTTGCGTGTGCGGAGGGACCGCGGCGGCGGGCCGCCGGGCCGGGTCAGGGCCCTGCCCGCCCGGGTGGCAGCTGTTTCCGGCCGGCGGTCGGCGTCCTTCGGGGCGGACCTGCCGGCGGTCGGCAGCGGCCCGGGCGATGGTGTTCCCGCCGCTGAGCACCGCCTTCCGACGCCGCGCACCTGCTTCCCGGCATTCCCTGGCTGTTGCCCGGACCTGTGTGGCCGCTGTCCGGCACCGCCTGGTTCCCCGGGACCGCGCGGTGTCAGCCGCCGTGCGCGGGTGCGGTGAGGACCACCGGGCACGGCGGGACCGGGCGGAGGGCTTTGGTCCGTTGCGATCACCGGGNTGTGTCCCACTCTCACCGACCGGCATTGTTCAGTCAAGCGGTGAACAAGTGACCGCGGTCACGCCGGAGTGGGGCGCCTCACCGCTCCGTACCGCCGGCGAGATGTCCGTGATGTCCGTCGGGCGAATCCCGGCCGCCCGCCGCCCGACTGGGCGGCGGGGAGGTGGTCATCCGCAACGATTGACGATTTCCCAGCTCATCCGGCATTCTTCACCTATGCGGTGGACATTCCTCGCCGTGGCGTGTCGCTACGTCGACTTCGCGCTGACCGCCAGCGACCTGTGTCGCCCGGCAGCGGTCGGCGTGCCGGCTCGGGAGCGTCGCCGGTCCTGACCCGCCTCCGCCCGCGCCGCACGTCACTGACCACGGGCCGGCGCCGGCGCCGGCGCCGGATCCACGAGCCCGCTCCGCCCGCTCGATGTCCGCCCGCCTGACGCCCCCGTTCGATGTCCGCCCGCGACGATGTCCGCCCGCTCGCGCGACGTCCGTCTGTCCGACGCCCGCTTGACTCCTTGCCGCGTTCGATCCGCAGCCCCGGCCAACCGGCGGCCGGTACTCCGCCCTCCGCGGCGCCCGCGGCACCCGACCAGCCACCGAGACCTGATCCCGCGCGGCCAGCGCGCCCCACGGGCGCACTGACACCTGCCGCCGCGGACCGCCACCCAGCGGCGGCGACTCCCGCCTGCCCGTGTGCTCTCCGGCTACCACCCGGCCCGGCTACCACCGGCCTCGCTATCACCCGACCGTGCTCCGCGGCCGGCGCCCGCCGAACCAGTTCACCCGGTTCTCCTCGGTCCGCCGAGGCACCGGGCCCCAGCACGCCTTTCCCGAGAGGACCAACCGTGAGTACCCCGAGCCCGACCAACACGACAGTCGTCGAATCAGCCGAGCCCTCGGGCCCGGTGCTGGGGCGGCGCGGATTCCTGCGGCTGGGGGCGCTGGCCGGCGGCTCGATCCTGCTGGCCGCCTGCGGGGGTACCAGCTCGGGCAGCGGTGGCGGCAGCGGCGGCGCCGGTGGGACGCTGCGCTGGGGCTGGGCGCTGGTCACCTCCTGGGACCCGGTCACCTCGTCGGCCGGGTGGGACGTCCACGCGCTCTCGCTGGTCTACGCGGGCCTGACCAAGCTGGACGAGAAGGCCAACCCGGTGCCGGCGCTGGCCAGCTCCTGGGAGTACGACGCCGACGGCACGTCCGTCACCTTCCACCTGCGCTCCGGGCTCACTTTCAGTGACGGGACCCCGCTGGACGCCGCCGCCGTCAAGAAGAGCCTCGAGCGTGGCCGGGACGCCGAGAACTCGCTGGTGGCGGCGCAGCTGACCACCATCCAGGAGGTCGTGGCGGTCGACGCGGCGACCGTCCGCATCGACCTGAAGAGCGTCGACTACCAGCTTCCCGCGATCCTCGCCGGCAAGACCGGGATGATCGTGAGCCCGAAGGCCATCGACACCGACGAGAAGGGCCTGGCCACCAGGCCGGTCGGTGCCGGGCCGTTCCAGCTCACCTCGTACGTGCCGAACGACAGCGCGAAACTGACCCGGTTCGCCGGCTACTGGGACGCCGCGAACATCCACCCGGACACGTTCGAGCTGTACATGCCGCCGGAGGCCGCCACCGCCGTCGCGGCGCTGCAGTCGGGCCGCCTCGACGTCGCGATGATCCCCGCCTCGCAGATCGAGGCGGTCAAGGCCGCCGGGTTCGAGGTGCAGATCATCCCCTCGCTGGTCATCAGCGTGCTCGACGTCAACGGCACGGTGGCACCGTTCGACGACCCCAGGGTGGTTCGCGCGATCAAGCACGCGATCGACCGGAAGGCCCTGGTGGACACCGTGAACTTCGGTGTCGGTGACGTCAACTTCCAGCCGTTCCCCAAGGGCCACGCCGGGCACAGCGACGAGCTGGAGAACGCCTACCCCTTCGATCTCGCCCGGGCGAAGAAGCTGCTCGCCGAGGCCGGGCACCCGGACGGCATCGATCTGACCCTCACCACCGCGCAGGCCGAGGGGCTGCCCGAGCAGGTGCAGGCGCAGCTCGGCAAGGCCGGGATCCGGGTGAAGCTGGAGACGATCCCGCAGGCGCAGGCCACCCAGCTCGTCTACATCCAGCGGGCCCGGCCGTTCTTCACCGACCAGTTCGCCGGGCGGGAGAGCCCCGTCCAGGCGTTCCAGGTGCTCTTCGGTGAGCAGGGCCTGATGAACCCGGGACGCACCACCCCGCCGGCGCTGAAGGAGGCCGTCGCGAAGATCACCGCGACGCCGCTGGAGGACCCGAGCTACCCGTCCGTCGTGCAGGCGGCGACGAAGATCGCCGTCGAGACGATGCCCAACGTCTTCCTCTTCAGCAACCCGCGCATCCTCGTCCGGCGCCCGAACGTCTCGGAGCTCGGCAGCTACCTGATGGCGCAGCGGTTCGAGGGCGTCACCGTCACGGGGGGCAGCTGACCGTGGCGACGCTCGACGTGATCACCGCCAAGGGGCGGCCGCGAGTCGGCGCGGCGCGGCTGCCGCGACCGGGCGGGCTGGTGCGCGGCCTGGGGCAACTGCTCGCCGTCGGCGTGCCGGTGGCGCTGCTGGCGACCTTCGTCACCTACGGGCTGAGCGCCCTCACCGACACCAACCCGGCCGCGGCCGTCCTCGGTGACCTCGCCACCCCGGCCGACATCGAGCGGATGAACCACCAGTTCGGGCTCGACCGGCCGTTCCTCGTGCAGTACGTGAGCTGGCTCGGCAACGCCCTCACCGGGGACCTCGGGTACTCGTACTTCACGACCCTGCCGGTGCGGGAGAGCGTCGCCCGCGCCCTGCCCGTCGACCTGTCGATCACCCTGGTGGCCGCGCTGGTGGCCGTGTTCGTCGGCGGCACGGCCGGGATCGCGGCGGCGCTGAACAACGGCGGGCGGCTCGACCGGGCCGTCACCGCCATGTGCGCCGCGGCGTCCACGATCCCGCCGTTCGTCCTCGGGATCGGGCTGATCGTGCTGTTCTCGGTGACGCTGCCGGTGCTGCCCTCCGGCGGCTACGTCCCGCTCAGCGAGGACCCGGGGCAGTGGCTGCGGTTCATCATCCTGCCCGGGCTCGCGCTCAGCCTGGAACTCACCGCCGAGATCACCCGCCAGCTGCGGACGTCCCTCGTCGGCGCGCTGCGGGAGAACTACGTGGTCGGGGCCACCGTCCGCGGGCTGTCGGCCCGCCGGGTGGTCTTCGGGCACGCGTTGCGCAACGCGGTCGGGCCGGCGCTGACCGTCCTCGGCCTGTATGTCCCGCGCCTGATCGGCGGCGCGGTGGTCGCCGAGGCGGTGTTCAACCTGCCCGGTCTCGGCCACCTCGCGCTGCAGGCCGCCGACCGCGGCGACATCCCGGTCATCCAGGGCGTCCTGTTGAGCTCGCTCGCGCTGGTCCTGGTCAGCAACCTGCTCGTCAACGTGGCGCTGGTCCGCCTGCGCCCGGCCGCGGAGCGGCGGTCATGAGCGTGCCGCGCCGGATGCTCCGGCTGGCCTCGGTGCGGCTGGCGCTGGGAGTCCTCGGGGTGGTGGCGGTGCTCGCGGTGGCCGGCGGCACGCTCGCGCCGCACGACCCGATCGCCCAGAACCCGACGGGGATCCTCCAGGACCCGGGCACGACCCACTGGCTCGGCACCGACTACCTGGGCCGCGACGTGCTGAGCCGGCTGATGGACGGCACCGGCCGCTCCGTGCTCGGCGCGGTCGAGGCGGTCGCCGTCGGACTGCTGCTCGGGGCCACGACGGGGCTTGCCTCCGTCGTGTTCGGGCGGGCCTTCGAGTGGTTCGCCCTGCGGGTCAGCGACGCGCTGCTCACCCTGCCCTACATCATCTTCGCGATCGCGGTCACCGGGATCATCGGCAACGGCCTCCACCAGGCGATGCTGGCCATCGGCCTGCTGCTCGCCCCGGGATTCTTCCGCATCACCCGGGCGGCGGCGCTCGGTCTCGCCTCCTCCCAGTACGTCGAGATCGCCGAGCTGGTCGGGGCGTCCCGATGGTGGATCCTGCGCACGCACATCTGGAACAAGGTGCTGCCCACCATCGCCGTCACGGCGGCGAACAGTGCCGCCGCGTCGTTGCTGGTGGTCTCCTCGTTGTCGTTCCTCGGTATCGGGACGAAGCCGCCCGCGCCGACCTGGGGCGGCATGCTCTCGTCCGACCTGAACTACCTGGCCCAGCGGCCCTGGGCGCCGCTCACGCCCTCCCTGATGATCATTCTGACGGTGGCGGCGCTCAACGCGCTCGCGGACGCCGTCCGCGACACCACCGGCCTGGCCACGGGCGGGGAGGCACTCGTGCCGGAGCCCGCGCCCGCCGCCACCGCCACCGCCACCACCGCGACCGCGACCGCGACCGCGGACGATCTTGTGACCGCGACGGCGCTTACGTCCCAGCCCGCACGGGAGGCGAGCGATGTCTGAGCACCTGCTGCGGGTCGACGACCTGCACATCTCGGTCGGCGGCGGACCGGCCCGGCGGCGCCGGCGCCGGCCGCGCCGCGGTGCCGGTGCCGGTGCCGGTGCCCCGGCGCGTGCCGGGGCCCGGGCGGTCCAGGGGGTCTCCTTCACCATCCGGCGCGGCGAGGCCGTCGGGTTCGTCGGCGAGTCCGGCAGTGGCAAGACCCTCACCTGCCGGGCCGCGCTCGGCGTCCTCGCGCCTGGTTGCACCGTCACCGCCGGCGAGATCGACTTCGACGGGACCTCGCTGGTGGACCTGCCCCGGCGGCGGTGGGACGGCCTGCGCGGCACCCGCATCGGCGCCGTCTTCCAGGACCCGGGCTCCTATCTCAATCCGTCCCACACCGTCGGCCGCCAGCTCGCCGAGCAGTTCCGGGTCAAGCTCGGGCACAACCGCCGCGACGCCCGGCAGGCCGCCCTCGCGCTGCTCACGACCCTCGGCCTGCAGCAGCCGGAGCTGGTGTACCACCAGTACCCGCACGAGCTGTCCGGCGGCATGCTGCAGCGGGTCGTGCTCGCCATCGCCGTCGCGGGCGAGCCGGATCTGCTCGTCGCCGACGAGGCCACCACCGCGCTGGACGTCACCGTTCAGGCCGAGGTGCTGGAGGCGCTGGACAGGCTGCGCGCCGAACGGGGCCTGGCGATCCTCGCCGTCTCCCACGACCTCGCCGTGATCGCCCAGCTCTGCGACCGGATCCTGGTGTTCTACGCCGGGGAGGTCGTCGAGACCGGACCGACGGCGGAGGTCCTCGCCAACCCGCGGCACCCCTACACCGCTGCGCTGCTGCGGGTCGCCTCCGTCGGTGACTGGCGGCGCCGGGAGCTGGAGGTCATCGACGGGGCCGCGCCACCCGCCGGGGCCGCGATCACCGGCTGCCGCTTCGCGGACCGCTGCGCCTTCGTCACCGACGCCTGCCGGGTGGCCCCCGTGGAGCTGCGCGCCGTGGTGCCGGGTGCCGTGGTGCCGGGTGCCGTGGTGCCGGGTGTTGTGGTGCCGGGCGGGCCCGGGATCGAGCGGGCGGCGCGGTGCGTCCGGATCGACGAGATCGAGCCGGCTGCCCGCCGGGACCACGAGCGATCAGGAGTACCCGCGTGAACGTCGCCGACCTCCAGGACCGTCCCGCACCCGCTGCCACGCCGCCGGCCGGACCGACCGGTGGCGGGGAGGCCGCCAGCCCGGGCGTGGCCAGCCCGGGCGTGGCCGGCCCGCCCGGGCCCGGTGTGGAGCCCCTGCTGTCCGTCCGGGGCCTGACCGTCTCCTTCCGCGCCCGCAGCGGGCCCGGCCGGCGCACCGCCGTCCTGCGGGACGTCTCGCTGACCGTCCGCCCCGGCGAGATCGTCGGCGTCATCGGCGAGACCGGCTCCGGCAAGACCACGCTCGCCCGCGCGATCGCCGGCCTCACCCCGTCCGACGCCGGCACCATCGAGCTGGCCGGCGGCGACATCCGCCAGCTGCGCCGCCGGGCCCGCCGCGACTTCCGGCGCGGTGGGGCCATCCGCTTCGTCTTCCAGGACCCGCTGCGGGCGCTCGATCCCGATCTGACCATCGGCCGCAGTGTCGCCGAGGGCCTGACGGTCGCCGGTCGGGGCACCCGGGAGGAGCAGCGGGCGGCGGTCGCCGACGCCCTGCGCCGCGTCGGCCTGGACCCCGCCATCGCGGACCGGCTGCCCGGCGCGATCTCCGGCGGGCAGCGGCAGCGGGCGTCCATCGCCCGCGCGATCGTCGACAACCCGCGCCTGCTCATCTGCGACGAGCCCGTCAGCGCCCTCGACGGATCGAACCGCAACCTCATCCTCCGGCTGCTGGACGCGCTGCGCCGCCCCGCCGCCGATTCCGCCGATTCCGCCGATTCCGCCGATTCCGGCGGCGCCGGTGGGCGTGCGCGGCTGGGGATGATCATCATCTCGCATGACCTCAGCTCGCTCGCCGGCATCGCCGACCGGGTCGTCGTCCTCTACCGCGGGCGGGTTGTCGAGGACGGCCCGATCGCCGAGGTGTTCGGCCGGCCCCGTCACCCCTACACGGCGCTGCTGATCGCCTCCGCGCCGAGCGTCCGCGACGAGCACAGCCTCTCGCCGGCGCAGCTCCGCCGGCCCGCCGACGCACCGGCTGCCCGGCGCCCCGCGGACGCCTGCGTGTTCGCGCACCGGTGCCCGTTCGCCACCGAGGACTGCGACCACCAGCCCGCTCCGGCGCCCGCCCTGCCCGGCTGGAGCGTCGCCTGCCACCACACCGAGACCTGGCGGTCATCACTGCCCACGTCGGCGGAGGTGCCCACGCCGTCTGCGTCCACCGCCGGCACGGTTCCCGCCGGTACGTCTGCCGCCGGCACGTCTTCCAAAGGAGTGAAGAACAATGTCCGTTGAGTTCATCGGCATGGTGTCGACGTCAGCCGGCAGCGAGGCGCAGGGTTCGACCGGCCCCGCCGTCGACCCCGACTACCTCGACCAGTTCGTCCGGGCGCACGAGGAAGCCGGCTTCGACCGGGTGCTGGTCGCCCACGCCTCCTTCATGCCGGACGGCTTCGTCGTCGCCGACCAGATCCTCGCCCGCTCGAAGAAGCTCGGTGTCCTGCTCGCGCACCGGCCCGGCTTCGTCGCGCCGACCATCGCCGCCCGCAAGTACGCGACCATCGACGCCTTCAACCCCGGGCGGATCGCCCTGCACGTCATCACCGGCGGCGACGACGCCGACCAGGCCCGCGACGGTGACCTCGCCGACAAGGTGACCCGCTACCGGCGCACCGACGAGTTCCTCGACATCCTGCGCCGGGAGTGGGAGTCGGCGACGCCCTTCGACTACGAGGGCGAGTTCTACCAGATCCGCGGCGCCTGGTCGGCGGTGCGCCCGCCCGCCGGCCGCATCCCGATCTACTTCGGCGGGGCGTCCGAGGACGCGGTGCGCGTCGGCGGCAAGCACGCCGACGTGTACGCCTTCTGGGGCGAGCCGCTCGCCGGCATCGTCGAGCGCATCGAGCAGGTGCGTGCCGCCGCCGCGCCGCACGGCCGCGACCCGCGCTTCAGCGTCAGCCTGCGGCCCATCCCCGCCGACACCGAGCAGGCCGCCTGGGACCGCGCCGCCGACATCCTGGAGCTCACCCGCGCCCGCGCGGCGGACATCCAGAAGTTCCTCAGGGGTTCCGAGCAGGTCGGCAGCCAGCGCCTGCTGAAGTACGCCGACACCGGCGACGTCCACGACAAGCGGCTGTGGACCGCGATCGCCAAGGTCACCGGAGCGGTCGGCAACTCCACCGCCCTGGTCGGCAGCTATGAGCAGGTCGCCGAGGCGCTCGTCGACTACGTGAACGTCGGTGTCTCCACGTTGCTCATCCGCGGGTTCGACCCGGTCGCCGACGCCCGTGACTACGGCAATCTCGTCAACCTCGTCCGCGGGCGGACCGCCGACCGTGACNCCGTCACCGTCACCGCAGGGAGCTGACACAGACATGTCCATCGAGATTCTCGGCATGGTCGGGACGAAGGAAGCCTCCGAGACCCGCGGGTCGTATGACGACGGCCCGGCGGTAGACACCGCCTACCTCACCCGGTTCGCCCGGGCGCACGACGAGGCCGGCTTCGACCGCGTCCTCATCGGTTACGGCGCGACCGCCCCGGACGGGTTCGCCGTCGCCGGTCACGTCCTGGCGCACACCGAGCGCCTCGGCGTGCTCATCGCCCACCGGCCCGGCTTCGTCACGCCCACCCTCGTCGCGCGCAAACTGGCCACCCTCGACCAGCTCAGCGGCGGCGGCCGGGTGGCCATCCACCACATCTCCGGCGGCAACGACGCCGACCAGCGCCGCGACGGCGACTTCGCGGACCACGACACCCGCTACGACCGGACCGCCGAGTTCATGCAGGTGCTGCGGCGCACCCTCACCGCCGAGGAGCCGTTCGACCACGAGGGCCGGTTCTACCGGTTCGAAGGCGCCCGCAGCTCGGTCCGGCCGGCCACCGCGGCCGGGATCCCGCTGTTCTTCGGCGGGCAGTCCGCCGCCGCCGTCGCCGTCGGCACCCGGCACGCGGACGTCTACATGCTCTTCGGCGAGCCGCTGGAGGAGACCGCCGAGCGGATAGCCCTGCTGCGCGCCGAGGCGGCGAAGCACGGCCGCACGCTGCGCTTCAGCCTCTCCACCAGGCCGGTGATCGCCGACACCGAGGACGCCGCCTGGGCCCGGGCCGAGGCCATCGCGGCCGAGACCCGCCGGCGCATCGAAGCGGCGGCGGCGGTCGGGGCGAGCACCCACCTGTGGACGACGTCGAACTCGGTCGCCTCCGCCCGCATGCAGGAGGTCGCGGCCCGCCAGCAGGTGTACGACGAGCGCCTCTGGTTCGGCGTGACGGCGCTGACCGGCCCGGGAGGCAACTCCTCGGGCCACGTGGGCACCGCCCGGCAGGTGGCGGACGCGCTGTTGCGCTACCACGAGATCGGCGTCGACACCTTCCTCATCCGCGGCTTCGACCCCTACGAGGACGTCGTCGCGTGGGGTGAGGAACTCATCCCCGCGCTGCGGGCCGGCGCGGCTCGGGTGCCCGCTCCGGTCTGAGTGGTGCTGGTGGGGCGGTGCTGGCCGGTGGGGCGGTGCTGGCTGGTGGGGCGGTGCTGGCTGGTGTGGCGGTGCCGTGGAGAGCGCCCAGCAGGCGCAGGGTCCGGGCGTTCTCCACGGCCGTGCCGGCCAGGCTGACCAGCACGTCGGTGGCGCCGAGGGACGCATAGGAGGCCAGTTGGTCGAGGACGGCATCCTCGTCGCCGACCACGGCGATCGCTCCCGGTTCGCGGAAACCGTCGCGGTCGAGGCTCGCCCGGTAGCTCGGCAGCTCGGCGAACCGCTCGTACGCGGCGCTGATCTCGGCGCGCACACGGTCCGGTGCTGATGTCACGGCCACCGGCAGTCCGACGACGACGCGGGGCACCGGCCGGCCGGCCTCCCGGGCCGCCGCGCTGACCAGCGGCACCACGTGCCCGCCGATGGCACGCGGCCCGGCCAGGAAGGTGATCGTGCCGTCGGTGCGTTCGCCGGCCAGTCGCAGCATCACCGGGCCGAGGGCGCCGAGCAGCACCGGAACGCGGGGCGTGGCGCCGGGGACGGTGCTGTCCGCGGGGTCGGACCCCCACCCGGTGGCGCCGGGCACCCGGTGTCCGCCCAGGATCGGCAGCAGGGTGTCGAGGTGGGTGCGCAGCGCGGTGACCGGCCGCTGGAACGGCTGCCCATAGAGCTCCAGCAGCCCGGGATGGCTGACGCCGAGCCCGAGGGTGAACCGCCCGTGTGCCGCGGCCTGCGCCGTCAGCGCCTGCGCGGCCAGCACCCGGGGATGCCGGGGCTGGACGATCACGACGGACGTGCCCAGCTCGATGCCGGGCACCTCCCGGGCCACCGCGGTCAGCGTGCCGATGGCGTCATATCCCTGGCCCTGCGGCAGCCACGCGGTGGGCACGCCCGCCGCGGCCACCGTCCGGGCCGTCGAGACAAGATCGTCCACAAGATTGCCGGAACCGGGAGTGCCCAGACCGGCCGCGAGGTTGACACCAACACGGATCATGAAGTCCAGAATGGTCGGCGGGTGCCGTGCCGGCCAGGAGCCTGCGGATGGTGTCAGTGGAAGTGACAGCCTGGGAGGCCGCGGGTGCCGCGGGTGCCGCGCCGTCCGCGCGGGCGAGGCGCCGCGAGCTGGGGGCCTGCCTGCGCGCGTACCGAGGGCTGGTCGCACCGGCCAGTGTCGGCCTGCCCGGCGGGGGACGGAGACGTACCCGGGGGTTGCGCCGTGAGGAGCTCGCCTCCCTGGCCGGCGTCAGCCTGACCTGGTACACCGCGCTGGAACAGGGCCGGGTGGCGGCGTCGCCGCACGTCCTCGACGCGGTCGGCAGGGTGCTGCGGCTCGACGCGGTGGGCCGGCGGCACCTGCGTCGCCTCGCCGCACCGGAACCACCGGCGACCGCCCCGCCCGCTGATCGTCTCGGCGCGCTCGGCTCCCTGCTCGACAGCTGGCCCGCCAGCCCCGCCGCGCTGCTCGACCACCGCCTGGACGTCGTCGCCACCAACGGAGCCTGGGCGCGGGCCTGGGGTGACCCGACCGGCTACGAACCGGCGCGCCGGCACGTCCTGTGGCAGCTGGCCGGCATGCCGGAGGCGGCCGCGCTGGTCCAGCCGGTCGCGCGGCAGTTCCGCATGGCCGCCGACCTGCACGCCGGTGATCAGAGGATCGCCGAGATCGGCGCGCTGCTACGCGCGGATCATCCGGCGCTCGGGTCCGTGTGGGACTGCCGGGGCGTGGGTGCTTTCGGCCGCCCGACCCTCGATCTGGCCGCGGGCCCCGCGACGGCCCACCTGCTGCACCCCACGGGTCAATCCGAGATCGCGATTCTCGTCGCCGCCGCCGACTGAACCGGGTAAAGGGCTGCCGTGGTGTCCATCGGGTCACCATATGTGAGTTCTGACGGTGCTGGCCGGTTTTCCGGGCGGGCGCGGGTGCCTTGTTCGGAGTACTAAAGAGCTTTTCGTGTCCTCCGGGTAGGAGATCTTGACGTAGGCATTCGTGCGAATTTTGCAAGCCTCGACGGGCTGGTTTTCCGGGAGGCCACAGAAAGCTCTTTAGCGCTGTTGCCGAGAGTCTTGCGGCGTCGCCGGATGCGGGGTTCCCGACCGGCCGGCGGCCGGTGGGCGGCTCTGGATACCGCTGAAAGCGCTGGTCACGGTGTTGGCCGGCACCTGGCCAGTGCCTGGCTGCCCACCATCGCTCAGTGCCGGCCGGCTGTGGCGGACGGACGAGCGGGTCCGTCGCCGGGAACTGCCTCTGCTCGGGGCCGGAAGCGTCCCGTCCGAGGCTCAGGGGGGCGGTGGGTTCGTTCCACGGATCGGCTCGATCCCGCTGTCAGACACTGATGTCATCCAGACTGCCCCTGAGGTCGTCGAGACCGGCCACCGCCGGCGGCAGGCGCATTCCGGGTGAAAGGCGCCTTCCTGTGGCAGCGGTCCTTCCGGCGGCGGGCGTGCCACGGACCCTCCCCGGTGGCGCGGACAGCCCCGCTCCGGTACCCCACCCCGGCACCCCCCACCCCGGCACCCCCGACCCAGCGCCACCGCGTCACCGCCACCGCCAGGTATTTCGATTACTATTAGTTCGGATACGTCGCATTGTTTTTCCGGGTATGCCTGGGGCTTGCTTACGTCCCGTCGGGGAATGCCCTATGATCGCGTGCTGTGATCACTTTATCCTTCCCCTCAAGGCTGCATTCCTGGATGTCGGCGATGCTTGCCATTGCGCTGGCGGGGGCACTGGCGATTGGGCCCGGGGCACCCGCGAGAGCAGGTGAACCGCTGTTCATCGGCTGGACGGGCCTGCTTCCGCCGCTTTCCACGGCCTACACTCCGGCCGACGCGCAGGAGTGCGCGGGCGGCGAGCCGTCCTGCGTCGATGCCACCATCGCCATGATGGAGGCCCACTACGGCAGCCTGGTGGTGAGCTGCGACCACAACGCGGTGTTCGCCCTCACCTACCTACGCACGACTGAGGAGTATCGGCGAGTCGCGTCAGCCCCCGGATTCTTCGACGACGTCGCGTATGTCAACACCGAGGACGCGGTGTTCGCCGCCTACTACTTCCGCGCCTACGACGCCTGGCGGGCCGGGCAGCGTGCCGCGGTGCCCCGCGCCTGGGAGATCGCGTTCGACTCCGCCGGCCGGCGCCAGCTCGCCGGCGCCGGCAACCTGTTGCTGGGTATGAACGCCCACGTCAACCGCGACCTCCCGTTCGTGCTCGCCTCGCTGGGGCTGGTCTCACCCGGCGGAGTGAGCCGCAAGCCCGACCACGACCAGGTCAACGTCATGCTCAACCGGGTGGTCGACCCGGTGCTGCGGGAGGCGGCCGGTCGCCTCGATCCGTCGGTCGACAACATCGCGACACCGCTGGGCCTGTCGTACACAGTTCTCATGCAGGTCCTGGTGACCTGGCGCGAGGCCGCCTGGCGCAACGCGGAACGTCTGGTGAACGCACCGACGGCCGCGGCCAGGGAGAGAATCGCGAACGAGATCGAGACGGCTGCCGCGACCACCGCGACGACGCTGCGCACCCTTTATGTCCGTCCCGGCATCCTTCCGCTGCGGCCGGATCGTGACGAATACTGCGCTGCGCGCGCCTGAATGNGGTTGAACACGTCCAACTCCGCGGATGTCCGACGCCATGCGGGCCACACTGTCGTGATGGATGGGGGGCCGTCGATGACATCAGCGCCCGGAGATGCCCGAGATCCCGGAACCCGGGACCGCCCGGGCCGGCACAGCGGTGACGAACAAACCGCCGACCTGCTGGACACCCTGAGCGAGGTCGTGTTCCGCACCGACGCGGAAGGCCGCTGGACCTATCTGAACAAGGCGTGGACGAGACTGACCGGCTTTGAGATCGGTCCCAGTATCGGCCTCCGCTTCCTGGACTACGTCCATCCCGACGAACTTGAACACACGGTCACGCTGTTCATGGGGGTGGTGGCCGGCGGCGCCGACCACTGCCATCACGAGACCCGCTACCGCACCCGCGACGGCAGCTACCGTCGCGTGCAGATCAGGGCGAACGTGATCCGGGACGTGACCGGCGAGGTCATCGGCAACACCGGCACGATCCTGGACGTCACCGACTCCCGCCGCGGTTCGGAGACGATCGGTGAGCACGCCGCCCTGCTCGAACTCGTCTCCGCGCAGGCCCCGACCGATGGGCTGGCGACGGGGGTGGTCGTGTACGACGCCGACCTGTGCCTTCGGCGTGGCTCACCGGTCGTCGACCGGCTGGTGGGGGCGCCGCAGCGGGTCGGTGACCCCCTCGCCCAGCTCGTGGACCTGCTGACGCCGACCGCACCGCGGCAACGCGCCCTGGGCGGTGAGTGGGGAATGGTCTCGGTCGCCAGGCGAACGAACCACGCGCAGGTAGGCGACATCGACATCGCCGTCCCCACCGCCGCGGACGGCCCCGGCCGGTCGCTGCGGGTGTCGGTGATCCCGTACCTGGCGGACGGAACGGAGATGACCGCGCTCGTCCTCGCGGACATCACCGATCTGCGCCGGGCCGAGCGCCGGCAGGCGGCCCTGGCCAGGCTCGGCCACCGGGCCGCCTTCGGCTCGGATGTCGAAGCCCTGGTGCGGGAGGCGACCAGGACGGTCGTCTCCACCCTCGGTGCGGCCGACTGTGAGTTGCTGCGCCTCGACCCGCCGGTCGGCGGGGACCCGCCGGTCGGCGGGGACCCCCCGGACATCGGCGATCCGCGGATGGGCGGCGGGATATCCCCGCCAGGTTCGTCGGACGAGGTCACCGTGCTCGCCGCGCGCGTCGGCGGCATGTCGTCCCCGTTCGGGATCCTCACCGCCCGCACCGCCGTTCCGCGTCGTTTCACCGACGACGAGGTCCAGTTCGTGCAGGCGGTCGCCGACCTGCTCGCCGCCGCGTTCGAGCGGGACCGCACCGATCAGGAACTGCGCGGTCTCTACCGGCGGGCGGAGCGCGGTAGGTCCTGGCTGGCCGCCAGCACGAACACCACCACCCGGGTCCTCGCGACCACCGAGCCGCGGGACGCCCTCGACCTGGTCGCCGGCGCCGCGCGCGCCATGGCCGAAACAGACGTCGGCGCGGTGGCCGTGCCCGACGAACACGGTCGCCTGGTGATCTCCACCGCCGACACCGCCCCCGGCCAGCCGATCACCGCGGACTCGCTGCTCGGACGAACGCCGGCCCGGGGCCGGGACTGGGTGACGGGCGCGGTCGCGGCCGGCGGCCCCATCGTCCTGAACCACCTTGACCTGCGGGCGAGCGGCACAAATCCGGCTCCCGGCCGGTCCATCGCAACGGCGCTGATCGTCCCCTTCCGAACGTCGTCGCAGCCATCGGCCGTGCTCATCCTGGGAAACCACACGGCGGCCAGCCGTCTGCCGCTCCACGAGGCCGCGCTGATCGAGGCGTTCGCCAACGACGCCGCGCTGGCCGTCGAGCTCACCCGGACCCAACGGGACCGGGCCCGCCTCGCCGTCTTCCAGGACCGCGACCGCATCGCCCGTGACCTGCACGACCAGGTCATCCAACGGCTGTTCGCCGTCGGCCTTCATCTGCAGTCGCTGACCCGGGCCGTCGGCGACATCGCCGCGGCCAGGCTCACCAGCGCCATCGACGCCATCGACCACACCATCGACGACATCCGCCGCACGATCTTCCAGCTGCACCCCTCGTGATCACGGCTCAACACGGCAGTGCAGGTGAGGTCCGCCTAGGTGAGCGGGGAAGGCGGTCAGCCGGTCAGCCGGTCAGCCGGTCAGGCCGTGGGGGAGTCATGAGGCGCTACGAAGAGTGTATGCAGAGAAGCCCCGAAGGGCCCCTTCTCGTCACCCAGAACCGTTGTGGTCGTGCCACCGCCAGCATCGTCGATCATGGTCTCCGCTCGCATGCTGATCCACTCCCCCGCGGGCTCACGAAGCAGGCTGACGACGAGATCGATGTTCGAGAACAGGCGACTGCGGAAGTCGAGTACCGCGCTCACCGCGCTCCCCGCGTCGGTGACAAGCATCGCGAGCTGTGTGGGGCTGATGGGCTCGCCCGCGATCAACTGGATCCGAGGACGCGCCCAGACGGTGCATGGTCCTGGTCTGTCGAGGTGTCCTGTGACGGGGCGCCAGTCGACGGCTGCCATGTAGCCGCGGAGCAGGAGCCTCGCCAGGTCGCTGTCCGGCCCGGCAGCAGGAACCTCTCCAGGGGCGACCAGCGGTTCGACGTCGTCGCGGGCGGAGCCGGGCACGACACCGGAGGCGCGTCGTCGCCACCATGCCTGTGCGGTCGAGAAGGTCTGGGCCCCGTCCCCCATCTCGGCTCTCAGCAGGGCGACCCGTCGGCCGGGGCGGACCACACTGGCGCGAAGCCGGATCTCTCCGACCGGAGCCGGCCTGAGGAACTCGACGGCGATTCGGGCCAGATGGCCGTCGGTGAGACCGGCCGATCTGGCTGCGCGTTCCAGAACCCAGGTCAGGACCGCGCTGGTGACACCGCCGTGTTGCTGCTGCGTCGACCAGGACCCGTGGCAGGTCGGCATGGCTCGCAGCACTGCCGCGCCGTCGCCGTCGGACGCCGGGTGCTCGGCGGGCAGAAAGAACGCGGTGTCAGGTACGTACACGAATCACCTCGGTTCGTCCGACCCGGGCCAGGGCCGCAACCGGCCGGAGCGTGGACGAGGACGAAGTCCGTTCACGATCCGGCCGGGCTCTGCCGGGAGACTGGTTCACGCGGCCGAGGCGGGACGGTCAGGCCCGGTTCCCCGCGGCCGGTTGTCTCAGGCTCCGGCCGGTTCCGCCTGAGGCCAGTTCCCTCGCCGTGCCACCCAGCCCAGCAGCCGGCGGGCCTTGGCGCTGTCGATCCGCTGGTCGTCGAGGTCGGGCTCGACATCCGCGGCCGGCGCCGGCTGGGGAGCGTCGTCGATCTCCGCCAGTCTGGTCAGGTAGTCCCCGTACCGCACCGGCTCGGCGGCGAGATTGAACGTCTCTCCGGCCGGCTGTCGGTCGAGCACGGCCAACACGGCGTCGGCGACGTCGGCGACGTGCACATGTGACGCGAATGTCAGCCCGTCGCCGGGAATCGGGAGTCTGCCTGCCTTCAGTAGTTCCCGCTGCCGGTCCTGAACGGTTCCGGGACCCACGAAACGCGCGGCACGCAGGATGGTCCACGCCCCGGGCAGCGCGGCGATGGAGTTCTCCATCGTCGCGGTCGGCTGGACCAACGCGGCCCGTTCGGGGTCGGAGTCGACCGGGACCGACTCGTCGATCCACTGCTCGCCGCGCACGGGGTAGATCATGGTGATACTGAGCTGCACCGTCAGTGGAATCCCGGCCTGGGCGATCAGCCGGGCAAGCCGGGGCGTGCCGGTCTGGCGGAGACTTGAGTCGAGGTCCCATCCGTTGGGATCGTCGTCATCGGCCGGCACCGCGGTGGCCAGATTGATCACGGCGTCATGACCGGACAGCTGTCGGGGGAGCTCGCCGTCGAGATGCGGATCGAGTAGACCCGCCCGGATGGTACGGACACCTGAGGGCAGCAGATCCAGCCGCCGGCCGGGGGCCATCGCCGTGACTTCGTGACCCTGATCCAGCAGGGCGTGCACCAATGGTCTGCCGGCGGCACCGGTGGCACCGACTACGAACACGCGCATGAGCTGTGCATTCTCCTATCGGGTGACGACGGCCAGGACGCGGGCTTCGGTGGCGAAGTCCACCGTCAGCCCCTCGGGGGCCTCTGCGATCACCACCCTGATGGCCACCGGGCGGGCCAGGTGCGGGTGCTCCCCGGCCAGGACCAGCTCGAACGCTCCCGCCCCCAGCTGTTCGCCCAAGGTGTAGTCGGGCAACGCCGCGGCCACCCGGTTCCGAGCAACGATCACGTCGTGTCGAGGCGCTTCAGCCCCGCCCCCGTCTGCCCCCTTCACGATGCGGTAAGCGTGGCCGGATGCCGACTCTCTCCGTGCAGGTCGATCTGCCGGAGGTCGCCAGAACAAGATCGGGAAGTGCTGGAGCGTGTCCGGCTACTGCTGCCGAATACGCACGGCGCAGGCCGCGCGACCGGCGTGAACAATCTCCAGCCGCCGCCAGGCCGACATCGCCGCGGAGTTCATTTCCTTGTCTGGTAGCAAGTATCCGCGCTGTTATGCGCCCCGGTGGTCCGCGGCGGTGGCGTGGGAACGGTGTACCAGCATTTCCGTGAATCCCTGCATCGGAGTCGACTGACGGCGTACCGTTGGCCTGGAGTTCGGTTGGCGCCAGGCGTGCTGTCGGTGGAGGGCTGATCACCGCCGAAGAGCTTGAAGCTGCCCGGGAACCTGTCGTCGCTGGGCCGCCGGTCCATCGGTGGTTCGTATGGGCGGCGAACGCTGGCTCGGTCCTTTCCCGTGGCCTGCGAGGAAAGAGTGCCGCCCGCCACCGGCTGGGTTTCAGAATACCGGTTCGCGCGAGGCTCGTCGTGTCTGGATCCTCATCCCGGCCTGGAGTTTATGAGGTGAATCCGTGAGCATGATCCGCGGTCACAGCGCACGCTGTGAAGATGCAGGGCGGCCAGAATGTGAATGTAAGTTCTGCGGTGGATCCATGCACAACGTGCGTGGTTTTGTCGACATGTCACGCGACCCGGCAGTGCGCCGGGGGCGGCGGGACGAACTCAGCCGCAAGCTGGTCTGGGAATCTGGGGGCCGGATCCTCAAGGACGTGATCGAAAATCGGAACAGGGTGGCGAAGATCTGCGTCGTCGACATCGCCGAAGGTGTTGCCGCGAGCTCTCGCGGCGGCGGAACCGGCCGAGCCGTCGAAGCTGTTGCTCTGGAGGGTTCTGGGCCGGATATCGATCAGATCGAGATGTTGGCGAATCTGTTGGCCCGGGNTGTCTGGCTGACGGTCAGGGACGAGCTTGACGAGATGTCCCGGGAAGCCGGTCTTGATCCAGACCGGGTCCGAATGGATCTGGCGAATCATGGCTGGTGCGATCTGATAGTCGGCATTGTTCGGGTGACGGAGGTGGCTGCCGGGGTGCTGGGAAGGGTCGAGAACGGAGCGCGATCGGCCATTGTGTACCTGATGATGCGGTCGTCGATGCAGAGTGGGCGTCAACAGGCCGTCGAGCGGGTCATCGAATTTCTTGTCGACAAGGTGTGGTCCACCTTCATCGAGGTTCTCAGACAGGCCGCGCCGCCCCTGAACGTCCTGACAAACGAGGACCTTCTTCGTGCTCTGCGAATCTTCGCCGTGTTCGTCTGCCCGGCGCCCGCGAGGCATGTGGAGGTTCGCGAGCACGCGCTTGAACCACTGGGGGAGGACGCTCGAGGCTACCTGACCGAGCAGACCAGGGAGTATCTCGGCCAGGTGTTCCTCCAGGTGCCGAGGAAGGCATGACGCGTTTCTGGCCGCTCTGGACGGCCTTCGTGGGGTCGGCGCATCTGACCTTTGAATGATCTGCTGGCGTGGTCCTGCCGGGTCTCTTCGTGACGAGTGAGGTGTGTGGCTTCCGCACCCATTACGATCAACGGCGTGTCGCCAGTTTCGCGTGGACGTAAGTCGAAGAAGAGCAACCGGAAGCGACCGCCCGGCCGGCCGGGCGCCGGGTCGCCGCAGCGGGCGGTCGAGCTCCGGGCCGGCGCGACAGCGCGTGGTGCCCCCTGGCCGGCGCCGCCGCGGGCCGCGGAGATACCGGACTGGTTTCTGCCGGCGATCGACGAGACCCTCGCGGAAGCGGATGTCGTCCTGGCAGCCGACGGGCCGCGCGCCCTGGAGGAGGCGACATCGCTGCTGCTCGGCGCGCAGCTGCGGCGGGCCGCGGGCGAGGACGAGGAAGCCGCCGGGTGGTTCGACTGGTGGCTGGTCGAACTGATCGGCGGGCTGGCCGCGCGGATTCGCGGCGAGCTGGGCCGGGGCGGGGCGGAGTGGGAGGCGCCGTGGCGGCTGCTGTTCGGCATCGCCTCGATCGCGGTGCCCTCGCTCGCTTCCAGGGCACTGGCCGCGGCCGGGGGGCTGCTGCGTGATGTGGCCAAAGAATCCGATCAGCCCGCCTGGCTGCATGACCTGGCGGACATCGCCGCGACCGGCGAGGTCTGGCTGATGCGCGACGCGTACGGAACCCGCCTGGCGGTGATCGCGAGCTTCGCCTACCCGCGGGCGCAGGATCCGTCCGTCTTCCTCTTCGACGTCGACGCCTGCGGTGCCATCGTCGTCGTGAACGCGGGCTGCTACGACGAGGTGTCCCAGGCTGCCGCCGCCTGGCGCTCCCTGGCCGGCGAGTCCGCCGCCGGTGCGCAGCCGCGGCCGGTCACGAGTGCCGATGAGCTGCTGTGTCTCGTCCACGTGGAGGACGACGACGTCTACCTGGGCGAGTGTGCGTCGGACTCGGCGCTGGACAACTGGTACCGGGTGATGCGCCGCCTCATCGACCTGGAGGACGCGTTGGCGAAGCGGGGAAGGCCGCTGCCCGCCCGGAAGTCGCTCTTCGGGGGCCGCGACACGGCTCCGACGGTCGCGGCCTTCACCGCCTGGTCGGTCGACCGGCACGGCCGGCCCCCGGAGGCCGCGGCGGTCGAGGCCCTGGCCGGCGAATGGTTCGACGGATGCCTGCCGGGGGCCGAGCACTCCGCGTCACCACACCGGGTCCGCTACTTCCGGGAGGTGTTGGGCGACGGGCCCAGCGTCACGGTCGCTGCGAAGGCACTGTTGCCCGACTGGGTCCGCTGGAACTGTGAGCGGGCCGGCCTCCCCGAACACCTCGCCGGCCCGGCCGTCGTCGCCGCCGCCGAGGCCCCGCCCAGGGAGTTCACCCGGGACGGGGGGGCCTGCGCCCCGTGATCCCAGCCGGGCCCTGACCCCGGGGAGCGGCCGCGGCGCGGACGGGCGGGAGTGCTGCCCGATCAGATCCGATAGCCTGTTCATGTTATGGGACGTGCCGCTGTGGCAGATGCCGGCGCCGGTAGGGCGGCCAGGGATGCTCGGGACGTTCGGGTTCGGCCCGTTGGGGTGGTTCGGCCCGTTGAGGTCGTTCGGCCCGTTCGGCGGCTTGGCCCACCCGGCCGACCGGCCGCCGATGCGGCCCGTGCGAGAACCGGGGGCGGTCGCTGATGGGCGACGCCGCGCCGATCTCTCCGGGAGCGGTCCCGGGCTCTGCGGAGGCGAGTCGGGCCCGCCGCTCCGACGCGGCCCGCAACGAGCGGCGGCTGCTCGAGGTCGCGGCCGCGACCTTCGAGGCCGACGGGGTCGACGCGTCACCCGAGCACATCGCCAAGCTCGCCGGGGTCGGCGTGGGCACGTTGTACCGGCACTTTCCCACCCGCCGGGCATTGCTGGCAGCCGTCATCGCGGAGGGTTTCACCGCACTCGCCGAGCGTGCCGACGAGCTGCTGGCGGAGCCGGAACTGGAGCCCGGTGAGGCCCTGCGCACCTGGCTGTCGGCGATGGTCGCCGCGGTGAGCAGGTTCCGGGGTCTGCCGGGCCAGTCTGCCGCGATCATGGCGGTGGAGGAGCGGGTCGCGGCACCCTGCGAGGTGATGCACGAGTCCGTCGGACGGCTGGTCTACCGCGCGAAGCGGGCCGGCGTCCTGCGGCATGACGTCTCGGTGGAGGATCTGCTGTTGCTGTCGTGCTCCGTCGCCTGGGCGGCCGAACAGGTGCAGGGCGGAGGAGCGTACGCCGAACGGTTGCTGGTGCTGGTTCTGGAAGGCGTCGAAAAGACAAAGCGATAGCCTGTTCCGTATGCAGCTCGCCCCTCGTGCACTCTCATCCACCGACGTCGAGGCCATCCGGCAGACGATCGCGCTCGCGAACCACATCGTCGACAACATGCGGGGCGACCTGTTCGGCAGGGTCTTCACGGCCGATCTGCAGTTCGTGATCACGCTGGGTAGCGGGGACCAGGTGCTCACGCTGGAGGAGTTCCGCCAGCAGCTCGCTCAGCTCCCCACCGACTACCCGCGGCCTGACCACCACACCCAGGACATCGTCCTGTTCGAGAACCCCGACNGGTCGGTGCGTGCCCGCAGTCGCTACCTCGCCGTGCGGCCGGACGCGACGGTCACCTCCGGTGACTGCCTCGACATCCTGGTGTGCACGCAGGAGGGCTGGCGGCTGCGCTACCGCCGGCTGGTCAAGCGGATCCCGCAGCCCGAGGACGGCCCTTACCCGACGTCCGTGTCGGACGACTGGTGGCCCGCCGCCGGCTGATTCCCGCGCGCACCGGTGCGTGGCCCGCCGAACACTTCACCGCGAATCGTGGCCCACGGGTGACATCGGTGTCTGACCGCGGTCCCGCTGTTCGTCGGACGGGCGGTTGAATCCGTGGCCGCCGGTCCGGGATGGTGTCCCGGACCGGGCGGCTCTGCCGCCGGGTGTTGGTGGTATGCGTGGCGAGGCGATGGTCCGCCGACGCGGGGCTTCGTCGCCTCCTGCGGGGCCTCAGGGCGTCCCCAGGTCGCCTACCTGCGGTTCTCTTGTCTTCTGCCGGAGGTGGGGTTTCGGTGGAAGACAGTAAAGGGCTTTTCGTGTCTCCTCGCGGAGGCCGCCGATCGCGGCTTGCGAAATGCGGCCAAGGTGTTTTGTCAAGGGCTGTTCCGGGGTGGATATGAAAAGCCCTTTAGGCGTGCGAACGCAACACCTTCGCCTGCGGCGACAGAATGTCGACAGCGTCAGATTGTGGGAGCGGGTCGCGCTCGAGCGCTATCGCCGCCTCGCCGACCGCCGCCTCGCCACCCGCCGACCGTCAGGGAAGCTCCGCCAGCAGCGCCAGAGCCTCCTCGCGGGACGGACCCATCCGGGCGGCACTCGCCTGGGTCTGGGCTCGTGCGGCCTCCGCCTTGGCCCGCACCACCGGGTCGTCGAACAGGGTCTCCACCGGTTCGAGCAGGGCCATTCTGCGCATGAGCGCACGGAGCAGATCGGGATCCTTCGTCGCCGCGGGGATCAGGCCGCGGGTGATGAGGTCCTCCTCCTCGGCCGCGTCGACGTCGGCGGTGGGCACGGGCTCGCCGCGCCACCGGTACGACCGCAGCCGGTCCATGGTCGAGGCGGAGCGGTACAGCGACGCCGCTTCGGCCTCCACACTGTCGTAGTAGGCCGCCGTCAGCGCCGGGATGTCGTCGCCGGGCCCGGCGAGGGCGTCGGCGGCCGCGGCGGCGTGGGTCAGCGCGATGGACGCGCCCCAGCCGAAGAACGGGTTCGTCGTGCACAGGGCGTCGCCCAGGACGAGCAGTCCCGCCGTGAGCGGGACACCGTCGACCACGAAGTGCCGCCGCTGGTTGGCGAGCCCGGCCATCACCTGGACGTCCTGCACCGGGATACCGCCCGTGACGGGGTCGGTCCAGCCGGCGATGGCCGGCACGGCGGCGGCGAGGCGCTCCCAGGCCCAGTTGTGCCGCAGGACCTTGAACTCCTTGTCCCAGGGCGGGCCGCCGATCGCGACACCGTAGGTCCCGTGGTCACCGGGGAACGTCCAGCAGATCAGGTAGCCGAGGTCGACCCGGGGAAAGCCACTGGTGACCGGGCCGTCGCCGGTCGCGCGCAGGTAGCGGGAGTAGTAGGTGAACTCGCATGCCTGCCGGTCTGCCGGCACGTCGATCCCGGCGGCCGCGAGCCACCCGGTGACCGGTGACCGGCGGCCGCCGCAGTCCAGGACGAGGTCGGCGGCCAGCGTCGCGCCGCCGGCCAGCCGCACGCCCTCGACGCGCCGGCGGCCCTCGCCGGCCAGCAGCAGGCCCTCGGCACGGGTCGGCGTGATCAGCCGGATGCGGGCGTCCGCCTCGACACTGCGGCGCAGGGCGAGCTCGAACGCCGGCCGACGTGAGAGAACCGCGGTGAACGCGGCGTCCTCGGGGCGCTGCGCCTGCGCGGGCAGGAACGACGTCAGCGCGTTGAAGGTCTCGATGCCGTCGGCCTTCAGCCGCGTGAGCACCTGGGGGGCGCGCGCCTCCAGGATGCCGCGGGAACGCGCCGAGAAGCTGTGCGCGAAACGCCACTGCGGGACGGAGCGGCGTTCCCAGGCGGTGAACGCCTCGTCGCCGTCGCCGATCTCGGGCATCACGTCCTGCTCGACGACGGTGACGTCGTGCCCGCCGTCGGCGAGGAAGAGGGCCGCGCCGAGCCCGGCGACCCCGGCGCCGATCACGACGATCCGGCGGCCGCTCATGTCCACACCGCGCCGGGGGTGAGCCGCTCACGCAGGTGGTAGACGAGGTCGTCCGGGTGGTTGCGACTCTGGCTGTCGGGATGGAAGGAGGCGCTGGCCGGAGACGGGGCCGCCGGCTCGTACCGCTCGAAACCGCTGTGCAGGATCACCCGGTGGGCGATCTTCCAACTGTCACGGCGCTCGAAGCGGTCGAGCCAGCGAATGCCGCGCCAGTGGGTGACCTCACCCTCCGGTGTGGCGAAGACGTTGAGGGCGAGGGCGTGCGACTCGACATAGGCGACATTCCCCGCCAGCTCGATCAGTGTGCTGGGTACGGCGAGGAACTTCGCCGTCAGTGGTGATTTCCGGGCCAGTTCGACAATCAGCTCCGCCAGTTCGCGCGCGTTGGAGTAAGGCGGGGACGGGGTCCCGATGTGATGCTCATAGATGACGTCGTCGTGAAAGGCGCTCGCCAGGGTCTCGGCGTCGAGGCGCTCGATGCCGCGGGCATAACGCAGGACGGCCTCCCGGATGTCCTGCTTGTCGAGCAGCTCCCGCAGCCGATCCTCCGTGGACGGTGCCTGCGCTGGCTGGGCCTGACCTGGCTGGGCCCGCGCTGACGGCGACCCCGCGCCCGTCGGCCCGGCGGGCGGTGATTCAACCGTCATAGTTCCTCCACTCCGAGGTGTTTCAGCAGATCCCGGCGCAGCGCCTCGTAGGGAGCGCTGCCGCGATGGCTCCTGCCGGCTTCCGAGGTGTCGACCTCGTGGGTGAACGCGCCGCCCTCCATCACGAGGACGCGGTGCCCGAGCAGGATCGCCTCGTCGACGTCGTGCGTCACCAGGACGGCGGCGGCGCCGTGGCGCTCGGCCAGGTCCCGGATCAGGCCCTGCATCGTGATGCGGGTGAGGGCGTCGAGCGAGGCGAAGGGCTCGTCGAGCAGGAGCAGCTGTGGCTCGCGTACCAGCGCCCGCGCCAGCGCCACCCGCTGTGCCTGGCCACCGGAGAGGCTCTTGGGCCAGGCGTCGGCGTGTTTGTCGAGCCCGACCTCGGCCAGCGCCGCCTGCGCGCGGGCCACGGACTCGCGGTTGTGCGGCAGACCGTAGCGGACGTTGAAACCGACACGCTTCCACGGCAGCAGGCGTGGCTCCTGAAAGACCACGGCCACCCGCTCCGGGACGTCCACGGTGCCGCGGTCGGCCTTGTCCAGGCCGGCGAGCGTGCGCAGCAGCGTGGTCTTCCCGCACCCGCTGCGGCCGAGCAGGCACACGAACTCGCCGTCGGCGACCGTGAGGTCGAGATTGTCGAGAACGACAGTGGAGCCGTAGGAACGCCGGAGCCCGGCGACGCGCACCGCGGGCGCGGCCGTGGGTGCGGGTTCGGCTGTCGACGCGGGTTTGGACATCGGAGTCATCGGGCCTCCACCCCCGCGCGCCAGCCCAGGAGCACCCGCTCGAGCAGGCGCACGATGACGTCCGACACGACACCCAGCACGCCGTAGAGCAGTACGCAGGTGAAGATGATGTCGGTCTGCAGGTACTGCTGGGCGCCGCTGAGCAGGTACCCGATGCCGTTCCGGGAATTGATCGTCTCGGCGATCACCAGCGCCAGCACGGAATAGGCGAGCGCGAAACGCAGCCCCACCAGCGCCGACGGCAGGGCACCCGGCAGCAGTACATGGCGCATCGCCGTCAGGGAGCCCACTTCCATCGAGTCGGACATCTCGAGCAGTTTGCGGTCGACGCCCCGTACCCCGCTGTAGACGTTGAGGTACATGGGAAAGAAGCAGGCGCTGGCGATGAGCACGATCCGCGGTGTCTCACCGATGCCGAACCAGACGATGAAAAGACCGGTCAACGCGAAGACGGGCACGGTGCGCACGATCTGGATCGTCAGGTCGACGGTCTCCTCGGCGAGCCGCCACAACCCTGCCGCCAGGCCCACCAGCAGCCCCAGGCCGCCGCCCAGAGCCAGCCCGGTGAGCGCGCGCAGCAGCGAGACTCCGATGTTGTCCTGCAGTGTCCCGTCCCGAGTCAGCTCGACGAAGGTGTCAGCTATTCGTTCCGGCGAGGAGTAGAGCCGTTCGTCGATCACGTCGGTGCTGGCCAGTACCTGCCAGAGCACCAGCAGCAGAATCGGTACGCAGGCCCGGCGCAGGGTTGTGGCAATTCTCATCGGACGGGCTCAGCCGTTGTCTATACGTGCGTTGTACCGGTCGGTGACGAAGGTGGCGAAATCCTTCTTGGTCGGCTTGATGTTGCCGAGCTTCACCTCGAGATCGTAGGTCTGCGTGAGCCCGCTGATGACCTCCTTGGTGATGGGCACGCCCTTGATCTCCCCGACGGCGTAGAGCGCCTTGAGAATCGGGGCGGGCGCTCCCACCAGCTTGGACTGGGCCTCGGCGAGCTGGTCGACGTTGTCCCGGCCCCACTCGTAACCGGCCTCGGCCCGGTGGATGAAGTCGACGACGGCGGCCTCCCGGGCCGGGTCACCCAGCGCCGCGTTCGACCCGGCCCAGAGGTTGTTCCCGCGCCACGGACCGGACTCGCCGTCGACGACGAAGCGTGCCGCGCCACTGCTGACGAAGGAGTACACCGGCGCGCTGCACCCGGCCCAGGCGTCGACCTGGCCGCTGCGGTAGGCGGCCACGACGTCGCCGACGGTGGCGAAGTTCACGACCTCGGCGTCGTCGAAGTAGTTGAGCCCCTCCTTCTCGAAGGCGTTGATCGCCACGATCTCGGAGCCGGCGCTCTTGAGGTTGGCGATCTTCTTGCCGACCAGGTCACGGACGGTGCGGATCGGGGAGTCGGTGGGGACGACGATGCCGCACCAGGCTCGCGGGATCTCGACCGCTCGGATGACCGTGATCGGCAGGTCGGCCGCGGCGAAGGCGGAGAACCCCACGTCCCCGGCGAGGACGAGGTCGGCCTTGCCGGAGGCGAGCGCGGCCGACGTCTCGGCCGCACTCGCCACGGTGATGTAGTTGACCTTGTACGGAGTGTCCGCCACGCCTGCCGGTTCGAGTTCCGCTTCCGAGAGGCGCAGGGGGTCAATCACATTGAGCGTCACTCCACTCAGGTCAACCGCGCCCCCGGCTGCCGGTGCCGGTGACGGCGAGGTGTCGGCGCTACTTCCATCCGACCCGCAGGCGACCGCCAGCAGCGTCACCAGCCCCAGTCCGATCGCTGCCCGCGTCGCCCGTTTCGTGCGTCCCATTCCGACGTCCCCGCCCAACTGATTCGAATTTCCTGGTATCTCGACCGACTAGGTGGACTCCAGACGGCATCGCGGACTATATGGGAGTCGATTCCGTTTCGGCAACACTGTGGCCAGGCGTCATGAATCCTGTGCGGACGGTGGACGCCGGTCGGGGAAAGCCCTTATTCCGCCCGCACTTCAGGACACGGGCTCGCCGTCCCCGGCGCCGAACCAGGCGGCGAGCGCGGCGGACAGGCCCTTCACATCCGTCGGCTCACCGGGGCCGGCCGGGTCGATCCAGGCGACATGGCCGTCCGGCCGTACCAGCACCGCCCGGCCGGCCGCCGGGCCGGCGGAGTCGGCGACCGGGGCGGTGACGACGTCGACCCGGGCCTTCCACTCGTCGGCCACGGACAGGTCGGCCGCGCCACCGGACCGGTCCAGCAGTGCGCCGCGGCCCGCCCGCAGCGGGGCCGAGACGGCGTCCAGGTTGTCGATCCGGCCGCCGAGCAGGGCCGGATCCGCGGCCTCGCCGAAGGCCTCCAGCGGATAGCGGACGTCGGTGATGGGCCGGACGAGTCGGCGCACCACCTCCGGAATGTCGGTGAGCTCGCCGAACAGGGACCGCAGCNGGCGGACCGTCTCGTACGGGTGCAGCAGGGTGAGCTGGGCGAGCATGACCTCCACCGCGCGGGCGCCGACCGGGCGGCGCTCCCGGTCGTAGCTGTCGAGCAGATCGGGCGGCGCCCACCCGGACAGCTCCGCGGCCAGCTTCCAACCGAGGTTCACCGCGTCGTTCAGCCCGGTGTTCAGCCCGTGCCCGACCGCGTGGAAGTGGACGTGGGCCGCGTCCCCGGCGAGGAGGACCCGGCCGTTGCGGTACGTCGACGGGATCCGGGTGACGTTGCCGTACCGGGCGAGCCAGCGCGGCCGGCCCCGCTCGATGTCCGCGCCGGTCACCCGGCGGACGCTCGCGCGCACCTCGTCGAAGGTGACCGGCTCGTCCGGCCCCGGCGTCGGCCGGTCGAACTCGGTGGTCATCACGACGTGGAAGGCGGCGTCCGGGAGCGCGCCGAACATGCCGCCCGGCCCGGTCGTGCCGCTGGGCGGGCCCTGGAAGTCCTCGACGTGCGCGACCGTGCCGTACCAGGACGGCCCCACGGCGGGCGCCTCGAACCCGGCGAGCTCGCGGACGGCGCTGTTCTGGCCGTCCGCCCCCACCAGGTAGGCGCCGCGGATCTCGCTGCCGCCCCCGGTGCTCCCGCCGCCGTGGTCGGCCGGCACCCCGGCTGCCGGCGCCCCCGACCCCGGCGAGCCGGGGGAGTACGGCCGGACGGTGACCGTCACCCCGTCCGCGTCCTGGGCGACCCCGACGACCTCGGTCCCGGTGCGCAGCTCGGCGCCGAGCGCGACCGCCCGGTCGGCGAGCAGCTGTTCGACCCGGCTCTGCGGCACGATCAGCCAGTACTCGCGCGGGTCGGCGAGGGTGAGGTCCAGTGGGAAGTGCGCGAAGTGCACGAACGGCCAGCGGGGCAGCTCGCCGAGCTCGTCGAGCAGGCCGCGCTGGGCGAGCAGGTCGACGGAGCGGCCGTGCAGCAGCTTGGAGAAGGACTCGGTGTCCCGCTCGGCGCGCCGCTCCAGCACGACTGTGGGCACGCCGGCCAGGCGTAGTTCGACGGCGAGCAGGAGACCGACCGGTCCGCCGCCGGCGATGATGACCGTCTGTGTCAAGGTGGCTCCTCAGGTGGTGTCTGTCGGGCGGCTCAGGCGGTGGCGGGGACGGTCGGGGCGGCCAGGAACCGGGCCAGTGAGATTGGCGTCGGGTGGTCGAAGATCGCGGTGGGGGGCAGCACGAGGCCGGCGAGGTCCTGGAACCGCTGGTTGAGCTCCAGCGCCGTCATCGAGGTGAAGCCCATCGCGAGGAACTCGGCGTCGGCGTCGACGTCCTCCGCCCCCGCGAACCCCAGCAACGCGGCGGCCTGGTCGCGGACGAGGTCGAGCAGCACCCGCTCCCGCTCGGAGCCGGTGCTCGCCGCCAGCCTGGTGGTCCACTCCCGGGCCGGGGCCGGCTCTTCGCCGCGGCCGACGACCTCCTCGGACCAGACCTTCCGGGCTGCCGGGACCTCCCGGAACAGCCCGGCCGGCCGGGGCCGTGCGGTGTGCAGCGCCGCCCAGTCGACGTCGGCGAGGACAAGCCGCCCGCGATCAGGTGCCGGGGCGCCGGACCGTTCGCCGAGGACCTCGGAAAGCACCTCATCCAGTACGTCGAGGGCGAGATCGACGGTGACGGGCCGAAGCCCGGTGGTGCCGGTGGTGCCGGCTGCGCTGGCCGGGGCCCGACGGTCGCCGTCCTGCCAGGGCCCCCAGGCGACCGAGGCCCATGGGAGGCCCCCGGCCCGGGCACCCGCGACGAACGCATCCGCCCAGGCCTCGAACCCCGCGCGCTCGGGCGGGCCGTCAAGGTCCACCACAGCGGAGGTCGGTGCCAGCACCAGCACCGCCGGGCTGGTCGCGGCATCCGCTGCGGTGGCATGGGTGCTGCCGGCGGTGACCGCGCGCAGGGCGCGCAACGACGCGGTCGCCGCCTCGGCGGGCAGATCCGGCAGCGCGTGTACGACGGCGACCAGGGGATAACCGGCCGGCGTCGCCTTGACCAGCGCGGCCAGGGTGTCCGCGTCGCCCGGCTTCCAGTCGACCACCGCGGTGCGGGCACCGGCCGCGGCGAGCTCCACGAGCAGTGCGTCCTGCGGGCTGCCCGGGCCGACCGGCGCGCCCGTGGGTTCCCGGGTGAGCACCAGCCGCTGGGCACCGCCGCGGGCGAGCCGGCGCGCCGCCTGGGCGCCGAGGCCGGCGGTCCCACCGGTCACCAGGACGGTGCCCGGCGGCAGCCGGTCATCCCGCTGCCGGCCGTTCGATCTGCCGGTCGGCCGGGTGGCGGCCGCCGGGGCCGGCACCGGCCGCAGGCGCCGGGCGAACAGACCCTCCGCCCGCAGGGCGACCTGCTCCTCGGTGCCGTCGGCCAGCGCCCGCACCAGCCGTCGCGCACAGGCACTGTCGTCCTCGACCTCGGCGCCCGCGGAGGGCAGGTCGGCCAGGCAGGCGGGGCGGGCCGGGCGGTCGGCCGCGAGCCGGGTCACGAGACCCCACACCCGGGCCTGGGACGGATCCGGCGGCGGGTCGGCCGCGGCCGCGGCGACGGCGCCCCGCGTGACCGTCCACACCGGGACGTCGTGCCAGGCCTCGCAGAGGGGATCGAGAAGTGCGGCCGCCACGGGCGGGTGCCCGGTCACCGCCTCCGGCCCGGTCACCGCCTCCGGCCCGGTCACCGCCTCCGGCCCTGGTACCGCCTCCGGCCCGGTCACGCCATCCGGTCCGGTGACGGCGCCCGGCGCGGGGAGGAGACGCAGGTTGAGCACGCCCGCCGGCGGGAGCGGCTCGCCCGGACCGTCGGGTTGCTCCCGGTGCGGGTCGACGGTGGCACCGTGCCGGCGCAGCTCGGCGTCGATCGCCGTGACCAGGGGGTCACCCACCTGGTCGTCGCGGATCAGCAGCGCCCAGCGTCCGTCGAGCCGGCCGGCGGCGGCGGTGTCACCCAGCCGGTTCCACACCAGCCGGTGACGCCAGTGCGCGGACCGGCGCCAGGCCGCCAGTGATGGCAGGACGGACCGCAGCGGGGCATCCGGGTCGACTCGCAGCGTCGCCGCGAGGGCGGCCGGGTCCGCCGCGTCGACGAGGTTCCAGAACTGGCGCTCGCCCGGCCGCGCCGCGGCGCCGGAAGGTCCCGGCTCGTCCGGGTCGGCTGCCCGGCCGGTCACCGGCGCGTCCAGCCAGAAGCGGCGGCGGTCGAACGCGTAGGTCGGCAGGTCTGCCCGGCGCGGTGCGTGGCGGGCGTACAGCGGGGCGAAGTCCACCGCGTGGCCGTGCGCCTGCAGCGTGCCGAGCGCGAGCAGCAGGGCCTCGTCGTCGCCGCGGTCCGGGCGCGCGGTCGCCACGACCGTGCGCCGCGCCGCCGATCCGCCCGCAGGTTCGCCCGCCGATCCGACTTCCGATCCGGTCGCCGACAGTGCGCGTTCGGTCAGGGTGGTGAGGGTGGCGTCCGGACCGATCTCGACGAAGGTGTCGACGCCGAGGTCGGCCAGCGCGGCGACGCCGTCCGCGAACCGGACGGTCGCCCGCACATGGCGGGTCCAGTACTCCGGTGTGGTGATCTCCTCCGGCCGGGCCGGCCGGCCGGTGATGTTCGAGATGATCCCGATGGTCGGCGGCCGGTAGGCGACCGTCGCCGCCACCTCGCGGAAGGCGGGCAGCAGCGCGTCGGTGTGCGGGGAGTGGAACGCCCCGGAGACGGTGAGCCCGCGGACGCGGCCGCCGCGGTCGCGCCAGCTCTGCGCCACCTCGGCCAGCGCCGCCGGGTCGCCGGAGACCACCAGCGAGCGGGGAGCGTTGACGGCCGCGACCGACAGCAGGTCGGCGCGGCCGGCGAGCAGGTCGGCGATCTCCTCCTCGGTGGCGTCGAAGCCGCTCATCGCCCCCGGCGGCAGGTCCGCCATCAGCCGCGCCCGGGCGGCGACGAGCACCGCCGTGTCCGCCAGCGTGAGGACGCCGGCGACGTGCGCGGCGACCAGCTCGCCGATCGAATGGCCGGCCACGTGGTCGGGGCGAACACCGAAGCTTTCCACCAGCCGGTACAACGCGACCTCGTGCGCGAACAGCGCCGGCTGCGTGTAGCGGGTCTGATGGATCAGCGCCGCCGTCTCCGGGTCGGTGCTCGGGTCGGCGTGCACGATCGGGCGCAGCGGCCGGTCCAGGTGCGGGTCGAGGGCGGCCAGCACCTCGTCGAAGGCGGCGGCGTAGACCGGGTGGCGCTCGTAGAGCGCCCGGCCCATGCCCGGGCGCTGGCTGCCCTGCCCGGTGAACAGGAACGCCGTCGGCCCGGTGGGCCGGCGCCGCCCGCGGGCCACCGAGACGTCCGGGCTGCCGGTCTCCAGCGCCCGCAGGCCGCGCAGCAGCCCGGCCCGGTCCGCGGCGACCAGGACCGCGCGCTCGTCGAACCGGGTCCGCAGGGTGGCCAGCGAGTGGGCGACGTCGACGGCACGCAGGTCGGGGTGGTCGAGGAGGTGGGCGCGCAGCCGGGCGGCCTGACCGGCCAGCGCCGGCCCGGTCCGGGCGGACAGCGTCAACGGCAGGGGCAGCGACAGCGGCCCGGCGGGCCCGCCCGACGCTGCCTCGGCCGCTCTCGGCGCCCCGGCCGCGGGGACGTCGGCCCCGGTGGTCTCGGTGGTCTCGGCCGCGGTCTCGACGGCCTGCTCCAGGATGACGTGGGCGTTGGTGCCGCTGATCCCGAACGACGAGACGGCGGCGCGGCGCGGCCGGTCGACGTCCGGCCAGGGCACGGGGTCGGTGAGCAGGCTGACGGCGCCCGCCGACCAGTCGACGTGGGAGCTGGGGCGGTCGACGTGCAGCGTCGCCGGCAGCCGGCCGTGCCTGATCGCCTCGACCATCTTGATGATGCCGGCGACACCCGCCGCGGCCTGGGTGTGCCCGATGTTCGACTTGATCGAACCGATGTGCAGCGGGCGGTCGGCCGGGCGGTCCTGGCCGTAGGTGGCGAGCACGGCCTGCGCCTCGATCGGGTCGCCGAGCGTCGTGCCGGTGCCGTGGGCTTCGAGCGCGTCCACCTCGGCTCCGGACAGCCGGGCCGCGGCCAGGGCCTGCCGGATGAGCCGTTCCTGCGACGGCCCGTTGGGTGCGGTGAGGCCGTTGCTCGCACCGTCCGAGTTCACCGCCGTACCGCGGACGACGGCGAGCACCGGACGCCCGGCGCGGCGCGCGTCGGAGAGCCGTTCCAGCAGCAGGAGCCCGGCGCCCTCGCCCCAGCCGGTGCCGTCGGCGGCGTCCGCGAAGGCCTTGCAGCGACCGTCCGGAGCGAGCCCGCGCTGCCGGCTGAACTCGATGAACACCGACGGGGTCGCCATCAGCGTCACCCCGCCGGCGAGCGCCAGCGTGCACTCGCCGGCCCGCAGCGCCCGCGCGGCCAGGTGCACGGCGACCAGCGACGAGGAGCAGGCGGTGTCGATGGTGAGAGTAGGCCCCTCCAGGCCGAAGGTGTAGGAGACCCGGCCGGAGGCGACGCTGCCGGCGCTGCCGCTGCCGATCTGCCCCTCCAGCTCGGCCGGCCCCCGCCCGAACAGGCGGGCGCCGTAGTCGGCGTACATGACACCGGTGAACACGCCGGTCCGGCTGCCGCGCAGCGACTCCGGCGTGATGCCGGCCCGCTCGAACGCCTCCCACGCCGTTTCCAGCAGCAGCCGCTGCTGCGGGTCGACGGCGAGCGCGTCCCGCGGGGAGATACCGAAGAAACCCGGGTCGAAGTGGTCGGCCTCGGCGACGAACGCCCCGGCGCGGGTGTAGAAGGTGCCGGTCCGGTCCGGGTCGGGGTCGTAGAGCGAGGTGAGGTCCCAGCCGCGGTCGGCGGGGATCTCACCGACCGCGTCGACACCGCCGTCGACCAGCCGCCACAGCTGCTCCGGGGAGGTGACGCCGCCGGGGTAGCGGCAGGCCATGCCGACGATGGCGATCGGCTCGGTCTCGCGCGCCTCCAGGTCGCGAACCCGGCGGCGGGTGCGCTCCAGTTCGGCGGTCACCCGCTTCAGGTACTCGACGAGCTTGTCCTCGCTCACCATCGGAGATCGGCTCCCGGGGTCGGTACCGGCAGCGGTGGCCGGGCCCGCGCGGGCCCGGGCACTGCGGCGGTCAGGGTGGGGGTGGGGGCGGTCACGGTCGTCGGGGTAATCGGGGTAATCGGGGTAATCGGGGTCGCCGGGGTGCCCGCGGGCGTTGCGGCCGCGGGCGTCACAGCACGCCCAGCTCGTTGTCGATCAGGTCGAGGATCTCGTCGGCCGTCGCCGTGCTGATCCGGTCGGCGTCGGCCGGCCCGCCGGGGTCACCGGCGTCGCCGGGTTCGCCGGGTTCGCCGGTGGGTTCCGCGGTGACCAGTGAGACCGGGCTGTCGGTGGCTTCCAGCGACCACAGCAGTGCCCGCAGCCGGCTGGTGGCCTTCGCCCGCAGATCCCCCTCGTCGGCGAGGGTGGTGAGGGTGGCGGAGAGCCGGTCGAGGTCGGCGAGCACCGACCCGCCCTCGCCGGCGGCCGCTGCGTCCGGACGCAGCCGGTCGAGCAGGAAGGCGGCGAGCGCACGGGCCGTCGGGTAGTCGAAGACCAGCGTGGCGGGCAGCCTGGTGCCGGTCGCCTGGCTCAGCCGGTTGCGCAGTTCGACGCCGGTGAGCGAGTCGAAGCCCAGCTCCTTGAAGGACGTCTCCTCGTCGACGGCGTCCGGGTTCGGATGGCCGAGCACCGTGGCAACCGTCGCCCGCACCAGGGCGGTCACCGCGGCCGGTGCCTCGGCCGCCGGCAGCCGGGCCAGCCGCTCGGCCCAGGCACCGTCCACCGCGGACCCGCCCGTCGCGCCGTCGGCCGTGCCGGCGGCCGGTGCGGCCCGCCGTGCGCGAAGCAGCGCCCGCAGCAGCGGGGGGACCTCGTTTCCGGCGCCCGCCGTGCCGGCGGTGGCGGCCCGCAGGGCAGCGGTGTCCAGCGGCGCGGCGACCAGCGACGCTCTGTCCACCGTGAGTGTCGTGTCCAGCAGAGCCAGACCGTGCTCGTTCGTCAGCGGCCTGATTCCGGTGCGCCGGATGCGGGCCAGATCGGCGTCCCCGAGGTGGCCCGTCATCCCGCTGGCCTCGCCCCACAGGCCCCAGGCCAGTGCGGACGCCGGCCGGCCGGCAGCTCGCCGCAGGTGGGCGAGCGCGTCGACGAACGTGTTCCCGGCCGCATAGCTGGCCTGGCCCGGGGTGCCGATGGTGCCGCTGGTCGAGGAGAACAGCACGAAGGCGGCCAGGCCGGGCGTGTCCAGCGTGGCGAGGTNCAGGTTCCAGGCCGCGTCGATCTTCGGGCGCAGCACCGCCTCCAGCCGCGCGGGTGTCAGGGCGGTGAGGATGCCGTCGTCGAGCACGCCCGCGGTGTGCACGACGGCGGTCAGCGGTGCCTGCCGGGTGCCGGCGGCGGAGATCAGGGCCCGGGTGCCGGCCAGGTCGGTGAGGTCGTCGGCGACGACGTCGACGTCGACACCGAGCCCGGTCAGCTCGGCCACCAGCTCCGGCGCGCCCGGCGCCGCCGGGCCGCGCCGGCTGACCAGCACCAGCCGCCGGACGCCGTGCGCGACCACCAGATGCCGGGCGACGAGCGCGCCCAGCGTGCCGGTGCCTCCCGAGATCAGCACCGTCCCGGCGGCGAGCCCGGGGCCCGCCGCCGCGGTGTCGTCGGGCGGATCCGCCGGGGTGCGGACCAGGCGCGGTACCAGGGTGGTGCCCGCGCGCAGCGCGAGCTGCGTCTCACCGTCCGCCAGCGCCGCGGTGACGGCGGCGGTGAGCACGGATCCGTCCACCCCCGCGCCGTGCGCCGCCGTGGGGTCGATGTCGAGGAGCAGGAAGCGGTCCGGGTTCTCGGTCTGCGCGCTGCGGAGCAGACCCCACAGTGGGGCGCCGACCAGGTCGGTGAGGGTGTGATCGCCGGCCGCCGGCACCGCGCCCGCCGTCACGACGACGAGGCGGCTGCCCGCCCCGCCGTCGGCGAGCCAGCCCTGCAGCAGCGCGAGGGTCCGCTCGGTGGCGGCCTTCGCCCGCCCCGCCAGCTCGGCGCCGGCCGCCAGCCCGCCGGCACCCGCTCCAGCCGCACCCGCTCCAGCCGCACCGGCTTCGGTGCCAGCGGGCGGTGGGGAAACGGCCGGGGTGACGAGAACGATCTCAGGGGTGGTCGCCGCGGATGTCCGCAGCGTGCCGAGGTCGGCCGCCGCCTCGGCGGTGACACCCGCCCGGGTGAGCGCGCCGAGCAGGTCCAGCGGGTCGGGGCCGAGCACGACCCAACGCCGCTGCGGGCCGGTGTCGGCGGTTACGGTCCTCGCCGCCACCGGCGTCCACTCGACGTGGTGCAACGCGTCGTGGAAGCGGCGGGCGCCGAGCTTGGACGTCTCGATCGGGCGCAGCGCCAGCGAGCCGACGGTGACCAGCGGTGCCCCGGTCGCGTCGGCGATCTCCACCCGGACCGCGTCCGGGCTGGCCGGGACGGGGGAGACGCGAACCCGGGCCGCGGAGCCGCCGGCCCGGTGCAGGGTCACCTCGTTCCAGGCGAACGGCAGCCGCACGGCCGCGTCGCCGCGGCTGTCACCGTCGCCACCGCTGTCGCGGCTGTCGCGGCCGGCCAGGGCGAGGGCGTGCAGCGCGGCGTCGAACGGCGCCGGGTGCAGGCCGTAGCCGGAACCGCCCGGCGCCGGACCGTCCCCGTCCGCCGCCTGCGCGACCAGCTCGGCCCAGACGACGTCGCCGTCGGTCCAGGCGGCGCGCAGGCCCTGGAACGCGGGGCCGTAGTCATAGCCGCGGTCGGCCATGCCGTCGTAGAACGCCGAGACCTCGACGGCCTCCGCGCCCGGCGGCGGCCACGCCCCGGCGAGGCCGGTCTCCGCCTGCCCGCCGGAGCCGTCGGCGGCCTGGTCGGTGAGCGTGGCGCTGGCGTGCAGCGCCCAGTCGGCACCGTCGTCCTCGGTGGTCGGCACCGCCGGGCGCGAGTAGACCGACAGCGTGCTTCCCGCCGGGCGGCCCTCCGCGCCGTCGTCCGTGACCACGACCTGGATGTCGACGGCGCCGCCCTCGGGCAGCACGAGCGGTTCGTGCAGGGTCAGGTCGTCGACCACCGGCCGGCCGACCTGCCCGCCGGCGTGCAGCGCGAGGTCCACGAAGGCGGTGCCCGGCAGCAGGACGGCGCCGGCGACCCGGTGGTCGGTGACCCACGGGTGTGACCGGGCGGAGAGGCGTCCGGTGAACAGGGTCACCGCGCCACCGGCCACGGGTGTCGCCGCACCGAGCAGTGGGTGGCCGGCGTCGGCGAGTCCCGCCGCCTCGATCCCGGCCCGGCCGGCCGGCGCGTCCAGCCAGTAGCGCTCGCGCTGGAACGGATAGGCCGGCAGCCCGACGAGGCGGCCCGCTGCCGGCAGCGCCGCCTGCCAGCGCACCGGCCGCCCGGCCACGTGCAGCTCGGCGAGGCTGACGAGGAACCGGTCGAGATCGCCCTCGTCCCGGCGCAGCGTGCCGGTGACCAGCACCGGTCCGATGGCCCGCCCGTCGCCGGCCGGCGTGTCGGCATCCTGCGTGTCGGCGGTGTGGGCGTCGGCGGTGTGCGCGTCCACGGTCTCGGAGATGGGCACGGTGAGCACCGGGTGCGGGCTGACCTCGACGAAGGTGTCGTGACCGGCCTCCAGCAACGCCGTCACCGCCTCCGCGAGGCGTACGGTGCCGCGCAGGTTGGTGTACCAGTACTCGGCGTCCAGCCCGGTGGTGTCGAACCACCCGGCGGTGACCGTGGAGAAGAACGGCACGGCCGCCGCGCGGGGGGCGATCGGGCCGAGCAGGTCGAGCAGCCGGTCGCGCAGCGGCTCGATCTGCGCGGAGTGGGAGGCGTAGTCGACCGGGATCAACCGGGCCCGCACCCCCTCGTCCTGGTAGCGGCGGACCAGCTCGTGCAGCGCCACCGCGTCACCCGCGACGACCGTGGACGCCGGCCCGTTCACCGCGGCAACCGACAGCGCGGCGGCAACCGGCAGCGCGGCGGGCGCCGACTCGCCGGCTCCCGCCCCGGCCGCGGCGCCGGCCAGTTCGGCGAGGCGGGCCCGCACGGCGTCGGCCGGCAGCGGCACGCTGGCCATGCCGCCCTGCCCGGCGATCTCACGGATCGCCTGGCTGCGCAGCGCGACGACGCGGGCGCCGTCGTCGAGGCTCAGCGCGCCCGCGACGCAGGCGGCCGCGATCTCGCCCTGGGAGTGGCCGATGACCGCGTCCGGCTCGACGCCGTGCGACCGCCACAGCGCGGCGAGTGAGACCATCACCGCCCACAGTGCGGGTTGGACGACGTCCACGCGGTCGAGGTCCGTCCGGTCGCGCAGCACCTGGCGCAGTGACCAGTCGACGTGGGGGGCGAGGGCCTCCTCGCAGGCGGCGAGGTGCTCGGCGAACACCGGGGACCGTTCCAGCAGTGGTACCGCCATACCGACCCACTGGGATCCCTGGCCGGGGAAGACGAAGACGGTCCGGCCCGGCTCCGCGGCCTGGCCGCGGACCAGGGTCGGGTGCGGCTGATCCGCGGCCAGCGCGGCGAGCCCGGCGAGCAGGCTGCCCGGGTCTTCCGTATCGGTGCCCGTGCCCGGGTGGCCGACGACGACCGCTCGGTGCTCGAAGGCGGCCCGTCCGTTGGCGAGGGTGCGCGCGACATCCGCCGCCGTGACCCCCGCCGCCGTGACGTCCGCCGCCGCGGGAGCGGCGCCGGTCAGGTGCGTGTGCAGGCGGCGGGCGGCGGCCCGCAGCGCGTCCGGTGCGCGGGCCGAGAGCACCCACGGCAGGGGGGCCGAGTCGTCCGGGTCCGGGTCCGGGGCCGGGTCAGGGGCCGGGGCGGCGTCGGGCGGTGCTGCTTCGAGGACGACGTGCGCGTTGGTACCGCTCATCCCGAACGACGAGACGCCCGCGCGGCGGGGCCGGTCGGCGTCCGACCAGCCGACGGCCTCGGTCAGCAGCCGCACCGTGCCCGCGGACCAGTCCACGTGCGGTGTCGGGGCGTCCACGTGCAGCGTGGCGGGCAGCAGGCCGTGGCGCAGCGCCTGCACCATCTTGATGACCCCGCCGACGCCGGCGGCGGCCTGGGTGTGCCCGATGTTCGACTTGACCGACCCGAGGTACAGCGGCCGGTCGGCCGGGCGGTCCCGGCCGTAGGTCGCGACGATCGCCTGGGCCTCGATCGGGTCACCGAGGGTCGTCCCGGTGCCGTGCGCCTCGACCGCGTCGACGTCGTCGGCGCGCAGGCCGGCGTCCGCGAGCGCGGCTTCGATGACGCGGCGCTGGGCCGGTCCGCTCGGTGCGGTCAGCCCGTTGCTCGCGCCGTCCTGGTTGACCGCGCTGCCGCGGATCACGGCGAGGATCGGGTAACCGGCGCGGCGCGCGTCGTCGAGGCGGGCGAGCGCGAGCATGCCGACGCCCTCGGCGAAACCGGTGCCGTCCGCCGCCGCGGCGAACGCGCGGCAGCGGCCGTCCGGGGAGAGCCCGCGCTGCCGGCTGAACTCGGTGAACAGGCTCGGCGTCGCCATCACCGTGGCACCGCCGGACAGCGCCAGGTCGACCTCGCCGCGGCGCAGCGCCTGCACGGCGAGGTGCAGCGCCACCAGCGACGACGAGCAGGCGGTGTCGATGCTGACCGCCGGGCCCTGCAGGCCCAGCAGGTAGGAGATGCGGCCGGAGGCGACCGAGGGGGAGTTCCCGGAGGCCAGGTAGCCCTCGACACCGGGTGGGGCGGTGCGCAGCCGGGAGGCGTACTCCTGCGCGAGCACACCGACGAACACGCCGGTGCGGCTGCCGTGCAGCGATGTCGGGTCGATGCCGGCCTGCTCGACCGCCTCCCAGGCGGTCTCCAGCAGCAGGCGCTGCTGCGGGTCGGCGGCCAGTGCCTCCCGCGGGTTGATCCCGAAGAAGGCCGCGTCGAAGTCACCGGCCCGGTCGAGGAACCCGCCGTGTCGGGCGTAGGTGGTGCCGTCGCGGGTGAGGTCGGGGTCGTAGAGCGCGTCGAGGTCCCAGCCGCGGTCGGTGGGGAACCCGCTGATCGCGTCGGTGCCGGTGGCGACGAGCCGCCACAGCTCGTCCGGGTCCGTCACTCCGCCCGGGTAGCGGCAGGCCATGCCGAGCACGGCGATCGGGTCGGCGAGTCCGTCGGTCCGGTCGCCCGCGCGGGCCCGGCCCACGCCGGCCTGATCCGCGGCCGAAGCCGTGCCGGTGGGGCCACCTGGCTGCCCGGGGGCGAGCGCGAGCAGCTCGGCGCGCAGATGCGCGGCGAGCGCGGCCGGTGTGGGGTGGTCGAAAACGAGGGTGGACGGCAGCTGTAGGCCGGTGGCCGTCACCAGGCGACCGCGGACCTCGACGGCGGTCAGCGAATCCAGCCCGAGGTCGCGGAAGCTGCGCTCCGGCGGGACGGCCGAGAGGTCGTCGTGCCCGAGGGCCGCGGCCACCTGCGAACGGACCAGGTCACGCAGCGCCCGTTCGCCCTCGGCGGCGGCCTGGCCGACGAGCGTCGCGGCGAGGGCCGCGGCGGTGGCAGCCGCGGTGGCGGCACCCTCCGCGGTGGCGGCGCCCGCCGCCGTGTCGCCCGCCGCCGGGTCGGTTCCGCCGAACCCGGCCGGCTCGCCCGCGCCGGGCGTGGCCCGGGGGATCTCGGCCAGCAGCGGGCTCGGCCGCCCCGACAGGTCGCTGGCGGCGAGCCGGGACCAGTCGACGTCCGCGACCAGCAGGTTCGTCTCGTTGTCGGCGACCGCCCGGCTCAGCGCCCGCAGGGCCAGGCGGGGGCGCATCGGGCGGACCCCGTGGTACCGCAGGTTCTCCGCGACGCCGACCAGGTCGATCATCCCGCCGTCGGCCCAGGCACCCCAGGCGATGGAGGTGGCCGGCCGCCCGGCCGCGCGGCGGCGGCGGGCCAGGGCGTCCAGGTGGGCGTTGCCGGCGGCGTAGGCGGCCTGGCCGGTGCTGCCCCGCACGGCCGCGGTGGACGAGAACAGGACGAAGGCATCCAGGTCGGTCTCGGCCAGCAGGTCGTCCAGGATCTCCGCGCCGGCGATCTTGCCGGTGACCACCCGGGCGTGCTCGGCGAGGGTGACCTCGGCTGCCGGGGCGTAATCCTGGGCGAGACCGGCGGTGTGGACGACGGCGGTCAGCGGTGCGGGGTCGGCGGCGAGTCCGTCGAGCAGCGCGCAGACCGCTGCGCGCTCGGCGATGTCGACCGCGGCGACGGTCACCCGGGCGCCGAGTGCGGTGAGTTCGGCGACGAGCTCACCGGTGCCGGGTGCCTCCGCACCCCGCCGGCTGACCAGGACGAGATGTTCGGCGCCCCGCTCGGCGAGCCACCGGGAGACGTGCCGCCCGATGCCACCGGTGCCGCCGGTGACCAGCACCGTGCCGCGCGGACGCCAGCCGCCGCCGCCGGCCGTGGCTGCGGGGACCAGCCGACGCACGAACAGTCCATCGGCACGGAGCGCGGCCTGGTCTTCGAACGCGGCCTGGTCTTCTGGAGTGGCCTGGTTTTCTGGAGTGGCGGGCACGGTTCCGGTCAGCAGCGCCGCGAGAGCCGCGGCGGTCACGGAGCCCCCGGCCCCGCTCGCCGGGTCGGTGGCCACCGGAGATTCGGCGACGGCGTTCGCGGCGATGGCCACCCCGGCCGCGGGCAGGTCGACCAGCCCGCCCCACAACGCCGGCCGCTCCAGGCCGAGGACCTGACCGAGACCCCACAGGTGGCCGGCGGCCGGTGACGGTGCGTCGTCGTCCGGCGCGCCGGTGTCCGCGGCGCCGCGGGTCACGGCCCACAGCCTGGGTGTGCCAACCGGCTCGGAGCCGTCCGCGCCGGCCGGCACCGCGTCCACCAGGCCCTGGAACAGCGCGAGCGTGGCGGCGACCCCGACCGGCACCGCGCTGTCGAGCGGATGGCGCTCGGTGGCGAGCCCGAGCAGTGAGAGCACCCCGGACCGGCCCGCGCCGCCGGTGGCCGGCTCCGGTGCCGCTGTCTCAGGTGCGGCGGCCGGCAGGTGGGCGCGCAGCCGGTCGGCGAACCAGCCGCGGTCCGCCCGCGCCGGGTCCGCGAGCAGGGTGACGACGTCCCGGCCGCGCCCGGCGAGGGCCGCCCGGGCGAGGGTGACCGCCTCGTCGTCCTCATGGCCGGTCGGTACCACCAGCAGCCAGCTGCCGCCGCGGGCTCCGTCCGTGGGTGCGCCGTCCCGCGCCGGCGTCGCCGGCTCCTCCGGCGGGGCCGGGATCTCGACCCGGCGCCAGCCGACGCGGTAGCGCCAGCCGTCCACGATGTCGCCGGTGCCCGCGCTCCCGCCGGGCCCGCCGTGGCGCCCGCCCAGCCAGAAGGTCCGGCGCTGGAACGGGTAGGTGGGCAGCTCGGCCAGCAGCTCCGCCCGGGCCTCGGGGGACGGCGGCGCCCACAGCCCGTCCCAGCCGACCGCGTGCCCGTGGACGTGCAGCTGGGCGAGCCCGGCCAGCAGCGCCGCGGTCTCCGCGCGCTCCCGGCGCAGGGCGGGAACGGCGATCGCCGGGCGCGGCGCACCCCCCGTGCCGCTGCCCGTGTCGCTGCCGGTGTCGGTGTCGGTGTCGGGTCCGGCCTCGGAGTCAAGAACGGTGAGGGTGGCGTGGGCGAGTGCGGTGAGCGTGGTGTCCGGCCCGATCTCCAGGAACGTGCCGGCACCGAGGCCACGCAGCGCCTGGACGCCCTGGTGGAAGCGGACGGTGCCGCGGATGTGCCGCACCCAGTAGCCCGGGGTGGTGATGTCCCCGGGATCGGCGGGCGCGCCGGTGAGGTTGGAGACGACCGGGATGATGGGCCGGGCGTAGGTGAGCGTCGCGGCGACGGCGGCGAAGTCGTCGAGGACGTCGTCCATCAACGGCGAGTGGAAGGCGTGGCTGACCGTCAGCCGGCGGGTGCGGATGCCGCGCGCCGCGGCCGCCCGCTCGATCTGGTCGATCCGGGTGGCCGCGCCGGAGAGCACGGTCGCCGTCGGGGTGTTCGTGGCGGCGACGGAGACCTCGGCCTCATGTCCGGCGAGGAGCTCACGGGCCTGCTCCTCGCCGGTGCGCAGCGAGAGCATGGCGCCGCCCGCGGGGAGCTTCTGCATGAGGGCGGCGCGGGCGGTGACGAGCCGGGCCGCGTCGGGCAGGTCGAAGACGCCGGCGAGATGGGCGGCGGTGAGCTCGCCGAGGGAGTGGCCGGCAAGGTGGTCCGGCCGGACGCCGAGCGAGGTGACCAGCCGGTACAGGGCCACTTCCAGCGCGAACAGCGCGGGCTGGGTGTAGCGGGTCTGGTGGACGAGGGCGGCGAGGTCGGGGTCGGTGTCGGGGTCGGCGGTGAGGACGTCGCGCAGGCTGGGCAGGCCGCCGTCACCGTCGCCCGCGGCGCCGGTGGGCGTGAGCTGGGCGTCGAGAGCGGTGATCGTCTCGTCGTAGGCGGTGGCGAAGACGGGGAAGGCGGCGGCGAGTTCGCGGCCCATGCCGGGGCGCTGGCTGCCCTGCCCGCTGAACAGGAACGCCAGCCGGCCCGGGCGGCCCGCGCTGCCGGTCACCGTACCCGCGCCGGGTGTGCCGCCGGCCAGGGCGCGCAGCCGGTCGATGACCTCGTCGTGCCCGGTGCCGAGGACGACGGCACGGTGCTCGAGCCGCGCCCGTCCGGTCGCGAGCGTCGCCGCCACGGCGGCCAGGCCCGTTCCCGGATGCTGGCTCAGGTAGTCCGCCAGGCCCGTCGCCTGTGCGGCCAGTGCCGCCGAGGTCCGCGCGGAGAGCAGGAGCGCCGGGGTCGGCGCACCGGGCGCCTCGTCGGGCGCCTCGTCGGCATCATCCTGCCGGCTCGGCGCCTCCTCCAGGATCACGTGGGCGTTCGTCCCGCTGATGCCGAAGGCGGAGACACCGGCGCGGCGCGGCCGGTCGAGCCGCGGCCAGGGGCGTGCCTCGGTCAGCAGCCGGACGGCGCCGGCCGTCCAGTCCACGTGCGGGGTGGGCGCGTCGACGTGCAGCGTCGCCGGCAGCTCACCGTGTCGCAGGGCCTCGACCATCTTGATCACACCCGCGATCCCGGCGGCCGCCTGGGTGTGCCCGATGTTCGACTTGACCGCGCCCAGATAGAGCGGCCGGTCCGGGGGGCGCGCCGCACCGTAGGCGGCGAGCAGGGCGTCCGCCTCGATCGGGTCGCCGAGCCGGGTGCCGGTGCCGTGCGCCTCGACGGCGTCGACGTCGGCGGCGGTCAGCCGGGCGTCGGCGAGTGCGGCCCGGATGACGCCCTGCTGGGCGACGCCGTTGGGTGCGGTGAGGCCGTTGCTCGCCCCGTCCGAGTTGATGGCCGACCCGCGCAGGACCGCCAGCACGGGATGGTTGTTCGCGAGTGCGTCGGAGAGCCGTTCCAGGAGGACCAGCCCGACGCCCTCGGCGAAGTTGGTGCCGTCGGCCGCCGCCGCGAACGCCTTGGCGCGGCCGTCGGGAGCGAGCCCGCGCTGCCGGCTGAACTCGATCAGCCCGTCCGGCGTGGCCATCACCGTCACACCGCCGGCCAGCGCCAGCGCGCACTCGCCGCGGCGCAGCGCGTTCGCGGCCAGGTGCAGCGCCACGAGCGAGGACGAGCAGGCGGTGTCGAGGGTGACCGCCGGCCCCTGCAGACCGAGGCTGTAGGCGACCCGGCCGGAGGCGACGGACGTCGTCGTGCCGGTGAGCAGGTAGCCCTCCAGGCCGTCCGCGTCGGCGAACGAGCGCGGGTGGTAGCCCTGCGCGATCACCCCGGCGAAGACGCCGGTGCTGCTGCCGCGCAGCGACGCCGGGTCGAGCCCGGCGCGTTCCAGCGTCTCCCAGGCGGTTTCCAGCAGCAGCCGCTGCTGCGGGTCCGTCGCGAGTGCCTCCCGCGGCGGTATGGAGAAGAAGTCGGCGTCGAAGTCGCCGGCGTCGTAGAGGAACGCCCCCTCACGGGTGTAGCAGGTGCCCACCGACTCCGGGTCGGGATCGTAGAGGCTTTCGAGGTCCCAGCCGCGGTCGGTCGGGAAGCCGGCGACCGCGTCGGTGCCGCCGCGGACCAGCTCCCACAGGTCGGCCGCCGAACGCACGCCGCCCGGATAACGGCAGGCCGCCGAGACGATGGCGATCGGCTCCCGGACCCGTGCCTCGGCCTCCGACAGCCGGCGACGGGTGTGGCGCAGGTCGGCGGTGGCCCGGAGGAGATAGTCGCGGAGCCTGTCCTCGTTGGACATCAGCTGCCCACCTCCGTCGTTCGTCGTCTGTTGGCGTTCGTCGTCGGATCTGTCTCGGTCACCGGCTGACCCCGTCCTCGTCCAGTTCTCGGTCGAGGGCGGCGAACAGCTCGTCGTCGCTCGTCACCTCGAGCGCGCCGGCGGGTTCGGGGTGCCCGTCCGGCCGGTCCCGCTGGCCGTCGCGGCGCTCGGTCCAGCTCCACAGCAGGGCCTGCAGCCGGTCGACGGCCGCGTGCGCGTTGGGATCGTCGGTGGGCAGTGCGGCGAGCACCCGTTCCAGCTCGTCGACCCGCCGCTGGACCGGGACCGCGGCCAGGTCGCCGCCGCCGTCGCCGTCCCCGCCAGCGGTGCCGGGCCGGCCCGGCCCGGTCGGCAGGGCGATCTCGGTGCGCAGGCGTTCCACCACGGCGAGCGGGGTCGGGTGGTCGAAGACGAGCACCGTCGGCAGGCGCAGGCCGGTCGCGGCGTTCAGCCGGTTGCGGACCTCCACCGCCGTGAGCGAGTCCAGCCCCAGCTCCTTGAACGGGACGTCCGCATCGAGCTGGGCCGGGTCGGCATGCCCGAGGGACGCGGCGACCGCCGCCCGGACCACGTCGAGCAGCAGCGCGTCGCGGTCGGCGGCCGTCGGGGCCGCTGCCAGCCGGGCGCGCAGCCGAGCCTGCGCGTCGCCGGCCGCCCCGCCGGACCCGGTGCCGCCCGGGCCGTCAGCGTCGTCCGCCGTGGTGCCGGCCCCGCCCGGGCGGTCGGCGCCGAGCGCGGCCCGGACGTCATCGATCGCACTGAGCAGTGGGCTCGGCCGGCGGGCGGTGAACGCCGGGGCGAACCGGCTCCAGTCCATGTCGGAGATGCTCAGCGTGGTCTCGTCCGCCGCGATCGCGGCGGCGAGGGCACGCAGGGCCAGCCGCGGTGCCATCAGCCGCAGCCCGCGCCGCTGAAGACCCTCCGCGGCCTCCGGCCGGGCGAGCATGCCGCCGTCGGCCCAGGCTCCCCACGCCACCGACAGGGCCTGGCGGCCCTGCCCGCGGAGCCGGTGGGCGAGCAGGTCGAGATGGGCGTTCCCGGCGGCGTAGGCACCCTGCCCCCCGGAACCCCACACACCGGCGTTCGAGGAGAACAGGACGAGCGTCTCGACCGGGTGGTCGGCGACGGCCGCGGCGAGCAGCTCCGCGCCGGTGGTCTTGGCCGCGACGACCTCGGCGTAGTCGGCCGCCGTCATCGTCGCCACCGGGGCGGCCTCCTGGGCCAGCCCGGCGGCGTGGAAGACGGCCGTCAACGGGGGGCCGGCCGCGTCGATCGCGGCGCGCAGGACGTCCACGGACGCCGGGTCGGCCGTGTCCGCGGCGACCACCGTCACGGCGACCTTGCGCCCGGGCGTGGAGCTCCCGGCGGTGACGTCCCGGGCGGTGAGCTCGGCGACCAGCTCGGCGGCGCCCGGCGCCGCGGCGCCGCGGCGGCTGGTGAGGATCAGGTGTTCGGCGCCGTTGTCGGCGAGCCAGCGGGCCAGGTGCGCGCCGATGCCCCCGGTCCCGCCGGTGACGAGCACGGCGCCGCGCGGGTGCCAGCTGCCGTCGCCGGCCCGCCGGCCCGCCCGCACCAGCCGGCGGGCGAACCCGCCCGCGGAACGCAGCGCCACCTGATCCTCGACGCCCTCGACGCCCTCTCCGCCCTCGGCGTTCTTGGCGTCCTCGGTGTCGTTGACGTCGTCGGCCGCTGGGGCCCCGAAAATCTGCGCGATCCCGGCGGCTGCCGCGGCATCTGCGGCCACCGTGCTGGGGGTCTCGGCGGTCTCGGCGGTCTCGGGGGTCTCGGGGGTCTCGGGGGCGAGGTGCGGCAGGTCGATCAGGCCGGCCCACAGCTCCGGGTGCTCCAGGGCGATGGTGCGGCCGAGGCCCCACAGCTGCGCCTGCTCCGGCACGGGAGTCGGGTCGTCCGGCTGGCCGGTGCGCACCGCACCGCTGGTGACCGCCCACAGCCGGGCGGGTACCGGGTGCGCGGCCAGCGCCCGCACCAGTTCGAGGGTGCCGGCGATGCCCGCCGGCACCGCTGGGTGCCCGGGGTGCTGCTCCGCCGCGAGACCGAGCAGCGAGACCACGCCGCGCGGACCGTCGGCGTCGTCGGTGCCGAGCCGGTCGGCGAACCAGGCCGCGTCGACCTCGCCGGCCGACAGGTCGACCGGCAGCGGATGGACCCGGCCGCCGTGCGCCGCGAGGGCCGCGGTGACGAACCGGGCGTGCGGTCCCTCGGCGAGCGTGGTCGGCACCACCAGGAGCCACGACCCGGCGAGGTCGACCGGTCGCGCCGCCGGTGCCCGGGCCCCGGGCGGCGACAGTGGGCGCCACACCTCCCGGTACCGCCACCGGTCGAGCGGGTCGCCGTCGGCGGTGACCGGGCGGTCCAGCCAGTAGCGGCGGCGCTCGAACGGGTAGGTCGGCAGCTCCACCGGTTCGGGCCGCGGCCCCGTCGCGGGCCGCGCCGCCGCCCAGTCGACGGTGACACCGCGGGTGTGCAGCTCAGCCGCGCTGGCGAGGAACCGGGACCACCCGCCGTCGTCCCGGCGCAGCGTCCCGACCGCCACCGCCACCGCCGCCGTTCCCGCGCCGGAGGCGGTGGCGGTGGCGGTGGCCTCGGCCTCGATCGTCTCGGTGATTCCTACGGTCACCACCGGGTGCGGGCTGACCTCCAGGAAAACCTGGTGGCCGGCGCGCAGCAGCCCCCGCACGGTCTCGTGGAAACGGACCGGCTCGCGGATGTTGCGGTACCAGTAGGCGGCGTCCAGGGTGGCGGTGTCGACCGGCCCGGCGGTGACGGCTGAATGGAACGGCACCGAAGCTGCCTGTGGTGTGATGCCGCCGAACGCCGCCCGCAGTTCGTCCGCGATCGCCTCGACCTGGGGTGAGTGTGACGCGTAGTCGACCGGGACGCGCCTGGTCCGGATGCCGTCCCGGCTGAGGTCGGCGGCCAGCGCGTCAAGCGCGGCCGGAGTCCCCGAGACGACCGTGGACGTGGGGCTGTTCACCGCCGCGAGGTGTGCCGCGTCGCCGTACGGTGCCAGGTGTTCGCTGGTCCGCTCGGCGGGCAGGGCCACCGAGAGCATTCCGCCCTGCCCGGCCAGGCCGGTGAGCGCCCGCGCCCGCAGGGCGCTGAGGCGCGCGGCGTCGGCGAGGCTCAGCGCCCCCGCGACCTGGGCCGCGGCGATCTCCCCCTGGCTGTGGCCGAGCACCGCGTCCGGTTCGACGCCGAGGTGCCGCCACAGCGCGGCGAGCGCGACCATGACCGCGAACAACGCGGGCTGGACGACCTCCACCCGCTCCAGGTCCGACCCGGCGGCCGGGCCCGGCTCCGGGGCACCGGCCGGACCGGTGAGCAGGGCGAACAGGTCGACATCCAGGTAGGGGCGCAGTGCGTCGGTGGCGGCGCGCAGGTGTTCGGCGAAGACCGGGCTGGTCGCGGCCAGCCCGCGGGCCATCCCCGGCCACTGCGCCCCCTGCCCCGGGAACACCAGGACGACTCGTGGCCGGGCGGTGCCGACCCCGTTCTCCGGGCCGCGGACCAGGCCTTCGGCATCCTCGTCGGCGGCCAGCGCGCGCAGTGCCGCGAGCCGGCCGCCCGCACCGGTGGCGGTGACCGCCGCCCGGTGCGTGAACGTGGCCCTGCCGGTGGCGAGCACGTGGCCGACGGCAGCCGGCTCGGCGGGGGACCCTTCGAGCGCGGCGACGAGTCGGGCCGCCTGCGCGCGCAGCGCCGGCCGCGACCGTGCCGACAACAGCCACGGCAGACCCGGCTGGCCCGGCTGGCCTGCCGGGCTCGACTCGGCCGCCTGGCCGGCCGGCTGGTCGGGGGCCTGTTCGAGGATGACGTGGGCGTTGGTGCCGCTGATGCCGAAGGAGGAGACGGCGGCGCGGCGGGGCCGGTCTACGTCGGGCCAGGGGCGGGGGTCGGTGAGCAGTTCTACGTGGCCGCTGGTCCAGTCGACGTGGTGGCTGGGTTGGTCGATGTGCAGGGTGGCGGGCAGGAGGCCGTGGTGGATGGCCTGGATCATTTTGATGATGCCGGCGGTGCCGGCGGCGGCCTGGGTGTGGCCGATGTTGGATTTGATGGAGCCGAGGTAGAGCGGCTGGTCGGTGGGGCGGTTCTGGCCGTAGGTGGCGAGGAGTGCCTGGGCTTCGATGGGGTCGCCGAGGGTGGTGCCGGTCCCGTG
>NZ_LRTK01000034.1 GCF_001636565.1 Frankia sp. EI5c
GGAGATCCGGGGGAACGATCTCGTCGGGGCGATCCGGACGGTGGCGTCGGGTCAGTCGTTGCTGGCGCCGTCGGTGACGCGGCGGGTGTTGGAGCGGCTGCGGGACGGTCCGCACGAGGACCCGGCGATGGCGACGCTGAACCANCGGGAGCGGGAGATCCTGCNGCTGATCGCGGACGGGTTGACGAACCGGCAGATCGGGACGCGGCTGGGGTTGTCGGAGAAGACGGTGAAGAACTACGTGTCGAGCATCCTGGAGAAGCTCGGCCTGGCCAGCCGCACGCAGGCCGCCGTCTACCTGATGAAACAGACCGGCGAATAGGTCTCGCGGCACGGGCCCGGGCACGGGCACGGCGGGGCGCCCGTCGTGTTCCTCGCGATGGACCCTGAGCGGCTGGGTCCTCCGGTCAGGAATCCGCGACGAAAGGGTGGATACGGGTGAAGTCGGCGTGTGGCTCGGCCGCGGCGAAACGCTCCCACACCGCCCCGGTGACCGACCCGATAGCTGCGNGACCACCCTGGCCATGTACGGCGGCGAGATAAAGCGCGACATCCTTCGCCATAAGCGAGTTGGTGAAACCTGCCGCATAACGCCCGGTGAGAACGTGGTGCGGAAACTTGTCGGCCGTCGCCGAGTTCTGGCCACTCCCGCTGTTCAGGACGTCGAGCATCGTGGCCAGGTCGAGTCCGGCCGCCGCCCCGAAGGCGACCGCCTCGCTGGTGGCGACGAGCGCCGTCGCGGAAAGGAAGTTGTTCGCCAGTTTCAGCGCCTGCGCGAGGCCGGGCGCGTCGCCCACGCGGGTGCGGCGGTCACTCAGCCCGGCGAGGACGTGCTCGACGGCCGCGCAGTCGCCGTCGGCCCCGGCGAACATCACCGCGATCGTGCGGGCCCGGGCACCGGCCACGCCACCTGACACCGGCGCGTCCACGTAGCCGACCCCCGCCCCCGCCAGCAGGGCTGCCACCCGCCGCGCGGCTTCGACCCCGACCGTCGAGGTGTCGACGACGGTCGTCACCCTGCGGCCGGCCACGGCCACGATCTCGCCCGCGACCTGCTCGGCCGCGGCGCCGTGCGGCAGGCTGAGCACGATGGCGCCCGCGCGCCCGGCGACCTCGGCCACATCGGCGGCGCCGGCCGCACCCGCCGGCACGCGCTCCGGCCCGGCGGCGTCGAAGGCGACGACGTCCAGCCCGGCACCGATCAGGTTCGCCGCCAGGGCGCCGCCCATGTTCCCCAGGCCGACGAAACCGACCACCGGTGCCGTGGGCGGCCCGGCTCCCTGGCTCATGAGTCCCTCCCACCGGCGAGGCAAGCGTCCTGTACGGAAAGTACACGCGCGGTGTCGGTGCCGGTGCCGGTGCCGGTATCGGTGCTGGTGCCGGTATCGGTGCTGGTCCGCGCCGTCGTCCTCGGTCGTCCTCGGTCGTCGACGCCCCGC
>NZ_LRTK01000035.1 GCF_001636565.1 Frankia sp. EI5c
CTAAAGAGCTCCTTGTTTCCACCTTGCCTGGGGTCTTGACACCGACGGCGGATCGGTTTTTGCAAGCCCTCGAAGCTGGTTCCCGCGAAAGGACACCGAAAGCTCTTCAGTTACCGCCACCGAGCTGTCCGCCAGCCACGAGCGACCGCGGGAATCCGCCCCGCCAGCCTCCGGCAGGCGCCCCTGGCGGCCCTGAAGGCGCTGGTCACAGCAGCGGCGCAGGCCTGGGCGTTCGCCTTGCCCTGCCCCCGCCCAGTGAGTCGGACGGGCAGCTACGTCCGCGGCGGGGCGTTGTCCCCGTTCGAGGCCGACGGTGGGCAACCATTTCCTCCGACGGATCGGCACGATCCGGGTATCAGCGACCCACGATCCCGATATCAGACACCGATGTCAGCCTGACCGGCGGCTGGCGGGCAGCCGGATACCGACGAGCGTTCCCGGCCTTGACGATCACCTTGGCGGCGATGCCACGCCACGCACCACGTGACGGTCAGGACGCCAGCCATTTGTCGAAGGAGGGCCGGTCCCTGACCCGGGCGAGACCGCCGCGCCGGTTGGCCTGGAGAGTCGCCACATACCGCCACAGCGTGTCGGCGTCGACCCAGCCCTTCCTCCGGGCCGCGACCTTCAGCAGGTCCCAGGTGGTGACCACGAGGAAACCCTCCCGCGCGGCAAGCCGGGCGGCGCTTACGTCGTCGGTGACGAAGAACGCCTTAAGATTGCGGCGGATCATGATTGCGATCGTCTCTGCTTCACCGAGATGCCGGTGCGGATGGTCGCCCGGGCCGGCGAGTCCAGCGCGAAGACGCCTCGTCTCCTGGAGTTCCGCCGCGTTGGGGAACAGCGGGGATCCGAAGATGGTGCGCGCCTGGGCAAGCGTGCCGAGACCCGGCCTCCGCGCCGACTGGTCGCATTCGGACGCCACGGTCGCGCACCAGCGGCCGTTCCCGTTCGCCAGTTGTTCCAGCAGGTCCATACGATCGATGATCGCAAAATTGATCAGGACGGTGTTGTCCNGGAAAAGAAGCGATGTCACGGGTTCAGAGGCCCAGCGCCTCTGCGAAACCGTCGATGTCCAGGTCGGGAATCGCCGGTGTGTCGACTTCCAGTGCGTCCGGGTCGACATCGAGCAGCCACGCGAGTGTCCCTNTTCCCAGACGGCCGGACGCGATGCCTTCGATGTGTGCCGTCTGAAGGGTGAGTGGAATCCGCCGCCGGGTGGCCGCGTCCATCCGCAGCGTGATCTCGTCGGTGCCCGGGTCGGACTTCCAGTGATGCCGCAGCAGACGCTGGGTCGGATATCGGGCCCACTCCCGCACCAGGTCGGGCACGTAACTGTTCACGGCCTTCAGGCGACGGGCGAGAGCGTCGGTGGATACTCCCCAACGCCACACGAGATCGGCGAGCCCCGCGGCGTCCAGCCGCTCCCAGCCGATCGCGGTGACCAGCTCGCGCGGTAGGAGGAGATCCGCGGCGAACGCGTTGGCCGCGGCCTCGTGCCGCTCCCGCTCGGCGGGGGAGAGCCCGTGGTCGTGGTGTCCGCGAACATGGTGGCCGAGCTCGTGCGCCAGGGACCAGTTGTCGCGGAACCAGTTTCCGGTGATCGGCAGCGCGATCACCCGCCGGCCGCCCACCGCGAACGAGTAGGCCGTGGACAACCCGGTGACCCGGACGACGTCAATACCCAGATGATCTTCCACTCGATCCGCGAAGGGACGTACGAAGTTCTCCCCCAGCGCCGCCCTGATCTTCGCGTGACCATCCGGAAGATCCGGTTGATGCTGCGACTCGGGGTAGGCCTGCTGGTACGCGAGCGCGATGTCGCGCAGCACCTGCTCGTCACCGTCTCGCCCGGGTACCTCCCGGCCGCCCGTCTCATGGTCGAAGTCGTGCCGCGCGGCGACGACGAGCCTGCAGGGATCGGGCTCCCCGGTGATCAGCCAGTGAATGTCCGCGTTCAGATGGTCGGCGAGGCGGGCCAGCTCGATCGAGGAGAAGGCACGCTTGCCGTTGAGCGCACGCGAGAACGCATCGGGCGTCATCCCGATCTGAGCCGCGATGGCGCGATGTGAGGTTGCCGGCTGAGCCTGTTGAACGTGAGCCTGTTGAACGTGAGCCTGTTGAACCTGCGTCTGCCGAATGTGCGCCAGCACGCGATCACCGATGCCGTGCATAGCCACACGCTACCACCCCGTTGGGATTTTCCCAACGGCACAACCCNGGCCCGGTCCCGGACGCGAGAGCCTGAGCTCTGGCCGTCAGGTGGCACCGGGCTGCCGGCGCCGGTCCGTGCCGTCGACCCCGGTCGTCCTCGGTCGTCGACGCCCCGCGGGATTGAAGCGGCACCCGCTCAATCGTCATCACCCGCGCTCTGACAGCGCTGGCCATCTTTCGGCGCGGGCGCGGATGTCCCCTTCATGCGNCTAAAGAGCTCCTTGTTTCCACCTTGCCTGGGGTCTTGACACCGACGGCGGATCGGTTTTTGCAAGCCCTCGAAGCTGGTTTCCGCAAAAGGACACCGAAAGCTCTTTAGTTACCGCCACCGAGCTGTCCGCCAGCCACGAGCGACCGCGGGAATCCGCCCCGCCAGCCTCCGGCAGGCGCCCTGGCGGCCCTGAAGGCGCTGGTCACAGCAGCTGGTCTGGACCCGGCCGTGCACCTTGCCCCGACCGGGCCCGGCGAGTCGGACGGGTGGCTGCGTCCACGGCGGGGCAAGGTCCCCGTTCGCGGGTCTCCCGGTGGGCAACCATCTCCCCCACGGATCGCCACGATCCGGATATCGCGACCCACGATCCCAATATCAGACACCGCTGTCACCCTGACCGGCGGCCAGCGGGCAGCGGGCAGCGGGCAGCCGGACACCGACGGCGTCGCCACATACCGCCACGGCGTATCGGTGTCGACCCAGCCCTGTCCTACTGACCTCGGCGCGCAAAACTGTGACCTCAATCACCTATCCGAGTCCGCGANGGCGAGTCCTTGCGACAGAGGGACCACCAGCGATCGCAGATGGTGACGGGGGTAACGGCAAACCGAGGTTCATCGAGCACTGGGCGACAACGCCACCCGGACGGCGCGCCACGGCTACGAATCCGCAGTTCACACAGGTGCCCGCCCAGGAAAACGCGAAGCCACCGCCACCGACCGCCGCCGCGGACCGCCTCCATTCGGAAAGCACAGAATGTGACCGGCTAACCATCCGGGCCCGGAACGCGTCGAGTTACGGTTCTCGCCGATTCGTTCACCTCGATCTTGATGGGACGCTAAAGTTCGCAGTGTTCTTTCCAGGAAGGGTTCGGCCCGCCGGCGGCCGCCCGGTGGATTCGACAGATGTATGCGTACCGGTGGTGCGCGAAACGGTGCGCCGTGAGTCCGCTGGCGGCCGGGTCCTCGTGGGTACCTTTCCTCGCGACGGGCCGGCCTGCGCGAAACGAAGGGATGGATCGAAGAAGTGCGGGTGAGCTTTTTCAATGTAGGAGCGGCCGCCGCGACGGCGGTCGGCATGGGGACCTTGGGCGCGGCCGGGCCCGCGCAGGCGGCGGCCCCGGCTCCAACGGCCACCGCGGCCCCGGCCGCGGTGGCCGCGGTGGCGTGTGATCAGAGCGACGCGATCGTCATCGGAGCATCGTCGTACTGGTATCGAAACTACCCCTATCAGGAGGGCAATCTCGGCACGTTGAGGGTCAAGTACAGTCCGAGTTGCAACACAGAATGGGCCCAGCTCGAGCTGAACGCCGCGCTCCCGTCCGGCACCAGCGCCCGGGCACAGTACAATCACGGGAGTATCTCCGCATGTAATGTCGCGGTAGGTGGCACATCCTGTACCACCACACCAAGGCCTGTCATTTGTGGTACCGGCCAGGCCAATGCGACCGGATTCAAGGACACCGTCGACGCGGTGCGTTGGTACGTTGGCGGGAACGGGGTCACTGGAGTGCATTGCTGAGGAACACGCCCATCAGTTTCCCGGCCTCGAGATTTCCGTAGGCATCGACAAGCGAGCACGCCGAGTTGCGAGCGCCGCACCGGCCCGGCCCCGGCCGGGCCGGTGCCGGCTGCCGAGTTCGGCGCGAAGACGCCTCGTCTCCTTGAGTTCCGCCGCGTTGGGGAAGCCACCGACCGTGGACAGGGATGGTCCTCTTGTGTTCCCCGTTGCGCGGCCATCCGCAACCGGCGGCGGCATGGAAGACTGCTCGTGGCGGAACTGGCTGTGGGGAAAGGATGTCTGTGGCTCTGACGTCGCCGGAATCACCGCGCTGGCGGCCGTCGCGCGCGGGCATCCTGAACGTCTACCAGTACGGTGACGAGACGCTGCACTTCGCCGGCGGGCGCCTGCTGCTGCGCGGGGTCAACGGTTCCGGCAAGTCCACGGCCATGAACATGCTGCTGCCGTTCCTGCTGGAGGCGGACACCCGGCGGATCGACGCGGCGGGCGAGCAGACCGGAATCCTACGGTCGTGGATGCTGTCGGACAACGACGAGACCCAGCGCACCGGCTATCTGTGGATCGAGTTCAGCCGGCCGGACGACACGATGCCGGGCGGGGTTCGCCATCACAGCCTCGGTTGCGGAATCCGGGCCAACCGAAGCACCGACCGGGTGACCTCCTGGTGGTTCTCCACTCCCCGGCGCGTGCGGGTCGACTTCTCGCTGACGACGAACCGTATCCCCCTGAGCTCCGAGGCGCTGCGCGCGGAGCTGGGCGCCGACGCGGTGTTCACGCGAACGGCCGAATACCAGGCCGAGGTGTCCCGCCGGCTGTTCGGCGGCGCGGATCCCGCCGGGTATCTGGCCCTGCTCCACCAGGTCCGCAATCCGCGGGTGGGTGACCGCATCGACGCCGACCTGCCGCAGCGACTGCAGGAGGCACTGCCCCCGGTACCCGAGGACGCGGTCGCCGACGCCGCGCAACCGCTGGAGGACCTGGAGGACCACCGGCGCAACGTCGCCGCACTGGAACAGACGGACCGGGCGTTGGGCAGCCTGTTCGACACCTACCGGAACTATGCCCGCCGCGTGCTGCTCGCCGCCGCGGCGGACACAGCGGCGGCAGTCGGCGCCGCCCGCTCGGCGGCCCAGCGGCGCGGTCGGCTGCGCGGGCTCGCCCATGAGACGGCCACCGCCGAGCGGCGCCTCGCCGCGGAGATCACCGACCTGGAGCGAGAGAAGGCCGGGGTGCAGGCTCGTCTGGCCGGGCTGCGCAGCTCCGACGCCTACCGCGACCACCAGGCGCTGCTGGCCCGGCAGGAGCACGTCACGAACCTGCGCGGGCAGGCCGTCCGGCAGCAGGCGCACCAGCGCGACGCGCACCGCCGGGTCGAGGTGGCCACGGAGACAGCCGCGTCACGGCGGCGCCGGGTCGACGGCGATCTGAGCCAGATCCGCGACGGGTTGTCCGAGGTGGCGCGGCTCGCCCTGCCCGCGGCGGTCCAGCTCGGCCTGCCGGACCCGCCGGTGCTCCGGGTCCAGGCCCTCGCCGGTGCCGGGCAGGGCGGTGGCGGGCTTGGCGGTGGCGGGCTTGGCGGTAGCGGGCAGGGCGGTAGCGGGCAGGGCCGTGGCGTGGAGGGGCCGGCCGCGGGCAGCGACCCGCTGGCCGCGTTCAGCCTCGATGCCGCGGGCGACACGCTGCGGCGGCGCCGGGATGACGTCCGGCGGGTGACCGAGCTGCTCCGCGGGGCGGAGCGGGCCGACAGCACGGCCGCCACCGCGAACAGCCGCGCCGAGGCGGCGCAGACCGAGGCCAGCCAGGAACGGGAACGCGCTGTGGTCGCCCGGGCAGACGCCACGGCGGCCGGGGAACGCCACCGGGTCGCGGTCGCGGACTGGGCACGGGAGTTCACCGGCCTGCTCCGCGCGGTACCGCCGGCCGAACCCGGTGGGCCGGGTGGCTGGCTGGCTGTACCAGTCGTCGCGGGCCAGGAAGAGGGCGGCCCGCGCGAGGCGGCCCGCGCCCGCGTCACCGCCGTCACAGCCGCGGCGACCGAAGCGGCCGACGTGCTCGCCACGGCGGTGGCCGCCGCACGCGTCCCGGCCGACGCCGCGGTGCGGGAGGTGCGGCGGCTGGCCGGTGCCCTGGCCGAGGTGCGCGCGTCCGGCGAGCTGCCGCTGCCCCGCGGCGGCTGGCGGGCGGGCGAACCGCCGGACGCCGCGCTGTTCGCGGCCCTCGTCGACTTCGCGCCGGGTCTGGACGCGGGGGCGTGCGCCGGCCTGGAGGCGGCGTGTGAGGCGGTCGGGCTGCTGACCGCGCAGGTGCTGGACGGGGGAACCGCGGTAGCCGCCACCGGTGAGCTGCTCGTCGGCCCGGGGCCGGCAGTCGCACCGAACCTCGCCGCGGTGCTCGTGCCGGCACTCCCGGACAACACGGCGGTCACTGAACGCACGATCCGCGGTGTCCTGGAGCGGATCGGGCTGGGCGCCGCGTCCGGCGCCGCGCTGTGGCTCGACGTCCACGGGGCGTTCGGTGCCGGGCCGCTGCGTGGCCGGCACTGCAAGGACGGCGCGGAGCACATCGGGGCCGGGGCTCGGGCGGCCAGGCGGGAACGCCGCATCGCGGAACTGACCGCGGCGCTGGACGACGCGGAACGGCTGCGGGACGCCCATCAGGCGACGCACCGGGAGCTCGGCCGCCACGCCGACGCGCTGCGGGTTCTCACCCGGGCGGTTCCCTCCACCGCCGAGGTCGACGACACCGCCGCGACCGCCGCGGCGATGACGGAGGCGGCCCGGCGGGCGGCGGATCGGGCCGAGGAAACCCGCGGGGCCGCGGTACAGGCCGAGCGGGCGGCCGAGCAGGTCTGGGCTCGGGCGCAGACGGGTGCCGCGACCGCCCGGCTGACCCTCGACGACGCGGCGCTGGTCTCCGTCGCCGCCGCCGTGGCGGACGCCCAGGCCGCGTTGGGCCTGTTGCCGGGCCGGGTCGAGGCAGCCCGCCGCTCGCTGGAGGACTGGGCGGCGGCGGTGGCGACCTGGTCGGCGGAGTCCGCGGCCTTCGAGACGGCCGCCGAGGCCGCCGCGGAGGCATCCCTGCGGGCGGAGTCGGCGGAGACGGAGCTGGCGGCCGTCCGGGCGGCGCTCGGCGACGAGCCCCGCCGCGTCGTCGCGCAGATCACCGAGCTGGACGCCCGGCACAGCGACATCGAGACCCAGCTGACCGGCGCCCGCCGCGGCCACACCGACGCGGTGAAGACGGCCGCCACCGCGCAGGCGGAGGCCGATGGTGCGGCCGATGCCGCGGAGCTGGCCGAGCGGGCGTGCCGCGGCCAGTGGCAGGCGCTGCTCGCCGTCACCGCCGTCGACGGCCTGCTCGCCGCGGCCAGGGCGGCGGCGGATGTGATGCGGGACGACGCGCCGGCCGACCCGTTGTCTCCTACCGAGCCGGACACGGTGGAGGGGACGTCCCGCCTCGTCGCGGCGCTGCGCACAGCCGTGCCGGAACCGGAGCGGGACGTCGGCGAGGACGCGCTGAACCGGTCGTTGCGCACCGTCCGCGACAGCCTGGGCGCCGGGTGGGACGCGGAGTCCCGCCGCGGCGCGGACAGACTGCCGCTGGCCGTGGAGGTGTCCGGCCCCTACGGCCGCCGGGTGCTCTCCGAGGCCACCGTCCAGGTGGCGGCCGACCTGCGGCGTGCCCGTCACCTGCTGACCGCCCAGCAGGACCAGGCGCTGCGCAACCTCCTGCACGGCCGGGTCGCCCGGGAGGTCGCCCGCGCCCTGTTCGACGCGCGCGAGCTCATCGAGCGGATGAACGCGGTCCTCGGCGAGGTCACCACCACCCAGGGCATCGGGGTTCGGCTGAACTGGCGGAACCGCGGCGATCTGGAACCGGCCGTCGCGACCGCGCTGGCGCTGCTGGCCAAGGACCCGGACGCCCGCACCGCCGAGGAGGACGCCACCGTGCGCGCCGCGGTGGCCGGGCTGGTGAACGAGGAGCGCCAGAAGCGCCCCGACTCGTCCTACCGCGACGTCATCAAGGACGTCCTGGACTACCGCCGCTGGCACGAGCTGCGGATCTACCTGTGCAGGCCGGAGCGGCCCGACGAGCTGCTCACCCGGCGCACCCGCCTCTCCGAGGGGGAGAAAAAGCTCGTCACCTATCTCCCGATGGCCGCGGCGGCCTCCGCCTCGGCCGCCGCCNATGACCCGCACGGGGTCGGCGCCCCCCGGCTGATCCTGCTCGACGACGCCTTCGCGAAGGTCTCCGAGGACAACCACGGCCGGCTGTTCGGACTGCTGGTGAAGCTGGACCTCGACTTCGTGGTCACCAGCGAGCGGCTGTTCGGCACCCACGCCGACGTGCCCGAACTGTCGATCGTCGAGGTGCTGCGGGACCCGGACCTGCGCACGATCGCGCTCGTCCACTACCACTGGGACGGCCACCGCCGCACCGAGCTCACGGGTGCCATCCGGTGACGGGAACCGGGCCAGCCACAGGAACCCGGCCAGCCACAGGAACCGGGCCAGCCACGGCGACCGAGGTGGGCACCTCCGTGTTCGCCTACGTCACCGAGAGCCCCGAGTACCGGATCATCCTCGGCGTCTTCGCGGGCACCTTCTTCGCCGAGCTCACTCCGGACGACGTCGCCGCCCGACTCGCCGACGCCGGGATCGCCCTGCCGGTCGAGACGGTCGCCAGCCGGCTGGAGGCCCTGCGCGGCTGGGGCAACCTCGACGTCTCGGCGTCCGTCGGCACGGTCAGCACCGTCGCCGACTACTACCGCCGCCGCAACCGGTACCTGATCACCCGGGTCGGGCAGGAGGTCCACGAACTCGTCGAGGGGGTACTCGCCCAGGTCGACGAGGTCCGCGACGTTTCGCTGGGCCGGCTCGACGCGCTCGCCACCGCGCTGGAGGCACTGCTGCGCCTGGATGCCGCGCGGGCGGAGCCGACGGTGCTCGCCGACCACGTCCGCGCCGTCTTCGACCCGCACCGCGCCTTCTCCGCCGAGATCACCCAGTTCTTCGCCGCGATCAACCAGTGGCAGTCGCGCTTCGACCTCGACGAGACCGAGTTCGCGTTCTTCTCCGAGGTGCTGGTCGGTTACGTCGGCGAGCGCCTGGATGCGCTCGAGCGCCGCGCCCGGCCGATCGCGGCCCTGCTCACCGCGCTCGAACCCCGGATCCCGGTGCTGGTGGCCCGCGCTCACGACGGCCTCGCCGCGCGGGTCGCCGAGGCCGGGCTGACCGGCGTCCGGGTCCGGGCCGAGCACGGCAGCAGCGAGCGGGACTGGGCCAACCTCATCGCCTGGTTCCTCGACCGGCCGGGATCCCCGAGCCGGGTCGCGGCACTCGGCCGCGACGCGGTGAACGCCGTGCGTACCCTCACCCAGAACCTCACCCGGCTGTCCCGGTCCGGCGTCGGCAGCACCTCGCGCCGCGCCGACTACCTACGGCTGGCAGGTTGGTTCGCCGAAGCCGGCGGAGCCGGGCGCGACGGACACGACGGGCACGACGGGCCGGACGGGCAGGACGGGCACGACGGACAGGGCGGGCCGGGCGGGCACGACGGGCTCGACCAGTGCCACCGCCTGGCCGCTGCCGCGTTCGGGCTGTTCGGCTGCCGGCATCTGGGGGCGGGGGCCGGCGACGAGACCGACCCGGTCCCGTCAGCCACCTCCTGGTGGGACGCCCCGGCAGCGCTCGTCCCGGTCAGCCTGCGCCAGCGCGGGGACACCACCAACCGCGGCCGCTCCGGGCAGATCCTCGACCGTTCGAAGGAACGCGAGCACCTGCTCGCCCGCCGCCGGACCACCGAAGAGGCCGCCGCCGCGGCCCGGACCGAGCTGCTCTCCGCGACCGACGGCCAAGACGGCGCGTTGCACGACGGGACCGAGCTTTCCGAGCGCGCACTCGCCCGGCTCCAGCGGCTCCTCGGCCCCGCCGTGGCGGCGATGGGCCCCAGGCACCCCAAAGGTGAGGCGGAGTCCGACGGGCTGCGCTGCGTCGTCGAACGCCGGCCCGGCCAACCGACCAGGCTCCACACGCCCGTGGGCACCCTCACCATCCACGACCTGGCCCTCACCATCCTGCCCGCCGGGTCAGCCGGGTCAGTCGGTTCCACCGGGCCCGCGCCCAGCGGCACCCCCGCCGCCACCGATCCCTCCGGAGGTCGGGCTTGACCTCCGACGGCGACCCCCAGCGGCCCGCCGAGCTCACGGCCGCCGGTCGGGCGCTGCTCGCCCGGCCGTGGCGCACCGCCGAAGCAGACCGGTCGCTGTTCACCCTGATCCGGCGGCACGCCGAGGTGCTCGACCGCTGGTTCACCCAGCGACTCGGCTACCGCCTCGTGGTCGGCGCCGACACGGCCCGGCTGGTGAAGTCCGGATATGTCCCGGCCGACCGGCCGCTGCGCACCCACACCGGTCACCCGTTCACCACTCGCCAGTACGTCACGCTGGCGCTGGTCCTCGCGGCGACCGCCGCCGGCCCTGACCGGATCAGCCTGCGCGACCTGGTCCTGCGGGTCCGCTCGGCGGCGGCCGACGCCGAGATTGCCCTGGACGGCGCGGCGGCGGAGCGGCGCGCCCTCGTCACCGCGCTGCGCTTTCTCATCGAACACGGTGTGGTGCGCGAACTCGACCAGTCGGTCAGCGGATACGAGACCGACGGGGCGGCGGACGCGCTGCTGGAGATCCGCAACGACCGCCTGGCGATGCTGCCCGCGCCGGCGCTGGTCGGCGCGCGCTCCGCCGCCGATCTACTCGAACGCGCGGCCGGGGACGGACGCGGGCGGGCCGCGGTACGCCGCCGGCTGGTGGAGAATCCGGTGGTCTACGCCGACGACGTGGCTCCGGAGGACTGGGCGGAGCTGCGCCGCCGGTTCGGCGAGGAGGCCCGCTTCTGCGAGGAGATGTTCGACCTGCTCGTCGAGGCCCGCGCCGAGGGGGTGGCCGCCATCGACGTCGACGGCGGGTGCACCGACGTCTCCTTCCCCGCCGGCGGGACGACCGCGCACGCGGCGCTGCTGCTCCTCGAGGCACTGGCCGACCACGGCCGCGGCGGCGTCACCGTGACCGAGCTCGACGACGAGCTGGCCGCGCTGCTCATCCGCTACGGCAGGTACTGGCGCCGGGACGCCAGCACCGACCCGGCCCGGTTGCGTGACGACGCCGTGGCACTGCTGACATCCATGAGCCTGGTCCGCTGGGAGGCCGACGGTCGGCTGCACCCGCGCCCCGCCGCCGCCCGTTTCGCCCCGAAGGTCACCATCACCGTCCGCGAACCCGCGTCGGATGAGCCCACACAGGGAACCCTCCTGTGACNGGTGACGATGCCCCGCGCCACCCTTTCCTGGCCGATCCGTCGCTGCGTCCCCTGTGGTTGGCGGTCTCAGCCGCCCTGGACCGCAACGGCCTGGACTGGCGTGGCCGGCTGGCCCTTCCCACGCTCGAGCCGGAGGGCCGACGGCGCCTGGGGGTTCTGGTCGGACGTCCCGTGCCCGCCGACCGCCGCGCCCTGCCGCTGGAGGAAGTGGCTGCCGCCGTGGAACGGCTGACCGATGCCGGGCTCCTCGACGCCCTCGCTGCCCTCGACTGCGCGCCCCGAGGCCGCCGTGAGGCCGCGCAGGCACGCCGCTCGGAGTCCAACGAGCGCCGCGCGGCCCTTGCCGCGGCCGTCACGGCCTACCTCGGCACCGCCGGCACCGCCGACGCGGACGGCGGCGGTGGCGATGACGATGGCGATGGCGGCGGCGGCGGCGGCGGCGGTGATATCTCCGCTGTTGCAGCGTGGGTGGCCAACTGGCGGGACGCCGCCTGGTCCGACGGGCTGTTCGCCGGGCACGCGCCGGCGGAGGTGACCGCGATGGTCCGGAGCGTCGCGGCGGTGCTCGCGCGGGGCACCTCGGGACTGAGCCGCGGTGAGGTCGCCGCCCGGGAGTGCGGGGACGCCCACGCCCTGGACTCCTCCACCCGGCTCGCCGCCCTGGTCACCCGTGCGCTGGTGGCCCGCGACGGCCCCGCCGACACCGAGCGGATCGCCTGGGAGCGCGCGGGCATCCCCCTCGACCTCGTCTCCGCACCCGTCCTCACCTGGGCACTGCCACTGCTCGGCGACACCCCCGTCGCGTCGGCCGCCCGGGCGATGACCGCCGCCGGCCTGCCCCTGCACCTGACCGTGCTGGCGCTGCGCCGCGCACCGCTGACCGTCCCCGCCGGAACGCCTGTGCTCGTCGTGGAGAACCCCCGGGTCGTCGAGGCCGCGGCGCGCCGCCGGCTGCCGGCCGCGGTGCTGTGCACCAACGGAAACCCGGCGACCGCCCCACTGGAGGCGATCGCACAGCTGGGCGCCGGCGGTGCCGTGCTCCGCTACCACGGCGACTTCGACGCCGCCGGCCTGGCGATGACGAGCCGGGCCCGGCTTGCCGGCTGTACCCCGTTCCACATGTCGGCCGCCGCCTACCGGGAGGCGCTCGCGGCGGCACAGGCGGAAGGCGTCGACCTCCCCCGCGACCCGGCACCGGCCCCCGCCACTCCGTGGGATCCGGACCTGGCGGTGGAGTTCGACAACCACCGGGCGATCGTGCACGAGGAACGGGTCATGGACGCTCTCCTCACCGCCCACGGCATCGCCACACCGCCACACCGCTGACGCCGCTGACGCCGCCACACCGCTGACGCCACCGCACCGTTCCGGCTGATGATGCTGTCGCGCAGGCCACGCCAGTCATCGCCCACCGTTGCTGGGCGGCGATCAGACATCAATGATCTTGACGAGCGCCCGGTCAGGAGTCGGTGTCTGATGCCCAGTCCTCGGCGAACGTCTCGGTCTGGGCGATGACGAGGTCGATCGCGTTCTTCGCCGCGTCCGGCGGGTAGCCGTGCCGGGCCAGCAGACGCTTGATGATGGTGCGCAGCCGAGCCTGGACATCCTCGCGGATCNTCCAGTCGATGGTGACGGACCCGCGGACCTGAACGACGAGATCTCGCGCGATCGCGGCGAGCTTCTCGTCGCCGAGCTCGCTGACCGCGGAGTCGTTCTGCGTGACGGCGTCGTAGAACGCCAGCTCGTCCGCGCTCAGCGGCGGGTCAAACCGCCTGCCCCGGTCACTCTCGGCGGTCAGCTCGTGGGCCATGTCGACCAGCGCGGCCAGCACCTCGGCGGACGTCAGATGCTGGTTGCGGTAGCTGTTCATCAGCTCGACGAGCCGCTCGGTGAAGCTGCGCTGGCGGACGAGGTTGTGCTTCGTAATCCGGCGCATCGCCTGGTCGACGGTCCGCCGCAGCGCCTCGATCGCCAGGTTCGGGGTCTTGGACGCCCGCAGCCGCTCCAGGTACGCCTCGTCCAGGTGGGTGAGGTCGGGCCGCTCGATCCCGGCCGCCTCGTACAGGTCGGTGACCCCACCGGCCTCGATCGTCGCCGCGGTGAGCTGCCGCAGCAGGATCTCGACCTCGTCGGGCACGGGCAGACCGGCGGCGCGCCGCTCCTCGGCGTCCAGCTTCGCCATCGACACCCGCACCGCGTGGAAGAAGGCGATGTCGGCCCGTAGGTCGTCGAGTTCGTCGCGAACGGCGCAGAGCGCGAATGCGCGTTCGAGACGCGCCGCGGCGTCGCGGAACCGGTCGCGGCGGGCGGGCTGGTCGTCCTGCGCGGTGTTCCCCGGCCGAGTCGGGTCCCGCAGGTACTCGACGGTTCCGAGCAGGGCGTCCCTATAGGCCGTCTTCGCCCCGCCGGCCAGCGCCGCGCGCCAGTCGTGGTCGGCGAGCATCTTCACGATCACGTCGTGCAGGTCGCGGACCTTGCCGATCATCTCGTCGAGGTCGCGGCCGAGAGGCTGTGCCAGCTGGTCGTGGGAGGTGTACTCGGCGAGCGCCTCGTGCAGCTTTTCGGCGACCGGGGCGTAGGCGACGAGCAGGCCGTCCTGCTTGTTGCGGTGGGTGCGGTTGACCCGGGCGATGGCCTGCATGAGCGCCGCGCCACGCATCGGCTTGTCCAGGTACATCGTGTGCAGCGCCGGAGCGTCGAACCCGGTGAGCAGCATCGACTGCACGATGATCAGTTCGAGCGGGTCGGCGGCGTCGCGCACCCGGTTCTGGATCGTCTTGTTCTGCGACGGCCGCCGGACGTGCTTGAAGATCTCGCCCTTGTCATCGCTGTTACCGGTGAAGACGACCTTGATCTTCCCGCGGTCGACGGCGTCGTCGTGCCAGTCGGGGCGCAGCGCGACGATCTCGCGGTACAGGTCGGCGCAGATCTTCCGGGTCGCGCACACCACGATGCCCTTGCCGGGGCCGTCGATGTAGGAGCGCATCTGCGCCGAGCGGGCCTCCCAATGCGTGACCAGGTCTTCCGCCAGTGTCTTCACCCGGGCCGGGGCGCCGTAGAGCGCGTTCATCACGGCGACGGTGCGCCGCAGCCNCTCCCGCTCCGCATCGTCCAGCCCGGAGGTGATCTCGTCGGCCTGGCCGTCGATCGTCTCCGGGTCGACCCCCGGCGGCAGCTCCAGCGGGATGAGCCGGCTTTCGTGGAACACCCGGACGGTCGCCCCGTCCTCGACGGCGCGGGTGAGGTCGTAGACGTCGATGTAGTCGCCGAACACGTTGCGGGTGTTGCGCTCCGCCTCCGACAGCGGCGTGCCGGTGAAGGCGAGGAACGTCGCTTTCGGCAGCGCCTCGCGCAGCCGCAGCGCGAGACCGTCGATGTCGTCGTAGTGGCTGCGGTGCGCCTCGTCCACCACCACGATGATGTTCAGCCGCTCGGAGAGCAGCGGATGCTTGGGCTTCCCCTCTCGCTCCTCCTTCGTCAGGGCGAATTTCTGCAGGGTGGTGAACAGGATGCCACCGGTCGCGCGGCTCGACAGCTCCGCCCGCAGCTGGTCCCGGCTGTTGATCTGCACCGGTGTGGTGGGCAGCAGCAGGCTGGAGCTGAACACCCCGAACAGCTGGTCGTCGAGGTCGATCCGGTCGGTCAGCATGAGGATCGTCGGGTTCGCCAGCCGCGGGTCGACACTCGCCTGGTAGGCGTAGAGCTCCATCTCCATCGACTTGCCGGAACCCTGGGTGTGCCAGACGACCCCGGCCTTCCCGTCGCTGCGGATCGCCTCGACGGTCTTCTCCACCGCCCGGCTGACCGCGAAGTACTGGTGCGCCTTCGCGATCCGCTTCTGCAGCCCCTTACCGCCCACACTGGCGAACGTGACGTAGCCGCGCAGCAGCTCCAGGAACCGCCGCTGCTCGAACAACCCGTGCAGTAAAACCGTCTGCGCGTCTTCATAGTGGACGTCGTCGACGTCCCGCGGCAGTTCCGGCTGCCCGCTCACCCCGGGGCTCGACTCGGGGCGCACCGGGGCACCGTTCTCGTCGACGTTCCACGGCGCGAAGTGGTTGAACGGGGTGAACGGGGTGCCGTACCGGGCGGTGACCCCGTCGGAGACGGCGAACAGCACGGTGGCCCGGAACGCCAGCGGCCATTCGGCCACGTAGTTCATCAGCTTCTGGTGCGCGACCCGGATGTCGGCGCCCTCGGCCCCGGCGTTCTTCAGCTCGACGACGGCGACCGGCAGGCCGTTCAGGTAGAGGACGAGATCGCAGCGGATGCCCTTGTGGTGGGCGTCGTCGATCCGCACCTGGCTGGCGACGACATAGTCGTTCAGCTCCGGTTCGCGGAAGTCGACCAGCCAGATCGTCGNGGTGTGCTCGGCGCCGTACTCGTCGACGACAGTGACGGAACGCATCCCGCGCGCCATGAACTCGTGCAGCCGCCGGTTCTCCGCGATCGCGTCCCGCGACTCGGAGGCGAGCACCACCGCGACGGCCTCGTCGATGGCGCCGGCCGGCAGATCCGGGTTGAGCTGCCCGATCGCATCCCGCAGCCGCCCGACCAGGATGGGCTCGGCCCAGTCCCTCCGCTCCCCTTCGCCGTTCTTGCGCGGCGCGAGCCGGGCCCCCGCCATCGGCTGCCATCCGAGATCGCCGAGCGTCTCCATGGCCGCCTGCTCCCAGTCATCCTCCGTCATGGCCNCCCGACCCGAACTCACGTCACATCCTCCACAATCTTCTCCGCATCCCGCACCCGAATCTCCCCCGACATCAACTTCGGCAACAATGCGTCCTTCAATTTCGAAAGAGTCTCGGACTCTAGCACTTTCAGTGCCGCTACTGAATTCAAATTGCGAATCTCTTCAGCCACCCGATTATTGGGTTCGGTCGGCAGGCGGACGGAAAGATTTTCAATAAGTTCGGTGGCTAGCCTCCCAGCCCCGATACTTGTCTCGTCGACCATGTCTAGAATATCGACACGCCTTGCATTGATTGCATGGAAGAGCAGGTCGGAGTCAACGTCATCTGCGGGAATTATCGCCTTACAGTCCTGCCCAAAAGCAACCTCTCGCTGCGTGACTCCCAGCCGAAATTCAGACTTCAGACNGCTGCCGCGAACGACAAAAAGNATCGCACCGCGCGGGACCAGCCGAGTACCATTACGTGCCCCAAGGCGAGTANGGCGGCGATCAGACTTTCGTATCCAAGGCGACCTAAGGCTTAGTGCAGAGATCCACGGAATATCACCTCCCCAGTATTCCGAATTATTCGTCGATGGGGTGCCACCCGAGTGCCATGTCCCCACTTCTTTAAGTGGTCGATCCTCCCACAATGCAACCTGGGATGCATGCATATAGCGTGCGGCAGAAAGATTAAGACACGAGCTCGACACTGCTTCATCTGCGGCAATCTTGTCGTCCAGTGCGCCGAGAACACCGACCAGTTCTTGCTGCAGCTTCAGCGGTGGCAGGGTAATGACGAGAGACCGTATATCTGCCAGGTTCAGATAATCCGCCATGTCGGTCTGCCCCTTGCGGGTAGACGCCTGATCTTTAAACTCCTTCCCTTGAAACCAGTAGTATAGGTATCGCGAAGAGAGAGGCCCATCTACGGTGGCGCGAAAATAGCAAAGCTGCGGACTGTAAACGAATTGCTCAGAAGAATCTGGCATGATTGCGACGCGACCAACGGTACCTTTGGTGGTCAGTATCACATCGCCCGGCTGGGCGAGCTTCGGTCCAATGGAAGACCGAAACTCGGCACGCACGTGATCCTCGTTTTTAGGAATTACTCGACCATCCAAGACCTCGGCAACCCGCAAAATAGGGAAACCAGGATATCCGTGCTCCGGCTGTCTAGTTCGATAGCCATCACCAAGTCGAAGCGCACCCGACTGCACCAGGTCGCCGAGAGTCACCCTTGCATTAGACATCGAGGCGCTCCAGTTGCGTGCGAACTTCCTTCTCCAGGCGGGCGGATTCCTCGAAGTGGGCGAAGAGTTCCTTGGTGAGGCGTTCGATCTTCTCGGCTATCGGCTCGTCGTCGGAGGTGTCGACCTCGGCGGCGCCGACGTAGCGGCCGGGGGTGAGGACGTGGTCGTGGGTGCGGATCTCCTCGGTGGTGGCCGAGTAGCAGAAGCCGGGGATGTTCTGGTAGGTCAGCTTCTGCTCGCGGGCCGAGGCGGTGCCGCGCCAGGCGTGGTAGGTGCCGGAAATCTTCGCGAGGTCGTCGTCGGTGAGAACGCGCTCGGTGCGGTCGACCATCGTGCCCATGCTTCGGGCGTCGATGAATAGCGTCTCGTTGCGGCGCTCCGCGAGGCGACGGGCCCCCATCGGGCCCTTGTTCGTCGCGAAGAACCACAGGCAGGCGGGGATCTGGGTGGTGCGGAACAGTTGTGGCGGCAGCGCGATCATGCAGGCGACCAGGTCGGCCTCGACGAGCGCGGCACGGATCTCGCCCTCACCGGACTGCTTGGACGACATCGAGCCGTTCGCCATCACCACACCGGCGCTCCCCCGGGAACTCAGCTTGGCGATGATGTGCTGCATCCAGGCGAAGTTGGCGTTGCCGGCCGGCGGGGTCCCGTAACGCCAGCGCTGGTCGTCCACGACGCGCGCCCAGTCGGACATGTTGAACGGCGGGTTCGCCAGGATGTAGTCGGCGCGCAGGTCCGGGTGGCGGTCGTTGTGGAAGGTGTCGTCCCAACGGGCGCTCAGGTCGCCGGTGATGCCGTGGATGGCGAGGTTCATCTTCGCCAGCTTCCACGTCCGCTCGTTCGACTCCTGGCCGTAGATGGCGATGTCGTCCTTGTGGGTGAGCCCCCGGTGTTCGGCGATGAACTTCTCCGCCTGCACGAACATGCCGCCCGAACCGCAGCACGGGTCGTACACCCGGCCCTCGTACGGCTCCAGTACCTCGACGAGCAGGCGCACCACACTCGCCGGGGTGTAGAACTCGCCGCCGCGCTTGCCCTCGGCGCGGGCGAACTTCTCCAGGAAGTACTCGTACACCTCGCCCAGCACGTCGCGGGCCGACCGCGTCGCCGTCTCGGCCGGCGGAGCGGCGGCGGGCTCGGCGAACAGCGCGCCGTCCTCCCCCGCCGCGGCGGGTGCCGGCTGCGGGGTGGCGCGGTGGCCGGTGAAGCGGGCGTCGCCGAGGAGGTCGACGAGCTCGCCGAGGCGGCGCTGGTCGACGCTCTCGCTGTTGAAGATCTTCGGCAGGACCCCGGTGAGCGGCGGGTTCTTCTTCATCACCGCGTCCATCGCGGCGTTCAGCAGCTGGCCGATGCCGGCGCTCTTGGCGTTCTGGGCGATGAACTCCCAGCGGGCCTGCTCCGGCACCCAGAACACACCGTGCCCGGAGTACTCGTCGGGGTCGTCCAGGAACTCCTCGACCCGGCCCTCGGGCACCCCGTCGGCGAGGACGTCCTGGCGGATCTGCTCACGCCGTTCGACGAAGGCGTCCGACACGTACNTGAGGAAGACCAACCCCAGGACGAAGTCCTTGTACTGGGCGGCGTCCATGGAGCCGCGCAGCTTGTCGGCTGCCTTCCACAGCGTCTCGCGCAGCTGGGCCATGGTCGGCGGGCCGGCCTGGGTGGCCTTCTTCCGCGGGGGCATCTGTCTCCTCGGGTGGTGATCGGGCGCGGTGCGGATGCTGATTGGTCACCGTGACCACGCTGAATGGTCACTGTGCACATGCTGATACGGCCTGTTCGACCGTTCAGTGGCGGGGGTTCAGTGGCCAGCTGGCTCGGCGGGCGCGCCGCGGTTCTGTTCCGCCGGGGCGGCGATCAGGGTGAGGGTGCCGTCGGCGAGGCCGTTGACGGTCGTGCGGCGTAGTTCGTCCAGCAGGTCGAGCTCGCGTCGCAGGCGGCCCCGGCGGGCGTCGGTGGCGGCGAGCAGGGTGTCGAGGTCGCGCACCACCGGCTCGGGGAGCGCGGCGATGTACAGGTCCTCCAGGCGGCGGGGAGCGCGGACGGCGCCAGGAGTGCGGCCGGTGGGTGCGGCGGCGACGAGTAGCGCGGCGAGCACCCGCGGCGTGAGCACCGCCCGCCCCGCGTCGGTCAGGCGCAGGCCTCGGGCTGGAAACTCGATGATCGAGGAACCGGGCTCGTCGAGGTGCACGCCGAAGCGGGGGCTGGTCGTGACGACGATGTCGCCGGGCTCGGTGAGCCTGGCCCGCGGGTAGGCGTCGGCGAGTACCACCCGGTCGACCTTCCGGCTGTCGAACCGGCTCGCGCCGCTGAGTTCCTGGGCACCGACGAGAGGATGATGCCCGGCCGAGGCCGGGCGGACGTCGCCGGGTGCGATCCGGGTGCCCGGCAGCAGCCGCAGCAGCCCGCCCCCGGTGGCGGTGGTGCTGGCCAGCCGGCCGATCGCGGCGGTGGGCAGGGCCCGCGGGTCGTCGCGCATCGCCACCAGCGCACCGGCGGCCGGGCGGGCACCAGCACCAGCACCAGCACCAGCGAGACCGGCACCGGCGAGGGCGGTGACCTCGTCCTCGATCTCGCGGAGGCGCACGACCGCCCGGGCAGCCCGGCGGGTCGGTTCGCCGGCGGGCCGCGGTGCGGTGAGGGCCATCGGGGCTGCTCCCGGGCGGGCCTTCAGGTCCTGGATGCTGGCCTGGGAGGTGAGCGCACGCGACCGCTGGTCCGGGGCGAAGCCGTCGCGACGCCAGGTCACGACGTCCAGCACGAGGGTGTCGACCAGGTCGTCCGTGAGCTCGCGGTCGGAGAGGTCCGCCAGCAGGACGCGGCCCCGGGCCGGGGTGTCCCGCTCGTGGCGCAGCACCCACAGCGCCGTGCGGTAGCCGGGACGGAACGGGACCATGCCGCCGGGCAGGCTGATCACCGCCTCGACCAGGCCGGTCGTGAGCAGCTCGTCGCGGCGGCGGACCGCCGGGCGGTGCACCGGCAGCGGGTCCACGAGCGCCTCGGCCGGACCGAGCAGGACGGCTGTCTGCCCCGGCCGCAACGTGTCGGCGAGGCCGCGCACCGCCGCGAGCACCGCGACGGCGTCACGTTCCTCGGCGGGCTGGAACGGAAGGCAGCTGACGACGGCGTCGGGGCCGGCGCCGCGTGTGGCGGCACGGCGCGTGGCGGCCGTGGCGCGGATGTCGACGTCGCGGCGGGCGAGGCCGGCGACGGTGAAGCGGCGCCGTGCCAGCCGGGCGAGGAAACGGTCCGGCACGATGCCGCGCAGCCGCACCTCGTAGTCCTCGCCGACCGCCGCGTGGACGGCGGCCAGCAGGTCACCGGCGCCCGCCGCCGGGTCGGCCACCTCGACGGAGCCGGTCTCCCGGGCGCGTTCCGGGGCACCGGAAAGCTGCGCCATAAGAGCGGCCAGGCGCGGCACGACCGCGTCGGCGCAGAGCTCGGGGACGCCGAGGCGGTGGCGGGCGGCAAGCAGGCGCCCGAAGGCGTCGCGGGTGTTGTAGGCGGCCTCGACCAGCTCATCGACGGCGGGCGCCAGCCAGTCCGCCTCGGCACCGAGTGCCCGCACCTCCGACAACAGCAGCTCGTCCCGCGGATCGGCCTGTTCAGCCCGCGCCCGCAGTGCGGCGATCAGGCCGTCACCCGCCACCCCGCCGGGCGCCACCGCCGGCGCGAGGGGTTCGTCGTCGAGATGGCGCAGGCAGAGCAGCGCGCTGGCGGCGGCGAGCAAGGGCCGGGCACCCAGCCGCTGCCCAAGGCAGCGCAGCAGGTACAGACGCAGGTCGGCGGTCTCAACCTGGCGGTTGCCGCGGCGCGGGTTCGCGGCGAGCCAGCGCAGGACGTCCGGCGCGTGGAACATCGGGATGCTCGCGTCGAGCCCGGGGCCGGTGACGGGCGCGGGGAAGTCCGGGTGCCGCCGCCGCCAGGTCGTCACCACCGCGCGTTGCACGTCGGCGAGGTCGGCTATCTCCGGCATCGAGATGAGCAGCGTGCCCACATCGGTCACGGCCGCCATGCGCCCACCTCCCGTTCCCGCCTGCTCTGCACGCCTCTGTTCATGAGTACGCGGACTGAGCATAGCGATGGCCATCCGATTCGACTCATCGCAACATTGATAACCCCAGTTATCAATGAGCGATTTTGAGTTCATGGCCACTCGAAGCCAGAGTGATCTCCGTCCGGGCTGTCGGGGGGCAGCCCGGACGGCTCATCTACAACGGGGGAGACAGAAAATGCCGGAGGAAGTAGTCGAGCACACCAGGCATCCAGCTCACTTCGACGACGACGCCTCGGCTGTCGTCATCGAGCGGCTGGTCCTCCGCGACCGCGAGGTCACGCGAGAGGCCCAGCGCTGGGTCTCCGGCGAGCGCGGCCCACTCGAAGAGAACGCCGTGGCGCTCGCCGGCGCCGACCTTACGAACTACGTCACCGAGGCCGTGCGCATCGGTGCTCACGCGCTCAGCGTGACCGGCCGGGCTCAGGAGGCCCAGGCACTCGAGCGGATGCTGAAGGACGTCGGTGACAGGACCGCCGATTCCACCGCACAGGCGGCCGAGCGCACCGCGCGAGCGGTTCGGGAAGCATCCGAAGCCGTTATGGCGGCGGCCCGTGACGCCAAGACAGCCATCACGGAGGCGGATGCCCGGAGTCGCCAGGAGCTCACCACGGCGGTGACGGCAGCGAAACAGGACCTGAACACCGAGCTGCGGCGGATCTTCGCTGGGGAGAGCCCCGAGCTGGTCGCGCGCCTCCAGCCAGTGCTCGACAGGTTCGGCGCCGAGCTCGACGCGAAGGTGAGCTCTGGAACCGCCGAACTGCTGACGAAGGCTGCCAGGCAGTTCGACCCGTCCGACCCGACCTCGCCGATGGCCAGGCACGCCGCGGAGCTCGCGGCACGCCAGGAACAGCTCACGCAGCAGTTGACCAAGCAGCACACGGAGCTGACCAGCAAGATCGAGGAGGTGTCGACGGCGCTGCGCGTCCAGGAGGCCACCACCGCTCTGGCCAGGGTGACGCCGATCAAGGGCACGTCCTACGCCAGCTCGGTGCACACCGTGCTCGTCGGCATCGCCGCGGGTCTCGGCGACGACTACACCGACACCAGCACGACCCCGGGTCACCTGCCTCGCTGCAAGAAGGGTGACGGTGTGCTGAGCCTGCGCGATGGCGCCGTTCGGATCGTCATCGAGATGACCGACTCGGCCCGCGCCGGCTGGACCGACTACCTCGCTGAGGCCGAGCGCAACCGGGACGCCGCCGCCTCGCTCGGGCTCGTCCGCACCATCGACCAGAACGGCGGCCAGACCCTCCGGGTCATCGGCGCCCAGCGTCTCGTCCTGGCCTTCGATCCCGACCACGATGCACCCGACCTCCTGCGCACCGTGGTCATGCTGCTGCGCACGACCGCCATCGCGACAGCGAGCCGCAAGGGCGTCCACCAGGTCGCCACGGCCGAGGAGAAGATCGCCGAAGCACGCGACCACCTGGTGACGATCGACTCGGTCAAGAAGCTGTCGGCCACGATCCAGAAGTCCGCGGTGAAGATCGAAAGCGAGTGCACCGCGCTGAACTCGGCCGTCCGGCGCCTGCTCGACGAGGCGCTCGTCGCACTGGCCGGCGTCGAGGGAACCGGCCCGGAACTCGTCGGAGTGGCGGACGCCCACGGCGCCGCGTGACGGCGGGCACCGCATCAGTCATCGAGCCAGGCAGTGATCTCCGTCCGGGCTGCTCGGGGTAGCCCGGACCTCTTCGACGACGCCCGGAATCGCGGTGCCAGGCCTGGCGGAACGTGCTGGCGCCGCCGCCTCTTGGCATCGGAACCCACACAGAGAAGGATTCAGAATGAAACTGATCAGGCCGTCCGGAAACTCCACTGCGGGCAAGTCCGCCACGCGAACCGTGCACTGCGCGCTCGCGGCGCTCTTCCTCTCCGGGCTGGCGGCGACAGCCGGGTGTTCCGTCCCCGACCCGGACGGGACGGGGGCCGACATCGTCAGCCAGCGGAGCGACCCGGCTGCCAACGGTACAGCGCCCAGCGCCGGCGGCGACGACACCGCCCCCGGCACCCGCCAGCGGCCCCTGCCCGCCGGCACCACCGTCAAGGTCGGGGACTGGCAGGTGACACTGGGTCCGACAGTCCTCGACGCGACCGCCCAGATCACCGCCGAGAACCAGTTCAACGACCCTCCTGCGGCCGGTCGGCAGTTCGTGCTGGTGCCGGTCAACGTGACCTACGCCGGAACCGGGTCGGGTACACCGTGGGTGGACCTGTCGATCCGTTTCTACGGCTCGGGCGGGAACACCTTCGGTGCCGGCGGCACCGACGACTACTGTGGCGTCGTCCCGAACAGCTTCAACAACGTGAGCGAGATGTTCCCCGAAGCCAGCGCGGCGGGAAACGCCTGCGTCTCCGTCCCCGGTGACCAGGCCGCGGGCGGTAGCTGGATCGTCGAGGAAAGCCTGTCCCTGGACGGTGGTCGGGTGTTCTTCGCGCTCTCGTAGCCCTGCCGGCGCCGAACCCCCGCGCCACCACCGCGACGCGCCGGCTGATCCCGCGGACCGCCTGGTCCTCCCCGAGGCCACCGGGCNGGGTGGACGAGACCGGAACCGGGACCGCCGCGGGCCGATCACACCTTCTTGACGACGACCGTGCCCGGGACCAGCTTCTCCAGGTCGTCGACGTCCGACGTGAAGACGGTGACCCGCCCCTTCCACTGGCGCGCGATGGCTGCGAGTACGGCATCGATCGCGTGCTTGTGGCCGTGCAACCTGGCGTCGGCCAGGAGCCGGCGCGCCTGGCGGGCCTCGTCTTTCCCGATGTCGACGATCTGGAGCCGGGAGAGCACCCAGTCCCAGCGTTGTTCGGTCGTTCTGCCGTCGTGCGCCTCGGCCAGCGTCACGGGAGAGGTCACCACCTCGGCCTCCCCACGCGCCGCGACGTCGAGCAAGGCGATCATCTTCCGATTGCCGCGGGCCGCGGGGGACAGTGCTTCACAGTCCAGTACGAAGACCCGGAACGGCCGTTGCCCGTAATCGCCGGTCCGCTTCTTCACGTCACCTCTCCGGCGTCGCGCTGCCCGGCTGTACGGCGCCTCTCGTGTTCGGCGTCGAGTTCCGCCAGGTCGTCGAGCGCGGTCGTCGCCGTGATCTTCTTAGTCGCCATACAAATGACCATGCTCTTGGTGCCCGCTCCCTACCGGCGGAGCGCGGGATCGACGATTCGGCGATCAGACTGCCCTGGCGGGCTCGATGACCGACAGCGGTGACAGCCCGCGTTCGCCCCCGCCAATGCCGCGGCCGCCACCGACCGAGGCGCTGGTCCGAGCGGTTCAGCCCCCATCTGACTGTGAGCGGGCCAGGGCGCCGGGGCGGCAGGAGCGCGACAGCGTGCGGCCCCGCCGTGTCGTCGTCCATGCCGATCCCGAGCCCGGCGCCCCGCCGGGGGCGGACCAGAACTGAGACCGCAAGACCGGATGCGGCGCCCTGACAGGCACGGCGGTGCCTCGTTGGCCAACTCCCAGGGTTGGCGGAAGTTGGCGCAAGCTGGGAGTTGCTGCGACTGCTCGACTAGCTGGCAGCCCCAACCTCGGCAGCGTCCAACCCCCCGGCCAACTCCCAGGGTTGGCGGAAGTTGGCGCAAGCTGGGAGTTGCTGCGACTGCTCGACTAGCTGGCAACCCCAACCTCGGTGCGGTCATGTGGCCGCGAGCTGACTGCTGACCTGGCCGTCCGCAGACCGTGGCCAGGTTGCGCCAACTTCTAGTGATCATGGGAGTTGGCGTAGAATGGCGGAGTGAAAGCTCCGATGCCCCCCACACCGGTGCACGAATTGCTCGGGAAACTACCCAAGTCACGAATTGTCGCGGTTCTCGGCCATGAAGCTGCACAGTCCATTGGAACGAAGGAATACCTCCATTGGGACAAAGTGCGGTATTCCAAACCCCCAGATGGCCTAACTCATGAAGAATGGTGGCTCGCCCTAAAAATTGCCAGAACCGGCATGCGGCGAGAAGTTCCATTGCGCGACAAAAAGGGGGCGCCATTCACATATGCATTGCCGGACGAGGCACTAAAACTTCTACACGAGATCGACCGTTACGCGAGTGGTCAGATCCAAATGAGCGAGGCTGTCACGAATCCTGCCACACGAGACCGCTACATTGTCAATTCTCTGATGGAGGAAGCTATAACCTCAAGCCAGCTTGAGGGAGCCTCGACCACTCGCCAAGTCGCCAAGGAAATGATTCGCTCCGGTCGCGCGCCGCGAGATAAGAGCGAAAAGATGATTGCGAATAACTATGAAGCGATGCTATTGGCGAGATCGTGGCGGGACCAAAAGCTGAATCCAGAGCTAGTGCTTGAGCTACACAGGACTGCCACGGATGGTACTCTGGAAGATCCGGACTCGGCCGGACGGCTGCAACGCAGCGACGATGACCGCGTCGGTGTCTTCGATTCTCAAGACAACCTTCTCCACGCCCCGCCACCCGCCTCAGAGCTTGAGAACCGGCTGGCTCAGATGTGCGCATTCGCCAACGGAGAAATTGGCAACGAAGTCTATATACATCCAGTGACCAGGGCGATCATTCTGCATTTCTGGTTGGGCTACGACCATCCTTTCGAAGACGGGAATGGTCGGACTGCGCGCGCAATCTTCTACTGGTCCATGCTGTCGCAAGATTACTGGCTCACCGAGTTTCTCAGCATTTCCCGAATCCTGAAGAATGCGCCGTCTCAATATGCACGCTCTTTTTTGCTGACAGAAACCGATGATAATGATCTAACATATTTCTTGCTATATCAGTTGAACGTCATCAGTAGATCGATTCGTGACTTGCATGACTATCTGCGCGCGAAAATGGTTGAAATTCGCGACGTAAAGGTGCTACTTAGTCGGTCTGTCGCTGATTTCAATCCGCGACAGCTTGCTCTGCTGACCCAAGCAACCCAGGGTGATGCCGGTTTTTTTAGTATTGCGTCCCACGCAAGAAGTCATCGAGTTTCAATGGAAACTNCACGCAAAGATCTCCATGAGCTTGAGGAGCGCGGCCTTCTGCGGCGAGAGAAACAAGGGAAAGCGTACATATATTTTCCTGTCGACGGTATTGTCGACCGCCTACGGGACATGTNGACCTTGAGCAGATACATCGACGGATAGCGGAACAAAGCCTGGCTGCACCATAGGTGCGAGAGCAGCGGCCGGGAGATCAAGAGATCATCAGCGATTCCTCCGCTGGCGCCCGTGGACGTCCGCCGCTGTTCGTGGGCTTGGCTGCCCNTCTGGCTGCCGTCCGCTGCGACCGACACTCGGTGGCCGTCGACGTGTCTGGGTCGTACTACATGGAAGTGGCGACGATCGAGCGTCGCGATGGATGGTCGTCCGACCAGCGGCACCGGTATCGACACTTGGTGGAGCCGGTCCTCACAGACGTGACCATACGACTCGGCCTGCCGTTCTGGGAGACGCCCGACGAGGGCGCGAAGCCGCCCGAAGACGGCGACTGAGACCAGAAGATCGCAAGAGCGGGCGGACCGTCCACCCGGGCAGCAGCAAAGGCCCTGGTAGGCGACCAGGACTGCCAGCGGAGGATGAGAGATTCGAACTCCGCCACGACCCAGACGGCCACGATCGGGGCTAGCCGGAATCCCCTGTGCCGCAACGGGTCCCGGCTCGCGGACGGGGGCTGACGACCGGCCGGAAGGGCCAAAAGCCGGAACCAGCGTGGGCACCGCGTGGGCATCAGCGCAGACACGGCCACCCTCGACGGGGTGGCCGTTCGCCGTTGCGGAGCGTTACCCGTCCGCCTTGTCGGGGCGGTTCTTCGCGATCCACTCCTCGACGTCGTTCTCGGCCCACACCCGGATGTGACCCACCTCCCCCACCGGCTCGGGGAAGTCGTCGCGGTGGGAGAGCTGGCGCACGCGCTCAGAGCTGACCTTGAGTCGGCCGGCAACGTCCTTGGACGTCCAGAGCTTCGGAATCCCCATGGGCGAAATGGTACTTGCGCAGTCCCCAAGGGGCGCGTAGTTTGGGCACTGCCCAAGTGGTCCCGGCCGGGGCTCCTACCCCCCAGCCAGGACCCGATCCGATCCTGATCACACAGGAGTCGAACCGTGCTGTCCACGATCTCATCTCTCGTCGCGGCCTTCATCGCCGCGATGCTCACCTTCAGCCCCCCGCGGCTGTCCCCGCTCCAGCGGGCCCGTGCCGTCCAGTGGCAGGCGTGGGCCGCTGCCCGCACCGACCGGCCCGTCACCCGGGCGGACGCGGTGGCAGCCNCCCTGGACCGTGACCCGATCACGCCCGTCGGGTCCGCCCCGGATCCGGAACCGCCACTCTCGGATCACCCCCCGATCACCCCTGCCATCGCAGGTCAGGCTGATGAGGTCGTGTCCTTCACCGAGGCGGCCGCCAGGCTCGGCATCAGCCCTGCCACTGCCCGCAGGTACGCCGCACCGTCCAGCGGCAGGCTGATCAGGCTGGGTGACGGCGTCACGCTGGCGTCTCTCGAGGCCTGCGCGGCGACCCGATGAACCCGATCGTCCCCGCGGCCGATCTGGTGCCGACCGACGAGCAGATGGCCGAGGCGCGGGCGCGGTTCGCCGCGTGCGACACCTACGCCGCGGCGCGCGGTGAGCTGTCCGTGGCCACCGCGCACATTGAGGGCCTGGCCGAGGCGCTGGTGTCCGGCTGGACCGGTGCCGTAGCGGCGCGGGTCCGCACCATGCTCGCCATTCGCCAGGCGCACGAGGAGCGCCGGGCAGAGCTGGCGGCGGGCTACGCGGGCGGTGCCCTGTGATCGGGCAGGCCGGCCTGCCGGCAGCCCTGCTCACCCCGACGGGCCCCGAGCTGGAGCAGGCGCGCGACCTGATCGGCGAGCTCGCCGGCGGCGGGTACGCCGCGACCTACGGGGCGTTGGGCGCGGTGGCGTCCGGCATGGCCGGTGAGGCGATCCGGGCCCTGCGGTCCGGTGACGTCGAGGCGGCCGGGCGGATCCTGCGCCAGCTGGCGGCGGCGGACCTGGCGGCCTGCGAACTCCGTGACCGCCTCGTCGAGCAGGGCCCGGCGGAGGACTCCGACCCCGCGCTCGGTGGCCTCGACGAGGTTGTCATGCGCGCCCAGGCGACGGCGGCCGACACCGACCGAGACCCGCTGGACCGGGCCCGCGCCGACGCCACCGCTCACGCCATCGCACGCACCACCTACGTACTCACCGGCCGGCAGATCCGCATGGAGGGAAACCGATGACCGAGATCACTCCGGCTGACATCCGGCGCAACGCGGCGTGGATCTTTACCGACGTCGCGCGGCAGCTGCTGAACGACCCGGACGACTTCGGCGGGCTGTCCGACGAGACGGTGGCGCTGCTCGACCGGTTCGGCCGGGTGGCGTACGGGATCGTGGAGACGCTGGCCGACCGGGACGATGCCGCCGCGCACGCCGCGGACGGGAGGGCCAGGCCGCGGCGGGTGTACATGGAGATCAGCCCGGAGGACGCCGAGCACCTCGTCGCGGTGATCGATCAGATGTTCGACCACGCGGGTGACCGGAAGTCGGCGGCGTTCGAGGCAGCGCACAAGCCGCGGGCCGTGGCGTGAGCACCACTCCGGGCCGCGCCACCCGGGAGCGGCTGCTCCAGACCTGGAACCACCAGTGCGCGTACTGCGGCGGCCGCGCTGACCACCTGGACCACGTGATCCCGCGGTCGCACGGCGGCGCGCACAGGGAGGACAACCGGCTCCCGGCCTGCCAGATGTGCGGGCAGGCGAAGGGCGCGCGGACGCTGGCGCAGTGGCTCGCCGACATCGCGACGACGGGCAGCAGGACGGCACGGCCCGGGGCACCTCAGACCGCGGCCTGACCGTCGACCAGGACCCGCCCGGCACACCAGCCGGGCGGGTCTTCTGCTGTCCTGCCTGTCCTCTGGCCTGTCCTCCGAGCTGTCCTCTGTCCTGTCGTGTCCTGTCGTGTCGCCCCCGTAAGGCCTGCTCAGGGGGTCAGGCGACAGCCCGGAGGACAGGACGCGACAGGCGACACGACAGACGACAGTGGGCGCGACTCCGGCCGGCGGCGGTCACCAGCTGGTTGATATCGAGCTGCTGACCCGACCCTCGCGCCCTTCCTCGCGGCCGGGTCTGGCCTCGCGCCCCCCCGCGAGAGATCCACACCCTGTGCGGCATGGACTCTCGCGGCCTCGCGGCCGGCGGGGGAGGCATCTGGGGATGCGCTACAGGGCCGCTGGAGAGCCGCTACGGGGTAGCAGGCGTGTTCGCGCGCCAGCGGCCCGTACAGCGGCTCTGGCCTGGCCTGTAGCAGGTGCAGCGGGTCCGGGGTAGCGGGTCGGGAAGTGTCCGGCCCACGCGCGGGCGGAGGTCAAGCCTCGTCGCGCCACCCGGGGCGGTTCGCGTCGAGCCAGGCTTCGACGTCGGTGCGGCGCCACAGCCGGACCCGGCCGTCCTCGCTGGCATACCAGGGTGCAGGGAAGTCGCGGAACCGAGAGACCACGTAGGCGCGGGCGGTCGCCACGCCGAGCCATGCGCGGATGTCTGCGATGCCGACCAGCTCGTCTGGCGTTGCCGGCCGTGGTCCGTCGGTGCCCTCCACAGGGTGCACGCTGGCTGCATCGACATCGATGCTCTGTGCGCACTTCCGGCATCGATGCCGACGCGCTACGTTGCCCAGGCGATCGCGCGCCGTACCAGGTGCGCGCATAGGAATGCCCCGGTCGGTCGTGACACCGCCGGGGCCCGACCGGAGAGGACCCGGCCGATGAGTTCATCTTGCCCGGAGACAGACCCGCTGCGCCCCGCCCCGAACGTGCCCGTCTCGCCGGAGCGGCAGCCTGGCGTCAGCGTCCACGCTGGCCCGGACGGCACCCGCGTGCAGGTCGACCAGCACATCACCGCCGGCGAGTTCGGGTTGAGCCTGGCGTTGTTGGTGGCATCCGGGGCGCGGCTGGACCGGGAGCTCGTGCTGCACTTCCTGCCCGCCAACCCGCTACCGCNGTGACCGGCCCCGTCCGGCAGGTGGCCGCGGCGCGGATGCGCACGGCGGCGGCCAGCACCTGGAGAGCCGAGCTACGCGGCGTGCTCATCCTCGACGCCCAGGGCGCTCCCGAGCGGGTGGTCGTGGCGTTCGCCGACGAGGCGGCGGCCCGGTCGTGGGCCGAGGCTCACCAGGTGGGCGCCTACCGGATCGTCCCGGCCGAGCTCGCCGAACCGAGCTGGTAGCCGGACACGCAGAACGGCCCGTCCCCATCACACCGGGGGCGGGCCGTTCGTGGCTCTCCGTGGATCTGAGCGGCATCACGCTGCGCGGTAGACGACCCCACCACCCTCGACGCGACGGATGGTGGTCGTGCGCCGTGCCGGCCGGGTCCGGGCCGCGGTGCGGGCCCGCAGGCTGGCGATGTAGGCATCGCCATCGAACGGCGGCCGCGCGTTCGCGATGACGCGGCTCGCCGCGGCGGCGGCCTCCCGCACGATCGCTGTGCGCTGTTCGTCCCGCCACACGTCCGTGGGGTCGATGCCGTGGGCGACCATGCGGGCCGAGGTGCGGGCGGCCTGGTGCCGCTGCTGGATGCCGCGCACGAAGTGCTGATCCGAGCAGTACCGCATCGGCGGGGTGTCACCGGCGATCGGCCAGCCCACCGACGCCTCACACCCGGCCAGACCGCAGGTGGGCCGGACGCGCTCGTTGTCGTACTCGTGATCGATCATGGCGATCATTCTCCTTCGATCGGGTGTTCGATGGTGGGCATCGGGTCGGTCGCCCGGCGGCGGGCGGTACCGCACACCGGGCACGGCGCCGGCCCCGTCGCCGTCGAGGTCGCCCCGCAGGACGCACACGTCAGCTCGCCACGGGCGGGATCGCCGAGCGTGGCGTGGGTGTAGGACCGGCCACAGGTGCAGTCGACCTGCTCCATGTCGGCGCGGGTGATGTGCAGCTCGATGCCGCACACGGACCTGTAGGTGCCGGGTGGGATCCGGCGGGCCGAGGTGGTCGTGGTCATCGTGGAAGGTCTCCTTCGTCGGAGTCGGAGCATTGGGGGGTCCTCGTCGTTGGTGCCGACACCCGCCAGTGACGGCGGGTCTGGCGTTCGGTCCGGATGCGGTCCAGCGCGGAGCCCAGCGGGTTGTACGCGCCTGGCGGGACGCGGGCGGTGAAGTCGCGGCGGGCGGCCTTCCACGCGTCGAACGCCTCGGCCAGGTCGCCCGGCCACTCCGACGCGGCGAACCGCACCAGCCGCTCCGGGATCGGCGGGGTCGCGGCGACACGGCGCCTCACGCCGAACCGCCAGCGATGACCCGCGGCTGGTACACCCCGCGCACAGCCCGGACCGGCGGCCGGTCGCCACCCGCTCCAGCCTCGTCGGCGTCCCCGAGCGGCACCCGCAACGCCACGATCAACCGGGCCAGCAGCGTGGTCTGCTGCCGCAGCTCGACGGCGGCCGGATGGGTCCGCAGGTCGCCCGACTGCGCCCGGATGATCAGCCCCTCGTCGGCCACGATCCGCTCCAGGTCGGCGCAGACGTCCGCGACGTGCACCGCGCGGCGCAACAGCGAGAGCTCATGCTCGGCCAGGTCGTACTCGTCCAGCACCGACCGCCACAGCCGCCGGCCGGCGGGCCCAGCACCCTTCGGAGCCGCAGGTATGGCCACGGCAACACCTCCTTGATCGTCACTCTCGGTGGGCAGGGGGGGTCAGGCGTTTCGGCTGCACGGGGGGAGACAGGCAGATGGCGGGTCAGCCGAGGCCTGCCTGATCCGCGATCGCGGATCGCCCGGCGGCGTCGCCGAGCTCGACGCTCGCGACCGATCGGCGCGTGGCGCGGGTGTCGGGGTGGTGTCGGCGGTAGCGCCCGCCTGAGCCCTGTGGATCTTGCGGTGTTGATGTTGGGACCTATATGGGCGTTCGAGATCATGTGACCGACCCACCGCGCCCCGTGACACCCATGCTGACCGTGGGTAGCGACCGCCCGGCCGGCTCACGTCGTCGCTCCCGGCTCGCCATGCGGCGCGGACCCCACCGTGGTCTCCCAGAGCTCGGCGAGCAGGCTGAACCCGTGCCGCTGCAAGATGCACCCACAGCACTCCGTCGACCCGCCCTGATCGTCGTACTCGACAGACGGAAGATCATCGATCAGCACGTTGACCGCGTCCGTCAGGCCGAGCCGGTAGTCCGCCTTGCGCATGGNCTGGCGCAGATGCCGCAGCTCGGGCGTGAGCTTGTCCTGCTTGCCCTTGCGTGCACCCTTGCCCTTGCCGCTCACCGGCTCCTCCTCCCGTGTCGCACCCTGCGGCGGCCCGACCCGCGCACGTGGCGCGGCGGTGCGATCTTGGCGACCCGCAGCCACCCGCGGCAGCGCGGGCAGACGAGCACGAACATCAGCAGCCGGCCGTCCCGCACACCGAACGGCGTGGCCCGTGGCTTGCCGCACCCGTCGCAGCAGCGCACGATGGCGGCCTGGTCCCCGATGTCGAGCGCGGGCAGGCAGGTGGCGCAGACGACGAGTCCGGGTTCCCAGCTCGCCGCGGCCACGGGCAGGCCGAGGCCGTAGCTCGGCGCGTGGTCGCAGGTCCATGCGGTCCCGCTCCGGTACCGGGACAGCGCATCGTTGGTCAGTGCCCGGTACCACCGCGGCGGGTTGATGGCCGGCACCGCGCCGACGGTGCGGACGTCGGTCGTCATGGCCGTACCTCCTCGTCGCCCGGCGCCAGCACCGCGGCCGCCAGCGCCAGGTACCCGGTGCCCACACCCGGCTCGACACCCGGCTCGACGGCGTGGGCCTGGCCCTCATAGATGCTGGTCAGCGGCAGGCCGAGCATCGCCAACAGCTCGTCGCGGTCGGTCTCGTCGAGCGCGTACCGCCCGACCGTGGCCGCCGCGCGCTCGGCGGTGCGGGCCGCGACCGGGTGGATCGGGTCCGTCGGTGTGGCGAGCTGGTCGATCACGCCGCCTCCCTCGAGGCCTCGACGCTCACGGCGGCGTCCAGCAGCGCGCCGTGGTGCGCACCGGCGCAGCGGCACGTACAGCCCCGGGGCGGACCCACGGCGAGCAGGCAGAGCTGCGAGCACTGGCCGCTGTCGATCAGGCTGCGGGCGGTAGGGAGGGAAGTGGCGGTAGCGATCATGAGGNCTCCAGACGGGCGAGCTTGCGGCTGTGGCGCGCGGCCAGCCCGGCATCCCGGCGGCGGCGCTTCGTGGCGTACGTGGCGCGCTGGGCGGCGTGGCGACGGCGTGCGGTGGCGATCTGTGCAGACACGCGGGCTGCGGTCTCGGCACGGAGGGCGGTGGCGTCCATCAGCTGGCCATGTCCACGAAGCGGGAGAAGTGGCCCTGGAACGCCACGGTGACCGTGCCCATCGGGCCGTTGCGGTTCTTCGCGACGATCAGATCCGCCTCACCGGCACGCGCGGACTCAGCCTCGACGGCGTCCGGCCGCCAGATCAGGATCACCATGTCGGCGTCCTGTTCGATCGCGCCGCTGTCGCGTAGCTGGGACAGCTGGGGCTTGTGCTCCTTGGTGTACTCGGCACCGCGGTTGAGCTGGGACAGCGCGATGACCGGGATGCCGAGCTCACCGGCGAGCAACTTCAGCGACCGGGAGATGGCGGAGACCTCCTGCTGCCGGTTCTCGCTCTTGCCGGCCGTCACGAGCAGCTGGAGGTAGTCCACGACCAGCAAGGACAGGCCGCCGCGGCGCTGCATCCGTCGGGCCCTGGTGCGGATCGTGGCGACCGACAGGTCGGGGCTGGCGTCGATGTGCAGCGGGGCGTTGGCGATCTCGCCGAGACGGCGGCTGATCCGCGGCCAGTCGTCGCCGATCTGGCCGGTGCGGATGTTCTGGAGCGGGACCCGGGCCTCAGCAGAGATCAGCCGGTCGTCGAGCTCGGGCCGGCTCATCTCCAGTGAGGCGAACAGGACCGGCAGGCTGTGTCGGATCGCCGCGGCGCGGGCCATGTCGAGGGCGAGCGTGGACTTCCCGACGGCGGGCCGGGCGGCGATGACGACCAGCTGTCCGGGCTGGAGTCCGCTGGTGAGCTTGTCGAGGTCGGAGAAGCCGGTGGGTACGCCAGTGAGACCCTGGCCGGTCTCGCGGGCCTCCAACCGGTCGAGGGTGTCGGTCAGGGTGTCGCCGATCGGGGTGGGCCCGTCTCCGGTGTCGTCGGCGTCGAGGGCCTGGGCGAGGGCGGCCTCAGCCTGGCCGGCGGGATCGTCGCCGGTGGCCTTGAAGCCGATTTGGGTGATGCGGACACCGGCCTCGGCGACCCGGCGGCGTACGGCCAGGCCGGCGACGATGCGGGCGTAGTAGCCGGCGCTGGCCGTGGTGGGGACCGCGGCGACGAGGGTGTGGAGGTAGGCGGGCCCGCCTACCTTGTCGACCAGGCCGCGGCGGCCGAGTTCGGCGGCAACCGTGATCGTGTCGCAGGGCTCCCCCCCGCTGTAGAGGTCCCGGACCACTTCGAAGATCAGCCCGTGGGCAGGGCGGTAGAAGTCCGCCGGCCGCAGGATCTCCACCACATTGCTGGTGGCGTCGGTGCTGAGCAGGGTCGCGCCGAGGGCGGCGGACTCGGCCTGCAGGTCGTGCGGCGGGGCGGTGTCGACGGTCATGCGGTCTCCCGGGCGGCGGGGTGGCAGGCGGGGCATGGCTGCCCGTCGAGAACCCGCCAGCGCGGGTTGGAGCGGGCCGCCGGGTTGCCGTCGGCGCACTGGCCGCACCAGTCCGGCAGCGATGGTGCGCCGGGTGCGCGCTGGGCGCGCCACGCCGCGACGAGGGCTGGCAGGTCGCCGTTCTCCGTGACGGCGCGCCACCAGCCGGGGCCGCGCGGGCGGTGGGTCTCGGTGATCCACTCGATGCAGTCGTTGATCTCTCTCTCGTCGTCGAGGCCTGCTCCGCGGATGGCGTGTTCGGCCGTTCCGACGAGAGAGAGATGAGGGGACCCTGAGGGATGAGGAGATGGGGCGGATGGTTGTCCGCGCCGCGCGGATGGATATCCGCCCTCCTGCGGATGGTCATCCGCCCTCCCTGCGTCGAGGGCGGATGGTTGTCCGCCCTCGGAGGGCGGATGGTTGTCCGCCCTCGATAGGAACTCCGGCACGCGGTAGGTGGTCTTCTGCCCGACCCGAGCAAAGACGGCCCGGCCAGACCGGTCCTTGCCGATCGGCACGCGGATCTCCAGCTCACGCTTCGCGAGCCGGTTCAGAACCTTCTGGACGCTGTCCCACGTCGTCATCCGCATCCACCTCACGAGCTGCTCGCGTGCGGCGAAGGAGAGACGGGTCTGGTCGTTCGCGTCGTCCGCGACGATCAGCAGCAGCAGGAGTTCGGTCGGGTGGAGGTCGGCGGGAGCATGGTCCTTGACCTCGCGGTATAGCTCGTAGCCCACGTCAGGCACCGACCCGCCCCATCCGGGCGAGCTCGCCGGACCGCCGCCGGTCGGCGTGCGCCCGCTCGTCGGCGGCCGTCCGCACGGGCCGGCCGGCGGCGGCGGCCATGCGGCGGAGACGGACACGCAGCCGCGCGACCTCGACGTCCGCGCGGGGCGAGAGCGGGTTACCGTGGTCTTGGTCGATGCTGGTGGTGGCGGAGACTTCGGCGCCGTTCCGGGGGTCCATCCCCGGGCGGCGCGCTCCGTTTCCGGAGGTCATGCGGCGGACTCCTCCCCCGGCTCGACACCCAGCAGGGCGAGCAGTGGCCGCGTGGGCACCACGTACCGCTCGCCGTGGCGGATCACCGGCACTGGGAACTGGCCAGCACGGGCAAGCTCGCGGGCCTTAGTCAGACCCATGTCGAGCACCGATCCAGCCGTGCCTAGGTCGGTTGTGACGGGCAGCGCGCGCAGCTGCGCAGCCGTCCAGCGACCGCGCTCCGGCGGAAGCTCGATCGCGCGTCGGACCCGCAGTTCGGCAGCGCNGCTCACGCCGCCCCCTGTTCGGTCTGGAGTCGCTCGACGTAAGCGACCAGGGAGCCGTGCGGGATGCGCCGAAGCCGACCGATCTTGACGCTCGCAACCTCACCGGTCGCAAGGAGCTTGAACATCTGCGCACGGGAGATGCCGAGCTGTCGGGCGCCACCCTCGGGACTGTGTAGGACGGGCGGCGGACCGGCATCCGCGAGTCGCGGTATGGCCATGCGAGACCTCCGGGGCCTGATCTGTATGTGCACCGATGGTCTGAAGGTGCACGCGATCAGTCTTACACGCAGGAGTCCCGCTCTGTCTACATGGGCACGCAAGGGTCTAGGTGGGTCTCCTATCGACCACGAGATGTGCCACCATGCACGGTGTGGCGCTACGCGAGGAGAGACACGGCAACGGCGGATGGATGCAGATCAACATCGCCGACCTCCCGGGACACCTGTATGTGCGGTTCGAACCAGACGAGCGCGGGCGGCTCCGGCCGCGAGATCTGTTCCTGGANGGAACCGACGCGCCGATCNGTGCCCGGCATCTGCGGCAGATACCACTGGGCGATATCGAGGCGTCCGCCAATGGCCNGGAACAGGCAGGTGACGTCCGGGACCGGTTGAAGCTGCCCGGCCCGGATCTCCGGTCGCTCGCAGATGCGTTCTCCCGGACGGTGTCGACCCATCGCGGACGGTCGGCCACAGGGACAGCGGCAGAGGTCCGCGGACGAACCGACTGGGTATCGCTCGCCCTGCTCTCGCAGTTCCCGGACGAGTTCCTGAGACAGCGTCAGCTTGTCGACGAGGGTGAGCGCATGCCGCGGCCGCGCAAGCCTCGACGGCGGGGGGCTCCGGCACCTCCGGAGTTCGACGACGAAGGTCCGCGACCGCCGATCCAGCGGCCAGAAGGGCGGGCCCTACCCGATGAGTTCCTGCTCGACGTGGCACACGCCTACGTCGAGCTGGCAAAGGCGGGGCAGCGACCGGCACCAGTGATCGCAGAGGAAGCGGATGTGCCGATCACGACGGTTCATCGGTGGATCAGGGAGGCGCGGCGGCGCGGCCTGCTCGCGTCGGGCCGACGGGGGGCGACGGGGTGAAGGTCAAGACTGAGCGCCGGTGCGGCTGCCGGGACCCGCAGACCGGGCGGACCTACCCACGCGGGAAGTGCCCGCAGCTCGAGCAGCGCGCCCACGGCGCATGGGCCTACCGGTTCCGGGTCCCGAAGGAGCTGGTTCCCCTCGTCGGGAAGACGGAGATCAGCGACAGCGGGTTCACCACGAAGAAGAAGGCCGAAGATGCCGCCGACGAGGCGATCGGCAAGGTTCGCGCCGGGCAGCAGCACATCGGCAACCTCGACGTCCGCGCCTACCTCCAGGACGACTGGCTACCGAGGAAGCGCAGCCTGCGTCCCTCGTCGCGGCGCCGGTACGAGCAGTACGTCCGCCTGCTCGTCGCCTACATCGGCGACATCCCGCTCACCGGACTGCGGGCCCATCACATCGACCAGGCGTACCAGCGGATCGCCGCGGACAATCCGACCCGCCGTCGCGCGGTCGNCCCGGCGACGATCAAGCTCGTGCACGCCATGCTGAAGACGGCGCTCGGCGACGCGGTCCGCCAGCGGATGGTGCCGTTCAACGCGGCGGACGCGGTCGAGCTGCCGGAGTACTCCCAGCCGGAGGTCGACCCGTGGGGCGCCGAGGAGGTCGGGGCGTTCCTCGACGAGGCGTCCACGGACCGGCTCTCGGCGATGTGGGAGCTGATCGGCCTTCACGGCGTACGCCGCGGCGAGGCCTGCGGGGCGACCTGGACGGGGCTGGACGACACCCGGGCGGTGCTGACGATCTCCCAGCAGATCACCGACCCGGGGGGCGACCCCGGGGTGTGGGCGCCCAAGACGCGGTCGGGGAAGCGGAAGGTCGACCTCGACGCCACCACACTCGGTGCGCTGCTGGCCCACCGGATCGTCCAGGACGACGAGCGGGAGCAGGCCGGGCCCGCCTGGTCGAACGGCACCCTGCCCAACGAGCACGGGGAGCCGGTCGAACTGTCGGAGCTGATGTTCACCCGACCGGACGGGCGCTACCTGGATCCACAGTGGGTGACCCGCCGCATGTGGCAGATCGGCCGGCGGACCGGGCTGTGTACGACGGTGCGGACGGCGGCCGCGGCCGGCGTGACCGAGCTCGTCGTCGGGGTGCGCTACCGGGAGCCGGTCGGCCGATGGACCCTGTACGCCGACCGTGAGCCGGTCGGGGAGGTGACCGTGGTGTCCGCGGTCCGGATGAGCGGCACCCGCGCACGGCTCACCCTTGCCGCACCCCTGCCGGTCGACGTCGAGGTCGGGGCCGAGCTCGGCGGGGGCCTGCTGTCACGCCGGCGGCTGCACGACTTGCGCCACTCGTCGGCGTCGATCCAGCTTGCCGAGGGCGTCGACCTGGCGCTCGTGTCCAAGCGGCTCGGTCACTCTTCGCCGTCGATCACGGGAAGCCTGTACGTCCACCTGCTGCGCTCGTCGGGCCAGAAGGCAGCTGAGACGGTCGCGGCGGCCGTGCCTCGCTCGACACGGCGTGGGCACCCTGTGGGCACCGGGCCGGTAGAGGCTTCGGGAGAGATCGGACCTGGCAGTGTCGCGCCTGGTCAGGGGCCCATAGAGCCCCACGTGATCGTTGCGGAGGATGAGAGATTCGAACTCTCGAGGGGTTGCCCCCAACACGCTTTCCAAGTCTGCGCCCCACCGTCCATCCAGAGTCACCACCGTCCGCCACCGGCTACGCGGCGCCTCGCCGGACGCTGGCGAACGGGCCCCGAACGCAGGCGAATGAGACCACGACCGAGACCAGGCAGGGGCCCGCCGTCGGCTGCGGCTCCAGGGGAGCGTTCGGCGGACGGCCGCGGCCCCCGATCAGCCGTAAGATCAGGCCATGGCGCAGCCGGCACGAGACGAGTTCCACCACCTCGTCGACGAGCTTCCCGACGAAGACGTGGCGCCGCTGCTGGCGCTCGTCCGAGCAACCATGGCAGGCAAGGGCGCAGAGCCCCCCCGGCGTAGGCGGCTCTCGTTCGCGGGTCTGATCGAGGCCGAGCCGGATCTAGCTGCCCGGAGCGAGGAAATTCTCCGAGATGAACTAGGCCGCAGCCCATCGTGATCATCTGCGACACCGGCCCGCTGGTCGCTGCGTTGAACGCGAAGGACGCCGATCATCATCGTTGCCTCCAACTTCTTGAAAGTCACCCCGGGCCTCTCCTTGTACCTGCGCCGGTGATCACTGAGGTGTGTTGGCTGCTTGAGTCACGCGCGGGCTCGGCGGCAGAGGCGACTTTCCTTGCGTCGCTCGTGGAGGACGATCTGACGGTCGTCGACCTTGAGCCGCCGGACTTCCAGCGGATGGCAGATCTAGTCCGTCGCTACACCGATCTTCCGTTGGGCGCGGTCGATGCGTCGGTCGTGGCGGTCGCCGAACGCGTCCAATGCACGGTTGTCGCGACGCTCGATCGTCGCCATTTCCATGTAGTACGGCCCAGGCACGTCGACGGCTTCATCCTGCTACCAGGATAATTCTGCTCAGCGTGACGACGGTACCGATCCACGGGACGACCGTCTCCGCTGGGGAAGGTTCACATTTTCCGAGCGAGCTCGTCGAAATCCTCCACCGTCACCGGGAGAAGCAGGAGGAACGCGAGGTGGTCGGTTTGCTTTGGCAGGACGAGGAGTGGGTCTTCGCGGGTGAGACCGGCCAGGCACTGATTCCGAACACCGACAGATGCCCGTCACGCGGCTGGTGAGGGAGACCGTGAGCGCAGCACCCGGCCGGCCGCTGCCTTCGGAACGGGCCGAGCCCGCGCACCCGTTGAGAAGCGATCAGGGAGATCCGGGTGCANGGGCCTGGAGTTCGGCGAGCGACGCTGGTGACTCGCAACATCAAGCACCTCGCCCGGAACGGGGCTCTCACGATAAATCCCTGGGATTATCAACAAAGCCCTTTAGGAGAGATCGTCACCGCCAGCTGCGCGTTGGTGACCAGCCGAGAACAGCCGCGGCACGGGAGACATCGAAAGCGCCCTCGTGTCCATTGAAACGGCGTCTCCGGCGGGTCTCCGGAGGAAGGTGTCGAGTAAGCAGGTCCTCNGTCGGAACGTCCGACAACGTCTCGTCGCTGGCAATCACCAGCGCTTCATAGCCACGATGCTCTGTCCGGGGCTGCAAAGCGAGGACGCAGGCCCTCGCTGCGTCCTCCACATCGACGTACCCCCAGAGGTTCGCGACACCGGCGGCTGCGTCGCTGCTACGAGCGACATTCCTGGCTTCCTCCGTGGTGAGGATCCAGTGCAGCCGGAGCGCGGTCACGACCATTCCGCGGCGTGCGTACATCTGTCCCATGCGTTCGGTGTGATCTTTGATCAGTGCGTAGGGATCTACGTAGGAGAGCGACGTTTCCTCGGTAACGGGCACTTCGGCGAACGACCGTGGTTCGGGCGACCAGGCCGTGCCGTAGATCGATCCGCTCGACGCGAGCACTGCCGTCCTGACTCCAGCCGACCATGCCTGCTCAAGGGCGTTGAAGCAGGCCATCGTGTTGTTCCGGACCAGTTCTGCGGGTTCGACGTCCTCGGGGCTTNGGATCGCCGCGCAGTGCACGATCGCGTCCGCACCGGCCATCGACTGCGCCACTGCACCAGCGTCAGTCAGATCGACAGGCGATGGCCCTCGGCGGTCCGCCTCGATGACCTGGCGCCCGGCTCGCCGGAGCTGACGGCAGACCTCCCGTCCGAGTTTGCCCACAGAGCCGCTGACCCAGACCACTTCATCGCTCTCCGACACGAATCGACTCTAAAGTCGCTCAGGCCCATAGCCACGCATGAGACCACGGACCCGGTGGAGACGACGGAGACCTGGCACCCATCGCGGGTCCGGGCCAACGTTACGCCTGGCAGACAGGCTGGCGGAGGATGCGAGATTCGAACTCGCGAGGGGTTGCCCCCAACACGCTTTCCAAGCGTGCGCCCTAGGCCACTAGGCGAATCCTCCGTGGGGGAGCCTATCTGACGACGCGGCGGAGTGGGGTGACGGGGGGCGCGAACGGGGTCACAGGTGGCCACGGGACCCGCGCCCCCATGATCGCCGGCGGACCGCTAGACTGCCCAGCAGACCCCTCGTGCGGCGTTACCTCGTGAACCCCCCCAGGGCCGGAAGGCAGCAAGGGTAAGCGGGCTCTGGCGGGTGTGCGGGGGGTCCTCCTCGTTCGGGCGAGCCANCGCGAGCATCCGGAGCACACGAGTGAGCACTGCGCTGTACAACAGGTACCGCCCCGCGACCTTCACCCAGGTGGTCGGCCAGGAGCACGTCACCGACGCGCNGGCCCACGCGCTGCGGAGCGGGCGCCTGCACCACGCGTACCTGTTCAGCGGCCCCCGCGGCTGCGGGAAGACCTCGTCCGCCCGGATCCTGGCCGCCTCGCTGAACTGCGAGAAGGGCCCGACTCCGGAACCCTGCGGGGTCTGCGACCAGTGCGTCTCCATCCGCACCGGCTCGTCCATGGACGTCACCGAGATCGACGCCGCCTCGCACGGCCNCGTCGATGACGCCCGTGACCTGCGGGAACGCGCCTTCTTCGCGCCCGCTTCGGCCCGTTTCAAGGTTTTCGTCGTCGACGAGGCGCACATGGTCACGGCGGCGGCGTTCAACGCGCTGCTGAAGGTGGTCGAGGAGCCGCCGCCGTACCTGAAGTTCGTCTTCGCCACCACCGAGCCGGACAAGGTGATCGCCACCATCCGGTCCCGGACGCACCACTACGCCTTCCGGCTGGTTCCTCCCGGTGTCCTTCGCAGTCACCTGGAGTCGATCTGCGAGCAGGAGGGCGTGGCGGTCGAGCCGTCGGTGTTCCCGCTCGTGGTCCGTGCCGGGGCGGGCTCCGTCCGGGACTCGCTCTCCGTCCTGGACCAGCTTCTCGCCGGTGCCGGGGAGGGCGGGCTCGACCACGAGCGCGCGGTGGCGCTGCTGGGCATGACGGACGGCGTCCTGCTCGACGAGACCGTGGACGCCCTCGCCGAGCGCGATGGTGCCGCGCTGTTCACCGTGGTCGACCGCGTGGTCTCCTCGGGCCACGATCCGCGCCGGTTCGCGACCGACCTGCTCGATCGGCTCCGTGACCTCATCGTGGTCGCCGCCGTGCCCGACGCGGTGGAGCGCGGCCTGCTGGAGGCGTTCTCCAGCGACCAGGTCGACCGGATGCGGGCCCAGGCCAAGAACATCGGGCCGGTGGAGCTCTCCCGCACGGCGGACGTCCTGCACGCCGGCCTGGTCGAGATGCGGGGAACGGCAAGCCCGCGGCTGCTGCTGGAGCTGATCCTCGCCCGGGCGCTGCTGCCGGGCGCCTCCGCGGACCCGGCGGCGCTCGCCGTCCGGCTCGAACGCCTGGAACGCCGGCCCGCGGCACCCCTCGGCGCGGCGCACCCCGGGCCCGAGGTGGTGGAAACCGGGCCCGGTACCCGGCCCGGCCCCGCGGCGCCGGTCACCGCGGCGGGCCAGGGGGCTGCCGCTGGTTACGGAGCCGGCAGCACCCAGGTACCCGTGGCATCGGGGCCGGCCCGCCCGTCCAACCCGCCGCCGCCCCCGCCCGCGCCCGCGCCGTCAGCGGCCTATCCCCCGCCACCGCCGGCCCACCCCCAGGCATTTCCCGCCGCGCCGGTCCGCCCGGCCCCGCAGCCACCGGCGCGGGGTGCGGCATCCGCGGCCGCCCCCGGAGGTGGTCTCGACGCCACCGTGCTCACCGCCGTCTGGGACGAGGTGCTCGCGTTCGCCGGCCGGCGCAGTCGGCGCACCCACGCGATCCTGAAGGACTACGCCTCAGTCACCGATGTGCGCGGGGACGAGGTCGTGCTCGCCTTCTCCGCGCCCGCGATGGCGAAGATGTTCGGCCAGGGCAACAACATCGAGATTCTGGCCGCCGCGATCGCCGACCGGTTCGGCGGAACGTGGCGGATCACCATCGGTGGTGGTCCCGGCCCGTCGGGTGGGCGTCCCCAGTCACCCCCCGGCGGCGCGGGCGGCCCCGGGCGGCCGGGTCAAGGCCCCGGCCCCGGCGGACCGGGTTCCCACAACGGTCCCGCGGCCGGGCCGATCGGCCCGGCCGGGCCGGGCATTGCCGGCGGGCCAAGCGCTTACAACGGCGGGCCAGGCGCTTACAGCGGCGGGCCGATCAGCTCCGGTGGTCCGACCGGCCACGGCGGGCCGAGTGGGTACGGGAGCCCCAGCGGGCCCCCGGGGCCGGGCGCGCCCACCGGCCCCGATGGCACCGGCGGCTGGGCCGCCAACGCGGGTCTTCCGCAGGGCGGTGGGCTCCCGCAGGGCGGGGCCGGCTACGGCACCCCGCAGACAACAACCGGGCACGGGCTGCACGTCGCGACGAACGGCGGGCCTCGCGGCACGGGGGCGCATCCCGGGCCTGCTCCCGAGCAGGGTGCCGGACCCCAGGCCAGCTCGATGGCGCCGGCCGGTGTCACGGCGACGGCGCCCTACGGCGGCACGCCCGGCCGGCCCCGGCCTGACCTCGCGACTGCCCCGGCCACGGCCCCGGCCGCCGCGGTCCCCCAGCAGGGCGCGGCTGCACAGGGTGTGGCTTCACAGGGGATGACTGCGCAGGGGATGACTGCGCAGGGCGCGGCCTCCCCAGGTTCCGGGGCGCAGGCGCGGTCGGTCCCGCAGCCGGGCAGCGGGCCGGGTACCGGTCCGCGGAGGGAGAGCAGTGGTGCCGCCGCGGCGCGGGCGGCGGTGATGACCGCCCGTGCCGGGCACGGCCCGGGCGGTCGTACGCCCGGCTCGGGGGCGGCGGTCGCGGCCGCCACGATCGGCGGTGCCCCCCCGTCCGTGGATGAGGTCTCCCTCGACGACGAGGACGCGCCCAACCAGCTGGGCGGTGCCCGCAGCAGCGAGGAAGCGGCCGTCGCCCTGCTGCGCACAAGCCTCGGCGCGACGGTGATCGAACAGTCCGGGTAACAGTCCGGGTAACCCTGCGGCTCGGGGCGGCGGCTGGCGTCGGATCGGCCTCCGGTGGCACGTAGGCTCACCGTCATGTCGAACCCACAGATCCCCGCCGGCGGTGGCGCCAATCTGGGGCAGATCCTCGAGCAGGCCCAGCGCATGCAGGCCGCTCTGTTCGCTGCCCAGCAGGAGCTGGCCGAGACCCGCGTCGAGGGCTCGGCCGGCGGCGAGCTCGTCATCGCGACCGTGAACGGTGGCGGCGAGCTGGTCGACCTCGTGATCAAGCCGGCGGCGATGGACCCGGACGACCCGGAGACCCTCGCCGATCTGGTGCTCGCGGCGGTGCGGGATGCCACCACCAACGCGCACCGGCTTGCCGCCGAGAAGATGAGCGAGGCCACTGGTGGTCTCGGCGGCGCGCTCGGTGGGCTCGGCGGGCTGGGTGGTCTCGGTGGCGGCGCCGGTCTCGGCGGGGCCCCGGCTCCCGGTGCGCTGCCAGGCGGGGGCGCGCTGGGCGGTCTGGGCATTCCCGGGCTCGGCTGAGTCGCACCGCCGTGTACGAGGGCGTCGTCCAGGATGTGATCGACGAGCTGGGTCAGCTGCCCGGCATCGGGCCGAAGAGCGCGCAGCGCATCGCGTTCCATCTGCTTGCCGCCGACCCGGCGGACGTCCGTCGGCTCGTGCACGCGCTGACGGAGCTCAAGGAGAAGGTCCAGTTCTGCCGGACGTGCTTCAACGTGGCCCAGTCGGAGCTGTGCCGGATCTGTACGGATCCGCGCCGGGACCAGTCGTCCATCTGTGTCGTCGAGGAGTCGAAGGACGTCGTCGCGATCGAGCGGACCCGGGAGTTCCGCGGCCGGTACCACGTGCTGGGCGGGGCGATCAACCCGATCGGCGGGGTGGGGCCGGATGACCTCCACATCCGCGAGCTGATCGCCCGGCTCGCGGACGGGGTGGTCACCGAGATCATCCTGGCCACGGATCCGAACACCGAGGGCGAGGTGACGGCGTCCTACCTGGCCCGCCAGATCGCCCCGATGGGTCTCACCGTCACCCGGCTGGCGAGTGGGCTGCCGATGGGCGGCGATCTCGAATGGGCTGACGAGGTAACCCTCGGCCGCGCGTTCGAGGGCCGGCGGATCGTCAGCGCCTGAGCACGGGCCTCCGCCCCCGCGGTGTGGGCGGGGGTCAGAACCCCAGGATCGGCGCGTAGGCCGAGCTGGGGATGGAGGCGAGTGTGAGCAGGACGACGCTGACATCCAGCGGGTCCGCCGCCGAGCCGAACTCGGCATGCAGTCCACGGGTGGAATAGACCAGGATGCCGGGGTCCCGCGTCACCCGCACACCGAACATGTGGCTTGCCCGCACCCACCAAACCCGACCCCCGGCACGCACCCGCACCTGCCGCGCGTCACGCCGGAGCCCGGTGGTCAACCGCGCCAGGCGCCCGGCCGGCAGCCCGGGCTGGTCGACGAAACCGGTGACGGCCCCGTCCGGGCAGCGCACGACGATCCGCGCGGGGCGGCCGGGTGGGCCGGGTTCGACGAGATCCGCCTCCGCGGAGATCTCCTGCTCCCACGGGTGCATCTCGGCAGCCCACACGCTTTCCCCACACAGGATCCGCTTGCCGAGCGCCCCGCCTTCGGGATGCCCACGCGGCAGCAGCCCGCCGATGACCCGGCCGGCGCCTTCCAGGTACCAGGCCACGGAGACGATCGTGCCGGCCGGCGGGTCCGCGTGGTCCGTCATGGTGGCGGCGGCGGGGCCCACCCGCAGGTGTGATCTCTGCCTGGGCACCCCGACGGCACGTAGCCGGACGGCCGCGCAGCGCCCAGGTGGCCCGGCCGTAGGATGTGGCGCAGAAGCAAGTGCACGCACGCCTGCCGCTGCACGTGCCGGTGCCAGTGAACCCGCGTCCGCTGCGGACGGCCCACTCTTCACCTTTCAACCCCCGGCCTACCTTCGGCCCGGATGGTCATCCCACCCAGGCCGATGTGTCACACCCCGTGGACAGTACCGGCCCGCTATCGACCGGATCTCCGACCTCTGCCATCAAACCACTGCGCTATGCATGCAGATGCTACGGGTCGCGGGGACTGTCCGGAGTCCTGTCGGTACAGCTTCCCCGGAAGCCTTCCGTGTGCCGCTCAACGCACACCCACCCGACCGCGAACGGAGCAGGCCGGCGGCCCGCCGCGCGCTCCTGTCCCGGGAGCCGGTGCCACCCGGTGCGGCATACCTCCGGGGCGGGGGCGAAGGTGGAACCATGCCTGGAATCCAGGCCGGTGCCCGCCTCGATCATCTGAGCAGGAGCTGCCCCAAATGATCATCAGTTCCCATGTCGGTGCCGGGGCCTTCGTCGGGATGGCCGCGCCGAGACCGGTACCGGCGCTGGCGCTGGGCTTTCTCTCCCACCTGGTGATGGACGCGATGCCGCACTGGGGCACCGGGCCGAACACCGAACCGGAATGGCTGCCCATCGCCCGCAAGGACGGTGTCGCGGGCCTCGCCGCGATGGCGCTGCTCACCGCGGCGGCACCGGCCGACCGGCGTGTCGGCGTGCTCGCCGGGATGATAGGCGCCTGCCTGCCCGACACGGACAAGGTCGGTCGCTACTTCGTCGGCTCCAGCCCCTGGCCGGCCCGGTTCGACCGGTTCCACGAGGCCATCCAGAACGAGGCGCGGCACCGGTTGCCGCGTGAGGTCGCCACCGCCGCGGTCCTCACCGCCGCGGGAACCCTCACGCTGCGGCGACTGGCGGCCCGCCGGCACTGACCGGGCCTCAGCCCTCACCAGCCCTACCAGCCCCACCGGCAGCACCGGCAGCACCGGCAGCACCGGTCAGGCTGGTCGGGCCGCCTCCCCGCCGCGGGCCCGTGCGGACGCCTCCGCGGCTCGGGCGGCCGCGCCGAGCCGGGAGTTGCCGACGGAGTCGGCCAGGGCCGCGGCGCGCTCCAGCAGGCGCAGGCCGCGCTCCGGGTCGCGGTCGAGGACCAGCTCGGCCTCACCGTAGGCCAGCCAGCCGAGATCCGACGGCGCCAGCGCAGCGTCCGGAACCTGGGTGAGAGCGACCCGGCCGGCCTCGGCGTCCCCCGCGTGGGCATGCGCCGTCACGATGCTGACGATGCCGGCGACCTCGGCGTGCCGGTCTCCGCAGGCCCGGGCGGCGGCGACCAGCTCCCAGCCGTGGTCGACCGCCTCACCTGTCCGGCCCCGGCGGGACGCGATGTCGCTGAGCAGTTCGAGAACGAACCCGCGCTCGGGGGCGTCCCCGGCGACCAGCCGGCCGCGCTGGGCGCACGCACCGGCCATCTCCAGGTCTCCCCTGCCGACATACCAGGCCGCGGCCGTGGCCAACGCGGTCGCCAGCGCGCCCGCCGAGACCCCCGGCGGTGGTTCCACGGACAGATCTGACACCAGGTCCGCCAACCGGTGGGGCTCCGTCCCGGCCGGCGGGTGCAGCCCGAAGGCACGGACGAGACCGACCCCCGCGCACAGCGGTTCGATCTGCCGGCGCGACCGCGCGTACACGTACAGGGCGGCGGTGATCTCGACCGCCCGCGGCGGGTCGTTCAGCAGTGTCCAGCGCTGGGCCGCCAGCGCCTCCGCGAGCAGGTCTTCCAGGCGGCGGTGGCCCTCCGCCTCCCGGGGGGTGCGCAGGAGCGCGTCAGCGGCCCGCAGCTCGGCCAGGACGTGCCGGGCGTGGGCCCGGGCCAGCCCCGGCTCGGACGCCCCGAGGCGCCGCCTCGCATAGTCCCGGGCGGTCCACGGCAGGGCGTACCGGACCGGGGCCTGGGCGGGATCCGCCGCCACCGCCACCAACGCCCGTGCCGCCAACGCCCGCGCCGCCAGGGCGTCGAGGATGTCCCGGGCCTTCGCCTCGGTGGTCTCCGCCAGCGCGGCGACGTCGGCGGCGGCGGCCGGCCCGGCGAAGACGCCCAGGGTCCGCAGCATCGCGCGGTGCGGAGGGTCCAGCATCGAGACCGACCAGCCGACCACCCCCTCGAGGGCGCGGGGGGCCGGGCCTCGGCGTCGGCCGGCCCGGTGCGGGCTGAGGAGCTCGTCGAGCCGGTCGGCGAGTTCGGCGAGCGGAATCGCGTCACTCCGCGCCGCCGCGATCTCGATGCCGAGCGGCAGGCCGTCGAGCCGGCGGACGATCCGCTCGGCCGCCGCCCAGTCCGCGGCCCGGTCCACGGTCCCGTCCACAGCCCTCAGCCCGCCGCCAGGCCCACGGACGAACCCCCCGCCGAACCCCCCGCCGAGCCCCCCGTCCGACTCGCCGTCCGACCCGCGGTCAGGCCGGGCGGCCCGCACCCGGTCCCAGAACAGTGCGAGGGCGGGCGCGTCCGGGCCGTCCACCCGTAGTGGCCGCACCGGCCAGCAGCGCTCACCCGCCACACCGAGCGGCTCGCGGCCCGTCACGAGCACGCGTGCCCCGCGGCCGCCGCCGACCAGGGCGGCCGCGACGGCGGCGGCCCCGGCGGCGACCTGGTCGCAGCCGTCGAGGATCACCAGCGCGTCCAGCTCCGCCGCGGCCGCCAGGGCGGCGGTGAGGTCCCCGTCCGTGCCGCCGGCCCCGCACCCGTCGGCGGTGCGGGCCGCGACGTCGGCCGGATCGCTGACCGCCGCCAGCTCGATCAGCCGTACGCCGGCGGCGAAGCGCTCCGCGAGACGGTCGGCCAGCCGCAGGGCGAGCCTCGTCCTGCCGACCCCTTCTGGTCCGAACAGCGTCACCAGGCGGGCCGCGCCGATCAGGTCCTCCACGGCGGCGAGGTCGGCCGCCCGTCCCAGCGGTGCGGTGCCGGGCCGGCGTGGACGCCGGGGCTGCCGTCCCGTGCCCGGCGGCGTCTCGGCGCGGGGCTGAAGCGCGGCGCGAACCGGTCTCCCGGCAGGGTCGGCGTCGGCGCTCGGGCCGGTGCGCGGCCGCCCGGCCCGCCCCAGCACGGCCCGCGACTCCCGCGCCGTGCCCCGCGCCTGCGCGAGACGCGTCGCGACGGGTCGCAGCGCCGGGTGCTCGGCCAGGTCACCGAAGGGGGGACCGCGCCACAGCGCGAGCGCGTCGTCCAGCAGCGCGAGCCGTTCGGCGGCGTCCGGCACCCGGCGGGAGAGTTCCAGCAGGCTCTCGAAGACGGTGATGTCCACCTGCTCCGGAGCAAGACACAGCGACCAGCCGCCGGGACGGGTCGGCAGGGCGTCACCGAGAACGCGCCGCAGCCGCGAGATGTACGAGCGCAGCGTCGCCTCCGCGGAAGGTGGCGGGAGGTCACCCCACACCGCCTCGGCCAGGCGGCCCACGGGCACCACGTCCCCCGCCCGGGAACCCAGCACCGCGAGCAGCAGCCGCTGCGTCGGGCTGCCGATCGCGACGGTCCTCCCGGCCGCGTCCACGACGTCCACCGGGCCCAGCAGGCGAACGCGCACGCAACCGATCATAGGAGACACACCCGGCCACAACTCGTCACTCGCCGGACACGCCACCCTGGCGCTACCGGGCCACGGGCGGCCCAGGCGAACCGCTCAGCCGCTGTCCGTGTCCGGGAAGAGCACGGCCGCGCCGTGGACCCGGTCGTGTGCCAGGTCCGCCAGCGCCCGGTCAGCCGAGGTCAGCGGGTAGGGAGTGACGGTCACCGCCAGGCGGTGGCGGGCGGCGACCGCCAGGAACTCCGCCCCGTCGGCACGGGTGTTCGCCGTCGTGCTGCGGACGGACCGTTCCTGGAACAGGTGCCGTTGATAGTTCAGCGGTGGGATGTCGGTCAGGTGGATCCCGGCGATCGACAGGGTTCCACCGCGGTCCAGCGCGGCCAGGGCCACCGGGACGAGATCGCCGACCGGCGCGAACAGGACCGCCGCGTCCAACGGCTCGGGCGGGCTGTCGTAGGCGCCGGCGACCGAGGCGGCGCCGAGTTCGACGGCGAGCTGACGGGCCCGCTCGGACCTGGTCAGGACGTGCACGGTCGCGCCCTGCGCGATCGCCACCTGGGCGGCGAGATGGGCGGAGGCGCCGAACCCGTAGATGCCGAGCCGGCCCCCGGCGGGCAGCTCCGCGCGCAGCAGCGCCCGATAGCCCACGATGCCCGCGCACAGCAGCGGCGCCAGCTCGCCGTCGCTGTAGCCGGCGGGCAGCCGGTAGGCGTAGTCAGCGGCCACGACCGCGTACTGCGCATACCCGCCGTCGACGTCCCAGCCGGTGTAGACCGAGGCTGGGCAGAGGTTCTCGGCACCGCGCCGGCAGTAGGCGCAGGTCTGGTCGGTGCCGCCGAGCCAGGCGATGCCCAGCCGGTCGCCCAACCGGATCGGGGGCGCCCCGGCCGCGGCCGTGAGCCCGGGCCCGAGGGCGTCGACATAGCCGACGACCTCGTGGCCCGGCACCGCGCGCCGCCGGCGCGGCGTGAGGTCACCCTCGGCGAGGTGGAGATCCGTCCGGCAGACGCCGCAGGCGGCTACCCGCAGCCGGACCTGGCCGGGGCCGGGTTCGGGTACCGGCGCCTCCACCGCCCGCAGCGGGCCCGCGGAGATCGGCCCAGGGCTGGTCACCTGCCAGGCCAGCACCCTCATCACCTCCACCGGCAGCCCCGCCCGCCGGCCCGCCGACCGGGCGGACGGAAGGCGTGCGTCCGGGAGCGGGCGGGAGGGCGTGTCGTCGGGTCGGTCCGGTCAGACGTTCACGCCGTGGTCGCGGGCGAGACCGCTGAGGTCGTTGTGCCCCTGGCCGACCGCGCGGAACTTCCAGTCCGCCCCGTTGCGGTACACCTCACCGAAGATGACGACCGTCTCGGTGGAGTAGTCCTCGGAGAGGTCGTAGCGGACGAGCTCGGTGCCCGTCTGGTCCACCACGCGGATGTAGGCGTTGCGCACCTGGCCGAAGTTCTGCGCGCGGTTCACCGCGTCGTAGATCGACACCGGGACCACGATCTTGTCGATCTCGGCCGGAACGAGGCCGAGGTTGATGTTGATGGATTCGTCGTCGCCCTCGCCGGCACCGGTGAGGTTGTCACCGGAGAGGGAGATGGCGCCCTCCGGGCTCTTCATGTTGTTGAAGAAGACGAAGTGGCCGTCGGACAGCGCCTTGCCGTCGCTCCGGACCCCGATGGCCGAGGCGTCGAGGTCGAAGTCGGTGCCGGTCGTCGTCCGGGCGTCCCACCCGAGCCCGACGGTGAGCGCGGTCAGCGCCCNGGTTCCCGCCTCGGCGGCCTGCTTCGTGAGGCTGACGTTGCCGCCCTTGGCNAGGCTGATCGCCATGACGAATGTCCTTCCTGAAGGAGCCTTCTAACGCCGACGACCCTCCACACCGAGGAGCATCGGAACAACATGGTCGCTTCCGCAGCCACCCTTGCACACGAAGGCGAACTCATCGGGCAGGCCGTCGGTCGGATGACACTCGTGCCACCGGGGACGGCCCGCGGGCACCCGGCCGGCGACCGGGCGGGCAGCCGAGAGGCAGCCGGCCACCGGCCGGCGCTGAGCGCGACCGGGCAGAAGTGCCACCGACCTCGGTAATCTGGCACCCATGGCGCTCCTGGTCGCGAAGTTCGGCGGATCCTCGGTCGCGGACGCGGATCGCATCAAGCGGGTGGCCGAGCGGATCGTGGAGACCCGGCGGGCCGGCAACGACGTGGTCGTCGTGGTGAGCGCGATGGGTGACACCACCGATGATCTGCTCGACCTCGCCGAGCAGGTGAGCCCGATTCCCCCGGCCCGCGAGCTGGACATGCTGCTCACCGCCGGTGAGCGGATCTCGATGGCGCTGCTCGCGATGGCCATCGCTCAGCTGGGCGCGGAGGCGCGTTCCTTCACCGGCTCCCAGGCAGGCGTGATCACCGACTCGGTGCACGGCAAGGCCCGTATCATCGACGTGACTCCCGGGCGCATCCGCACCGCGCTGGACGAGGGCGCCATCGCGATCGTCGCCGGCTTCCAGGGTGTCAGCCAGGACACCAAGGACATCACCACGCTGGGCCGGGGCGGCTCGGACACGACCGCCGTGGCGCTGGCCGCCGCGCTGCACGCCGACGCGTGCGAGATCTACACCGATGTTGACGGTGTGTTCACCGCCGATCCGCGCATCGTCCCCGACGCCCGCCGCATCGACCGCATCTCCTACGAGGAGATGATGGAGATGGCCGCGTGCGGGGCGAAGGTGCTCATGTTGCGGTGCGTCGAGTACGCCCGCCGATACACCGTGCCCGTGCACGTCCGCTCCTCGTTCTCGTCGAAGCCGGGCACATGGGTGATCGAGATTCCGGAGGCACAGCTCGTGGAACAGGCCATCATCCGCGGCGTCGCGCACGACCTGAGCGAGGCGAAGGTGACCGTCGTGGGCTGCCCGGACAAGCCGGGGGTGGCCGCCGCGGTCTTCCGGGCCGTCGCCGACGCGGACGTCAACCTCGACATGATCGTCCAGGTGGGCTCGGTCGCCGGCTCCGGCCGGACGGACATCTCCTTCACCCTGCCGAAATCGGACGGGAAGACCGCGCTCGCCGCCCTGGAGAAGGTCCACGACAAGATCGGCTTCGATCGCACCCTCTACGACGACCACATCGGCAAGGTGTCCCTGATCGGCGCCGGGATGAAGTCGCATCCGGGGGTGTCCGCGCGGTTCTTCGGCGCCCTCGCCGACGCGGGCGTCAACGTGGAGATCATCTCGACGTCCGAGATCAGGATCTCGGTGGTCGTGCGGGACACGGACCTGCCGGTGGCCGTCCGGGCCGTGCACACCGCCTTCGAACTGGGCGACCCGGACCAGGCCGCGGTCGTGTACGCGGGAACGGGCCGGTGAGCGCCGCCCGCGCATCCCGGCGGGCGGCGGCCCGGCAGGCGATAGGTGGCACACGACCAGCGGTGGACGAGCAGGCGGAGGCAGGACATGAGTGACATCCCCCAGCGCCCTACGCTGGCCGTGGTGGGTGCGACCGGGGCGGTGGGCACCGTGATGCTCTCGCTGCTCGACGAACGCCCGGACATCTGGGGTGAGATCCGGCTGGTGGCCTCGGCCCGCTCGGCCGGGCGCACGCTGCGGGTGCGCGGCGAGGACGTGCCGATCCTCGCGCTGGCCCCCGAAGTGTTCGACGGTGTCGACATCGCCGTGTTCGACGTACCCGACGAGGTGTCCGCCCAGTGGGCTCCGGTCGCCGCCGCGCGGGGCGCCGTCGCCGTGGACAACTCGGGTGCCTTCCGGATGGATCCGGACGTCCCCCTGGTCGTGCCGGAGGTCAACGCCGCCGCGGTGGCGGACCGGCCGCGCGGCATCATCGCGAACCCGAACTGCACCACGCTGTCGATGATCGTCGCTGTCGGCGCGCTGCACCGGGCCTTCGGCCTGGAGTCGATCGTCGCCACGTCCTACCAGGCCGCGAGCGGGGCGGGGCAGGCCGGCATCGACACCCTCTACACCCAGCTTGAGCTCGTCGGCGGTACCCGGGAGCTGGGGCAGGCCGCCGGCGACGTGCGCAAGGCCGTCGGCGAGGAGGGCCTCGGCCCGTTCCCGGCCCCGCTCGCGATGAACGTGGTGCCCTGGGCCGGCTCACTCAAGGACGGCGGCTGGTCCTCCGAGGAGCTGAAGATCCGCAACGAGTCGAGGAAGATCCTCGACCTACCNCAGCTGCGGGTCTCGGCGACCTGTGTGCGGGTTCCGGTGATAACCACACACGCCGTGGCGGTGCACGCTCGTTTCACCCAGCCGGTCACCGCGACGCGGGCCCGGGAAATCCTGGCGGCGGCGCCGGGCGTCGCGGTTCTGGACGATCCGGCCGCGGGCCAGTTCCCGACCCCGGCGGATGTGGTGGGTACGGACCCGACCTGGGTCGGCCGGATCCGTCAGTCGCCTGATGATCCGCAGGAGGTCGCGCTGTTCGTCTGCGGGGACAACCTCCGTAAGGGAGCCGCGCTCAACACCCTGCAGATCGCGGAGCTTCTCGCCGCCCGGTGACGCGCGGCTTCTCGCCGCCCGGTGACGCGCGCCGGGCCGGCCCCACGGGCCGGCCCGCCCGGTCCGATTGCCTCGGCTGCCGCTCGGTCACCCCACGCGGACATCGCGGCACGGATACCGCGCCCCAATGTCGCGGACCGTGACCCGGGCCGCTGTCGCGGAACGTGACCCGGGCGCGGCACGGAACATCGCGGGGCCGCGCCGGGAACGCGATATTTGCGCCACGCAGCATTCCAGGCATCAGCTTTTTCGGTTCCGAGCAATCAACCAGATACTTACCCGGAGACGCTCGGTAAAACCATCCACCTGATGGGAACAGGCCGCATCCGCTATTCGCTCGGCGCGCGGTCACATACCGAATCCCATGACGGGATCAGCTCAGATCCGACACCTGAATGGGCAGCGCGGACCGTGAGCAGGCGGCCTTGGGCGCGAACAACCGACCNAGCCCCCGAGGGATGGCTCGGATGGGACGGCACCGGACAGACCGGAGCTCACTCGCGGGAGCCGCACTCCCGCCTAAAAGCGGTCAGCCCGCCCACCGGAGTGATCCGACGAACGGGCTGACCAACCTTGGTTCTACTGCTACTCGTGGCTCAGACGACGCGGACGGCGTCGGCCTGCGGGCCCTTCTGGCCCTGGGTCACCTGGAACTCGACCCGCTGGCCCTCCTCGAGTGCCTTGTAGCCGTCCATCACGATTGCGCTGTAGTGGACGAAGACGTCAGACCCGCCACCGTCCACGGAGATGAAGCCGAAGCCCTTCTCCGAGTTGAACCATTTCACCGTGCCCTGAGCCACGTGCCGTTCTCCCTGCTGGTGCAGTCAGGACCCGCACCGCGCGGGCCCCGGGCCGAACGCCGCGGCGATACGATTCGCCGCCGCGTTGTTCCGCTGTGTCTCGGTTGAGACACGAACTGACGAACTCCGGCCACGCCTGACGCTACACGCACGCAGCCCCGCGCGGGAGTCCTCCGGCAGAAGAAGTCCACTTCACGGCTCGGCTTTACGAACATCCACTTCCCCGTCCGTTCCCCGGTCCGTTCGCCGGCGCGGTGTGTCACAGTCCACGAGGGGGAAGCCCGCCAGTGGCATGAACGCCACTTCGGAGCCGCCCATGTAACGCGTCCCGCGCACTCACACGAGAGCACTGCCGGGCAACGCCGGGCTCTGCCGGGCAGGGCCTTCACCGGCACCGAGACGCTCGATCGCGGCGGCGATCTCGTCCAGGTCGCTGTCGGTGAGCCGTACCCGCCCGCCNGCCGGGAGCCAGGCATCGATCTGGTCCGGCCGGCGGGCTCCGACGATCGCCGCGGTCACCCCGTCGAAGGACAACGTCCAGGCCACGGCGACGGCGGCCACGGTCGTCCCGTGCCGGTCCGCGATCGGGCGCNGGGCGTCCACCAGGGCCAGGTTCCGCTCCAGCGCGGGCGGGTTGAACGCGGCGGACGTGCGCCGCCAGTCGTCCTGGGCCAGCGACCGGGTGCGCTGCGCCGTCCAGCCGCCGGTGAGCAGACCCGACTGCATCGGGCTGTAGACGATCACGCCGATGTCGCGCATCGCGCAGTACGGCAGCAGGTCGAACGCGGCCAGCCGGTTGACGAGCGAGAACGGCGGCTGCAGGACGTCGACGCCGCCCACCGTCGCCGCCTCCTCCAGCTGGGCCACCGAGAGGTTCGACACCCCCACCGCGTGGATCTTGCCGGCGGCCCGCAGCTCGTGCAGCGTCCCGACCGCCTCCGCGATCGACGCGCCGTCCTGCGGGGGCCAGTGGAGCTGGTAGAGGTCGATTCGCTCGACCCGCAGCCGGCGCAGCGAGGCGTCGACCTCCGCGCGGATCGACGCGGGCGCGCCCACCCGGGCGGGCGGGCGGGCCGGGTCGTTCTCGTCCCACACCAGGCCGCACTTGGTGAACACGTAGGGCCGCTCGCCGGCCGGGATGTCCGCCAGTGCCCGGGCGACCAGTTCCTCGGAGTGCCCGAGGCCGTAGACCGCGGCGGTGTCGATCCAGTTCACCCCGGACCGCACCGCGGCGCGGATCGCCTCGACGGCCTCGGCGTCGTCCTGGTGCCCCCAGCCGTAGGCCCAGTCCGCGCCGCCGATGGCCCAGGCACCGAACCCGACGCGGGTGACGGACATGTCAGTCGTACCGAGCCGGGTGGTGGCCAGCGATTCAGGGGCGGTCATCGGCATCTCCTCGTGGGACGGGCGTTCTCCGGCGGGCGGTGCTGGCCCGCCGCAGGCCGGGCGGCGTCGCGCGGGGGCCACCGGCGCGCAGGGCACCGGCCCGATGCTGCCCGACCCGCGCCGCAACCGCTCGTCAAGGTGTCGGGACACACGCCCGGAGAGTCGCCGCGGGACCGGCGCCGTCCACCTCCGGCACCGCCGCCGGCACCACGCTCGGCACCCGCGGCGGCCCCGCTTCAGAAGAACCAGCGTCGATGCCGGCGCGCGGAGGCGTCCGGCCACAGGTCGAAGAAGTCCCGTTCCGCGGTGCGCGCCCGGTGCTCCTCCAGCCCGAGCAGCACGCCGAGCGTGAACGCGGACGCCTCGCCCGCCTCCTGGGCACGCACTCCCCAGTCCCGCAGCAGGCCGCGGGCGATCGTCGCGTCCTGATGGGTTCCGAGCAGTTCCTGCATCGACTCGGCCAGGCGGGCGAACGCGGCGGCCGGCGCGCCGTAGACCGGGCCCACCGCCTCGGCCGCGTAACGCAGCCGCTTCGCCTGCTTGCGGGCCGAGTGCAGCAGCTGGTCCCGCTCGTACCCGATGGGCAGCGCGGCGGCCCGGGCGACCTTCTTGTTCATCCGCCGGTCGGCCTCGCGCAGCAGGCCGGGCAGCACCTTCTCCGCCGGCTTGCGGGCCAGGCCGGTCAGCGGCGCCCGCACGAGCTCAAGCAGGTCGTCGACGAGCCGGAGGTACCGCTCGCTGCGCAGCATCGCCAGGGCCTGCTCCCGCGCGGCGCTCTGGTCGGCGGCGAGGTGGCCCGCGAGGGCCGCCGCGGCGTCCCCGCGGACCAGTTCGGCCGGCAGGTCGTCGAGCCGCTCGGTGAAGTAGGCGATCTGCACCTCCGCGTCCCGGGCGGCCGACAGCGACCCCGCCAGGTCCCGCAGCTCGCCGTCGAGATGGGCGACGAGGTCGGCGGGGAAGAACGGGGCGAAGGTGCGCAGGGTGCTGCGGGTCCGCCGGCAGGCGACCCGCATCCGGTGCACCGCGTCCGGTGCGTCCAGGCGGACTCTCGGGTCGGTGGCGATCAGCGTCGCGACCTGCGCGATGAGGTACGCGCGGATGACCGTGCCGGCCGGGGTGCGCCGCCGCAGCTTCGCGGCGGGGGGCGGGACATCCGGGCCGGCGCCCTCGGTCAGCGCCGGGCCGAGCACCTGGGCCAGCTTCGACGCCGACGCCGAGCGGTCGGCGCCCGCGGAGGTCAGCAGCCGCTCGACCTCGTCGAGCACGCCGGGATCGCCCGCGCCGAGCTCGACCTCGATCTCCCGCCACTTCTGGACGGTCGCGGCCGGGCCCAGCGTCGTGGCCGACACCTGGTCGTCGACGACCTCGGCCAGGTCGGTGCCGGCCTCGTCGCGCAGGCGGCGGGCCGTCCGCAGGGTGACCAGGCGGGCGACGGGGCGCAGCTGCGCGCCGCGCAGGTAGACGGTGACGAGTTCGGCGAGCTCGGCGGGTACCGGCCCGTCGCCGGTGAGCGGGCGCTGGATCTCGTCCCGCACCCCGGGGCCGACCGGCAGCTTCAGGTGCCAGCCCGCGTCGGCCCCACCGGTGCGCCGGCGAAGCGTGATGCGGTTGCGGGCGAGCCGCAGGTCCTCGGTGTCGTAGTAGACGGCCTCCAGGGTCACCGCGCGCCGGGTGCGGGCCGTGGACACGCCGGGCACCTGGGCCAGGCGGGGGAGCACGAAGCCCGGGTCCACGGAGTACTTGCGTTCGATCTCCCGCACTGAGCCCACGGCGAGCCCCTCCCCCTTGTTGATCGCCCGCCGTCGGGCCGCTGGCCAGGCGATCCGGAGGGCCACCAGCACGACACAGGATCAACGGCACTTCACCGACAGGACGACCGCTGTTTGCCTATTGTTAACCTTAGCTCGGAAGGTTATCGCGGAACGGGAATCCACGAGACCTTTCCGGCCAGCGTTACATAGCCAACGAAGGCCACCGCGTCGATGAGCGTGTGCGCGATCACCAGGGGTAACACCCGGCCGGTGCGCTGGAAGATCCGTCCGAAGAGCAGGCCCATCGCGACATTGCCGGCGAACCCCCCAAGACCCTGGTACAGGTGGTAGGAACCGCGCAGCAGTGCGCTGGCCAGCAGGGCACGGTTCGCGCCCCAGCCCAGCTCGCGGAGGCGGACGAGCAGGTAGCCGGCGACGACCACCTCCTCCGCCAGGCCGTTCTCGGCCGCCGAGGCGATCAGCACCGGGATCCGCCACCAGACATCCGGCAGGTTGGACGGGGCGACCGTGAGGTTCGCGCCGCTGTGCCAGGCAGCCAGGTAGAAGGCCAGCCCCGTCCCGCCGACCGCCGCGGCCAGCGCCGCGCCCCACCCCACGTCCGCCCGAGCGCGGCGCCGGTCCAGCCCGATGGCCCCCGCCCCACCGCCATGGCGTCCCAGCAGGTGGACGACGAGGAACACCGGGACCACAGCGGTCGCGATCGACGCCGCCTGCAGCGCGAGGTCGAGCCAGGGCCGCCCCGGCGCGGCCGACGAGTTCAGCTTCGCGACCTGCGAGCGCACCGACTGCTGGGCGGTGAGCACCCCGAGGTAGCGGATCAGCGCGAACAGGCCGGACGCACCGAACGAGACACCCAGGACGATGAGCACCTCGTTGCGCAGCGACCGGTGGCTCAGCGGTTCCGCGGAGCCGTCCGCCTGCCTGGCCCCGGCACTGGCCCTCGTCACCCGTCGAACGTAGTCGCGCCCGCGGACGCCGCGGGCACCGCGGCCCGGCTACGAGTGGGAGGAGCTGATCTCGGGGCGGGAGAACAGACGGAACAGCATCCACAGCGAGGGGACGAGGACGACCAGCCCGCAGCAGACCGCGATCAGCATCGCGACGATGTTGGCCTCGGGAGCGGCGGCGGAGTCGACCGTCGCCCGACCGAAGACCAGGTCGGGGTACTGCGCCGCGGCCCACCCCCACAGCACCCCGGCGACGGCGAGCCCCGCCGTGATCCGGGCCGCCGTGAACTGGTGCCGCCACAGCGCCAACAGAGAGGCCACCCCGCCGATCGCGGAGAGCGCCGCGAAGGGAACCGACCGGTCGGCGAACCGTTCCGCCACGACCGGCGCCTCGGACCACAGCAGCGGCAACAGGACGGCGGCCAGCAGACCCGAGACGACCGCGCCACCGAGCGCGCGGCGCCGGAAGCCCGACACCAGATGCTCCGTCTCGGGGCTGGCGGCCGCGTCCCGGCAGAGGTACACCGCCGCGAGGAACGCCGTCACGGCGAGCGCGAACAGACCACAGACGATCCCGAAGACGCTCTTCACCGGGGTGAGCGGCGCGCCCTCGGCGACGTCCCCGGTGACCAGGGCGGCGCCGGCCACCCCGAGGGCGACGGGCGTGATGACCGAGGAGACCGCGAACACGTGGCCCCACCAGTGGTCCGGCCCGGCGGCGCCGGAGCCGTACGCGCGGTAGACGTAGGCCGCCCCGCGCAGGACGATCCCGGCGAGCGCGCAGATCAGCGGGATCTCCAGCGTCGAGCCGACGATCCCGAACGCCTCCGGGAAGCCGCTGAACATCATCACCACGACGAAGATCAGCCAGACGTGATTTGCCTCCCAGATGGGGCCGAGCGCGGCGGAGACGAGCCGGCGCTGGTCGGCGGCGTCCCGTCCGCGGGCGAAGAGGTCCCAGACACCCCCGCCGAAGTCGGCGCCGCCGGTGAGGGCGTAGGCGGTGAGGCCGAACACCATCACCACGGCGAGCAGGTCGGCGGCGGTCATCGTGCGTCCCCCTCGTGGCCGGACGGGTCGGTCTGGTGCCCCTCGGACCCGGCTGTTCCGGGCACCGGATTGCCGGGTGCCGGTTTGCCGGGTGCCGCCGCATGCTGGCCGGATATCGACTGGCCGGAGATCGACTGCTCGGGCACCGGCGGGCTCGACCCGGGCTGGTCCGGCACAGGCAGGCCGGGCGCGGGGCGGGCAGGCACCGGACTGCCCGGCGCGGGGCGGGCGTCCGGGATCTCCGGTGCGGTGTCGGTGGCACCGGCCACCTCGTTACCGGCGTTACCGGCGCCGTTACCCACACCACCGAGACCCACACCACCGAGCACCGGCCCGCCGGTCGCCATCCTGCGCAGGATGAGCACCAGGGCGGTCGCGAGGCCGAGGTAGAGCAGAACCGTGCCGGTGAAGATGGCCGGCATGCCCTCGCTGGTCGTGACCGCCTCGTCCACCCGCATCCGGCCGTAGACGATCCAGGGCTGGCGACCGCCCTCGGTCACCTCCCAGCCCGCCATCATCGCCGCCAGCGAGGCCGGCCCCGAGGCGGCGGCCGCCCACAGCCAGGGTCTGCCGGTGGGCAGCAGTGGCCGGTCGCCGCGCCGCCGCCGGAGCAGGACGACCAGCCCGGTCGCCAGCGACAGCGCGATCAGCGCCATGCCCAGCCCGACCATCACGTTGAAGGCCAGGTGCACCTGCCGGGCGTCCGGCCGCTCCTGTGGGGGAACGGCGGCCAGGCCGGTGATCTCGTGGTCGGCGCTGAATCCCTGCATCAGTGACAGCAGGTTGGGGATCTCGATGCCGTGCCGAACCTCACCGGTGGCCTCGTCGTAGAGCCCGCCGATGGTCAGCGGCGCGTGGGTGCGGGTCTCGCCGATCCCCTCCATCGCCGCGAGCTTGATCGGCTGCTCGTTGCCCACCACCCGGGCGGCCCAGTCGCCGACGATGAGCTGAAGGGGCGCACAGACGAGCAGGACGGCCAGACCGACGCGCAGTCCGCGCTGGTGATACGCGTCGCGCCGACCGCGCAGCATGCCGATGGCGTACACCCCCGCGACCAGGCCGCCGGTGCACATCAGCGCTGCCAGCACCATGTGGATGAGCTGATGCGGCGCGGTCGCGGCCAGGAACGGGGCGAAGGGCTCTGCCGAAACGACCTTGCCGTCGACCTCTGTGACGTGGTTCGGGGTGTTCATCCACGCGTTCGCGGTGATGATGAAGAGGGTCGACAACGTTCCGGCGATGGCGATCGGCCACAGCGTCAGCCAGTGCGCGCGGGGCGAGAGGCGCTTCCAGCCGTACAGGTACATGCCGATGAAGATCGCCTCGGTGAAGAACGCGAAGCCCTCCAGCGTGAACGACAGGCCGAGCACACCGCCGTACCGGGCCATGAACGCCGGCCACAGCAGGCCGAACTCGAACGACAGCGCCGTACCGGAGACCGCGCCGACGGCGAACAGGACCGCGAACGCTCTTGACCATTTTCGGGTGAGCGCCAGCCACACGGGGTCGCGGGTGCGGACCCAGCGCCCCTCGACGAACAGCAGGAGCCAGGGCATGCCGACACCGAACACCGCGAAGCAGATGTGGAACGCCAGCGAGATGGCGGTCTGCGCGCGGGCCAGGTCGGTGGATGTCGCGCTCGCGCNGGCCAGGTCCGCGGCCTGTGCGAGCGCATCGACGTGGGAGAGAGCTTCGGCGGCCTGGAGCATCGGGACCTCCTCCACCGGGGGCGGCGGCATGTTCGCCGTGTTCTTCTACATTACGTAGAAGATTCTACGTTCTGTAGAAGATTTTTCGTTGTGAGATCGATGGACCTGACGGATCCGGGGGCAAGAACTTCTACGCGGCGTAGGATCGGTCTATGGCTCGCCTGGGTGACCTGGAACGGTCGGTCATGGACGTCCTGTGGTCCGCGGATGACTGGCTGACCGCCCGCGACGTGGCGGCACGGCTGCATCACGAGCGCGACCNCGCCTACACCACCGTGCTGACGGTGCTGGAGCGCCTGGAGCGCAAGGGCTTCGTCCGCCGGCAGCGCGCCGCCCGCGCGCACCGGTACGCGGCCACCGAGAGCCGGGAGACCGTCGTCGCCGAGGCGATGCTGGAAGCGCTGGGAACCGCCGACGACCGCGGTTCCGCCCTCGTCCGCTTCGTTGGTTCGGTGTCCGCGGAGGAGGCCGAGATCCTGCGCCGCGCGCTGGAGCCGGCCGACAGCGAGAGCCCGGCCGCCGACTCCACTGGCACCGCCCCTGACTCCACTGACACCGCCGCCACCGCTGGCGACGCATCCGACGCCGACGCCGCCCGCTGAGAGCGGTGCCCGCGGCGCGGCCGCGGGACCTTCGGCCATGACCACTGTCAGGGGGCCGCGGGGCGTCACCGCGGTCACCCGCGGCGGGCTGGCCACCCCCTGGCCAGCGCGTTCGGCGATGTGACCGCCGCCTACGGCACGCAACCGTGGTCAGTCCGGGCAGGTGAGCGGTAGCGTCAGGCTCGACATGACGACCGCGGCCCTTCTCGCCCTGCTCGCGTGTGCACTGGCCTGGCCGGTCCCACGCCTGCTGGCGGCCGCCCGGTGGCCGCACCGCTGCCCGCGGGCCGCGATCGTGCTCTGGCAGGCAATCGGCCTGGCCGGTGGGGTGTCCGCGCTCCTCGCCGCGGCGGCGTTCACCGTAGCTCCCCTGTCGACAGGCATCCCGGCCGCGCTCGCGGACCACGCGGGCAACCTCCTCGCCGGCGAGCCGCTCGTCGGCCTGGGGCGAACGAACCTCATCGGCCTCGCCATCGCCGCCGCCCTGGCCGCCCGGCTGTTCGGGGTGCTGGCCATGTCGACCGCCGCGACGCTGCGCGAGCGGCACCGGCACCGCCACCTCGTCGACCTGGCCGGGCACCGCCACCGGCACCGCGGGCACAGCCACGGCTCGGCGCCGGGCTGTGGCCTCTGCGAGCACCGGAAGCGGTCCGGCAGCCGGCTGCGCATCCTGGACCATCCACTCGCGGTCGCCTACTGCGTTCCCGGGGTGCGCCACGCGCGGGTCGTCGTCTCCGAAGGGCTGTTGCGGACGCTGACCCCGGAGGAGCTCGAAGCCGTCCTCGCCCACGAGGAGGCGCACGTCAACGGCCGGCACGACCTGGTCATCCAGCCCTTCGTCGCCTGGGAGCGCACCTTCCCCTTCCTGCGCCCAGCCCGGGAGGCGACGGCCGCCGTGTCCCTGCTGGTCGAGATGCTCGCGGACGACGCCGCCGCGCGCCGCACCAGCGGGCGGACCCTCGCCCGGGCACTCGCCCGGCTCGGGGTCACCCGCGCGCCCGTCCCCGCGGGCACGCTGGGGGTGACCGGCCTCGGGCGCGGGCCCGGGCTGCCCGGACCCCGGATGACCCCCGAATCGCTGGCGACGCTGGGCGTGGCCGGCGGTGCCGGCCGCATCGTCGCGACGATGAGCGCGCTGGTCTCGGACCTTCCGGCACTCACCCACCGGAAGGATGTCCCGCACACGCCGGTGGTCGACCGGATAGCCCGGCTGCTGGACCCGCCGACCGTCCCGATCTGGCTGCCGGGCACCGCCTACCTCGGCGCGGTCGCCGTGTTCCTCACCCCTGTCGTGCTCCTCCTGGTCTGATCGGCTCGTCACCGCCGGTGCTGGTGGCAGCCTCGCCTGCCCTCTGGGATGTCGGCTGGACGGACTGAGCTGGTTCGACGGGCAGAGCGGGTTCGACAGGCAGAGCGGGTTCGACAGGCTGAGCCGGTCGGACGGGTTGAGCCGGTCGGACGGGTTGCCCGCCCCCGGAACGAGGCGCCGTCGTGAGGCCCAGCAGCAGGACGGCCACGCAGGCGCCGACGATCAGCCAGCGCGCGGCGGGGCTGGACGGATCGATCATTCCCGCCGAGCCGGCCGCGGCGGCGCCCATGGCCGCAACCGAGCCGACCAGCGCGACGCCGAGGGACTGGCCCACACCTGGCGGCTGGTCGAGGCGACCGCCGCCGCGACCCCCGCCCGCTCGATCGGCATCCCGGAGACCGCCGTGTTCGTGATCGGGGCGTTCACGAAGCTGAAGCCCACCCCGAAGACGACATAGGCGGACAGCAGCGTCGCCAGGGAGGTACCGGCGTCCAGAACCGTCATCACCAGGCTGCCGGCCGTGAGACCCACCCCGGCGATCAGCAGGGATGGCCGGGGGCCGAACCGCCCGACCATCCGCCCGGAGATCGGCGCGCCGACGATGACGACGGCGGCCATCGGCAGGGTCACCAGGCCCGCGTGCAACGGTGAGTAGCCGCGTACGTCCTGCAGGTAGATGGTGTTGAGCAGCAGCGTGCCGCTGAACGCGCCGAACACGCAGACCGCGGTCGCCGTCGCGCCCGAGAAGGAGGCCACGCGGAAGAGACCGACATCCAGCAGCGGCTCGGCGTGGCGGGACTCGTAGCGGGCCAGCAGCGGCACCGCCGCGGCGGCGAGGCCGAGCAGACCGAGCGTCGTGGCGGACGTCCAGCCGACCTCGGGGGCGGCGATGAGTCCGTACGTCAGCGCGGCCAGCACGATGATCACCAGGATCTGGCCGACCGGATCGAGGCGCCTGGGCCGCGCGGCGCGCGACTCGGGGACGAACAGCTGCGCCAGCGTCAGCGCGAGCAGGCCGATCGGGATGTTGATCCAGAAGATGGCTCGCCAGTTCACCCACTCGACCAGCACACCGCCCAGGACCGGCCCCAGCCCCATGCTGATGCCGATCACCGCGCCCCAGACGCCGATGGCACGCGCCCGCTCGCGAGGTTCAATGAAGGTGTTGGTGATGATCGACATTGCCACCGGGTTGAGCATCGAGCCGCCGACGGCCTGGAGCATCCGGAACCCCACCAGCCAGCCGAGGCCCGGCGCGACGCTGCAGAGCAGGGAGCCCAGCGTGAACAGCGTCAGCCCGGTCTGGAAGACCCGGCGACGGCCGAGCCTGTCCCCCATCGAGCCGGCGAGCATGAGCAGGCTGGCCAGGACGATGGTGTAGCTGTCGACACTCCACTGCAGGCCGGCCGGGGACGCGTCGAAATCACGCCGCAGGGAGGGCAGCGCGATGTTCACGATCGTGTTGTCGAGACCGACGATGAGCAGGCTCATCGAACAGATCGCGAGTACGGCGGACTTTCGGCGCCTGGTCATTTCGACCATCGGGCGAACCACCTCCCGCGGACGTCAGCTCGGCGCCCCCCGCGTTTTCGTATCCGGCTCCGGCTCCGGCTCCGGCCGCCGTGTCAGCGTGTCAGCGTGTCACGGCGAGCGGTTGCACGGCCGCGGCCGCCCGCGCCTCTCCCAGCACGCCGGAGGCATGGGCCAGCTATTTAGCTTAGCGCAACTAATAGATTCGGCCCGTAGATCGTCCACTGAACGTCACCACTCGCGGCCGCTTACCAGCCGGGCGCCACTTTCCCGCCGCCGCCTCCCTGCCTGCCTGCCTGCCGCCCTAACGCCAGCGAGCCCGGGTGTCGATGAGGACACCCGGGCTCGCCGCCACGTGCGGATCGATCAGTTCCGGCCTTGCGGCCGGTCTGATGCGCGCGGTGCTCAGATCCATGGCTCACAACCCGTGGATTCATGGATCACCCAGCTCGCGGGTCCATGGTCGGCACCGACGTCACCTGGATTCTTCAGCCAGGTTCGCAGTTGCTCAGATCTTGTGACCCCAGCAGCTCTTCGAGCTGACCCAGGGGCTGGTGCCCTGCTGCGCGTACAGAATATGCGCGCGCTTCCACTGCTCGGCGACGCTCGCGTTCTGCGGCAGACCCGTACCACCCACCGCCCGCCACGTGCTCGGCATGAACTGGAACAGCCCACCCGCACCAATCGAGTTCACAACCCGCGGGTTACCACCAGACTCACAGGGCACCACCGCGCTCAGGAACCGATGCGCATCCGGACGAGCCGCCGCACTGGCCGGCTGGGACATCGCGATACCGNCACCAATCGTCGCGGCCAACACCGGAGCCACCAGCAAAGCACGGCCACGGCGGATCGAACGACGACTCTTGCGGACACCCGAAGTCATAACGGACAAAAGATTGTCCCTTCCTCACGCCTACGAAGTCAGCGGTCGGGTTCGGACTGCAAAAAGCCCGGTAACCACGCACCAGATCACGACCGGCGGCTTCACCCCGGATAGGACGCCCACCCACAACGCCCGGGAACCCGGGTCCCCCGCTCCCACCCTCAGATCTGTTGAACACCAGGCGAGGCGGGATTCGGCATGCCACCCGGTGTGTGCCCTCCAGATCGAAAGCACGTCAACGACGCTACACGCCACACACAAACATTTTCCAACCACCTGTGAAGAGCACCACACCACACCCGCCGCCCTTGAAAAACTCCCCACCCGCCGCACCCACACCCACCCCAAAAGCCCTCGAACCCCCCACCCGACCCGCCCCCTGCAACCACCACGCCACCCCCGACCACCACACCACCACCCACCGCACCCAACCAACCTTCCACCGCAACCAAAAGCACCCCCCACACCCCAGAAGAATCATCTCCAGCCCGCAAAGAATCATCCTCCTAAACCGACAAACCACCCACCACCCCACACCACCGAAAAACCCCTTCGACGCAAATAGCGTTGCTTGTTCGAAATGTTCGGAAGCAACAGGACCGGCGGCCTGTGCCCGATAAGCGGCGTCGACAGCGCAGGTCACCCCACAGCGCGGGTCACCCCGCAGCGCGGGGCACCCGGGCAGGGCAGGGCTGCCCGAGGAGGGCGAAACCGGTCGAGCGTCCGCGTCTGCTCGCCGAACGGGCCACCCGGATGCTCGCCCGCGGGCGTCGACCCGGCGGGCGGCGCCCCCGTGGGCAGAGCGTGGCTAGCCCGGGGTGAGGGTGACAGAGATGTCTGATCAGACGGGAGACCCCGGGTGGCGAGCCGGGTCGCGAGGCCCGCCGGGCGACGGCCCCGGGCCAGTACCGGGACACCGCTGCCTCGCTCCTGCGACGTCCACTGCCTCGTCTGCGGGCACCTCGGCCCGCCGTGACCCGGTCGCCGCGCGGCCGCGGGGTCGACGCGTCCGGCGGAACCCGCTACAACGCTGCCACCAGGGCTTTCAGAGCCCACACAGGCCTCGGAACAGCCCTCGCCCACCCCCGCGCCGCCCGTCCACGGGTGTGCGCCGACAGCGACTGAAGGGCTCGCTGTGTCTCCGCTCCCGGAGGGGTTGCGCCCCCTTCGCCGTCGGGGTTGTCAATACCTCTCCCGAGGAGACACGACGAGGTCTTCAGTCGCCGCATCGCCACACCCGCGCCGCCGCCCGAAACGCTGACCGCCGCTGTCAGATCACCCGCACGCGCCGCCGCCCGCCCGCCCACGCCCGCCCGCACCCGGCTCCCACCTGCGCTCGCCCGCACCCGCCCGCGCGCCGTCAGCTGAGTGCCTCGGCCCGTCACGAGGTGACGAGGCGGACTGACCGGCAAGATCTATCCCGTGGTCGGTGGAAGGGATCGCCCGCCGTCGGCGGTACTGGCGCCGGCCAGGTCCACGCGATCCACCCGGCAGACGTAATGGAGTGGGTCGATCGAATTGTCCGGCTTGATCGGCCCCTGGCCGACACGCCTGAAGCCGGCGCGTTCGAGCGCCCGCCACGACGGGCGGTTCGCTGCCACGACCGGCACCAGGACACAGCTCGCCGCCGGGTGGTCCGTCCAGGTGCGCGCCACCATCGAGGCCGGGTGACACACCTCGACCGACGTTCACAGCAGATCATCGAGCCGGTCTGCGGGACCGTGTGTTCACACCCGCTGATTCCGGAGCCGGCGTTCACCGCCGCGCAGCCGCCGACCAATTCATACCGACAACCTGCACAAACGCCGGTGCGCCCGGACGTCGGGTGGACGTCCGGGCGCACCGGCGCATTACCTGGAGCGGTGGCTCCGCCTTCAGGCCGCAACTACCCGGAGTTAGTTCCCAACCCCGGCCCGTTGGGCACTGATCGATCGGCGTTGTGATCCGCCGATTCCGTGGCTGGCGCTCAGACCTTCTTGCCCCAGCAGCTCTTCGACGCGTACCAGGGGCTCGTGCCCTGCTGCGCGTACAGGATGTGGGCGCGCTTCCACTGCTCGGCGGAGCTGGCGTTCTGCGGCAGGCCCTTGCCACCGACCGAGTGCCACGTGCTCGGGAGGAACTGGAACAGCCCACCCGCACCGATCTCGTTCACAGCCCGAGGGTTACCACCCGACTCGCAGGGCACAACGGCGCTGAGGAAGCGGTGCGCGTCCGGCCGGGCGGCGGCGCTGGCGGGCTGGGACATCGCGATACCGCCACCGATTGTCGCGGCCAGCACCGGAGCGACCAGCAGAGCGCGACCGCGGCGGATGGAACGACGGTTCTTGCGGATACCCGAAGTCATAACGGACAAAGTGGTTGTCCTTCCCCACGCCTACGAAGTTAGCTGTCGGGTTCGGGCTGGGATTCGCCCGGCCNCACCGCGGCACCATGTGCGCTCGGCGGCTTCACCCCAAAGGACGTCCAGCAAAGAACGCCCGGGAACCTGGGTCCCCCGCTCCTGCCCTCGAATTCGTTGGTCACCGGGCGGGGACAGGACTCGGCGTGCCACCCGGCGTGTGCTCTCCAGGTCGAGAGCACGGCAACGACGTTACACGGCACCCACAAACATTTTCCAAGTGCATGTGAACAGCGTCACACCGGGCGTGCGGGGCTTGCGGGGCCGGAATTGATACCGCCAGCCCGCGCTGCCGCGCCCGATATTTCCGACGCCGTTCGGTGGCGGTGGCCACACGCTCACCGGACCGAAATCCCGGTGACACGCGCGGCACCCGGCCGCTCCGGCTGAGCGGCCGAATCCGGCCCCGCGGGCGGAAAGAATCTCCGCGAAAACAGCCACGCCCGCCCCCGCTCACCACCGGGAATGCGACGGGAAGTAATCCTATGACAGACAGATGACCGTCGCCCCATTTAGCAGGGAGTCTGCACCGTAATTCCGATTCGTCCACGCCCGGCTCGGGACGCCGCACGATCTCGACGCGGTCACGCACCCGGCCCGGTGCCGGTTCCACGCGTGTCGCACCCCGCCCCTGGGCCGGCGACGTTCGCGTGCCCTGAGCGCTTTGGCTGTGGGGAGGCGGGAATGGTGCCAGGCATCGACCGTCAGCAGGGCACAGGGCAGGGCACAGTCAGGAGGCGACCGGGATGCGGAGCGTTACAGGCGCCAGGGCGGCCGGACCCGGTCAGGATGTGACGGGGCCGCCAGGGCGCCCCGCCGCGGCGGTCACGGCCGACAGCGTCACCGCGGTTGCCGCGTGAGCGCCCCGGAGGTGCTGGAGCCCTCGGCCGAGCCGGACGAGGCCGCGCCCCCACTGCCACGCACCCAGATCAACCTGATCTTCGGCACCATCCTGTTGGGGATGTTGCTGTCGGCGCTGGACCAGACGATCGTCTCCACCGCACTGCCGACGATCGTGAGCGATCTCGGCGGGGCCGGCCACATGAGCTGGATCGTCACCTCCTATCTGCTGGCGGCGACGATCTCGACCGTCCTGGCCGGCAAGTTCGGTGATCTGTTCGGTCGTAAACGGATCTTCCAGCTCAGCATCGTCGTCTTCGTCGTCGGTTCCTTCTTCTGCGGGCTCGCGCACAACATGACGATGCTGATCGCGGCCCGCGGCGTACAGGGCATCGGTGGCGGCGGCATCATCGTCACCGCCACCGCGCTGATCGGGGATGTCATCCCGCTGCGCGAGCGGGGCCGCTACCAGGGCGCGCTCGGCGCGGTGTTCGGGATCACCACCGTCATCGGCCCGCTCCTCGGCGGCCTTTTCACCGACCATCTCTCGTGGCGGTGGGCCTTCTACGTGAACGTCCCCCTCGCGGTGGTCGTGGTGGCGCTCGCGGCGCGCACGATCCCCGGCCGCGGAGGCGTCGGACGTCCCAGGATCGACTATCTGGGTGTTCTCTTCGTGGCACTCGGGGCGAGCGGCCTCACCCTCGCCACGGCCTGGGGCGGCACCCAGTACCCCTGGGCCTCGGCGGCGATCATCGGTCTGTTCGCCGGATCGGTGCTCGCGATGGCGGTCTTCGTCCTGGTGGAGCTGCGCGCCGCCGAACCGATCCTGCCGATGCGGCTGTTCCGCGGCCGGGTCTTCGCCACCGCGTCCGCGCTCAGCTTCATCGTCGGGTTCGCGATGTTCGGCGCGCTCACCTTCCTGCCGTCCTACCTGCAGTACGTCGGCGGCGCCTCGGCAACCATGTCCGGCATCAGGATGCTGCCGATGGTGGTCGGGCTGCTGGTCACCGCCGTCCTCGCCGGCCAGGTCGTCGGCACGACGGGCCGGTACAAACCGTTCCCGGTCGCGGGCACCGCCATCACCGCGCTCGCGCTGTACCTGCTGTCCCGGATGAACCAGGACACCTCGGTCGCCGTCCAGTCGTTCTACATGCTGCTTCTCGGTGCCGGGATCGGCCTTTCCATGCAGATTCTGACAATCATCGTGCAGAGCACGGTCGAGTACCGCGACCTCGGCGCGGCCACCTCCGGCGTCACGTTCTTCCGCACCCTCGGCGGGTCGTTCGGCGCCTCGATCATGGGCGCCGTCTACACCAACCGGCTCGCCGGCGTCCTGCCGCCCGCGCTGGCCGAGGCGAAGGTGCCGCCCGCGGTCGCCGCCGATCCCGCCGCCGTGCACAGCCTGCCGGCGGCGGCCCGGGCGCCTGTCGTCGGCGCGTACACCGACGCCGTGCACACGATCTTCCTGTGGGCGGTGCCGGTGGCCCTTCTCGGGCTGGTCGTCGCCGTGCTGCTCCCCCAGGTGACGCTGCGCGGGACCGCCCGGGAAGCCGTCCGCAGCCCCGGCGAGGGTTTCGCGATGCCGGTGAGCCAGACCTCGGACGCGGAGCTTGAGACCCTCATCAGCTACATCGCCCGTCGCAACCGGGACGCCGTGGGCGACATCGTGGCCCGGTCCGGCGCCGGGGTGGACATGCCCACCGCCTGGGCACTGCTCGGCGTCCACCTGCGCGCCCGGCTGCTGAACCTGCCCACGCGCCAGGAAGACATCGAGCGCCGACTGCGCATTCCGCGCGGTGTCCTGACCTCCTTCTACGACGGCGTCGCCGCCGCCGGCTATCTCAGCCGCGACGCGGGGCACCTGTGCCTCACCGACAGCGGGCGGGCCGCGGTCGCGGCCCTCGGCGACGCCTGGACGACCTGGCTCCTCGACCAGCTCGCCGAATCCGACAGCGAACGCGCCGTCCTCGACCCCCGGGTACGCGCCGCGATCGGCCGCATCGCCCGCCGGCTCATGGCCGAACAGCAACAGGAACTCGCGCCGGCCTGAAAGCGGTGCCCGGCACCGGGAGGATGGCACCACAGTTGCGGCGGAAGCCGCGGAGCGCGCCGTCGCCCCGCGGCAGCCTCGCGGCAAGCTGCTGTCGGCCGACGGCTCGGATTTCGAGGAGTGAGATGCGGCGCTCACCGCTACATCCGGCAGGTCCCGAGCGTCGCGCGGATCCCGGTCGCGCTGTGGGTCCCGGTCGCCCGGTGGGTCCCGGTCGCCCGGTGGGTCGCGGACGCCCTGTTCGTCCAGGTGGCGTGGCGGCCGCCGTATTCGCCGGCGTCACCGCCCTGCTTGCGCTGCTGGCGGGCTGCGGGCCGGACCGCGCCGAAATCGCGGAACCGCGTACCGCCGCGCCGCCCCGCACGGGCGCCGGATCATCGTCGCCCGGGTCGCGGGCCGCCGCCGTTCCGTCCGACCTGAGCGACCTGTCGCCGGTGGTCACGGACCTGGCGACGCCCTGGGGGCTGGCCTTCCTGCCGGACGGCCGCGCCCTCGTCGCGGCGCGGGACAGCGGCCAGGTGCTGATCGTCCCGGCGAAGGGCGGAACGGCGACCGTCATGACGACACTGCCCGTGCGGCACCGCAGTGAGGACGGCCTGCTCGGGCTCGCGGTGTCACCGCGGTACGACCAGGACGGATGGGTGTACGCCTACTACACCTCGGCCACGGACAACCGGGTCGTCCGCTTCCGACTCGGCGGCCAGGGCGGAAGCCAAGGCACGGGAAGCACGGGCACCGGCACCGGCACCGGCACCGGCACCGGCAAGGACAGGCCCGCCGGCGCGGGCGCGACCGAGGAGGTGCTCACCGGGCTGCGTGCCGCCCCGAACCACAACGGCGGTCGGATCGCCTTCGGCCCGGACGGCCGGCTCTACGTGGCCGTCGGCGACGCCGGAGATCCCGGCGCCGCGCCGGATCCGTCCAGCCTGAACGGGAAGATCCTGCGGATGGCGCCCGACGGCGGGGTGCCCGCCGACAACCCGGACCCGTCGTCCCTGGTGTACAGCCTCGGTCACCGCAACGTGCAGGGTCTCGCATGGGACTCCGACGGGCGGCTGTGGGCGTCGGAGTTCGGGCAGAACACCTTCGACGAGATCAATCTGATCACCCCGGGCGGGAACTACGGCTGGCCGGCGGTCGAGGGCGCCGGTGACACCGCTGGCGGGCGGTACACCAATCCCCAGGTCACCTGGTCCACCGACGAGGCATCCCCCAGCGGCATCGCCATCCGGGACGACATCCTGTATGTGGCCGCCCTGCGCGGGGAGCGGCTGTGGGTGATGGAGCTCGCCGGTGGCCAGGTCGCCGGCAGGCCCCGGGCACTGTTCACCGGCGAACTCGGCCGGTTGCGAACCGTCGAGCCCGCTCCCGACGGTTCGCTGTGGCTCAGCACGTCGAACACCGACGGCCGGGGCCGCCCGGGAGCGGACGACGACAGGATCCTGTCCCTGCCCTGAGGGCCAGCCGGCCAGGGCCTCGACGGTCGCCAGCGCCTCGTAAGCCTTCTCCGGATCCGCGCCCCGCGCCCCGCACTCCGACCCTGTGCGGAATGTCCGCCGTCTCAGCTCTCCCCGCTCTCGTTGACCTGGCTGGAACCGCCGGTCTCGCCGGGTGCCTGCTGGGCGCGTCGGATCGCCTCGGCGATGCGCCGGATCCGCCGCAGCCTGGCGTCCCAGGCCGACCCGACCGATGAGAGCTGGGCCACCGCGCGGGCGAGCTGCGCGTCGTCCACCTGGTACCGCTTCTCCCGCCCCGCCGGTACCGCCCGCACCAGGCCCACCCGGTCAAGGACACCGAGGTGCTTGGCCACCGCCTGGCGGGTGACGGGAAGCTGTTGGCTCAGCGTGGTCGCGGTGCCGCCGCCGCCGCTGAGCAGTAGGTCGAGCAGGCGGCGCCGGGTCGGGTCACCGATCGCCGACCAGAGGTCGTCGTCGACGTCCTCCGCCAGCACGGGGCTCACCGCCGCCGCACCAGGAGTGTCGCGACATACGGCGCCAGCCGCGGCAGGAAGTGGTCCCAGCCGGCGACGTGCTCCTGGTACTGCTGCTCCAGGACGGCGACCTCCCAACCCATCTCGCGGAAGCCGGTCTCGGTCATCCGCAGCAGCGTCCCGCCGCCCGCCGGAGCCAGGTCGAAGGTGACCAGCAGCGAGTTGCCCACCGCCGCCGCCTCGTCGGCCGGGTGCGTCCAGCGGAAGGAGAACGTCCGGGGTGGCCGCGCCTCGACGACGGTGAACGCCACCGCCTTCCCGCCGGCGTCGCAGTCACCGAAGACGATCTCGCCNGGCGCTCCGGGGGTCAGCTCGTACCGGGCGTCGTCCGGCCACCACTCCTTCATGTGCTGCGGACTGCTCACCACGTCGAAGACGATTTCCGGCGGCGCGTCGATGTAGATCTCGCGCTCCAGCGTTCCTGGTTCCACGATCAACCTCCTGCAACTTTTGGTTGCACATGAGGTTAGCCGCCGCACGGCCTTTACGCAACCATCAGTTGCACTATCCGCTGCCGGGGACCGGTCGCGCCGATGCCGGGGACCGGTCGCACGGTGCGACAACCCGCCGGTTCCAGGCGGGAACGGGCCGATGCCCGACAGAGCGGGCCGACGGGGGCCGGGGCGGGCGAAAACTGTCGGAGGTCCCCGCCAGAATGCCCCCATGCCCTCGCCACCCGCCTCGACCCTGGCCCGCGAGACCGTGCTTGCCCTGGCTCCCGACCCGGCCGCGGCCCGGGCCGGCGAACGGCTCGGCGGGGCGGGCAACTGGTCGGGGCTCGGCACGGCCGGCGAGGCGGTGTGGGGGTCCTGCCGGGGAAGCGGGGCGACGCCCTACCGCGTCGTGGCACTCACGGGGGCCGAGTTCGCCTCCACCTGCACCTGCCCGAGTCGGAAGTTCCCGTGCAAGCACGCACTGGGCCTGTTGTTCCTGGCCAGCGGCAGCCCGGGCTTACTCACCGGCGGTGACGAACCCCCGGGCTGGGTGTCGAGCTGGCTGGACGGGCGGGCCGCCCGGGCGGATGCGGCGAGCGCACGCGCCGCCCAGCGGGCGGCGGCCCGGGAGGCGGCTGGCGAGTCCACCTCGTCGGCACGCAACCAGGCCCGACGCGAGGCCCGGGTCGACGCCGGCGTCGCCGAGCTGAGCCAGTGGCTCTCCGACCTCGCGCGAGATGGGCTCGGCAGCGCGCAGACCAGGCCCGCCGCCTGGTGGGAGCGCACCGCGGCGCGCATGGTCGACGCCCAGGCGCCAGGTCTCGCCGAGGCCGTCCGCGACATGGCTCGGATCGCCGCGCGGGGCGGCCCGGACTGGCCTGACCGGCTCACTGACCGGCTCGGCCGGCTGCATCTACTCTGCCAGGGCTGGTCGAGGCGGGCCGAGCTGCCGGCCACACTGGTCGAGGTGGTGCGCGACCGGGTCGGGTTCACCAAGGCCGCCGCGGACGTGCTCGGTGGTGACCGGCTCGCGGGGGCGGTGGACGTCCTCGGCGAGCGACTGTTCGACACCGGGAAGCTGCGGGGGCGCCGGCAGTGGCTGCGGCTGGCGGAATCCGGGCAGCTGGCACAGCTGGTGAGCTATGGCGCGGGGAAGCAGTCACCACCGCCCGGTCTCCCCGTCCTCACTCGCGTACAGGCCGAGGTGGCCGCGTATCCCGGGCGCCAGCCCGCCAGGCTCGCGCTCGCGGGGACCACCGGGGCTCCCGCTCCACTCGTCAACCTCGGCACCGGAGACCTCGGCCCCGGAGACCTCGGCACCACGGCCGGGACCTGGCGGGAGGCGCTGTCAGCGCACACCGCGACGCTCTCGGCGGACCCGTGGGCCGACCCGGTCGCGCTGGTGATCCGGCGGATCACCGTGCTGCCGCCGTCGGCTGGGGCCCCACGAGCCGCGGCGGGCCGGGCCGGAGCCCGCGGCGAAAGCACCCCGGCCGGCGGCGCGGCGTCCCAATGGCTGCTGCGTGACAGTGCCGGGGAGGCCCTGCCCATGGCGGCCGGCACAGCCGACTCGTGGGGATGGTGGCTGCTGGCGGTGGGGGGTGGCGGGCCCCTCGACCTCGTCGTCGAATGGGACGGTTTCGATCTCATCCCGCTGTCCGCGGCCCCGTCGTCACCGCTGCCCGGCCCGGGTCTGCGCCCGCCGCCGGGCGACACCGATTCACCGGCCCGCGCCGGCGGCGGCCTACCTGGCGCTGACGTTGGCCGCACTGCTGACGCCGGCCGCAGGGCCGGATCCGGCTCCGGGGCCGAGGCCGGGGCGGCTGCCGCGCAGGCGGCCCCGCGGCCGGTGCCCGGCTGGTCGGAGGTGGTGGACGCCGCGGTTGTCGGCGTGGCTCGAGCCCGCGTGCCGACGCTCCCCGGTCTCGCTCGGCTGGTCGGCGAGGCCACCGGGGAGGGCGGGCCACCCGCTGCCGCGGACCTGCTGCGAACCGCCGCGCTGGCCTCCGGCGCCCGCCGCGCCGGCCTGCTCCCCGCCGACGCCCGCGGGATACCCGCACCCTCCCCCGCGCCGCCCGACGCCGCGCCGGTGCTGCCGCCCCAGGTCTGCCGCATCGTCGAGACCGCGATCAGCGGCCCGCTGTTCGAGGCCCGGGCCCAGTGCCTGGAGCTGATGGCCGCGCATGGCTGGCGCGCACCGGAGCGGCTGCTCGGTGACCTGCTGGCGCTGGGCGCGCGGGAGGTGGGCATCCGCGTCGCGGTCAGCCGGGTGCTCGGCGAGCGCGGCCGGTGGCTCGCCGGGCTTCATCCGGACGGCCGGTGGGTGGGCGGACAGGTCTCCGCCGAGGAGTGGCCGACAGCGAGCGCCGCCGAGCGCCGGCTGCTGGTGCAGGAGCTGCGTCAGCGGGACCCGGCCGCGGCGGCGGCTCTGCTGCGCGGCCCGGCCGACGGCCCGGCGTTCGCTCCGTTCGACCAGGCGAGCGGGGCCGAACGGGTCGCCTTCTGCGAGGCGCTCCGGACCGGCCTCGGCCCCTGGGACGCCGACCTGCTCGAGCATGCGCTGGACGACCGGCGGGCGGATGTCAGAAGCGCCGCCGTGGCGACGGCGATACTGCTGCCCGGCTCAGGCCTTGCGCGCCGGGCCGCGGCACGCACCGAAGGCCTCGTCGGCGTGACTCGCCACGGGCTGCCGGGCCGGCGCGTCCACCGACTGAAGATCGACACCCCCGCCGGGCTCACCGACGAGATGCGGCGCGACGGGATCAGTGCCGCCCAACGGCATCTCAGCGACGCCGAGTCCCGGGCTCTGCTGCTGACCGCCGAGATCGCCCGCGTCGACCCGGCGGTGTGGGCCGAGCGCACCGGGCTGACGGCGGAGCAGTTCCTCGCCGCCGAGGTCACCATCGCGGGCGTGACCGGCGAGCCGGCCGCACGCCTGCGTGGCGCGCTGCTGCGAGCGGTGCTGCGTCATCGCCACCCGGACTGGATCCGCGCGCTGCTGCCCCGCGTCGAGCTCACCGAGCAGGCCCGCCTCATCGACTGCCTGCCCGAGCCGACGCGCACGGAGGCGGTGGCACTCGCGGCGGGCAACCAGCCGGGGAGCAACACCACCCGGCCCCGGTTCACGGCCCCGGTCGAGCGGGCCGCGGCACTGCTCGCCGCCATACCCGGACCGTGGTCGCCGCAGCTCTCCCAGGCCCTGGTCACCACCCTCACGACACTCCTGACCGAGCATGTCGCCGGCCCGCAGGCGGAGTCGTACATCCGCCGCCTGCTCGTCGTCGCCGCCTGGCGGGCCGACCCCGAGGTCGGCCGCCAGCTCACCCAGCTCGGCCCGAACCCGCCCGCGGAGGCCTTCGCCGGAGAGCTCGCCGAGCTGTGCGCCGTGCTCGGCGCCCGCCGAGAGCTGCGCGCGGTGCTGGCCAGCCCACCGGATCCCCACTCCCGCACCGAGCCGACCCGCCCGGCCCGACTCCTCGTCCAGGAAGGCTCCCGATGACGCCACCGTCGACGTCCGCCACCGCACCCGCCGTGGACGGGCCGCGGCTGCTACGCCCGCACGCCGAGCAGGCGTATGCCGGCGAGCTCGCCGCGCTCGCCGCCGCCGACACCCGGCCGCGGCCGCCGTCCTGGCGGCTCTCCCCGTGGGCCGTCGTCACCTATCTGCTGGGGGGTGTCCTCGACGACGGAACGGTCGTCTCGGCGAAGTACATCGGCTCCCGCCGGCTCGTCGAGGTCGCCGTCGCCACCCTCGCCACCGACCGGGCCCTGCTGCTGCTCGGCAGCCCGGGCACCGCCAAGACCTGGCTCTCCGAGCACCTGGCGGCGGCGATCAGCGGTGATTCGACGCTCGTCGTGCAGGGCACCGCCGGCACCTCCGAGGACGCCGTCCGCTACGGCTGGAACTACGCCCGCCTGATCGCGGACGGCCCGTCGCCGGCCGCGTTGGTGCCCTCGCCGGTGATGCGCGCGATGACCACCGGCTCGATCGCCCGGGTCGAGGAGCTCACCCGGATGGGCGCCGAGGTGCAGGACGCGCTGATCACCGTGCTGTCCGAGAAGACGCTGCCGATCCCCGAGCTGTCCAGCGAGGTGCAGGCCGTCGCGGGGTTCACCGTCATCGCGACCGCCAACGACCGGGACCGCGGCGTCAACGAGATGTCCTCGGCGCTGCGGCGCCGCTTCAACACGGTCGTGCTGCCGCTGCCGGCCAGCGAGGACGCCGAGGTGGAAATCGTCACCCGGCGGGTCGCCGAGGTCGGCCGATCGCTGGCGCTGCCGGACGAGCCGCCGGCCGCAGACGAGGTCCGCCGGGTCGTGCGGATCTTCCGGGAGCTGCGTGCCGGCGTCACCGGCGACGGCCGCACGACGCTGAAGACACCGACCGCGACGCTCTCCACCGCGGAGGCGATCAGCGTGATCACCGGCGGGATGACCCTGGCGACCCACTTCGGGGACGGCCGACTGCGTGCCGAGGACATCGCCGCCGGGCTGCTCGGAGCGGTGATCAAGGACCCGTCGACGGATCCCGTCGCCTGGCGGGAGTACCTCGAAGGGGTGGTCCGCGGCCGGGCCGACTGGTCCGACCTCTACCGGGCCTGCCGGGATCTGGAGGACGACGGCGCGATCGTTCCCGGTGGAGCCTGATGACCGTCACCTACCTCGGTGTGCGCCACCACGGCCCCGGCTCGGCACGGGCGGTCCGCGCCGCGCTCGCCGAACTCGACCCGGACCTGATCCTCGTCGAGGGACCACCCGAAGGCGACGGTGCGCTGACGCACCTCGGGGCACTCACCCCGCCGGTGGCCCTGACCGCCTACGCCGTGGACGAGCCGCGCGACGCCGCGTTCTGGCCGTTCGCCGACTTCTCCCCGGAATGGCAGGCACTGCTGTACGGCCGGCAGCACGGGATCCCCACCCGGTTCATCGACCTTCCGTTCGGCCACGACCTCGCCCTGCGCCGACGCGCCACCGCCAGTGCTCCGGACCACGGCCAGGACCCGAACCGGGCCCCGGCCGCGCCTCCGATCTCGCGGCCGATCACGAGACCGGCCGCGATGCCGGCCGCGATGCCGGCCCCGATGCCGGGCGCGCGGCCGGCCGTGGCCGACGACCCGCTCGGCTGGCTGGCGTTCGCCGCCGGCCACGACGACCCGGAACGCTTCTGGGAGGACCTCGTCGAGCATCGCCGGCTCGACGGGGCGGGCGCCGTGGACGTGTTCGCCGCCGTCGCGGAATCGATGGCGGCGTTGCGCGCCGGCGATGCCGACACCGCCGACACCGACACCGATGGCACCGACACCGATGGCACCGCCGATGGGCGGCGGAACCGCGAGCTGCTGCGCGAGGCGCACATGCGGCTGGAGATCCGCGCCGCCGGCACCGGCGCGGGCGCGGCCCACCGCATCGCGGTGATCTGCGGCGCCTGGCACGTGCCGGCACTGTCCGGCCAGACCGGCAGGGTCACGGTCACCGCCGACCGCGAGCTGCTGCGCGGCGTCCGTCCGGTACGCACCGCGACGACCTGGGTGCCGTGGACGCACGCGCTGCTGGCCACCGACTCCGGCTACGGTGCCGGCATCACCTCACCGGGCTGGTACCACCACCTGTGGAGCGCGCCCGGCCAGGTCACCGCCCGCTGGGTTGCCCGGGTCGCCGCCCTGCTGCGCGCCGCCGACCTGCCCGCCTCGACCGCCTCGGCGGTGGAGACCGTGCGCCTCGCCGAAACGCTGGCCGCCGTCCGCGACCGGGCCGTCCCCGGCCTCACCGAACTGACCGACGCGGTCCTCGCCGGGCTGTGCGCCGGCGACCCGGTACCCCTGCGGGTCGTCCGTGAGCAGCTCGTCGTCGGTGACGTCGTCGGAGCGGTCGGTCCCGACATCCCGGCGGTGCCGTTGGCGGCCGACGTCGCGCGCGCCCAGAAGCGGCTGCGGCTGGCGCCGAGCCCGACCGAGCGGCCACTGCGCCTGGACCTGCGGCGGCCCCTCGACCGGGACCGCAGTGCCCTGCTGCACCGGCTGCGGCTGCTCGACATCGACTGGGGCGTCCCGGCGCGCACCGGCAGCACCGGCACCTTCGCCGAGGCATGGCAGCTCGCCTGGAAACCGGCGTTCGCCCTGACCCTCGTCTCCGCCGCCCGGTACGGTGCCACCGTCGAGGATGCCGCGACGTCCGCCGTGGCCGGGCACATCGAGGCCGCCACCGACCTGGCAGCCGTCACCGAGCTGTTCGAGCAGGTGGTGCTCGCGGACCTGCCCACCGCACTGGCGGTGGTCTCCGCGGGTCTCGAGCGCCGCGCCGCCGCCACCGGCGACGTCGCCCACCTCATGCGGGCACTCGCGCCGCTGGCCCGGGTGCGCCGTTACGGCGACGTGCGCGGAACCTCCCCGACCCTGGTCCTCGGGCTGGCGGACAGCCTGATGACGCGGATCTGTGCCGGGCTGCCGCCGGCCTGCGTCAGCCTCGACGACGAGGCCGCCGACGCGATGACGGCCGCCGTCGACGACGCCGACGCGGCGTTCCGGCTCGTCGCCGACCCCGGGCACCTCGACCGCTGGCTGGTGGCGGTCGGGGTCGTCGCCGCCCAGCACGGCGGGAACCCGCTGGTGGCCGGGCGCTGCACCCGCCTCCTCTCCGACGCCGGGCGGCTGGACCCGACGGAGGTGTCGACCCGGCTGGCCCGGGCGTTGTCCGCCGCCCGCGGCGCGCCCGTCGACGCGGCACGCTGGCTTGCCGGGTTCCTCGGCCAGGCCGGGTCGGTGCTCGCCCGCGACCCGGCGCTGCTCGCACTCGTCGACAACTGGCTGTGTGGGCTGGACGAGGCCGGTTTCATGCTGGCGCTGGCCCCGCTGCGCCGGGCGTTCGCCACCTTCGGCGGCCATGAACGACGCATGATCGGTGAACGGGTCCGCGCCGGACTGCCGCGACCAGCCGCTGCGGCACCGGGCGCGCCGGGTCTGTCTCCGACGGGGCCGGCCGCCGAGGAACCGACCGGCGCTGGAATCGCCACCGCGATCACGCCCGCCAGCGCGGCTCCCGGGGTGACCGGGCTCCCCGGCGGCCCACCCGGCGGCGTCGGGGCGGGCCCAGGGTGGGACCTCGACCGGGTCGCGGTCGCGCTGCCAGCCCTGACCACCCTGCTCGGCCTCACCACCGCGGGACCATGCCTCGCCACCGCGGGAAAGGACGACTCAGATGCCCGCTGACCAGACCGCGTCCGCAGGCGCGTCACCGGCAACCCGGACACCGGCGGCCGTGCCAGCGGCAGGCGTGCCAGCCGCAGGCGTGACAGCCGCAGGCGTGACAGGGGCAGGCGTGCCAACGAATGAGCAACTGCGCCGGTGGCGGCTCGTCCTCGGCACGCCCGCGGCGCCGGCGTTCGGCGCCCTGGGCAGTCTGTCGAAACGGGACGCCGACATTGATGCCGCCCTGGATGCGCTCTACGACAGCGGCCGAGCCGGCGACGGGCCGGGAAACGGCCAGGCTGCCGGACCGGGGCGGGCGGCAGCAGCGTCGGTCGGCCGGGCTCGGTGGCTCGGCGCCCGCGGTGGCCCGGTGGCTCGGCGACATCCGCGACTACTTCCCGTCACCGGTGGTTCAGGTCCTGCAACGCGATGCGGTCACCCGTCTCGGTCTCACCAGACTGCTGATGGAACCGGAGCTGCTGGCCGCGGCCGAACCCGACATCCACCTGGTCGGAACCCTGCTGTCGCTGCGGTCCGCGCTCCCCGAACGCACCCGGGAGACCGCGCGGGCGGTGGTGCGCAAGGTCGTCGAGGACATCGAGCGGCGGCTCGAACACTCGCTGCGCTCCGCGGTGCTCGGCGCACTGAACCGGGCCGAGCGCACCCGCACCCCGCGGCTACCCGACGTCGACTGGAACCGCACGATTCTCGCGAACCTGCGCAACTACCAGCCGGAGCAGCGCACCGTCATCGTCGACCGGCTGATCGGGCACGAGCGGGCCCGGCGGTCCGCGGCGCTGCGCGACCTCATCCTGCTCATCGACCAGAGCGGCTCGATGGCGTCGTCGGTCGTGCACGCCGGGGTGCTGGGCGCCTCGCTGGCGAGCCTGAACGCCCTGCACACCCGGCTGGTCGCCTTCGACACCGCGGTCGTCGATCTCACCGACACCCTCGCCGACCCGGTGGACGTGCTTTTCGGCATCCAGCTCGGCGGCGGCACCGACATCGACCGGGCCGTCGGCTACGGCGCGAGCCTCGTACGCCGGCCCAGCGACACCGTCCTCATCCTGATCAGCGACCTCATCGAGGGCGGGGACCAGTCCTCGCTGATCGCCCGGCTGCGGAACCTGGTCGAATCCGGCGTCACGGTGATCGTGCTGCTGGCACTGTCGGACGACGGCGCCCCCGCCTACGACCACGATCTCGCCGCCACCTGCGCCGAGCTCGGCGCACCCGCCTTCGCCTGCACCCCGGACAGGTTCCCCGAGCTGCTCGCCACCGCGTTACGCAGAGAGGACATCGGCCGCTGGGCCGCCCTCCACGGGCTCGCCCGCGGCTGACCGGGCGCACCCCACCGCGGCGAGCTCGCCCGCGGGAATTCGCGGTCAGGGAACCTCGTCGTAGCCTTCCCGGACGGCGAAGCGGGTCAGCTCCACCCGGTTGCGAAGGTGCAGCTTCGCGAGCACGTTGTGGACGTGGTTCTGGACCGTCCGGTGCGACACTCCGAGCTCGCGGGCGGCGTCCCGGGCGGTCAGGCCCTTGGCGACCAGTCTGAGCACCTCGATCTCCCGTGCGGTGAGCCGTGCCGCCGCGGACGAACCGGCACCCGAACGTGACTCGGGGCTCCGCGCCGCCCGGGACTCCTCGCCGAGGACCAGCGCGGCCAACCCCGGTGTGAAGACCGCGACCCCCCGCGCCGTGCGCCGCACCGCATCCACGAGCTCCTCGGGACGGGCCGACTTGAGGAGGTAGCCGGAAGCCCCCGCCTTGACCGCTTCGAGAACGTCCGCCTGCTCCCCGGAGGCAGACACGACGAGCACCGAGACCGGCGCCCCGGTGAGCGGGTGCGGCGAGCCGGCCGAGCCGACCAGAGCCNGGATGACCTCGACTCCCGAACCGTCCGGCAACCCCAGGTCCAGGATCACGAGCTCGGGGCGGGTCGCCGCCAGCACCCGCAACGACTGCGCGACCGAGCCCGCGGTGCCGACGACCGGAAAGCCCGCCTCGGTGAGGTCCCGGCTCAGTGCCTCCCGCCACAGCGGATGATCGTCGACGACCACCACCCGGCCACCGGGCGCCCCGTCAACCTCCTGGTCACCTCGGGACACGCAACTCCACCTCCGTCCCCTGGCCAGCCCGGCCGGTGACGACGACCTCGCCGCCGAGGTCCCGGATCCGGCCGCGGATGGAGACCGCCAGCCCCAGCCTGCCCTCCGCGGCGGCCTGCTCGACCCGGCCGGGCTCGACGCCGACCCCGTCGTCGCGGACGGTCACCGTCACCGAGTCGCCGTCGTCCTCGAGCAGCAGCCAGGCCGAAGCACCGGGGCCGGCGTGCGCCGCGACGTTGTCCAACACGGCTCGGACGGCGGCCACGACCTCCTCGGCATGATCCGCCCGCAGGGGTACCGGCACCCCCGGCGTGGAGACCGTCACGGCCAGGGGAACAACCGCAGGCGCGTCCGCGGGTCCCCCAGCAGTCGCCTCCACCCCCGCCAGGATCACCGGCTCCACCCCCGCTGACGCCGGGACCGAGACCGGAGCCGGGACCTGTACGGGGACCTGGGCCTGGGGCTGGAGCTGGGTCCGCGGGATCCTCGCCAGGGCTGCCAGCTGTGATCCAAGGTCGACATCGGGCCGGGAGTGCCGCGGCGATGCGCCCCTGCGGGCCGCTCCCGCGCCGCGTCCGGTCAGACGTCCGGGCTCGACCACCGGGGGCCCGCCGGGAGCACGCAGCAGATCGCGCAGCGCCGACTCCTGCTCGGCTGCGAGCCTGGCCACCTCGTCCGGCGCCAGGCCGCGCCGGGCCTCGCGCGCGATCAGCGAGAGAACCTGAAGAACACTGTCGTGGACGCCGCGCGCGAGGCGTTCCCGCTCGGCGTCCCCGGCCCGCGCGGCCAGGACCTCGGCCAACGCCGACTCGGCGCGGATGGCCGCCCGGCTCAGGTAGCCGACGATGGTTCCCGACACGACGAAGAGAACCGCCGGCCTGATCGAGGAGTCACGCACCGAGCCAGTCGCGACGAAGGAGGCCACGGCGAGGGCCACGCCCCCGGCGACACCACCGGCGGTTCCGCCGGCCAGCGCCGCGCTGAACACACCGCTCGCCGTCCAAAGGGCGGGCAACACATCCGAGGACCCCGCCGGGCTCACCACCCCGGTGGCCAGCATCACCGCGGCGCACACCACGACGTCCACCACGACCAGGCAATCGCGCAGCCGAGGCGACCGGACGTCGGCGGCTGGCGCGACCACCGTCATGACGGCCGACCAGACCACCAGCACACCGAACCAGACGACGCCGTAAACCGGATGCGCCGTCTGCCCGAGGTCACGCCCGACCGTCGCGACCGCGTAGCCGACCGCCACCAGCCGGAAGACCGCGAGCGACCGCCACAACGCGCCGCGCACGCCGTCCGGGCCGCGGAACCGACCCGAACCCCGCGGCACTCGCACCCGGCAAGTGTTGCAGAAAGTCCAGATTCGTACCACAACGAGTAGCCGAGCCGCGGCCCGGCACTCGACCGTGGCGGCACGACGGGCCCGACCCACGGCGGGCCTGCCCACGGGAGAGCGGCAGACCCGCGGGAGAGCGGCAGACCCGCTGACGGAAGATGAGTACGATCGCTCAGGCCACCTCAGGCGGAGGGCCAGAAACTGAATTCATGACCACCGCCAAGCCCCCCGTCTCCAGAACGACGACCGCGTTCATGGTGCAGGCCGCCCTCTCCTTCGGTATCTCGGTGATCGCCGTCGCCTACGCGATCGCCCATCTCCCGGGGAGCGCCTGGATACGCGGCTTTCTGCTGCTGGGCATGCTGTACATCGTCACGTCGACATTCACGCTCTCCAAATGCGTCCGCGACCAGCAGGAGGCGTCCGCCGTCATCAGCCGGGTCGACCAGGCCCGGTTGGAGCGGCTCCTCGCCGAGTACGACCCCTTCAAGCAGCAGATCGGACCCTGACCGACCGACGGCCGGGGGCCGGGGGCCGACGGCCGGGGGCCGGGGGAAGGACTGAATGGGGCAGGGCAGGGCACCCGCCGGGGAACTACCAGGGAAGGGTCCCCGCCGCGTCGAAGTAGCCGCCGGTCGGGCCGTCCGGGCCGATCTGCGCCATCCGGACAATGATCTCGGCGCCTTCCTCGACCGTCTGTGTTCCCGTGTTTCCGTTGAGGTCGGTGGCGGTGTAACCCGGCTCGACGGCGTTGACCCGGAAGGCCGGGAACGCCTTGGCGTACTGCACCGTGACCATGTTGACCGCGGCCTTTGACGCCGGGTAAGCGACTCCGGGGTAGGAATAGGTCGGAGTTCCTGGCGCGGCGACCCGCGTGATCGAGGCCAGACCACTGCTCACGTTCACGATGACCGGGGCGGCGGAGCTGCGCAGCAAAGGCAGGAAGGCATGGGTGACCCGCACCAGGCCGAACACGTTCGTCTCGAACACCGCCCGCATGGCATCGGCCGTCGTCTCGGCCGCGCCCAGCACCCCGGCGTTCGCGCTCCTCCCCTCGACACCCGCGTTGTTGATCAGGACATCCAGCCCGCCCGCCGCCTCGACCGCCTTCGCCGCGGCCGCCACGGAGTCGTCGTCGGTGACGTCGATGAGCACCAGCCGCGCGCCCAGCCGCTCGGCGGCACGGCGCCCGCGGGCCAGGTCCCGGCTGCCGACGTAAACGATGTGCCCCGCGGCGACGAGCCGTCGGGCGGTCTCGAAACCGAGGCCCTTGTTCGCTCCGGTTATCAGCGTCGTAGTCATGCCGTACAGATTCCCGTTCGCGCGGCACCGTCAGCCAGTCGGCTGGTCTTCCGGCCACTGCCCGGTCCCGGGCACGGGCCGCCGCGGGTGGATGCGACGGGCGGGTGAGCAGGTGCGTGCCGGCGCGGTGCCACCGCGGGAAGATACGCACCATGACGTCAGTCAGGAACCTTTTTCTGGACGTCGCCGCATCGCTTCCCGCACTGCTGCGCGATCCAGCGATCGCCGCATCCTGGAACGCAGCGAGTGCGTTGGCGGAATTCCCGGTCAACGGGCTGTCCGGACACCTTGCCTGGCAGGTCACCAACGTTCCCCCGCTGCTCGCGGAGTAGGCCCCGGAGGAGAATCCCATCGCCTTGTTCGACCGCTATGCCGCGGCGGCGTGGATCGGCACCCCCCTGGACGACGCCCTCAACGTGGGCATCCGCAACCTCAGCGTGGAGTTTGCCGCCGGCGGCCCGGACGCGCTGGCAGCCCAGGTCGAGGCCGCCATCCGGACGACGCGCGACCTGCTCCCGGCCGAGCCCGCCGGACGACTCGTCCGCTGGGCGTCTTCGGTCCTGTCCCTCGACGATTTCCTGGTCACCCGGATCCTCGAGATCGCCGTGCATTCGGACGATCTCGCGGCCAGTGTGGGCATTCCGACGCCGGAGCTGCCCACCGAGGCGACCGAGATCGTGCTCGGGCTGCTGACCCGCCTGGCGGCGCACCGCCACGGACCCACCGCCGTCCTGCGCACGCTCAGCCGTGCCGAGCGGGCGCCCGCGGCGATCACCGGCATCTGACGCACCGGGCCAACGCGCCGGGCCCGCACCGCGAACACGGCGGCCGGGGCAGCGCGTCCCACGGGTCAGCCGTTGTCGCCGGAGCGGCCCCGCCGGTCGTCGCCAGGTCGGTCGTCGGCCCCGTGGCCGTTGCCGGCCCGGCCACGGTCGTCCCCGACGCGGCGCGCCTGGCCGGTCAGGGCGTCCACCTCGAACCGGTGGCGCGTGCCGTCCCGGAGGACGTCGACCTTCCAGAGCTCGGCCCCGTGCTCGATCTCCNGCTCGACGGCGGTGACACTCCCGCCGCCGGCCTCCCGCAGCGCGATGGCACCCGCATGCTCGGCGCTCATCCGTTCCGCCCCGCCGCCGCCACCAGCGGACCCCGGACCGATGCCGCCACTGGACGGCGTGGCCGGGGCGACCAGCGGAGTGGTGACGGCATCGGCCCGTACCGGGACAGCCGAACCCGAGCCATCGCCACCGGATGCGAGTGCGGTACCGGTCGCCGCGGCCACGACAGCGGCGAGCGCGCCCGCGCTGATGATCACCGCCGCACGACGGGTCCGCAGGCGCTCACGCACCTGTCGAGCGGACGGACGGAAGCTGCTCCTGCTGGTCATGTGAACCTCCTGTGTGCCGTACCGGACGGTGGCCGCACTGGACGGGCAGTCCGCCTGGTCGCGGTGCCGTGCGGCGCGTTTCGCCTGGCACTGAGGTTCGCGCCGATCACGCTAGGCCCGCGCTTCCCGGAGGCTAAGGGGTCGTTAAGGCGGGCCGAGCGCGAGGGTGATCACGGTGCCGCCGGTGCCGCCGGTGCCGCCGGTATCGAACCGGCCGCCGCTGGCCTCGGCGGCGCGGCGGGCGATGTCGAGACCGAGGCCGGTGGAGTCCGCCCGCGACTCGCCCCGACGGGCGGCACCCTCCGGCAGCCCCGGCCCGTCGTCGGCGACGGTGAGATCGGCTCCGCCGTCCTCGCGCCGGTGGAGTACCACGGCGAACGCGGTCCCCTCGGGGGTGTGCGCGAACACGTTGCCCAGCAGGGCGTCCACAGCGGCGGTGAGGGTGTCGGCGTCGAGTCGCACGGGCGCCGGCAGATCGCTCACGTCGACGGACAGGGGACGTCCGGTGTCCTCAGCGAGCACCGACCAGAACGCGACCCGCGCCCGCACCACCTGCGCCGCGTCACACCCGGGCTCCGCGCCACCGCCACGACCAGCGCCACCGCCACGACCACCGGCACCGCCGCGACCACCGGCACTGGCACCGGCACCGGCACCGGCACCGGCACCGGCACCGGCACCGGCCGATCCGACGTCACCCGCGGCGGTCTCGTTGCGGCGAGCCTGCCGGATGATCTCCGTCACCGCGTTCTCCACACCGTCGGCGGCCGCCGTGACCCGCGCGGCATCCCGCGGATCGGAGAGCGCCTCGGCCTCCAGTCGCAGCGCGGTCAGCGGGGTGCGCAGGCGGTGCGAGAGGTCCGCGACCCGCTCGCGCTCGTCCCGCAGCAGGTCCTGGATGCGACCGGCCAGATGGTTGAGCGCGTGCGCGACGTCGCGCAACTCGGGCGGCCCGGCCGGTTCCGCGCGGGCGGACAGCTGCGCTCCAGCCAACTGGTGCGACACCTCGGACAGCTGCGCGATCGGTGCGACCAGCGAACGCGCCAGCCGGTCAGCGACCGCCAGCGCCACCGCGATCACCACGACGGCGAGCCCCGCCAGCACAAGCCACGCCCGGTGCACACCCCCGGTGAACTCCGCCGCCGGAACGAAGGTGCGGATCACCGCCGTCCCCTCGGCCCGACCCAGCACGGCGACGACGATCTCCCGCCCGTCCGCGCGCTCCACGCTCAGGCTCCGGCCCCGCGCCGCCAGCTCCACCGCGTCGGTCCGCGGGGCCGGCCGGCCGAGCACCGTCCCGTCGGCCAGGTACACGGTGATCGCACGGTCGGAGGAGGCGGCGACCTGCTCCACCCCGACACGCAGCGTGCCCGGGTCGGCGGTGCCGACGAGTGAGACGACGCCGCGGATGGCCGCGTCAGCCGAGGCGATCGCCCTGTCCTCGGCGACGGTCCGCAGCAGCAGCGCGAGCGGCACCAGGAACGCCACCAGCACCAGGCAGGTGGTCGACGCGACCAGCAGCGACAGCCGCCATCTCATCCCGGCGGCCCAGCCACGGGCGGAGGCCCAGCCGCGGGCGGAGACCCAGCCGCGGGCGGAGACCCAGCCGCGGGCGGCGGGGCGCTCAGCCGGACGCCGACCCCGCGCACGGTGTGCAGGTACCGCGGCGCCTGCGCCGTCTCCCCGAGCTTGCGGCGCAGCCAGGAGAGGTGGACGTCCACCGTCTTGTCCGCGCCGCCGTACGGCACCCGCCACACCTCGGTCAGCAGGCTGCGTTTACTCACCACCTCGTCGGCGTGCACGGCGAGATGGTGCAGCAGGTCGAACTCGCGCGGCGTCAGATCGAGCTCCGCACCGGCCAGCACGGCCCGCCGCGCCCGCGGGTCGACCCGCAGCTCACCCACCGTCACCGTGGGGTCGGTGCCTGCCCCGTCGCCGCCGCGTCGCAGCACGGCGCGCACCCGCGCGTCGAGCTGCGCGGCCGTGAACGGTTTGACCAGGTAGTCGTCGGCACCGGCGTCCAGGCCCCGGACGATCTCCCCCTCGTCGTCGCGCGCCGTCGCGATGATGACGGGGACGCGGCTGACGGCCCGCAGCATCCGCAGCAGTTCCAGCCCGTCGAGGTCGGGCAGGCCGAGGTCGAGGACGACGAGATCCGGCCGGTCGTCGAGGGTCCCGCGCAGGCCAGCCATGGCCGTCCCGGCCACCGCGACCGCGTGACCGGCGTCCCGGAGCGCGCGCAGCAGCAGGCGGGAGATCGCCGGATCATCCTCGATCAGCAGAAGCCGGGCCACAGCGGCCAAAGTACCCCGGACGGACCCGCCACCAGGGGTTCTTAACCGTCACCTAACCCTGCTGCGGGGAGCCCATAACCATCCCAGGGGCATAGTCNGGGCATGCGGGTCACCAGGGCACTGGCCGAGGGCAGGGGACGGCGCGGCGCGCTCGCTCTGGCCGGCTGGCTGAGCGCGGCCGCCGCGGCGACGCTGGTCGGCCTCGCCGCGATCAACGTGATCGGCGACGGTATCACCGACCCCACCGGCGAGGTGATCAGCGAGGCACGGCTCGCTCAGGACCTCGCCGCCCCGACGTCCACCTCCCCGGCACCGCTCACGACCTCCTCGTCCCCGTCGCCGCTGAGGTCCGCGGCCGACCCGTCCCCGGGTTCCGGTGTGGGCGTGGGCGTGGGTGCGGGTGCGGGTGCGAACGGCGGGATGGCCGCCCGCGCGCTCAGCACACCTGGCGGCACGGCGGTCAGCCGGTGCGACGGAGACCAGGTCACCCTCACCACGATCACNCCGGCCCAGGGCTACGCCGTACAGAGGTCCGAACGCGGACCAGCCCGCGAGGCGGAGGTCAGATTCACCGGATCAGCCGGGGACGTCGAGATGAGAATCGAATGCGGCGACGGCCAGCCCGTCATGACCTGGAAACTGGACGATCACGACGACGACTGAACATCAACCTCAGCCCTTGGACGTCGACCTCAGGCTTCGCACGTCAACCTCGCTCTCTTGGTCGCGGTTCACCTGGAAACCGACTGGGCGCGGCTGCGGTCGAACCGTGCGAGCAGGTCGGCGGTGAGGCGGCGCAGCCGGCGGGCGTCGTCGAGATACCGGGAATTCGGCTCCAGCGGCACGCTGCGGCCTTCCATCACGGCGGTCAGCCGTTCCTCACCGGGCGACTCGAGGAACGGCAGAATCTGGTCGACGGCGGTCGACACCGGCTTTCCGATCGCCTTCAGCTGCTCGATCTGCGCCGCGGTCACCCGGTCGTACTCCCCGGCGAAACTCGTCGCCACCACCCCGGGATGGTTCAGGACGTACCGGATGCCCGCGTCGGCGTAGGTGTTGACGAAGTCAACCCCGAGCAGATCGTTGAGATGTCCGGCGTGCCCCATCGCGCCGACGCCGTGATAGGCGTGCTCAAGCTGGATGTCGTCCCATCGGGCCGGGCCGGTCTGGCCGGCGCCGCCGAAGTTGAGCACAACCGGGTTGTCGGCCCGGCTCAGCGGGCCGACCAGGCCGTGGCTGAGCAGGAACCGGCTGAGATAGAACAGCGCGAAATTGCTTTCGAACCCGTCGCTGGTCACGACCCGGTTCGGCTGGTGGTACCGCGCACCGAGCACCAGAACGTCGATCGCCGGGTACCGCTCGGAAAGCCGTTCGGCCAGGCGGCGGTTCTCGGCCACTCCGCGCAGGTCGGCGCGGATGAACCGGGCGCGTTCGCCGGCGGAGGCGAATGCCGCGCCCCTGCGTTCGTTCCGCCCGATGACGACTACCTCGAACCCGCGGCGGAGGTACTCCGCGGCGAGTCCCGCGCCGATGCCGTCGGTACCGCCCGTGATCACTGCCGTAGCCATCCGCTGGTTCTCCCATCCCTGAAGACCGGCCGCCCGACGACCGGCCGGGCCACCCGAGGAGATACTTTGAACCATCAAAGCATCTGCCCCGCGCGGTGGCGATCAGGAGAGGCACTCCGCGTCTCCGCCGGCCCGGAGCTTGGCCCGCAGGCCGTCGAGCATGTGCTCCTGAACGCGCAGCAGCAGGCTCGCCACCTGCTCAAGCTGGTCGTCGGGGGTTTCGGCGAACACCGTCCACAGGAGGTCGCGCCGGGCGGAGCGCACCCGTCCGACAGTCTCGCGGCCCTCCGCGGTGATGGCGATCAGAACCGCACGACGATCTCCCTCGACGGGTATCGCCTCGACAAGATGCCTTTCCCGGAGCTGTCGCAGCTGGATCGACACGGTGGAGACGTCGATCTGCAGGCACTCGGCGACATGGGAAATCCGCAGCGGCTCCACCAGGTCGAAGAACTCCAGCAGCCGCAGCTCGCTCGGCGGCAGGGCGCACCCCGAGCGCCGGGCGATCTCCATCCGGATGTGCCTGCTCTCGCTCCACCGGGCAACCGCCGCGATACCGGCCTCCAGCCGCTCCAGCGGTGTCTGAACGGGCACCCGGGACGGCAGTGGCTCGGCGGAACTCACCGCGTCACGCGACGACGATGACCTTGACGCCGACCGCGTCATAGGTGCCGCGCGCACGCGCGTCTCTCGTCGCGAGAGCCAGATCGTGCTCCTTCGCGGCCAAGGCCACCAAGCCGTCATAGACGGCACCCCCGACGACGCCGAGACGGCTCAACGTCGTGTGAACCCGCTGGGCCTGCGGGCCGCTCAGCCCGAGCGGCGCGGCGAACCGGGCGTCGAGCAGGCGTGCGGCATCCGGCCCGGCGAGTCGGACACTCGTGTCGACCGCGGTGGTCATTTACGACCGGCGTCGATGAGGCCGAACAGGATGTCGTCATCGACAGGCGTGTTGCCGGCCGACACAAGCACGCCGTTCTCCTCGACCAGGCGCGCGGTTCTGCCAGCGGGCACGACCTGCACACCGGCACCGTAGGGCGAGATATCCACCTTCGTACCGGGAAGCAGACCCAACGCGTCGCGGATCGACTTGGGCAGCACGATCCGACCCGCCTGATCGACAACCGCTTCCATGGGAGAACGATACCAGCCCGATCCCATCACTCCTGGTCGAAAGATCGCTACATCGAGGANGGCATCCAGCCCCTGTCACCTTCCCGGCCCGGCCGGTCCACCTCGAAGCCCGCGGCCCGCCGACGCGGAAACGTCTTCGACCGGTCACGATGCGCCTACAGGGGGTACGCGCCCGAGGCCAGGGATTTCCAGCCTGCTTCCATGGTGGAAAGCGGACGGGCGAGGAGGCCGGGGCGCGGTGCTCAGGGTGGCGACAGTCAATGTGAACGGCATTCGCGCGGCCAGGCGTCGCGGAATGGACGCCTGGCTGGAGGCCAGACGCCCGGACATCCTGTGCGTGCAGGAGGTGCGCGCCGACGACACGATCCTGGCGGACGCGGTCGGGCCCGACTGGCACATCCTCCACGAGGCGTCGACGGCCAAGGGCCGGGCCGGGGTCGCGGTCCTGTCCCGGCTGGCTCCCGTGGACGTCCGCGCCGGACTCGGCGACTTCACCGGCACCGGCCGCTGGGTGGAGGCGGACTTCTCCCTGGCGGGCGATCCCGGTCTGCTGACAGTCGTGTCCGTGTACGTGCACACCGGTGAGGCGGACACACCTCTGCAGGACGAGAAGTACCGCTTCCTCGCCGCGATCCGCGAACGCATGGCGAAGCTGGCCGCCGACGGCCGGCACGTACTCGTCTGCGGCGACTTCAACATCTGCCACCGCGAAATCGATTTGAAGAACTGGAAAGGCAACCTGAAGAAGGCCGGTTTCCTCCCCCCGGAACGCGCCTGGCTCGACCAGCTGTTCACCGAGGACGGCTTCGTGGATCTGGTGCGACGGTTCTCCGGAGAACGACCCGGCCCCTACACCTGGTGGTCATGGCGAGGCCGGGCTTTCGACACCGACGCCGGCTGGCGCATCGACTACCTGATCTCCAGCGGCCAACTCGCCGACCGGCTCCTGACCACCGCCGTCGACCGGGCACCGTCCTACGACCAACGCTGGAGCGACCACGCGCCCGTCTACGCCGATTTCGGCGTATAGCCGGCCACACCCACTCCAGCGGGATCCGCTGGCACACCACAACCTTTAATGATCAAGCAGTCGGTTAAAGTCTGACCCCCTAAACTTCAATGCGCTGGCGAGATCGTTGGCCGTGGACACGGCGAGCCGCGCGNCCCCCGCCCCCATCCACCAAGGCTGGTGCCCGCTCGGGGTGTTCCGTAGGCCGTAGGCGATCAGCCCGGTGCGGCCGCCAGACCGGACCCGCTCAGGCCGCGAGCATCGCCGAGATCAGGGAACGGACTCGATCAAGGTGCGCCGCCTGCCGCTCCAACCGGTCCAGCTCGCGGCGCAGTGTCGCCGTCAGCTGGGCACACGGCACGATCCGCGGCACCGTCGTCGCCCGGTGCGCCGGAGGCCGGGTAACCCTCGGCGCAATCACTCCCGCCCAGGGCTACGCCGTGGAAAGGACCAGACCGGGGCCGGGACGAGAGGCGGAGGTCAGGTTCACCGGATCCGCCGGCGAGCTCGAAATCAGGATTGAGTGCGGGGCCGACCAGCCGGTCGCGACCTGGAAGCGGGACGACCACCGCGAGGACTGAGACCCACCGCTATCGCCGCGCGGAATCGGCGCGTGGCACCGCCTCGTAGTCGGGCTCGCGCGGGCTCCCCCGCTCCATGACGGTGCGCCCGGGGATCCGGAAACCGAACCGCTCGTACAGCGTGTGGGCGTCCTTGGTGTGCAGCAGCCACTCGAACTCGGCCCCGGGGCCATCCTCGATCATGGCCGCGACCAGCGCCTTGCCCAGCCCGCACCCACGGGCATCGGCCGTCACCACCAGGTCGGCGAGGTAGGCGAACGAGACGCCGTCCGAGATCGCCCTGGCGAAACCGACCTGCCGACCGGTGGTGACCTCGTACGCACCGACGAGCCGCCAGGCACTGTCCAGCTGCGCCTCGACGTGTGAGCGTTCACGCCAGAGATCCCAGTAGACCTCGGTCGACAGGACGGTCCAGACCACGTCGCGGTCGATCCGCTCGGGATCGTCGTCGATCTCGAAGCCAGCCGGCATCTCCATGACTGCGAGGCTGCCAGTTCGCGGCCGCGTACGCACCTCAATTTCCGCCGCGGGGCGGAGTGGGCCCGGTCGGCGCCTTTTGCTCTCAGCCTCGCTGATTGGCAGTCGAAATCGATACGGAGTTCAGGGAGGATGCCACTATTCGACAGTAACGTCGGCAACGGGGGCCCGGCCGGCGATCCGCCAGCTTTCCCCCGTCCGCCGCAGGGTCAGATCACCTTTCTGCAGCGGCCGCGCCGGCTCGATGGCCAGCACCTCGCCGGAGTCGTCGAGAAAGTCGTAACCCCCCGCGTTCCAGGTGACCCGCAGGACGGTCTCATCCNTGCCCTCCGAGAGGATGACGAGATCCACGATTTCGATGCGCACGGGAGAGGAGTGCGCTCCCCGCTTGACCAGCTCGCGGAGGGTCGCCCGGTCCGCCTCCAGCGCCGGGCTGCCCGGTGCGTCCGCAGCTTCCAGCGCGTCCTCGTCCGCCTGCTCGAAGGCCCTGCTCCGCGCGATGGTGAGCTCGTCGAGAACAGCCCGCCACCGCTGCTCCCGGGACTGCCCGCTGGTCGGTGTCGTGGCCGGGGTCGCGCTCGGGTCGTTCCCAGTCGTGCCGCCGGCGGTGGCGGGTGAGCGCGGACTGTCCGGTTTGGAACCGCTCACCAGCAACACCGTGGTGATCACGGCGATCACCAGGCCGGCCCCGGCGAGCAGCGGAAACCTCAGCCAACGTCGTGACCTGCTCCCACCGCGGGATCCGCGGGATCCGCGGGATCCGCGGGATCCGCGACTCCGTCGAGCCGCGTTCGCGCCGCCCGCGCCAGTCACGCTCGCCGGCTGGCCAGTTCGCTGCCGGGATTCCCCCACTTCCGGTTCCCGTGGGCCCCGGTCACCGTCCGGGGCCCACGGCGAATTCACGAGTCCGGAAGAGTCGGATGGGGGCGTTCGGCCGTCGCGCGGCGGCGCGGGCGGGCCGGTACCCGAGACGGCACCATCTGACGCCGGGAGGGCCGAATGGTCGGCGGCGTCAGATGGGGCGGCCCGGTCACCGGCCTGATTCGTCTTCCGGCGGCGGGGGTTGGTGGCCTGGTCCGAGGCGGCGCGGATGTCTTCGTCGAGATGCAGCCCGATCCCGGCCCGGAGGGTCCAACCCGGCCCGTATGCGGCGGCGGCGGCGCCGGCCAGCTCCACCGCGAAGTCGTGCGCGGACGGGGGCCGGTCGGCGGGGTCCTTCGCCAGGCATGCCATCACCGCCTCGGCCACTGGATCAGGCACCCCGGCCGGCCGCTGTGGAGGAACCGTGAGGTGGTGGCGCATCAGTGCCGGAGCAGACAGGGCCGGGTCGAACGGCGGTGCCCCTGTCAACAACTGGTAGAGCAGCACACCCAGCGCGTACAGATCGACGGCCGGGCCGAGCCGGCCGGCCTCGAACTGCTCGGGAGCCATGTACAGCGGGGTTCCTATAACCGTGCTGGCGGTTGCTGCCGCTCCCTCCATAATCTTCGCGATACCGAAGTCGGTGACCTTGGGAACGCCAGCGGTATCGAACAGGATGTTGGCGGGTTTGATGTCTCGGTGCAGTACTCCCCGGGCGTGGGCACAGGACAGCCCGGCGGCTACCGCCAGACCCACCGCGCAGGCCGTCTCCCCGGCCATGTCCGCGCGGCGGCGGCTCAGCGTGCCTCCGCCGAGCAGTTCCATGACGATCAGATAAAGGTCGCCGTCAGTGACGGCGTCGTAGATCTGGACGATGTGGGGATGCTTCAACCGGGCCAGCAGGCGCGCCTCGGTTCGACTGCGTTCGGCGGCTTCATCGTGGTCGGAAGACAGGACCTTGATGGCGATTTTGTGATCGAGTTCCCGGTGCCGGGCAGCCAGGACCCGCCCGAACGCCCCCCGCCCCAGCCAGGCACCGAGCTCGTAGCCGGGGAGCGCCGCCGCGATCCGCGCCCGGTCCCCATCTTCGATCATGCGCTGGGAGATGCCTCGCGGCCGCCGTTGTCCAGCATCCCGAAATCGAAATCCCCTCGCGCGCACGGCATTCGACGGATCATCGTAACTGTGTCCGATCAGCCGCGTCCGGACGGCGCGGCTGATCCGGCCGGCGAGCTGGGCTCGGGATGGGGTACCGGTCCGGGGCCGAGTCTGGGAGGTGCGTCGTGACCGCGGAGATCATCCCTTCCGCCTGGATGCACCAGCAGATCACAGCGGAGCTGTACGACACGCTGTCAGTGGAGCAGTCCAGGGATATCGAGATTGTGGACGGTTATGGTCCCGAGCGCCTCCCTCCGACATAACCGGATCGCCAAGAACGTGGCTGTCGCCCTGGAGGCCGCAGGGGCACCGGAGTGGTTCGCTGACCTCGACTTCGATGTTCGCTTCCGCGACGTGCCCCTCACCGTCCGCCGGCCCGACATCGTCGGGTACCGAGCAAGCACGGCCGGCGCCACGCCCGCTCTGCGACGGCCCGCCACACCAGCTACGAGCCGGGAACAGCGGAGGCGGTGTTGGAGTAGTCAGCTTCGCCGTTACCGTTGCTGGATCGGACACGAAATTCGTAGCTGTGGCCGTTGACCAGCAGTTTGACCGTCTCGC